>NZ_SHLD01000001.1:0-1211190 GCF_004217615.1 Micromonospora kangleipakensis | reverse complement strand
TGCCCGGACAACGTCGCCTTCGACGCCACCGGCAACCTCTGGATCTCCACCGACGGCAACGCGCTGGGCAGCAACGACGGCCTCTTCGCCACCGCCGTCGAGGGTCCCGAGCGGGGGCACCTGAAGCAGTTCCTCACCGTGCCGCTCGGCGCCGAGACCTGCGGCCCGTTCATCACCAAGGACAACCGTTCGGTCTTCGTGGCCGTGCAGCACCCCGGTGAGATCACCGGCGCGTCGGTGGAGAAGCCGGCGTCCACCTGGCCCGACGGCGACTTCGCCAAGCCCGGCGTGGTGGTCACCTGGCGCCTCGACGGCGGGCCGATCGGCAGCTGACCTTCCCCGTGGCGGTCCGGCGCTGGACCGCCGCCCGAAGGGCCCCGCTCCCCGCCAGGGACGGGGCCCTTCGGCGGTCAGCTCTCCGCGGCGATGCCGTCGGCGACGGCCCGGGCGACGGTGAGCAGCTTGGCCCGGACCACCCGGGCGGAGGTCATCATCTCGCTGGCCGGCAGCGCGCAGGCCAGCACCACCCGGCGCTCGATGTCCTTGTCCGGGGTGACCAGCACGGCGGCGCAGGCCACGCCCTGCCGGAACTGCCCGAGCTCCAGCTGCATGCCGCGCCGGTCACCGGCGGCCAGGTCGGCCTCGAACGCCTCGATGCTGGTCAAAGTGGCGCTGGTGAACGGGCGCATGCCGTACTCGCGCAGGTAGCGGAAGCGCTGCTCGGCGGTGAGGGTGGCGAGCAGGCTCTTGCCGAGCGCGGTGGCGTGCGCGCCCTCGTCGAAGCCGGGCACCAGGTCCTCCAGGTACGGCGTGCGCAGCCCCTCGGCGACCGCCGTGACGGCCACCTGGCCGCCCACGAAGCGCCCGAGGTAGTGGCTGTACCCGGTGTCGGCGGCCGCCCGGCGGAGCGACTCACCGACGGCCGGCGGCCCGCGGAACGCGGTCACCAGCTCGCGGTAGCGGTCGGCCACCTCCAGACCCACGATGTACGTCCCGTCCTCGCGGCGGATCACGTAGCCCTCGTACGCCAGGGTGCGCACCAGGTGGTAGGTGGTGGCCACGGTCAGCTCGCAGCGGCGGGCGATCTGCTTGACGGTCAGGCCCCTCGGCGCACGGCCGACCGACTCGAGCACTCGAAGCGCGCGGGACACGCTTCGGATCAGGTCCGAAGGTTCCGCCAAGGGGTCGCGCACAACCACCTCCGCCGCCGGGGACTTACACCATATGAAAAACAGGCCGAGTGCGAAATGCCTGTTCGGATCGAGGATGCCAGATCACCGGGCACAGCCCGTGCACCGACAGACACGATCCGCTGCCAAAACGTGATCGGCGTAGGTTTGCCTGACCATGACCGACACCGTTCTCGACCCAGCGCCTCCCGCGCCGCGGCGGACCGTCCGGGCCAGCGCGGGCGCCATCGCCACCACCATCGCCTGCGTGCTGCCCGTCTTCCTGGTCGGCGGCCTCGCCGTGCAGATGGGCCACGACCTCCACTTCTCCCCCGCCGGGCTGGGCCTCGCCGTCTCGGTCTACTTCGGGATCAGCGCGCTCGCCTCCGTCCCCTCCGGGGCGCTGGTCGAGCGGTACGGCCCGGCCGTGGTCGCCCGCGCCGGCATCCTGCTCTCCGCCGGCTCGCTGCTGGCGGTGGCGACGCTGGTGCGGTCGTACCCGGTGCTGGTCGCCCTGCTCGGGCTCAGCGCCGCCGCGAACGCCCTCGGCCAGCTCGCCAGCAACGCCGCGCTGGCCCGGCACGTCCCGGTGCACCGGCAGGGGCTGTCGTTCGGCGTGAAGCAGGCCGCGATCCCGGTCTCCACGCTGCTGGCCGGCGCGGCGGTGCCCACCATCGCGCTGACCGCCGGCTGGCGCTGGGCGTTCGTGGCGGCGGCCGGGGCCGCGCTCGCCGCGCTGCCGGCCGTACCCCCGCAGGAGGGCGACCGGACCGCGCGGGCCGCCGCCGGCCGCGCCGGCCGGGCGACGTGGGCGCTGGTGGTGGTCGGGGTGGCGGCGACGCTGGCCGCGGCGGCGGCCAACGCCCTGGGCACCTTCGTGGTGGACTCCTCGGTCGGCCGCGGGCTGTCGCCCGGCCTGGCCGGCCTCACCCTGACCCTGGGCAGCGCCGTCTGCGTGGCGGCCCGGGTGGGCGCAGGCTGGCTCGCCGACCGCCGGGAGGGCGGCCACGTCGCGGTCATCGCCGGGATGCTGGTGGTCGGCGCCGGCGGGCTGGGCCTGCTCGCGCTGGCCGGCCCGGCGGCGCTGGTCGCCGGCGTGGTGCTGGGCTTCGGCCTCGGCTGGGCCTGGCCCGGGCTGATGAACTTCGCGGTGGTCAGGCTGCACCCGCAGGCCCCGGCCGCGGCCACCTCGATCACCCAGACCGGGGTGTACGCCGGCGGCTGCCTCGGCCCGCTCGCCCTCGGCGCCGTCGCCGCCCACCTCGGCTACCCCGTCATGTGGGCCGTCGCGGCGGCGTCGATGCTCGTCGCCGCCACCCTCATGCTCACCGGCAGCCGCCTCCTGACCCACCCCTGACGCCCCACCAAGGCCCGACAGGGTCCCGTTGACCATGAAGTTGTTGCCCTCCGACACGGCGTGTCGCGGCAACAACTTCATGGTCAACGCGGGAGTGCGGGGGGGCCGGCGCGGGGCCGGGGACCGGGTGGGTCAGCTGGTGCGGTCGGCGATGTAGTCGCAGAGGGACTCGAGGGCGCGGCGGGCCGGGCCTCCGGGAAGGGGGGCGAGCTGGGCCCGGGCGTCCTCGGCGTAGCTGCGGACGGTCTCCCGCGCGCGCTTGAGCGCCGGGGACTCGCGGAGCAGGCCGAGCGCCTCGGCGTGCAGCGCGTCGTCGACCAGCGGGCCGGTGGCCAGGATCTCCCGGAGCCGGACGGAGGCGGCGTCGGAGTCGTCCGCGGCGAGCGCGTAGAGCACCGGCAGGGTCGGTACGCCCTCGCGCAGGTCGGTGCCGGGCGTCTTGCCGGACTGGGTCGACTCGGAGGCGATGTCGAGCAGGTCGTCGGAGAGCTGGAAGGCCACCCCGATGATCTCGCCGTACCCGGCCAGCGCCTCGGTGTGCTCCGGGGACGCGCCGCCGAACAGGCCGCCGAAGCGGGCCGAGGTGGCGATCAGCGAACCGGTCTTCCCGGCGATGACGTTCAGGTAGTGGGCGACCGGGTCCTCGCCGTCCCGGGGGCCGACGGTCTCGGCGATCTGCCCGTGCACCAACCGGGCGAAGGTGCGCGCCTGGAGGCGGACCGCCTCGGGGCCCAGATCGGCCGCCAGGTCGGCGGCGCGGGCGAAGAGGTAGTCGCCGACCAGGATGGCCACCGAGTTGGCCCAGCGCGAGTTGGCGCTCGGGGCACCGCGACGCACGGCCGCCTCGTCCATCACGTCGTCGTGGTAAAGCGTCGCCAGGTGCGTGAGCTCCATCACCACGGCGGCCGGGACGACCTGCGGCTCGGTCGGATCGCCAAACTGCGCGCCCAACGCCACCAGCAGCGGGCGGAACCGCTTCCCGCCAGCCTCCATCAGGTGCCGCGCGGCCTCGGTGACGAGCGGGTCGGCGCTGGCCACGCTGGCCCGCAGCTCACCCTCGACGTCCTCCAGCAGGCCCAGCACGGAGGCCTCGACGCGGGGATCGGCGAGGTGCAGGCCGAGCGCGCCGAACTGACCCGTGCCCTCCGGACCCCGACGACCGCCGGAGCCGGTGGCACCTGAACGCTCGCCAGCCGGAATCACCACGTCTTCAACCATGCCACACCCGCTCGACCTGCCCCCGGACAGGGGGATACGGACCGGGGGCCGGTACGCGACGCGTACCGGCCCCCGGTGGAACGGCCTCGGTCATCGCACGAATTCGGCGGCACCGTTGGCCAGGTCGAGCAGCGGCGCCGGGGCGACCCCCAGGACCAGGGTGGCCAGCACGCCGATCACCAGGGCCGCCGAGGTGAGCGCGCCCGGCACGGTCACCGTCGGGGTGGCGTCGCCCGGCTCGGAGAGCCACATCATCACCACGACCCGCAAATACGGGAAGGCCAGCACCATGCTGGTCAGCACGCCGGCGATCACCAGCCAGGCCTGGTTGGCGTCCAGCGCCGGGGCGAAGACGGCGAACTTGCTGGTGAAGCCGCTGGTCAGCGGGATACCGGCGAAGGCGAGCAGGATGAAGGTGAAGATCGCCGCGAAGAACGGCGACCGCCGGCCCAGCCCGGCCCAGCGGGACAGGTGGGTGGCCTCCCCGTCCGCGTCCCGGACCAGGGTCACCACGGCGAACGCGGCGAGCACCGAGAAGCCGTACGCGACCAGGTAGAACATCGTGCCGGAGAGCCCGTCCCGGCTGGGCGCCAGCACGCCCACCAGCAGGTAGCCGGCGTTCGCGATCGACGAGTACGCCAGCAGCCGCTTGATGTCGGTCTGGGTGACCGCCAGCACCGCGCCGACCAGCATGGTCAGCACCGCCACCGCGCCGAGGACCGGGGTGAAGTCCCAGGCGGCCCCGGAGAACGCGACGTGGAAGACCCGGAGCAGGGCGCCGAACGCGGCGACCTTCGTGCAGGCAGCCATGAACCCGGTGACCGGCGTCGGGGCGCCCTGGTAGACGTCGGGCGTCCAGACGTGGAACGGCGCGGCGGCCGCCTTGAAGAGCAGGCCGATGGCGAGCAGCGCCATGCCGGCGAAGAGCAGCACCGGGCTGGCCGGGGAGTCGGTGACCGCGGCATGCACGGTGGCGAAGTCGACCCCGGCCACCCGGCCCGGGATGCCGGAGGTGAAGCCGTAGATCAGCGCCACGCCGAAGAGGAAGAACGCGGAGGCGTAGGCGCCGAGCATGAAGTACTTCATCGCCGCCTCCTGGCTGAGCAGCCGCCGGCGACGGGCCAGCGCGCAGAGCAGGTAGAGCGGCAGCGAGAAGACCTCGAGCGCGATGAACATCGTCAGCAGGTCGTTCGCCGCCACGAAGATCAGCATGCCGCCGATCGCGAAGGTGACCAGCGGGTACACCTCTGTTGTCCCGCCGACGCCGTCGGCCTGCCGCCGGTCGTCGGGCGACTCGGCGGTGACCGCGGCGTGGGCGACGAACGCCCCGCCCCGCTCGACCGAGCGCTCGCCGATGAGCAGCAGCGCCATCGCGGCGAGGATCAGGATCGCGCCCTGGAGGAAGAGCGTCGGCCCGTCCACCGCGATCGCCTGGCCGGCGGTGAGCAGCCGGTCGTCGGAGTTGAAGATGACCATGGTGAGGGCGCCGAGCACCGCCACCAGGGCGAGCGCGAGCTGCACCCCGTTGCGCAGGCGCCGGGGCACGAACGCCTCGACCAGGACGCCGACCAGGGCGGCGCCCAGCATGATCAGGATCGGAGCGAGCGCCGCGTAGTCGATCGACGGCAACTTGAGCTCGGTCACTTCGCGGCCTCCTGGACGCTGCCGACCTCAGGGGCGGGATCGGTCTTGCCGACGTCCTGCATGGTCGCCCGGACGGCGGGGTTGATGACATCGGTGACCGGCTTGGGGTAGAAGCCGAGCAGCACGATCAGCGCGATCAGCGGGGCGACCACGACCTTCTCGCGCAGGCTGAGGTCCCGGCGCATGCCGTCGACCTCGGTGAGAGCCGGGTTGAGGGTGCCCTGGGTGGTGCGCTGCACCATCCACAGCACGTACGCCGCCGCCAGGATGATGCCGACGGTGGCGATCACCGCGACCGGCTTGTTGGTGGTGAACGTGCCGATCAGCACCAGGAACTCGGAGACGAACGGCGCGGTGCCGGGCAGCGCCAGCGAGGCGAGACCGGCGAAGAAGAGCACCCCGGCCAGCAGCGGGACGAGCTTGCCCGCGCCGCCGAAGTCGCTGATCAGGGCCGAGCCGCGACGCGCGATCAGCATGCCCACCACCAGGAAGAGCAGGCCGGTGGCGAGGCCGTGGTTGAGCATGTAGAGCACCGCGCCGGTGCCCGCCTGGGTGGTGAAGGCGAAGATGCCCACCCCGATGAAGCCGAAGTGCGCAATCGAGGTGTACGACACCAGCCGCTTCAGGTCGTTCTGACCGACCGCCAGCAGCGCGGCGTAGATGATGCCGATCAGGCCCAGCGCCAGCGCCCACGGGGCGAACCACCGGGACGCCTCGGGGAAGAGCGGCAGGCAGTACCGCAGGATGCCGAAGGTGCCGACCTTGTCCAGCACGCCGACCAGCAGCGCCGCCGCGCCGGCCGGGGCCGCGCCACCGGCGTCCGGCAGCCAGGTGTGGAACGGGAAGAACGGCGCCTTGATCGCGAACGCGAGGAAGAAGCCGAGGAAGAGCCAGCGGGCGGTGCCGGTGGAGATGTCCACCTGGCTCAGCGCCTGCCAGTCGAAGGTCTTCCCGCCGACCACCCAGAGGCCGATCACCGCGGCGAGCATGAACAGACCGCCGACGAGCGAGTAGAGGAAGAACTTCACCGCCGCGTACTGCCGCTGGTGGCCGCCGTAGCTGCCGATGAGGAAGTACATCGGGACGAGCATGACCTCGAAGAACACGTAGAACAGGAAGACGTCGGCGGCGGCGAAGACGCCGATCATCGTGCACTCGAGGACGAGCAGCAGGGCGAAGTAGACCGGCACGGACCGCTTGGACGACTCGGCGTCGTGCCAGGACGCCAGGATCACCAGCGGCACCAGGATCGCGATCAGCATCAGCATGACCAGCGCGATGCCGTCGGCGGCGAAGGTGAAGTTGACGCCCCAGTTCGGGATCCAGGCGTACGACTCGCGGAACTGGAACCGGTCACCGTCGGCCTGGAAGGTGATCCACATGATCACCGACAGCACCAGCACCAGCAGCGACCAGCCGAACGCCACCTGCTTGGCCAGCTCGGGCGAGCGGCGCGGCAGCAGGGCCACGATCAGGGCGCCGACCAGCGGTGCCACGGTCAGCACCGAGAGGAACGGGAAGTTGGACATTATTCGGCCTTACCTCCGTCGTGACTGCGTGGCCCGCCGGCGGGGGCGGCCGGGAAGAGGTCGATCACGCCAGCCACCCCGCCTGCACTGCCAGGAACGCCGCCACCACGAGCAGCGCGCCGGTCAGGATCGAGGTCGCGTACGACCGCACGAAACCGGTCTGCAGCCGCCGGAGCCGGCCCGAGCCACCGCCCACCGCGGCGGCGAGGCCGTTCACCAGCCCGTCGACGCCCCGGTTGTCGAGGAAGACCAGCGCGCGGGTGAGGAAGATGCCCGGCTTCTCGAAGACCGCCTCGTTGACGGCGTCGGTGTAGAGGTTGCGGCGGGCGGCGGTGACCAGCACGCCGGCCGGCTGCGGCTCGGTGGCCGTGCCGTTGCGGAACAGCGCCCAGGCGAGCCCGGCGCCGAGCACGGTGACCAGCAGCGAGAGCGCGGTGATCAGCCAGTGCGCGAGGACCGCCTCGTGCCCCTTCTCCTGGCCGCCCAGCCCGGCGGTCGCCTCCAGCCAGTCCGGAACCGAGCTGGCCATCAGCGCGCCCGCGGCGACCGAGCCGATCGCCAGCAGGATCAGCGGGACGGTCATCAGCTTCGGCGACTCGTGCGGGTGCTCGATGTCCTCGGTCCACCGCTTCGGCCCGTGGAAGGTGAGCACGAAGAGCCGGGTCATGTAGAAGGCGGTGAGCCCCGCGCCGATCAGCGCGGCGCCGCCGAAGAGCCAGGCGGTCCAGCCCTCCCGCTCGAACGCGGCCACGATGATCGGCTCCTTGGAGAAGAAGCCGGAGAACGGGAACATGCCGATGATGGCGAGCCAGCCCATCATGAAGGTCAGCCAGGTGACCTTCATGTACTTCGACAGGTCGCCGAAGCGGCGGATGTCCACCTGGTCGTTCATTCCGTGCATGACCGAGCCGGCGCCGAGGAACATGTTGGCCTTGAAGAAGCCGTGCGCCAGCAGGTGCACGATGGCCAGCGCGTACGCCGCGCCGCCGAGCCCCACGCCGAGGAACATGTAGCCGATCTGGCTCACCGTCGACCAGGCCAGCACCCGCTTGATGTCGTCCTTGGCCGCGCCGATGACGCAGCCGAGCAGCAGGGTCAGCGCGCCGACGCTGACCACCACGAGCTGGAGAGTGGCGTTGGCCGAGAAGATCGGGTTGGAGCGGGCGATCAGGTAGACGCCCGCGGTGACCATGGTGGCGGCGTGGATGAGCGCCGACACCGGGGTCGGGCCCTCCATCGCGTCCGGCAGCCACGCCTGGAGCGGGAACTGGCCGGACTTGCCGGCCGCGCCGAGCAGCAGCAGCAGGCCGAGCACCAGCACCGTGGTACCGGTCAGCGCGCCCACGCCGTTGAAGACCTCGTCGTACTGGGTGGTGCCGAGGGTGGCGAACATGACGAAGATGCCGATGGCCAGGCCGGCGTCGCCGACCCGGTTCATCAGGAACGCCTTCTTGCCCGCGGTGGCCGCGCTCGGCCGCCCGTACCAGAAGGAGATCAGCAGGTACGACGCCAGGCCGACGCCCTCCCAGCCGAAGTAGAGCATCACGTAGTTGTTGCCGAGCACCAGCAGGAGCATCGCGGCGACGAAGAGGTTGAAGTACGCGAAGAACCGCCGGCGGCCCTCGTCGTGCGCCATGTACTCGACCGCGTAGAGGTGGATCAGGAAGCCCACCCCGGTGATCAGCAGCACGAAGACCGCGGCCAGCGGGTCGAAGAGCAGGCCGAAGTCCACCTTGAAGTCGCCGACCGAGATGAACTGCCAGAGGCTCTGCTCGACCGACTTGTTCTCCAGGCCGCGCAGCTGGAAGAAGTAGGTCAGGCCGAGCACGAAGGCGGCGCCGATGGCGGCCACCCCCAGCCAGTGCCCCCAGCGGTCGGCCCGCCGGCCGAGCAGCAGCAGGATCGCCGCGCTGACCAGCGGGATCGCCACCAGCAGCCAGACGCTGCCCAGCAAGCCCGTGGCCTCTGCGTACCGCACAGTCTCTTCCACTTGCTTGCCCCTTAGTACTTGAGCAGGTTGGCGTCGTCGACGCTCGTCGAGCGTCGAGTCCGGAAGATCGACATGATGATCGCGAGCCCGACCACGACCTCGGCCGCCGCCACCACCATCACGAAGAACGCCATGATCTGGCCGTTCAGGTCACCGTTGATCCGGCTGAAGGTGACCAGCGTCAGGTTGGCCGCGTTGAGCATCAGCTCCACGCACATGAACAGCACGATGGCGTTGCGCCGGACCAGCACCCCGACGGCGCCGATGGTGAACAGCACCGCGGCGAGGATCAGATAGTAATCAGGCGTCACGCTGTGCCTGCCTTTCGTTCGCGACTGCGGGGCTCACTCGCTTCGCTCGTTCACTCCTCGCGCTCACTTCTTGTCCGTCCCCTTCAGCGAGGTCTCCTCGGCGGTCAGCTCACGGACCGGCAGGATGTCCGGGGTGCTGCGCTCGGTCAGCCGGCCGTCGGGCAGGCGGGCCGGGGTGGCCACCGAGGAGGAGGTGGCGAAGACGCCCGGGCCGGGCTTCGGGCCGGGGTAGTTGCCGGGGCGGAACCGGGCCTTCATGGTGGCGACCTGGTCCATCTTGTCCTCCTTGCGCCGCTCCACGTGCGCCAGCACCATCGCGCCGACGGCCGCCGTGATCAGCAGCGCCGAGGTCAGCTCGAAGGCGAAGACGTACTTGGTGAAGAGCAGCCGGGCGATGCCCTGCACGTTGCCCTCGGCGTTGGCCTGTTCCAGGCCGACCGCACGGACGCCGTGGAGGGCCCGGTAGAGGCCGCTGCCGACCAGGCCGGCGAAGCCGAGTCCGAGCACCACCGCGGCGGTCCGCTGCCCGCGCAGCGTCTCGATCAGTGAGTCCGAGGCGTCCCGGCCGACCAGCATCAGCACGAACAGGAAGAGCATCATGATCGCGCCGGTGTAGACGATGATCTGCACCATGCCGATGAACGGGCCCGCCTGAAGCACGTAGAAGACGCCCAGGCAGAGCATGGTCAGCACCAGCCAGAGCGCGGAGTGCACCGCGTTGCGGGCCCAGACCATGCCGATCGCGCCGATCAGCGCCAGCGGGGCCAGGATCCAGAAGGTCACCGCCTCGCCGCCGGAGACCGAGGTCGCCTCGGCGAGCACCGTCTGCGTGATCATGCGCCGTCTCCCTTGCCTGCCGCTGCCCGCTGGGCCGCCTGCTCGGCGCCGGGGAAGGTCACGCCCGGGTGCTCCTCCACGTGGTACCGGCCGGGGCCCATCGGCGAGTGCTCGGCGCCGGCCGAGGTGCCCGGGTTGGTCAGCGAACCGATGTAGTAGTCCTTCTCGCTGTCGCCCAGTCGCATCGGGTGCGGCGGCTGCTCCATCCCCGGCAGCAGCGGCGCGAGCAGCTGCTCCTTCGTGAAGATCAGGTCCTGCCGGTTGTCCCGGGCCAGCTCGTACTCGTTGCTCATGGTGAGCGAACGGGTCGGGCAGGCCTCGATGCAGAGCCCGCAGAAGATGCACCGGGCGTAGTTGATCTGGTAGACGCTGGCGTACCGCTCACCCGGGGAGAAGCGCTGCTCCTCGGTGTTGTCGCCACCCTCCACGTAGATCGCGTCCGCCGGGCAGGCCCAGGCGCACAGCTCGCAGCCGATGCACTTCTCCAGCCCGTCCGGGTGCCGGTTCAGGATGTGCCGCCCGTGGTAGCGCGGCGCCGAGACCGGCGGCTTGAACGGGTAGTCGGTGGTGACGACCTTCCTGAACATGTGCGAGAAGGTGACACCGAATCCCTTGAACGTTCCGGTGATCGCGCCCACGTCACACCTCCCTGGAGTCCGAGCCGGCGGCGACGTTGGCCGGCTCCCGCTCGGCGACCACGCGCTTGGTGCGCGGGCTCGGTGGTACCTGCAGGTCCATCGGGGGCAGCGGGAAGCTGCCGTGCGGACGGCCGTTGGCCTGTTCCTGGAGCGTCGGCTTCGGCTCCCGCTTGCGGCTCGGCCAGAAGAGCGTGGCCAGCAGCAGCACGCCCGCGCCGATCGCGGTGGCGAGCAGCCGGTCCCGGGCCTGCCACTCCTCGATCGAGCGCAGCCCGGACAGGACCAGGATCCAGACCAGGTTGATCGGGAGCAGGACCTTCCAGCCGAAGCGCATGAACTGGTCGTAGCGGAGCCGGGGCAGCGTGCCCCGCAGCCAGACGAAGACGAAGACCAGGATCAGCACCTTGCCGAAGAACCAGAGCATCGGCCACCAACCGGAGTTGGCGCCGGCCCAGAAGGTGGTGATCGGCGCCGGCGCCCGCCACCCGCCGAGGAAGAGCGTGGTGGTGACCGCGGACATGGTCACCATCGAGACGTACTCGGAGAGCATGAAGAGCGCGAACTTCAGCGAGCTGTACTCGGTCATGAAGCCCGCGACCAGCTCCGACTCCGCCTCGGGCAGGTCGAACGGCGCCCGGTTGGTCTCACCGACGGTGGCGATGAAGAAGATGATGAAGCTGGGCAGCAGCAGGATCGCGTACCAGCCGGGTGCCGCGACCTCCCAGCCGCCGAGGCTCAAGCGCGTGCCGTGCGCCTGGGCGGCGACGATCCCGCTGGTGGACATCGTGCCGGCGGTCATGAACACCGCCACGATGCTCAGCCCCATCGCGACCTCGTACGAGATCATCTGGGCGCTGGAGCGGAGGCCACCGAGCAGCGGGTAAGTCGAGCCGGAGGCCCAACCGCCGAGCACGATGCCGTAGATGCCCATCGACGAGCAGGCGAGGATCACCAGCACCGCCACCGACACGTCGGTGACCTGCAGCGGCGTGTGGTGGCCGAAGATGCTGACCATCGGGCCGAACGGCACCACCGACAGCGCGGTGACCGCGCAGATCACCGAGATGGTCGGCGCGAAGAAGAAGACCACCTTGTCGGCCGTCCGCGGGAGGATGTCCTCCTTGAAGGCCATCTTCAGGCCGTCGGCCAGGGTCTGCAGCAGGCCGAACGGGCCGACCTGGTTGGGACCGGGCCGGACCTGCATGTAGCCGACGACCCGGCGCTCGAACCAGACGCCGAGCAGCGTGGCCAGCAGGCCGAAGACGAAGGCGAAGACGATCTTGCCGAGGACCAGCCACCACGGGTCCTTGCCGAAGTCGGCCAGCGTCGGGTCCTGCGCCGCGAGGTAGAGGTTCACTGCGCCCACCTTTCGTTCGCGCCTGCGGGGCTCACTCGCTGCGCTCGTTCACTCCTCGCGCTCACTGGACACTCCCGGTGTTGAGGAGCGGACCCGGCTGACCGGCCACGTCCGCGGCGGGCGCGCTGAGCCGTACGACCGTGCCGGACGTCGCGCCGAGGCTGCGCCGCACGGTCGAGCCGGGTGAGTTGGTCGGCAGCCAGACGACGCCATCCGGCATCTCGGTGATCGCCGCCGGCAGGGTGACCGCACCGCGGTCGGTGCCCACCGTCACCGGCTCACCGTCGGCGACGCCGATCGCCTCGGCGGTGCCCTTGCCCAGCCGGACCACCGGCGGGCGGGCGGTGCCGGCGAGGTGCTCGTCGCCGTCGGTCAGGCTGCCCAGGTCGATCAGCTGGTGCCAGGTGGCCAGCACCGCCTCGCCCGTGCCGGGCTGCGGCACGGTGGCCGGCTCGACGGACGGGGCGGCCGGGCGGTCCACCCGGGTCGGCGGCAGCGCACCCAGCTCCCGGCGGACGCTCATCACGTCGCCGGTGCCGAGCCGGACGTCGAGCTGCGCGGCGAGCGCGTCGAGCACCCGGCCGTCGGTCATCGCGGCGGTCTCCAGCACCGCCTCGAAGGGGCGCAGCCGGCCCTCCCAGTCCAGGAAGCTGCCGGCCTTCTCGACCACCGGGGCGACCGGGAAGACCACGTCGGCCCGGCGGGCCACCGCGCTCATCCGGAGCTCCAGGCTGACCAGGAACGGCACCGCGTCGAGGGCCTGCTCGGCCAGCCGCGGGTCGGCCAGGTCGGCCGGGTCGACGCCGGCCACCACCAGCGCGCCGAGCTGGCTGTTCGCGGCGGCGGTGAGGATGCCGTCGGTGTCCCGGCCGGCCTGGCTCGGGATCACCCCGGCCGCGATGTCCCACGCCTCGCCGAGCTCGGCCCGGGCGGCCGGCTCGGTGACCAGGCGGCCGCCGGGGAGCAGGTTGGGCAGGCAGCCCGCGTCGACCGCGCCGCGGTCACCCGCGCGCCGCGGCACCCAGGCCAGCTTCGCCCCGGTACGCCGGGCGACGCCCGCCGCGGCGGAGAGCCCGCCCGGCACCGCGCCCAGCCGCTCGCCGACGATCAGGATGGCGCCCGGCGTGCTCAGCGCCTCGGCGACCGTGGCGTGCTCGGCGAGCACGCTGGCCTCCTCGCCCGGCACCACCCGGGCCAGCTTGGCCCCGAGCTTCTCCAGGCCGCGGGTCGCGAACGGCGCGATCGCGTAGACCGTGAGCTTCTTCTTCAGGTACGCCTTGCGCAGCCGCAGGAAGAGGATCGGGCACTCCTCCTCCGGCTCCAGGCCGACCAGCACCACCGCGGGCGCGTTCTCCACGTCCGCGTAGGTGACGTCGGTGACCCCGGCGACGTTGCTGGCCAGGAAGTCGGCCTCCTCGCGGGAGACCGGCCGGGCCCGGAAGTCGATGTCGTTGGTGTTCAGCGCGACCCGGGCGAACTTCGCGTACGCGTAGGCGTCCTCGACGGTCAGCCGGCCGCCGGTGAGCACCGCCGTGCCCTGGCCGCCGTCCCGGGCGGCGCGCAGCCCCTCGGCGGCGCGGGTCAGCGCCTCGCTCCAGGAGGCCTCGCGCAGCTCACCGGTCCGCTCGTCGCGGACCATCGGGGTGGTGATCCGGTCGAAGGCGCGGGTGTACTGGAAGCTCCACCGCCCCTTGTCGCAGTTCCACTCCTCGTTCACCGCCGGGTCGTCGCCGGCCAGCCGGCGCAGCACCTTGCCGCGCCGCCAGTCGGTGCGCTGGGCGCACCCGGCGGAGCAGTGCTCGCAGACGCTGGGGCTGGAGACCAGGTCGAACGGGCGGGCCCGGAACCGGTACTGCGCGCCGGTCAGCGCGCCCACCGGGCAGATCTGCACCGTGTTCCCGGAGAAGTACGAGTTGAACGGCACGTCACCGCTGTCGTCCCCGGACTCCACGCCGTACGCGTCGTCCCGGTAGATGTTGATCTCCTCGGCGGACGACCGGCCCATCAGGTCGATGAACTTGTCGCCGGCGATCTCCTCGGAGAACCGGGTGCAGCGCTGGCAGAGCACGCAGCGCTCGCGGTCGAGCAGCACCTGGGTGCTGATCGCCATCGGCTTCTCGTACTCCCGCTTGTGCTCGTGGAAGCGCGAGTCGGTCCGGCCGGTGGACATCGCCTGGTTCTGCAGCGGGCACTCGCCGCCCTTGTCACACATCGGGCAGTCCAGGGGGTGGTTGAGGAGCAGCAGCTCCATCACCCCCTCCTGGGCCTTCTTCGCGACCGGGGAGGTGAGCTGGGTGCGGACCACCATGCCGTCGGCGACCGTCTGGGTGCAGGAGGCGACCGGCTTGCGCTGGCCCTCCACCTCCACCAGGCACTGCCGGCAGGCGCCGGCCGGGGCCAGCAGCGGGTGGTCGCAGAAGCGCGGGATCTCGGTGCCGAGCTGCTCGGCCACCCGGATCAGCAGCGCACCCTTGGGGGCGGTGACCTCGACGCCGTCGATGGTGAGGGTGACGGTCTCGGTCTGCTTTGCTACGTCCGTCATCAGTGGGCTCCAACCAGCTGCTTGTCGGAGAGCTTCGGCGCGGTACGTCCCTCGATGTAGTCGAGGTAGTCCTGCTTGAAGTACTTCAGCGACGAGGTCACCGAGCTGGTCGCACCGTCACCCAGGCCGCAGAACGAGCGGCCGAGGATGTTGTCGCAGGTGTCGAGCAGGGTGTCCAGGTCCTCGTGGGTGCCCTGGCCGGCGAGGATCCGCCGGTAGACCCGGACCATCCAGTAGTTGCCCTCGCGGCACGGGGTGCACTTGCCGCACGACTCGTGGTGGTAGAACTCCAGCCACCGGTAGGTCGCGTACACCGGGCAGTCCTGGTCGGAGAAGATCTGGGTGGCCGTGGTGCCCAGGATCGAGCCGGCCGCCGCCACCCCCTCGAAGTCCAGCGGGACGTCCAGGTGCTCGGCGGTGAGCAGCGGCGTCGACGACCCGCCCGGGGTCCAGAACTTCAGCTCGTGCCCGGGCTGCATGCCGCCGGCCAGCTCGATCAGCTCACGCAGCGTGATCCCCATCGAGCACTCGTACTGCCCGGGGTTGGCGATCCGGCCCGACAGCGAGTAGATCATCGGCCCGGAGGACTTCTCCGTGCCCATGGTCTTCCACCAGTCCGCGCCGCCCAGCACGATGTACGGCACGCTGGCGATGGTGCCGACGTTGTTGACCACGGTCGGGCTGGCGTACAGGCCGTGGGTCGCCGGGAACGGCGGGCGGAGCCGGGGCTGGCCCCGGAAGCCCTCCAGCGAGTCCAGCAGCGCGGTCTCCTCACCGCAGATGTACGCCCCGGCGCCGGAGTGCACGACCAGCTCCAGGTTGAACCCGCTGCCCTGGATGTTCCGGCCGAGGTAGCCCCTGGCGTACGCCTCCTGGACGGCGTTGCGCAGCCGGCGCGCGGCGTGCACCGCCTCGCCCCGGATGTAGATGTAGGCGCGGTTGGCCCGGATCGCGTACGACGCGATGATCACGCCCTCGACCAGCGAGTGCGGGTCGTGCGTCATCAGCGGCAGGTCCTTGCAGGTGCCCGGCTCGCCCTCGTCGGCGTTGACCACCAGGTAGTGCGGCTTGCCGTCGCCCTGCGGGATGAACCCCCACTTGAGACCGGTCGGGAAGCCGGCGCCGCCGCGACCGCGCAGCCCGGAGTCCTTGATCAGCTGGATCAGGTCGTCCGGGTGGGCCTTGAGCGCCTTGCGCAGGGCGGCGTAGCCGTCCAGCTTCTCGTAGGTGCCGATCCGCCAGGCGTCCGGCGACAGCCAGCGCTTGGTCAGCACCGGCGTCAGCTTGGCCAGCGTCTCCCGTCGAGGCGTCACTTCTGTGCCTCCGCTTCCTTGAGGTTGCGCTCCTGCGCACCCGCTTCGTCGCCGGCGGGCTTGCCGTCGCCGGCCGGCGGGTTGGCTGCCGCGCCGGCGGCCGCCGCCTTCTGCGCGTCGCGCGGCGCCGGCGGCGTGGTCTCCGCCGGGACCTTGGTGCCGGGAGCGTCCGGCACGGCGGTCCGCGCGTCCGGCTGCCGGGTCTCGGCGGTACGCACCTGCGGCGACTTGCCGTCCGGCGCCTTCACGTCCGGGGCGGTGCTGCCTGTCACCGCGGCGGCGGGAGCCGGCTCGCCGGTGCCCGCGTTACCGGCCGTACCCGTGGTGGGCCTGGCGCCGTTCGCGGCCTTCGCGGGCTCGGGCTTGGCGGCCTCCGCGGCCTTCGCCTTCGCCGCGGCCTGGTCGGCCTCGGCCTTGCTCCGGATCGGGGTGTTCGGGTCGAAGCCCGGCACCGCGATGCCGTGCTGCTCGGCCAGGCGCAGGCCGCGCAGGGTCGCCTCGCCCGGGCCGCCGTCGGCGACCGCGCCCTCGCGCTCGTCGGCGAAGCCGGCGAGCTGCACCGCCATCTCCTTCAGCGTGCAGAGCCGGGCGCCCCGGGTCGGCATCGGCCGGCCGCCGGCACGCAGCTCCTCGACCACGCCGAGTGCGCCCTGCGGGTCGACGCCGTCGAAGAAGTCATAGTTGACGGTCATCACCGGGCCGTAGTCGCACGCCGCCAGGCACTCGGCGTGCTCCAGGGTGATCTTCCCGTCGGCGGTGGTCTCGTCGTGCCCGACGCCGAGGTGCTCGGCGAGGGTGTCGTAGACCTCCTGGCCGCCCAGCACGTTGCACATCGTGTTGGTGCAGACGCTGACCAGGTAGTCACCGGTCGGCTTGCGCTTGTACATGGTGTAGAAGGTGGCCACCGCGCCGACCTGGGCCTTGTTCAGCCCGAGCACGTCGGCGCAGAACTCGACGCCGGCCGGGGAGACGTAGCCCTCCTCGGACTGGACCAGGTGCAGCAGCGGCAACAGCGCCGAGCGGGACCGGTCGGCCGGGTACCGGGCGATGATCTCCCGCGCCCGCTCCCGGGTCTCTTCGGTAAACACAGTCATCGGTCACAACCACCCATCACGGGGTCCAGCGAGGCGCCACCGGCGATCACGTCGGCGATCAGGCCGCCCTCGGCCATCGCCGGGAGGGCCTGGAGGTTGACGAAGCTCGGCTCCCGGTAGTGCACCCGGTAGGGCCGGGTGCCGCCGTCGGAGACCGCGTGCACGCCCAGCTCGCCGCGGGGCGACTCGATGCCGACGTACACCTGGCCCGGCGGGACCCGGAAGCCCTCGGTGACGAGCTTGAAGTGGTGGATCAGCGACTCCATCGACTGACCCATGATCTTGGCGACGTGCTCCAACGAGTTGCCCATGCCGTCGACGCCGATGGCGAGCTGCGCGGGCCAGGCGATCTTGCGGTCGGCCACCATCACCGGGCCCGGCTTCAACCGGTCGAGGGCCTGCTCGACCAGCTTCAGCGACTCCCGGATCTCGGCGAGCCGGACCAGGTAGCGGCCCCAGACGTCGCCGTCCGGGTGGGTCGGCACGTCGAACTCGTACGTCTCATAGCCGCAGTACGGCATGGTCTTGCGCAGGTCCCAGGCGAGACCGGCGGAGCGGAGCACCGGGCCGGTGACGCCGAGCGCCAGGCAGCCGGTCACGTCCAGCACCGCGACGCCCTTGGTCCGCTCGGTCCAGATCGGCTGGCCGGAGAGGAGGTCCTCGTACTCCTTGAGCTTCTTCGGCATCATCTTGAGGAAGTTCCGGATCTTGACGATCGCGTCGTCCGGCACGTCCTGCGCCACGCCGCCCGGCCGGACGTACGCGTGGTTCATCCGCAGGCCGGTGATGGTCTCGAAGATGTCGAGGATGTGCTCCCGCTCGCGGAAGCCGTACAGCATGATCGAGATCGCGCCCAGCTCCATGCCGGTGGTGGCCAGCCAAACCAGGTGCGAGGAGATCCGGTTCAGCTCCATCATCAGCACCCGGATGGTGTTCGCCCGCTCGGTCACCTCGTCGGTGATGCCGAGCAGCTTCTCCACCGCCAGCGCGTACGCCGTCTCGTTGAACAGCGGGGCGAGGTAGTCCATCCGGGTCACGAAGGTCGAACCCTGTACCCAGTTGCGGTACTCGAGGTTCTTCTCGATGCCGGTGTGCAGGTAGCCGACGACCGAGCGGGCCTCGCGGACCGTCTCGCCCTCCAGCTCCAGGATCAGCCGGAGCACACCGTGCGTGGACGGGTGCTGCGGACCCATGTTGACGACGATCCGCTCGTCGTTGATCGGGTCGGTGCCGGAGACGACCTGGTCCCAGTCCCCACCGGTGACGGTGAAGACCCTGCCCTCGGTGGTCTCGCGCTCGGTCGCGTAGTTCGACGTCGTCACTGGTAGGACCTCCTCCGGTCCGGCGGCGGAATCTCAGCGCCCTTGTACTCGACGGGGATGCCGCCGAGCGGGTAGTCCTTGCGCTGCGGGTGCCCCTCCCAGTCGTCCGGCATGAGGATCCGGGTCAGGTTGGGGTGGCCGTCGAAGACGATGCCGAACATGTCGTACGCCTCCCGCTCCTGCCAGTCGGCGGTCGGGTAGACGGCGGTGACGCTCGGCAGGTGCGGGTCCTCGACGGAGACCGCGGCCTCCAGCCGGACCCGGCGCCGGTAGGTCATCGAGGTGAGCTGGTAGACGACGTGCAGCCGGCGCTCGTCCGCGCCCAGGTAGTCCACCCCGGACACCGAGGAGCAGAGCTCGAAGCGGAGCGCCAGGTCGTCCCGCATCACCTGGCAGACCTCGGCGATCCGCTCGGGCCGGACGTGCAGGGTCAGCTCGCCGCGGTCGACGACGACCTTCTCGATCGCGTCGCCGAAGGCGGGGTACGCCTCCTCCAGCGCGTCGCGGACCTCGTCGAAGTAGCCGCCGTACGGCCGGGGGGTCTCCTCGACCGGCTGGCGCTGGCGGACCAGGCCGCCGTAGCCGGAGACGTCGCCGGTGCCGTGCATGCCGAACATGCCGCGCCCCGCCGGGCTGGCCGGCGGGAACTCGGCCGGGGCACCGCTGGTGGCGCCGGCCGGCGTGGTCGGCACCGGCACGCCGCCGTTCGCCTTGTTGTCTGGTGCGGTCACTTCTTCACGCCCTCGTGCGGGTGGAGGTGGTTCTGAGCGTTCATCCAGTTCTCGATCCGCAGCTGCTCCTCGCGCCCTTCGCGGACCGCCTTCGTCCATTCGGCACGCCGGGCCTTGTCGTTGCGGTACGACGACGGCATCGAGCCGTACGGCACGACGGGCACGTCACCGCGCTCCTTGCGGGCCTCCAGCATCTTGCGGCCGTTCGCGCCCAGCGGCTCGTACATGATCTTCTCGCGGAGCTTGAGGATCGCGTCGATGAGCATCTCCGGCCGGGGCGGGCAGCCCGGGAGGTACATGTCGACCGGCACCACGTGGTCGACGCCCTGGACGATGGCGTAGTTGTTGAACATGCCACCGCTGCTCGCGCAGACGCCCATGGAGAGCACCCAGCGGGGCTCGGCCATCTGGTCGTAGATCTGCCGCAGCACCGGGGCCATCTTCTGGCTCACCCGGCCGGCGACGATCATCAGGTCCGCCTGCCGGGGCGAGGCACGGAAGACCTCCATGCCCCAGCGACCCATGTCGTAGTGCGGACCACCGGCCGCCATCATCTCGATGGCGCAGCAGGCCAGGCCGAAGGTGGCGCCCCAGACGGACGACTTCCGCGACCAGTTGACCAGCTTCTCCACGGAGGTGAGCAGTACGCCGGCGGGAAGCTTCTCCTCGATACCCATCTGCCGTGCCTCCCTCAGTCCCAGTCCAGGCCGCCGCGCCGCCAGACGTAGGCGTAGGCGACGAAGACCGCGACGATGAACATGACCATCTCCACGAAGCCGAAAATCGGCAGGGCGTCGAAGGAGACCGCCCAGGGGTAGAGGAAGATGATCTCGATGTCGAAGACGATGAAGAGCATCGCCGTCAGGTAGAACTTGACCGGGAACCGGCCGCCGCCGACCGGCTGCGGGCTCGGCTCGATGCCGCACTCGTACGCCTCGAGCTTGGCCTTGTTGAAGCGCCGGGGACCGGCGAAGCGGGCGGCGGCCACGGAGAACAGCGAGAACCCCGCGGCGAGGGCGAACAGCCCGATGATCGGTGCGTAAGGCGAGAGCGACATCTTTTCTCCTGCTCGTCCTTCCCCTGCCCCTGGTGCTTGACGAAAATCACACTATTCACGTCCCCTCTGACGGCCGCCAGCGGGGGTCGATCTTTGTCCGCGTCCGGGCCCGTCGCCGACCCCGGACGTGACGGTCTAGACGGCTGGTGCCACCTTCGTCATCGCGTTGATGACCCGGTCCATCGAGTCGCCGCCGCGCGGGTCGGTGAGGTTCGCCAGCAGCTTGAGCACGAAGCGCATCAGCGTCGGGTGCGGCATGCCGTGCCTGGTGGCCATCCGCATGATCTCCGGACGGCCGATCAGCTTCACGAAGATCCCGCCGAGCCGGTAGTAGCCGCCGAAGCGGGCCTTCAGCTCCAGCGGGTACGCCATCAGGGCCCGCTCCCGCTCCGCGCCGGCCGGCCGGGCGAGCGCCTGGACCGCGACCTCGGCGGCCAGCTCGCCGGACTCCATCGCGTACGCGATGCCCTCGCCGTTGAACGGGTTGACCATGCCGCCGGAGTCACCGACCAGCATGACCCCGCGGGCGTAGTGCGGAACCCGGTTGAAGCCCATCGGCAGCGCGGCGCCGAGGATCGGCCCCTCCGCGTTCGCCTCGTCGGTCATCCCCCAGTCCTCGGGGGTGTTGGCCAGCCAGTCGGTGAGCAGCCGCCGGTAGTTGGTCTTGCCGAAGGCGGAGGAGGAGTTCAGCACGCCGAGGCCGACGTTGACCCGCCCGTCGCCCAGGCCGAAGATCCAGCCGTACCCGGGGAGCAGGTTGTCGCCGCTGTCCTTGCTGCGCAGCTCCAGCCACGACTCCAGGTAGTCGTCGTCGTGCTTCGCGGGCGAGCGGTAGTAGCGGCGGACGGCCACCCCGATCGGCCGGTCCTCCCGCTTGGCCAGCCCGAGGGCGAGCGGGAAGCGGCCGGAGACGCCGTCCGCGGCGACCACCAGCGGGGCGTGGAAGGCTGCCGGCTCCTTCTCCGGGCCGACCTCGGCCTGCACGCCGATCACCCGGTCGTCGGCGTCGAGCACCGGGCCGGTGACGTTCACGCTGGTCCGCAGCTTCGCCCCGGCCGAGACGGCACGCTGGGCGAGCAGGTCGTCGAAGTCGAGCCGGGTGCGGACCAGGCCGTAGTTGGGGAAGCTGGCCAGATCGGGCCAGTCCAGTTCGAGGCGTACCCCGCCGCCGATCACCCGCAGGCCCTTGTTGTGCAGCCAGCCGGCCTCGGGCGAGGTGTCCACGCCCATCCGGATGAGCTGCCGCACGGCGCGCGGGGTGAGCCCGTCGCCGCAGACCTTCTCCCGGGGGAACTCGGTCTTCTCGAGCAGCAGCACGCGCACGCCGTGCCGAGCCAGGTGGTACGCGGTTGCCGATCCTCCGGGACCGGCGCCCACGACGATCACGTCGGCGTCGTTCTCCACCGCGGTCATCCGCGCCTCCTCCCGCATGCTCGTGAAATCCTTCACAAGCCGATCGGGTTGGAGTCTATGACCGGCGTTACACCCCCGGCCGGTGAGGGGTACCTAACTTCCTGGAAACAGGCCGGTAGGGGTCCACTTCGACTCAGAGGCGGGTGCGGGCGGCGGCGTCCAGACCGGCATCCATCCGGATCGTCTCGGGGAGGTGGTCCCGCAGCGCGCCCCCGGCGGCGCGGTCGAGCGCGGCGAGCACCTCGGCGACCACCTGACGGACGTCGGCGGGGTCGGCGCCGGCCAGCTCCTTGAGCTGCGCGATGAGTTCCGCGGCGTCGTCGTCGGTGGCCGCCCGCGCGGCCGCCTGGTCTGGTCCCGTCATGGGGCGAGCCTACGGGGCAAAGTAGACTAAAAACGGATATTCACGAAACAGCCAGTTTGCGCGGTGGCGCGCGGCCTGCGACGCCGCGTCGGGTCAGTCGCGGATCGCGCGGTGCAGTGCCACCACGCCGCCGGTGAGGTTCCGCCAGGCCACCCGGCCCCAGCCGGCCGCGCCGATCCGCGCGGCGAGAGCCGCCTGGTCGGGCCAGGCCCGGATCGACTCGGCGAGATAGACGTACGCGTCGGGGTTGCTGGAGACCGCGCGCGCCACCGCCGGCAGGGACCGCATCAGGTACGACAGGTAGACGGTCCGGAAGGCCGGGTTGACCGGGGTGCTGAACTCGCAGACCACCAGCCGGCCGCCCGGCCTGGTCACCCGGGCCAGCTCGCGCAGCGCGGCGTCGGTGTCGTTGACGTTGCGCAGCGCGAAGGAGATGGTCACCGCGTCGAAGCTGGCGTCGGCGAAGGGCAGCTTGAGGGCGTCCCCGGCCAGCAGCGGCACCTGCGGACGGGTCCGCTTGCCGGCGTGCAGCATGCCCAGCGACAGGTCCGCGCCCACCGCGTACGCCCCGGAGTGGGCCAGCTCCTCGGTCGAGACGCCGGTGCCCGCGCCCACGTCCAGCACCCGCTCGCCGGGACGTAGGCCGAGCGCGGCCCGGGTGGCCCGCCGCCAGGACCGGTCCTGCCCGAAGGAGAGCACGGTGTTGGTCAGGTCGTAGCGGGCCGCCACGCCGTCGAACATCGCGGCGACCTCGTGCGGCTGCTTGTCCAGGCTGGCGCGCTGGCCCTGCGGGGTACGGCTCACCCCTCCACTCTGCCAGCCGGTCCCCGGCCCACGGTCGACGGGTGCCGGTCACCGGCCGCGGCGGACCTCGCCGTCGCGAGGAACAGCAGGGGCGGGATGGTGACCCATCCCGCCCCTGCTGCCGTGCGTTATGTGAACGGCCCTCGCGGGCCGATGGAGGACGATCGTCAGGCGGTCGGCTTCTCGTCGCCCGGGGTCACCAGGACCACCCGGCGCCGACGGGCGACCAGGAACATCGCCCCACCCGCGGCCAGCACCGCCACGCCGACGCCGCCGATCAGACCGGCCTTGGCGCCGGTCACCGGCAGGCCACCGTCGTCGTTACCGTCGCCGTTGCCACCGCCGGCGCCGCCCTCGGCGGCCACGACGACAGCGTAGCCGTCGGTGTTGTCGCTGGCGTCGATGTCGGCGGCGTTGACCGGGGTCATGTTCTCCGGCAGGTTCTTGATCTCGGTCGACTGGGCGGTGACGCCCTTGGCCGGCATGATCGGCTCGACGGAGACGGTGCCGCCGGTCAGCGCGCCGGCCTTCACGTCCTTGCCCACCGTCAGCAGGTGGTAGAAGCGGCCGCCCGAGACGATGTCGTCGCCGTCCTTCTCGTCCTGGTCCTGCGGGACGAACGGGGCGTCGGCGTAGGCGCAGACCAGCGAGGTCTTGTCCGCGTCGTACTCGCAGTCGTCCTCGGTCTCGGTGAAGGTCACGCCCTTGGGCAGCTTGACCGAGATCTTCAGACCGGCGGTGGCCAGGTCACCCTGGTTCCACGCGGTGTAGATGAGCTGCGCGGTGTCGCCCGCGTGCAGGTCGCCGGCGAGCTGGATCTTGCCGTTCTTGATCGTGACGGCGTTCTTCACGTCGTCCGCCAGGACGGCGAGGTCCGCGCCGCTCTCCTTGGTGAACTCCACCGTGGCGGACTTGGTGTTGTTGTCCTTGCTGGTGTCGTCCTTGGAGATGATCGTGAACGTCACCGGCGCGCTGTACGCCGTGTCCAGCGACTCCGCCATCTTGAAGACCACGACCGGCAGGTCGATGGTCTCACCCGGGCCCGGCAGGCCCGCCTCGTTGGCGTAGCAGGTGAAGGCGCCCGGGTTCTCGCCCTCGCTGTCGGGCTTGCAGTCGGGGTCCGGGAACACCACGACCTTGCTGAAGTCGACCTTGGAGACGTCGATGCGGACGGCCAGTTCGGACGGGGTGTTCTCGCCCTTGTTGGTCACCTTGGCGAAGGCGAGCTTGCCCACGGCGCCGTCGGCGACCCGGGTGCCCACCACATCGAGCGACAGGTCCGTCTCGGTGCCGGCGGCCTGGGCGGGCGCACCGAGCGCGGTGAACGCACCGGAGGCGAGCAGCGCAGCGGCGCCGAGCCGCACCAGCGGCCGGTTACGGAAGTTCATGGAAGAGCTCCCCGTTGGGGTGAAGGAACCTACGAGCGGGCACGTTAGCGGTAGGCGATCATCCTCGCCACCCCCCGCGCCACACCTTCACCACCTGCACGGCTAAGAGTCACTTAAGGATTGTCCGAATTGATGGTTCTTGTTGCGCGTGGCCCCGGACAGCCCTCCCACGAACGGCCACCAGGATCGACCGCTCCGCGCGCCAACCGTCGGCCGTTCGGCTAGCCGTCCGCGTCCCGCGATGTCACCGAGCGTGCGGCCCGACGTCGCGGGACGTCGATGGCAGGGGTCAGTTGACCTCGACGAGCGGGAGCGACTTCCCGGCCCCACCGCCCGGCAGGGCGATCGAGGAGAAGTGCGAGACCACCCGGTCGTCGCTCGGGTCGTCGGCCGGCGTCCGGTGCACGGCGAGCCGGTTGTAGAGGGTGTCCCGCTGCGCCGGGATCCGGTCGGCGGAGCGGATCATCCCGATCAGCTCGTGCAGGTTGGAGCGGTGCCGGGCGCCCGCTGAGGAGATGACGTTCTCCTCCAGCATGATCGAGCCGAGGTCGTCCACACCCATGTGCAGGGCGAGCTGGCCGACGTCCTTGCCCGTGGTCAGCCAGGAGGCCTGCAGGTGCGGCACCGTCTCGAAGAAGAGCCGGGCCACCGCGACCAGCCGTAGGTACTCCAGCGTGGTGGCCTGGGTGCGGCCCTTGAGGTGGTTGTTCTCCGGCTGGTACGTCCACGGGATGAAGGCCCGGAAGCCCTGGGTGCGGTCCTGCACGTCGCGGATCATCCGCAGGTGCTCGATCCGCTCGGCGTTGGTCTCGCCGGTGCCCATCATCATCGTCGCGGTGGACTCGACGCCCTGCCGGTGCGCCAGCTCCATCACCTCGAGCCAGCGCGCCCCGGACTCCTTCAGCGGGGCGATCGCCTTGCGCGGACGGTCCGGCAGCATCTCCGCGCCGGCCCCGGCGATCGAGTCCAGGCCGGCCGCCTTGATCCGGGCGATGGCCTCGTCCAGGCTCACCCGGGAGACCTTGGCCATGTGCAGGATCTCGCTCGGCCCGATGGAGTGGATGGCGAGCTGCGGGTACGCCTTCTTGACCGAGGAGAAGAGCTCCTCGTAGTACTCGACGCCGTAGTCCGGGTGGTGGCCACCCTGGAGCATCACCTGGGTGGCGCCCAGCTCGACCGCCTCGCCGCAGCGGCGCAGGATCTCCTCGGTCGGGTGGGTCCAGCCCTCCTTGTGCTTGGGGGCACGGTAGAAGGCGCAGAACTTGCACGCCGTCACGCAGACGTTGGTGTAGTTGATGTTGCGGTCGATCAGGTACGTGACGATGTTGTCGGGGTAGCGCCGCCGGCGTACCGCGTCCGCCGCCTCGCCGAGGGCGTGGAAGGGCGCCTCGGTGTAGAGCAGCAGGGCCTCCTCGGGCGTGATCCGCCCGCCGTCCGCGCCGCGCTGCAGGATGTCGTCGATCTCCCGGCTCACCGTCACGCCCCCGAGCCTACGTCGCCCCTGGAAGGTCCCCTCCGGGGTGCCCCGCCTCTGTTGTCCATTCCACCCCGTCACCGGGGACCGATGGTCACGCGTCGTAGTCGACCGTCAGCTTGTCGGTCACCGGGCTGGACTGGCAGGTGAGCACGTAGCCGGCCGCCACCTCGTCGGGCTCCAGGGCGTAGTTGCGGGCCATGGTCACCTCGCCCTCCACGACCTTGGCCTTGCAGGTCGAGCAGACGCCGCCCTTGCAGGCGTACGGCAGCTCGCCGCGGACCTTGAGCGCGGCGTCCAGCACCCGCTCGTCGCGGCCCATGGTGAAGCTCGACGAGCGGCCGTCCAGCATGATCGTCACCTCGGCGCCCGCGCCGGGCTCGTCTGCCGGGCGGCGCACCGGCTCCGGCGGCGCGTCGACGTGGAACAGCTCGGTGTGCACCGCCGACTCCGGCAGCCCCCGACCGGTCAGCACCGCCTTCGCGTCCACCACCATCTGGTACGGGCCGCAGAGGAACCACTCCTCGATCACGTCGCCCGGCACGATGGTGTCGAGCAGCCGGCCCAGCCGGTCGGCGTCGATCCGCCCCGACAGCAGCGGCGACTCGCCCTGCTCCCGGGAGAGCACGTGCACCAGGTGCAGCCGGGTCGGGTAGCGGTCCTTCAGGTCGGCCAGCTCCTCGGCGAACATCACCGTGTTCGCCGTGCGGTTGCCGTACACCAGGGTGAAGGTGCTGGCCGGCTCGACGGCCAGCGCGGTCGCGACCAGCGCGAGCACCGGGGTGACGCCGGAACCGGCGACCACCGCGCCGTAGTGGCGGACCCGGTCCGGCGCGAACGCCGTGGTGAAGTGCCCGAGCGGGGGCAGCACCTCGACGGTGTCGCCACCGCGCAGCGCCCCGCAGGCGAACGCGGAGAAGGCGCCGCCGGGGATCTCCCGCACGCCGATCCGCAGCCGGCCGTGCCGGGCCAGGTCGTCCGGGGTGGAGCAGATCGAGTACGACCGCCGCACGTCCTCGCCGTCCGCCCCGGCAGAGCCGGCGAGCCCGGCTCCGCCGGGACGACGCACGGTCAGGTGCTGGCCGGCGGAGAACGCGAAGGCCTCCCGCAGCTCCTCCGGCACGGCGAAGGTGATCGCGACGGCGTCGTCGGTGAGCCGGTCGACGGCGGCGACGGGCAGCGGGTGGAAGGCCGGCCGGCGACGGACCGGTCGGGTGATGGTGACAGTCACAGCGCCTTCAGGTGGTCGAAGGGTTCGGAGCAGGAGCGGCAGCGCCACAGCGCCTTGCACGCGGTGGAGCCGAAGCGGCTGACCTGCTCGGTCTCTGGAGAGCCGCAGCGGGGACAGCGGACGGCGAGGGTCAGCGGCACGACGGTGCCGGCCCGTACCGGCGCGGGCGGGGCGATGCCGGCGGCGGCGAGCTTCGCCCGGCCGCTGTCCGAGATCCAGTCGGTGCTCCAGGCCGGGCTGTAGACCGTGCGGACCTCGGCGTCCGGGTGGCCGGCGGCGGCGAGCGCCCGGCGGATGTCCGCCCGGATCACGTCCATCGCCGGGCAGCCGGTGTAGGTGGGGGTGATGGTGACGACGACCCGGCCGGTGGCCGGATCCTCCTCGACCGCCCGCAGGATGCCCAGCTCGTCGATGGTGATGACCCGGATCTCCGGGTCCACCACCGCCGCCGCGGCCTCCCTCGGATTCACCACTTCGCCCCCGGATGTGCCCGGTGCAGCACCTGCATCTCGGCGAGCAGGAAGGAGAGGTGCTCGGAGTGCATCCCGTCCCGCCCGCCGCCGGGCATCCAGCCGTCCGCCGGCCGGGTCAGCGTGGCCTCGTCGAGCACGGCGGAGACGGTGGCGTCGAAGTCGGCCCGCAGGGTGGCCGGGTCGACCGGCGCCGCCGGGTCCGCCGCGAAGAGCTCATGGGTGTACGGCCAGACCTCGTCGACCGCGGCCTGCATGCGACGGTGCGACTCCTCGGTGCCGTCGCCGAGCCGCTTCACCCAGAGCGAGGCGTGGTCCAGGTGGTACGCGGACTCCTTGCGCGCCTTGGCCCCGATCGCGGCCAGCCGCTCGTCGGCGCAGCCGGCCAGCGCGGTGTAGAGCGGAAGCTGGTACGCCGACAGGAAGAACAGCTTCGCCATGGTCACCGCGAAGTCGCCGTTGGGCAGCTCGACCAGGAGGCAGTTGTGGAACTCCCGGTCGTCGCGGAGGAACGCCAGCGCGTCCTCGTCCCGACCGGCGCCCTCCAGCTCACCCGCGTACGTCAGCAGCAGACGGGCCGCGCCGAGCTGGTCGAGGGCGATGTTGGCCAGCGCGATGTCCTCCTCCATCTCCGGCGCGCGGGAGGTCCACTCGCCGAGCCGCTGCGCCGCGATCAGCGCGTCGTCGCCGAGGGAGAGGACGAAGTCGAAGGGGCCGTTCACAGGTGGGCCACCCCGTCCGGCACCTCGTAGAAGGTGGGATGGCGGTAGACCTTGTCGGCCGCCGGGTCGAAGAAGGCGTCCTTCTCGTCCGGGCTGGACGCGGTGATCGCGCCCGCCGGCACCACCCAGATGGAGACGCCCTCCTGGCGGCGGGTGTAGAGGTCCCGCGCGTTGCGCAGGGCCAGCTCCGCGTCGGGGGCGTGCAGGCTGCCGACGTGGGTGTGCGCCAGCCCGCGCCGCGCCCGCACGAAGACCTCCCAAAGAGGCGAATGTTCCCTCGCGCCGGCCTTGCCGGTTCGCTCGCTGCGCTCGCTCACGCGGCCACCTTCTCCTTGTTCTTCTCCGCGCGCTTCGCGGCATACGCCGCGGCGGCCTCGCGTACCCAGGCGCCGTCGGCGTGGGCACGGCGGCGGTGTTCCATCCGCTGCCGGTTGCACGGCCCGTTGCCCTTGATCACCTGCAGCAGCTCGTCGTAGTCGGGCTGGGTGTAGTCGTACCCCTGGCGCTCGTCGTTCCAGCGCAGGTCCGGGTCGGGGATGCGCAGGCCCAGGATCTCGGCCTGCTGCACGCACATGTCCACGAAGCGCTGCCGCAGGTCGTCGTTGGAGAAGCGCTTGATCTTCCAGGCCATGGACTGCGCCGAGTGGGTGGAGTCGCCGTCCGGCGGGCCGAACATGGCCAGCGACGGGTACCACCAGCGGTCGATGGCGTCCTGGGCCATCGCCTTCTGCCCGGGGGTGCCGTGCGCCAGGGTGTGCAGGATCTCGTACCCCTGGCGCTGGTGGAACGACTCCTCCTTGCAGACCCGGATCATCGCCCGGGCGTACGGCCCGTAGGAGCAACGGCAGAGCGGGACCTGGTTGACGATCGCCGCGCCGTCCACCAGCCAGCCGATCGCCCCCACGTCGGCCCAGGTCAGCGTCGGGTAGTTGAAGATCGAGCTGTACTTCTGCCGGCCGCTGATCAGCAGCTCGACCAGCTCGTCCCGGCTGATCCCGAGGGTCTCCGCCGCGGCGTAGAGGTAGAGGCCGTGGCCGGCCTCGTCCTGCACCTTGGCCAGCAGGATCGCCTTGCGCTTCAGCGAGGGGGCGCGGCTGATCCAGTTCCCCTCCGGCTGCATGCCGATGATCTCGGAGTGCGCGTGCTGGGCGATCTGCCGGATCAGCGTCTTCCGGTACGCCTCGGGCATCCAGTCGCGCGGCTCGATCTTCTGATCGGCGTCGATCACGTCCGCGAAGTACGCCTCGAGGTCCTCGTCGGGGGCCGGGCCGCCGCGCCGGGCCCGGGCGGCGGCCTCCCGCAGCGCCGCCTCCGCCGCCTCGACCTCGCCGAGCAGGCCACCGCCGGGCGCGTCGTCCGGGGCGGAGAAGTCGTTGCCATACATGAGGCCAGTGTTACAGCTCGCGACCGAAGACACCAGAGGGTGTAACAGGAAACCGGCCACACCTTCCGTCACCGGTTGACCGCTTCGGGCGAACGTCGCTGACCTCGGCAAACCTGTGAGTTGGAACACTCCGGGAAGATGAATCCTCTCAAGCACGGCATAGCGGTCGATTGCCCCGCCTTCACGGCGAGTTGCCGGGCGTCGAGTTCTGGCGTCCGGCCTGTCCGTAAGTAGACTTCCCCCGGCACACCGATCGGCTGCTGACGATCGCCACCGGCTCACGGCCACTCCCCCGGCCTCGGCGATCAGGCCGTACCCATTCGGAAAAGCCGGTCCCCCCGGCCAGACATCTGGAGTTCACCCACTCATGCGACCTCGCGTGGCCATGGTGCTCGCCATCGTGGCGGTCCTCCTCGGTGGCGTCATGCTGGTGCCCGCCGCGTACGCCCGCCTCTCCGGCGGGGGCGCCCTCGCCAGCATCGGCGGCATCGGCGGCGGCGCGCAGAACGTGCCCGCGCCCGCCCCCACCACACCGCCCCCGCCGACCCTGGCCGCCGGCCCGGTCTCGGTGGACTTCAAGGGGAAGTTCTTCTCCTGGGCGCTGATGGACCGGGAGACCGGAGAGATCAGCGGCGCCAAGAACATGACGTCGACCAACTCGACCGAGTCGATGATCAAGGCGTGGATCGTCTCCGACTACCTGCGCCAGCTCAAAGACAAGCCGCTGAGCGCGGCGCGGAAGAAGCAGGCGGACACCGCCATCCGGGACAGCAACGACATCTCCGCCGAGGCGTTGTACAACGCCGGCGGGCGGCGGCCGGTCCTGGAGCGGCTGATCAAGATGTGCAAGCTGACCGACACGAAGATCGAGGCCACGAGGGCCAAGTGGGCGTACACCCAGATGTCGCCGCAGGACGCGGTGCGGATGGGTGACTGCATCGGGGACGGCACGGCCGCCGGACCGAAGTGGACCAAGTGGGTGCTCAGCGAGATGGCCAGCGTCCGCGGCGGCGTCAAGGACCAGCAGGCCACCCAGGGTGGCGGCCACTGGGGCATCATCGACGGCCTGCCGGACGAGATCACCGCGCAGGGCCCGGTCAGCATCAAGAACGGCTTCACCATGCTGTGGGCGGACGTCCAGTGGCACGTCAACTGCCTCGCGGTGACCGACAAGTGGACCCTCGCGGTGATGCTGCGCTACCCGCAGAAGTACGGCCTCGAGTACGGCGCGAAGGTCTGCGCCAGCGTCGCCACCCAGCTCGTCACCCCGCAGCCCGGCGCGGCCCTCAAGGTGCCGCAGCAACCGGTCGGGAAGCTCTGATGGCCGGTAACCGGCGCCGCCCGGGCAGCCACCAGCGCCCCCTGACGTTCGCCGCCGTCGCCGCCGTGCTGGTCGGCCTGGTGCTCGTCTCGCTCCGGCTGGTCCCCGGCTCCCCGCTGCGCCCCACGGCCGCCTCCCACCCGGCCGGGTCGGCCGGCCGGACCACCAACGCGCCCACCGACCGCAGCGACCGGCCCCAGCCGACCCCGTCGCCGTCCCCCTCTCTGGAGCCCCTGCCGTTCCAGGCCCAGGAGCTCGACCTCGACATCAAGGGCTGGTACGCCTGGAGCGTGCTGGACAAGCGGACCGGCCAGATCATCGGCTCGAAGAACATGGGCGAGACCAGCACCACCGCCTCGATGATCAAGTCGTGGATCGTCGCCGACTACCTGCGCCGGGCGGCCGAGGCCGGGCAGACCCCGAGCGACGCCAAGCTCGCCGACGCCACCCGGATCATTCGGGACAGCGACAACACCCGGGCCGAGCAGTTCTACAACAACGTCGGCCGGTCGGCCTCGATCAAGCGGCTGATCTCGACCTGCAAGCTCACCGACAGCAAGGTGGCCGCGGACGGCGGCTGGAGCCGGACCAACCTGTCGCCCCGAGACACCGCGCGGCTCGGGCTCTGCATCTCCGACGGGCGGGCCGCCGGGCCGAAGTGGACGAAGTGGCTGCTCAACGAGATGCGGCTGGTCCGCGGCGCCGGCGACTTCGGCATCCGCAAGGCGTTCCCGGCCGCCGAGCGGAAGACCATCGCGATCAAGAACGGCTGGATCGACCGGACCCGCGAGCAGGAGATGCACATCAACTGCCTCGCCATCGGCGACACCTGGACGATGGGCGTGATGGTCCGCTACCCGATCAACATGGGCTACGAATACGGCATGAAGAACTGCCAGAAGATCACTGAGGCGCTGCTCCGCCCGGCCACCTGAGCCGACGTCCTCCGCTTCGCCGACGTGGCGGTGTCCCGGTCCCCGGGGTGCCGCCACGTCGCCGTTCCGCCGAAAACCGGCCGGCGCGGGCCGGCCGGCGCGGACCGGCCGGCGCGGACCGGCCGGCACGCCCGCCGGGGTCAGCCGGCGAAGAACGCAGGGCCGCCCTCGGGCAGGGCCGGGGCCTCACCGAGCGCGGCGGCCCGCCGGGCGAACTCGCGCAAGCCGGCCACCTGCCGCTCGCCGAGGGAGAAGTCGAGAGTGCGGAAGTAGGTCGCCAGGGTCGCCGCGTCGAACGGCTCCCACCGGGCGGCCGCCTCGGCGACCTGGTCCAGCTCGGCCAGGCAGAGGTCGCGCGAGCGCAGGAACGCCTCGTGCACCTCCTTGACCAGGCCGGGGTGGGCGGCGGCGAAGTCGCGGCGGACCGCCCAGACGGCGAAGACCATCGGCAGGCCGGTCCACTCCCGCCAGGCCTGGCCGAGGTCGGTGACCTCCAGGCCCCGGCGGGGCGCCTCGTAGAGGGCGCGCAGCGCCACGTCGCCGATCAGCACCCCGGCGTCGGCCTCCAGCAGCATCTGGGTCAGGTCCGGCGGGCAGCGGAAGTACTCGGGACGGACGCCGTACCGCTCGCCGAGCAGCATCTGGGCCAGGAGCACGCCGGTCCGGGAGGTCGAGCCGAGGGCGACCCGGCCGCCGTCCAGCTCGGCGAGGGGCTTGGTGGAGACCACGTTGACCGAGAGCACCGGGCCGTCGCTGCCGACCGCCAGGTCCGGCAGGAGCAGCAGCTCGTCGGCGTGCCGCAGGTACTCCACCTGCGAGATCGGCCCGATGTCCAGGTCGCCGGCGACCAGCGCGGCGTTCAGCCGGTCCGGCGAGTCCTTGTGCAGGTCGACGTCGAGCAGCGCGCCGGACCGCATCAGCCCCCAGTAGATCGGCAGGCAGTTCAGGAACTGGATGTGTCCGACCCGGGGGCGGGCGATGCGGTCAGCCATGCCCCGACCGTATCCCCGCCGCCGACGCCCGGCTCAACGGGAGGGCACCGGAGTGGCCAACTCCGCACCGGCCGCCGGCACCGCGGCGGCCTCCTGCCGGTCGTTGTCGGCCGGCTCAGGGTTGCTCACCCGCGGGCGGCCCATCCGCTCGGCCCGGACGGCGCGGCGCACCGGCAGCGCGACCGCACCCACCGCCAGCAGACCGGCCACCCCGGCGCCGGCGACCAACGGTCGTGGCTCGGCCACCTCCAGCAGCAGCCCGCCGATCAGGAAACCGCCCATCCCGGCGCCCTGGACCGCGGCACCGAACACGGCGAACGCGCGGCCCCGGTCCGCCGCGGGCACCCGGCGGGCCAGCAGCAGGTTGTTGAAGACGTTGTCGCCCCCGTTGGCCACCCCGCCGGCCAGCCAGATCGGCACGAGCAGCAGCGCGGCGGGCACCGCCGCCGAGGCCAGCACCGCCAGGCAGCAGCCGCCGAGCAGGGCCAGGCCGGCGCCGAGCAGCGCGCCGTCGTCGGTGAGTCGCCGGGCGAGCCGGGCGAAGAGCCAGCCGCCGAGCACGATGCCGAGTGTCCAGGAGCCGGTCACCAGTCCGTACACGGTGGTGGAGCTGCCCAGGGTCTCCCGGATGAAGAAGACCTCGACCACGTTGATCGCGCCGACCGCGGTGACCACCGCGGCGAGGGCGCCGACCATCACGACCAGCAGCGGGTCGCGGCGCAGCCGCCAGGTGGGGTGCGCGCCGTGGGCGGCGGTGGGCTCGGGGCGCCGCCGGCCGCCCCGCCGGGTGCGGATGAGCAGCCCGGCCGCCACCAGCGCGAGGTAGCTGCCGGCGTCGACGAGCAGCGGCAGGCGGGCGCCGAACTCGCCGACCAGCAGCCCGGCCAGCGCCGGCCCGGCGAGCGCCCCCAGGGTGCCGGCGGTCTGGTTGAGGGCGCTGGCCCGGGGCAGGTCGTCGGCCCGGACCATGGCGGGCACCAGGGCGGCGAGCACCGGCTGGGTGACCGCGAGACCGGCGGCGAGCAGTGCCACCAGGCCGATGACCAGGGCCGGGTGCCCGGCGTACGCGAGGGCGAGGCAGGTCCCGGCCTGGGCGAGCCCGGCGACCACCAGCAGCAGCCGGCTGTCCACCCGGTCGGCGAGCCGCCCGGTCAGCGGGGCGAGCGCCACCAGCGGCAGGGTGGCCGCGAGCAGCAGGCCGGAGACGGCCAGCCCGCCCGCCCCGGCGGACTGGAGGGCCAGCGTGAGGGCGCTGGCGGCGAGGAAGTCGCCACAGCTGGAGATTCCCCGGGCGGCGGTGGCGAGCCAGACGTCGGACCAGCGCGACGGGCCAGGTGTGAAGGACATACTTCGAAAATAATGCTTCACATCTGGTCGGCACAAGCCCCCTTCACTCGAGGGGCAGCGCCCGGTACTGGACGGCGACGGTGCGCGCACCCGCCGGCGGGTCCCGGCGGATCCGCCGGCGGTACGGCTCCAACAGCTCGTGGACGGCCTCGTTCAGCGCCGCCAACTCCTCGGCGGTGAGCAGCAACAGGGTGTCGCTGAGCCGGGCGGCGTCGTACCACTCCGCCGGCTCGCCCGCCGCCCGGTCGAGCCAGTCGAAGGTCCGCTGCGCGTCCCGGGCGGTGTGCGCCTCCACCAGCGCCCGCTCGGCGGCCCGCGCCTCCGAATCGGCCGACCGTCCCGGCTCGATGTAGTAGGACGGGCTGAACGCCCGCCACACCCGCTCCCGGGCGTCACCCCGGCTCGGCGCCGGCTCGATCAGGCCGAACTTCGCCAACGCCCGCAGGTGGTAGCTGGTCGCGCTCGGCGACAGGCCGGCGATCTCGGCGCACTCGGTGGCGGTGGCACCGCCCTCCAGCGAACTGAGGTGTTCCATGATCGCGAGTCGGGCCGGATGGGCCAACGCCCGCATCACCTGCGGGTCGCTGATCGTCACCCGGCGCTGCTCGGGGCGCGCCTCGGTCATGCCCCCTATGATCCCGCTCCCGCTCCGCGTGGTCCGACCGGCCGGGCCCGGTCGGGCGTCCGTAGCGGCGGAACCAGCCACCATCGCCCCGCCGCAACCGGAAAATGCGTGGCCCGCGGCCACGACGAGGCGTAACGTGGAGCGCCGCGCGCGAGGCCGCGCGCCACCTCGCCACCGGGCACAGCCGGCACCGCGTCTGACGGAGCGCCGGGCGGCCCAGGTCAACCGATCACACGAACGCACCGGAAGGTCGCCTCGGATGACCCTTGCCGCCGAACCCCACCGCGCCAGCCTGCCCGCCCGACCCGACACCCCACCCCGCGACGAGCTGGACACCCAGCTCGCCGCCGAACGCGCCCACCTGGACACCTCCCGGGCCGCGCTGCGCCGGATGCGGGAACGCGCCGAAGCCCTCTTCGCCGGCGGCGAGCAGGTCGCCGGCGACCCGTACGCGGCGGAGATGCTGGGCCGCACCCTCGCCCGGCGGGTCGCCGAACTCGCCGACGACCCGACCACCCCGCTCTTCTTCGGCCGGCTCGACTTCGGCGACGCCGACCCGGACCACGCCGGGCGGGACTACCACGTCGGGCGGCGGCACGTCACCGACGAGGCGGGCGAGCCGCTGGTGCTGGACTGGCGGGCCCCGGTCTCCCGCTCGTTCTACCGGGCCAGCGCCCGGGACCCGCAGGGCGTCGCGGTCCGGCGGCGGTTCGGCTTCAGCAGCGGCCTGCTGACCAGCTTCGAGGACGAGCACCTGGACCGGGGCGAGGAGCTGGGCACCGCCAGCCGGATCCTCACCGCCGAGATCGAGCGGCCCCGCGTCGGGCCGATGCGGGACATCGTCGCCACCATCCAGCCCGAGCAGGACGAGCTGGTCCGCGCCGACCTGGCCGACTCGATCTGCGTCCAGGGGGCGCCGGGCACCGGTAAGACCGCCGTCGGGCTGCACCGGGCCGCGTACCTGCTCTACCTGCACCGGGAGCGGCTGCGCCGCTCCGGGGTGCTGATCGTCGGGCCGAACCGGGCCTTCCTGTCGTACATCGCGGCGGTGCTGCCGGCGCTCGGCGAGGTCGAGGTCGCGCAGGCGACCGTGGAGGACCTGGTCGTCCGGGCGCCGGTACGGGCCGTCGACGACCCGGCCGTCGCCACCCTCAAGCACGACGTCCGGATGGCCGAGGTGCTGCGCCGCGCCGTCGACGCGCACATCGGTACGCCGACCGAGCCGATCATGGTCTCGGACGGATCGTTCCGCTGGCGGATCGGCCTCGACCCGCTGCACCGGGTGGTCGAGGAGACCCGCCGGGAAGGGCTGCCCTACGCCACCGGCCGGGAACGCGTCCGGGCCCGCGTGGTCGGGCTGCTGCAACGCCAGTCCGAGGCGCGCCGCGCCGAGTCACCCAGCGACGCCTGGCTGCGCCGGATGGCCAAGGCGAAGCCGGTCACCGCCTTCCTCGACGCGGTCTGGCCGGCGCTCACCCCCGAGGGGCTGGTGCACACCCTGCTCAGCGACCCGGACGCGCTCGCCGCCGCCGCGGACGGCCTGCTCACCGCCGAGGAGCAGGCGCTGCTGCTCGGTTCGGCGGTCACCGCCGGACCGGCGGCGGAGACGGGCGACGGCGCGGCCACCGACGGGGCAGCCGGGCGGCGGAGCGGCCGGACGGCGACCGGGACGAAGCTCGGCCGGACGCCGAAGGCCACGAAGTGGACGGCCGCCGACGCGGTGCTGATCGACGAGGCGGCCGGGCTGATCGAGCGGCCGGCCGGCTTCGGCCACGTGGTGGTCGACGAGGCGCAGGACCTCTCCCCGATGCAGTGCCGGGCCATCGCCCGGCGCAGCGAGCACGGCTCGATCACGCTCCTCGGCGACCTGGCCCAGGGCACCGCGCCGTGGGCCGCCAGCGACTGGCGGGAGTCCCTGGCCCACCTCGGCAAGCCGGACGCGGTGGTGGTGCCGCTGAGCGTCGGCTTCCGGGTGCCGACGGTGGTGGTCGCGTTCGCCAACCGGCTGCTGCCGGCGCTCGCCGTCGACGTACCGCCGGCCGAGTCGCTGCGCCGCGACGGCGGCCTGGACGTGCGTACCGTGGCCGACCTGACCGTGGCGACGGTGGCCGAGGTGCGGGCGGCGCTCGCGCACGACGGCTCGGTCGGCGTGATCGCCGCCGAGGACACGGTGGACCGGCTCCGGGCGGCGCTCGCCGACGCGGGCGTCGAGACCGCGAGCGCCGACGACGTGGCGGCCGCGGCGCGCGTCACCGTGGTGCCCGCGACCCTGGTCAAAGGCCTGGAGTACGACCACGTCGTGGTCGTCGAGCCGGCGGCGATCGTCGCGGCGGAGCCGCGCGGGCTGCACCGCCTCTACGTGGTGCTGACCCGGGCGGTCTCCCGGCTCTCGGTGCTGCACCGCGAGCCGCTGCCGGAGCCGCTCGGCTGAGCGGTCAGCGCCAGCTCAGCCGGGCCACCCGCCCCAGCTCGCCGGAGGCCCAGCAGGCGCCCGTCGGGGTGCACTCGACCGCGTCGAAGCTGCCGGTGTCGAAGCGCCGCCAGGTCCGGCCGCCGTCCCGGCTGACGTCGCTGCCGGTCGGGCCCACCGCCAGGGCGGCGCCGCCGGGCGCCCAGGTCGCCCCGGACCGGTACTCGCCGGGCTGTGCGGCGGCGACCGTCCAGGTGCGACCGCCATCGGTAGAGCGGACCGCGCCGTCCGGGGCGCTGGTCGGGGTGGCGTAGTCCCCGCCCAGCGCGATGCCGTGCCGGGGGTCGCGGAACGCCAGCGAGTAGATGCCGGCGGACGGGCCGCCGGGCACCGGGGTGTCGGCGACCTGCCAGCTCAGCCCCCGGTCGTCGGTGCGGAACACCCGGGCGGTCGCCCCGCCGCCAGTGGCGAACCAGGCCCGGTCCGGGTCGTGGTCGGCGGTGACCAGGCAGGTGCCGCTCGCGGCGAACGCGAACTCGCCGGGCAGCGCGGCGGGCATGCCGGCGGTCGGCAGCACCGACCAGGAGCGGCCGCCGTCGGCGGTGGCGACCAGCCGGAACCGGCCGTCCACCGGGTCCGACAGGGCCAGCCCGTGCCGGTCGTCGAAGAAGGCGAGGCAGTCGTAGAAGGCCGCGACGTCGGCGTTGCGGAAGGTCTCGGCCCAGCTCTGCCCGCCGTCGTCGGTGCGGTAGACCCGGGACTCGCCGCCCGGCCCGATCGACAGGACCACCGCCCGGAGCGCGTCGAACGCCTCGATGTCCCGGAACTGCAGCGGTACGTCGGTGGTCGGCCCCACCTGCGCCCAGTGCCGTCCACCGTCGACGGTACGTAGCACGGTGGAGGCGCTGCCGCTGGCCCAGGCCACCCGGCCGTCGACCGGGGCGAGCCCGCGCAGCCGGGCGGTCACCCCCGTCTCGGTGAGCTGCCAGTCGGGCTCCGGGTGCCAGGCGGCCCCGGAACCGGTGGCGATGACGGCGGCGGCCAGGACGAGAGAGGTGAGCGCACGCATCCGCATGCGCCGGAACCTACCGGAGATCGGCGACAACCGATACCACCGGCGCCCGTGGTGGTCCGGATCGGCTATACAGGAGCCGTGCCCGACATCGCGCCCGCAACCGCGACAATCCCCGGCGACGTGCTCGCCCGCGCCGACCAGGCCACCCGCCGCTACGGCGACGTGCTCGCCCTGGACCGGGTCGACCTGACCGTGCACGCCGGCGAACTGGTCGGCCTGCTCGGCCCGAACGGCGCCGGCAAGAGCACCCTGCTCAACCTGCTGGTCGGGCTGCGCCGCCCGACCGCCGGCCGGGTGGAGCTCTTCGGCGGCGACCCCCGCGACCCGGCCAGCCGGCGGCTGATCGGGGTGACCCCGCAGGAGACCGGGCTGCCCGGGACGCTGCGGGTCGGCGAGGTGGTGGACTTCGTCGCCGCGCACTTCCCCGACCCGGTCCCCCGGGACGAGCTGCTCGACCAGTTCGGCCTCACCGAGCAGGTGCGGCGGCAGACCGGCGGCCTCTCCGGCGGCCAGCGCCGCCGGCTCGCGGTCGCCCTCGCCTTCGTCGGCCGGCCCGGGCTGGTCATTCTCGACGAGCCGACCACCGGGCTGGACGTCGAGGCGCGGCACACCCTCTGGGAGGCCATCCGGGGCTTCCACGCTGACGGCGGCACGGTCCTGCTGAGCAGCCACTACCTGGAAGAGGTGGAGGCGCTCGCGCACCGGGTGGTGGTGATGGGCCACGGCCGGGTGCTCGCGGACGACACGGTGGACGCCGTCCGCGGCATCGTCGGTGTACGCCGCGTCAGCCTCGTCGCCGGCGACCTGCCGCCGCTGCCGGGCGTGGTCGCCACCGAGCGGTCCGAGGGGCGTACCCACCTGCTCACCACCGACGCCGACCAGCTCGTCCGCGACCTGGTCACCGCCGGGGTCGCGTTCCACGACCTGGAGGTACGCCCCACCTCGCTGGAGGAGGCGTTCCTCGCCATCACCGCCGACGACCGGCCCGCGACCACCACCGTCTAGGAGCATCCGTGCCGCTCGCCCTGGTTCACGCGCGCTACCAGCTGCTGGAGACCCTCCGGATCCCGGTGGCGGTCTTCGGCAGCGCGTTCTTCCCCGCCGCCGCGATGCTCTTCTTCGTGGTGCCGTTCGCCGCTGACGACGCGGTCGGCGCCACCTACGCCACCGGCGCCATGGTCACCTTCGCGGTGATGAGCGCCAACATCTTCCAGTACGGCGTCGGCGTCGCCGAGGACCGCGACCAGCCCTGGAACCCGTACACCCGGACCCTGCCGGCCGGACCGGCCCCGCGCCTGGCCGGCCGGATCCTGGCCGGCCTGGTGCTGACGTACCTGTCGATGCTGCCGGTGGTGGTGATCGCCGCGGTGGCCACCGCGGCCCGGGTCACCCCGGTGCAGCTCCTGCTCGGCGCGGCCACGGTCGCCGCGGTCTCTGTGCCGTTCACCCTGATGGGGCTGGCTGTCGGCTACTCGCTGCCGAGCAAGGCGGCGATCGTGGTCGCGCAGATCATCTTCTTCCCGCTCGCCTTCGGCGGCGGGCTGCTCTCCGGCCCGGACGACGCGCCCGGCTTCATCCAGGCGATCGCCCCCTTTCTGCCGACCCGGGGCGCGGTCGAGCTGATGTGGGCGGCGACCACCGACTGGCGGCCCGACCGGGTCTCGGTGGTGATGCTCGGCGTCTGGATCGTCGTGCTGGCGGCGGTCGCCGGGTGGGCGTACCGGCGGGACGAGGGACGCCGCTTCACCTGACGTTTTGTCCGGAACCGGCCCGGCGGGCCCGGGGACGGTGCCACGATGCCGGCAGGGCGTGCCGTCGGGCCGCCACCGGCGAGAGGGGTCACCGTGAACGGCGTCGAGCCCGGCACGCCCTGCTGGGCCGACCTGGCCACCCCCGGCCTGGAGGACGCGAAGCGGTTCTATCCGGAGCTGTTCGGCTGGACCGGCCGGGCCTCCCCCGAGCCGGAGGCGGGCGGGTACACCGTCTTCCTCAAGAACGGCAGGTCGGTCGCCGGCGTCGGCCCGCCGGCCACCCCCGACCAGGTGCCGATCTGGTCGACGTACGTGGCGACCGACGACGCCGACCTGGTCGCCACCCGGGTCGAGGCGGCCGGCGGGCAGGTCTTGGTCACCCCGTTCGACGTCTTCGACCAGGGCCGGATGGCGGTCCTCGCCGACCGGGCCGGCGCGGTGTTCAGCGTCTGGCAGCCGATGGCGATGCGCGGTGCGGAGTTGTTCAACGTTCCGGGCGCGCTGTGCTGGAACGAACTGGTCACCCCCGATCCGGAGGGGGCGCGGGAGTTCTACGCGCTGGTATTCGGCTGGCAGCCGGAGGAGCAGCCGATGGGCCCGGTCACCTACACCGGCTGGCGCTGCGGGGCGCGGGTGGTCGCCGGGATGATGCCGCCGCTGGAGGATCTGCCAGCCGACCTGCCGGCGTACTGGTCGGTCTACTTCGCGGTCGAGGACGCCGACGCCACCGCCGCCCGCGCCGCCGAACTCGGCGGCACCATCCTCGTCCCGCCCCGCGACATCCCGGCCGGCCGCACCGCCGCGCTCCGCGACCCCCAGGGCGCCCTCTTCTCCATCACCGCCCTCCGCTGACCCCCTCCCCGCGCCGATCTTGCACCTGGGGCCCCGGGCTTGCGCCAGCTATCCGTTTCGCCGGGCATCAAGTGCAAGATCGCGGGAGCGAGGGGAGCGAGGGGAGCGGGGGGAGGGGCAGGGGGTTAGTGGGGGCGGATGGGGACCACCAGGGGGCCGCGGTCGCCGGGGATGACGCGGACGTGGGCGCGGTAGTGCTTCGCCAGCAGGGGTTCGGTGAGGACCTCGTGGGGTGGGCCGGTGGCGGCGACGCGACCGTCGGCGAGCAGGACCATCCGGTCGGCGTACTCGCCGGCGACGGAGAGGTCGTGCATGGTGGCGAGCACGGTCAGGCCGTGCTCCCGGCGGAGCTGGTCGACCAGCTCCAGCACCTCCTGCTGGTGGCCGATGTCCAGCGCGCTGGTCGGCTCGTCGAGCAGCAGCAGGGTGGCGCCCTGCGCCAGCGCCCGGGCCAGGAAGACCCGCTGCCGCTCGCCGCCGGAGAGGGTGGCCAGCTCCCGGTGCCCGAACGCGGCGAGATCCAGCCGGTCCAGCACCTCGTGCACGGCGACCAGATCGGTGGCGGACTCCCGGCCCAGCGGCGGGATGTACGGGGTCCGGCCGAGCAGCACGTAGTCGAGCGCCGACATACCGGCCGGCACCACCGGGGACTGAGCGACGGTGGCCACCACCCGGGCCCGGTCCCGGCGGCGCAGCGCCTGGATCGGCGTACCGAATAGGGCGACCCCGCCCGGCGCGGGCAGCAGGCCGCCGACGGCGCGCAGCAGGGTCGACTTGCCGGCGCCGTTCGGGCCGATCACGGTGACCCACTCGCCGGCCGCGACGGTCAGGTCGACGCCGGCCAGGATCGGCGCGCCCCCCAGCCGCACGTGCAGGTCACGGACCTCGACCGCCGGCGCGCTCATGTGAGCACCCGGCGGGCGGTCCGCAGGACCAGCACGAAGAACGGGCCGCCGAGCAGAGCGGTGACCACGCCGATCGGGATCTCGGCGGGGGCGGCGGCGGTCCGGGCGACCACATCGGTCAGCGCCAGGAACGCCCCGCCGAAGAGCATCGACAGCGGCAGGATCACCCGGTAGCTGGACCCGGCGAGCAGCCGTACGGTGTGCGGCACGATGATGCCGACGAAGCCGATCAGGCCGGAGGCGGAGACCGCGGCGGCCGTGCCGAGCGAGGCGGCGGCGATCAGCAGGTAGCGGGAGCGCTGTGGGTGCAGGCCGAGGCTGGTCGCCTCGTCGTCGCCGACGGAGAGGACGTCGAGCTCGCGCCGGTGCAGCAGCACCACCACGGCGGTCAGCACGAAGTACGGCAGGACCAGGCGGACGTCGTGCCAGCCGGCGGTGGCCAGCCGGCCGAGCAGCCAGGAGTAGACCTGCTGGATGTTGTCCGAGTGGCGTTGCAGCAGGTACGTCTGCCCGGCGGCGAGGAACGCCGACACCGCCACCCCGGCCAGGATCAGCGTGGCGGGTGACCGGTCCCGCCCGCCGGCCGCGCCGAGCAGGTACGTCATGGCGACCGCCCCGAGCGAGCCGACGAACGCCGCGAGGGGAATGGTGACCGGCATCCCGGTCAGCGCCCCGCCCGCCCCGGCGCCGAGGGCGATCACCGCGGTCACCGCGAGCCCGGCGCCGGCCGCCACGCCGAGCAGGTACGGGTCGGCCAGCGGGTTGCGGAACACCCCCTGGTAGCAGCCGCCGGCGAGGGCGAGCAGCCCGCCGACGAGCAGGCCGAGCACCACCCGGGGCAGCCGCAGCTCGGTGACGATGGCGATCTCGCGTTCGGTCAGCCCGCTCTCCAGGTGCACCCCGGGCAGCAGGTTGAGCAGCTCGGCGGCGACGCTGCCGGGCGGCAGGCTGACCGGCCCGAGGGACACCCCGGCGACCAGGGCGACGAGGACGGCGACGACTCCGGCGGCCAGCCACCGTTTGCGCAGCCCGGCCGGCCGGACCGTCGCACCCGGTCCGGCCGGCCGCGTCCCGGCCGGCCGGGACGCGTCGGGCGTCCCGGCCGGCCGGCCTACGTATTCCGCTGGTCGCACGGTCACCGACGGATCACGCGGGCACCTTGGCGGTCGCGTCGACGATCGCCTTGAGCAGGTCGACGACGCGCGGGCCCCAGCGCGAGGCGACATCGTCGTCGAGGGCGACGATCTGGTCGTTCTTCACCGCGGTGACGGCGGCCCAGCCGCTGCGCGCCTTGACCGTGTCGGGGGTCTGCTTGCAGCACTTGGTGTCGGCCAGGAAGACGAAGTCCGGGTTGGCCTTGACGATGACCTCCTGGGAGAGCTGCGGGTAGCCGACGTTCTTGCCGTCGGCGTCCGACGGGTCGGCGATGTTCTCCAGGCCGGCGAGGGCGTAGATCGAGCCGATGAAGGTCTTGCTGGTCGCGCTGTACAGCTCCGGGCCCAGCTCGTGGTAGTAGGTCAGCTTCTTCGCCCGCTGCGGCAGGTCCTTGGTCAGCGCGGCGATGTCGTCCTTCATCTTCCTGGTGACGTCGGCCGCCTCCGCCGGGTGGCCGGTGAGCGCGCCCAGGTCGGTGATCTGCTGGTACGTGTCGTCGAGGGTGGTCGCCGCCGGGGTGAGCAGCACCGGGATCTTCAGCGTGGTGAGCTGGTCGACGATCTTGTTGGTGTCGTTGGAGAGCACCACCAGGTCGGGGCTCTTGCCGGCGATCGCCTCGGCGTTCGGCTGGAAGCCGGACAGGTCGCTCTTCGGCGCGTCGGCCGGGTAGTTCGACTGGTCGTCGACGGCGGTCACCTGCTTGCCCGCGCCGACGGCGAAGAGCATCTCGGTCGCCGACGGTGAGAGCGAGACGATCTTCTCCGGCCGCTTCTCCAGGGTCAGCTTGCCGGCGGTGACCGGGAAGGCGGCGGCCGCCGAGCTGCCGCCGGCGGCGGGGGTGTCGTTCGAGGTCTTCTCGGCGCAGGCGCCGAGGGCCAACGCGGCCACCGCGAGGGTCGCGGCGAAGAGCCGGGGGGTACGTCTGGACATGGGGTCCTCCTGTCGGTCGAGGAGTGTGGTGCTTCGCCGACAGGGACCGCCTTGGCGTGCCCGTCCGCGAGGCGCCCTTCCTCGAGAGCGCGTGTCGCGACCGTGCCGCAGGCGACCTGGCTCGTCCCCACACACGTCGGCGCCGGCCGGAGCCGACGCCGTGCGGGGCATCACAGTTGCGGGACAGCACCGGTTTCGCACCGGCTTCGCTGCGGGTTGGTCGCTGTCACGGTAGCGCACGAGCAGCGAAGATCGTCCGGACGGGCGGGCCGGGTGGGGCCCCGCGGGGGTGGATCGGGGCCCCACCCGGGGAATCACGAACTGGTGATGGTGACGTTGTCCACGGCCGCCTCGACCAGGCTGGCGCCGGAGGCGTCCGCCGCGTCCACCTGGATCCGCACCGACTGGCCGGCGTACGGGGTGAGGTTGAGGCTCGACAACGCCCAGGCACCGTCCCGGTCGCTGGCCGCGCCGGCCACGTTCAGCAGCGTGGTGGTGCCGCCGTTGTGGAGCACGCTGACCCGGAGGTGGTCCGCCGACGAGGCGTTCGAGCCGTGCGCCAGGTACCAGGCCAGCGAGAGGGTGAGCGTCCCGGTCGAGGGCAGGGTCACCGCCGGGGAGCGGGCGCTGGTCACCCCGCCGTCGACGTCGTATTCGCCCGCCGCCGTGCCGGCGAGCCGGCCGGTGACCAGGTCGTTGCTCCCGGCGTACGGGGTGAGCTGCTTGGCGCCGGAGGAGCTGGTCGCCTGGGCGGCGCCCCGCTCCCACGCCCCGGTGGTGGCGGTGTCCGTGCCGGCCGGGTTGGTGGTCCAGCCGGTGGCCGTCTCGAAGGTGTCCGACCAGACCGTGGTGCCGCCACCGCCGGTGCCGCAGTACTGGGACTGCTTCCCGATGGCCCGGTACGGGCAGTCGGCGTACTCGGCGAGCAGCAGCACCGCCTCCTTGTTCCGGGAGGTCTGCGCGGGGATCACCTCGTCGGGCGGGTAGAAGCCGCCCCCGGTGGCCGAGCCCGGGTACATCTCGAAGGTGTACGCCCAGATGCCGTGGGCGGCCCACATCCAGTCGATGCTGGTGCCGTCGGCGATGTAGAGGTCGCTGGACTGCTCCGGGGTGTAGCCGTTGCTGGCCGCCATCTGCTGGCCGATGGTGGCGAAGGTGCTGTACTGGTCCGCGCTCATCCCGGTCGGGGTGTTCGCGGTGGTGTAGCCGAAGGGCCAGAGCACCAGCTGCGAGTACGTGTGGAAGTCGATGTTGGCTTCGATCTGCTGGACGCCGCCGACCACTCGGCTGTTGACGAAGTTGCGCAGCGCGCTGGTCTCCGGCGCGGAGAAGGCGGACGGGCCGCGGTAGGTCTCCGACGAGGTGGAGCCGGACGAGCCGCCGCAGCAGCCCCACTGGTAGGACCAGTTCCGGTTCAGGTCGGTGCCGACGTACGACGAGCCGCTGTTCGGCTGCCGGTTCTTCCGCCAGGACCGGTACGACCCGGTGGCGATGTCGTACTCGCTGCCGTCCGGGTTGACGGTGGGGACGATCCAGAGCTCCCGGGAGTTGACGATGTTGGTGATCCGGGAGTCGGTCCCGTAGCTGTCGGTGAAGAGGTTGAGCAGGTAGATCGCCATCTCGACGGTCAGGTGCTCGCGGGCGTGCTGCTGGGCGTTGAAGAGGATTTCCGGCTCGTTCTCGTCGGTGCCGACGTTGTCGGAGATCTTCACCGCCATCAGGTCCCGACCCTCGTACGAGGTGCCGATGCTGGTCTTCCTCGCGATGGCCGGGTGGTCGGCGACGACCTGGTTCACCACCGCGGTCAGCTCGGCGTAGTCGTGGTAGTTGGAGTCGGCCGGCGGGAAGGCGAGGGTACCGGCCTCGCCGGTGGGGGCGGGCGCGGCGTCCTTCTCCAGCCGGAAGCCGAGCCGGGTGATCGCGGCGGCCTCGGTCCCGGTAGCGGTGACGTGCAGGACGCCGTGTTCGGAGTAGTCGATCGCCGCGCCGGTGCGCGCGACGGCGTTCCGGTCGGCGAGGGTGCGCGGGCCGAGCACCCGGTAGCCGACGGCGGCCGGCTCGGCGGAACGGTCCGGGGCCGGCCCTGCGGAGGCCGGGCCGGTGACGACGGTGACGAGGCCGAGGCCGACGGCGGCGACGAGCGCCAGCCGGCGGCGGAGCGGGGACGTGTGGAGGGCCATGGACAACCTCCTCGGGGTACGGGAGATCCCGTTGTCCGCACACTTCACCAGCAGTCACATGGTCATATCAACATTCATCGCTATAGTGATTCATCCCGAACGCCTCCTCACACCGGCAATGATTTTCCGTCCGTGAACATCTGGCGAAAGTTCCTTCCAAGCGGGACAGTGAACGGCAACGACGCCTCTCCTGTGGAGCTGCCATGGCCACGACATCCCTGCGCGCGGTCGCCCTCGCCGGCATGACCGCGCTCGCCCTCCTCGGCACCACCGCCCCCGCCGGGGCCGTCACCCAGGTCACCGCCGAGTCGGTGACCCACGACGAGCAGATCACCTGGCAGGGCTGGTCCGGCGACGCCGGCTGGCAGGCCGGCACGGCCGCCGGCACGCTGGTCACCCCCGCCGGCCTCACCCTCGGCACCCCGGTCGGCACGACCGCGTACAAGGACCCGCACAGCAAGAGCAAGCGGACCTGGGCGTACGGCACCTGGACGACCCCGCTGACCGAGGTCGGCTTCGGCGCCAGCGAGCTGGTCGCCTCCTGGAACGCCGACACGCCCGCCGGCACCTGGATCCAGGTCGAGCTCCAGGGCACCTACACCACCGGCGCCCAGACCCCCTGGTACGTGATGGGGCGCTGGGCCTCCGGCGACGCCGACATCAAGCGGACCACCGTCGACAAGCAGGGCGACAAGACCTCCAGCATCTGGACCGACACGTTCTCCATCGACGACACCAGCGCCGGGGTGCTGCTCGACGCGTACCAGCTGCGGCTCACCCTCTACCGTGACCCGGCGCAGACCGCCTCGCCGGTGGTCCGCTCGCTCGGCGCGATGAGCTCGAACGTGCCGGACCGGTTCACCGTCGCGCCCAGCGCCGGCCACATCGCCTGGGGCACCGAACTGGCCGTCCCGCGCTACTCCCAGAACATCCACGCCGGCCAGTACCCGGAGTACGACGGCGGCGGCGAGGCCTGGTGCTCGCCCACCTCCACGGAGATGGTGGTCGAGTACTGGGGCCGCAAGCCGTCGGCGGCCGACACGTCCTGGGTGGACCCGACCTACGCGGACCCGACGGTCGACCACGCCGCGCGGATGACCTACGACTACCAGTACGAGGGCGCCGGCAACTGGCCGTTCAACACCGCGTACGCGGCCAGCTTCCCCGGGCTGGAGGCGAAGGTGACCCGGCTGCACTCGCTGGACGAGCTGGAGCACTTCATCGCCGCCGGCATCCCGGTGGTGACCAGCCAGTCCTTCCTCGCCAGCGAGCTGGACGGGGCGGGCTACGGCACCTCCGGGCACCTGATGGTGGTGATCGGCTTCACCGCCGACGGCGACGTCATCGCGAACGACCCCGCCTCGTCCAGCAACGAGGCGGTCCGGAACGTCTACAAGCGCGACCAGTTCGAGCAGATCTGGCTGCGGACCAAGCGGACGACGGCCAGCGGCGGCACCGGCAGCGGCTCCGGCGGCATCGCCTACCTGATCAAGCCGACCGACGTGGCCTGGCCCCAGGTGGCGGGCTCCACCAACTGGTAGACACGACAACGCCCGGCCCGGTCCGCTCAGGACCGGGCCGGGCGCGTGTTCTCAGCCCTGTACCGGCGTCCTGGCGAGCCGGTCGATCGCGGCCTTGTCGCGGCGTCGGGTGGTGATCGTGCGGACCACGATGACCACCCAGGCGATCGCGGCGAGCGCGCCGGCCAGCGTGATCCCCGTGACGAGCAGCCAGGTGGAACCGCCCTCGGCGGAGAAGACCCCCTTGCCTGCCCCGGTGTCCCGCGCGGCTGCGGTGCCACCCGCGGTCAGACCGTCGGGCGCGTCGTAGAGGATGACGTCCGCTGCGCCGCCCTCGGCGGCTTCGAAGTCGCCGTGCCAGGTGCAACTGCGGCGACCGCACTCCTCGCTGACCGCGGTGAACGTGCCCGCCGTGCCGCCGCCGGACTTCGCCTGCCAGGCCGGCCCGACATCGGGCGCGGACATGGCCAAACCGATGATGGCGATGACGGGAAGCCCGACCCAGAGGAAGAACTTCATCCGCCAGCTACTGATCTTCTCAATCACGGTGGCCGACCCTAGCCGGAAGCACCATGGTCCCGCTGCCCCGTTTCCGGCCCGACGGTCGCCGCCGTGGTTCACGCGATCCAGTGGCGGCCTGGTGTCCGCGCCGGCCGCCGAGGTTCCGGGGTCAGCGGCGCTGGTCGCCGGGCTCGCCCTCGGCCGGCTGGTCCTCGCCGGCCAGGGCGGACCGGAGTCGTTCCTTCTCCGCGCGGCGACGCTCCGCCGACTCGGCCATCTCGCCGGCCATCTCGTCCCGCCAGCCGCGGAGCAGGAAGAAGGAGAGCGCGGCGGAGAACACCAGCGCCAGCATCAGCCGCAGGAACATGTTCATCTCGACGAACCAGAGGGCCGCCAGCACGCCGACGAACAGCCCGATCCGGCCCAGCGTGTACTTGACCGCCGCGCTCACGTTCGCACTCCGTTCTCCGCCGCCCGGTCTCCCGGTGCGGGAGGTTCAGCCCGTCCGGCGGGCCAGCCAGTGGACGCCATGAAACCAGATCACCGCGTACGCCAGGGTGAAGACCGCCGCGGCCAGCGCGCCGGAGACCAGCGGCGGCAGCCCGGCCGCCAGCCCGGCCGCCAGCAGCCCGGCGACCACCCCGATCACACCGGCGACCAGCGCCGCGATCACCCGGGCCGCACCGAACTCCCAGGCCCGGAAGTCGTCCCAGAAGAGCCAGAGCGGCAGGATCACCGCCAGCCAGCCGTTGGTCCGGCCGAACCCGCCGGCGCCCATCGTGGCGAACGCCCACTCGAAGAGCACCAGCGCCAGCACCCCGATCACCAGACCGGCGAGACTCACCCCGAGCAGATCACCCAGGGCGAGGATGCGGCCCTCGGCGTCCCGCCGGGGGAAGGCGCGCTGCTGCTCCGTCATCGGTCCGGGGTCAGGCCCAGACCTGCTGCGGCTCGGAGCGCCGCTCGGCCAGCGACGGCGCCTTGTCGTACTCCCGGACCACGTTGTAGCGGGTGTCCCGCTCGACCGGCTGGAAACCGGCGTCCCAGATCAGGTTCAGCAGGTCGTCCCGGTGCATCGTGTTCGGGGTGCCGTACGAGTCGGCGTCGTGGGTGATCTTGTATTCCACGACGGAGCCGTCCAGGTCGTCCACGCCGAAGTTCAGCGAGAGCTGGGCCACCGAGAGGCCGTGCATCACCCAGAAGTTCTTGAGGTGCGGGACGTTGTCGAAGAGCAGCCGGGAGACCGCGAAGGTCTTCAGCGACTCGGCCGGCGAGGCCATGGTGGTCCGGGCCTGGATCCGGTTACGGATCTTGCCGTCCGCCGAGTCGACGAAGTCGTGCTGGTAGCGCAGCGGGATGAAGACCGCGAAGCCGCCGGTCTCGTCCTGCAGCTCGCGCAGCCGCAGCACGTGGTCGACCCGGTGCCGGGGTTCCTCGATGTGGCCGTAGAGCATCGTCGACGGGGTCTTCATGCCCTTCGAGTGGGCCAGCCGGTGGATCCGCGACCAGTCCTCCCAGTGGCAGGCGTGGTCCACGATGTGCTGGCGTACCTCCCAGTCGAAGATCTCCGCGCCGCCACCGGTCAGCGACTCCAGGCCGGCGTCCATCAGCTCGTCGAGGATCTCGTCGGCGCTCAGGCCGCTGATCTTCTCGAACCACTGCACCTCGGTCGCGGTGAAGCACTTGAGCTTGACGTTCGGCAGCGCCGCCTTCAGTTCGCGCAGCACCTTCGGGTAGTAGCGCCAGGGCAGGGTCGGGTGCAGGCCGTTGACGATGTGCAGCTCGGTGAGCTGCTCGTCCTCCATCTCCTTGGCCTTGCGGACCGCCTCGTCGATGCGCATCGTGTACGCGTCCTTCTCGCCCGGCTTGCGCTGGAAGGAGCAGTACGCGCACGAGGCGGAGCAGACGTTGGTCAGGTTGAGGTGCCGGTTGACGTTGAACATCACCCGGTCGCCGTTCATCTCGGTGCGCTTGTGGTGGGCCAGCCGGCCCAGCCAGGCGAGGTCGTCGCTGTCGTAGAGGGCGATCCCGTCCTCGCGGGTCAGCCGCTCGCCCGCGTACACCTTCGCTTCGAGCTCGCGCTTGAGTCCGGCGTCCATCGAAAGCCACGTCCCTTCCACCTGCGGTCCCGGTCGAGCGTACGTCGGCCCTCCGACGGTCCGGCGGGCCGGTCAACCCCAGCGATGAACTTCACCGGACTTCCAGCCCACCGTCACCCTCCGCGCATCGACATCCCTGCGTCCGTGAGGTAAGACAGGGTGGGGCGGAACACACACTGGTACCGTCCCGGATCACCGCGCCCAACAGGGCGCGGAACACGCCGGACCGGACGGGGAGCGGAATGGTCGACAGCGCACGGGGCCGACGACAGCGACGCGGAAACCCGGTGATCTCGCCGGTGCTGCGTCCGGCGCTCTGGTCCGCGCTGCTCGGCGCGGTGGCCGCCGCCGCGCTGGCCACCCCGGCCTGGGCCGAACCACCGCTGCCCGACACGGTCCCCGACACCGGGTCCCGCCCGGTCGTCGCCGGCGGCCTGCGGCTGCCCGGCTCGGTCCCGGGCCTGCCCGGCGCCGGCCTGCCGGGCGCCTTCGGCACGACCCCCGGCGCGGCGACCGCCAACCCCGGCGACGGCCCGCTCATCGCCCAGATCAACGCGGCGGACGCGCTGGTCGGTCAGCTCGGCGACGACCTGCTCCAGATCAAGGGCCAGCGGGACGAGGCCCAGGCCCAGCTCGCCCTCGCCGCCACCGAACTCCAGCGGGCCCACGAGGCGCTCCTGGCCGCCCAGGAGAGCGCCAAGGCCGCCGCCGCCGACGCGGTCAAGGCCGCCGCCGCGCTGCCCCCCGGCGAGTTCGGCGCCGACCTGCACGACTTCAGCATGCTGCAGCGGATCACCCGCGGCGACAAGGCCGAGGGCGCGACCACCGCGGTGGCCGGCGAGGTGGCCCGGGCCACCGCGGCCGAGAACATCGCCCGGGAGGCGCACGCCGCCGCCGAGGCGCGGGTCCAGGAGCGCAACGCCGCGTACGCGACGGCCGAGGCGGCCCTGCACCGGCAGGAAGCCGCGCTGCTCAAGCTGCGCAAGGACAACGCCGCGCGGCTGGTCGAGATCGAGAAGCGCGAGGACGCCGCCGAGCAGCAGATCGGCGCGTCGTACGTCAACAGCCAGAGCGTGAGCGGGCTGGTCGCCGACCCGCGGGCGCAGGCCGCCGTGCGGTACGCCCTGGCCCAGCTCGGTGACCCCTACCTCTGGGCGGCGGAGGGACCGGACCGGTTCGACTGCTCCGGCCTGATGCTCGCCGCGTACCAGTCAGCCGGGTACCACGACCTGCCCCGGGTCTCCCGGGACCAGTACTACGCCACCCGCTCCCGCACCGTGGATCCCGCCGCCCTGCTCCCGGGTGACCTGCTCTTCTTCGCCTCCGGCAGCAGCTGGCAGAGCATCCACCACGTCGCGATGTACATCGGTGGTGGCAAGATGGTCGAGGCGCCGCGCACGGGTGACGTCGTCAAGATCTCGGTCGTCCGGTGGACCCGGCTCTACGCCGCGACCCGGGTCGTCGGCGCGGTGCCCGCCCCGGCCATCCCGGTGCCGCTGCCCACCCAGACGACCACCCCGCCGAGGCCGGGCACGACGCCGACGCCGACCCCGACGCCCAGCCGGACGGCCACCCCGAAGCCGACCCGGACGGCGACGCCGAAGCCCACGACCACGACGCCGAGCCCCAGCACCAGCACCAGCCCGTCGACCTCGCCGTCGCCGAGCACGTCCCCCTCGCCGTCGCCGACGCCGAGCACGGACCCCTCGCCGTCCGAGTCGACCAGCCCGGCGACGAGCAGCGAGCCCGCTCCGACCGACAGCGCCGCCCCGACCGACAGCACCTCGGACGGCACCTCGAGCAGCCCGAGCACGAGCGGCTGACCGCAACCGTCCACTCCGGCTGTGCTGCCGGGCCGATCTGTGGCACGGTGAGATCCAGGCACTCCCGGGCCGCCCGCCGCGGTCCGGGTGCGAGCGTGGGCGCGGAGGCGAGCATGGGCGAGCTAGAGGTTCCGGCGGGGACGGTCCATCCGGGATCCGTGCCCAGCACCGACCGGCCGGCCGATCCCGCACCGGGCCGGGTGGCGGCCGACCCGACGGACGACGGGGGCTCGGTGGGAACGAGCCCCGGCGTGGCCCGCGGCCGGGTCAGCGTGGCCGCCACGGCCGCACCCGCGGACGGCGAGGGGCCGGCCGCACCGGCCACCGCCACCACGTACCGGGCGGGCAGCCCGGCGGGGGCGGCGCCGCTGGACCGGCGTCAGCCCGGCGCCACCGTCGCGCCGCCCTCCACCTGGTCCGGCTTCGCCGCCGCCGAGCGGCCCGCCGATCCCGACCCGGACCGGTCGGCCGCCCCGGACGACGCCTCGGCCGGCCGCGCACCAGCCCCGACCGTCTCCGGATCCGCCCGGGTCGCCGCCTCACCCGCCCCACCCGCGCCGGAGGCCTCGACGCCGGGCCCGGCGGTGCCGGGGCAGCGCGACGCGGCCGAGGGGGCATCCGCCCGGGCCAGCGCCTCGGTGCCGGGGCTGCGCCGGATCTCCGCCGACGAGGAGGGCGCCGCCGACGCCGCGGTGGCCGCGAAGGCCGGCGGCACCACGATCTACCGGGCCGGGCCCGTCAATCCCGAGCCGCCCGAGCCGGCGCAGCCGCCGGAGCCGGCCCAGCCCCCGGTGCCGCCCACGCCGGAACCCGAGCCGGTTCCCACGCCCGTACCGGGACCGACGCCACCCTCGCCCGCGCCGCCCGTGCCGGCACCGAAGCCCCCCTCCCCGGCGCCGCCGGTGCCCGCGCCGCCCCGGCCGACACCGCCCGGGCCGACGCCGCCCGGGCCGGTACCGCCGATTCCCGGGCCACCGGTGCCGCCGCCCGGGCCGCCGGTGCCCGCGCCACCGCCGCCACCGGGCCCGATGCCCGCCCCGCCGTTCCCGCCCCCGCCCGCCATGGCCACCCCGGCGGGCGGGCCGGTCTCCGCACCACCGGTGGTGCCGGCGCCCGCGCTGCCGAGCTGGCCACCGTCGACCAACCCCACCGACCACCGCACCGCCGGGCGCGGCCGCGTCGCCGCCCACCCCTACCCGACCAGCGCGCCGCCGGCCGCGGACCGCCCGGTCAGCGCGCTGCCCGCCGCCGGGCGCCCCGGCCCGCTCCCCTACCGGGGCGGCCCGGACCTGGCCGGCACGGCCTACGGCGGCACCGAGGGGCCCGGCTTCGCCACCGTGTCGCTCCCGACGGGCAACCCGCTGGAGAATTCCGGCTCGCTGACCGGGCACATCCTGGCCCAGGGCTGGGCCGAGGACGCCCCGACGACCCGGTCCAGCAACACGAAGGTGGTCATCGTGCTGGCCGCGTCGCTGGGTCTGCTGATCGCGATCAGCCTGGTGGTGGTCTTCCTGGCCAACGACGCGTTGAGCGGGATGACCGGCCGATGACCGGCGGGTGACGGGTCGGCGGGAGCATGGTGAGCCCGCCCACTACGGCCTCGCGGTGCGGTGGCGGCTCTGGCGCGCCGCCGTACACTTGGGTAGATCACTGACCTGGCGCGCCTGTCACGCGCCCATGGGCGATCTTGCGGGCGATTCGGCGGCATTCAGCCGCAGCGGGCCATCGCGAAGATGCGCCCCGCTCGAAAGGCATTTCTTGACCACCTTTGCTGACCCCGGCACGTCCCCGTCCGCCCACGACGCCCCGGCGCAGGAGAACCGCGCCGACGTCGACACCCCCGACTTCGCCGCGCTGGGACTGCCCCGGCAGCTCGTCGCCGCGCTGGCCCGCCAGGGCATCACCACCCCGTTCGAGATCCAGCGGGCCACCCTGCCGGACGCCCTCGCCGGCCACGACGTGCTCGGCCGGGGCCAGACCGGCTCCGGTAAGACCCTCGCCTTCGGCCTGCCGCTGATCGCCCGGCTCGCCGAGCGCAACCGGGCCCGCCCGCTGCACCCCCGGGCCCTGATCCTGGTGCCCACCCGGGAACTGGCCATGCAGGTCAACGACGCGCTGATGCCGCTCGGCAAGGCCGTCGGCATCTTCGTCAAGACCGCCGTCGGTGGCGTGCCGTACGACCGGCAGATCGACGCGCTCCGCCGGGGTGTGGAGATCATCGTCGCCACCCCGGGCCGCCTCGGCGACCTGGTCTCGCGCGGCGTCTGCAACCTGGACGACATCGAGATCACCGTGCTCGACGAGGCCGACCAGATGGCCGACATGGGCTTCCTGCCGGAGGTCACCGACCTGCTGGCGAAGACCCCGGCGGGCGGCCAGCGGCTGCTCTTCTCCGCCACCCTGGACGGCGACGTCGACTCGCTGGTCAAGCGGTTCATGACCGACCCGGTCACCCACTCGACCGCGCCGTCGACCGCGTCGGTGTCCACCATGGACCACCACCTGCTGCTGATCCCGCCGCACGACAAGTTCGCGGTCGCCGCCTCCATCGCTGCCCGCTCCGGCCGGACGATGCTCTTCGCGCGTACCCAGCTCGGCGTCGACCGGCTGGTCGAGCAGCTCGCCGCGGTGGGCGTACGCGCCGGTGGGCTGCACGGCGGCAAGACCCAGCGGATGCGTACCAAGACCCTGGCCGAGTTCCGCGAGGGTCGGATGAACGTGCTGGTCGCCACCGACGTGGCGGCCCGCGGCATCCACGTCGACGGGGTCTCGCTGGTGCTGCACGTCGACCCGCCGAAGGACCCGAAGGACTACCTGCACCGGGCGGGGCGTACCGCCCGGGCCGGCGAGTCGGGCGCGGTGGCCACCCTGGTGCTGCCGAAGCAGCGCCGGACCACCCTGGCCATGCTGGAGAAGGCCGGAGTCGCGCCGGCGGAGGCCCGGGTCCGGGCCGGCGACCCGGCCCTCGCGGAGCTGATCGGCGCGCGCGAGCCCAGCGGGGTGCCGGTCCGCCAGGAGCCGCAGGAGCAGCGCCGCTACGGCGACCGCCCGTCCGGCCCGCGCCGCTTCGGCGACCGGGACGGCCGGCGCTTCGGCGACCGCGGCTCCTTCGACGGCCGCGGCGAGCGCCGGTCCGGCGACCGGGGCGACCAGCGCTTCGGCCGCCCGACCGGCGAGCGGCGCTTCGAGGACCGCCCCACCGGCGAGCGGCGCTTCGGCGACCGCCCCACCGGCGAGCGGCGCTTCGAGGACCGGCCGACCGGCGAGCGGCGCTTCGGTGACCGGGACGCCCGGGACGAGCGTACGTTCGGCGAGCGGGGCGGCGAGTTCCGGTCGGCGGACCGCCGGGGCGGGTTCCGTCCCGAGGGTCGGGGCCAGGACGACCGGCCGCGCGACGACCGGCGGGGCTTCGGCGGGCGACCGCCGGCGCGTACCCACTGACCTGACGCCCGGACGCCGCCGCGGAGCATTCGCTCCGCGGCGGCGTTTCCGCATCCCGCGCCGGCGTCCGCGCCGTGGCGTAACGTCCGGTTCATGCCGACCATGCCGAAGTCGCTCTTCTGGACCAGGACGGACATCGCCGGGGCGGAGCATGTCGTCCTCGACGGCCAACAGGGACTCGCCGCGCGGGGCGTGGCGCTGGCGGTGGACCCGATCCCCTACACCTGCCGGTACCAGCTCACCGTCGGCCCGGACTGGGCGGCGACCCGGCTGGAGGCGGCGGCCGAGGGGGCCGGCTGGTCGCGGAGCGTACGGCTGGAACGCGCCGGGGACGGCTGGCGGGTGCGGACCGGCGAGGAGGGTGACCTGGACGCGGCGTTGCGGGCGGCCGGGCACGCCCCGGTTGGGCTGCCGGGCACGGACGACCCGAACCGACTGGCGGACGCGCTCGACATCGACCTGGGCGGCTCCCCGCTCTTCAACACCCTGCCGGTACGCCGCCTCGGGCTGAGCCGGGTGCCGGCGGACCAGGCCCGCCGGGTGGACGTCGCCTGGGTGCTCGTGCCGAGCCTGGCCGTGGTTCCCGCCGAGCAGGTCTACACGTCGCTCGGGCCCGGCCGGGTGCGCTTCGCCAGCGACACCTTCGCCGCGGACCTGGACGTCGATCCGGACGGCTTCGTGGTGCGCTACCCGGGCCTCGCCGAGCGGGTCGACCCCCGCTGATCCCGGACCGACTTGGTCAGGCCGGCCAGGCGCCGGTGGCCAGGAAGCGGTCGATGGTGGCCAGGTGCGGGGCGAGGTCCAGCCCCTGCCGGGCCACCCAGTCGTCGGCGTAGTACGTGTCGGCGTACCGGTCGCCGGCGTCGCAGATGAGGGTGACCACGGACCCGGTCCGCCCCACCGCCAGCATCTCGGCGATCAGTCCGAACGCGCCCCACAGGTTGGTGCCGGTCGAGCCGCCGACCCGGCGGCCGAGCACGGTGGAGCCGGCCCGCATGGCGGCCAGCGAGGCGGCGTCCGGCACCTGGACCATCCGGTCCACCACCGAGGGCAGGAAGGACGCCTCGACAGAGGGCCGGCCGATGCCCTCGATCCGGGAGCCGCGGTCGGTCCGCACCGACCAGTCGCCGGCCTGCCAGGCCGGGTAGAAGGCGGAGTTCTCCGGGTCGACCACGCAGAGCTTGGTGGGCAGCCGCCGGTAGCGGGCGTACCGGCCGATGGTGGCGCTGGTGCCGCCGGTCCCGGCGCCCACCACCACCCAGGCCGGCACGGGGTGCCGCTCCAGCGAAAGCTGCGCGTAGATGGACTCGGCGATGTTGTTGTTGCCCCGCCAGTCGGTGGCCCGCTCGGCGTAGGTGAACTGGTCCATGAAGTGCCCGCCGGAGTCCTCGGCGAGCCAGCGCGCCTCGATCACCACCTTCGCCGGGTCCTGGACCAGGTGGCAGCGGCCGCCCTGGAACTCGATCTGGGCGATCTTCTCGGGCGAGGTGGAGGCGGGCATGACCGCGATGAACGGCAACCCCAGCATCCGGGCGAAGTACGCCTCGGAGACGGCGGTCGAGCCGGAGGAGGCCTCGAGGATGGTGGTGTCCGGGCCGATCCAGCCGTTGCAGAGCCCGTAGAGGAAGAGCGACCGGGCGAGCCGGTGCTTCAACGAGCCGGTGGGGTGCACCGACTCGTCCTTCAGGTAGAGGTCGATGCCCCATGCGCGGGGCAGCGGGAAGGGCAGCAGGTGGGTGTCGGCGGACCGGTTGGCGTCGGCCTCGACCGTGGCGATCGCCTCGGTCACCCACGTCCGGCTGGCCTCGTCGCACCGGTCCAGATGTGTCACGTCGGCAACGTTACAAGCGAGGTCAGCTCGGGTTCGGGCCGACCCGGCGGCGCTGCCGGCGCTGGCCGGCCCGGCCGGTGGCCCGGACCACCGGGGTCAGCGCGAGCGCCAGCCGGGGCAGCGCGTCGAGGAGCCGTACCTGGGCGCCTCGCCAGCGCGGCAGGCTGACCACCGGACGCGGCCGGCGGGCCAGCCGCGCGGCCCGCGCGGCCACCCGCTCCGGCGTCAGCATCGACCCGGTGAAGGAGGCCAGCGCGCCGGGGTCGTCGAGCCGGTCGTGCAACATCGGCGTCCAGATCCCGTCCGGGCAGAGACAGGACACGTGTACACCCCGGAGCCCGGCCATCCGCAGGTCGGACAGGGTGCCCAGGCTGAACGCGAGCAGGGCGTGCTTGCTGGCGGCGTAGACCGTCTCGCCGGGCGCGGCGATCAGCCCGGCGAGGGAGACGACGTTGAGCACGTGCCCGTGGCCCTGGGGCCGCATGACCTCCAGCGCGGCGAGGGTGCCGTTCATCGCGCCGAGGGCGTTCACCTCGACCAGCCGGCGGCGGGTCGCCGCGTCGTGCGTCCAGGACGGCCCGGTGACCAGGATTCCGGCGTTGTTCACCCAGAGCCCGAGCCCGCCGGCCGCCCCGCCCGCCGCCTCGGCGGCGACCGCGGCGCAGGCCGCCTCGTCGCGGACGTCCAGTGCCCGGGACCAGCCACCGAACGGCGCCGCGGCGGCGGCCACCGCGTCGGCGTCCAGGTCGGTCAGGAGCACGGTCCAGCCGTCGGCGTGCAGGGCGGCGGCGATCGCCCGTCCGAGCCCGCCCGCCGCCCCGGTCACCACGGCCGCTCCCGGCGCTCCGGCCGCTCCGGTCCCCGCGGCCGCTCCGGGCGCTGGCGTCGTCATCGACGCACGGTATCGCCGGGAGCCGGCCCGCGCCAGCGCCGGTCCCGGGTGACTCATTCACGACATCAGCTTGGTAGCGCCCGTCCCGGGGTCAGGAGGCGGAGGGCGCGATGGGCTGGGGGCGGTTCTCCCACTTGGTCGACAGGGCGATCCCGGTGCGGGTGGAGGCCACGCCCGGGGTGCGGTTCAGCCGGACGATCAGCTGCTCCAGCTCGGCGATCGTGCCCACCCGCGCCTTCAGCAGGAACGACTCCACCCCGGCCATGAAGTAGCAGGACTCGATCTCCGGCATCCGCCGGAACGCCTCCAGCACGTCGTCGGTGTCCCCGCCGGAGTCCTCGACGATGCCGATCAGCGCGGTCACGCCGAGCCCGATCGCCTCCGGCTCCACCTCGGCCCGGTACGCCCGGATGACCCCGCTGGACTCCAGCTTGCCGACCCGTTCGTGTACCGCCGGGGCGGAGAGGCCGACCTGGCGGGCCAGCTCGGCGTACGACAGGCGGGCATTGCCGCGCAGCAGCTCAACAAGGCTCAGGTCGATCGCGTCCACGGAGTGTGACCCTAGCCCTCCGGGCGTAACGTCCGACGCCGGCATCAGTTGAAGGTGACAACATGTACCCATTCACAAACTGATGGTCATGGGAGTTCTCTGCCGGTACCATTTACTAACTTCTCAAGCCGTGCGTTTTTCGCGTTTGGCGGACAGGCCAGCTCGCTGGTGCTGTAATTGCCATACGTCCCTCATGACGGCTCTGGGCTCGCACCGGCCGGGGGCAGTGTGTTCAGCCGGGGGCTTCGTCGACGCGAGGAGGGGGCTGTGGACACTGGAGATCGCCTGCTGACACCGGGTGAGGTCGCCGCGCTGTTTCGGGTTGACCCGAAGACTGTGACGAGATGGGCGGCGGCCGGCCGGATAGGCAGCATCCGGACTCCAGGCGGGCATCGCCGGTTTCGGGAATCCGAGGTGCGGGCCCTGCTTGAGGGGGAGGGCATGCTGGACGAGGCGGAGGACATGGGCAAGCCACGCAACATGGGCCCGACCGCCTCGACCGGCCCCGGACCGGCCAACGCCGGCATGTACTGAGTGCGGATCGGCACGCGGACCGGCCGTCAGGTCCGGTCCGCGTTCCGTTGCGCCGCGGCCAGCTCGCCCGACCAGCGACGGAAGAGCGTGTGCGGTACGCCGAGCGCGTCCAGCACCTTGCCGGCCACGAAGTCGACCAACTGCTGCGCCGAGGCGGAGGCGCCCGCGCCGTAGAAGCCCGGGCTGGCCGGCAGCACGACCGCACCGGAGTCGTGCAGCGCGATGAGATGCTCCAGGTGGCTGCGGGTCACCGGGGTCTCCCGGGGCACCACCACCACCGGCCGCCGCTCCTTCAGGTTGACCTCGGCCGCCCGCTGCAGCAGGTCCTTGGAGAGCCCGATCGCGATGCCCGCGCAGGCCGCCGTGCTCGCCGGCACCACCGCCATGCCGCGTACCCGGTAGGAGCCGCTGCTCGGGCCGGCGGCCAGGTCGCCCGCCGGCCAGTGCCGCAGGTCCGCGCCGGTCAGCTCGCGGCCCAGCCAGGCGGCCAGGTCGTCGGCCCAGTGCCCGTCCCGAAAGGGACGACCGGTCTCGTCGAGAATGGTCAGCCGGGCCGCCCGGGAGACGATCAGGTCCACCGCCTCGCCGGCGTCGAGCAGGCCCCGCACGACGGCTGCCGCGTACGGCGTGCCGGAGGCCCCGGAGACGCCGACCACCCATGGTTCGCGCATACGACAAGCCTGCCTGGTCGGCGGCGGGGACCGGCGGGCACCCCGCCTTACCGGTCCGGAGCGTCCCCCTTGTCCCGGGACCACCGCCGTTGTCCCGGCGGGCCACGACCGTCGCGGCGACCTGCCATGCTTCCGTCGGCGATCCACGACCGTCGCGGCGACCTGCCATGCTTCCGTCGGCGATCCACGGCCACGGGAGGGATCGGGATGACGGAGGCGGTGCTCCGGTCGCTGCGGTCCGACTGCCCGCTCGCGCCCCGACTCTCCCCGTACGCCGACCGCACCCAGCAGTGGCTGCCCGACCAGCTCGTCGGCCTCGGCCTGCCCCTGGACGCGGTGGCCCTGGACCGGCTGCGCCGGGCGGGCTTCGCCCGGTACGCCGGCCGGCTCTACCCGGACGCCGCCGAGTCGGACCTGCGCGTGCTGACCGTCCTGTTCACCTGGTTCTTCCTGGTCGACGACGCCTGCGACCGGCCGGACCGGCTGACGCCGCCGCAGATCCGCGCGCTCCGCGACGGGGTGCTCGCCCTGCTGCGCGAGGGGCCTCGGGCGCGTCATCCCGGCTTCTCGGGGCCGCTGCGGCGGCTGCTGGTGCAGGCCTGGCGGGAGCCCCGACGGCGGATGCCGGCCCGCTGGCGGCTGCGCTTCACCGACGCGGTCGCCCACCACCTGGACGGCGCCTGGCGGGAGGCGGTCGCGAAGGCCGCCGGCCGGGCCCCCGGGGTCGCCGAGTACGTGGAGCTGCGCCGGGCGACCTCGGCGGCGTACGTGTCGTACCCACTGATCGAGTTCGCGACCGGCCGGTCGCTGCCCGACGCGGTCTACCACCATCCCGTGCTGCGCCGGATCGCCGAAGTCGGCAACGATCTGCTCTCCTGGTTCAACGACCTGGCGTCGCTGGACCAGGACCGGGCCAGCGCCGGTGGCCACAACCTGGTGCTGGCGATGGCGACCGAGCACGGGGTGCCGGTGGAGACCGCGGTGGAGCTGGTGGCCGAGCGCTGGCGGGCGGGGATGGCCCGGTTCGTCGCGCTGCGCGCCGCGGTGCCGTCGTTCGGTCCGGCGCTGGACGAGGCGGTCACCGCCCACCTCGACGGGGTCGCCCACGCGGTGCGCGGCACGGTGGACTGGACGTTGGAGAGCGGCCGCTACCCGGTCGCCCCCGCGTCCTGACCCCGCCGCTCAGGGTCGCAGGTCGAGGCGGACCACCAGGTCGAGCACGGCGAAGACGAAGAGCGCGATGCCGACGAAGCCGTTGGCGGTGAAGAACGCCCGGTTGACCTTGCTGAGGTCGGTGGGGCTGACCACCAGGTGCTGGTAGCCGAAGGCGACCGCGGTGAACGCCAGCCCGATCCACCAGAGCCAGCCGAAGCCGACCAGGGCGCCGAACCAGATGAAGAGCGCGAAGGTGACCACGTGCGCGACGGTGGAGGCGTGCAGCGCGAAGCGCAGCCCGTAGCGCGCGGGGACGCTGTGCACGCCGATCTCCCGGTCCACGTCGGCGTCCTGGCAGGCGTAGATCAGGTCGAAGCCGCCGATCCAGAGGCCGACGGCCGCGCCGAGCAGCCAGGCCGGCCAGGAGCCGGCGAGGGTGCCGGTGACCGCGAGCCAGGCGCCGACCGGGCCGACCGCCTGGGCGATCGCCAGGATGGCGTGCGGCCAGTTGGTGAACCGCTTGCCGTACGGGTAGACGACCAGCGGGATCACCGCGAGCGGGGCGAGCACCAGGCAGAGCGGGTTGAGCAGGGCGGCGGCGGCGAGGAAGACGACCAGCGCGACGGCCGCGCCGGTCCAGGCCGTCCGCACGCTCACCGCCCCGGTGACCAGTTCCCGGTTCGCGGTGCGCGGGTTCCGGGCGTCGATCCGGCGGTCGAGGATCCGGTTGGCGGCCATCGCGAACGTCCGCGCCCCGACCATCGCGACGGTGATCAGCAGCAGGTCGAGCCAGCGGACCCGCCCGCCGTCGACCCGCATCGCGGTCAGCGCCGACAGGTACGCGAACGGCAGCGCGAAGACCGAGTGCTCGATCGCGACCAGTTTGAGGAAGGACTTCACCCGGCCCGGCTTCTCGGCCGGCGCGTCGAGGACGGCCATCAGATCCCGTACTCCTTCCAGCGCTTGTCGACCAGCGAGACCACCTCGGGCGACATCGACATCTCCTCCGGCCAGCCCCGGCTGTAGCCCTCGGTGGGCAGCTTGCGGGTCGCGTCGACGCCCACCTTGCCGCCCCAGAACTGCTGGTACGAAGCGTGGTCGAGGTGGTCCACGGGCCCCTCGGTGAGGAGCAGGTCGCGGGCGTAGTCGACGTTGCCGAAGGCGCGGAAGGCGACCTCGTTGTAGTCGTGCACGTCGCAGTCCTCGTCGACGATCACGATCAGCTTGGTCAGCGACATCAGGTGCGCGCCCCAGATCGCGTTCATCACCTTCTGCGCGTGCTTCGGGTAGCGCTTGCGGATCGACACGATCGCGCAGTTGTGGAAGACCCCGGCGGCCGGCAGGTCGTAGTCGACGATGTCCGGGATCAGCAGCTTGAGCAGCGGCTGGAAGATCCGCTCGGTGGCCTTGCCCAGGCCGTGGTCCTCCTGGGGCGGCTTGGACGTGATGATCGAGTGGTAGACCGGGTCGCGCTGCATGGTCATGGCCTCGATGTGCAGCACCGGGAACGGCTCGACCGGGGTGTAGAAGCCGGTGTGGTCGCCGAACGGGCCCTCGGGCAGCCGCTCGCCGGGCTCCAGGTAGCCCTCCAGCACGATCTGGGCGTGCGCCGGCACCTGGAGCGGCACGGTGAGGCAGTCGACCATCTCGACCCGCTCGCCGCGCAGGAAGCCGGCGAACAGGTACTCGTCGATGTCGCCGGGAAGCGGTGCGGAGGCGGCGTAGCTGACCACCGGGTCGCAGCCGATCGCGATCGCGACCGGCAGCCGCTGGCCGAGCCGCTCGGCGACCGCGTGGTGGGCGGTGGAGTCCTTGTGGATCTGCCAGTGCATGCCGAGGGTGTTCGGGCCGTGCTGCTGGAGCCGGTAGAGGCCGAGGTTGCGCTTGCCGGTCTCCGGGTGCTTGGTGTGGGTCAGCCCGTAGTTGTGGAAGATCCCGCCGTCGCCGGGCCAGACCTGGAGGCCGGGCAGCCGGTTCAGGTCGACGTCGTCGCCCCGGTAGACCACCTGCTGGCAGGGGGCGGTCTTCACCTTGCGCGGCGGCACCGACTTGAGCTGCATGACCTTGCCGAGGCCCTCGCGGATGCCGGACCAGCCGACCGGCAGCTCCGGCTTGATCAGCGCGCCGATCCGCTCGCCGATCTCGTCGAGGGAGTCGACGCCGAGCGCCATCGCCATCCGCTTCTCGGTGCCGAAGAGGTTGATCGCGACCGGCATCTCGCCCCGGGTGGGGCGCTCGAAGAGCAGCGCCGGGCCGCCGGCCCGGACGGTCCGGGTGACCACCTCGCTGATCTCCAGGGTGGGGTCGACCGGGACGCTCACCCGCCGCAGCTCGCCCGCGCGCTCCAGCGCCGCGAGGAAGTCCTTGAGATCGGTGTACGGGAAGCCACGAGCCGCCATGTCAGCCAGTCTCCCGCACCGGTCTCCCGGTCGCCCAAGCCGGGTGGTGTGACGCGGCCGATGCCGCCGCCGGCCGGGCATGGCCGGGCTGGCGGCGGGTAGTCGAGCCGTCCGACGGCGGAGGGGACGGTGATGGGCGAGGGACGGCTCCCGGCGGGGTTCGCCGAGCAGCGGGCGCAGGTCGGCGAGATCACGCTGAACTACCTGCGGGGCGGCGACGGTCCCCCGCTGGTGCTGCTGCACGGCTATCCGCAGTGCTGGCACATGTGGCGGCACCTGCTGCCCGAGCTGGGGCGCTCGTTCGAGGTGGTCGCGCCGGACCTGCGCGGCTTTGGCGACAGCGACACCCCGGCCGGCGGGTACGACAAGAAGACAGTCGCCGCCGACCTGCACGGCCTGCTCACCGGGCTCGGCCTGACCGGCGACATCCGGCTGGTCGGCCACGACCTGGGCACCATGGTCGCGTACGCCTACGCCGCCGCCCATCCCGACGTGGTGTCCCGGCTGGTGCTCACCGAGGCGCCCATCCCGGACGAGAGCATCTACGCCTTCCCGGCCCTGACGGCCGCCGGGCCGGCGGTGTGGAACTTCGGCTTCTTCAGCCTGACCAACGGCCTGCCGGAGCAGCTGATCACCGGCCGGGAGACGCTCTGGGTGGACCGCTTCACCGACTCGATCATGGTGAACAAGGGCAGCATCGGCCCGGACGACGTCGAGGAGTACGCCCGGCACCTGCGCGAACCGGACCATCTGCGGGCCAGCTTCGACTGGTTCCGGGCGTTCGGGCAGGACGTGGCGGACAACGCCGCGTACCGGTCGACGAAGCTGCCGATGCCGGTCCTCGCGGTCGGCGCCCGGGCGAGCCTCGGCGAGCAGGTGGCCGCGCAGGTCCGCGGGTATGCCGACACGGTCACCGGCGAGGTGGTCGAGGACTGCGGCCACTGGCTCTTCGAGGAGCGGCCGGCCGAGCTGGCCGCCCTGCTGCTGCCCTTCCTGCGCGGCTGATGCCTCACCCGGCCGGCTGCCAGGCGTACGCGGCCAGCGGCGGGTCGAGCGGCGCGTCGGTGAGCCGGTTCGCGAAGGTCGAGATGGTGTAGGTCCCGACGCCGAGCACCACGTCGAGGGCGTGCCGGGGCTGCCAGCCGGCGTCGAGGAAGGCGGCCAGCTCGTCGTCCGGGACGGCGCCCCGGTGGTCGAGGACGGCCAGGGTGAACCGGCGCAGCGCCGCGAGCCGGGCGTCGGGCGGCTCGGTCCCGTCGCGCAGGGCGGCGATCAGCTCCGGGGCGCCGCCGTGTCGCTCCAGCGTGGCGGTGTGCATCGCCACGCAGATGTGGCATTCGTTCCGGGTGGCGACGGTGAGCACGACCACCTCCCGGGCGACCGGGTCGAGGTCGGTGGACTCGAAGGTGGCGGCGGCGGTGAGGAAGCCCTTGAGCAGCTCGGGGGACTCCGACATCAGGCCGACGCCGGTGGGCAGGTGGCCGAGTTTGCGGTGGATGCCGGCCATGGTCGGACGCGCGGCGGCGGGCGCGGTGTCGGGCGTGTGGACGGTGAAGACCGGTCGGGACATGCCGACCCCTCTCGGATAAGATGGTCAATGTGGTTGACCAAATAGTAAACCTGGTTGTCGAACATGGCAACACCTGACCGCCCCGGCTTCGTGCTGCCCCTGCTGCTGCTGGCTGGCTTCCGCACGCTCATCGACGACCTGCACGCCGAGCTGGCCCGGCAGGGGCACCCGGAGCTACGACCCGCGCACGGCTTCGTCCTCCAGGCCGTCGGCCCGGACGGCACCACCGCCTCCGAGCTGGGCCAGCGCCTCGGCGTCTCCAAGCAGGCGGCCGGCAAGACGGTGGACCGGCTGGTCGCCCTCGGCTACCTGGAACGCGCCGACGACCCCGCCGACGCCCGACGCAAGCTGGTCCGGATGACGGAGCGCGGGGTGGACGGGCTGCGCCGCTCGGCGGTCGTCTTCGACGAGCTGCGCGACCGCTGGTCGGCGACGCTGGGCCCCGAGCGCGTCGCCGCGATGGAGGACGACCTGCGCGCGGTCGCCTCGGCCGACTTCTTCCGCCTCGACGTCCCCGGCTGGTTCGGCGCCTGACCGGCGGGCCGCGGGGCGGGAGCTGACAGGTCCGTCGCCGAGGGCCAGGATGGCCCCATGGACGACGCGTACGTGGTGGGCGACCCGGACGGCCTCTCGCCCCTGCTCCAGGAGATCCGGGACGCCGTGGCCCGGGAGCTGCACGCGCAGCTCGCCATGCGGGCCGACCGCCTCGACCTCGCCGACCTGCCCGAGGTCGCGTACCAGGTGACCCTGCGGGTCGACGACGTGCTGAACCGGCGTCGGCCGGCGACCGGGGCCACGGCCGTCGTCCCCTCCCCTTAGGATCGGCGCGCCGATCGGGCCGGACGGCCCGGCCGGTCCACCTTCCTCAAGGGAGTTCGATGAGATCTGTGCGCGTTACCCGCGCGTTCCGGGTCGCCACGGCGGCCCTCGCCGCAGCAACCATGGTCGGCGCGGTAGCGAGCCCGGCGGCGGCGGAGACCGACCCCGGCTGGGTCAGCGGCTGGCTCGGTGACACCACCATCGGTGCGGCCGGCGCCCCGGCCCGCACCGCCGGCCTCGTCCTGAGCAGCACCGGGGCGACCAACCCCCGGGTGACCTTCGACCTGAGCGGGCTGGCCGGGGTGGCCACCGCCGCCTTCCCGGACTGGTGCGTCACGGACGCCGCCTCGGTCACCTGCCCGATGCCGCCGACCGCCACCCCGGACGAGTTCGGCACGCTGAACGGCACCCTGCCGATCATGCTCCGGGCGGTCGCCGGTGCCGGCGACGGCGCCACCGGGACGATCAGCTACACAGCGTTGGCCGACGGCGTCGAGGGATGGGCGCAGCAGGCCACCGTCACCGTGCATGCCGGGCCGGACGTGATCGACCTGGTCGACGAGTACGTGAGCGGTGCGGCCACGGGCGACCAGCTCGCCATGCCGGTGGCGGTGATCAGCGCCGGCGACCAGCCGGCGAACGACCTGCGCGTCACCCTCCGCTTCCCGATCGGCCTGGAGCCGGCCGCCTACCGCAACTGCCGGTACGGCGCCGGCGACCAGCTCAGCACCATCGTGGTCTGCACCGTCGGGGGCGAGCTGACCCCCGGCGCCCGGTACGAGGTCCCCGGCGGCTTCACCACCACGGTCGGTGCCGCCGCCGTCGGCGACAAGCGGATCACCCAGTCCGTGGCGCCCGCCGACACGGCCGGGGCGCTGCCCGAGGGTGTGGTGTTCACCCGCCGCGACGCCGACCGGTCCCTGCGACTGCGTCAGGTCGGCGAGCCGGTCGACGTGATCGGGGCCGAGCACCAGTCGCCGGCCGGCCAGTACTACCTGCGCGGCATCCACGGCGCGTTCGACGTCGTCGCCCTCGGCGCGACCGCCACCGGGTCGGTCGGTGGGACCGTCCGGGTCGAGGTCGGCCTGCGCAACGACGGCCCCGGCGTGCCGGACGGCACCATCTCCGGCGACAACGCCGCCCGGTTCACCTTCACCCCGCCCGCCGGGACGACCGTCACCGGCAGCCCGGCCGGGTGCTGGCTCTGGGGTGACGAGGAGAGCGGCGAGACGCCGACGACCTGGTACTGCCCGAAGCCGGGTGGCATCTTCGCGGCCGGGGAGACCTACCTGGTCGCCTTCGACCTCCGGATCGACGGACCGGCCGGGGCGCCCGGCGAGGTCCGGCTCCAGAGCCCGTACCCGCGCGTCGACGACGACCCGGCGAACGACACCGCCCCGGTCACCGTCTCCTGATCCCGGAAACGACGCGACCGCCGGGAGCCCACGGGCTTCCGGCGGTCGCGCGTACGGGTCAGCTGACGCCGGCGTACGAGTGCAGGCCGGTGAAGAAGAAGTTCACCCCGAACAGGTTCATCAGCATGGTCAGGAAGCCCAGGATGGCGATCCAGGTGGCCACGTTCCGCTTGATGCTCGGGGTGGCCCGGGCGTGCAGGTAACCGGCGTAGACCACCCAGGAGATGAACGCCCAGGTCTCCTTCGGGTCCCAGCCCCACGCCCGGCCCCAGGCCGCCTCGGCCCAGATCGCCCCGGCGATCACCGCGAAGGTGAAGATCGGGAACGCGAAGGCGTGCAGCGCGAAGGTCATCCGCTCCAGCCCGGCCGCCGCGGGCAGCCGGCGGGCCAGGGTGTACGGGAAGCTGCGCCGCCCCTGCTCCCAGCCGGCCCGCATCAGGTACGCCGCCGCCGGCACCACACCCAGCAGGAAGATGCCGGAGGCGAAGACGATCGTCGACACGTGGATGACGAACCAGTACGACTGGAGCGCCGGCATCAGCGGCGTGACCTGGACGTAGAGCTTCAGCTCGGCGAAGGCCAGCAGCAGCACCATGACCAGGGTCAGGAAGAGCCCGAGCCGGCGCAGCGCGGGGCGCTTCCAGAGCACCGCCAGCCAGGCCGCGGTCCCGATGAAGGTGACCGTCAGCACGAACTCGTACATGTTGCCCCAGGGCATGCGCTCGGCGGCGAGCCCCCGGGTGACCAGCGCCCCGAGGTGGAGCGCGGCGGCGAGCGCGGTGACCCAGCCGGCGATCCGACCGGCCACGAGGGCCCGCTGCGCCGACCGGTCGGGCCGGGTCTCGGCCGGGGCGGCGGGGGCCTCGACGGTCCCGCCGGTGCCGCCGACGCCCGCGCCGACCAGCTCCCGGGCCGGGGCGGCGGCCCTCGCCGGCACCGCGCGGGCGTTGCCGAGCGCGTACTCGACGGCGTGGCTGATCATCGCGACCAGGTACGCCAGGATCGCGAAGGTCACCAGCTGGTCGGAGAGTGCGGACATCACTCGACTCCTTCTCGCGCCCGCTCGTCGCCCCGCTCGTCGGCGCTGACCGCGGCGACCAACTGGGCGAACTCGTCGGCGAACCCTGGATGTTCGGTGCGCGGCAGCCCACCGGCCTCCACCAAGCTACTACCGCTCGTCGGAGATCCACTGCCGGGGGGCGTCACCCGGAACCAGACCCGCCGCCGCCGGCCGAAGAGGGAACCCATCAGGCCGGTGAGCAGCACCACGCAGGCGCCGAGCATCAGCGTCTGCCCCGGGGCGTACCGGATGGAGAGGGTGACGTACGGCTTCGTCCCGACGAACTCCAGCGTGCTGCCGTCGTCCAGGGTCCACTTCTCGCCGACGCCGAGCTTCTTGTCGCCGACCTGCTTGAGCTTGCCGTTGGCGACCTGCCCCTGGTCGAGCTTGTAGACCGACCCGGGGATGCCGGCGTCCAGCCCGAGGTTGCCCCGGTACGCGACGAGCACCACCGCCGGGTTCCGCTCGGTCGGGTACTGCGATGCGACGAAGGGCGCGGTGTCCGGGGCGGTCGGCAGGTAGAGCCCGTCGAAGGCGACCTGCTGGTCGGCGGCCCGCTTGCCGGTCTTCGGGTCGACGTTGGCGTCCGGGAAGGCGGCCACGCCCTCGCTGGTGAGATTGGCGTCGCCGGTGGCGAGGAACGGCACGGTGCTGGTCTGGCTGCGGCCGTACCGGTCGGTGTACCTCAGGATCGGGGCGTACCCGTGGCCGAGCAGGTAGACGTTCGCCGAGCCGAGCCGCAGCGGCGAGTTGACCGAGAAGCCGGCGGTCCGCTTCGACCCGTCCGGCTCGTCCACAGTTACCGTGGCCCGGTAGCTCGCCGGCTGGCCGGACGGGAGGAACCTCGCGTCGAAGTCGTCCAGGGTGAGGCAGAACGGCGGCAGGTCGGCGCTGTCCACGCGCGGGCCGAGCGAGGCCTCGCTGTACTGCTGGCGGGTGTTGCAGAAGGCGTTCTCCGCGCCGGCCACCAGCAGCCGGTTGCCGTGCCAGCCGTACCAGGAGCCGAGCGCGACCCCGAGCAGCACGGCGACCAGCGAGGTGTGGAAGAGCAGGTTGCCGGTCTCCTTGAGGTAGCCCTTCTCGGCGGAGACCTCGTTGCCGCGGACCTCGACCCGCCAGCGGCGGCGGCGCAGCACGGCGGCGATGGCCGCCGGGTCGGCGGCGGCGGGGGCCTCCAGCACCGCGTGCTGGGGCAGCCGCTCCAGCCGCTTCGGGGCGGCCGGCGGCCGGGAGCGCAGCGCCCGCAAATGGTCCCGCATCCGGGGCAGGACGCAGCCGACCAGCGAGGTGAAGAGCAGCAGGTAGATCGCCGAGAACCAGATCGAGCCGAAGACCGCGAAGGCGCCGATCCGGTCGAGCTTCGGGGCCAGGTCCGGGTGGTCGAGGAAGTACTGGTTGACGTTCTCCGGGTTGACCCCGCGCTGGGGCAGCACCGAGCCGGGGATGGCGGCGACCGCGAGCAGGAAGAGCAGGATCAGCGCGGTACGCATGCTGGTCAGCTGCCGCCAGGAGTTGCGCAGCAGGGCGACCACCGGGTTGACCCGCCGCCGGGGCGCCTCGGCGGGCGGCGTCGCCGGCCGGTCGTCCACGGTCGTCATCAGATGCTCACCTCGCCCACGCCGACGTGCGTCTGCAGCCAGATCACGAAGTTCTGCCAGCCGCCGGTGACCAGCGCCAGGCCGATCAGGATCAGCAGGGCGCCGCCGATCCGGGTCACCCAGCGGCTGTTGCGCCGGACGGCGCGGAAGACCCCGAGCAGGCGGTGGAAGCCGAGCCCGAAGACGACGAACGGTACCCCCAGCCCGAGGCAGTACGCCACGGCGAGCAGCACCGCCCGGTCGCTCTTCCCCTCCACGGCGGCCATGCCGAGCACCGCGCCGAGCGTGGGGCCGGTGCACGGCATCCAGCTCAGCGCGAAGACCGCGCCGAGGACCGGGGCGCCGAGCAGCCCGGCGGCGGGCAGCCGGTGGATCCGGAACTCGCGCTGCATTCCCGGCACCAGGCCGAGGTAGCCGAGCCCGAGCACCACGACCAGCCCGCCGATGACGATCTCCAGCGCGCGCTCGTGCTCGAAGAAGACCCGGCCGACGCCGGAGAAGAGGATCGCGGTGGCGGTGAAGACGGCGGTGAAGCCGGCGATGAAGAGCAGCGTCCCGGCGAGCACCCGCCCCTTGACCGCGGCCGCCGGACGGGCCGCGACGGCCACCCCGCCGGTCGCCACGGCGACCCCGCCGCCGGTCGGGGCGTCCCCGCCGGCCGGCGCCGGTTCGGTCCGCGCCCGGCCCTCGAGGTCGGCGCCGGCCAGGCCGGTGACGTACGACAGGTAGCCCGGCATCAGCGGCAGGACGCACGGGCTGAGGAAGCTGACCAGCCCGGCGAGCGCCGCCGCGCCGATCGCCAGCAGCAGCGGCCCGGACTGCGCGAGCTCTCGGAACGTCTCGCCCATCAGCGGTTTCCGGAGGCCGCTTGCTCGGCGGCGATCCGCTCGACGACGGGGCGCAGGCCGTCCTGGGTGACCGCGGCCCGGATCACCGTGGCGATCCGGCCGTCCCGGTCCAGGACCACGGTGGCCGGGATGGTGTTCGGCGGAATGTCCAGGGCCAGCGCGAGCCGGCTGGCCGGGTCGAAGAGGCTCGGGTAGGTGACCCGGCCCTCCTCGAACGCGACCGCCTTGTCCTTGCTGTCCTGCACGTTGATGCCGAGGAAGGCCACCCCGGAGGCCTTGGTGGCCTGGTAGGTGGCCTCGAGATCGTCGGCCTCGGCCCGGCAGGGCGCGCACCAGGAGCCCCAGAAGTTGAGCACCACCACCTGGCCGCGGGCCTGCGCGACGTCGTAGTTGCCGCCGGCGAGCAGCTCACCGGCGATCTTCGGGGCCGCCGACCGCTGGTCCGGGGCGCACTCGATGATGCCGGCCTTGTCGGCGCACTTACTCTCCTCGCTGCCGGCGGAGCAGCCGACCAGCGCCGTCGCGAGGGCGACGGCGGCGAGCAGGGCGGCGACGGGCCTCCGGGAACGCATCAGGCCCCCTTGGCCGTCCGGGCGGTCGCCGAGATCGCGACCAGGTGGGCCGCCGGCTCGGAGTAGCCGATGCCGACGACCTTGGCGCCGTCGAAGTGGAACGAGGTGAGGCTGGCCAGCCCGCACTGCCGCTTGCGGGGGTCGTGCCAGAGCCGCTTGCGCTCGACGTACCGGCGCAGCGTCCAGATCGGCAGCTGGTGGGAGACCAGCACGGCCTCGCGCCCCTCGGCGGCGACCCGGGCGGCGTGCAGGGCGGCGAACATCCGCTCGGCGATGGCCTGGTACGCCTCGCCCCAGGACGGGGTGACCGGGTCGCGCAGCACCCACCAGTTGCGCGGGTCGCGGAACGAGCCGTCGCCCGGGGAGACCTTCTTGCCCTCGAACCAGTTGGCGCTCTCGATCAGCCGCTCGTCCACCCCGACGGGGAGGCCGAACTGCGCCGCGATCGGCTCGGCGGTCTGCTGGGCGCGCTCCAGCGGGCTGGCCACCACATGCACCACGTTGCGCTCGGCGAGCCCCTGCGCGGCGGCCTTGGCCATCTGGACGCCCAGCTCGGAGAGGCGGAAACCGGGCAGCCGGCCGTAGAGGACGCCCTCCGGGTTGTACACCTCGCCGTGCCGCAGCACGTGGACCACCGTCTCGCTCACGTTCCCTACCCCCCGTGACCCGCCGCTGCCGCCGCCGTCGCCGCGCCCGGCAGGGCGGCGGCGATCTGCTCCAGGGCGGCGTCGTCCAGCGCCGCCGACACGAACCACGACTCGAACGCGCTCGGCGGCAGGTAGACGCCGGCGGCGAGCATCGCGTGGAAGAACGCCTTGAACGCGGGGACCTGCTGGGTCCGCGCGCTGTCGTAGTCGACCACGTCGGCGTCGGTGAAGAAGATGGAGAACATGCTGCCCGCGTACGACAGGCGGTGCGGGACCCCGGCGGCGGCCAGCGCGTCGGCGGCGAGCTTGCCCACGACGGCGGCCGTCTCGTCGAGCTTCCGGTAGAGCGCGGCGTCGGCGAGTCGCAGCGTGGCCAGGCCGGCGGCGCAGGCGAGCGGGTTGCCGGAGAGCGTGCCGGCCTGGTAGACCGGGCCGGCCGGAGCGAGCCGCTCCATGATCTCCGTGCGCCCGCCGAAGGCCGCGGCGGGCAGGCCGCCGCCCATGACCTTCCCGTACGTCCACAGGTCGGCGTCGGACGGGTCGAGGCCGTGCCAGCCGGCGCGGGAGACCCGGAACCCGGTCATCACCTCGTCGACGATGAGCAGCGCGCCGTGCGCGTGGGCGATCCGGGCGAGCTGCTGGTTGAAGCCGTCGCGGGGGGCGACCACGCCCATGTTGCCGGCCGCCGCCTCGGTGATGATCGCCGCGATGTGCGGCCCCTCGGCGGCGAAGGCCTCCTCGACCGCGGTGATGTCGTTGTACGGCAGCACGATGGTGTCGCCGGCCGCCGCGCCGGTCACGCCGGGCGAGTCGGGCAGGCCGAAGGTCGCGACGCCGGAGCCGGCGGCGGCGAGCAGGGCGTCGGAGTGGCCGTGGTAGCAGCCGGCGAACTTGATGATCTTGGCTCGTCCGGTGAAGCCGCGGGCCAGCCGGATCGCCGACATGGTCGCCTCGGTGCCCGAGTTGACCAGCCGGACCTGCTCGACCGGGGTACGCGCGACGATCTCCGCGGCCAACTCGATCTCACCCGGGGTGGGCGTGCCGAAGCTGGTGCCGTACGCGGCGGCGGTCTGCACGGCCTCGACCACCTCGGGGTGGGCGTGGCCGAGGATCAGCGGCCCCCAGGAGCAGACCAGGTCGACGTAGCGCCGGCCGTCCGCGTCGAACATCCAGGGACCCTCCCCCCGGACCATGAAGCGCGGGGTGCCGCCGACGGCACGGAACGCGCGCACGGGGGAGTTCACCCCGCCGGGCACGATGGCCTTGGCGCGGTCGAACAGGGCCTCGGAGGCCGGCGCGTCGGCCGGGTAGCGGCCGGATCCGGCGGAAAGGGTATCGGTCACGATGCCGCCATTGTGTCAGCGCCGGCCGGCGAATCGGCAGCCACCCCGCGCCGGGGTTACCGGGCTCACCCGCCGCGCGGATCGCCGAGCGGGCGGGATCAGCCATGGAAGGTGGCCGGCCCGGTCGGACGCACAGCCGGGGGTTGCTCGGCGGGCCGGGTGGTCGAGACCGCGATAGGGTGACCGGGTGGATCGTGCCGAACTGTCCATCACGGTACACCGGACGGGCGACGAAGTGGTTCTTCGCCTGGCCGGTGAGATCGACATGCTCACGGCCACCCAGCTGTCGACCGTCGTCAACGAGGTCCTGGCCGACCCCCCGCCGCGCATCGTGCTCGACCTGGGCGGGGTCGGCTTCTGCGACTCGCAGGGGCTCGGCACCCTCGTCGTGCTCAGCCGCAAGGCCAGCCACGCGCAGAGCCTGCTGGTGCTGAGCAACGTCGGCGACTTCCTGCTCCGCGTCCTCGACATCACCGGCCTCCGCTCCGCCCTGATGATCCGCAACGAGACCCCGTCCTGACCTCCGTCCCACCCTGTTGACCAAGAAGTTTGCGTCTTCCGCAGACGGATTCCTGACGCAAACTCCTTGATCAACGCGGGCCTGGACCGGCGCGGGGCGGGTCAGGTGGTGGGGAGGTCGCGGCGGCGGAAGGCCGTGAGGCCGGTTGTGGCCAGCAGGAGGGCGACGGCGGTCAGGAGCCAGAGCGGGGTGGCGTGCCAGTGGTCGGCCAGCACCTGCGGGGTGTGGGTGAACGGCGAGAGGTCCAGCAGCCACTGGCTCAGCTCCAGCACCGCGCCGAGCTGGCCGAGCAGCACGCAGACCGCGAGCACCGCCCAGGCCACCCCGGCCAGCCGGGGCAGCAGCCCGTACAGCAGCACCGCGAGGCCGGCCAGCACCCAGGCCGCCGGCAGCTGCGCCAGTGCGGCGCCGACCATCCGGGGCAGTTCGCCCGGCACGTCGTGGACGCTGATCCCGTACGTCAGGCCGGTCGCGAACCCGGTGACGGCGAGCACCACCGCCGGTCCGACCAGGGCGAACAGCACGTGCGACAGGAGCCAGCGGGTCCGGGTCACCCCGGTGGCCAGCAGCGGCTCGGCACGCCCGTCGGTCTCCTCCGACCGCATCCGCAGCGCGGCCTGGATGCCGTATCCGGCGGCGGCCAGCCCGGCCAGGCTCAACGTCGCCCCGAGGTACGCCTCGGCCAGCCCCGAGGCACCACCGATCCTGGTCATGATCTGCTCCAGCTGGGGGTTGCCCTCGACCGAGCTGCCGGCGGCCTTCGCCGCCCCGCCGAGGATCAGCCCGAGCAGGCCGAAGCCGACCGACCACCAGAGGATCTGCCCGCGGTGCAGCCGCCAGGCCAGGCCGAACGGCCCGGCCAGGGATTCCCCGGCGGTGGCCGGGCCGAGCCGCGGCGGCAGCAGCCCGGCGCCCAGGTCGCGGCGCACCGACAGCGGGTACGCGACGGCGGCGAGCAGCGCAGAGAGCGCCACCGGCAGCGCCAGCACCCACCACCGGTCACCCTCGTAGGCCCGGATGCGCGGGCCCCAGCCCAGCGGGGAGAGCCAGCTCAGCCACTCCCGCTCCGCCGCGTCACCGGCGAGGCGGAGCGCGAAGGCCGCCCCGAGGACGGCGATGGCGATCCCCCGTGCCCCGCCCGCCGTCTCGGTGAGCTGGGCGGCGAGCCCGCCGACGGTGGCGAAGACGACGCCGACCAGCGCGCCGGCGAGCCCGTACGCCAGCGAGCCGGCGGCCGGCAGGCCGGTGGCGACCAGCCCCGCGGCGGTGAGCAGGCCGAGCAGCAGGTCGGCCGCGTACGTCACCAGCAGGGCGGCCGTCAGCCCGGCGTACCGGCCGAGCACCGTGCCGCCGAGCAGCTCCCGGCGGCCGGCCTCCTCCTCGGTCCGGGTGTGCCGGATGACGGTGAGCAGGCTGGCCAGCGCGATGATCACCAGCAGGAAGCCGCCACGCTGCGCGGTGAGCGCGCCGACGCTCTCGCCGTAGACCGGGCCGAGCAGCGCGACGATCGACGGGTTGCGGGCGGTGCCGGCGGCGTACGCGGCCCGCTCGGCGGCGGTCGGGAAGAGCTCGAAGAAGCTGGTCGCGTACGACATCGGCAGCACGGCGAGGACCAGCACCCAGAGCGGCAGCAGGACGCGGTCCCGGCGCAGGATCAGGCGGACCAGGTGACGGGTGCCGGTGAGGGTGCTCATCGGGTCGCCTCGGCGCCGGTCGACTCGTAGTGCCGCAGGAACAGCTCCTCCAGCGTGGGCGGCTGGCTGACCAGGCTGCGTACGCCGATCTCGGTGAGCCGGCGCAGCGCGGCGTCCAGCGCGACGTTGTCCACGTCGAAGCGCACCCGGTCGCCGTCGACCCGCAGATCGTGCACGCCGGGCAGCGTGGCGAGGCCGTCCAGCGGGCCGGCCAGCTCGGCGTCGATCGAGGTGCGGTGCAGGTGGCGCAGCTCGCCGAGGGTGCCGGTCTCCACGTTCCGGCCGTTGCGGATGATCGTCACCCGGTCGCAGAGCGCCTCCACCTCGGCCAGGATGTGGCTGGAGAGCAGCACCGTTCGGCCGTCGGACTTGGCGCGGATCACCCACTGCTGGAAGACCTCCTCCATCAGCGGGTCCAGCCCGGAGGTCGGCTCGTCGAGGATGAGCAGCTCGACGTCGGAGGCGAGGGCGGCGACCAGGCCGACCTTCTGCCGGTTGCCCTTGGAGTAGGCCCGGCCCTTCTTGCGCGGGTCCAGCTCGAAGGAGTCCAGCAGCTCGGCCCGGCGCTTCGGGTCAAGCCCGCCGCGCATCCGCCCGAGCAGGTCGATCACCTCGCCGCCGGAGAGGTTGGGCCAGAGGGTGACGTCGCCGGGGACGTACGCCAGCCGGCGGTGCAGGGCGACGGCGTCCCGCCAGGGGTCACCGCCGAGCAGTCGGACGGCCCCCGCGTCCGCCCGGAGCAGACCGAGCAGCACCCGGATGGTGGTCGACTTGCCGGAGCCGTTGGGGCCCAGGAAGCCGTGCACCTCCCCGGCGCGGACGGTGAGGTCGAGTCCGTCGAGCGCCCGGGTCCGGCCGAAGGTCTTCACCAGGCCGGACACCTCAATCGGAGTTTCCATGATTTGCAAGTTACGCTTGTTTCACAAACTTGTGAAGACTGTGAGACCTGAGGCACGATCGGGTCCAAGACGTGCAGTGAGGAGCACCGGCAGATGCCTGACGACCACCGCCCGACCCGGAACGAGGAGGAGATCCACCTCTTCGTCGAGCGGATGGCGATGGCCTTCGCGGACGTCGGCTTCCCCCGGATGGCCGCCCGGGTGCTCTTCACCGTGATGAGCGCCGACGGGCCGCTCACCGCCGCTGAGATCGGCGAGCGGCTGGGGGTGAGCGCGGCGGCAGTCTCCGGTGCGGTCCGCTACCTCACCCAGTTCGCCATGCTGGTCCGCGAGCCGGTGAAGGGCTCCCGGCGGGACCGTTACCGGATGCCGGACAACCCCTGGTACGAGGCCACGGTCACCAAGACCGGGCTCTACAAGAACTTCATCGACATCGCCTCGGGCGGGGTGGAGGCCCTGGCCGGTCGGGAGACCCCCGGCGGCGAGCGGGTCAGCGAGATGCGGGACTTCTTCCTCTTCGTACAGGAGGAGATCGACTCGCTCGGCGAACGGTGGCGCGCCCGGCGCGCCGCGACCGGACACGGCGGCCGGGCCGACGCCTGACCGGTGACCTGAGAGGCGCGGCCGCCCCGGGCGCGGACCGCAGCGGCACGCAGGTCGGACCGCTACCCGGCGGCGTCAGGCGTTGTTGCCCCAGCGGGCCTGTTCGAGGATGTCCACCGCGCGGTCCCGCGACTCCGGTCCGTCGTCGCCGCGCAGCAGGGTGGTGGCCTCGTCCACCGCGTCGGTGAGCATCCGCCACTGGGCGTCCCGCTCCCGCACCACGTCGGACTGGGCGGCGAGCTGCCGGGTCTTCACCCACAGCTCGACGAAGACCGAGACCTTCGCCCGCAGCACCCACGGGTCGAACGGCTTGGTCAGGTAGTCCACCGCGCCGACCGCGTAGCCGCGCAGCGCCAGCTGGGCGTCCCGGTCCGCGGCGGTGAGGAAGATTATCGGCACGTGCCGGGTCCGCTCCCGCCGCTTGATGTGGCTGGCCGTCTCGAAGCCGTCCATGTCCGGCATCTGGGCGTCCAACAGGATCACCGCGAAGTCGTCCACCAGAAGCTGCTTGAGCGCCGCCTCGCCGCTCTCCACGGCGACCGACTGCACCGGGAGGCCCTGGAGGATCGCCTCCAGGGCCATCAGGTTCTCCCGCCGGTCGTCCACCAGCAGCGCCTTGGCCGTCTGGGTCACGAAGTCTCCTCGGTTCGGCTGCCGCTGATCCAGGACGCCATCAGCTCGATGAGTTCGTCCAGGTCGACCGGCTTGGTGATGTAGTCGCTGCCGCCGGCGGCGAGCGCCGACTCACGGTCACCCGGCATCGCCTTCGCCGTCAGGAAGACGATCGGCAGGTCGGCGAAGCGGTGGTTGCGCCGGATCTGCCGGGTGGTCTCGTACCCGTCCTGGTCCGGCATCATCGCGTCCATCAACACGATGTCCACCTCCGGATGCTCGGCCAGCAGGCGAACCCCGTCCGCCCCGTTGTCCGAGTACAGCACGGTCATCCCGTGCAGTTCCAATGCGGAGGTCAGGGCGAAGACGTTGCGGACGTCGTCGTCGACGATCAGCACGGTCGCCCCATCCAGCCGCCGGGTCACCGGGGCCTCCGGCGGCTGCGGCAGCTCCATCGGGATGAGCAGCGACGACGGCAGGCCCGCGCGGGTCGGCGACGGCGGCGCCGGCGCCACCACCGCGTCCGGCGCCAGCACATCCGGTACGAAGAGGGTGAAGGTCGAGCCCTGCCCGGGCGCCGACGACACGGTGATCGTCCCGCCGATCAGCCGGGCCAGGTCCCGGCTGATCGACAGGCCCAGCCCTGTTCCGCCGTACCGGCGGCTGGTGGTGCCGTCCGCCTGCTGGAACGCCTCGAAGATCAGCGACAGCTTGTCGTCCGAGATCCCGATGCCCGTGTCGATCACCGTGAACGCGATCACCTGCCGGGCGTTGGTCAGCGCCGGCACGTCGAAGACGGCGTTCTCCGCGGCCGGGGCGATCCGCAGCGTCACCGCCCCGTTGTCGGTGAACTTGACCGCGTTGGAGAGCAGGTTGCGCAGGATCTGCTGCAACCGCTGGGCGTCGGTGACCAGCGCCGGCGGCAGGTCCTTGGCCACGCGGACCTGGAAGTCGAGGCCCTTCTCCTCGGCCTGTGGAGCGAACGCCTGCTCGACGTAGCCGCGGATCTCGGAGAACCGGACCTCGGTCGGCTCGACGTCCATCCGACCCGCCTCGATCTTGGACAGGTCGAGGATGTCGTCGATCAGCGAGAGCAGGTCCGAGCCGGCGCCGTGGATCGTCCGGGCGAACTCGATCTGCTTGCGGCTGAGGTTCCGCTCCGAGTTCTCGGCCAGCAACCGGGACAGCAGCAGCAGCGAGTTCAGCGGCGTACGCAACTCGTGGCTCATGTTCGCCAGGAACTCCGACTTGTACGCCGACGCCCGGGTGAGCTGCTGCGCCTTCTCCTCCAGGCCGAGCCGGGCCAGCTCGATCTCCCGGTTCTTCGTCTCGATGTTGCCCTTCTGCTCGGAGAGCAGCTGGGCCTTGTCCTCCAGCTCGGCGTTGGTGCGCTGCAACTCGGCCGACTGCTCCTGCAGCTCGTGGGCCAGCCGCTGGGACTGGGCCAGCAGCTCCTCCGTACGCCGGTTCGCCTGGATGGTGTTCACCGCCAGGCCGATGGTGAGCACCAGCCGCTCCAGGAACGACAGATGCAGCTCGGAGAAGGTGGTCACCCCGGCGAACTCGATCACGCCGAGCAGCTCACCCTCGAAGAGCACCGGCAGCACCACCAGGTCGGCCGGCGGCGTCTCGGCCAGCCCGGAGCGCAGGACGAGCCGACCGTCGGGCTGGGCATTGACCCGGATCGTCCGGCGGGAGAGGGCGGCCTGCCCGACCAGCCCCTCCCCCGGACCGAAGGTCACGTCGTGCCCGCGCGCCACGTAGCCGTACGAGGCGGTCAGCCGCAGCCGCATGCTGCCGTCGGAGCTGTCCGTCAGGAAGAACGCGCCGAGCTGCGCGTCGACCAGCGGGGTCACCTCCATCATGATCATGCGGCAGACCTCGCCGAGGTCCCGCTGACCCTGGAGCAGGCCGCCGATCCGGGCCAGGTTGGAGTCCAGCCAGCCCTGCTCGGCGTTCTTCTTGGTCGTCTCCCGGAGGGTGACGATCATCTGGTTGATGTTGTCCTTCAGCTCGGCGACCTCGCCCTGCGCCTTGACCGCGATCCGCTGGGTCAGATCGCCCCGGGTCACCGAGGTGGAGACCTGGGCGATCGCCCGGAGCTGAGTGGTCAGCGTCGAGGCGAGCTGGTTGACGTTTTCGGTGAGGTCCCGCCAGGTGCCCGAGACGCCCTTCACCTGCGCCTGGCCGCCGAGCTTGCCCTCGGTGCCCACCTCACGGGCCACCCGGGTCACCTCGTCCGCGAACGACGAGAGCTGGTCCACCATCGTGTTGACGGTGTTCTTCAGCTCCAGGATCTCGCCCTGGGCGTCCACGGTGATCTTCTGGCCGAGGTCGCCCTTCGCCACGGCCGTGGTGACCGAGGCGATGTTGCGCACCTGACTGGTCAGGTTCGACGCCATCGAGTTCACGTTGTCGGTCAGGTCCCGCCACGTACCGCTGACGCCCTTGACCTGCGCCTGACCACCCAGCTTGCCCTCGGTGCCCACCTCACGGGCCACCCGGGTCACCTCGTCCGCGAACGACGACAGCTGATCCACCATCGTGTTCACCGTCGACTTCAGCTCCAGGATCTCGCCCCGGGCATCCACCGTGATCTTCTGCGACAGGTCACCCTTCGCCACCGCCGTGGAGACCTGGGCGATGTTCCGCACCTGGGCGGTCAGGTTCGACGCCATCGAGTTCACGTTGTCGGTCAGGTCCCGCCAGGTGCCCGCGACGCCCCGCACCTGGGCCTGGCCGCCGAGCTTGCCCTCGGTGCCCACCTCACGGGCCACCCGGGTCACCTCGTCCGCGAACGACGACAGCTGGTCCACCATCGTGTTCACCGTCGACTTCAGCTCCAGGATCTCGCCCCGGGCATCCACCGTGATCTTCTGCGACAGGTCACCCTTCGCCACCGCCGTGGTGACCGAGGCGATGTTGCGCACCTGACTGGTCAGGTTCGACGCCATCGAGTTCACGTTGTCGGTCAGGTCCCGCCACGTACCGCTGACGCCCTTGACCTGCGCCTGACCACCCAGCTTGCCCTCGGTGCCCACCTCACGGGCCACCCGGGTCACCTCGTCGGCAAACGAGGAGAGCTGGTCGACCATGGTGTTGACGGTGTTCTTCAGCTCCAGGATCTCGCCCTGCGCGTCCACGGTGATCTTCTGCGAGAGGTCGCCCTTCGCGACCGCGGTGGAGACCTGGGAGATGTTGCGGACCTGGCTGGTCAGGTTGCCGGCGAGCTGGTTGACGTTCTCCGTCAGGTCGCGCCAGGTGCCGGAGACGCCCCGCACCTGGGCCTGGCCGCCCAGCTTCCCCTCGATGCCCACCTCACGGGCCACCCGGGTCACCTCGTCCGCGAACGACGAGAGCTGATCCACCATCGTGTTGACGGTGTCCTTGAGTTCGAGGATCTCGCCCTGCGCGGCGACCGTGATCTTCTGCGACAGGTCGCCCTTGGCCACCGCCGTGGAGACCTGGGCGATGTTGCGCACCTGCGCGGTCAGGTTCGACGCCATCGAGTTGACGCTGTCGGTCAGGTCCTTCCAGGTGCCGGCGACGTTCGGCACCTCCGCCTGACCGCCGAGCTTGCCGTCCGTGCCCACCTCCCGGGCCACCCGGGTCACCTGCTCGGCGAAGAGCCGCAGCGTGTCGGTGAGCGAGTTCATCGTGTCGGCCAGTTCGGCGACCTCGCCCCGGGCGCCCACGGTGATCTTCTGGGACAGGTCGCCCTTCGCCACGGCCGTCGCCACCTGGGAGATCGACCGCACCTGGCCGGTCAGGTTCGACGCCATGGTGTTCACCGAGTCGGTGAGGTCCTTCCAGGTGCCGGCGACCCCACGGACGTCGGCCTGGCCGCCGAGCTTGCCCTCGGTGCCCACCTCGCGGGCCACCCGGGTCACCTCGTTGGAGAAGGACGAGAGCTGGTCGACCATGGTGTTCACCGTGCGGCCGATGCGCAGGTACTCGCCGCGCAGCGGGCGACCGTCGATCTCCAGCGCCATGTGCTGGGAGAGGTCGCCGTCGGCGACCGCGACGATCACCCGGGCGATCTCCGTGGTGGGGCGGCCCAGGTCGTCGATCAGCGAGTTGATCGCCCGCTGGCCCTCCGCCCACGAGCCGTCCAGGCCCTCGTCGTCGAGGCGTTCGGTGAGCCGGCCGTCCCGCCCGACGATCCGGCTGATCCGGCGCAGGTCGAGGTGCTGCCGCTCCTGGAGCGACACCACGTCGTTGAAGGCGTCGGCGACCTCGGCGGCCAGGCCGGCCCGCCGGGGCAGCCGGACCTTGAGATCGCCGCGGCGGACCCGCCGCAGCGCCTCCACCAGCTCGCCGAGCAGCACCTCGTGATCGGGGGCGGACGGGTCCGCGGCTGTCGATTGTCTCGCCGTGGTCATCATTCCTCGCTCAGCTCGGGGCCAGCGGCTCGTGCCGACACGCGCCATCCCACCATTCTGCCCGCGCCGCCGTCGAGGCCAAGGCCGGCGAGCGGTCGCCACGCCCGCGCGTCGTCCCGACCGGGCCGCTGCGTCCGTCGCCGGCAACCCGGCGCCCGCCCGCGCGGTCCGGCCACGCAAACGACCGGGAGGTTTGGCGCCCGGGGCGACGGCGGTGGAGGATACGGAGGTGTCAGCGGAGGCGGAACCGGGCATGACCGACATGTCGGACGAGCACGTCCGACATGTCCGGCTCCCGGCTGACCGGCGTACGCCCGCCGCCGCGCGGGCCCTGGTCCGGTCCGTCCTCGCCGAGGCGGACCTGGAGGAGCTGCTCAACGAGGCGCTCCTGCTCACCACCGAACTCTCCACCAACGCGGTCGAACACGCCCGGACCGAACTGGACATCGAGGTCGTGGCGGACCGAACCGGGCTCACCGTGACGGTCTCCGACTTCGCGGCCGGCCCGGTGGACGAGCTGGTCGTCGGCGTGCGCAACGACTCCGACGAGATCACCGAGGTCGCCGAGCGGGGGCGCGGACTGCTGCTGGTGGACCACTTCGCCAGCCGCTGGGGCACCACCTACCTGCCCACCGGGAAGGGCGTCTGGTTCCGGCTGGACCGGCACGACGCCGTCCCGCCGGAGCGGCCGACGGCGGTCGCGGAGGCGCACAGCCCGCTCACCGGCGCCGCCCCCAACGGCGACGACGCGGCGCACGGCGCGCCGAGCGCGGCCGCGATGAGCGAGCTGATGCAGACCAGCCCCGACCCGTACGCCGAGGACCCGCTGCCGGAGTTCGCGACCGGGCTGGTGACCCGGCTGGCGGAGATGGTCGGCGCGGCCGGTGGCGTGATCCGACTGGACCGGGGCGACGGACAGGGCACCCAGGTCCTGGGCCGGTACGGGCGGCAGCCCCGGGACGACAACGAGCTGATCCGGGTGCCGCTGGCGGTGCACCGCCCGTACGCGGGTGAGCTGGAGCTGGACGCGGCGCCGTCGGCGTACGCCCGGCCGCTCGCGCTGCTGGCGGCCGAGCGGCTCTCGCTGCACCTGGAGAACGACCGGCTGCGCCGGGCCGACGTCCGCCGGTCGGCCTGGCTGACCTTCCTGGCCGAGGCGAGCGAGCTGCTCGCCCAGTCCCTGGACGTCGAGCTGACCATGGCGCTCATCCCGCAGCTGGTGGTACCCCGGCTCGGCCAGTGGTGTGCGGTGCACACCACCGACGAGTGGGGCCGGCTGCGGCTCGCCGCATCCAGCCACGCCGACGAGTCGGTGCTGCCGCAGCTGCACAAGGTGCTCCAGGAGACCGGGCCGGAGTCGGTCCAGGCCCGGCTCCGCGAGGCGTCGCGGAGCGCGTCGCAGGTCCCGCTCGGCGCCCCGATGGAGGGCTTCGCCGTTCCGCTGATCGCCCGCGGTCAGCGGCTCGGCACCCTGGCCGTCGGCCGGCACCAGCGGCACCGGCACGACCCGGACGAGGTCTCGGTGCTGGAGGACGTGGCCCGCCGGGCCGCCCTGGCGATCGAGAACGCCCGGATCCACGCCGAGCGGCGCCGGGTCGCGCAGACCCTCCAGCAGTCGCTGCTGCCGCCGGTGCTCCCGGTGGTGGAGGGCATCGGCTTCGCCGCCGAGTACGTCCCGACCGGCGACGACGCCGAGGTCGGGGGCGACTTCTACGACGTGGTGCCGCTGCCGGACGGCCGGTGGCTGGTGGTCATCGGCGACGTCTCCGGCAAGGGCGTCCAGGCGGCGGCGGTCACCGGCCTGGTCCGGGACGTGATCCGGGTGCTGGTCGGCGACGGCAAGCCGCTGCCGGAGGTGCTGGGCCGGTTGAACGAGACGCTGGTCGAGCGGGGCGGCGGCCGGTACTGCACCCTGGCCCTGGCGGCGGTCGGGCCCGGCGGGAACGGCCAGCTCGACGTGGCCCTGCACCTGGCCGGCCACGACCGGCCGGTGCTGCTGCGCGGCGGTGGGGGCGCCACCTTCGTCGGCACCGGCGGCACGGCACTCGGGCTGCTCGACTCGATCGCCACGCCCACCGCCCACATCCCGCTCGGACCGGGCGACGCGCTGATCTTCTACACCGACGGGGTGACCGAGCGGCGGCGCGGCCGGGAACTCTTCGGCACCGAGCGGCTGCGCGACGCGGCGGCCCCGCTGGCCGGCTACTCGGCGGACGTGACGGCCGCCCGGCTGCGCGCCACCGCGATCGGCTTCTCGGTGGAGGCCCCCCGCGACGACATCGCGATCCTGGTCCTCCGCAACGACGCCTTCTAGGCCCCAACCCCGCCCCACCCCGGCCGGTTGATCAGGAAGTTTGCGTCCGCCGGAGCTCGTCTCCTGACCGAAACTTCTTGATCGACACGGCGGGGGCGGGGCGCCGGGGGGTGGGGGTGGGGTGGGGTCAGAGGCCGCCGGGGAGGCGGCCGGGGGCGAGGCGCTGGTGCGGGTCGAGATGTGCCTTGGCGGCGCGGAGGCGGGGCAGCGTGGGCAGCTCACCCCAGAGGTCGACCACCCGGCGGACCGGGGCCGGCGCGGCCACCACGACGCAGCGGCCCTGCCGGGCGAGCAGCACCCCGCGCACCGCGGCGAGGATCGACGCCACCCGGTCGGGCGGCAGGGACCCGGGCAGCGCGGCGTGCACCGTGCCGACCCCGGCCGAGCCACGGACCGGCACCGGGGTGCCCGCCGCGTCGCGCAGCGCGTACACCGCCGCGTGCAGGTCGTTGATGGGCACCTCGATCCGCAACGCCGTGTCGCCCGGGCCGAAGGGGTAGTGCCCCCACCACTCCGGCGCGGCGTGGCCGACGACGGTCTCCCCACCCAGCACGGCGACCAGCCGGTCGGCCCGCTCGGCGACGTCGGCCGGGCCGCCCTCCAGCAGCACCACCAGGCTGCCCGCCGCGGCCGGCTCCCCGGCGCGCCGGGCCACCGAGGGGTGGCCGGGCCGGTGGACGACCGACGGGTGGTCGGGGTGGACCCGACGCCGGGGCAGGAGCACCGGCACGGGCAGGTCCAGCTCGACGGCCGCCGGGTCGAGCCGGGCGGCCAGGATCGCGCGGACGAGGTCGTGCACCTCCAGCGGGGTCCAGACCGGCCGGGTTACCCAGACCCGGCTGGCCGGGACGGCCTGCACCCGCATGGTCGCCGAGACCAGCACGCCCAGCCCGCCCTGCGACCCGCAGAGCAGCCGGGCCACGTCCAACCCCGGCACCTGCGCCGCGCCGAACAGCGCCGCCGCGCCGCCGCTCGCCGGCCCGGCCCGGCCGTGCGGCGCGGTGCCGGCCGCATCCAGGCTGACCAGCTCGCCGTCGGCGTCCAGGTAACGAACCCCGACCAGCTGGGCGCACGGGCTGCCGTGCCGGTGCCGCAGCGGGCCGGCCTCGTCGGCCGCGAGCACCCCGCCCAGGGTCGCCCCCGGCGAGGGCGCGTCGATCGGCAGGCGCTGGCCGGTGCGGTCCAGGGTCGCCTGGACCGCCCGCAGCGGGGTGCCGGCGCCGATCTCGGCGACCGGCGAGCCCTGCGGCTCGTGCCAGATCCCGGCGAGCCGGCCCGTGTCGAGCATGATGTCGACCTGCGCCGGGGCGGCACCCCAGTCGATCTTGGTGCCCGCGCCGCGCGGCACGACGGTGAGCTGGTGCGCGGCGGCCAGCCGCAGCACCTCGGCGGCGGCGTGCGGGCCGCCCGGCACCGCCACCCAGCGGGCCGTCCGGCCGGCCACCTCGTCGGCCGGGCCGGCGAAGCGGGCGAACGGCGGGCCGCAGATCTCCGCCAGTCGCCGGGTGATCTCCAGGGCTCCGGGCCGGTCCGTCGAACTCGCTGCAGCCGCCATGCCGGTCATCGTACATGTGTTCGAAAGACGTGGCGGTGGGGTTGCCGGAACCGGTGCCGCGCGTACCCCACGACGCCGCGCCGGGGGCCGGTAACGTGACGCCGTGACCACCGAGACCCCCGTACCCGTCGCCAAGCGCGTCCCGACCGAGCGCATCCACCACGGCGACACCGTCGTCGACGAGTACGCCTGGCTCGCCGCCAAGGACGACCCGGAGACGATCGCCCACCTGACCGCGGAGAACGCCTACACCGCGGCGCGCACCGCGCACCTGGAGGCGCTGCGCGCGGAGCTGTTCGAGGAGACCCGCCGGCGCACCCAGGAGACCGACCTGTCGGTTCCCACCCGCAAGGACGGGTACTGGTACTACACCCGCACCGTCGAGGGTCAGCAGTACGGCGTGCACTGCCGCCGGGCCGTCCGCGACGGCGAGACCGCGCCCCCGATCAGCGCCGACGGCGCCCCGCTGGACGGCGAGGAGGTGCTGCTCGACGGCAACCAGCTCGCCGAGGGGCACGACTTCTTCTCGCTCGGCGCGTTCGACGTCAGCCCCGACGGTCGCTGGCTGGCGTACTCGACGGACTTCGCCGGCGACGAGCGGTTCACCCTGCGGGTGAAGGACCTCACCACCGGCGAGGTGCTCGCCGACGAGGTGCCGAACACCTTCTACGGCACCGCCTGGTCCATCGACGCCTCCACGCTCTTCTACGTCACGGTCGACGAGGCGTGGCGGCCGAACCGGGTCTGGCGGCATACCGTCGGCACCGCGTCGGGCGAGGACGTGGTGGTCCACCAGGAGGACGACGAGCGGTTCTGGGTCGGCGTCGAGCTGACCCGCTCCGAGCGGTTCGTGGTCATCGACATCCACAGCAAGATCACCAGCGAGGTACGGGTGATCCCGGCGGCCAACTCCACCGGCGAGCCGGCCATCATCGCCCCCCGCCGGCAGGGCGTCGAGTACTCGGTGGAGCACCACGGGCACCGGTTCCTGATCCTGCACAACGACGGCGCGGAGGACTTCGCACTGGCGTTCACCTCGGCGGACGCGCCCGGCGACTGGACCCCGCTGATCGAGCACACCCCGGGCACCCGGCTGGAGTCGGTCGACGCGTTCGAGACCCACCTGGTCGTCTCGCTGCGCACCAACGGCCTGACCGGGCTGCGGGTGCTGCCGGTCGGCGGCGGCGACGCGTACGACATCGACTTCCCGGAGCCGATCTACAGCGTCGGGCTGGACGCCAACCCGGAGTACCGCACCAGCGAGGTGCGGCTGCGCTACACCTCGCTGGTCACCCCCGACTCGGTCTACGACTACGACCTGGTCACCCGGCAGATGGTGCTGCGCAAGCAGAAGCCGGTGCGGCCCGGGCCGGACGGCCGGCCGTACGACCCGGCCGACTACGAGCAGCACCGGGACTGGGCGCTCGCCGACGACGGCACCCGGGTGCCGATCTCGCTGGTCTGCCGGAAGGGCACCCCGCGCGACGGCTCCGCCCCCGCCGTCATCTACGGCTACGGGTCGTACGAGGCGAGCATGGACCCGTGGTTCTCCATCGCCCGGCTGTCCCTGCTCGACCGGGGCGTGATCTTCGCCGTGGCGCACATCCGCGGCGGCGGCGAGCTGGGCCGGCGCTGGTACGACCAGGGCAAGCTGCTGGCCAAGAAGAACACCTTCACCGACTTCGTGGCCTCCGCCCGGCACCTGGTCAAGGCCGGCTGGACGGCGAGCGACCGGCTGGTCGCCCGGGGCGCGTCGGCCGGCGGCCTGCTGATGGGCGCGGTGGCCAACCTCGCCCCGGACGCGTTCACCGGGATCGTGGCGCAGGTGCCCTTCGTGGACGCGCTCACCTCGATCCTCGACCCGTCGCTGCCGCTGACCGTCACCGAGTGGGAGGAGTGGGGCAACCCGCTCGACGACCCCGACGTGTACGCGTACATGAAGTCGTACACCCCGTACGAGAACGTGGCCCCGGTCGACTACCCGGCGATCCTCGCGGTGACCAGCCTCAACGACACCCGGGTGCTCTACCACGAGCCGGCGAAGTGGATCGCCCGGCTGCGCGCGGTCGCGCCGCAGGGCGACTACCTGCTCAAGACGGAGATGGGCGCCGGCCACGGCGGCCCCAGCGGCCGGTACGACGCCTGGCGCGAGGAGGCGTTCATCAACGCCTGGATCCTGGACCGCCTCGGCCGGGCCTGACGACCGCGGAGGGGCCCGGACCGCGGGCCCCTCCGGTCAGGCCAGCACCGACGCGAGCCGCGCCGGGTCGACGTTGCCGCCGGTGACCACGGCGACGGTACGCCCGGCCGGCAGTTCGTCGCGGTGGGACAACCGGGCCGCCAGGGCGACCGCGCCGCTCGGCTCGGCCACCAGGCGCGCGTCCCGCACCAGCCGACCGGTGGCAGCCAGGATCTCCTCCTCGGTCACCGTGACGATGCCGTCGAGACGGTCCCGCAGGTGGGCGAGGGTCAACGCGGAGAGCTGGGTCCGCAGCCCGTCGGCGACCGTCCGGTAGGTGCGCTCGACGTCCCAGACCACCAGCTCGCCGGCGGCGAGCGACTCCCGGGCGTCGGCGGCGAGCAGCGGCTCCACGCCGATCACGGCGGCCGACGGGCGGAGCGCCTTCACCGCCGTGGCCACACCGGAGGAGAGACCGCCGCCGCCCACCGGCAGCAGCACCACGTCCACGTCCGGCAGGTCCGCGACGATCTCCAGCCCGATGGTGCCCTGCCCGGCGATGATCCGCCGGTCGTCGAAGGGCGGCACCAGTGTGGCCCCGGTGCCGGCGGCGATCCGTTCCGCCTCGGCGAGCCGGCGGGCCGGCGGGACCAGGCGCACCTCGGCGCCGAGGGCACGGATCCGGTCCACCTTGACCCGCGGCGCCCCCTCCGGGACGACCACCGTGCAGGGGACGCCCGCGGCCCGCGCCGCGTAGGCGAGCGCCTGGCCGTGGTTGCCGGACGAGTGGGTCACCACGCCCCGAGCCCGGGTCGCCGGGTCGAGCCGGGCCACCGCGTGCGTCGCCCCGCGCAGCTTGAACGACCCGACGGGTTGCAGGCTCTCCGGCTTGAGCCACAGCTCGCCGTCCCACGGGGTCGGCAGCAGCGGGGTACGCACGACCGTCCCGGCGATGTCGTCGGCGGCCGCCCGGACGTCTTCGATCGAGACCAGCTCCATCGCCCCATCCTGCCCGTCCCGCCCCGGCGCCTAGACTGCCGGGGTGAGCGGGGCCGGGCGGTGAGCGACGAGGAGACGACGGCCGGAGCGGACGTACCGGCCGAAGGGGGTCCGGGTGCGGCCCGGCGCGGAACCGCCTGGGTGATCCTCGGCGTGGTCGCCGCGGCCCTGCTGATCTGCTGCTGCTCGGCCGCCGTCGGCGTGGCCGTTTCCTGGTCTGCGGGCCTCTTCGACGCCCGCTGACCCGCCCCCCGCCGGCCGCTCCGGCCACCGCCCGCCGGCCGGCCCGGACCCGCCCGCGCGCCACGTCGGCGGCCACCGACGCTTCGGCACGGGGCGGCGTCAGCGGGCGGTGGGGCCGGCCCCGACCAGCGCGGCGGCCTCACCGGTGCGCACCATCCGCTGCCAGCGCAGCCGGTTGCCGACCACCGCGGTGACCACCGACTGCACCACCACCAGGTACATCACCTGCCGGTAGACGAGCTGCTGGAGCGGCAGCGTCCACAGTGGGCCGAACCGCTCCCGGTCCAGGCGCAGCGCGTACGCGGCGGTGAAGCCCTGGAGCAGGAGCAGCCCCGCCCAGGCCAGGACCAGCGCCGACCAGGGCAGGAAGAGCAGCCCGTAGAGGGCGAAGATGTCGACCGCCGGGGCGGTCAGCGGCAGCAGGATCTGGAACACGGCCAGGTACGGCAGGCCCCGCCGCCCCAGCCTGCCGCCGGCGCCCCGCTCGCTCAGCGCGTGCCGGTGCTTCCACATCGCCTGCATCGTCCCGTAGCACCAGCGGTAGCGCTGCCGCCAGAGCTGCCGCAGCGACGAGGGCGCCTCGGTCCAGGCGATCGCGCCCTCCTCGTACACCACCCGCCAGCCGGCCCGGAGCACCTTCATCGTCAGGTCGGTGTCCTCGGCGAGGGTGTCGGCGGGGACGCCGCCGACGGCGAGCAGCACCTCCCGGCGGAACGCGCCGATCGCGCCGGGGATGGTCGGCATGCACTCCAGCACGTCGTACATCCGGCGGTCGAGGTTGAAGCCGATCACGTACTCCAGGTGCTGCCAGCGGCCGAGCAGCCGGCGCCGGTTGGCCACCTTGGTGTTGCCGGAGATCGCGCCGACCGTGGGATCGGCGAAGCCCTGCACCAGCCGGTGAACGGTGTCCGGCTGGAAGACGGTGTCCCCGTCGACCAGCACCAGCAGGTCGGCCCGCGCGGCCCGGATGCCGGTGTTCAGCGCCGCCGGCTTGCCGGCGTTGGCCTGCCGGATCACCCGTACCCCGCGCAGCCGCAGCCGCTCGACGATCTCCGCGGTGCCGTCGCTGGAGCCGTCGTCCACCACGATCACCTCCAGCGCCGGGTACGCGCTGGCGAGCAGCGACCGCACGGTGGCGGCGATGTTCGCCGCCTCGTTGTACGCCGGCACGATGACCGAGACCGGGGCGTTCACCTCGGGCCGGCGGTGGCGCGGCCGGCGGACCCGGCGGACGTGCAGCTGGGCGCAGAACACCTGCACCGCCAGCCGGGCGACGCCGAGCACCAGCGCGACGCCGAGCAGCAGGTTCATCGCCCCGGCCAGCCAGCCGGCGCCGCCCTGCGCCCAGCGCAGCGCGGTGCCGCTGAGCCGGGCGCCCGCGGTGGCCGGCACCGTCGAGTCCGGCGCGCCGATCCCCGCGGAGACGGTGGTGAACCGGTAGCCCTCGCGGGTCAGCCGGGGCAGCAGCTGGTCGAGGGCGGCCACGGTCTGGCTGCGGTCGCCGCCGCCGTCGTGCATCAGCACCACCGCCCCCGCCCCGCCCGGCGGGCTGGCGGCCCGGACGATGGCGGGCACCCCGGGCCGCTGCCAGTCCTTCGTGTCCCGGTCGGCGAGCACGCCCACGTGGCCGGTGCCGGCGGCGTCCCGCAGGGCCTGGTACTGCGGCCCGGTCAGCGAGGTGGTGATCGACGAGAACGGCGGCCGGAGCAGGGTCACCTCGCGACCGGTGGCCCCGGCGACCGCGCTGCGGGTCCAGGCAAGTTCGAACCGGGCCCGCCACCTCGACACCGCGGTCAGGTCGGCGTGGGTGAAGGTGTGCGAGCCGATCTCGTGCCCCTCGGCGAGGATCCGACGGACCAGCTCCGGGTGCTCGTCGACCCGCGCACCTACCACGAAGAACGTGGCGTGCGCGTGATTCCGGCGCAGCACGTCGAGCACCTGCGGCGTCCAGCGCGGGTCCGGTCCGTCGTCGAAGGTGAGCGCGACCGTCCGCGCGGGCATCCGCCGGGCCACCGGTGTCGGCCCGTCCAGCCGCAGCACCGGCCCGCCGTCTGATGCCTGGCGGGGGGCCGGCGAGGCGTAGGCGTCCGACGGGCCGGAGCCGCCGCCGACGTTGGTGACCAGCCCGTTGAAGCTCAGCGCCGCGAGCAGGACGAACAGACCGAGCAGGAGCAGCAACCAGTGCGCCCGGGGGTCGGGCCGGGCCACGTGTCTCGCCATCGTCAGGGCTTGCCCGGGGTCCGGCTGGGCTTGGCGGTGCGCCGGTCGGCGCCCTGGCCCGGCGGGCTGGTGGTGGACTGCCGGGGTGCCGGGGCGGTGGCCCTGGGCGTCGCGGTGGTGGCGCCGGCCGGTGTCGGCGACGGCGCCGGCACGGAGGTGCTGGTCGCCGGCGCCGGCTGCGGGCTGGACCCGCCCTCCTGACGCACCTCGCCGGGCGTGTCCACCCCGGCCTCGATCGGAGGGTGCTGCTTCGTCTCCGACCAGCCGGGCAGCGACACGGAGGAGTCGAAGAAGAGGCCGGCGAGGATCAGCCCGAGGCTGGCGAGCAGGCCGAGACCCATCGCCGAGCCGGCGATGACGGTGATCCGGCGACGCCGGCCGGTCCGGTCGACGAAGACCGGCGGCGCGCCGCCCGGCTGGTGCTGCATGCTGGTGATCTCCCGATGTTCCACGTTCGCCGGCCGGTCCGGCCCGGCCCCGGAGGGCCCGCCGGCGGGTCCTCCGCAGGCAACAGCGTGGCCGGGGGCGACAGCGTCACATCAGGTGGTCCGCAGCTCCTCCACCGCCGTGCTGGAGCACAGGAAGACCAGGCCGACCCCGACCGTCACCAGCACCGCGCCCAGGGCGCCGGCGCCGATCCAGGCCAGCTGTTCCAGCGGTACGGCCGGGAAGACGGTCACCTCGGGCACCCATTCGGTCCGGAGGTGCTGCGCCCGGGTCACCGGGTCGGCGCAGAGCTGCTCGCCGGCGTCGCACACCCCGATCATGCCGCCGCCACCTCGGGCCGGTCCGCCGCCGATGCCGCGGCTGAGGAGAAACCCGACGGCGAGCGCCACGCCGACCGCCGGCACCGCCGGGGCGATCGCCTGCCAGGCGATCGACCGGCCGATCGTGGCCCGGGGCACCCCGGTGGCGACGAGCCTCGCGTACGCCCGCCGCCGGGCGACGATCCCCTCGACCAGGGCGACGATCAGCCCGCCGGCGGCGATCGCCATCGCGACGCCGACGGCGAGGTCGACCAGGTCCAAGGTGCGCAGGTAGAAGCCGTTGTTGTCGCCCGACCCGGTGCGCCGGGCGAGTTCGACCCGGGCCAGCATCGACGCCCGCATACCCGCCGCCCCGGCGCCCACGACGACGGCCGCCAGCAGGGCGGCGAAGGTGCGGCTGCCAGCCCACGGATCGGCGGTCAACCGGCGGGACGCCAGCAGCGCGGCGGGGCCACGGCCGTACCGGTGCAGCAGCCGACCCGCCGTGTACGACAGCCAGCCGGTGCCGATCACCACGCCGACCAGCGCGGCCAGGCCGCCCCCGACGAGCAGCAGCGGCGGCAGCAGCAGCGGTGGCTGCCGGTGGCGGTCCTGATACCAGTCCAGCACCGGGTTGAGCGAGGCGAACGCGATCAACCCGGAGACGATCAGCAGGCCCGCCCACGGCCCGGGGGCGCGTTCCCGGACGGCCCGGCGCACCACCCCGAACGGGGTGGCGCTGACCCCCCGCAGCAGCACGGCGCTGACCAGCGCCGCCAGCAGCGGCAGCCCGACCACCAGCGCCACGATGACACCGGTCGGGGGCAGCACGTCGGTGGGCAGGGCCAGCCGGCCCCGCCGGTCCGGCCGGCCCAGCAGCTCCCGGCCGGCGAGGTACGCCCCGAGGCCGACCAGCGCGCCGAACAGGCTGGCGACACCGGTCTCCAGCACGGCGATCCCGGTCACCTGGCCGGGGGTCGCCCCGGCGAGCCGCAGCGCGGCCAGCCGGCGGTCCCGGGCCGGAGCGCCGAGCCGGGCGCACTGGCCGGCCAGCGCCAGCACCGGCACGGTGAGCAGCAGCAGCGCCAGCGCGGTGCCGCCGCGCAGCCCCGGTTCGCGCAGCAGCGCGTTGCTGTACTGCTCGGAGAGGTTCCGACCGTCGCAGCAGACCGGGGTCGGGATGGCCAGCACGGTGAACGCGGCCAGCCCAACGAGGGTGGCGAGCGTGGCGCTCAGCGCGGTCAGCGCCACCCGGGCGGTGTCGGTGCGGGTGCCGGCCAGGGCGAGGCGGGCCAGCGTGTACGGCCTCACCGGTGACCGCCCGCGAGCGGCGCGTCCAGCCCCAGGCCGGTGTGGTCGACCCAGCCGTCCCGGAGCACCACCTCCCGGTCGGCGTACGCGGCGATCCGCGGCTCGTGGGTGACCAGCACGACGGTGGTGCGCTGCTCGCGGGCGAGCCGGACCAGCTGGGTGAGCACCTGCTCGCCGGCGAGCGTGTCCAGCGCGCCGGTCGGCTCGTCCGCGAAGAGCACCCGGGGCTCGGTGACCAACGCTCGGGCGGTGGCGCAGCGCTGCTGCTGGCCGCCGGACATCTCGCCCGGCCGGGCGTCGGCGACCTCGGCCACCCCCAGCCGCTCCAGCCAGGTCAGCGCCGCCGTCCGCGCCTCCCGCCGCCCCGTGCCGGCGAGCAGCAGCGGAAGGGCGACGTTCTCCGCCGCGGTCAGCTCGGCGACGAGCTGGCCGAACTGGAAGAGCACCCCGAACTCCGTGCGGCGCAGCCGGGACCGGGCCGCCTCGGACCAGGTGTCGATCCGCGCGCCCCGCCAGGTGACCTCGCCGGCGTCGGGGCGGAGGATGCCGGCGAGGCAGTGCAGCAGGGTCGACTTGCCGCAGCCGCTCGGGCCGGTCACCGCCACGATCTCTCCCTCGGCCACGGCGAGGGTCACCCCGCCCAGCGCGGGCGTCCTGCCGTACGCCTTGACCACGCCGCGAGCTTCCAGGTGTGTCACGAGTGCACCTCCCGGTGCCAGTCGGCGACCCGGTCCAGGGTGGTGTGCAGCCACCGCAGGTCGGCGTCGAGGTGAGCGATGGCGAAGTCGGCCGCGACGACGTCGTCCAGGGTGGCCGAGGGGGCGGTCTTGACCGCGGTCAACTCACGCAGCCGTGCGGTGTGCGCCCGGCGCTGGGCGGTCAGGTACGCCCGGGCCCGGTCGACGTCGGCGGCCAGGAGCGCGACGACCACCTTGGCGAAGAGCGTGCTGGCCACGTACGGCAGGGGTGGCTCGACGGTGCTGAGCCAGTGCTCCAGCGCGGCCCGCCCCTCGTCGGTGAGCGCGTACGCGGTGCGGTCCGGACCGCCGTCGCGCTCCTGCCCGGCGGGGACCACCAGCCCGTCGCGCTGGAGCCGGGCGAGGGTGGCGTAGACCTGCCCGAAGGCGAGCGGCCGGGCCTGGGGCAGCCGCGCGTCGTGGGCCCGCTTCAGCTCGTACCCGTGCCGCGCCCCACCCGCCAGCAACCCCAACAGAACGTGCTGAGTGGACACCTCCGCCACTATTCGCTCAGCGAATACCCCCGTCAAGCCCTGCCCCGCGCGATCTTGCAGTTGGTGCCCCGACATACCGGGCAGGTACCGCAAATCGTGGGCCCTAACTGCAAGATCGCGCGGGTGGGGCGGGGCGGGGGCGGCGGGTGGGGGTCAGGGGTGCCAGGCGGGGTTGCGGCCGGTGCGGGCTAGGAGGCGGTCCAGGGGGGTGGCTTCGGGGGTGGTGGGGTGGGGTTCGGCGAAGGCGCCCATCTGCTGGCCGGTGTCGCCCATCCGGTCCATGAAGCCGTGCAGCGCGGCGAGGACCTGCGGCTCGACGTCCAGGCGCTGGCCGGTGGCCCGGGCCAGGTCCCAGGCGTGCACCGTCAGGTCGGTCAGGGCCATCTCGCCGACCGTCTCCTGCGGCAGGCCCATGCCGGGCGAGACGCCCTCGAGCGCGGCCGGGTCGGCCCACGCCTCGATCAGCCGCCCGGTCTCCGCCGCGAACCGGTCCCGCCAGCCCTCGGTCAGGTGGTCGGTCTTCGCCGACCAGTCGACCTCCCGTCTCCGCGCGAGCGCCTGGAAGTTGACCACCACGTCGTACAGGTGGTTGAGCAGGTCGCGCACCGCGTAGTCGGGGCACGGGGTGGGCCGGGAGAGCTGGTCGTCTGAGATGCCGCGGACCACCGCCACCGTCCGGGGTGCGGCGGCGGCCAGCAGGTCACTAGTCTTCGTGCTCATAGGGCCAGCGTATGAAGGTGGTCTTGAAGAAATGCGACAGCGACCGCGGCGGGACAGTCGGGGCATCCTCGACCCCGGCCGGCTGCTGCGGCAGGTCCGCTTCCGCCGCCGGCTGGCCGCACCGGCGCTGCACGCTTACGTCGAGCACTACTGGCTCATCGACTGGGAGCTGACCGAGCCCTTCGAACAGCGGGTGGTGCCGCACCCGGCGGTCAATGTGGTCTTCCACGGCCAGGAAAACGGCCCGGAGACCGCCGAGGTGGCCGGCCCCGCCAGCGAGCTCTTCGCCATCACCCTGCACGGCGTCGGCCGGGCCAGCGGCGTCCAGTTCCGGCCGGGGGGCTTCCGGCCCTTCTGGCGGCGTCCGGTCGCCGAACTGACCGGCCGGCGGCGGCCGCTCGCCGGCACCGGCCTGCCCGTTCCGGGCCCGGTCTGCCCCGGCGGTGACGATGACCGGTGCCGGCGGCTGGACGCCCTGCTCACCGGCTGGGGGCCTGCGCCGGATCCGCTCACCGCCGAGGCGACCGCGCTGGTGGAGGAGATCCGCGCCGACCGGAGCATCCTGCGCGTCGACGACTTCGCACGCCGGCACGGGGTCTCCACCCGGCGGCTCCAGCGACTCTTCCTCGACCACGTCGGGGTCGGTCCGAAGTGGGTGATCCGGCGGTACCGGCTCCAGGAGGCGATCGAGCAGGCCGCCGGCGGGCCGCTCGACTGGGCGGGGCTGGCCACCGACCTCGGCTACGCCGACCAGGCCCACCTGGTCCGCGAGTTCACCGCCGTCACCGGCATCTCACCCGCCGCGTACGCCCGCTCACTGAGCTGACCGGCCCGGGGCGGCGGTCAGCGGCGGCGGAGGGCGACCACGGCGACGTCGTCGTTGATCTCCGGCGGGACCAGCTCGACCAGGAGCCGCTGGCAGAACTGGTCCAGGTCGTCGTCCACCCGGACGGCGACCGCGCCCAGCGCGGCCATCCCCTCGTCGATGGTGGCGTCCCGCCGCTCGATCAGGCCGTCGGTGTAGAGGACCAGCGTCGCGCCGGCCGGCAGCACGAACTCCAGGTCCGGCGGGCGGGGCGCGCGGACCCCGAGCAGCGGGGCGGACTGCTCGACGAACTCCACCCGGCCGTCCATGCTGATCAGCGCCGGCAGGTGCCCCGCGCTGGCCAGCCGGATCAGGCCGCTCCCCGGGTGCAGCAGCAGCACGCAGATGGTGGCCAGCTCGTTCGGCAGCAGGGTAAGCATCAGCTCGTTGACCCGGTCCAGGATCACCCCCGGCTGGTGCCCCTCCACCGCGTACGCCCGCACCGCGTGCCGCAGCTCGGCCATCACGGTCGCGGCGTGCAGCGAGTGACCGGCAACGTCGCCGATCGCCATCAGCAGGTGCCCGTCGAGCATCACCAGCTCGTAGAAGTCGCCGCCCACCTCGGTCTGGGCGCTGGCCGGCTCGTACCGGACCGCCAGGTCCAGGCCGGCGACCTCGGGCAGCCGGCGGGGCAGCAGGCTGCGCTGGAGGGTGACCGCGATCCGGTGCTCCTCGTCGAAGGAGCGCTGCGCCTCGACCGCCGAGGCGACCGCCTGGGCGAGCTGTACCAGCACCGGCGTCCGTACGGTCTGGGTCGCGGTCGGCACCACCACGTAGAGCGGGGCCCGGTCCTCGCGCAGCTTGGCGGCGGCCACGGTGACCGTGCCGCCGGCCGGCCAGCCGATCAGGTCCCAGGCGGCGGGCTCGTCGACCCGGACCGTGGTGCCGATCGGCACCCCGGTGTCGTCGACCATCCACGGGACGATGCGCGGCTCGGCGTCCGGCCCGGCCGCCACGCCCGCCAGGCAGTCGCCGTCGAAGGTCTCCGCGACCACGGCCGCCGGGCTCTTGAAGATCTGCGCCGCGCCGGCCGCCGCCGCCTCCAGCAGCCCGACGAAGTTCGGGGCGGCGTGCATCTGCACCGTGGCGTCGGCGAGCGCGGCCAGCCGCTCGGCGAGCAGCTCGGCCCGCTGCCGCGCCTGGTAGTAGCGGAGCACCGCGTGCGCGGTGGCCACCAGCTCCTCCGGCTCGACCGGCTCGGCCAGGTAGGCGTCGGCGCCCCGGGTCAGCCCCTGCGCCCGGTCCACCACGTCGACCGCGTGCGCGGAGACGTGGATGACCGGCATCGCCGGGTGACGGTCCTTGATCCGTTCGCAGACCTCGAAGCCGCTCAGGTCCGGCAGCCGGACGTCGAGCACCACCAGGTCCACCCGATCGGTCTCCACCCGGGCCAGCGCCTCGGCGCCGTTCTCCGCCTCGATCGTCGCGAACCCGGCCCGGGTCAGCCAGCTGACCAGCAAATAGCGCTTGGCACGACTGTCGTCGACCACGAGCACGGTCGTCGCGCCGCCCTCCACCGTCACGCTCCGCCCACGGGCAGGGTGACGGTGAAGGTGCTGCCGCGGCCCGGCTCGCTGGACAGCTCCAACGTCCCACCGAGCAGCATCACCAGCCGGCGCGCGTACGGCAGGCCGAGGCCGGTGCCACCGACCCGGGTCGCCCCCGGCACCTGGTAGAACTCCTCGAAGACCCGCTCGTGCAGCTCCGGCGGGATGCCGACGCCGGTGTCCGAGACCGACAGCGACCAGCGGTCGTCCCGCCGCTCCGCGCGCAGCCGCACCTCGCCCCGCTCGGTGAACTTCAGCCCGTTGTGCAGCAGGTTGCGCAGCACCTGGGCGAGCAGCACCTCGTCGGAGCGGACGGTGGCCGGGTGCAGCGGCTCCTCCACCACCAGCTCGACCTCCGGTCGGGTGGCGAGCGCCCGCAGCGTGCCCCGGAGCTGCCCGTAGACCGCCCGCAGGTCCACGTCGGCCCAGTTCGGCTCGATCCGGCCGGACTCGGCCTTGGCCAGGTCGAGCAGCTCGTTGACCAGCCCGAGCAGGTCCGCCGCCGAGGAGCGGATCAGCCCCACCTGGCGGGCCTGCTCGGCGGTGAGCGGGTCGGAGGCGGAGTCGGCCAGCAGCCGGGACAGCCCGATGATCGCGGTGACCGGGGCGCGCAGCTCGTGGCTGACGTTGGCCAGGAACCTGCTCTTCGACTCGCTGGCCGCGCGCAGCTGGGCGGACTTCTCGTCCAGCTCGGCGTAGAGGGCCACCACTCCGCGGTTGGTCTCCTCCAGCTCCTCGGTGAGCTGGTTGTAGAGCGCCATCACGCCGCGGTTGGTCTCCTGGAGCTCGGAGTTGAGGACCTCCAGCTCGTCGCGCTGGCTGCGTACCTCGTCCAGGGCGGCGATCAGCTGCCCGTTCTGCTCGGCCAGCTCGTCCAGGGCGGTGCCCGGAGCGGTGCTGCCCAGCTCCGCGCGGAGCTCGGCCAGCCGTTCGGGGGTCAGCGCCGGGGAGTTGGCGGGGACACGTCGGGACATCCTCACGACCGTATCCCCCTCGTCCGCCACGACGCCCAGCATGTCCACCAGCCGCGCCACCGCGCCGGACTGCGGTTGGTAGCTGCCGTTCGGCAGGGGGCGCACCGGGGCGAGATCCACGTACAGCACGTGCCGCCCGGTGACGACATCGAACCCGATCAAGAAGGTGACATCCGCCCCGTCTGCGGTCCGCAGCAGGTCCCGGGCGACCTCGCTGAGCGCGGTGGCGATCCGGACCTGGTCCTGGTGTTCCAGGCCGACCGCCGCGGCGACCTCCCGACCGCGCTGCCGGACGACGAAGATGTCCTGTTCGACCCGCAGCGCCATCTGGAGCAGCGGGGGCGTGCCGACCGGCCCGGTCACGACCAGCCCCGGGCCACCAGGACGGAGGCGTCGTCGTGGCGGGTGCCGGCGTCCCGGAGCAGGGTGGCGGCAGTCACCAGGGGAGACTGCCCGAGCAGGCCGGGGTAGTCGGCGAGGTCCCAGCGGTCGACCACGCCGTCGCTGTGCATCACCAGCGTCGCGCCGGCCCCGAACGGGTACTCGTACTCCCGCACGGCGGGACGGTGGTGGCCGGCGATGCCGGGCAGCGAGACCAGCCCGCGACGCCGCTCGCCCTCCACCGCAATCATGGCTGAGATGTTGCCGAGGCCGGCGTACCGGAGCAAGCCCACGGCCGGATCCAGCTCGGCCACGGCCAGCGCGGCCCCCCGGGTGTGCCCGATGGCCCGGTGCAGGTGCTGCACCACCGTGGCCGGCGGGGCGGCCGGCGCGTCCCGGAACGCGGCGAGCGCCGCCTCCGTGGCGGCCGCCGCCAGCGGCCCGTGCCCGAGGCCGTCGCAGACCAGCACCTGGCGGCGCCCCTCGGCGATCCGGACGCCGTACCCGTCGCCGCTGACCTGCTCGCCGATGATCGGCCGGACCAGCCCGCCCGCCCAGGACGGCTCCGGCGCCGGGCCGGACCAGACCTGCACGGCGAGGACGGTGCCCCGACCGGGCCGCGAGTAGCCGTCGTACCAGGTCGCCTGCCGGGCGATCGCGCCCAGGCCGATGCCGAGCGTGCCGGTGGTGGAGTGCCCGTCCCGCGAGGAGACGGTCAGGTCGGCCATGCCGGGCCCGGAGTCGATCGCCACCAGCTCCACCCCGGCCCGCCCGGCCCGGCGCACCGGGCGGAGCAGCAGCACCCCCTCCTGGGCGTGCTTCACCAGGTTGCTGGTCAGCTCGGCGGCGACGATGGCCAGGTCGGCGACGCGGCGCTCACCCAGCTCCAGCTGCATGCCGAGGCGCTCGGCCGCCCGGCGTACGCCGCTGCCCGCGCCGCTGCTCTCCACCCGGAACCAGAGACCGTGGTCGGCGACCACGTCCCCGATCATCGGGACCACTTGACGACGGTGATCCGGGTGCCCTCGCCGACGGCGGTGACGACATCGAAGTGGTCCACGAGGCGGCGGGCCCCGCTCAGCCCGAGGCCGAGGCCGCCGCCGGTGGTGTACCCGTCGGTCAGCGCCATGTCGAGGTCCGGGATCCCCGGCCCGGAGTCGATGAAGACGATCTGCACCCCGCGGCGGCGGCCGTCCTCGACGCCTGCCACGTCGGCGGTGCCACCCCCGCCGTAGATCAGGGTGTTGCGCGCCAGCTCGCTGGCGGCGGTGACGAGCTTGGTCTGGTCGACCAGCGAGAGCTTGGCGGCCACCGCGACCGTACGCACCAGCTGCCGCACCCGGACGACGTCGTCGTCGCTGCGGATCGCCTGGGTCTGCGGCACCCCCAGGTCGACACCGGCGGTCATGTCGTGGCCGTCGTCTCGGCGTCCTCGTCGCCGTCGACCATGACCCACTCGTCGACGCGGGCGGCCGCGATCAGCTCCATGCCGCGCTCGACGTTCAGCGCGGTCCGGATGCCGTTGAGCGACAGACCCAGCTCGACCAGCGTGATGGCGACGGCGGGACGCATCCCGACCACCACCGTCTCGGCGTCCAGCACCTTGGAGATGGACGCGATGGTGGAGAGCATCCGGCCGACGAACGAGTCGACGATGTCCAGCGCCGTGATGTCGATGATCACGCCGTGGCAGCCGGTGGCGACGATCCGCTCGGCCAGGTCCTCCTGGAGCATCACGGCCGTCTGGTCGGACATGTCGACCTGGATGGAGACCAGCAGGATGTCGCCGATCTTGAGGACCGGGACCCGCTCCATCAGGCCTCCCGGCGCTGGTGGCGGCGGGCGTTGTCCACGCCGGCCAGTCGCAGCACGTGGCGCAGGGCGTCGGCGAGGCTCGCCTTGGTGGCGATGTCGCCGAACTCGATGCCGAGGGCGACGATCGTCTGGGCGATCTGCGGCCGGATGCCGGAGATGATGCAGTCGGCGCCCATCAGCCGGGCGGCCACCACGGTCTTGAGGATGTGCTGGGCGACCTGGGTGTCGACCGCCGGGACGCCGGTGATGTCGATGATCGCGTACGGCGAGCCGGTGTCGACCAGGGTCTGGAGCAGCCGCTCCATCACCACCTGGGCGCGGGCCGAGTCGAGCGTGCCGACCAGCGGGACGGCGACCACGCCCTCCCAGATCTTGACCACCGGGGTGGAGAGTTCGAGCAGCTGCTCGGCCTGGTCGGCGATCAGGCTCTCCCGGGTGCGGACGTAGCTCTCGAAGGTGAAGAGCCCCATCTGGTCGATCAGGGCGGAGAACGCCACGAAGTCGCGGAGACGGGCCGCGTCCTGGCCCTCCTCGATCAGCTCGAGCAGGACGTCCTTCACCGAGAAGACGCTGATCGCGGTCTCGGTGGCGCTGAAACCCTGCCGGGCCCGGCCCCGGGACAGCTCGGCGAGCACGGCGCGCAGCTCGCCGCCCGGCTCGGACGCGAGGTCGGTGAGGCCGTTCTCGGCGGCGTCGATCATGCTACGGTGCAGCTCCTGCACCTGGCGGGTGAGCTCGGCCTGGCTGAGGCGGCCGCGCAGCGACGCGCCGACGACTTCCGCCCAACGTCGGATCAGCCGCTCTTCGTTTTCCCTGAGCAGACGGGCGAGCCGACCACTTTCCTCGGCGCTCAACGCCATGCTGACCTCCCTGGACTGGCGAACCGGCCGGACTCTATCACCGGAGCTGGCCAGGCTACTTGCCGCACGACAAAGAATGATCGCCGGCACCCGTAACGGCTCCCGTTCTGCGTATCCCCCGCTCGGTGGGATACCGTTCCACCGAACACAGGAGGTCGACGAATGTCCCTGACGGTGCACACGGAACAGCGCGGCGACGTGGTCGTCGTGTCGGTCGCGGGCGAGCTGGACATGGCGACGGCACCGCAGCTGCAGGACCAGATCACGGATCTGCTGGACAAGGGACGCAGCCGCCTCGTCTTCGACCTGGCGAACGTGTCGTTCTGCGACTCCACCGGGCTGTCGGTGTTCGTCCGCGCCAAGAACAGCTGCGACGAGGCCGGCGGCGTGGTCCGGCTGGCCGCCCCGCAGCGCGGGGTGCTGCGCATCCTCGAGGTCAGCGGCCTGGTCGAGGTGCTGCACACCTACCCGACGGTGGAGCAGGCCGTCGCGGGCGACCCCACGCCGGCCTCCTCCTGACCCACGCTCCTCAGCGCTCGTCCTCGATGTAGCGGGGACGGGCGATCACCATGCCCGCCGTCGTCTGCACGACGAGCGCCACCAGGAGGAATCCGATCGGCGCGGTCCAGCCGCCGGTCGCCTCGTAGAGGATGCCGACCAGCAGCGGGCCGAGCGCGGCGATCACGTACCCGGTGCTCTGCGCGAACGCGGAGAGCGCCACGGTGCCCTCGGCGGTACGGGCGCGCAGCCCGATGGTGGTGAGGATCATCGGGAAGGCGCCCTGGCCGAGGGCGAGCAGCAGCACCCAGAGCGGCGCGAGGCCGTGCGGGGCGAGCGCCAGGCCGACGTAGGACGCGGTGGACGCGGCGGTCAGCGAGAGCACCAGCGGCCGTAGCGTGCGCAGCCGGCCGGCCAGGGTCGGCATCACCAGCGCGACCGGCACGCCGAGCGCGGTCACCCCGGCGAGCAGCAGCCCGGCGGCCTCGGGGCGGTAGCCGGCGTCCCGGAAGAGCTGCGCCAGCCAGCCCATGATCGCGTACCCGCTGAGCGACTGCGCCCCGAAGTAGACCGCCATCGCCCAGCCCAGCCGGGTGCGCCCGGGCCGGATCCGGGCCGGAGTGGCGACGGCGGCCGTCGGGGTCGCCGCCCGCCGGGCGGCGCGGGCCCGCAGCGCCAGCGGCACCCACGGGACCACGGCCACCGCGGCCAGCCCGGCCCAGACGCCCAGCCCGGCCCGCCAGGAGCCGAAGGCGTGCGCGACCGGCACGGCGGACGCGGCGGCCACCGTCGTGCCGATGGTCAGCGCCATCGTGTACGCCCCGGTGACCAGCCCGGTGCGGTGCGGGAAGTGCTGCTTGACCAGCATCGGCAGCAGGATGTTCGCCACCGCGATGCCGGCCAGCGCCAGCGCGCTGGTGAGCACGAAGACCGCGGCGGAGTCGGTCGCCACCCGGAGGACCTGCCCGACGCTGAGCGCGAGCATGGCCACGACCAGGACCCGGGCCGGCGCGTACCGGCGGACCAGCCACGGGGTGAGCGCGCCGAGACCGGCGAAGGCGATCGTGGGCAGGGTGGTGACGAAGCCGGCCATCGCGCCGGAGAGGGCCAGACCGCCGCGTACCTCGTCGAGCAGGGCGCCGAGGCTGGTCACCGCGGCGCGCAGGTTGAGCGCGACCAGCAGCATGCCGACCAGCACCAGCGCGCCCCCGGAGGCCGGGGAGGGCGTCCCGGCCGGCGCGGCGGCCGGCGCGGAGCCGGGCGTCACGTCGGCGATGGGCGTCGCCACCGCGACGGGCGGCTCCGCGACGGCGGCGGTCGTCCGGTCGGCGGCGGGGGCCTCGGTGCGGCTGGGTGGCGGGGTCATGACCTCGAACCTACAATCATGGGATGAATTTCGGCAGCAGGTGTAACCGGTGACACCGTCGGTCGATTCCGTCGTCGTGCCGCCGCGCGGCCAGCGGGTGCGGGAGACCATCGCGCAGCTCCGGGAGCGCATCCTCGGCGGCGAGTGGCCGGTGGGCGGCCGGATCCCGACCGAGCCGCAGCTGGTCGCCGCGCTCGGGGTGGGGCGGAACACGGTCCGCGAGGCCGTTCGCGCCCTGGTCCACGCCGGCGTGCTGGAGTGCCGTCAGGGCTCCGGGACGTACGTGGTGTCGACCGACGAGCTGGCCCCGGTGGTGGCCCGACGACTCACCGACGACCGGATGGCCGAGGTGGTCGAGGTGCGCCGCGCCTTCGAGGTGGAGGCGGCCCGGCTCGCCGCGCTGCGGCGTACGCCGGAGGACCTGGCGGCGCTCGACGCCGCGCTCGCCACCCGGGAGGCCGCGTGGCGCTCCGGCCGGGTGGACGAGTTCGTCGAGGCCGACGCGGCGCTGCACACCGTGGTGGTCGCCGCCGCGCACAACGCCATGCTCGCCGAGCTGTACGCCTCGGTCGGCGCCGCGCTGCGCAGCACCGTCGCGCAGGCCATGGGCGGTGCGCTGGAGCCCGAGCGGTACGTCGACCACGGTCGACTCGTGGCCGCCATCCGGGACGGGGATCCGGCGCGCGCGGCGATCGAGGCCGGCGCTTTTCTGGAGTCACCCTCGGGGGCATAGGTTGTCCGGGACCCAGAATCGGACAGCACGGGAGTACGGATGCTCAAGGGCTTCAAAGACTTCATCATGCGCGGAAACGTCGTCGACCTGGCAGTCGGCATCGTCATCGGCGCCGCGTTCACCGGCGTGGTCACATCGTTCACGAACTCGTTCCTGAAGCCAATCATCAAACTCATGGGCGGGGGCAAGGATCAGTTCGCCGGCACTTGGAGAATCGGTGACGGAAACTTCGTCACCTGGGCCGACTTCCTCAACGCACTGATCACCTTCCTACTCACCGCCGCGGTGCTGTACTTCCTGGTGGTCTACCCGATGAACCGGCTGGCCGAGCGCCGTCGGCGTGGCGAGGAGCCGCCGCCGAAGGCGCCGAGCGAGGAGATCAAGCTGCTCACCGAGATCCGGGACGCCCTGGTCGCGGGCGGTCACGCCACGCCCGGGCAGCAGCGCGGGGCGCTGGACGACGTGCTGGGGCGACGGAACGGGCCGCCGGTCGCCCGCTGACGTACCGCATGCACACCGGCCCCTGTGGGAATCCCGCAGGGGCCGTCCCATGTCGTACAGGTGTTCGATAGAGTCCCGCCATGGAACAGCGCAGGCACTGGTGGAACGGGAAGTGGGGGCGGCTGGCCCGGCGGGACGTCTTCCTCCGGGTGGACGGCGACCGCTGGCACGTCGAGCAGCGGGCCGGCGGCGCCGAGGGGGTCTCCCAGTTCTACGAGTACGCCAGCGTCGAGGAGGCCGAGGAGACCGTCCGGGCGCTGCTGGAGGGGCCGGACGGCTGGCGCGAGCTCTCCCCCCGCCCGCCGAGCGGCTGGACCCCGTCCGTTTAGCGCAGGCGCGGCCCGGGAACCGCGCCTGAATGAACCAGCAGGGTACGCAGCAGCAGGCCACCATCTCCCGGGTCACCACCGGCATGCGGGTGGTCGACTCGACCGGCGTCGAGGTCGGCACGGTGGATCTCGTCCAACGCGGCGACCCGACCGCGGTGACCGTCCAGGCGCCCACCGCCGACCCGGGCAGCAGCCTCGACGAGCTGATCGAGTCGGCGGCGGTGGAGGAGCCGGACGTGCCCGCCGACCTGGCCGCCCGGCTGCTCCGCAGCGGTTACCTGAAGGTCTCCACCGAGCTGGCCCGGACGGGCGCGGTCTACGTGCTCGCCGACCGGATCGCCACCGTCACCGACGACCAGGTACGCCTCGACGTCCCCGCCACGGAGCTGCCCGCGGAGGAGTGAGGCGGGCCGGCGCAACCTCCGCGGGCACGCTACGGAGCTGATGTGGTCGATGAATCACCGCGAATCCCCTACCGTGGGCGGGATGTGGATGGTGATCGGAGAGCAGCGCGGCACGCCGGCGGGTCCCGAGGAGCGGACGGCCCAGTTCACCCACATGGCCGAGGTGACCCGGCAGAGTCCCGGCTTCGTCCGGGGCTGGTGGGGCGCGGACGACGACGACCCGGCGGTCACCCACGTCCTCGTCATCCTCGACACCCGAGAGAACGCCCGGGCGTTGCGCCGGATGGTCGAGGAGAACGTCACCGGGGTCCGCCTGCGGACCGCAGCGGTCGGCGTCGAGGCGGCCGCCACGTCCTGACCCGGCCGGAACGGGGCGGGCCCCGGTCGCGTCACACCGGGGAGCGCCGCATCCGGCGGCGGGGCGAATGGGGACCCGGATGAGGAGAACAGCCGTGTCGCTGACCGTGGCGCTGGCCCTGTCGGCGCTGGCGGGTTGCGACGCCGGGAAGCCGGCGACCGGGGCCGACGGCACTCCCTCGGCGTCGCCGACCGGGGGCACGGCCCTGCCGTACGCGTCCCGGGTGCTGCCATACCGGCTCTACACCCACTGCGGCATCGACGAGGCCCGGATCGACGGGCACTGGTACGAGGCGGTCGATCCGCTCTCTGACGGCAACGGCAACCCGCCGCCCGGGTGGGGCAACCCGTTCCAGGCCGGCGAGGTGCACCTCGTCTCGCCCACCGAGGCGGAGTTCCGCGACCCGGCCGGGCACGTCGTACGCCTCCGGCTGCGCGCCGGCGCCACCGCCCCGAAGCGGATCTGCTCCTGACCGCCCGCGCTCACCGGGCCGGCCCGACCCGCTCCACCTCCGGGGCGTCGGCCGCACCGGGCTCGGGTCGGGGGTCGGAGACGGCCCGGCGGCGGCGGAACAGCAGCAGCATCAGCCAGCCGGCGACCAGCCCCCAGAACGCGCCGCCCACCCCGAGCAGGCTGACCCCGGAGGCGGTCACCACGAACGTCACCACGGCCGCCTCCCGTGCCTCCGGTGCGGTGACGGCGGCGGAGACCGCGCCGGCCAGCGCGCCGAGCAGCGCGAGCCCGGCCACCGCCTCCACCAGGATCGGCGGCGAGAGCAGCACCAGGGCGGTGGCCACGCCGGCTCCCAGGCCGAGCAGCGCCAGGCCGATCCCGGCGGTGACCGAGGCGATCCAGCGGCGGTCCGGATCCGGATGGGCGTCCGGGCCGGCGGCCAGCGCGGCGGTGATCGCGGCGAGGTTCACCGCGTGGCCGCCGGCCGGCGCGCCGAGCGCGCTGGCCAGGCCGGTCACCCGAAGGGCGGAGCCGAGCGGCGCCCGGTAGCCGTAGCCGGCGAGCACCGCCATCCCGGGGACGTTCTGCGCGGCCATGGTGACCAGGAAGAGCGGCAGCGCGAGGCCGACCACCGCCGGGAGCGTCCAGGCCGGCGTGGTCACCTCGACGGTGGGTGCCAGGTGCGGCCGGCCGGTCCCGGCGGCGGGGGCGGTGAACGCGATGGCCACCGCCGCCACCGCCAGTGCGGCCGGCACCGCCCAGCGGCGGGCGAACCGGTGCAGGACGAGCCAGGTGAGCACCACCGGACCGGCCAGCCGGGGCACCTCCACCAGCGCCCGCACCGGCGCGGTGCAGAGCGGCAGGAGCACCCCGGCGAGCATCGCGCTGGCGATCGGGCCCGGGATCGCGGCGACCGCCCGGCCGAGCGCGGGGATCAGCCCGGCCGCCGCGATCAGGAGGCCGGCGACCAGGAACGCGCCGACCGCCGCCGGCCAGCCGCCGGGCACCGGGCCGGTCGCGACCAGCAGCGCTGCGCCCGGGGTGGACCAGGCGACAGCCATCGGCAGTCGGTGCCGGAGCCCGAGCCAGACCGCGCAGAGGCCGGCGGCCACGCAGAGCACCAGCAGCCCGGAGGCGGCCTGCGCGTCGTCGGCGCCGACCGCCCGCAGCCCGGCGAGGACCACGGTGAACGAACTGGCGAAGCCGACCAGGGCCGTCACGACGCCGGCCAGCACCGGTTGCAGTCGGCCCGCCACCCGCTCCCCCTCCACCGGCCGTTCCGTTTACGGAACGGCGACGTGTAGCACCATAGCGGCATGGCGTCGCCCCCACCAGCTCGTGATCCCGCACCCGGCGCGGTCGGCCTGCGGGTCCGCGCCCTGCGCGAGGAGCGGGGGATGTCGCTCTCCACCCTGGCCCGGCGGGCCGGCGTCGGGAAGGCCACCCTCTCCGGCCTGGAGAACGGCACCCGCAACCCGACCCTGGAGACCCTGTACGCGGTCACCGCGCAGCTCGGCGTGCCGCTCACCGCCGTGCTCTCCGGGCCCACCGAGACGCCGACCGTACGCGGCGCGGCGGTGAGCGCCACCCTGCTGGAGGTCTTCACCGACAGCGACGCGACGTACGAGCTGTACCGGATGCGAGTCGCGCCCGGCCCGGGCCAGCTCTCCCCCGCCCACCAGGCCGGGGTCACCGAGCACGTCACCGTCTTCGCCGGCATGCTGCGCGCCGGGCCGGTGGACGCCCCGCTGACCGCGACGGCCGGCGGGCACCTGCGCTGGGCCTCCGACGTGCCGCACAGCTACGCCGCCGTCGGCGACGAGGAGGTGTGGGCGAGCCTGCTGCTGCGCTACCCGCGTGGCTGACCGGTCAGCCGCGCGGCGCGGCCATCGGCAGCCGGTGTCGTACGGCCCAGAGCGCCGCCTCCGTCCGCGACGCCGAGCCGGTCTTGCGGAGCAGGTTCGAGACGTGCACGGTGACCGTCCGCACCGAGATGCCGAGCGCCCGGGCGGCCTGCTTGTTGGACATCCCGGCGACCAGGCAGCCGAGCACCTCGATCTCCCGACCGGTCAGCTCGGCGTCCGGCGGCGCCGCCGGCCGCGGCACCAGGTGCTCCGGCAGCGGCTCGTGGACCAGGCCGTCCGGCCCGGACCCGGCGTGCGCGGCGAGCAGCTCGGTCAGCACGTACGGGTTGCCGCCGGTGCGCCGCCAGACCGCGGCCGCCACCGCCTCGGCGGGGCGCGTCCCGTCGTACACCTGGGTCAGCACCTCGGCCACCTCGGCGGCGGTGAGGGGCGCGAGGTGCTGGCGCACGGCGCCGCGTACCCCGCAGAGGCGGGCCAGCGCGCGGACCGTGAGGTCCGGCGCCACCGCGTCGGCCGGCGGGCGGCTCGCCACCACCAGCAGGGCCGGCAGCTCCGGGGCGGCGGCCAGCTCGCCGAGCAGGTTGAGGCTGGCCGGGTCGAGGGCGTGCAGGTCCTCCACCACCAGCACCGCCGGGCCGGCCCCGACCAGCAGCCGGACCGTGCGGACGGCGAGCCGGAGCAGCGTGCCCGGGGCGTACCGCTCGCGCGGCGCGGTGGGCTGCTGGGCGAGCCAGGCCAGCGCGTCCGGCGGCAGGTCCAGGCCGCTGGTGTCCCGGCCGCTGAGCACGGCCGCCAACCAGTCGTACGGGGCGGGGCCGTGCACCCGCGCGGCACCGGTGAGGACCACCGCCGGCCGCGGGGTGAAGCCCTCCAGGGCGGCCGCGACCAGCAGGCTCTTGCCCACTCCGGCGGCCCCGGTGATCACCGTGACGGTGGGCGCCGGCCGGTGGCCGGAGGCCACGGCGGCCCAGGCCCGGTCGAGCTCGGCCAGCTCGCCGGCGCGCCCGACCATGGACACCGGCATCATTTCTCACACCCTACGCAGTAGTGCGTAGAGACGGCGGCAGGGTCTTCTTGGCAAGCTTGACCCATGACGCTCATCCTCCGCTCGGCCATCCTCAACGACGTCGGCCTCGTCCGGACCAACAACGAGGACTCCGCCCTCGCCGGTGACCGCCTGGTGGCGGTGGCCGACGGCATGGGCGGGCTCCCCGCCGGCGAGGTGGCGAGCGAGATCGTCATCCGGATCCTGGACGAGCTGACCCCGCCGACCGTCCCCGACGAGGCCGCCGACGCGCTGCGGGCCGTGGTGAGCACCGCCAACCAGCGGATCCGGGCCGCCATCACGGTGGACCCGGCCCGCGACGGCATGGGCACCACGCTGACCGCCGCCCTGCTCGCCGGGGACACCCTGGTCCTCGCCCAGGTCGGCGACTCCCGCTGCTACCTGCTGCGGGACGGGGAGCTGACCCAGCTCACCCGGGACGACACCTTCGTCCAGGCGCTGGTCGACCAGGGCGCCCTCGCCCCCGACCAGGCCCGGCACCACCCGCAGCGGTCCCTGGTCACCCGGGCCGTGCAGGGCTCGGACGCGCCCCCGGCGATCGGGGTGCTCACCGTCTTCCCCGGCGACCGGCTGCTGCTCTGCAGCGACGGCCTCTCCGACTACGTCGAGGACCCGGCGATCGCCGCGGCGCTCGGCACCTACGGCGACCGCCAGCAGTGCGGCGAGCAGCTGGTCAAGCTCGCCCACCAGGCCGGCGCGCCGGACAACGTCACCGTGGTCGTCTCCGACGTCGCCGACGCCTGACCGTTCCCCGGACGGCGAAAGCGGTTGCGCCGGCCACCGGCCCGCGTTGGGATGAGGAGTGATCATCCGTCGGTTGGCCGCCGAGGGACGCCTGGCCACCAGCTTCCCGCTCCAGGCGTACGCCTTCGAGGCGTCGCCGCTGGCCGCGTCCCGGGTGGCGGAGTTCCGCGACTACCTCCCCTACAACGCCGGCAATCGGACGCTGGTCGCCGACGAGGACGGCACGGCGGTCGCCGCCGCCTCGGCGATCCCGATGCGGCAGAACCTCCGGGGCGCCGTCCTGCCGATGGCCGGCGTCGCGGGGGTGGCGACGCACCCCCTGGCCCGCCGGCGCGGCCACGTCCGGGCGCTGCTGCACCAGCTCCTCGACGAGATGCGCGACGAGGGGCATCCGCTCACCGCGCTGTACCCGTTCCGGGCGTCGTTCTACGAGCGCTTCGGCTACGTCGGGCTGCCCCGGGCCCGTACCGCGACGTTCTCCCCGGCCGACCTCGGGCCGCTGCTCCGCGCCGAGCTGCCCGGCGAGGTGGTCTGGGAGCGGGTCGGGGCGGCCTACCCGACCTGGCGCGCGTTCACCGAGCGCTGCCTGCACGAGCGGCACGGCTTCGCGGTCTTCCCCGACTTCCGGGCCGTCGGGCTGCGCGACCGGGACGACCGCTGGCTGCTCACCGCCGTGGTCGACGGCAGCACGGTCGGCGCGGTGACCTACCGGATCGACGACCACGGTGGCGAGCTGCTCGCCGACGACCTGCTCGCCACCGACCCGTACGCCCGGGCGCTGCTGCTGCAGTTCTTCGCCCGGCACGTCGACCAGGTCGAGCGGGTCCGGGTCCAGCTCCCCGCCGACGAGCTGCCCGAGCTGTGGCTCACCGACCTGGCCGTGCACGTCGAGGCGCGGGTGTCCCGGCCCGGGTCGCCCGCGCCGATGGCCCGCCTGCTCTCCCTGGACGCGCTGACCGGCCTGCCGACCGGAGCCGGCCGGGTCCGGGTCGACCTGGTCGGCGACCGATGGCTGGCCGGGTCGCACCTGCTCGACGGCGCCACCGGTCGGCTGGAGCTGCGGCCCGTCGGCTCCGCCGGGGGCGCCGTCCCGGCCGCGACGCTCACCGCCGCCGGGCTCTCCGCCCTCGCGTACGGGGTGCTCGACCCGGCCGAGGTCGACATCCGGGACCTCGGTGACGTGCCGGCGGACGCGGCGGCCGAGCTGCGCCGCATCTTCCCCCGGCAGGTGCCGTACCTCTTCGCCGACTTCTGACGGTTCCACCGCGGCGCCGTCAGGGTACGGTCCTGCGAATGCCGGAGTGGTTGCAAGCGGGGTTGTGGGGTCTGCTGGCCGGTTCGGCCCTGCTGATCGGGGCGGTCGCCGGGTTCTTCGCCCGGGTGCCCCGGAAGGTCATCGCGTCGGTCATGGCGTTCGGCGCCGGGGTGCTGCTCAGCGCGGTCTCGTTCGAGCTGATCGCCGAGGCGCACGAGCAGGGTGGCCTGCTGGCCACCGTGGTCGGCGCGGCGGCCGGCGCGCTGGCGTACACCGGAGCGAACGTCCTGCTGGCCCGGCGCGGGGCCCGGCACCGCAAGCGCTCCGGCGACGTGCAGCCCTCCGAACAGGAGCAGCCCGGCTCGGGTACGGCCATCGCGGTCGGCGCGCTGCTGGACGGCGTACCGGAGTCGGTGGTGATCGGCGCGAGCCTGCTCACCGGCGGCCCGGTCAGCCTGGTCACCGTGATCGCGGTCTTCCTGAGCAACGTGCCGGAGGGCCTGTCCAGCGCCGCCGGCATGCGCCTGGCGGGCCGTTCCCGGCGGTACGTCTTCCTGCTCTGGACGGCGATCGCCCTGGTCAGCGGGGCGGCGGCGCTGGCCGGCTACACGCTGCTCGGCGGCGCTCGGCCGGAGGTGCTGGCGACCATCACCGCGCTGGCGGGTGGCGCGATCCTCGCGATGATCACCGACACCATGGTCCCCGAGGCGTTCGAGGACGCTCACCTCCTGGTTGGCCTGATCACCGTCCTCGGCTTCCTGACCGCCTTCGCCCTCTCCCACACCTGACCCCGGGGTCCGGACCTGACCTCGCGACTCCCGCTTCGCCGACAACCGGTGTGACCGGACCGGGCAGGACCTGGGCGGCGCGGCGCTGCGGGTGCTCAGCCAGTACGAGAACCAGCGGCAACGGCGCCAACCCGGCGCGGCCGGCACCCCGGGCGGCGGCAGCGGATCGAGAACTCGACCCTGCGCCGCAACCCCAGCGACGGCTTCGAGGCGAAGGGCCACCCCGGCATCTTCTTCCTCGGCGCCCGCCTGTCCTGACCCCGCGGCCTCAGTAGGGGTTGCCGTGGCCCGGGGTGCGGGCCTTGCGGAGGCCGCCGGGGCGGCCGGGGAGGTCCGGATCCGCCGACATGGGCGGGGCGGCGGTGTGCGCGGTCCCCGCCATGCCGGCGAAGAGCTCCTTGAGCGCGGTCAGGGCGTCCATCCTCGGCGTCCAGCCCAGCTCGGTCTCGGCACGGTGGCTGGACATCAGCGGCGCGTTCAAACCCAGCTCCACCCAGCCGGCGTCGACGGGTTGCAGCCGTGCCCACCAGGTCAGCGCCGCCGCGACCCGCAGCACCGGCGCGGCGACCGGCACCGTCCAGCCGTGGAAGTGCCGGGCCACCAGCTCCGGGGTCAGCACCGGGTCCGCGGCGACGTTGAAGGCGCCGCGCGCCTCACCCAGCAGAGCCTTCGCGTACGCGTCGGCGACGTCGTCGGCGTGCACCGCCTGCATCCGCAGCCGGCGGTTGGTCGGGACCAGCGGGATCCGGCCGTACCGCAGGAGGCGGACGGGCGCCAACGGCCCGAGGAAGTAGCGGGTGATCTCGGTGCCGGCGTCCCGCTGGAAGGTCAGCCCCGGGCGCAACCGGACCACCCGCAGCTCCGGGTGCTCCCGCTCGACCGTGTCCAGCAGCGCCTCCACCTCGGCCTTGTCCCGGCTGTACGACGACCCGGGCACCCCGGTCGCCGGCCAGCGCTCGCTGACCGGGTGGTCCTTCGGGCCCGGCGCGTACGTGCCGACCGAGGAGGCGTACACCAGGGCGGGAACGCCGGCCCGGACGACCGCGTCGATGACGGCGCGGCTGCCGCCGACGTTGGTCCGGTGCAGGGTGCGCTGGTCGTGGCTGGGCTGGATCTGCCAGGCCAGGTGCACCACCGCTCCCGCCCCGGCGAAGATCGCCGCGAGCTGCTCAGTGGCGCCGGGCGCCCCGACGTCGCAGGAGTGCCACTCCACCCGGTCGTACGGCTCACCGACGTCGAGCCCCGGCAGTCGGCGGGCCACCCCGGCCAGCTCCAGCCCGGACTCCTGACGCAGCCGGCGCAGCAAGGCCGTCCCGACGTTGCCGCTGGCCCCGGCGATCACGATCCGCATACCGGCTGCCGTACCCGCTGAACCGGACTCCAACCCCGGGCCGGTCACGGCCGGGGCGAGTGGCGTACCCAGCTCTTCTCCTGCCGCCGGCGCCCCTGCATGGCGGCCAGGCAACGCGGGCAGATGAACCCGACCGGGTCGGCCTCGGTGAGCACGTCGGTCGAGGCGTAGTCGAACGGCACGTGCGGGAAGCGACGCAGCCGGGTACGACTGAGCGGCAGCCCGCAGACCGTCTGGTTCTGCCCCGGCAGCCAGGCGTGCACCTCGCCGCCGGGCTGCCGTACGCCGTCCACGCCGACCACCTCGCTCGACGCGGCCACCGCGGGCGTGCTGCTCATCCTCACGCCGGACACCGTTCCCCCGGTGGGCCGCCCCATGCTCCCTTTCACCAGATCGCCGACCTGGCGGTCTCCCGGCGGGTCGGACACCCCCACCTGGCCGACCTGGTGTGGATCACCCTTGGCGGGTGGCAGCCGGGGCGGCTCAGGCGCGGCGGGTCAGCAGGGCGCCGATCAGGCAGGCGAAGGCGGCCACGTTGGTGACGGTGCGGGCCAGGTTCCACCGCACCCAGGTCACCTCGAAGCGCTCGCGGACCGCCGCGAGGTCGGCGATCCGGTCCACCGGCCCGGCCGCGTCCAACTGGTCGTTGAGCGGCACGTTGCAGCGCATGGTGATCATCAGCGTGGCCAGGTAGAACGCCAGCGCCGCACCGGCCCAGGCCAACACCCGGCCGCCGACCGTGAGGTGCAGCGCGACCGCGAGGGCGGGCAGCAGCACCGCCCCGAGGAAGGCGGCCAGGAACCAGCCATTCAGGATCCGCCGGTTGATCCACTGCATGGTGCCGACGAAGCTCCGGTCGTCGGTCCCGGCCAGACCCGGCATCACCGAGCACGAGTACGCGAAGAAGAGTCCCGCCATCAGCCCGGTCGCCAGCGTCGCCCCGGCCAGCACGGCCGTACGCAGCAATGTCATGGCCCCAGCCTGGTCGGCCACGGCGCTGCGGGCCATCGTCGAGCGGCTCGCCCGCATGCGCGGGCGTCTCGGCGTCGGGTGTCGGACATCGACGGGCGGCGGGAAGCCGGAAGGCTCGCGCGAGCGGGTTCCGGTAGCCTGAGCGGGCGGGCCGCTAGCTCAATGGCAGAGCTGTGGACTTTTAATCCATAGGTTCAGGGTTCGAGTCCCTGGCGGCCCACTCCACACCGCCCCCGAGGTCTCAAGGGTAGATCCGCAGGTTGGCGTGCCGCAACGCCTTCTGCACGTCCTGTGGCTCGAAGCCGTTGCTCATCAGCGTGGTGGCAAAGAAGTGCCGCAGGCACCTGTCACGATGGTCCGCCTGGTGGCGAGGGCGGCGCGGATGGGCGCCGCCGGGCGCGGGTCGTGTCGGCGACCGCGACTGCGGTGAGGACTGCGGTTGCGGCGAGGGCGGCCATCAGCGGCGGTACGAGGAGCATCACCGGGGCCATGGCGGCCAGCACGAGCAGTCCGATCGGCCGATCCCGGGACACCCGGCCGAACACGGCGTACTCGAAGTGGGCACGTCCGGCCAGGAACAGCGCGGGTCCGCCGAGGATGACGGCGATCCAGCCCGGTGGGGTGTGTCCGAGCGGATGGGTGATGACGAATTTGTCGCCGACGGAGGTGACGACGATGCCGGCCACCATGACCATGTGGGCGTATGTCGCCGAGAGGGTGAGGCGGAGTGGGTCGGGGGATGCTTCGATGGCCGCGGCCAGTACCTCCCCGGCGCGGTAGATGTAGATCCGCCAGATCAGTACGGTGGTGGCGATCGAGACCACGAACGCTGCGGTCTGGTCCGCCGCGAAGTCGCTGCGACCGAGGGTCAACGCGGTGACCAGGATCAACTCGCCGAGTGCGATGATGAAGAACTGGCGGTAGCGCTCGGCCAGGTGCTCGGGCACGACCTGCCACTCCGACCTGGGCGAGCGGCCCAGCCCCGGCGTGGGCCAGCCGAGTGCGAATCCCGCGTAGTCCACGGCCACCGCCAGCGCCCACAGCACCCCACGCGCCGTACCGTGCGCGATCGCCCCCGCGATCCACGGCACTGCGGACACACCGAACCAGAACAGCGACCGTCCGATTCTGCGCTTCAGTTCGCGGCCCCGCAGGGCGAGCAGGAGGAAGAAGCCGCGGCCGATCTGGATGGCGACGTACGCGCCTGCGAAGATCAGGCCCCGCTTGCCGAACGCCTGGGGCGCCGCGGCGGCCATCACCAGACTGCCGCCCAAGGTCGCGAGGACCAGCAGCTGTATCGCCGGCCGCTGCGGGTCGTACCTGTCGGTTACCGCCGCCGTGATGGACCAGACCCACCACATGGCCAGCAGCAGCACCAGCGTCTGGAAGGCGCCGCGCCAGCTGAGATCATCGGCCAGCCCTTGGGAGAGCTGGGTGAGCGCGACGACAAACGCCAGGTCGAAGAACAGTTCCAGGAACGTCGCCCGCTGTGGCACCTCCGGTCTCCGCAGGAGCTCGCCCGCCTCACCCGCCATCCGCTCGCCCGTTCTGTCGGCTCCGCGCCAGCATTAAGGCAGTCGTACCACGCCATCGCGCCCCAGATGGCGACAAGAGCAAGGCGCCGGTCGGTGCGCTCGTAGCCGCTGTTGTCAAGCCTGCGCTCGAGCTGATAATCCGGCCGCCGGCCGGACTTGCCGATCCGGGGACGGGCCACCCCGGCGGCACCGATAATCCTCGAGGATGCAGCGCCGGGGGCCGTACGCCCGGCGGCCGGCGTGCAACGCGGCCCCGGCGTCGCCCGCGCGACCGGGTGTGACGGGCGGCGGGAGGCCGGGCATGACGACCGGAGACAGCACCGAGCTGGTGCGCCGGCCGAACGGGTCGACCCGGGCGACCCTGCTGGAGCTGCTCTTCGACGTCGTCTTCGTGGCCGCCCTGGCGCTGACCTCGATGCTGATCGCCGAGCGGGACTCGTGGGCCGGCGTCGGGCCGGTCGTGCTCATGCTGATGGCCATCTGGTGGACCTGGTCGATCACCTCGACCACCACCGACTTCTACGACCCCGACCAGCGTCCGATCCAGGTCATCCTGATGGTGACCATGCTCGGTGCCGTGTTGATGGCAGCGGCGCTGGCCTCCGACGCGCACGCGCTGATCTTCGCCGCCGGATACGTGACCCCGCACGTGGTGCGGGGTCTGGTGCTGGTGAGCGTGTTGCACCAGCACCGGCATCCGGCCGAGGAGCGTGCGGCGCGCTTCCTTGTCTGGTTCCTGGTCTCCGGCGTCTTCTGGGTCGTCGGGGCGCTGCTGCCGGACGCGCCGCGATGGACGCTCTGGACCGTCGCGGTGGCGATCGACTACGTCGCGGCTGCGGCGCGCTACCCCACACCCCGGCTCGGCCGGGTACCGGTCGGACAGTACGAGAAGACGACCGAGCACCTGGGCGAGCGGTACCAGCAGTTCGTCATCCTGGCGCTCGGCGACATCATCCTGGTACCGGCCCTGGAGATCAACGCCGCGGACTTCACCCGCGCACGGCTGGCCGCCTTCCTGGCCGCCTTCGTCACCATGCTGCTGCTCTGGCAGATCTACGTCCTGGGGGCCGGTTCCATCGTGCGGATGTCGTCGGCGCAGCTGCTCCGGCGGGCGACACGGCTGGCACCGTACACCCACCTGGTGATGTTGGCCGGCATCGTCTGCACCGCCGCCGGTTTCGACCTGGTCATCGACCGGTCCACCGGCGACACACCGGCGCGCTGGACCGCCCTGATCCTCGGCGGGCCCGCGCTGTTCCTGCTCGGGCGCACCCTGTTCACCTACCGGATCGCCGGCATGCTCCCGTGGCACCGGGTGCTCTGGCTGCTGGTGCTGGCGGCTGCGGCACCGTTGGTGGGCGGCTGGCCCCCGGTGCTGGTCACCACCCTCGTCGTGCTGGTGTTGGCCGGGGTGGTGGTCGGGGACGCCATGGGCGGGCGGTTGACCCGGGCCATGCTGCGGGGGCGCCCCGGCTGACCGCGGAGGTGGGCGGCGAGACGCTGGCAGCAGCGCCGACGCCCGTGTCGGTGTTGCTCGTGGCCAGCGAGCTGCGCGAGCTTGAAGACCGGCGGGTCCCTCTTCGGCAGCCGGTGCACGTAGGTTTCCAGGGTGTTGGCGTGCCTCAGCGCCTGCTGTACGTCCTGTGGCTCGACGCCGTTGCGGGAAACCCGAGGTGGGCGGGGTGATCGGATGAACCTGGAGTTCACCGGCGAGATGTGGTTCTGGAAAGGCCCGGCGCCGTGGCATTTCATCACGGTTCCGGAAGAGGAGTGCGGTGAACTGGCCGCGATGTCCGCGTTGGTGACCTACGGCTGGGGCATGGTTCCGGTCCGGGCGCAGATCGGGGGGACCGGGTGGGAGACGTCGCTGTTTCCGAAAGACGGGCGGTACATCGTGCCGGTGCGGGCGTCGGTGCGGAAGGCCGAAGGGCTTGAGGTGGGAGACATGGTGACGGTCCGCCTGGCCGTCGACATCTGACCAGCCGACGCCGGCATCGGCGCACCAGGGCTGACCAGCTCGACCGGCGGCTGAACCCGGCCGGCGACAGGGACGGTCAGTGGCGGATGCCGACGCCGCGCCTGATGTGCAGCACCCTGCGCGACACCGCTGACCCGCCGTGTCGTGTCCTTGATCCGGCTGCGCGCCCCGTTCACCTGATAGGACGGTGGTGCCACCGAGCGTCGAGGAGGTATCGCATGACCAGCAAGCGCGAGACCGTGGAGGTGGATCCGGTCGTGTTCCGCGCCGTCTACGACTCGCCCGCCTCGCTGCCGGGCCGGCACCGCTGGACGACGCCGGAGCCGGACGTACGCCGGCTGGAGAAGCTGCTCGGGATGCCGGCGCGCACTATCGGCGCGCCGCTCTGGGTCAGCGGCGACGAGCCGGACTGCCCGAAGTGCGGCCGGCGGGCCAACTGGTACGACATCGTCGCGTCGGCGCTGCACGGCGTGCACGACCGGGCGATGATCGCCCGGGTGATCCTCGGCGAGCGCAAGTACGTCAACACCGAGGTGCCGGACGCGATCCCCGGGGTGTACTGCGCCGACTGCCGCACCCCCATCGAGGGGCTGCGCAGCTTCAAGTGCCACAACTGGGCGTACGCCTTCGAGGCGCTGGAGGCGGTGGTCGAGCGGATGTCCGGGCTGACCGCCCAGCCGGGCCAGCGCCAGCCCGCCGAGCCTGCTGCCACCGACTGAGCGGAACCCCTGGACGAAGGTCAGGTGAAGGGCCGGACCTTCGCGCACTGCGTGCCCACCCGTCGATTCCTACTGTGCCGTGGAGGTGAACGGAGTATGAACATTTGGTGAGGTGATTCATGACTGACACCGTTATGACCGATGTTCCCGACATCAGCGTCGAGTGGTACCGCGACATCGTCGACTTCGCCGACGGCACGCCCCAGCCGGTCCACTGGTTCGCCAACCACTTCACCGAGGGGGCGGTCCTGCTGCTCGGCGTACTGCTGCTGCTCGCCGCGGCGACCCGGCTGCTCGGCGGTGACATCCGGGGGCGGGCGCTCGCCCTCGCCGCCCCGGTGTCGGTGCTCATGGCGTACGGCGGCAGCGAGGGGCTCAAGGACCTGGTCGCCGAGGACCGCCCCTGCCGCAGCCCGGCCGACCTGGTGATCGTGGCCGCCCACTGCCCGCCGGCGGGCGACTGGTCCTTCCCGAGCAACCACGCCACCATCGCCGGCGCACTGGCCGCCGCAACCCTGCTGCTGCACCGGCGGATCGGGCTGGTCGCCGCCCCGCTGGCGCTGCTCGCCGCGCTCTCCCGCACGTTCATCGGCGTGCACTACCCGCACGACGTGGCCGCCGGCCTGCTCCTCGGTGCCCTGTTCGGCACCCTGTTCACCCCGCTCGCGGCCCGCCCACTCGCCGAGGCCCTGCACTGGCGCGTCCGCCGCGCGGCCCGCCGCCCCCTGACCCACCCCGCCCGCCGCTGACGCCGCACCCCGCCGCCGCCTCGTTCATCACGGACGAACCGGGCACCACAACTCCTTGATCGAACGGGCGGTCAGGGGGTGAGGAGGAGCGTCAGGGGGGTGGCGATGATCAGGAACGGGCCGAAGGGGAGGTGGCTGGACCAGCGGACCCGGCGAGTCGCCAGCAGGGTGAGGGCGACCAGCGCGGAGAGGGCGAAGGCGAGCACCAGCCCGGCCAGCAGGACCGGCCAGCCGTACCAGCCGAGCAGCGCCCCCACGCTCAGCGCCAGCTTGGCGTCGCCGAGCCCGAACCCGCGCCGACCCAGCAGCAGGGTGGTCGCCGCGAACCCGAGCGCGAGGCCCGACCCGGCGAGCGTGGCGCGCAGCCATGGCGCCGGTCCGGGCCCGGTCAGCGCGGCCAGCCCGAGCAGCGCCCAGGTGCCGGCCGCCGCCGGGTAGCTGAGCCGGTCGGGCAGCCGGTGCACGGCCGCGTCGACCAGGGCCAGCGGCACCGCCCAGGCCAGCCACCAGGCCGTCGCGGCCAGCTCGGCGACCGAACCGCCGGCCAGCGCGAGCACCGCCAGCGCCGCGACCAGGGCCAGCTCGACCGCGCCCGGCGCCGCCCCGACCCGCGCACGGCAGCCCGGGCAGCGGGCCGCCGGCCCGAGCGCCGGCACCGGCCGGTCCAGGCCGATCGGCGCGCCGCAGCCGTCGCACCCGGTCCGGTCCGCGGACCCCGGCGGTACGGCGTACCGGGCCACCGCCAGCCGCAGCGGCGGTACGACCGCCAGGGCGGCCAGCAGGCGTACGGCCGGACGGGCGCTCGGCGCGGAAGCCTCCCCGGTGGCCGCCCGGTCGGCGGTCCGGAGCCCTCGACCGGTCATCGCGGGCCCCGCCGGACGGTCGCGGTGTGTTCCACTTCGGAGCACGGAGAGTGAAATTCTGCCGATCGGCGAGTGGCGGATGGCGCGGAAAGTGGCGTGCCGGTCGAGCGGACCCGGGTTGACGGCAGCGCCCGGCCGGCGACCGGCGCGACCCCTTCGACGGCCCGAAGGGCGGCGGGACGGATCGGACCAGAGGCACCGATGCCACCCAATCCACCGGCCGGCCGCCCGCCCGCCGGCCACCCGACCGCCGGACCGGTCGGTCCGTGCCGACCGACGGCCGCCGCCGGACCGGGCCGTCGCGTCACCCTCCGGACACCCACCCGTCATCACCACCCGTCATCACTGAGCGTGATCAAATGAATTGCCTCTGTTGCATCGGCGAGCGTCAGCCTATGCTCGCCCCTTGGGTACGACGCAACCCCCAAGCAATTGGCGTCGGAGGCCGACCGGAGACATCAGGTTTCGAATTTGTAAAAGATCCGTACAGATAAATGCAGCGGCAGCGACTTCAGGCCCGGCAGAGCACATCCGGGCGCGCTTCCGCCTGCCCGGAGCACGCCCGCCAGGCGGCTCCGGGCCGCCACCGAGGAGGGCCCGGCGTTGCGTACACGGCAATCCCGCCGATGGACATCCTGCCTGCTCAGCCTTGCCGTGCTGGGTACGAGCGCCGGCTGCGGCGCCGACCGGGAGACGGCGACCCGCCCCCCGGCGGACCACGACGCCACCCCGGTCGCCCATTCGGACGCCGCCGACGAGGCGGCGGGAAAGGCGGCCCTCGCCGCCTATTCCGGCTATCTCGAGGCGTCCCGGGCGGCGAGTGCGCACAGCGATCCGACGCATCCGGCATTGGCCCGATTCGTGGCGGATCCGCTGCTGACCCGGGTACGACTGGCAATTCGTGAGGCGAAGGAGCACGGCGCGATGCGTACCGGCACACTCGTTTCCAATCCCACCGTCGTTTCGGTCAGCCTGGCCGCCGACCCACCCACGGTGGAGATCCAGGACTGCCTGGACGCGACCGGCTACCGGCTGGTCTACGCCAAGGACCGGCGGGTGGTGCCGGGCTCCGGCGGGGGCCGCTACCTGGCGACCGCCACCGCGACCCGCTACCCCGACGGCCGGTGGCTGGTCAACCTCGGCGCCGCGCACCAGGACCAGCCGTGCTGACCTGGGGAGGAGGGGGCGTCCCGGCCCGGCCGATCGAGGCCGGGACCCCCCGCCGGCTGCTCGCCGCAGCCGGGCTGACGCTGCTGCTGGCGCTGACCGGCGCGCCCGCCTCCGCCGCCGGGCCCGGCGATCCGGGCGCCGAATGCCCGCCCGGGCAGACCGACTGCAACGTCTGGGACGACGACCCCGGCGTGCCGGGTGGGCCGGGCGGGCCGGGCGGCGGCGGGGACACCGGCGGTGGCGGCTCCGGCGGCACGGCGAAGTGCCGGTGGAACGGCCGGGTGATCCCCTGCTACGACGACATCCTGGGCTGGTTCAACACCGGCGACGGCTGCTACTACAAGGTCGCCGAGCCGCAGCCCCCCGCCCCCGACGGCAAGCAGTGGTACGTCCAGACCTGCAACGGCGGCGACCTCGGCGCGCAGACCGTGGTGCTGCGGGACGGCCCGCCGCCCGGCTACGGCGCCCCGCCGGACCCGGAGGAGCTGGCCCGGCGGGCGCTCGCCTCGATCTCGCTGCTCCCGCCCCGGATCGCGGTCGCTCCCCGGCGCAGCAAGGGGCCGGGCCTGGTCGGGCTGCCGGTCTGGATGTGGGCCGGCGGCGGCGCCAGCTACTTCGGCCCGCTGAGCGCGTCCGCCTCCGACCGCGGGCTCACCGTCCGCCTCACGGCCAGGGTGGACCGGATCGTCTGGAACATGGGCGACGGCACCCGGGTCACCTGCACCAGGCCGGGCACCCCCTACCAGGCGGACGGTCCCCGGGCCGGCCTGACCTCCCCGGACTGCGGCTACGACCAGGGCTACCGCCGGGCCGACACCTACCAGGTCAGCGCCACCACGTACTGGACGGTGCACTGGGAGGCGGGCGACGGCGACCCGAGCGGCGACATCCCCCAGCAGCGGAACAGCGGCACGGTCCCGGTGGAAATCGACGAACTTCAGGTGGTGACGCGGTGAGTCTGGTGACGCGGAACGGGACCCCGGTGGACGCCCCGGTGGCGCCCCCCAAGGTGGTCCGGCAGCGGCGGGTACGGCCCGGCCTGCTCGGCCTGGCGGTCCTGCTGATCGCCCTCGGCGGGCTGGGCGCGGCCTTCGCGGTCACCTCGGTCCGGGCGACCGGCAGCTACCTGGCGGTGGCCCGGCCGGTCGAGGTGGGCCGGCAGCTCAGCGCCGCCGACCTGGTCGCGGTGCAGGTCTCCGGTGGCCAGGGCCTGGCGCCGGTGCCGGCCCGCCGGCTGAACGAGGTGGTGGGCCTGCGGGCCGCCGTGTCGCTGACCCCCGGCACCCTGTTGACCCGGGCCCAGCTCACCGACGACCCGCTGCTCGGCCCCGGCCAGCAGCAGATCGCGCTCGGCCTGGAGCCGAGCCAGGTGCCGGCCCGCAAGCTGCACCCCGGGGACAAGGTGCTCCTGGTCAGCACCCCGGACTCCAACGCCGAGGGTCCGGCGCGCAGCGGCGGCACCCGGTTCGAGGCCACCGTGATCGACACCGCCACCCCGGAGAACGACGACGTGGTGGTCTACCTGGCCCTCGCCGTACGCGACGTGCCCGCCGTGGTGGTGCTGGCCGCCGACGACCGGATCGCGGTCGTGCTCACCGAGGCGGCCTGATGGCGATCATCGCCCTGGTCTCGGCGAAGGGGTCGCCCGGCGTCACCACCTCGGCCCTCGCCGCCGCGCTGAGCTGGCACCGGCGGCTCGTGCTGGCGGAGTGCGACCCGGCGGGCGGCTCGATCCTCGCCGGCTACCTCGGCGGGGCGCTCGACGGCCCCCGGGGCATCGGCGAACTCGCCGTCGGGGAGCTGCGCGACGGCAACCTGGACACCGCCTTCTGGTCCCAGCTGGTCGACCTGGACGCGCCGAAGCGGGAGCGGCTGCTGCTGCCCGGCGTGGTCGACCCGGCCCAGGCCGGCAGCGTCACCCCGCTGTGGCAGCGGTTCGCCGACTCCTTCGCCGGGCTGGAGAAGGGCCTGCCCCCGTACGACGTGCTGGTCGACTGTGGACGGCTCCAGGTCGCCGGTCCACCGTGGCCGGTGCTCCGGGCCGCCGCGGTGGTGCTGCTGGTCACCCGGGCCCAGCTGCCCGACCTCTCCGCCACCCGGGCCACCATCCGCGCCGTCGAGCGGGACCTCGCCGAGCACCGGGTGCCGCCGGGCACCCTGCGCCTGCTGGTGGTCGGGGACGGGCATGGCACCAGCGAGATCAGCAAGGCGCTGCGGCTGCCGGTGATCGCCCGCCTGCCACACGACCCGCGTACCGCGGAGGTGCTCAGCCTCGGCGGCACCGTACGCGCCGGACGGCCGTTGATGCGCGCGGCCGGCGCGCTGGAGGTACCGATCCGGGCGCTGCTGGAACGTCGACGGGCCCGGCTGGCCTGGCCGGTCACCCAGGGGGCGCCGCAGGCGCCGGTCCCGCAGGAGGCCCACGGTGCGGTTTGAGCCGGTCTCCCACGACCCGCGCGGGCAGCAGCCGGGGGCCACCTCCACGGCACCGCCGCTCCCCCCGCCGAACGGTCGGCACCACCACCCCGCGCCGCCCCCGGTCGCGGTCGGCCCGCCACACCGGGTGGCGCCGCCGCCCCGCCCCCGGGTCGACTTCGCGGTGGTCCGCGAGCTGCGCCGGGAGCTGAGCGAACGGCTCACCCTCTGGCAGCGCGGCCGGGAGTTCGACGCGGACGCCGAGGAGGTCGAGCGCGCCCGGCTCGCCGTCGCGGTGGTCTCCGCGTACGCCGACTCGGTGCGCCGGGCCGGCACCCCGATGCCGGCCGACGCCGAACGGCTCCTGCTCGACCAGGTGACCGCCGAGCTGGTCGGTCTCGGCCGGCTCCAGACGCTGCTGGTCGACGACACGATCGAGGAGGTGCACATCCTCGGCTGCGACCAGGTGCGGATCACCCGGCACGGCGGCGGGGTGGACTGGGTCGAGCCGATCGCCGACAGCGACGACGAGCTGGTGGAGATCCTCCAGGCGGCGGCCCGCCGGGCCGGCGCGACCGAGCGTTCCCTGTCGACCTCGAAGCCGACGCTCGACCTGCAACTGCCCGACGGCAGCCGGCTCGCCGCGGTCTTCCTGGTCAGCCACCGCCCGTACGCGGTGATCCGCAAGCACAACACGCTGGACGTCAGCCTGGAGGAGATCGCCGGCAGCCGGCCCGACCTGGACGAGATGATCGATCCACTGCTGCGCGACTTCCTCCGCGCCTCGATGCGGGCCGGGCTGAACATCATGGTCGCCGGGCTGGCCGGGGCCGGGAAGACCACCGTCATCCGGGCGCTGATGGACGAGATTCCGGCCGACGAGCCGTACGTGCTGCTGGAGGAGAGCCGGGAGCTGCTGCCGGCCCGCCGGGGGCAGAAGCACCGGGCGGTGATGAGCTTCGAGTCCCGGGAGGGGCACGGCGAGCGCGGCCTGGACGGGCGGCCGGCCGGCGAGGTGAGCATCGCCGACCTGATCCCGGTCTCGCTGCGGATGGGCGTGCTGCGGATCATCGTCGGCGAGGTCCGGTCCCGGGAGATCGTGCCGATGCTCCAGGCGATGACCACCAGCCGCGGGTCGATGTGCACCATCCACGCCCGTACGCCGGCCGGGGTGAGCGAGCGGATCATCGAGCTGGCGCTGGCCCACGGCCGGGAGATGACGGTCGACCAGGCCCGCCGGATGGCCGGCAACGCGCTGGACCTGATCGTCTACGTCACCGTCGAGGACGAGACCGCGATCGGCGGCCGCAAGCACCGGTTCGTCTCCCACGTGGAGGAGGTGATCGGGGTGAGCGAGGGCAACCGGATCACCACCACCTCGGTCTTCGGACCGGGCCCGGACGGCCGGGCGGTCCCCCGTCACCTGCCCGAGCGGATCCGCGACCAGCTCCTGCGGGTGGGCTACGACGCCCGGCTGCTGACCCGCTTCATCGAGGCCGGCACCGGAGCCTGGCGGCGCCACCGGCACACCCGACTCGACCGGCGGTCGACCTCATGACGACTCTCCAGCTGATCGCGCTGGTCTCCGGGGCGGCGTGCGTAGCCGGTCTGGTGCTGGCCGTGGTCGCCCTGGTCGGCACCACCCGACCAGCCGGGACGACACCCGGCGCGGGCCGGGGGCTGCGTCGACTCTGGACGGGTTCCGGGGCGAGCCGGCGGGAGCAGCGCAACCACCAGCTGCTCTTCGGCGGCGCGGTGCTGGCCGGCGCGCTTGCCTTCCTGTCCACCGGGCTGCCGGTGGTGGGTCTGCTGGTGGCCCTGGCGGTGCCCGGCGTGCCGTGGCTCTTCGCGGTCGGTCGGGCCGAGCAGCGGGCCATCGCCCGGATCGAGGCGGTCGGCGAATGGACCCGCCGGCTCAAGGACATCTCCGGCACCGGGCAGGGCCTCCAGCAGGCCATCATCGGCACCATCGCCACGGCGCCCGACGAGATCCAGGAGGAGGTACGCGCCCTCGCCGCCCGGCTCCAGGCCGGCTGGCTGGCCCGGGCCGCCCTGCTCGCCTTCGCCGACGAGATCGGCGACCCGGTCTGCGACCAGGTGGTGGCCGCGCTGATCCTGCACCTGACCGACCGTGGCGAGCGCCTCGGTGACGTGCTCGGCTCGATCGCCTCGGCCGCCTCCGCCGAGGTGGCCACCCGGCGGGAGATCGAGGCGAAGCGCACCCAGCCCCGGTTCGCGGTCCGCTTCCTCACCGGGATGACCCTGGCCACCCTCGCGTACGGGCTGGTCAACCGCGAGTACGTGCAGCCGTACGGGACGGTGGTCGGCCAGCTGGTGATGGCGGTGCTCGGCACCGCGTTCGTCGGGTTGCTGGTCTGGGTGCGCTCAATGAGCCAGCCGCCCCGCCCGGCGCGCTTCCTGCCCGCCCCCGACCTGGAGCAGGCGATCGCGTGAACGCGAGGAGTGAGCTTGCGAGCCCCGCAGTCGCGAACGAAAGGCGGCTCCCATGATTCTGAACTGGCAGCTCACCATCGCCGTGGTCGGCGGGGCGGTCGTCGGCCTCGGCCTCTTCCTCGTGGTACGCGAGGCGCTGCCGGCCACCCCGGCGCTCGGCCCGGCGCTGCGCCGGCTGCACCAGCCGCCCGGCCAGGCCCCGGTGGCCGGCAGCGGGCCGCACTGGTTGGGCGGATTCTCCCGCTGGCTGCGTCCGCCGCACCGGCAGCTCGCGCTGATCGACCGGACGCCCGAGCAGTACGCCCTGTCGGTGCTGCTCTCCGCGCTGGTCGGCTTCGCCACCCCGGCACTGGCGTCGGCCGCGCTCTTCGCGGGCGGGGTGTCGGTCCCGGTGGTCGTACCGGTGCTGGGCAGCCTGGGGATGGCGCTGGTCGCCGGCCTGCTCGCGCACCGCGCGGTGCTGACGAAGGCGGACGCCGCGCGGGACGAGTTCCGCCAGGCGGTCTGCACCTACCTCGACCTGGTGGCGTTGCAGCTCTCCGCCGCGCACGGCCCGGTACAGTCGCTGGAGCGGGCGGCGGCGGTCTGCGACGGCTGGGTCTTCGACCGGATCCGCGAGTCGCTGCGGATCGCCCAGTTGCAGATGCACTCGCCCTGGGACGAGCTCCAGGAGCTGGCCGACCGGATCGGCATCCCGGAGCTCGGCGACGTCGGCGCGATCATGCGCTCCTCGGGCAGCGAGGGGGCGCAGGTGCACGAGACCCTGCGCAGCCGGGCCGACTCGCTGCGCGACCAGATCCGCACCGACAACCTGGCCCGGGCCGAGGGGGTGACCAGCCGGCTGGACATCCCCGGCTCGCTGCTGGTCTTCGTCCTGCTCGGCTTCGCCGTCTATCCGTTCCTCGCCCGCCTGTGAACCGAACCGAGAAGGAGAACGCCATGTACTTCTACACCTGTCTGCATGCCGCGGTGGCGACCCGGCTGGCCGAGCTGCGCCGCGACACCGAGCGGGGCGACAGCCCGGTGCCGACCGCCGTGATCATCTTCGGGCTGGTCGCGGTCGCCATGGCGGTCACCGCGCTCGCCCTGACCAAGGCGAACAACTGGATGAACGCCATCCCGAACAACACCGCGCCGTGATGGACCGCCCCGCTCGTACGGACCGGAGCCGGTCGGCAGCCGCCGATCGGCCCGCCGGCCCCCGCGGACCGGGGCGGCTCTGCGACGCCATCCGGCGGCGGCTCGCCGAGGGCGGGGCGGACCGGGGCGCGAACCCGGTGGAGCTGGCGGTGCTGATGCCGGTGATCCTGGTGCTGCTCTTCGCCTCGATCCAGCTCGCCGTCTGGTTCGTCGCCCGCTCCACCGCGCTGAACGCGGCGCAGAGCGGAGTGAACGCCCAACGGGTCGTCCAGGCGCCGCCCGGCGCCGGGGAGGCCCGGGCCACCCGTTTCCTGCGGGCGGCCGGTGACTGGCTGGTCGGCTGGGAGGCCGCCGGCCCGACCTGCGTCGCCGGCGCCACCGAGGTCACCTGCACGGTCAGCGGCCGGTCCCTGTCGGTCATCCCGGGGGTCAGCTTCCCGGTCCGGCAGACCGCCCACGGCACCATCGAACGCTGGACGACGGGGTGAGGCGGATGGTCGACCGGCCCGATCGGGGTTCCGTCTCGATCGAGGTGGCGGTGCTCGCCCCGGCCTTCATCGCGCTGATGGTGCTGGCCGGGGTGGCGGGCCGGACCGCGGTCGCCGACGAGGCGGTGGAGTCGGCCGCGCACGACGCCGCCCGGGCCGCCTCGATCGCCCGGGACGCCCGCACAGGCCGGGCCGCCGCCGTCGAGGCGGCCCGGCGACAGCTCGACTGGCGGGGCCTGAACTGCTCGGGCGAGCCGGCGCTGTCGCTCAGCGGCTCGGTGGGAAGGACGCGGACCACCTTCGAGCGGGCGTACCGCAGCGCGCCGGGCGTGCCGGCGACCGTCACGGTCACGGTGAGCTGCACCGTCTCCTTCGCCGACCTGCGCGCCCCCGGGGTGCCGGGCGGCAAGGCCGTCGCCGCCACCTTCACCTCGCCGCTGGACACCTACCGGAGCCGCCGATGACCGGGTGGACGGTCCGGGAGAGCGGCCGGGTCAGCCTCTTCCTCGCCGCTGCGATGACCGGCGTGCTCGTCATCATCGGGCTCGCCTACGACGGGGCCGGGCAGTTGCGCTCGTTGCAGCGCGCGGACGACCTCGCCGCGGAGGCGGCCCGCAGCGGCGGCCAGATGATCGACCGGGCGCGGGCGATCGAGGGCGGCCCGAAGGAGATCGACGAGGCGAGCGCCCGGACCGCCGTCGCGGACTACCTCGCCGCCGCGCGCGGCGTGCGCGGCCACGAGGTCAGCTTCCCGGTGGTCGACGGCGAGAAGCAGATCCAGGTACGCGTCCGCATCACCTACCGCCGGGACCTGCTCGGCCTGTTCGGCTTCGACAACACCGTCACCGTCACCGGTGAGGCCACCGCGCGGGCGCTCACCGGGGCGCCGTAGGAAGGAAGGCAGCCATGGCCGCACCGCAACGGTCCGCCGTACGGCGGACCGGCCAGGTCCTCACCGGGCTCGGCTCCCTCGTCGTGCTCTGCGCGGTGCTGGCCGGCGCGCCGATCGCGCTGCTCGCCTTCGCCGGTAACCCGCTCCCCGACCACCTGCCCACCCTCGCCGAGATCGGTACGACGCTGACCAGCCGGGACGACGGGCAGCTCTTCCTGCGGGCGCTGGCGGTGGTCGGCTGGTTCGGCTGGGCGACGTTCGCCTTCTCCGTCCTGCTGGAGCTGGGGGCGCAGACGCTGCACCGGCCGGCGCCCCGGCTGCCCGGGATGCGCCGGCAGCAGCGGGCGGCCGCAGCGCTGGTCGGCTCGGTGGCGCTGATCCTCGCCGCGACCCCGGTCGCCGCGAGCGCCGCCACCCTGGCCGCCCCGCCGGTCGCCACCGCGTCGGCCTTCCCGACCGCGTCGACGGCCGCCAGCTCGGCCGCGCCGACCACGTCCGCCACCGGCGGGCTGCTGCCGGGGCGGGCCGCGCCGCCGGTGTACCGGGTGGCGAAGGGCGACTACCTGGGCGAGGTGGCCGAACGCTACCTCGACGACTTCGACCGCTACCGGGAGGTTGCCCGGCTCAACCGGCTCGCCGATCCGGACCGGATCCGCGCCGGTCAGCTGCTGAAACTGCCCGCCAGCGCGGTCGACGAGGGCGCCCGTACGCACGCCACCGGCCGCCTGGTGGTCCGTCCGGCGACGCCCACCCGCCCCGCCCCGGCCTCCCGTACGCCGACCGCTCCGCAGCCGTCCGACGTGACGCCGCAGCAACCCGCGCCGGATGTCGACGGGCCGGTGGGACAGCCGCCCGCGATGGCCGCCGGTGCGTCCCGGGCGATCACCGACGAGGGCATCAACCGGCCGCTGGCGATCTCGGCGGTGCTGGCGGTGGCGAGCATCGTCGGCGCGCAGATCGGCGCGGTGCTCGGCCTGCGGCGGCGGCCGGTGGTCCGGACCGCCGGGCGGGCGCTCTCCAGCGGCCGGCACCGCAAGGACTGACCGACCGGGCCGACCGGGCCCGACCGCCGCCGGTCCGGCGCTCGCGGGCAGGCGGGCGTTCCGGCGACCGGCGACGGTCCGGCGGTCGGCGTCAGGGCAGTCGGGTCTGCAGGACCCCGTTGACCACCCGGGTCGGCAGGACCTGCTGGTCGTTCCCGGACGGCCCGTGCACCACCTCGCCACCGTTGAGCCGGAACGTGCTGCCGTGCCACGGGCAGACCACGCAGGCGTGGCCGTCGATCTCCTGCACCTCGCCCTGGCCGAGCGGGCCGCTCTGGTGCGGGCAGCGTTCCAGCATCACGGTGACGTCGTCGCCGTGCCGGTAGAGGATCACCGAGACGTCGTCCACCTCCCGGGTGAGCAGCTCCCGCTGCGGCAGGGTGGCCAGGTCGGCCAGCGGGTGCCAGCCGTCGCTGATCAGGTGCAGCTCGGAGACGCTCTGGGTGACCTGCGCCCCCTGCTTGTACGCCAGGTGCCCGCCCAGGTACGCCCCGGTGCTCGCCGCGGAGAGCCCCAGGTACGCCAGCGCCCGGCCCAGCCCGTGCCGCCCGTTCAGCCGGGCGGCCAGCGAGCCGGCGTAGAGGGCCACCCCGACGGCGTTGGAGGCGGCGTGCACCAGGCCGACCCGGCGCTGGTCGCGGGTCAGCGAGGCCCAGTCGTTGAGCCCGGCCAGGGCGGCAGGCACCGCGCTGGCCGTGCCGAGCCCGACCAGCGCGGTGGCGGCCCGGCGCTGCCCGGGCAGCAGGTCGACCACGGCGGCGGAGATCCAGGCTCCGACCGGCACCTGCACCATCGCCGGGTGCAGCGGGTGCCCGAGCCAGACGCCGTGCAGCGCGTCCCGGACCCGCTGCGGGCGCAGGGTGGCTTGGACGACGCGCTGCAACCGGTCGCCCACCCGGTCCAGCGCGGAGGCCTGTTCGAGTTTCGTCAGCAGTTCACGCACCCGGTCCGACTTCCCGGCAGGAGCCGCCCCAAACCGGGCGGCGGCGGCGAATCACCCGTCCGGTAACCGGACCACCCGCCCGCCTTCTCAGGAGACAGCGCGATCCTGCTGGCGCAGCCGGAGCGCGGGTGGGTCAGGCGGGTCAGGCGGACCAGCGGTCGGTGTGCAGCGCGGCGGTGAGCGGGCGGCCGGCGCGCCAGCCGTGGCGGACCAGGTCGGGGACGGTCTCCAGGTGGGTGACCGGGCCGAGGCAGAGCCAGGCGACCGGGCGGACGCCGGCCGGGATGCCGAGCAGCTCGGCCAGGAACGGCTCCCGGTAGAAGGAGACCCAACCGACGCCGAGCTCTTCGGCGGTGGCGGCCAGCCAGAGGTTCTGGATGGCCAGGCAGACCGAGTAGAGGCCGGCGTCCGCGATGGCGTGCCGGCCGAGCACGGCCGGGCCGCCCCGCGCGGGGTCGTACGTGACGACGACCGAGAGCGTGGACTCCAGCACCCCGTCGATCTTGATCCGGGCGAACCGTTCGGCGGCCGGACCGTCCAGGGTGGCGGCGAAGGTGTCCCGCTCGACCTGCACGTGCCGGTGGAAGCGGCGGCGGGTCTCCGGGTCGCGTACCAGGATGAAGTCCCAGGGCTGGGTGTGGCCGACGCTCGGCGCGGCGTGCGCCGCGGTGAGGATGCGGTCCAGGGTGTCGTCCGGCACCGGCGCTCCGGTGAACTCGGCGCGCACGTCCCGACGGCGGTGGATGACGTCGTACAGATCCAAGGCAGGCTCCCGCTGCGCTCGGCCCGACCCCGAAGGGCGGGCAGGCTGACGCGAGGCCGGTCTTCGGACTCCCGGATCGACGCCTGGCCGTCCGCCTTCCCAGCCGTACGGCCAGTGGCTGCGCGTGACGCGCGTGGACGGTGGCTCCCCGGTCACCGCGGCGGGCCCGTGCCGGATTCGCACCGGCTTCCCGATTCTCCCCGCTCGCGCGGGGCACCTCACATGATCGTGCCGCCGCTGATGTTAGCGCCCGCCCCGAACCGCAGGGCCGGCCCGGGGAGCGGGAAATCCGGTCGCGCCGGGCCCGGTCCGCGACCATCGTGACCGAGGTGTACGCGCACGCTTCCCGCCCCCTGCCGGTCCACCCGGCCGTCCGGCTCACCGCGGCGCTCGGCCGCCCGGAGGCCGTACCGCCGCCGTTGCTGATGCTGCTCGGGATGGTCTCCACGCAGGTCGGCGCGGCGGTGGCCAAGCAGCTCTTCGCCTCGACCAGCCCGGGCGGCACCACCGCCCTGCGGCTCGGCCTCGGCGCGCTCGTCCTGCTCGCGGCGAGCCGGCCCACGCTGCGGCTCGGCTGGCGGGCGGTCGGTCTGGTCGGGGCGTTCGGGGTGGCCATGGCGGCGATGAACCTCGCCTTCTACGCCGCCCTGCAGCGGGTGCCGCTCGGGGTGGCGGTCACCGTCGGCTTCGCCGGTCCGCTGCTGGTGTCGCTGCTGGGCAGCCGCCGGTTCACCGACGTGCTCTGGGCGGCGCTGGCCGGCACGGGCGTGCTGCTGCTCGCCGGACTGGGCGGGGTCGGCGTGGACGCCGTCGGCCTGCTGCTCTGCGCGCTGATCGCGGTCGGCTGGGCCGGGTACGTGCTGCTCGGCAAGGCGATGAGCGGGCACGTGCCGGGCACCCGGGGGCTGGCGCTGGGGATGGCCGTGGGCGCGGTCTGCGTACTGCCGTTCGGGGTGGCGTCGGGCGGCGCGGAGCTGCTCGACCCCCGGATCCTCGCGCTCGGGCTCGGGGTGGCGCTGCTGTCGTCGGTGCTGCCGTACTCGGCGGAGCTGGCCGCCCTGCGCCGGCTGCCGGCGCGGGTCTTCGCGGTCCTGCTCAGCCTGGAACCGGCGGTGGCGGCGCTGGTCGGCGCGCTGCTCCTGGGCGAGCTGCTGGCCTGGCCGCAGCTGCTCGGGGTGGGCTGCGTGGTGGGCGCCGCCCTCGGCGCCACCCTGGCCCGCCGCGCCTGACCGCCGGCGCGGACCGCCGGGAGCCGCCGCCGCGCCGGTCATCGGGCGCGCGCCCAGGACAGGAACCGCTCGGTCAGATTCGCCGGCGCGGCGTGGCCGTTGAGTTGGGACAACTGCGCGCCGGCCTCGGCCATCAGGGTGCCGAGGTAGACCAGCAGCGCGGTCCGGTCGTCGCGGTACTCGACCAGTAGGGAGAGTCGCGCCGGCTGGCAGGGCCACTCCGCGCCGCAGCCCCGGCAGCGCCACAGCGGGCGCATCGGCAGGTGCGGCCGGGACGGGCGGCTCACCTCCGGCCGCCGGCGCGCCGCCATCCGCCGGCCCGCCAGCGCTGCGCCGGAGTGAGGTTGCCCGCGCGACCCGGGTCGCTCGTCGGAAAGACCTCGGTCGGCCGGGTCGCCCAGCTCGGCCGCTCGTTCAGCGGCGTCCTCGGTCGAGGTACGGGGATCGACCTCTCGGGCTGGTGTCGCCAGAACCGGAAACGCACGGTGGGCTCCCTTCGGAAGAGGTTCGAGGGGGCCGCCCCCGACGTCGTTGGCGGGGCGGCCCCGGCGCTGACGCCGACCGCCGGGCTCCTCGCCTCCACCGGTCGCGCCGTCCTGCGCAACACGCTCCCTCCGGTGATCGGACAGATACACCGCGTAGCTATATGGTCGGTGGATATTCGAGACATCCGATGGAGGGGCCGTGAACGACGCGCTGCGGGTGGCGCTCGGCGAGACCGGGCACACGACCGAATCGCTCGCCGAGCGAGTGGGCGTGGACCCGAAGACCGTGGGGCGGTGGCTCAGCGAGGGCCGGATCCCCCATCCCCGGCATCGGGTGTCAGCGGCGGAGGTGCTGGGCCGGGACGTCGGGGACATTTGGCCGGACACTTCAAGACGTCGTGAGCCGGTTTGGTTCCGTCCATGGCAGGAGATCGAGCGCGAGGCGGTGTCGCTGCGGTCGTTTGAATCCCTCGTTCTGCCGGGCCTACTTCAGACCGAGGCCTATGCCAGAGCTGTTCTCATCGGTGCCGGCATGCTGCCGAGGGCCGACATCGACCGACACATCGCGGCTCGGCTCGCCCGTCAGGGCATCCTCAGACGAGAGGATCCGCCGCAGTTCACGGCCGTCATCGACGAGGGAGTTCTCCGCCGGCCCGTCGGTGGTCCGGAGACGATGCGCGAGCAACTCCACGCCCTGGTTGCCGCCTGCGCCGAACCGCACGTCCGGATCCACGTCGTGCCGTCCTCGGTCGGGCCTACGCCGGCCTGAACGGCCCCTTCGTGATCGCTGCCTGCCCGGACCACCGGCTCGCCGGCTACCTCGACAACCAGCTCCAGGGACAAGTGGTTAGCGACGTCGATGAGATCGCGGCGATAATGGCCGCGTGGGAGAACGTGCGCGGCGAGGCGTCGTCCCACTGGCAGTCGGTCGACCTCATCACGGAAGTGGCGGAGACATGGAGCTGACGGGCGCCCGGTGGCGCAAGAGCAGCCGCAGCAGCGGCAACGGCGGCAACTGCGTCGAGGTCGCCGACAACCTCCCCGACCTGGTCGCGGTCCGCGACTCCAAGAACCCGACCGGCCCGGCCCTCACCTTCACCCCGGCCGCGTGGCGAGCCTTCGTCGCCGAGCTGCGTGAGCGCGCCTGAGACTGGCGGACACCAGCGATTCATTCACGTCATCAGCTTCGTAGCGGGCGCGAGCCTTGACCTGACCCGTCGAGGGCAGCACGGCGCCGACTGAAACCTGGCGTGCCGGTGCCGTCGGCGGGCATGCTGACCCGATGGGCGTACGCGTGGAGCACGACGCGCCGGTGACCACGGTGATCCTGGACCGGCCGGCGGCCCGGAACGCCGTCGACGGACCGACCGCCCGGGCGCTCGCCGACGCGTTCCGCGCCTTCGAGGCCGACTCGGACGCGGCGGTCGCCGTGCTCTGGGGCGCCGGCGGCACGTTCTGCTCGGGCGCCGACCTGAAGGCCATCGGTACGCCGAGCGGCAACCGGGTCGAGCCGGAGGGCGACGGTCCGATGGGCCCCACCAGGATGCGCCTGTCCAAGCCGGTGCTCGCCGCGATCTCCGGGTACGCCGTGGCCGGCGGGCTGGAGCTGGCGCTCTGGTGCGACCTGCGGATCGCCGAGTCCGACGCGGTGCTCGGGGTGTTCTGCCGGCGCTGGGGCGTCCCGCTGATCGACGGTGGCACGGTCCGGCTGCCCCGGCTGATCGGCGAGAGCCGGGCGATGGACCTGATCCTCACCGGCCGCCCGGTGCCAGCCGAGGAGGCGTACGCGATGGGGTTGGTCAACCGGCTGGTCGCGCCGGGTGCGGCCCGGGCGGAGGCCGAGCGGCTGGCCGCCGAGATCGCCCGGCACCCGCAGACCTGCCTGCGCAACGACCGGGCCGCGCTGCTCGCCAACGCCGGCCTGCCGGAGCCGGAGGCGATGGCGACCGAACTGGCCTTCGGCATGGAGTCCCTGATCATCGACGCGATGCCGGGCGCCGCCCGCTTCACCGCCGGCGCCGGCCGGCACGGCGAGCCGCCGGAGTAGGTCCTGGTAGGAAGCGGCGGCGAGTCACTTCAACTGGCGGAGGGCGTCCTCGATGGCGCGGTGGAAGGTCGGGTACGCGTAGATCATGTGCCGGAGCTGGCTCAGCGGCACCGCCGCGTGCACCGCCACCACCAGCGCCGACAGCACCTCGCCGCCGGCCGGGCCGGCCGAGGTCGCGCCGATCAGCACGCCCTGGTCGGCGTCGGCGATCAGCTTGATGAAGCCCTCGTTGCCGGCCTTGTGGATCCAGCCCCGGGCCGAGGACGACAGCTCGGTGAAGCCGACCTGGAGGTTGATGCCGCGCTCGCGGGCCTGCTTCTCGGTGAGCCCGACCGCGCCGATCTCGGGGTCGGTGAAGGTGACCCGGGGCAGCGCCCGGTAGTCGGCGCGCGGGACGCTGCCCGGCGCGGCGGTCGCCCCGCCGGCGCTCATCGCGCCGCCGACCGCGCTGGCCATCCCGGCCGCGCCGCCGACGACGCTCGCGGTGCCGCTGGCGTCCGGGCCGCCCTTGGTACGCCGCATGTGGTCGAGGACGTCGGCGACGACGATGGCCGCCTGGTACATGGCGATGTGGGTGAACGCGCCCTCACCCGTCAGGTCGCCGACCGCCCAGATGCCGTCGGCCGCGTGCATCCGCTCGTCCACCGGCAGGTAGCGCTGGGACGCGTCGACGTCGACGGTCTCCAACCCCAGCTCGTCCAGGTGCGCCTTGCGGCCGGTCACCACCAACAGCCGCTCGGCGGTGAACTCCGCGCCGCCGCCCCCGTGCACGGTGAAGCTCTGCCCGTCGTGGCTGACCCGCTCCGCCTTCACCCCGGTGGCGATGATCACCCCGTCGGCTTGCAGCGCCGCCGCGGCCACCTCCGACGCCTCCGGCTCCTCGACGGCGAGCACCCGGTCCGCCGCCTCGACCACGGTCACCCGCACGCCGAACCGGGCGAAGACCTGGGCCAGTTCCAGGCCGATCGCGCCACCGCCCAGGATGAGGAGCGACTCCGGCAGCTCCTCCACCTCGATGGCCTGGTGGTTCGTCCAGTACGGTGTGTCCGCCAGCCCGTCGATCGGCGGGATCGAGGGCCGGGTGCCGGTGCCGAGCACCACCCCGTACCGGGCCTGGAACACCTGGTCGCCGATGCGGACCCGGCCGGGCCCGTCGAGCCGGCCACTGCCCCGGACGAACCGGCCGCCCTTGCCGACGAAGCGGTCCACCGCCACCTTGTCGTCCCAGGTGTCGGTGGCCTCCTCCCGGATCCGCTTCGCCACCGGCGCCCAGTCGGGCTGGACCTGCGCCGCGCCGGCCAGCTCGTTGACCCGGCGCGCCTCGGCGAGCGCGTTCGCCGCCCGGATCATCATCTTGCTCGGGACGCAGCCCCAGTACGGGCACTCCCCGCCGACCAGGTCCCGCTCGATCCCGACGACGTCGAGACCGGCCTCGGCGAGTCGTTCGGCCACCTCCTCGCCGCCGACCCCGAGTCCGACCACGACCACGTCCACCAGTTCCGGCTCCGCCATTCCGCCAGCATTCCGCACCCGCGGAGGGCGGACCACCGCACCCGCCGGAATTCCCGCGCCCGTAACACCTCGGACCCCCTACCGTGGCCGGATGCACCCACGCTTCGCCCCGGTCCGGGACTGCTTCCAGGACCTCTTCGTCAGCGGCCGGGAGACCGGCGCGGCGCTGACCGTCTGGTACGACGGCGCGCCGGTGGTCGACCTGCTCGGCGGTTCGGGATGGCGGCCGGACACCCTGGTCAACGTCTACTCGGTCGGCAAGCCGGTAGCCGCGCTCTGCCTGCTGATGCTGGTCGACCGGGGCCGGGTAGACCTGGACGACCCGGTGGCGGCGCACTGGCCGGGATTCCGCACCCCGGCGACGGTCCGGCAGGTGCTCAGCCACACCGCCGGGCTGCCGGTGTTCCCGGTCCCCCGACCGGGGGAGGCGATCGGCGACTGGACGCTGCTCTGCGCGGACCTGGCCGCCGCCGAGCCGGAGTGGGCGCCGGGCACCGTCGCGGGCGAGCACGCCTGGACGTACGGGCACCTGGTGGGCGAGCTGGTCCGCCGGGTGGACGGCCGGTCGGTGGGTCGGTTCCTGGCCGAGGAGATCGCCGGGCCGTGGGGCCTCGACCTGGGCTTCGGCCTCGACGCGGCGGACCGGCGGCGCTGCGCGGAGCTGTCGTACGGCGATCCGGGATGGCCGACCCGGATGCTGGGCGAGCCGGGGTCGCTGCGCGCCCGCGCGCTGGGCAACCCGGCCGGCGGCCTGGACCTCGCGGTGGTGAACAGCCCGCTCTGGCGGGGCGCGGAGGTGCCGGCGGTGAACCTGCACGCCACCGCCGCCGGCCTGGCCCGCCTCTACGCGGGCCTGCTGGCCGGCGGCACCCTGGACGGGGTACGCCTGTTCAGCCCGGAGTTGGTCGCCGAGGCGACCCGGGTCCAGTACGACGGCCCGGACCTGGTGCTGGACCGGCGGGCGTACTGGACGTTGGGCATGCAGTGGGAGCCGGACGGGAGCTGGGGCATGGGCGGGATCGGTGGCAGCAGCGCCTGGGCCGACCCCGAGCGCGGCTACACCTTCGCCTACGTGACCGCCCGGCTGGCCGAGCACGACCGGGTGGACGAGCTGGTCGAGGCCCTGCACTCCTGCCTCTGACCGTTCACTCCGGCTGACCGCGGTTCAGCGCACGGCGACCGGGGTCCGGGCCGGTCCGGGGATCACCACCGGCGTGCCGGTGGGGGTGAGCAGGGCCCGCGCGGCCACCGCCATCCGGTGCCGCTGCGGTACGAGGGCGCGCCGCACGAAGACGTCGTACCCCTGGGCGGCCACCTCGTCGAGGATCCCGCCGTAGAGCGCGTACGCGGTGCGCATGCAGGCCTGCGAGGCGGGGGCGAGGAGGGTGATCCCCGGCGCGGCGGCCGCGTAGTGGGCCTGGGCACGGGTCACCTCGTACTCGATCAGCTCCCGGATCCTCGGCGTGGTGCGGCCCTTCGCCTTCGCCGCGAGCAGGTCGTCGCGGGTGACGTCGAACTTGGCCAGGTCCTCGTCGGGCAGGTACGTCCGGCCCCGGTCCAGGTCCTCGGCGACGTCCCGGATGAAGTTGGTGAGCTGAAAGGCTAAGCCGAGCTGCCGGGCCGGTTCGCGGGCGGCCGCCAGGTCGGAGCTGCCGAGGATCGGCAGCATCATGGTGCCGATGACGGCGGCCGACCCCTCCATGTAGTCGAGCAGGTCGTCGTAGCTCGGGTACGACATGACCGTCAGGTCCATCGCCATGCTCTTCAGAAACGACGCGAAGTCGGCCCGGTCCAGGTCGAAGACGGCGATGGTGTGCAACACGGCGGGGAGCAGCGGGTCGTCGACCGGCTCGCCGTACAGCCCGGCGACGAAGCGGGCCGACCACTCGTCCAGCCGGGCGGCGCGCTCGGCGGGCGGCAGCTCCTCGGTCCGGTCGACGATCTCGTCGGCGTACCGCGTGAATCCGTACAGGGCGTGCACATGCCGCCGTTTCCAGGCGGGGAGCAGACGGGTGGCGAGATAGTAGGTACGCCCGTGTCGTCTGTGCAGCTCCTGGCAGCGGGCATAGGCGGCGGTGAGATCGGTGTCCACCGGCCCTCCTCGAAGTTCGACGCAGCAATCGACGCAACTCGTAACCTTAGGGTACGCTCGCCGACATGGCCAACGAGGCAGTTGCGGCTAGCGTGCGCCGCGTCGCACCGGCACAGCCGGGAGCGACGGACGATCCGGTCCGCAGCGTGCTGGCCGCGTTCACCAGGGACCTGATCAAGGGGGTCGACGACACGCTGGCGGCGTTCCTGGCCGCCGAGGTCGACTCGCTCACCGAGATCGACGCAGCCATGGGTGGTTTCGCCGAGACGGCGCGCGATTGCGTGCTGGCCGGCGGCAAGCGGGTCCGCCCGACCTTCGCCTACTGGGGCTGGCGCGGGGTGGTCGGCGGGGACGGTCCGCTGCCGGCGGTGCTGCCGGCGCTCGCCGCCCTGGAGCTGCTGCACACGTTCGCGCTGGTGCACGACGACGTGATGGACGCCTCCGACACCCGACGAGGCCTGCCCACCGCGCACCGGGCCGCCGCCGCCCGGCACCGGGCGGCCGGCCACGTGGGCGACCCGGACCGGTTCGGCGAGACGGTCGCCGTGCTCATCGGCGACCTCTGCATGGTCTGGGCCGACCGGCTGCTGGCGCACGCCGCCGTGCCGCCGACCCGGCTGCTGGACGTCCGGCGCTGCTACGACCAGATGCGGATCGAGACCGTCGCCGGGCAGTACCTCGACGTCCTCGGCGAGAACGACGCGGCGAACTGGTCGGTGGACCGGGCGCTGCGGGTGGCCCGCTACAAGACGGCCAGCTACACCGTGCAGCAACCGCTGCTCTTCGGCGCCTGCCTGGCCGGCGTCGCCGCCGACGCGCCGCTGATCGCCGCGTACACCCGCTACGGCCTGGCCGTCGGCGAGGCGTTCCAGCTCCGCGACGACCTGCTCGGCGTCTACGGCGACCCGGCCGCCACCGGCAAGCCGGCCGGTGACGACCTGCGCACCGGCAAGCCGACCGCGCTGCTCATGCTGGCCCGGCAGCTCGCCACCCCGACCCAGCGCCGGGCGCTGGACCGGGCCGGCTCGGTCACCGGGGCGCGCGAGGTGGCCCGGCTGGCCGAGGTGGTCGCCGACACCCGGGCGGCCGCCCGGGTCGAACGGATGATCTCCGACCGGGTGGCCGAGGCGCTGACCGCGCTCGGCACCGCGTCGATCGACGAGACCGCGCGCACCGCGCTGACGGGCCTCGCCACCGCCGCCACCACGCGGCGGGCATGATGGGCAACTTTGTGAGGGAGGTGATCACGTGCGAACCGTGAACGGACGTACGGACCGGGTCGTGGTCGTGGGCGCGGGCCTGGGCGGGCTGGCGTGCGCGCTGCACCTGGCCGGGAGCGGCCGGCAGGTGACCGTCCTGGAACGCGAGCCGGTGCCCGGCGGCCGAGCCGGCCGGCTCAGCGTCGACGGATACGAGTTCGACACCGGCCCGACCGTGCTCACCATGCCCGGCCTGATCGCCGAGGCGCTGGGCGCGGTCGGCGAGGAACTCTCCGACTGGCTCGACCTCACCCCGCTCGACCCGGCCTACCGCGCCTACTACCCGGACGGCTCGACGCTGGACGTGATCACCGACACCACCCGGATGGCGGCCGAGATCGCGCGGGTCTGCGGCGCCCGGGAGGCCGACGGCTACCTGCGCTTCGTCGACTACGCGCGCCGGCTCTGGGAGCTGGAACGGAACGACTTCATCGAGCGCAACCTGGACGCCCCGACCGACCTGCTCACCGGCAACCTGCTGAAGCTGGTCGCCGGCGGGGCGTTCCGGCGGCTCCAGACGAAGATCAACCAGTTCTTCCAGGACCCGCGTACCCAGCGGATCTTCTCCTTCCAGGCGATGTACGCCGGCCTGGCGCCGCAGGACGCGCTGGCCATCTACGCGGTCATCGCGTACCTCGACTCGGTTGCCGGCGTGTGCTTCCCGCGCGGCGGCATCCACGCGGTCTCCCGCGCGATGGCCGGCGCGGCCGAGAAGCACGGCGTGCAGATCCGGTACGGCACCACGGTGAGCCGGGTGGAGACCGCCCACGGCCGGGCCACCGGGGTGGTGACCACCGACGGCGACTTCGTCCCGGCCGACGTGGTGGTGCTCAACCCCGACCTGCCGGTCGCCTACCGGGACCTGCTCCCCCCGGCCCGGGCGCGGAAGCTCACCTACTCGCCCTCCTGCGTCGTGCTGCACGTGGGCTCCAAGCAGGGCTATGACCAGATCGCCCACCACAACATCCACTTCGGACGGTCCTGGAAGGGCACGTTCGACGAGGTGATCCGGCGCGGCGAGCTGATGACCGACCCGTCGCTGCTGGTGACGAACCCGAGCCGGACCGACCCGGCGGTCGCCCCGGCCGGCCGGCACACCTACTACGTGCTCGCCCCCGTGCCGAACCTCCAGCGGGCCCCGTTCGACTGGCGCGGCGACCTCAGCCGCCGCTACACCGACCAGCTCATCGACACCCTCGAGGAGCGCGGCTACGTCGGCTTCGGCGAGGGCGTCGAGGTGCTGCGCACCATCACCCCCGCCGAGTGGGAGGAGCAGGGGATGGCCGCCGGCACCCCGTTCGCCGCGGCGCACAGCCTGTTCCAGACCGGCCCGTTCCGCCCGTCGAACCTGCACCGCACGCTGGACAACGTGGTCTTCGTCGGCTCCGGCACCCAACCCGGCGTGGGCGTGCCGATGGTCCTCATCTCCGGCAAGCTCGCCGCCGGCCGCATCACCGGGGCCACGTCATGACCGCCCGGGAGGAGCACCTGGTCGAGCTGGTCGACGACACCGGGCGCCCGCTCGGGGAGACCACCGTGGCCGCCGCCCACCAGCCGCCCGGTCGGCTGCACCGCGCCTTCTCGGTGCTGCTGGTCGACCCCGACGGCCGGGTACTGCTCCAGCGCCGGGCCACCATCAAGACCCGGTTCCCGCTGCGCTGGGCCAACTCCTGCTGCGGCCACCCGCTGCCCGGCCAGTCGCTGGTCGAGGCCGCCAACCGCCGGCTCCGCGAGGAGCTGGGCGTCGAGCCGGTCGCCCTCACCGAGATCGGGGTGTACGTCTACTACGCCGAGGACCCGGCCACCGGCCGCGTCGAATTCGAGTACGACCACGTCCTGCGCGCCGACGTGCCGGCCGAGCTGCCCACCCTGCCCGACCCCGACGAGGTGGCCGAGCTGCGCTGGGTCGACCCCGCCGAGCTGGAGGCCGACCTCGACGTCGACCCGCGCGCGTACGCACCCTGGCTGGGCGGGGTGGTGAACCGACTGCGGCGCTCCGCGCACCCTGAGCCGGGCACCCCCGGCGCCGCCGCGATCCCGTCCGGCGTTCCGGCGGATGAGGCGTCGGAGCGGTCAGGTGGCCGATGAGGCGCTGAGCGCGGGGGCCGTCGCGCGCCGGTTGGGCGTCGCGGTCACCACGCTCCGCACCTGGCACCAGCGCTACGGTCTCGGTCCCAGCCAGCACGTACCGGGACACCACCGGCGTTACACGCCGGCCGACCTCGCGCGCCTGGAGATCATGCGCCGGCTCACCGCGGAGGGGGTGACCCCGGCCGACGCGGCCCGCTGGGCCCGCCAGGCGCCGGCGGAGAGCGACTTCGACGTCGCCGGGCCGCCGGCCCGGCTGGGCGCCACCCGGGACGGCGGTGGGATGACCATCCCGGTCGGCCGGGCCGGGCCGGTCGCCCGTGGCCTGGCCCGGGCCGCCATGCGGCTGGACTCGGTGGCCATCGGCGAGACCATCGCGCACGCCCTCGCCGCCGACGGCGTGGTCGCCACCTGGGACGGGCTGCTCCGCCCGGTCCTCGCCGGAATCGGTGAACGGCACGCCGCCACCGCCAGGCTGATCGAGGTGGAGCACCTGATGTCCCGGTGCGTCTCGGAGGCGTTCGCGGCGGCGGCCCGGGCGCACCCGGTCAGCGGGCCGGCCCGGATCCTGCTCTCCTGCGCCGACGAGGAGCAGCACAGCCTGCCGCTGGAGGCGCTGGCCGCCGCGCTGGCCGAGGCCGGGGTGGGCTACCGGATGCTCGGCGCCCGGGTGCCGGTGGCGGCGCTGGTCGAAGCGGTCAACCGGACCGGGCCCGCCGCCGTCGCGGTGTGGTCGCACACCCGGGCCACCGCCGACCCGGGCCAGCTCTCCGCCCTGCTCGCGGCGCCCCGCCGGCCGCTGCTGGTGCTCGCCGCCGGCCCGGGCTGGCTGGCCGACACGCTGCCCGCCGGGGTGGTCCGTCCGGTCGACCTGGGCGAGGCACTCTCGCTGGCACTCGCGGTACGCGACTCCCTGAACCAGTCGACAACGGACTGACCGCCCCTCCCGCTCCCGGGCCGCGTCCCGTACCGTCGGGGCGTCCGCCTACCCCGACCCCCTCTCGGGAGCGACACATGCGTTCACGCGCCGTGCTGGCGTTCGGCCTCAGCCTGGTCCTGTTCCTGGCCGGTTGCGGCGACCCCGCCCACAACCCGTCCCAGGCCGGACCGATGCCCTCGGCCGCCGCGACCCCGCCGGCGCCGAAGCCGACCGCCTCGCCGCGCCCCAGCCGCACCACCCCGCCGAAACCTCGGCTGCGGCCGATGCCCACCACGCTCCCGGCCGGGCTGCAGCGGACCAGCGGCGACCAGGCGGTGGCGCTGACCTTCGACGACGGGCCGGACCCGAGGTGGACACCCCAGCTCCTCGACCAACTGAAGGCCGACCACGTCACCGCGACGTTCTGCCTGATCGGCAGCCGGGCGAAGCGCTACCCGGAGCTGGTGGCCCGAATCGCCCGGGAGGGGCACCAGCTCTGCAACCACAGCTGGCGCCACGACATCAACCTCGGGCGGCGACCGGTGGCGGAGATCCGGGCCGACCTGGTCCGCACCGACAAGGCGATCAAGGCGGCCGTACCGAACGCCCGGGTCCCGTACTACCGGCAGCCGGGGGGCCGGTGGACCCCGGAGGTGGTGGCGGTGGCCCGCAAGCTCGGGATGCGCTCGCTGCACTGGAGCGTCGACCCGCAGGACTGGGACCACCCGACCGCGAAGACGATCGCGAAGCGGGTCGGGTCCGCGGTCCGCCCCGGCGCGATCGTGCTGATGCACGACGGAGGCGGCGACCGCCGACCCACGCTGGCCGCCTGCCAGCACCTGATCCCCGACCTGAAACGCCGGTACGGGATCTCCCGGCTCCGCTGACACCGCCCGTGAGCTGCCGTTTTACCCGTAGGTGTGCCGCCTGCCATACCGGTTTGGTCCACCGGCCGGCCATCACGTATGCTTTCCAAGCCTCCGGCGGGGCCGGATGGGAGCAAGTCCGCTTGAAGTTGCGAATGTGCAATGATGGCGGGGCCGCCCTCATCGTCTAGCGGCCCAGGACGCCGCCCTTTCAAGGCGGTAGCACGGGTTCGAATCCCGTTGGGGGCACGGTCCGGCTTCGGCCGGATGCAACAGAGCTAGGTCCTGTGGAGCAGTTGGAGTGCTCGCCGCCCTGTCAAGGCGGAGGTCGCGGGTTCAAGTCCCGTCAGGACCGCAAGCGCTGACGCCGCGTGAAGGTTGCGCGGCGTTCTGCGTATCGGAGCATGTGACCCTCCCGGCGGACGACCCGCCGTCCGGGTAGCATGAGCCGCAGCACGGCCAGGTAGCTCAGTTGGTACGAGCGTCCGACTGAAAATCGGAAGGTCGGCGGTTCGACCCCGCCCCTGGCCACATAGCCTTTCGCCGGGCTACAGCAGCGCCGACCAGCGGAAACGCCGGTCGGCGTTCTGCTTTGCAGATCCGTACGTGTCATCGGATGTCCGTTTCGTCACCGCGCTGACGGCAGTCTGACGACAACGACTCCTTGCCGATGCGCTCATCGAGCCGGGCCAGCGCGCGGTACTTCTCCTCCAACGATGTGTGTGCGTAGATCATCATGGTGACGTCCAGCGCGGAGTGGCCCGCGATCTCTCGGACGATGTGCGGCGGGACGCCGAACTCCAGCAGCAGGGTTTCGCAGGTGTGGCGCAAATCATGGAAGCGGAGCCGAACCCCAGCCGCGTGTCCTCGCGGAATCTTCCACAACGACAAAATTGCCGTATTTGAGTGGTATTTGGACTATCTCCACCAAGGAAGAGATGGCAAGGGCGAAGAAGGGGCCAGTCGAGTTGCGGATCTGCTGAATTCTCTACCGGGCAGGGGAATACCGCACTACTTCGAGGTGAGGCCACGATGGGCGAACTTCGGCGGTGATTCGTACGATGCCGACCATTACCGCTATTACCAAGATCTTCCGTCATATTTTCGCCGATCTGGTTAGTTCGAGCCGTGACAATAGACTGGATCGGATCAGTCACCACGGCTGTGGTTGGTCTCGCAGGCATCGCTGGCACCGCCTGGGCCACCGCCCAGCAGAGGAGGTCGGCATGGGAGTTGTCCGTGGCGGAACAGCAGCGCTTGCAGTCACAGAGGTGCCGCGAGGAGTACGTTTCCTACCTGCGCGCATTGGAGTCGGCGTTCGATCTTCAGAGCAAGATCCGTCACCAGTTTGCCGCTGGTGAGATCACGCAAGACAGCCGCCAGGCAGCTGATGCCAAGCTCGTAGAGCTGATTGAGCATGTTGTACGGCTTCGGCTTTGCGCCCCCGACCCGGTCGTCATCGAAAGGGCGGACAACCTTCGGAAGGTGGTCGCCGGCATGTTCGAAGAAACCCTTGCCAATGGTGGTGCGCTACTGGACATGTATGCCGAAGCGCAGCAGGAGTTGACGGATGCGATGCGTGCCGACCTCGACCGTCAGGAGCGAGCCACTGCTGCAAGATCCGGCACCTAAACGGTTCGGTACAGCCGTCGAGCAGCCAAGCGAGCAGCCAAACCGGCGAGCACGAGCGGACGACCGCGGACCCGGACGTCACCTTTGGCATGAGGCTCAGGCGGTAGGCCAGCGTCGTGGGAGCGACTCGTAATGAGTAGGTCGAGACGTAACCAGGCTGCACCGGCTGACGGTTGCCGCACCTGGGATGCTGGCTGTCATGCTGCCGCCGTACCTACTGCCCGTCCTAGAGGTCTTGCAGAGGGCGTACCCGAGCGGACTGAAGTGATCTCAGCAAGGGGGTTGGACGGCGGTCACACCTCGTGGTCTGCTGGCCGTTGGTGCTGGTGGAATCGGCCGTCGCCAGACCAGGAGACGCTGCTCGTCATGTCTGGCACGCTGTGGGCATGACCGAGGAACCGAAAGATCGTTCCGGCCCGTCCGGCGACACGGTATCCGCTTCACCATCAGTGATCTCTGTGATGCTGATCGTTCCAGACGCAGAGGCTGCGGTTGCCTGGTACAAGACCGCACTGGACGCGACAGAGTTGTGGAACCTTGGTGGCGTGGCCGGCCTTGAGATCAGTGGCGCCCCCTTCTTTCTCCACGAGGTCAATCCCGAGAACCCCACGGAGATCAGTCCCGGCCAGGCGGGCGTCACGAGCACCCGCATCGAGGTGTTCGCCGATGATCCCGACTCCGTCATCGAGCGCGCGCTCGCCGCCGGCGCAACCGCCGGAGCGGGAATCGAGGATCACCGCGTGCCCTGGGGGACGCACCGTCAAGGTGGCTTCACGGACCCGTTCGGTCACAAGTGGTCCGTAGGCGATAAGTCACCCCTGCGCCCGTTCCCAGGCTGATCAAGGGCCGGCCTTCAAATGCGACCCGCTGGATCGCGCACCGCCTCATGTCGCGCGGAGTGGGCCGGCTCTGATGTGAAGTATCACTGCCGTAGCTGGCGTCTGAAAATAGGTCGACACGGACCAAGCGTCCATAGTGGACGGTGCTGGACCTGGGCGTGGAGCCCTCGGTAGAAGAGGTCTGCCAAGATCTACTTCACCAGTCAGGACTCCACGTGATCGCCTATCGTGCCATGCTCGACGTACCCAGGGAACTCGTGCACTACCTCGCCCGCCTACTGGCCGCCGAGCGCCGAGCCCGCGGCACCCGCACCGGCACCGGCACCGGCACCAGGGCATTGACCTGCTTCCGCCAAGCGCTGATGGTGCTGGTCTGGTTCCGCAAAGGCGAGGACAAGCCCCTGCTCGGCGCCGGGTTCGCCGTATCGAGGGCCACCACCTACCGCTACATCGCCGAAGCCATCACGGTCCTATCCGCCCAGGCTCCGGACCTACACACCGCCCTGACCCGGGTCGCCGACGAGGGCTGGTCCCACGTGATCCTCGACGGAAAACTGTTCGACACCGACCGCCTCACGGAGACCACCACCAGCGTCAAAGGCGAACCGATCGACGCCTGGTACTCCGGCAAGCACCGCGACTTCGGCGCCAACATCCAAGCGATCATGCGCCCGGACGGGCTCCCGATCTGGACCTCCGACGCGGCACCCGGCCACCTGCACGATTTCACCTGCGCCCAGCTCCATGACATCACCGGCGCGCTGTACTGGGCCGCCTCCCAACTGGACCTGCCCACCCTCGCCGACTCCGGCTACGAGGGCGCGGGCCAAGGCATCCACACACCGGTCAAACAACCCGCCGACGACGGCCGCCTCGGCATCGACAACCGCACCTATAACCGGCTCCTGCGATCCCTGCGCGGCCTCGGCGAACGCGGCTTCGCCCTGCTCACCGGCCGATGGCACGCCCTGCGCCATACCACCGCCAGCCCTCGAAGCGTCGGCGACATCGTCCGCGCCGCACTCGTGCTCACCCAATTCGAATACCGATACCTACCCAATTGTCGTTGAGATCACCTCACTGCCGGCCAGGGACTACCTGCCACTTCTGGCTGTCCTTGAGGCTGGCCTGTGCGAGGAGAACCTGGCGGCCGTCGTTGCCGAGCTCATCGACGGCGAGACGGTGGTTATCGCCAACGACGCCGCTGCCGCCGCGTCGCTGCGGCGCCCGCCGCCGCAGGAGGTCGAGAGGGTCCGCAGGCGGCTGGTTTCGGCGGGCTACCCGGAGGAGGACTTGTACCCGGACGACTGGTGAGGGCGGAAGGGATACACATCTTGCCAACGGGAGGCGGCGCAGGACTCTTCGCCGCACAGCACAGAAGTACAGCAACGAACGCGACCGCTAGAGCCGCAAACCAGCCAGTAGCCGCTCATGAGCTGCGCACGGAGCCGCGAGCGACCCCCTTCCCGGCAATCCATAGGTTCAGGGCCAGGTGACTGCGCCTGCTCTCTGGACCACTCTCGGAAGCAGCAAGGAAGCACCGAACGTGCCGCCTGCGGTCGACACGTCACGGCAGCAGGCGGGATGGTAGCCGAGCTGAGAGGCACGGGATGACAACCGATGGCAGCAGACGATGCACCGCACCGGCGTTCGGGACGAAGAGCTCAAGCTCCTCCCGCAAGACGGCCGGCGGTGGAAGACCCGCGCATCGCCTCGGCTATCCGCGATGAGTGAACCCTCGCGGGTCGCGCTGCTGCCGGGACGGGTAGAAGCGTCCATAGACCGGGGGGAGAAACAACAGGATCAGGACGATGACCGCCGCGCCCACGAGCAGGGGTGGCGCCAGCGCGTCGCTGATCAGGACCCAGGTTGGCGCGAAGGTATGCCGAGGCGCGATGTTGTTCGGGTCGTCCGGGTCCCCGGCGAAGGAGCCCCTGCCGTTGATGAACATCAGGCCGCAGCAAAGCGCGAACGGGGCGGTCAGGATGCACGTCGTCACATGTGCCCACGTCCTGCCGCGCACGAGCCCTGCTATCGACAGGAGCAGGCCAGCCACGGCTAGGACGGACAGCCCCGTGGCCAGTTGGTCAAAGACTTGGGCGCCGAGGTCTGCAAGGCCATTCCGGTTGGCGGCCACCTCCGGTGGCACGTAGTAGACCACGCCCCAATGCGCAAGGTCGTAGATGATCGTCGCGGCGTTGAGCACCAGGCCGAGCACCAGCAGACTGACCGCGACCGCCGGTGCGAGCACGGGCCATCGCGATATCGACGTCACGGCAAGTCTCGCCGGCAACAGGCGCTCATGAAAATCACTCGACGGACCATACACAAACCGAACTGGTTGGCAACGCAGGTCGATCAACGTCTGACATCAACGCTGACACCAACGGTGGCGGGCCGAGGACGGACATGTTCGTACGGATCTTGCCTCTGGCTCGGACCCAGTGGACGTCAGCGGACGCTGTAAGTCTTGCCGAAAGCGCCTTGTAAACGAGACGTAGGCGGTTCAGTTGAGGGGATGGGGTGCCGAACTCGATCATTGTCCGGCTGCCGGCCCGGGAGCCGCGCCGACCGCTAACGGATGTATTCGTACTGTGTAAGACGGCTGCTCGGCCCATTCCTCCGTGTACCGGATCTGCCTGACCTGGCGGTCATCGAGATAGAGGGCCACCTGCCTGAGGGCGCCCAGATGGGCCAAGTCGAGGTTGCCGGTGGCCTTGACTTGCAGCACGTCGCCAACACCGCCGAGGTAGTTCGTCGCATCCGAGGGTGCTTGATTAGGCCCGCGTACCACCAGGTCAAGCGCGATCTGGCAGGCCAACGGGGACCACCCCAGTCGTGCCGCTGCTTGCCCGGCGGCGTTCAACAGCGCGCGGACCCGCGCGGCGTGGCTGTGACCCGCCGACAGCAGCGAAGTGGCCTCGTTCTTGGTTGGCGGCCATCCCGGCACGTCAAACGCGATCTCCGCGGTTCCCTCGGTGCCATCGGGGAGGTCAGTCATGTCCTCGATTGAACCAGGGTGCATCGGAATTTCCTGGCCGCGTGGATAGCAGTACTTGGACGGCGAGCGATGGACTGGATAGATCATCTGGCACAAGCCGGGCACAATTGACGCCGACAAGGGCCATCAAACGCTGTAAGGCAGCGCGCGACCTCGCGCCGGTCAGCAGGCCGATTCCACCCGATTGCGGATGATCACCTGACTACCAGAGGGGTTCAGGGTTCGAGTCCCTAGCGGCCCACTCGTAGGTCGGGAGCTGCAGTGAACATAGCTCCGAACCAGCTTTTAAGACTTGGCGCTCCGCTGCCAGCCGGATCCCACCTCGTGAGCCAGCCGTACACGTGGGCTCGGGCTCGGTCGGCCCTGGGTCTGTCAACGGCGACGAAGCCTGTCCAACAGCGACCTTTGCCGCGGCGGTGGCGCGGGTGGTCCGCCAAGCGAGACGCTTCCATTGCCTGGCCACTCCTGGGATGCAGCGGTCAGATCCACTGCATGGTTAAGGGTTTCGTTTGGCATGCCTGGGGTTATGTAAACCAGCTGCGCCACGGAAACGCCAATTGTGAGTGGTCTGGTCTCGGCCGCTTCACGCATCATCAGGTATCTGGTCTCGACCAACCCGGCGACGTCTGAGCGGCATGCTGGGTCCACCCAAGCCGCGGTGATTAGCGCATAGAGCGCGGCTTCGGTAATCCAGTCCTCGACACCGTAGGCCAGCTCGATCAACATTTGTCGCCTGGTCGATGTCGGCCACGGTTGCTCCGGTCGATGATGCAGCAGGCCCAGGCAGCACCACGCCTGGATGTAGCGCTCCCACAAGCCTGGCAGGCGATCCCATCGGCCTGCCGGCATCTGCGGCGGATGAACCATGCTGGCCAGCAGGTCCTCTGCCTCAATGTCTGCAAGCGGACCGGCCGCGTCATACATCATCGGCGGTGGCGCCCACGGCAGGCCGGCAAAGTGAGCTGCGATAGCGGCAGAACCAGCGGTGCTCGGCGGGCTCAACGCCGGCGACGCGTTGACACCGTCGAAACGCCACTGCACGATGCCGGGCTTCAACGGTTTCCGCGGATCGGGCTGCCCGGGATCGCCCATAGCGATGACCGCCTTTGGCCACCAACGGCGGAAGGTGGTCAGGGCACTGGGCACCTCCATCGAGGAGATACCGAGCTCGCAAGGCATTGAGCGGGTCTTCGGGTCAGTCTGGGCGAGAATCTTGATGCACGACTCGGTGGCAGCCGGGACACGGCCGAGCCACGGCAAACCTTCGCAGCTGGTGACCAGCTCGAGACGTTCATGGCTTTGCGCTGGTTTGGCTCGTAGGCGATCAGCCAGAGCGATCAGGCTTGCCGCATTGATGTCTTCAGGCATGTCGCCTCCCCGTGAACGCGCAAGGCAACATCTTAGGCCGCAGGCGGCCGGAGTGATCGACGTACAGCACAGAAGTAACAGCAACGCGAGCGACCGCAGGAGCCGCGACGGGTCCGAACCGTGCCTTCCGATGTCGCACGGCACCGCACGAGACTGCGCCGCCGTGACCTACGGACCAGAAGGTGCCGCGTCAGCATAAAGTCAGCGAACGCTGTGCTGCGCGACCGACTCCAATGGTCACAGCCGGCATGACACCGAAGGCAGGACCACAGGGAACGACACCCGCTGACACTGGCCGACAACGCCGACCAGGCTCCCCCCGGCGGGGGTCGAAGCTGCGTCTCGCCCTGGTCGCTGTACTGCACGGAAGTAAAGCAACTCACGCCGGCCGCGCCCCACCGCTTCCGACTGGTGCAGCCCGCTTGACCTCGGGCGGAACCGCACCAGGATCAACCGCCGCGAGTTCGGGACGAAGAGGTCGTCGGTTCGAATCCGGCCACCCCGACCAGAGGTAACCGCAGGTCAAGGCCCCTCCGTGGAGAGGCCTTGATTCGTTCCTGGCCATCACCGGTCGGCCGGAAGCAGCGAGAAGGCATCAAACGACGCGAGCACCCTGCGATCCCGGCGCTACCAAATGCGCAGGGCTAGACGAGTAAGTCCTAATCCTGGTCAGTGGTCGTAGGCGATCAAGGACCTGGTCAGGGGTTGTCCGGTGGTGGGGTTGTGCCAGATGGCGGCGGTCATGGCCAGGAGTCGTTGCGCGACGCGGGCGGCGACGCCTTCGATGCTGCGGCCGCCGTGTAGCTCGAGGTCAAGTTGGCCCTTGAGCGTGTCGTTGACCGATTCGATGAGTTGCCGGATCGGTTTGAGCAGGTGCTCGTCGGGGCGTGGGGTGCGGTTGCGATAGGAGGGTCGCAGCAGCCGCACCCCGCGCTCGGCCAGCCAGCGGTCCAGCTCGGCGGACACATAGCCCTTGTCCGCGATGATCAGCAGGCCTGGGCGTTCGGCCAAAAGGTCCGGGTCGTGTTCGAGGACGGCGGTCAACACCTGCCGTTCGTCGACTTTCGGGTTGGCCAGGGCCCAGGCGACCGGCAGGCCGGCCGGGGTGCAGACCAGGTGTAGCCGCAGACCCCAGAACCAGCGTGAGTGGGACGGGCAGTAGCCGTAGCTGGCCCATCCCGCTAACCGTGAGCGGCGTGCGGTGGGCCGGGACCGGCCGCACTCGACCGGGGTGGAGTCGACCACCCAGGCGGAGTCGGTCCACAGGTCGGTGTCCGCAGCGACCGCCCGGATCGCCCGCTTCAGTAGCGGCAAGGCGGCTCGTAGGCGCTTGTTGTAGCCGGACTGGCCCGGCAGATAGGGAAACGCTCCGGGCAGATGCGCGGGGACGAACCGCAGCCAGCGGGCCTCGGACCGGACCCCGAGCAGCACCTGGGCCACCGCGAGGGTCAACAGTTCGGCGTCTGACAGCTTCGGTGGCCGACCGGACCTGCGGGGCCGCCCCAGCCAGTCGTCGATCTTCACGTACAGTGCGGTGAGAAGGGTGTTGATGTCTGTCGTCACAAACGGATCATCAACACCCTTCGCTGCGTTCGCAGCCCCGGACCGACTTAGGAATTACTCGTCTAGGAGATCTTCCGGCGGTAAGTGACCATGGCAAAGATGTACGCGACGATGAGGATGCCGACACACCAGGCGAGGGCGATCCAGATGTCGGTGCCGACCGGCTGCTGTGTGGACAGGTCGCGGACCGCGTTGACGATGGACGTCACCGGCTGGTTCTCGGCGAAGGCGCGCACGGGGCCGGGCATGGTGTCGGTGGGCACGAATGCCGAGCTGATGAACGGCAGGAAGATGAGCGGGTAGGAGAAGGCGCTCGCGCCGTCCACGGACGTCGCGGTGAGACCGGGGATGACGGCGAGCCACGTCAACGCCAGGGTGAACAGGATCAGGATGCCAGCGACCGCGAGCCACGCCAGCACTCCCGCTCCCGAGCGGAAGCCGATGAGGAGGGCGACGCCCACGACGACCACGAGCGAGATCAGATTGGCGACCAGCGAGGTCAGCACGTGCGCCCACAGTACGGACGACCGGGCGATCGGCATGGACTGGAATCGCTCGAAGATGCCGCTCTTCATATCCAGGAAGAGCCGGAATGCGGTGTAGGAGATGCCCGAAGCAATCGTGATGAGCAGAATGCCGGGCAGCAGGTAGCTCACATACGAATCCGACCCGGAGTTGATCGCGCCGCCGAACACGTAGACGAACAGCAGCATGAACGCAATGGGCATGATCGTGGTCGTGATGATGGTGTCCAGGCTGCGCGTGATGTGGCGCAGGGAGCGTCCCAGCAGGACGGCGGTGTCGCCGAAGAAATGCTTGGTCATCGTGGTTCCTTACTTGTCCGTGCCGGCGTTGCGGTCGCCGACGATGGCGAGGAAGACGTCCTCGAGGGTGGGCTGCTTCTCGACGTATTCGACCTTGGCGGGTGGGAGCAGCTGCTTGAGTTCGGTGAGGGTGCCGTTCACGATGATCCGACCCTGGTGGAGGATCGCGATCCGGTCGGCGAGTTGTTCGGCTTCGTCCAGATACTGCGTCGTGAGCAGCACCGTCGTACCCTGTCCGGCGAGTTTTTTTGACGGCCTGCCACACCTCGATGCGCCCCTGGGGGTCGAGCCCGGTCGTCGGTTCGTCGAGGAAGATGATCGGCGGATTCCCGACGAGGCTCATGGCGATGTCGAGGCGGCGGCGCATGCCACCCGAGTAGGTCGCCACCTTCCGCGCGGCCGCGTCGGTCAGCGAGAAACGCGCGAGCAGGTCATCGGCGATCTTGCCCGGGTTCTTGAGGTGCCGTAGCCGGGCGACCAGCACGAGGTTCTCGCGGCCGGTGAGGATTTCGTCGACAGCGGCGAACTGTCCGGTGAGGCTGATGGACTCCCGCACGTTCGCCGGTTGCTTGGCGACGTCGAACCGATGGACGCTGGCGGTGCCCGCGTCAGCCTTGAGCAATGTGGACAGGATCTTCACGACCGTGGTCTTCCCCGCCCCGTTCGAGCCGAGCAGGGCGAAGATGCTGCCCCGCGCCACGTCGAAGTCCACGCCTCGCAGCACATGCAGCTTGTTGTACGACTTCTGCAAGCCCTGCACCTGGACCGCGGGCCCTTGGACCTGATTGGGGATCATTTCGATGCTTCCCTTCGGGGGGTGGTGATGCGGCGGATGATGACGTTGCCGTAGTTCGCGTGCAGGTGAAGTTCGACCGCGCGGTCGCTGGCGGCGGCGGCCGGGTCGGGGGTGAGTTCGTTGCGGACCCGGCCGTGGGCCGAGCCGGCGTCGATCCAGGCCGCGATGCCGGTCGGGACACCGACGTCGACATCGGCGTGGCCGTTGTCGAGCCGGATCGTTCCGCCGCTCACTTCCCGGATGCGGATGGGTCCGTGGGCGCTGCGCGCGGTCACGTCGCCGAGGGCCCGGTCGATGGTCAGTGCCCCGGACGTGGCGGCTTCCACGTCGCCGGCGGCGGTACCGAGCTCCATGGTTCCGTGCGAAGCGCGCAGCCGAGCATCGCCGTGAACCTCGGCAATGCGCACCACACCATGGCCGGCGGTGACGTCGAGCCGGCCGGTCACCTCGGCGATATCGGTGCTGCCGTACGGCGCTTCGAGGACGAGGTTGGCGACGGTGTCGGCGGTGACGCCGCCGTACTTCGCGACGATGCGACAGTCCCCCAGCACGCCGCGGGCCCGGACCGACCCGTAGGCGGTCTCAATCGTGACCCGCGACCCGGTCGGCACCTCACACCGGACATCGACCGAGTCGCTCTTGCCGAACAGGTTGAGCCGACGCGGGACCTTGACCCGCAACACACCACTGTCGAACGAGACCGTGGCCTCGCGGGCGAGTGACTCATCGCCGCTGCGGCCGGGTTTGCTCGGCACGACCTCGGCGACGGCATCGGTGCGATCCGAAGCGACGATGTCGACGAAGCCGACACCGGCCGTGACGTCCAGGTCGATCGGACCGGAAACGTCGTAACTGGGCATGACTGACCTCCACATGGGCGTGCCGGATCAGTCCCGCCTCGCGACGGGACGATGAAGGGGGATGGATAGGGACTAGCGGGCCCAGCCGGTGAAGCTGTCTCCCTGCTTGGTCTCGCGCCGCGGGGGGCGGCGGACGTTTGGTTCCAGGGCGGCGGCGATCGCGCGGACGAACCACGAGTTCACCGAAATCCCCTCCTCGGCCGCGGCCTGCTCGACCCGGGCCTTGAGCCGGTCTGGCAGCCGCAGCGTGGTCCGAGAGGTCACCGTGTCGTCGAGCGGCTCGGCCGGTACGGCGACCTCGGGTGTGGACGGACCAGTTGCATCCGTCTCCGACGCCTCGGGACGAGTCACCATCAGGTGTGGATCACGCCCCCGCAGCACGACATCGACCGACCCGGGTGCGATCTCACGGGTGATCTCGCTGGCCGCGTCGCTCAGGACCCCCAGCACCATCAGCCGTACCGCGGCGTCGAGGGCGGCACTGAGCTGCTCGGCGACGGCCCGGGCGTCCGCGTCACGATTCTCGGCCGCCGCAGCCAGCTGCGTCTGGAGTTCGGAGACGTACCGGTCAAGGTCCATGACACCATGGTAGGCCCCCGATGGTGTCATGGCAAGGCGGAGTGACACCGCCTGACACCATCGCGTGGTGTCAGACACGCTGACCCTCATACCCGACGGCGTGCGCCCCGCTAGCGTGCACCGCGCTTCACGGCCCGCTGTCGGACCGGACTGATCATGACGACGGCCCCAAATCACGACGCCGCACCGTAGGCAGCAGAGAGGCAGCAAACTCGTCGGTACGGCGCAGCGAGGGACGCGATAGGACCGCAAACGACCTGCACGACGGCACAGCCGACAGCGACAGACAACATCGGTTGCCACACCGTCACGGCGTTCGGGACGAAGAGGTCGTGCCGCCGCTGCCAGCCGAGGCAGCGACAAGGCAGCGAAGCCCCAAGCGACAGGCGCAACATGGGCTGCCCATGACGACAGCATGACGGCAACAGGAGCCGACGCCGAGCACGTGGCCCTGCACCTGGCGGTCGGCCGCGGATCGCCGGAGTGCCCGCGACCACTGCCGCGTGGATCTGAAAATCGGAAGGTCGGCGGTTCGACCCGCCCTGGCCACATAGCCTTTCGCCGGGCTACAGCAGCGCCGACCAGCGGAAACGCCGGTCGGCGTTTTGCTTTTGCGCCCCGGAAGCCCGGCCGTCCGGTCTGACCCTCGTTGACCCCGGAATCCCGCTGATGGCCGCCCCTTGTCGCACGTAGATCGCACGGCCCCTCGTCATGCCGGTCGGCCGGGAGAGCGTCGCCGACCCCTGCCTTGCAAAGATCGGGACTGCTGTCGGCGGCCGTCGGTGGCTGACGTTGACCTGCTCGCCGAGTCGTCCTGCGTCTGCCTATGACCGGCTGGGTCGGCCGGCTTGGCTGTACGGATGGGTGTACGGCGACCATCTGATCCGTAGATCCCCAAGACCACTCCGGAGCCGTTCGGCAAGTCCGCGTCGCCCTGGTCGCCGCGATCTCGGCAACTGGATCGCCGGTGGCGGTCTACCAACCGGGTGAGGAGCCGGATCCGGCCCGGGTGGCCGGGGTGGACCTGGGGATCATCCACCCGTACGCCGTGGCCGGCCCGGACGGGGAAGGGTTGCTGGTGAGCTGTTGTGTTGCCGGAGGTGGTCACGCACCGTCGAGCCGGCCGGCACCTGCCCGGTGCCGGCCGGTCCCGACGTGACCCCCGCCGCCCACCCCGGGCGGCGCGAGGATCAGTTGGCCCGCGGAGGCCCGCCCCACCCACCGGTGGGGAGTCGCTCGCCCCCAAGGCGAGGATCCACAACACCCACCGCAAACCCGGTGAACGTTAGTGGACACCGCACTAGTGCGGTGCGCCAGAAATTCGCCTGATAAGTGGGTATGGTGGTGGGATGCCGAGGACTGGGCGTCCCACCCCGCCGCTGACGTTGACCGATGAAGAACGTGCGACGTTGACCCGATGGTCGCGGCGGGCGAAGACGGCGCAGGTCCTCGCGATGCGTTCCCGGATCATTCTGTCCTGTGCCGATGGCGGCTCGAACACTGATGTGGCGGCGGCTGTGGGCGTTCATCTGTCCACGGTGGGCAAATGGCGTCGGCGATTTTTGAAGCTGCGCCTGGACGGAGTGATCGATGAGCCGCGACCGGGCCGTCCTGCGTCCATCGGTGTGGACCGGGTCGAAGAGGTCGTCGTCGCCACCTTGGAGCAGACGCCACGTAACGCCACCCACTGGTCGCGTACCTCCATGGCGGAGAGGTCCGGACTGTCGAAGTCCACCGTCGGGCGGATCTGGCGGGACTTCGGCCTCAAGCCGCATCTGGCCGACACGTTCAAGCTCTCCACGGATCCGCAGTTCATCGAGAAGGTCGTCGACGTGGTCGGGCTCTACCACAACCCGCCCGAACGGGCCGTGGTGCTCTGCGTGGATGAGAAGTCGCAGATCCAGGCCCTGGACCGGTCCCAGCCGGTGCTGCCGATGATGCCCGGCATGCCCGAACGGCGCACCCACGACTACGTCCGCAACGGCATCACCAGCCTGTTCGCCGCGTTCAACATCGCCGACGGCACCGTCATCGGCGAACTGCACCGCCAGCACCGCGCGACCGAGTTCAAGAAGTTCCTGGCCACGATCGACAAGGCCGTGCCAGCCGATCTGGACGTGCACCTGGTCTGCGACAACTACGGCACCCACAAGACCCCCGCCGTGCGGGCGTGGCTGGCCCGCCATCCCCGCTTCCACATGCACTTCACACCGACCGGTTCCTCCTGGATCAACCAGGTCGAACGCTGGTTCGGCTACCTCACAGAGCAGAAGATCCGCCGCGGCGCCCACAAGAGCGTTCACAGCCTGGAAGCCGACATCCGCACCTGGATCGCAGACTGGAACACCAACCCCAGGCCCTTCACCTGGACCAAAACCGCCGAGGAGATCCTCGAATCACTGGCACGCTTTTGTAGGCGAATTTCTGACGCACGACACTAGCCGCGTGAGCGGATCTCCGAGGAGGGCCGGGGGTTCGGGGCGGAGTCCCGAGGGCTTCAAAGTCCTGTCGTTTCGCAGGGCGGCCGCGGCGCGACCCTGGCCGATCTCACGAATACCGGAAGCCTCTCACCTGCGGCCAACGTGGTGAGGGGCTCGCCCTGGTCGGAGCGCACCGGGCAGTCGTCAGCGCTTCGGGCGCTCCTGCCGATGCTGGCCCATGCCGCTCTGGATCGCCTCCCAGACGCTCCGGCCGGCCTGTCGCAGCGTCTCGCCGGCCTGGCCGGCCACCTGGGCCGTCCCCGGGCCGCCCGGCGGCCGCGCACCGGCCCGTCCACCCTCGGGGCCCTCGCCCTCGGCGCCACCCGACGGCTCCCCGGTCTCCGCCCCACCCGCGGCCGGTCCGCCGGCCGTCGGACCCCCCGACGGCTGCTGCCCCGCACCGGCACCGCCACCAGAGGGGCCGGCCTGCCCGCCACCGGAGGGCCCGGCCTGACCGCCGGCGGGCGGCCCGGTCGGTGGCTGCGGCGGCCGGGCGCCGGACGGCGGTGACGGTGGAGTGGGCGTGGGCTCGCCGGCGCGCTCCCGCAGCGACCGGTCCGCCACCGCGCCGACCCCGCCGACCTGCTGCCCCACCTGACCAGCCTGCTGACCCGCCTCCTGCACGGCCTGGCCGGCCTGCTGCACCGCCTGGCCGAGCAGTGGGCTCGTGCCCCCGGCGAGCTGCTGGGCGGACCGGTTGACGTCGTCGATGCTGGTCTGCACCGTCCGGGCCAGCGCCTCGAGAACCTGCGGATTGCGGTCGATCGTGCTGAGCGCCCGGTCCAGGATCGTCACCAGCTTCTCCAACCGCACCTTGAGCATCGCCTCGGCGTGCACGCCGGTGATGTCCAGCTCCACGCCCTCCAGGTGCACCCGGACCCCGGCATCGATCTGAAGCAGGTTGGCCAGCCGGGCGCGCAGCGACAGGTCGGCGTCGAGCCCGTCGACCGCCAGCCGGATCGAGTCGACCGACACCTTCGGGATATCGAGCAGGACGTCCGGCTCGGTCGAGCCGGTCTGGTGGTGAGCCAGCCGGTCGCTGGTCGGGTCCGGTTCCCGTTCGGTCGCTCCGCTCTCGCTCATGCTCTCCGCTCCAAGCTGGCCCGATCCGCCGGGCCGGATCAGCCGCGGTTACCCGCTTTCCGGGCGGCCACCCGTGGCGGCGCAGGCCCGGCCGTACGCGGGGAAAGGGTCCGGAGGGCCACCGGCCACGGCCGGCCGGGAGAGCGGTCTCACGCTGTCCGGAAGCGGGCACACCGCGAAGCTGCACACCCGGGCATCAGCCGGTATGGTCCGGGCCTATGGGACAGGAGATGGCCGATCCGGATGAGGTCCGTCAGGATGTCGCTCGGTTCTCGCTACGCAGCAGCCTTCTCACCCCAGCCTCCGCGGAGCAGGCGTTCGCCGTGTTCACCGGGGCGCTGACCGACTGGTGGGTACGCGAGTACACCTGGTCCGGTCCGGAAGCGCTGGCCGAGCTGGGGATCGAGCCACGCGCCGGCGGCATGCTCTACGAGATCGGCCCGTACGGCTTCCGGGGCGACTGGGGCCGGGTGCTCACCTGGGACCCGCCCCGCCGGCTGGTCTTCACCTGGCAGCTCGGCCCCGACCGGGTGCCGGTGCCCGATCCGGCGCGGGCCAGCGAGGTCGAGGTCCTCTTCGTCCCCGAGGGCGACGGGCTGACCCGGGTGGAGGTCGAGCACCGGCACTTCGACCGGCACGGCGAGGCGGCCGAGGGCTACCGCAAGGCGTTGACGGCCGGCTGGCACGAGCTGCTCTGCCGCTACCTGGCCACGGTGGCCCGCACCGGCTCCTGATCCGACCGGTGAGGGCCTCAGCCCAGGTGGGGGCGGCGGCCACCCGCTTCGGGACCACCATCCGCCACGCCTCCACGACCGGCATGAGGAACTTCGCCGGCTCGGCGGCCACCAGCCCGGCCCGTTCCGTCACCATCCGATGCCCCGCGCCGACGCCGGGCCGGTGGTCACCCTGGCGCCGTCCAGGTCGGCCCGCCGGCCCGCCTCGACCCCGGAGCCGAAGCCGGTGCCGGCCAGCCGGCGGGGCGCCGCGGTCCGCAGCCGCGGGTAGACCTCGGCGAGCCGGCGCCGCACCCGGTCGGAGCGGTCGGCCAGCACCAGCGCCATGGAGGGTGCGCCGGACCCGGCGACCGCGCCGGCCTCGGCGGCCCGCAACCGGTCGCCGACCACATGGGCGAAGCCGGCCAGCCAGGTACGGCGGAAGGCGGCCGGATGTTCACCGGCCGGTGCGACGGCGCCGGCCAGCCCGTGCGCGGCCTGCACCAGCAGCGAGGTGAAGAGCAGCTCGACCCGTTCCAGGTCGCTGGCGAAGCCGAACAGGTGCATCGCGAAGCCGTCGCCCTGGCGGCGGCGTACGCAGCGGCAGCGCAGCGGGTCGGCGACCGCGGCGAGCAGGCCGGCCTTGTCCCGGGCGTACGGGGCGACCACGTCGACCACCCGGTCACCGACCGGGTCGGTGGTCGGGTCGCGGGCGGCGAGCAGCGCCCGATCCACGCCGTAGCGGGCGATCAGCTCGGTGGCCTTGGCGGTGAAGGCGGCCGACTCGGCGGGCGTGCAGGCCGGGTCCTCCGCCTGGGCGAGCAGCTTGCGGACCTTGCTGAGCATCGCCTCGGACATGCACCAGAGGTATCACAGCGGTAGGACGCGCCGCGCGGTCAGTCGGCCCGGCTGCGCAGCGTCGCCACGGTCGAGCCGGCGAGGGTGAGCAGGCAGTCCGGCAGCAGCCCGTCGGCCATCGCCGCGCCGAAGAGCGCCTCGCCGGTGTCGGCGTCGTCGTTGGCGTACGCGCTGACGAAGCGGGCCACCCAGCGGGTGTCGTAGTCGGCCTGGTCGATGCCGGGGAAGTCGAGCGCGCAGGCCCCGGCGGGGGCGACGTCGCCGACCATGGTGCCGGCGAGGCACCAGGCCACCCCGTACGCCCCGGCGAGTCCGGCCCGGTCGACCACCGCGTCGAAGGTGCCCACCACCGCGTCGCCGTCCCCGGCGAGCGCCGAGCGGAGCACGGCGGTCGCGTCGTCCAGCGTCTGCTGTGCTTCGTCGGTCACGTGCGGCACAGTAGGACGGCCGGTCAAGCGGTCACCAGGGCACGGTCCGACCGTCACGCTCCGTAAGGCAATTGGTCGGCCTCCCGACCGCACCGACCTCCACGGTCCCGCCGTCCGCGCCGGCACGCTAATGTGCCTGCGGACCGTTGGCGGAGGAAGGACGACCATGCTCGTATCACGCGGTTCGCGCGCGGCCGTGATCACGGCCTGTGCGGGGCTACTGCTCGCCACCAGCGCCTGCGGCAGCGACACGACCGGAGACGGCGCCACCACCACCCAGGCGCGCCTCTACGGCACCGATGGCAACATGCTCAACTCGTACGCGGCGGAGCTGAAGGACCGCGCCGATCTCGTGAACGGGATGAAGGGGACCACCCCACTGACCCCGCTCTCCGAGAACTTCAAGGAACGGCTACTCACCGTAGACCCGAAGCTCAGCGACTACCTCTACTCCGCCGAGACGTACGACGCGGTGGTGATCAGCGCGCTGGCCGCTCAACTCGCCGGCAGCACCGATCCGGCCGCGATCGCGAAGCAGATCGTCGGAGTGACCACCAACGGTGAGCGTTGCGAGGACCCGGCGACCTGCCTGGAGCTGGCCCGGCAGGGGCGGGACATCGAGTACCGGGGGGTGTCGCTCACCCGGGCCGGGTTCACCGACGCCGGCGAGCCGGCCACGGCCAGCTACGCCACCCTGCACTTCGACGACCAGAAGATCGACGACGGCAAGACCGAGTTCGTCGGCGCGGGCGACGAGTCGGGGGTGAGCACCAAGGCACCGCCGCGGGCGAAGAAGCAGCGCGGTGGCACGTCGGACAAGAGTGACGGCTCCCCGCTGGTCCTCGGCGGGCTGCTGCCGAAGACCGGTGACCTGGCACTGGCCTACCCGCCGATGGCGGCCGGCGCGGCGCTGGCCGTCAAGGAGGTCAACGCGGTCGGCGGGGTGCTCGGCGAGCCGATGGTCTGGATCGACGGCGACGATGGCACCGACCCCGCGGTCGCGAAGGCGACCGTCGCGTCGCACATCCAGGAGGGCGTGCCGGTCCTCATCGGCGCGGGCGCCTCGGGCATCTCCCGCGCGGTCCTGCCGGACGTGGTCGCCGCCGGCCGGGTGCTCTTCTCCCCGTCGAACACCGACGCCGGGCTGACCACGGTGGCCGACAAGGGTCTGTACTTCCGTACCGCCCCGCCGGACAGCCTCCAGGGCCGAGCCCTGGCCGACGTGATCCTGCGCGACGGGCCGCACAAGATCGTCATCGTGGCCCGGAAGGACTCCTACGGCGAGGGCCTCCAGGAGAACGTGCGGGCGGAGCTGGAGCGGGCCGGCATGGGCGCCGACAAGGTCAAGCTGCTGACCTACGTGCCGCCGGCTGGCGTGAAGCCGCCGCCGGTGGACTTCAGCTCCGGGGCCAAGGAGATCAAGGACTACGGGGCGGACGCCGTACTGATCATCGGCTTCGGCGAGTCGGCGCACGTGGTGACCGCGCTGGCCGACGCCGGGGTGCAGATCCGGCACTGACCGACGACGAAGGCCGCACCGGGCGAACCGGTGCGGCCTTCGTCGTGTCCGGGTCAGCGGGAGCGGCGCCGCTCCAGGAACTCGGTCATCCGCCGGCGCTTCTCCTCGTCCTCGAAGAGCACCGCCTGGCTGACCAGGTCGAGCTGCGGATGGGCGGCGGGCGGGGCGTCCACGGCCAGCTTGGTCAGCCGCAGCGCCAGCGCCGAACCCTTGGCCATCTCGTCGAGCAGCCCGTGCGCGGTGGGCAGCAGCTCGACGGGCTCGGCCACCACCCGGTTGACCAGCCCGATCCGCAGCGCCTCGTCGGCGTCGACCCGGCGGCCGGTGAAGAGCAGCTCCTTGGCCCGGGCCTCGCCGATCAGCGCCGGCAGCCGGTGCGTCGCACCCGCGCCGGCCAGGATGCCCAACCGCACCTCGGGCTGCCCGAAGATCGCCCGGGCCGTGCACACCCGCAGGTCGCAGGCGTACGCCAGCTCGGCGCCGCCGCCCAGCGCCGGACCGTCCACGGCCGCCACGGTCGGCATGGGCAGTGCCCGGATCCGGGCGAAGGCGGCCGAGTTGATGGCGGCGAGGGCGTCGAGGCGGCCCCGCTCGCGGAGCTGGCCGATGTCCGCCCCGCCGGCGAAGATGCCGTCGGCCCCGCCGGTGAGCAGCAGCAGCCGCGGCCGGGCCTCCAGCTCGGCGCAGACCGCGTGCAGCTCGCCGATCAGGTCGGCGTCGATGGCGTTGCGCTTCTCCGGCCGGTCCAGGGTCACCACGAGCCGGTCGGGCAGCTCCTCGATCCTCAGTCCGGTCACTTCTTCACGCCGCCTTCCCAGGTGTAGAAGCCCTGGCCGGACTTCTTGCCCAGCTTGCCGGCGGCCACCATCTCCGCGAGCAGCGGCGGCGGCGCGAACCGGTCCCCGTACGCGGCCTGGAGGGTGCGGGCGATGTCGAGCCGGACGTCCAGCCCGACCAGGTCGGTCAGCTCCAGCGGGCCGACGGGGTGCCGGTAGCCGAGCACCATGGCCTTGTCGATGTCGGCGGGGCTGGCCACCCCGTCGGCGACCATCCGGATCGCCTCCAGCCCGAGGGTGACCCCGAGCCGCGAGGTGGCGAAGCCCGGCATGTCGCGTACGACGACGGGGTCCTTGCCCAGCCGGCCGGCGAGCGCGACGGCCGCGTCGGTGGTCTCCGGCGCGGTGGCCGGGCCGACCACGATCTCCAGCAGCGCCATCGCCCAGACCGGGTTGAAGAAGTGCAGCCCGAGGAACGCCTCCGGCCGGTCCAGGCCGGTGGCCAGCTCGGTGATCGGGATGCTGGATGTGTTGCTGCCCAGCAGGGCGGGGCGCCGCGCGGCGGCCTCGCGGAGCACCGCCCGCTTCAGGTCGAGCCGCTCGGGGACGGCCTCCACGATCACGTCGGGCCCGGGCGCCACCTCGCCCAGCGCCGGGCGCAGGACCACCCGCTCCCGGTGCCCGGCGGCCTCCTCCGCGCCGAGCTTGCCGCGCTGCACCGCCCGCTCCCAGAGCGCGGCGAGCCGGACCGACGCGTCCGCCGCCCGCCCGGGGTCCACCTCGACCAGCTCGACGGCGTAGCCGGCGCCGGCCGCCACGTAGGCGATCCCGAGCCCCATGGTGCCGGCCCCGACGACCACAAAACGACCACTCATGACGTCCCCTCGCTGCGGGCGGCGACGCGCGGGGTGTCCGCCACGCCCGGCCGCTCGCTCCGCTCGTTCCTGGGTGCGACCCTAGGCGGCACCGGTTCGTCGGGGATGCGTGGGGGCGCGCCGGATCGGGTACAGACGGCCGTCAACCGAGGGAAGGACCAGCCGACATGAGCCAGGCACCGGAGAACGCCGCCACCACCGAGGACACCGGGACGGTGGAGACCCGCGGCGACGAGCGGGTGGACCTGCTGCGCGCGGACACCAACAACGACGGGAAGACCGACGTGTGGGTGGTGGACACCGACGGCGACGGCAAGGCTGACCTGTTCCAGTTCGACACGGACGGCGACGGCAAGGTGGACATCACCATGGTCGACATCGACGAGGACGGCACCCCGGACGAGGTGGTCGACGGCGACGGCGGCCTCCCGCCGGAGGAGCACTCCCCGACCGTCCAGGTCTGAGCCACGACGCCGGCCCCCGGGTACGCCCCGGGGGCCTCGTCACGCCCCGGTCAGCTCGAGGGTCGCCAGGTAGTAGGGGCGGTCGGCGTCGTCCACGTCGACCAGTCGCCACGCCGAACCGTGGATCAGCTCGGCCAGCTCGTCGACCGAGCACACCAGATAGTCGAACCACTCGGTGCCGAGCTCCCGGTAGCGCAGCCGCAGCCGTAGCTGCCCGCCGAGCCGACCGCGCCGCCGGTTGAGCTCGTGGTAGCCGGTGTGCACCGGGTCCCTGGTGCCGTACGGGTCGGTGCCGTGCGCGATGATCCGCGCGCCCGGTCGGGCCAACGCGGCGAGCGCGGCGAGGAACCCGGGTGCCCGCTCCCGCCCCTCGATCAGGCCGAGGTTGTTGCCGAGCAGCAGGAAGGTGTCATACCGGCGGCCGTCGACGACGTGCTCGTCCACGGTGCCGAGCACCAGGTCCCGTACGCCCCGGTGCCGACACACCCGCAGCGCCCCCGCCGAGGTGTCCAGCCCGGTGACCGGCGTCCCGCGCTCCTGGAGGTGCAGCGCGATCCGGCCGGCACCGACGCCGACGTCGAGCGTCCGGCCGCGGACCCGGTCCACCGCCCGGTGGTCGTGCGGCGGCCACGCCTGCGGCGGGTCCAGGTAGTGGGCGGCGGGTGCGCCGTTGACCAGTCCGTCGTCCCGCTCGATGATCTCGATGACCGGCCGGGGCAGCCGCCCGCCGGCCAGCGGCCGGGGTCCGATCCCGGTGGCCACCGCGTACGCGTCGCGGATCATCTCGCCGAACACGTCGCCGATCGTCGGTTCCCCCGTCACGGCGCTCACGCTATCCGGGCTGCTAACGGTTGTCGCGGCCGTATCCTGAGCGACGTGACCGACCTGGACCGCCTCGCGGCGGAGAAGTACGTCCTGCTGACCACCTTCCGCAAGGACGGCCGGGCGGTGTCGACCCCGGTGTGGGCGGTCCGGGACGGCGACGCGCTGGCGGTGTGGACGGCGTCGGACTCCGGCAAGGTGAAGCGGATCCGGCACGACGGCCGGGTGACGGTGGCCCCGTGCGACGTGCGCGGCAACCCGCGCGGCGAGGCGGTGCCGGGGCACGCGACGATCTGCGACCTCGCCGGCACCCGCCGGGTACGCGACCTGGTGAAGGGGAAGTACCGGCTGCTCGGCCGGCTCGGCCTGCTCGGCAGCCGGCTGCGTCGGGGCGAGCGGGGCTCGGTCGGGCTCCGGATCACCCTGGACGAGTGACCCCGGACGCGATTCAGGGGCGGCGGATCGTCGCTGTCGCGTACGTCCGGCCGCCCCTGAATCGGAACGCCTGATGAAACGTCCGGGTTGTCAGTCCCCCTGACGCTGCTGCGGGATCTGGCCCTGCAGCAGGGCCCTGACCTCCGACTCGCGGTAACGGCGGTGGCCGCCCAGGGTCCGGATGGCGCTGAGCTTGCCAGCCTTGGCCCACCGGGTCACCGTCTTCGGGTCGACACGGAACATCGACGCCACCTCGGCCGGCGTGAGTAGCGGCTCTGGTTCGTGCGTTCGCGATGCCATCGGGTCACTCCTCCACGTGTATAGACATCGGCCGGGGTCCCGCCGGCCGACGCGCCTCCCATGGTCCGGCTAGTCCCCGATGTCCGACATGGGCCGAACGGCTGAAGGTCCCTAGACGGACGGATGAACCATGCCCGATTTTTACGACTTTTACACCGCAGAAGGTGCCTTAATCGGACTCATGATCACGGTTCGTGATGCGTCAACCACGAGACACTCTCGAATTGGGAGCGCTCCATGGGTGATTTGCGGTTAGTTACACCGCTCCAACAACTGCACCGCGCGCCACCGGGCGACCAGCTTGTCGTACGCCGCCGAGGCCTCCTCCGCCTCGCCCCGGGAGAGCCCGGCCAGGCCGGTCGCCACCAGCTCGGTCGAGTCGTCGGCCGCCAGGGTGTCGTCCGGCAGCAGCTGCACCAGGCCGCCGTAGTCCAGCTCCACCACCGACCGCGGGTGGAACTCCTCCAGCCACCGGGCGGCCTCCTCGACCGCCTCCGTGATCGGCGCCTCGCCGACCGACTTGCGCAGCACCGACAGCGCCCGGGACGACCGGCGGCGGGCCTTGGAGATCTCGGTCCGGTAGCGCAGCGCCCGGCGACCGGGGTCGGTGACCAGGTGGCGCTCCGCCGACTCGAAGAGCACGAACCAGCGCAGCGGCACCCCCCAGGTGGCGATCTGCTCGTGCACCCGGGGCACCCCGTGCTCCAGCACCCGCGCCCCGCTGCGCCAGTCCTCCACCACCGCCTTGGCCTGCCCGGCCAGGATCGGCGGGACGAACGCGTCGGCCAGCACCGACGGCACCCCGTCCCGGGCGCTCAGCGCCGCCTCAGCCACCCGGATCCGCAGGTTCCACGGGCAGACCAGCAGGCTGTCGTCGGTCTCCAGCACGTACGCCTCGTCCGGCAGGTCGGGCAGGCGGGTCCAGCCCGCGCCGAGCGCCTCGATCACCGCCGTCCGCTGCCGGACCGGCCCCTCCAACGGGGCCACCGCGCGGCCCTCGTTGACGTACCGGCGCCAGAACGACTGGCGGTCCCGGTCGAAGGCGGTCAGCGGCTCGTACACGCGCAGATAAGAAGCGAAGAGCGACGGCACGGCGCGATCCTCCCACGAGACGGAACCCGCACGCCGTCAGCGTGGCGGGGACACCTGACGCGGGCGGCGGTACGGCTTCGGCCGATATTAGGCTCAGCAGCACCGGCAGCATCCCGCCGGCGTGCCACCAGGGTCCGCGCCCCACAAGGGCGCCCACCGTCACAGGAGTCAGCCATGGGCGTATTCGCCAGCACCGACGACCCGGGATCGACCGGTCACGAACAGGTCGTCTTCTGCCAGGACAAGCAGTCCGGCCTGAAGGCGATCATCGGGATCTACTCCACCGCACTGGGCCCCGCGCTCGGCGGCACCCGGTTCTACCCGTACGCGAGCGAGGACGACGCCCTCGCGGACGTGCTCGACCTCTCCCGCGGCATGGCGTACAAGAACGCCCTGGCCGGGCTGGACCTCGGCGGCGGCAAGGCGGTCATCTGGGGTGACCCGGAGCAGATCAAGAGCGAGGCGCTGCTGCGCGCCTACGGCCGCTTCGTGGAGTCGCTGGCCGGGCGCTACTACACCGCCTGCGACGTCGGCACCTACGTCGCCGACATGGACGTGATCGCCCGGGAGACGAGCTACGTCACCGGCCGCAGCGTGGAGCACGGCGGCGCGGGCGACTCCTCGATCCTCACCGCCTGGGGCGTCTTCCAGGGCATGCGGGCCGCGGCCGAGCACGTCTGGGGCACCCCCTCGCTCGCCGGCAAGCGGGTCGGCGTGGCCGGCCTCGGCAAGGTCGGCAAGTACCTCACCGGGCACCTGCTGGACGACGGCGCCGAGGTGGTGGCGACCGACGTCAACCCGAAGGCGCTGGAGTGGGTGCGCGCCACCCACCCGCAGGTCGCGCTGGTCGACGACGCCGCCGCGCTCGTCGCCGCCGACATCGACGTGTACGCCCCGTGCGCGCTGGGCGGCGCCCTGAACGACGACACCGTGCCGGCGCTGCGGGCGAAGGTGGTCGCCGGTGCGGCGAACAACCAGCTCGCCCACCCCGGCATCGAGAAGGTCCTCGCCGACCGCGGCATCCTCTACGCCCCCGACTACGTGGTGAACGCCGGCGGCGTGATCCAGGTCGCCGACGAGATCGAGGGCTTCAACTTCGACCGGGCCAAGCTGCGGGCCACCCGGATCTACGACACCACCCGGGAGATCCTCCGACTGGCCGACGACGAGGGCGTCCCGCCGGCGGTCGCCGCGGACCGGCTCGCCGAGCGGCGGATGGCCGAGGTCGGCCGGCTGCGCACGATCCACCTGCGGTGAATGTCACCCGGGGGCGGGCCGTCGGGTCCGCCCCCGGGCCGCGGATCGCGCGGCGGCGGCGTTAAGCTGGAGATTGGGAAGCTTCGTACCGGTTTGACCGCTGTCACGGCCGGTCCCGGGTTCGCTCCTTACCGGGTACACTTTGTGACGGCCGGATCACTGCAACGCGCAGGGCCGGCTGACGGTAACCCGAGGTGCCGAACGGTGGCATCCCCATGTACCGTAAGAGCCACGAGAGATGCCTGACGTCATCGGGGCCCGCCTTCGGGCTGCCCCGCATTCTGTGCGAGGGGGTCGAGCCATGGGGCGCGGCCGTGCTAAGGCCAAGCAGACGAAGGTGGCCCGGGAGTTGAAGTACCACTCCCCGAACACCGACCTCACCGCCTTGCAGCGCGAACTGGCGGGTGCTGGTGGGAAGTCTGAGCAGCACTTCGACGACGACTACAAAGAGTATGTCGACGACGATGATGAGGATCACGCGGACGAGGACCCGGACACCTGGGTTCGTCCGACCCGCTGACCTCCGGACGCAGCTGAGCACGCGGTAACTCCCCGCGTGCTCACGCATGTGCCCATCAAAGCGGCGTAACCGACGATCAGGGACCTCGCCATGCCGGAGCTCTCCGGCTGATCGGCGGGTCCCTGATCTCGGACGCCCCTCAGCGGGGCCGGTTGTTCCAGTTGTAGAACGTCGGGATGTTCTCGAAGTGGTTCCACGCGCAGACCGCGCTGGCACCATCGCCGCCCGCCACCTCCGCCCGCAGCCGACGCGCGGCCTCGGCCTCGTGGAGCAGTGCGGTCAGCCCAGCGGCGGCTTCCCGCACCCGGTCGCCGACCGGATCCGGGTCGGCTCCCCCGACGCCCTCAGGCTGCCGGCGACTCGTGGTCTCTGGCATGCTCCAACACTCCCTCCAGTAGGCGGATCTTGCTGTTGCGGCAGTGCTCGGTCTCCGTACCGTCGAAACGCCCCAGCTCGAAGTAGCGGTTGGCGGCGTGACCGCCCCCGCAGAACCCGAAGTAGGGGCAGGACGACCGGCACGCCTCCACCCCGGCGAGGAACTCGCCCACCCAGGGCGTCCGGCCGGCGGCGGCCAGGATCTCGACCAGCGGCGTGGCCAGCACGTTGCCGCTGCTGAAGTCGCCGTAGCGGGGATCGGTGAAGCCGGCCAGCTCCGGGGAGAGCACCACCACCGAGCCGTCGTGGGCGACGGTGGGGATCGGGTCCAGGCTCCGCGGCAGCAGCTCGTCCGCCGTGCCGGCCAGGACCGCTCCGGCGTACCGGAGCGACCACTCCACCTCCCGCAGGTGGATCCGGGGATCCCGGCGCCAGGCCGCGACCAGCTCAGCCCAGAACGCCGTGACCGCGCCGGCGTCCCGGGCGTTCGTCCGCGTGTTGACCCCCTCGGTCTCCTCGATGTTGACGCCGAGCACGTCGCAGCCGAGGTCGAGGAAGTAGTCGTACAGCTCGGTGGCGAGCCCGGGGCCGGGCCGGGAGACCACCGCGAGCGCCGAGAAGGCCACGCCGTGGCGGCGCAGCGCCGCCACCCCGGCCAGGATCCGGTCGTACGCCGGCCGGCCGCCCCGGGTGACCCGCTCGGCGTTGCGCTCCCGCGGCCCGTCCACGCTGACGCTCACCCGGACACCGTGCTCGGCGAAGAACGCGCACCAGGCGTCGTCGATCAGCGTGGCGTTGGTCTGGACGTGGTGCTCCACCTCCGGCCCGAACGGCGCCAGCAGCGCCGCCAGATGCTCCCTACCGGCCGCCAACGGCTCCCCGCCGTGCCAGACCACCGAGAAGCGGCCCGCGGCCGCCCACGGGTTGACCGACGCCGCCACCGCCTCGGCGACCGCCACCGGCATCCGCCGGTCCGCCGCCCGCATCGGCAGGTAGCAGTAGACGCAGTCCAGGTTGCAGAGAGTCGTCGGCTGCATCACCACGTACGAGGGGACCGCGGCGATGCCACGCATCCCCGTGTGCGTACGAGCAGCCATCAACCCTCCCCCGTCTAGCCCGAAGTGCCCTTCAGGCTAGGCGGCGGTGGCCACTCGGGTGAACCCCCGATCAGGTGCCCGGATGATCACCAGAGCGTGATCAGCCCCGGGTGTGCTGCCCGATCATCTGCACGTTGCCCGAGCCCTCGATGATCTCGCCGGCCTGCCAGGCGTCCACGCCCCGGCCGGTCAGGGTGGCCAGCGCGCGGTCGGCGTCCTCGGCCGAGACGATCGCGAACATGCCGACGCCCATGTTGAACGTCGCCTCCATCTCCGGGTCCTCGATCCGGCCCTTGGACTGGATCAGGTCGAAGATCGGCTGCGGCTTCCAGGTGGAGCGGTTCACCACCGCGTCGACGTGCTCGGGCAGGACGCGGACCAGGTTGCCCGGGATGCCGCCGCCGGTGACGTGCGCGAGCACCCGCACCTCGGCCTCGGCGATCAGCTTGAGGCAGTCCTGCGCGTAGATCTTGGTCGGGGTGAGCAGCTCCTCGCCGAGGGTCCGCTGCCGGCCGAAGTCGTCGATCACCACGTCCAGCCGCATCCGGCCCGCGCCGAGCAGCACGTGCCGGACGAGGGAGTAGCCGTTGGAGTGCAGACCCGAGGAGCGCATGGCGATCACCACGTCGCCCACCTCGACCCGCTCCGGGCTGAGGATCTCGCTCTCCTCGACCACGCCGACGCCGGTGGCGGAGATGTCGTACTCGTCGGGGCGCAGCACGCCGGGGTGCTCGGCGGTCTCCCCGCCGAGCAGCGCGCAGCCCGCGTACCGGCAGCCGTCGGCGATGCCGGCGCCGATCTCGGCGACCTTGTCCGGCACGACCTCGCCGGTGGCGATGTAGTCCAGCAGGAAGAGCGGCTCGGCGCCGCAGGCCACCAGGTCGTCGACGACCATCGCGACCAGGTCGATGCCGACCGTGTCGTGGATGTCGAGCTGCTGGGCGATGACCAGCTTGGTGCCGACCCCGTCGGTGGAGGAGGCCAGGATCGGGTTCTTGTACTTCTTCGTGTCCAGCCGGAACAGGCCGGCGAAGCCGCCCAGGTCGCCCATGACCTCCGGGCGACGGGTCTGCTTGACCTTGGACTTCAGCAGCTCGACCGCGCGGTCACCCGCCTCGATCGACACCCCGGCGTCGGCGTACGAGACCGAGCGTTTGCGCGGCGAGCGGCTGGTGCCGGCCGTCCAGGGCTGGCGGTCGCCGCCGGCGCCCGTCGGGCTGCTTCCTGCGCCGCTGCGCTCGGACACGTGCGTCACGGTTCTCCCCTTTGTGGTTCTCGCGGGGCCGGCGTTGCGGTAGCCGGGTTCCGCGTCGGGTGGTGCTATGGGCGGTGGGTGGCAACGCCGCCCGGAGTGGCGACGAGCGGAGGGGTGGTGTGCCCGCCGGCGGCGGACGCCTCGGCGGCGACCCGGCGGCCGACTCCTTCGAGCACGTGCTTGCCGATCAGGTTTCCGGCCGGCAGCTCGATCGGGTATTCCCCGTCGAAGCACGCCCGGCAGAGCCGGGTCTTCGGCTGCTCGGTCGCGGCGATGAGGCCGGGGAGCGAGACGTAGCCCAGCGTGTCGGCGCCGATCGAACGCCGGATGCCTTCGTTGTCCAGTCCGTTGGCGAGCAGCTCGGCCCGGGTGGCGAAGTCGATGCCGTAGAAACAGGGCCAGTTGACCGGCGGCGAGGAGATCCGGACGTGCACCTCCAGCGCCCCGGCCTCGCGCAGCATCCGGACGATGGCCCGCTGGGTGTTGCCGCGGACGATCGAGTCGTCCACCACCACCAGCCGCTTGCCCCGGACGTTCTCCCGCAGCGGGTTCAGCTTCAGCCGGATGCCGAGCTGGCGCAGGGTCTGCGACGGCTGGATGAAGGTGCGCCCGACGTACGGGTTCTTCATCAGGCCGGCGCCGTAGGTGATGCCCGACTCCTCGGCGTACCCGATCGCGGCCGGCGTGCCGGACTCCGGCACCGGGATCACCAGGTCGGCCTCGACCGGGTGCTCCTTGGCCAGCTGGCGGCCGATCTGCACCCGCGCGGCGTGCACGTTGCGGCCGGCGATGGTGGCGTCCGGGCGGGCGATGTAGACGTACTCGAAGAGGCAGCCCTTGGGCTCCGGCGCGGCGAACCGGGTCGAGCGCAGCCCGTCCTCGTCGATCGCGATCAGCTCACCCGGCTCGACCTCACGGACCACGCTGGCGCCGACGATGTCCAGCGCGGCGGTCTCGCTGGCCACCACCCAGCCGCGCTCCAGCCGGCCGAGCACCAGGGGACGCACGCCGTGCGGGTCGCGGGCCGCGTAGAGCGTCGACTCGTCCATGAAGACGAAGCTGAACGCGCCGCGCAGCTGCGGCAGCACCTCCAGGGCGGCCGCCTCGACCGAGAGATCCGGCCGGCTGGCCAGCAACATGGTGACCAGCGAGGTGTCGTTGGTCGAACCGTCGGCGCGGAGCCCGCGGTCGGCCACCTCGCGCTGCAGCTCGGCGGTGTTGACCAGGTTGCCGTTGTGGGCCAGCGCGATGGTCGTGCCGGAGGTGGTCGAGCGGATGGTCGGCTGGGCGTTCTCCCAGGTCGAGCCGCCGGTGGTGGAGTAACGCGCGTGGCCGATCGCGAGGTGGCCGCGCAGGCTGGCCAGGGTCGGCTCGTCGAAGACCTGGGCCACCAGCCCGAGGTCCTTGTAGACCACCACGCCCGACCCGTCGCTCACCGCGATGCCGGCCGCCTCCTGGCCACGGTGCTGGAGGGCGTAGAGCCCGAAGTAGGTGAGGTTGGCGACCTCCTCGCCCGGCGCCCAGACGCCGAAGACGCCACAGGCGTCCTGCGGGCCGGGTCGCTGGGGGTCAAGGTCGTGGCTCAGCCGGCCATCGCCTCGGGGCACGTGCCGCTCCCTCATGCTGCTCTGGACTGGCCTGGGCGGAGTCGGGGGGCAGCTCCGCACGGTCGGCCGGGACCGTCGTCGCCTGACAGTGTACGCGAATCAGAGTTGATACTGATAGTCACGATTCGCCTTCATATCGTGACTGGAGCGGGACATCCGCCCAGCTAGAGGGGAAGGTGGCCGGAAAGGTCCGCCCGGATTCCGCTGGTGCGTACGCGACCCTCGGTGACCGCCTCCGACCATCCGAGACGGCCGGTGGCCAGCGCGAGCCAGGTGGCCGGGTCCATCTCGACCACATTCGGTGGCGTACCGCGGGTGTGTCGCGGGCCGGCCACGCACTGGACGGCACCGTAGGGTGGGACACGCACCTCCACCGATCGGCCGGGGGCGCGCTCCGCGAGGACGGTCAAGAGAGTACGGACCGCTTCCCGGTACACCGGCCGTTCGGGCGTACGCCCCTCGTCCAGCGCCGTCAATGCCGCAACCACCGCGGCGGACTTAATGTGCGGAGAGGACACGACGGGACGATACGACCCGGGATCGGCAGCCGCGACGCCGGCCCTGGGTCGCGCTTATCCCGTCCGACAAGGCATAGTTGCCGACGGCGTATTCGTACCGTGATGATCCCCGGCCCGGCGCCCGCCGGCCAGGGAAGTCAGACCGGAAGGCGGTGGACGTGTCAACACACCGACGTGCCTGGAAGCATCGGGCCGGTGTGGTCGTAGCGCTGGTTGCCGGCGCGCTGCTCGCCGTCCCCGCCACACCAGCCCTCGCGGCCGCGCCCGCAGTGCAGATCACCAACCTCTCCTCGGGCACCATCACCAGCGGTCAGAGCGCGACGCTGTCCTTCCGGGTGACGAACAACAACGTCAAGCTGCCACCGGACAACTCCGATTCCGTCACGGTGAAGATCACCACGTCGTTCGGGGAGCTCTCCTGCAGCGGCCGCTGCGACTTCACCGAAGAGATCAACCGCGGCGACTCCAAGAGCTACAGCGTCACGCTGGTGGCGGGCAACGTCGCCGCCGGCGAGACGAAGTCCGGCAAGGTCCAGATCACGGCGGCCGTCGGTGGCGAGACCGGGAGCGCGGAGCGGGACGTCACGGTCAAGGGACCCGCGAAGCAGGAGATCCAGACCGTCAAGGTGATCTCCGGCAAGGTGGTCGCCAGCGCCAACGGCGAAGCCGTGCCGAACGCCACGGTGATGCTGCTCGACTCGCAGCAGCACCGCCAGACCGCCACCACCGACGGCAGCGGCAACTACCGGTTCACCGGCTCCGCGACCAACCCGATCTCGCCGGGTCGGATTGAGCTGGGCGCGATGAAGGACACGATCCAGGCCACCAAGTCGATCAGCGCGACCGCCGGGCAGAGCTTGACCGGCCAGCGGATCTCCCTACCGATCAAGGTCGAGGTGAGCCCGAGCGCCAGCCCCTCGGCGAGCGAGGAGGCCGTGCCGACGGACGAGGCGACGGACGACGCCGCCACCGACGAGCCTGCCGCCGATGCCACCGCCGGCCAGCAGCAGGCCGCCGCCGACCAGGACTCCGGCACCTCCTGGCTGCTGATCCTGCTCGGTGGCCTCTTCGTGGCGGTGGGCGTCGGCACCATCGTGCTGCTCTACATGCGGCGCAAGAACGACGGCGACGACGTCGACGGGGACGGCCCGGGCGGTCCGGGTCCCGTCGCCGGCGCCGGCGCCGTGCCGGGCGCCCGGGGCGGCTACCGCGGCGCGGACGACCAGACCCGGGTGGTGAACGGGATGGGCGCCGGTCCGGCCCCGACCATGGTCGGCGGCGCCTCGCTCAGCGACGCGCCGACGATGATGCACCGACCGATCGTCGACGACGTCCCGCCGGACCCGTACGGCGCTCCGCCGCCCTCGTACGGCCCGGGTGGGCAGCCGGGCTGGGCCGGCAACGGCTACGGCGAGGAGGCGCCCGGTCAGGGCGGCTACGGCGCCGCCAACGGCTACGGCAACGCCCCCTCCTCGGGTGGCGGCTACGGCAACTCGCCGTCCTCCGGTGGCGGCTACGGCAGCCGGGACTACGGCGCCGGGGCGGCGGGCTACCCGCCGGCCCAGGGCGCCGGTGGCTACGGCGAGCCCGCCCAGGGCGGCGGCTACGGCGAGCGCTACGACGAGCCGACCGGCCGCTACGCGGGTGACGGCACGCAGTCGTACGCCCCGCCGGCCGACCCGTACCCGACCAGCACCTACCAGCCCCCGGCGGACCAGGGGCGGGGCTACGGCCAGCCGGACCCGGGCCAGTACGGCCGCGGGCCCGAGCCGACCAACGGCTACGGCGCCGGCGCCGGTGCCGGGTACGGCGCGCCGGCCGGCGGCTACGACAGCGCCCCGGCCGGTGGCGGATACGGCAACGCCCCCGCCGGTGGCGGCTACGACAGCGCGCCCGCCGGTGGCGGCTACGACAGCGCCCCGGCCGGTGGCGGATACGACAGCGCCCCGGCCGGTGGCGGCTACGACAGTGGACAGCAGCAGGGCTACGACGGCTACGACCAGCGCGGCGGCTACGGCGGCGACGGGTACGGCCAGCCCCAGCAGGGCGGGTACGGCCAGCAGGGCGGCTACGGCCAGGAGCAGCCCCCGCCGCAGCAGCGTAACGGTGGCTACGACCAGGGCGGCTACTACGCCGACCCGGCGCAGGCCGGTCGGGGTCGCCCGGACGCCCCGCAGGAGCGCGGCGGACGTCGGCTGGACTGGCTCGACGACTGACTGGTCCGGGGCGTGACCGCCCCGCTCATCTCGACGATGGCCGTCCGGGACTCCCCGGACGGCCATCGTTGTCCGGTCCGGCCGACCCCGGCGGAGCGGTGGATCCGGGGTGCCTCCGGGCCGCTACGAACCTGATGTCGTGAACGGATCGAGATCCACACCTGTCGGCCCGGGCCACGCTGATTGACCCGGCGTGCCGCGGCCGTCCTCCTGACGCGGCCCGAGTCATTCACGTCATCAGGTTCGTAGCGACCAGTCCGTTCCCCGGCCCGGCGAGGGCGGGCCGGGGTCAGGCAGGACCAGGGACGGCGGACCGCAGTCAGGGCGGGACCGGGGTCAGGCGGGACCAGGGACGGCAGGCCGTCGTCAGGCAGGACCGGAGGACGGCAGACCGGTCGGGCAGGATCAGGGAACGGACCCGCCGTCAGGCGGCGGCGAAGAAGTCCTGGCGCAGCACCGGCACGACATCCGAGACGTCGATCTGGACCGCGACCTCCACGTCGGCGGCGAAGCCGCCCTCGACGAGTTCCCGGCCGGAGACGCAGCCCCGGACCGCCGCCGGGACGTCCGGCGTGCTGGCCAGCGCGGCCAGCGCCATCGCCGCCTCCACCGAGAGCCCGCCCGGCACGCCGGCGAGGGCGTCCAGCACGCTGGCCGCCCCGAGCTGGTCCTCCACCGAGGGGCGCAGCGAGCCGTCCGGCCAGCGTTCGCCGGCGGCGACCACGCCGACGGGGGCGTCGGTCGAGCCGTACCCCTGCGCGCGCAGCCATCGCCCGACGGCGCGCGCGTTGCGCAGGCACGCCGCGACCACCGGCACTCCGGTGGCGCTGGCGGCGGCGCTGATCGCCGAGCCGTTCGGCGAGGGCAGCACCAGATCGGCGACGGCCGGCGCGGTGCGCAGCGCGGCCGGCGACAGCGACCACGGATGTTCCGGGGTCATCCGCCGGCGGCCGACGGCCGCGACGGCACCGACCCGGCGGGCGTACTCGGCCGCCTGCTCCCCCCAGGGGAACGGGTACACCCGCATGCCGCGGCCGACCGCCACCTCCACGGCGGTGGTGAACGAGAGGACGTCCACCACCACCAGGGCGGCACACACCCGGCCGAGTTCGGCCGCCCCGGTCAGCCCCCAGTCGAACCGGGCGCCGGAACCGGGCTGCGCGTAGACGGCCGCGGCCAACGCGTCAGCGCTGATCGGGCGCGGCGGGCTGGTCCGGGTCACCGGAGGAAGCCGTCGTGGACCCTTCCGGGCCGGTGCCGGCCGGCTCGGTCGCGGCGGGACCGCCGTCGGTCGCCGTCTCGTCGGCGGCGGCCTCGGCCGTGGTCACCGTGCCCTCGGTGGGCTGGTCCAGCGGCTCGACCGAGCTGGCACCGACGGCGTCGGTCACCTCGGCCGCCGGCTCGGCGGACCCGTCCCCGGTGCGGGCCGGCGCCACGTCCACCGGCTGCTCGGCGGTGGCCGGAAGGACGGTGGTCGTCCCGGTCCGGGCCGCCTCCACCTCCACCTGAGCCGCCTCCTGGCCGCCGAAGAGCCGGGGCAGGGTCTCGGTGTGCGCCGCACGCAGCTCGTCGAGGCCGATCCGGAACTGGCCGTGCACCTCGAGGGCGCCGCCGGCCGGGTCGGTGACCCCGATGAACTCCCACGGCACCCCGCGCTCGGCGCAGAGGCCGGTGAACGCCTTTTCGTGCCCGCGCGGCACCGACACCAGGACGCGCCCGGCGGACTCGCTGAACAGGTAGACGAACGGCATCGAACCGCCGGTGAAGTGCTCCGGCACCGCGATCCGGGCGCCGACGCCCCGCCGCAGGCAGGACTCGACCAGGCTCTGGGCCAGACCGCCGTCGGAGAGGTCGTGCGCGGAGCTGACGTGCCCCACCCGGGCCGCCTCGGCCAGCAGCTCGGCGAGCTGCCGCTCACGGGCCAGGTCGACCTGCGGCGGGATGCCGCCCAGGTGCTCGTGGGTCACCCAGGCCCACTCCGACCCGGAGAGCTCCACGTGCGTCTCACCGAGCAGGAAGAGCTGGTCGTGGTCGCCGGCCGGCCGCGGCACGAAGCCCATCGGCACCCGGTCCGCGACGTTGTCCAGCACGCCCAGCACGCCGACCACCGGGGTCGGGTGGATGGCCGCCGCGCCGGTCTGGTTGTAGAAGCTGACGTTGCCGCCGGTCACCGGGATGCCCAGCTCCAGGCAGCCGTCCGCCAGGCCGCGGACGGCCTCGGCGAACTGCCACATCACCCCCGGGTCCTCCGGGGAGCCGAAGTTGAGGCAGTTCGTCACGGCGATCGGCTTCGCGCCGGTCACCGCCACGTTCCGGTACGCCTCGGCGAGCGCCAGCTTGGTGCCGTGGTACGGGTCGAGACGCGCGTACCGGCCGTTGCCGTCGACGGAGAGGGCGACGCCGAGGCCGGTCCGCTCGTCGATCCGGATCACGCCGGAGTCCTCCGGCTGGGCCAGCACGGTGTTGCCCAGCACGTACCGGTCGTACTGCTCGGTGACCCAGGTCTTGTCGGCCAGGTTCGGCGACGCGATCATGCGCAGCACGGTCTCCCGCAGCGCCTCCGGGTTGCTCGGCCGGGGCAGCGTCTCGGCCCGGTCCGCCTGGAGCAGGATCAGGTCCGCCGGCTCGCGCATCGGGCGGGCGTAGACCGGCCCGTCGTCGACCAGCGAACCCGGCGGGACGTCGACCACGATCTGGTCGCGCCAGGTGATCAGCAGCCGACCCGGCTGGCCGTCCGGCGCCGGCGGGGTGACCTCACCGATGGCGGTGGCGAGCACGCCCCACTTGTCGGCGGTCTTGAGCACCGCCTCCAGCTTCTCCGGCGTGACGACCAGCAGCATCCGCTCCTGCGACTCGCTGGCCAGGATCTCGTGCGGCTCCATCGAGGGCTCGCGCAGCGGCACCCGCTCCAGCAAGACCCGCATGCCGGTGCCGGCCGACGCGGCGGTCTCGGTGAGCGCGCAGGTCAGCCCGGCTCCGCCGAGGTCCTGGATGCCGACGACCAGCTCGGCGTCGTACAGCTCCAGGCAGGCCTCGATCAGCAGCTTCTCGGTGAACGGGTCGCCCACCTGGACCGACGGGCGGCGCTGCTCGCTGCCCTCGTCGAAGGTGGCGCTCGCCAGCACCGACACGCCGCCGATGCCGTCCCGGCCGGTCTTGGCGCCCATCAGCACCACGACGTTGCCGGGGCCGGCGGCGTCCTTCTTCTGCAGCCGGTTGACCGGCAGCACGCCGAGGCAGAGCGCGTTGACCAGCGGGTTGCCCTGGTAGCAGGGGTCGAAGACGACCTCGCCGCCGATGTTCGGCAGGCCGAGGCAGTTGCCGTAGCCGCCGATGCCGGCGACCACGCCGGGCAGCACCCGGGCGGTGTCCGGGTGGTCGGCCGCACCGAAGCGCAGCGGGTCCATCACCGCGACCGGGCGGGCGCCCATGGCGAGGATGTCCCGGACGATGCCGCCGACGCCGGTCGCCGCGCCCTGGTACGGCTCGACGAAGCTCGGGTGGTTGTGCGACTCGACCTTGAAGGTCACGGCCAGCTCGTCGGAGACCTGGACCACGCCGGCGTTCTCACCGATGCCGGCGAGCAGCCGGTCACTCGGCGGAGCCTTCTCGCCGAACTGGCGCAGGTGCACCTTGCTGGACTTGTAGGAGCAGTGCTCGCTCCACATGATCGAGTACATGGCGAGCTCGGCCTGCGTGGGCCGGCGGCCGAGGATGTGCCGGATCCGGTCGTACTCGTCGTCCCGGAGGCCCAGCTCGGCGTACGGCTGGAGCTCCTCCGGGGTGCCGGAGGCCCGGGGCACGGTGTCCACGCCGAGCGCCCAGTTGCCGGCCGGGGCCGGGTCGGCGGTGCGGACGGCGTCGGCCGGGCCGGCCTGCGGCAGCACGGCGGCCGCACGCGGCTCCGCCGGGGCCGCCGGGTAGGCGCCCGGTGTCTCCCGTACGGCCGGGTCCGGATGGGTGGTCATGACGTCTCCTCGCTGCGCTCGCCGCCGTACCGGCGGGTGAGCCGACCGATGATCCCGCGTACGGTCACGCCGGCGCCCCCACCAGGTGCTTGAGCACCGAGGTGAAGAAGCCGAGACCGTCCAGGGAGGGGCCGGTGAGCGCCTCCACCGCGTGCTCGGGATGCGGCATGATGCCGACCACGTTGCCGGCCTGGTTGGTGATCGCGGCGATGTCGCGCTGCGAACCGTTGGGGTTGCCGCCGAGGTAGCGGGCGACGACCCGGCCCTCGGCCTCGAGCTGGTCCAGCGTCGCGGTGTCGGCGACGTAGCAGCCCTCGCCGTTCTTGACCGGGATCAGCACCTCCTGGCCCGGCTGGAACGTGTTCGTCCAGGCGGTGCCGGCGGACTCGATCCGCAGGATCTGGTCCCGGTTGCGGAAGTGCAGGTGCTGGTTGCGGGTGAGCGCGCCGGGGAGCAGGTGCGCCTCGCAGAGGATCTGGAAGCCGTTGCAGATGCCGAGCACCGGCAGGCCGCCCCGGGCCGCGTCCACGATCGTCTCCATCACCGGGGCGAACCGGGCGATGGCGCCGCAGCGCAGGTAGTCACCGTAGGAGAAGCCGCCGGGGAGGACGACCGCGTCCACCCCGTGCAGCTCCGGGTCGCCGTGCCAGAGGCGCACCGGCTCGGCGCCGGCGATCCGGACGGCACGGGCCGCGTCCCCGTCGTCGAGCGAGCCGGGGAACGTCACCACACCGACCCGGGCGGTCACTGGCGCGCGTCCACGGTCTCGTCGGCCTCGACCAGGCGGACGGTGAAGTCCTCGATGACCGGGTTGGCGAGCAGCTTGTCGGCGATCTCCCGGGCCCGGTCCAGGTCCGGTTCACCGGTGAACTCGATCTCGATCCGCCTGCCGATCCGGACCGAGGCGACGTCGCTGACGCCGAGCCGGGGCAGCGCGTTTGCGACGGCCTGGCCCTGGGGATCGAGGATCTCGGGCTTGAGCATGACGTCGACGACGACGCGAGGCACTGGGCACTCCTGACTGTGTACGCAGTTGGGTGCCGACCCACAACGGGCGAGCGCAGCCAGCCTACCTGGCAGATACCGCCCCGGCCGCACCGGCCGGGCGCGGTCCAGACACTGATCAACATAACCGGCGGGGAGCGGGCCGGCACGCCGTCCGGTCGGCCGCGAAACCTGCCCGTACCAGGCGATTCGCGCCCCGACAGGTGGCCAAATCGTTACATCGGCAGTCGTCCCGCTACCGCATGTCGCACACCCCACAACCGGCGGAGCGCATCGGCGGACCTCCATACCGGCGGGCCCGCCGGGGAGATCCCGGCGGAGGGTGCCGAGCCGGACCGGGCCGGGCGCCATCCGGCGAGTCATGTCCCGCGGTGTCGGCTCCGGCCACTTTCGGGGTGGATCATGCTTTCTCGGACACTCGCCACCGCCGCGACCGGCGACCGCCCCACTGGCCGATCTCCGACAGTTCCCGTCGTACCGGCCCGACACGGCCCGGCCGACCCCGGCGGGTGGTTTTGCAGCATCCGATCAGGTGAACAAGCCTCACGAACGGTCCGCTCTCCGGCTGACAGCATCGGAAACGTGCTGGTCGTGACGACGGATCAACTGCCCGGCTACGAGATCCGCCAGATCCTCGGCGAAGTGGTTTCCTCGATGGCCAGGACCCGGAACCCGTACCGCGAGGGGGTCAAGAACCTGCGTGGTGGCGCCTACGACCCGATGGCGCCGGACAACCTCACCCGCTGGCGTACCGACTCGGTGGCCCGGCTCGGTGAGGAGGCCGAGCGGCTCGGCGCGAACGCGGTGATCGGCATGCGCTTCGACAGCCGGGACTGCGGCGAGATGTGGATGGAGATCTGCGCGTACGGCACGGCGGTGATCGTCGTACCCAAGATGCCGGACGTCATGCCGGCCGACCAGCCCGTGGTGGCCGCGGAATCCGCCCACGAGCCGGAGATCGTCTCGGCCCCCGGCGGCATCGCCGAACCGGCGAGCGCCCCCAACCTCTCCTCCGCCGCCGAAACCCCCACCCGCGACTCCTGACCGAACCCTGCCCACGTGAGTTGATCATGAGGTTGTTGCCGCCGCCGTCGGCGTGTCGCGGCAACAACTTCATGGTCGACACCGGCTCCCGGGGGCCGGAGGGGGTCAGAGGATGGGGGGTGGGGAGTAGGCGGCGGCTTCGGGGTGGGCGGCGACCACGTCGGCGATGCGGGCGGTGATCCGGTCCACCTGGGCGGCGGCGGCCCCGACGAACGCGTTGTGGTCGGCGACCAGGGCGTCGATCTCGGCGCGGGTGAGGCCCAGGCGACCGTCGGCCGCCAGTCGGTCGAAGAGGTCGTTTTCGGGCGCGCCCTTCTCCCGCATGGCGAGGGCGACGGCGACCGCGTGCTCCTTGATCACCTCGTGCGCCACCTCCCGGCCGACGCCCCGGCGGACCGCCGCGACCAGGATCTTGGTGGTGGCCAGGAACGGCAGGAAGCGCTCCAGCTCCCGGTTGATCACCGCCGGGTACGGCCCGAACTCGTCCAGCACGGTGAGGAAGGTCTGGAAGAGCCCGTCGGCGGCGAAGAACGCGTCCGGCAGGGCGACCCGGCGGACCACCGAGCAGGAGACATCCCCCTCGTTCCACTGGTCGCCGGCCAGCTCACCGACCATCGACAGGTAACCCCGGATGATCACCGCGAAGCCGTTCACCCGCTCGGAGGAGCGGGTGTTCATCTTGTGCGGCATCGCGCTGGAGCCGACCTGACCCGGCTTGAAGCCCTCGGTGACCAGCTCCTGGCCGACCATCAGCCGGATCGTGGTGGCCAGCGACGACGGCGCGGCGGCCACCTGGGCCAGCGCGGAGAGCACGTCGAAGTCCAGCGACCGGGGGTAGACCTGGCCGACGCTGTCCAGCACCCGGCTGAACCCGAGGTGCTCGGCCACCCGGCGCTCCAGCTCGGCCACCTTGCCGGCGTCGCCGTCGAAGAGGTCGAGCTGGTCCGCGGCGGTGCCGACCGGACCCTTGATCCCGCGCAGCGGGTACCGGCCGATCAGGTCCTCCAGCCGCTCGTACGCGATCAGCAGCTCCTCCGCCGCCGACGCGAAGCGCTTGCCCAGCGTCGTGGCCTGCGCCGCGACGTTGTGCGACCGGCCGGTCATCACCAGGCCGGAGTACTCGTGCGCGTGCCAGGCGAGCCGGACCAGGGTGGCCACCACCCGGTCCCGGATCAGCTCCAGCGAGGCGCGGATCTGGAGCTGCTCGACGTTCTCGGTGAGGTCGCGGGAGGTCATCCCCTTGTGCACGTGCTCGTGCCCGGCGAGCGCGCTGAACTCCTCGATCCGGGCCTTCACGTCGTGCCGGGTTACCCGCTCGCGCTCCGCGATCGAGGCCAGGTCGACGTCGTCGACCACCCGCTCGTACGCCTCGACCACCCCGTCCGGCACCGGCACGCCCAGGTCCCGCTGGGCGCGGAGCACGGCCAGCCAGAGCCGGCGCTCCATCCGTACCTTCTCCTCCGGTGACCAGAGGGCGACAAGCTCGGGCGAGGCGTAACGGTTGGCGAGCACGTTCGGGATCGTCGTCACGGCGCCATTCTCCCGTACGCGCCGTCCTCCTCAGGGCAGGGTCACCGCCAGCGGCCCGGTGGGCTCGCCTGCCGGTGCGGCCGACCTGTCTTCGCAGTTTCTTGGTTGGCACGACGGGTTCAGCCTGGGTCGCGGCAGCGAAGGACCAAGTCGGCGTTGCCGGGGTCGGCGGTGGGCCGGCCCCGGGCAACGCCGACGCCGGTCAGGGCAGCATGTTGACCAGGTCCGGATGTCCGGCCAGCTTGGTCACCTGCTCCAGGGTCAGCGGGGGGCTTGCCCCGCCCTTCGCGCCCTTCGGCCAGACATGGTTCAGCTCGTCTCCATCCGGCATGTCCGTGGTCGCTCCGGTGTTCGGCCGGTTGTCGAGCAGCACCTCGACCGTGCCCCGGTCCGGTCGCTGCACGAACACGTCGTACATGACCGTCCCGGACGAGCGGGACACGATGGAGACGACCCGGTTGCCGTCCGGGCGGGTCGACTCCGTGCACTCACCGTCGTGGGGATGCCGTTCATGGCGGTCGGCGGACAGCGACCGTACCGTGTCGCAGCTCACCGTGACGCCCATCCGGCGCTGGACGAGGATCTCACCGTCACCAGCCGCCCCGGCCCCCTGCACCAGGAACGCGTAGGACACGTAGCTGGTGCCCAGTCGGTCATACGCGCCACCGTCGAGCGTGAGGAAGATCGTCCCGTCGGACGCCACCCCGTCCAACGCGGCGGTGGCGGCGGTCAGTTCCGCTCCATTGTGGTGCAGAGCGGGCGTACCGACGTTCTGCCCGGTGCCGACCCCCGGGGGTGGCGGAGGTGCCAGGGCCAGGGCGGGGTCAAGGGCAACGTCGATCAGCTGAGCCAGGGACAACGCAGGCTTGTCCTGAGCCAGGGACAGGTCCACGAGGGTGCCATCCGGGCGCAGCACCTCGACCTGGAGATTATTGTTCAGAACGGGCCGGTGCAGGTCACCCGGCCGACCGAAGTCTCCCAGCAGCTGCCGGGCCCGGATCTTCTCGCCGTCCGGTCCATCGGTGACGCTGCAGTTGCGGCCGGCCAGGCCGGCGGTGGGGCAGGGTACTGCGCTCTCCCAGGCAGCCCTGCCATCGCGCACGAGACGCAGAGTGATTCCTCCGGCTCGGCCGCCCACCCGGAACGGGGCGGACAAGGTCGGTGCGTTCATGCTGAGCCGCCCCTTCGGTTCGGACACGAGCGGCGTGGGGCTGTCCTTCCCGCCCCACTTGGTCGTCCAGGTAAACCCGGCCGCCTGCCGTCGGAACGCGGCCGTCACCGCCTCGTCGAGCCGGGTGGCGTCCTGCTGGGTGCCGGCGACGGTGGTGACGGTCGAGCGGGGAGTCAGGGACGGAGTGGGCGCGGGGGCGAGAGCGATCGCCGGAGCGAGGGTTACCGCGGTGAGCTGCTCGACGCTGAGCGGAAGCCGGGAATCCTCCCCCGTCGTCATCGCGCTCGTTATGACCAGCGACCCGTTCCGGCGCAGGGCCACGACCTGCCCGCCCCCGTAGCGACTCGGGACCCGGTCGCGCAACGCCGACGGGGCCTTCTGCTCCCAGACTCCCCGCTCGAATTTGATCTTCTCCCCGTGCGGGCCGGTCCGCTCCCCGCACTCCACGGCGGCGGTCGAGCAGGGACGGCGGCCCTCGTTCTCCCAGGCGGCCGCGCCATCGCGCTCGATCTGCACCCTGACGAACAGGTCCGTGCCGCCGATCCGGAGACCGCCCTCACCGCGGTAGCCCGAGGACGCGGTCGCGTTGGGCAGCAAGCCGCCGGGCCGCGACTCCCAGTTCGGCGTCGTACTGGCGGGGCCACCCTTCGCCGCCCAGGTCAGTCGCGGCTCCGCGCGCAGCAGGGCGGCGACGACGGCAGCGTCGATCCGGTCCAGGTCGTGGTTGGTGCCCGGGACGGTGGTGACGGCCGGCGTCGGCGTGGTGGTCTGGGCGTGCGGCTTGCCCACCAGGGTGGTCGTGCCGAGCACCACCGCGACCACCGCCGCGGCGACCGCGGTGGTTCCGGCGCCGATCCGCAGCCGGCGGGCCCGGCGCTGCCGGCCGATCACCCGCTCCACGTCCACCGTGGAAACCGGGGACTCGCCGATCACGTCGTCGAAAAGCTGCTGGTACGTCATGACAGCTCCCCCCTTGCCGACTGGGCGCCGGTCATCAGCAGGCGCAGGGCCGCCAGCCCGCGGGCGGCCTGGCTCTTCACGGTGCCGGTGCTGATGCCGAGGATGCCGGCGGTCTCCTCGACCGACAGGTCGCAGTAGAAGCGCAGCACGATCACCGCCCGGCGGCGCGGAGGCAGCTGGCCGAGCAGGTCCAGCAGCATCTCCCGGTCGGCCAGCGACGGCTCCGGCATGACCAGGTCGGCCTGCTCGGGCACCTCGTCGGTGCTCCGCTCGCGCCGCCAGGGGCGACGCCGCTCGTCCAGCCAGGCGTGGGTCAGCACACCCCGGACGTACGCGTCGACGTTCTCCGCGGCGCGGACCCGCCGCCAGTGCCGGTAGAGCTTGCCGATGGTGATGGAGACCAGGTCGTCGGCGGTGTGCCAGTCCCGGCAGAGCAGGTACGCGGTGCGGCGCAGCGGCTCCAGCCGGGCGGCGACGAACTGCCGGTACTCGTCCTCGTCGGCCCGGTTCACGATCCGGGGCCTGTCGCTCGCCTCATGCCCAGGTGACGGAGGAGGGCACTGTTTGGGTTGCCCATACGGCGCAGGTCCGCTCCGGTCCGGCCGATTGACCGGTCAGCGCTCCAGGATCGCCGTCACGCCCTGGCCGCCCGCGGCGCAGATCGAGATCAGGCCCCGCCCGCTCCCCTTCTCGGCGAGCAGCTTGGCCAGGGTGGCGACGATCCGGCCGCCGGTGGCGGCGAACGGGTGCCCGGCGGCCAGCGAGGAGCCGTTGACGTTGAGCTTGTCCCGGTCGATCGATCCGAGCGGCGCGTCCAGGCCCAGCCGTTCCTTGCAGAACTCCGCCGACTCCCAGGCGGCCAGGGTGGCCAGCACCTGCGAGGCGAACGCCTCGTGGATCTCGTAGTAGTCGAAGTCCTGGAGGGTCAGCCCGGCCCGGGCCAGCATCCGGGGCACCGCGTACGCGGGGGCCATCAGCAGCCCCTCGTCGCCGTGCACGAAATCGACCGCCGCGGTCTCGGACCAGCTGAACCAGGCCAGCACCGGCAGGCTGTGCTCCCGCGCCCACTCCTCCGACGCCAGCAGCACGGTCGAGGCGCCGTCGGTGAGCGGCGACGAGTTGCCCGCGGTCATGGTGGCCCGCTCGGCGTCCGGGCCGCGGTGGCCGAAGACCGGCTTGAGCGAGCCGAGCTTCTCCAGGCTGGTGTCGGGGCGGAGGTTCTGGTCCCGGGTCAGCCCCAGGTAGGGGGTCATCAGGTCGTCGAAGAAACCCTTGTCGTACGCGGCGGCGAGCCGCTGGTGCGAGCGGACCGCCAGCTCGTCCTGGGCCTGCCGGTCGACGTTCCAGCGCAGCGCCGTCCGGGCGGCGTGCTCCCCCATCGACAGTCCGGTACGCGGTTCGGCGTTGCGCGGGATCTCCGGCTTGAACGGCTGGTGCGGGCGGAGCTTCGCGGCGACCTTCAGCCGCTCGCCGAGGGTACGGGCGGAGTTGAGCTGCAGCAGCGTGCGGCGCAGGTCCTCGTTGACGGCGAGCGGTGCGTCCGAGGTGGTGTCCACGCCACCGGCGATGCCCACCTCGATCTGCCCGAGGGCGATCTTGTTGGCGACCAGGATGGCCGCCTCCAGCCCGGTGCCGCAGGCCTGCTGGATGTCGTACGCGGGGGTGTGCGGGTCGAGCCGGGAGCCGAGCACCACCTCGCGGGTGAGGTTGAAGTCCTTCGAATGCTTGAGCACCGCGCCCGCGACCACCTCGCCGACCCGCTGGCCGGACAGGCCGAACCGGGCGACCAGCCCGTCCAGGGCCGCGCCGAGCATGTCCGCATTGGACGCGTGCGCGTACCGGGAGTTGGACCGGGCGAAGGGGATGCGGTTGCCACCGATGACCGCGACCCGCCGGACACTCTGCACGATCGGCCTCCTCGAAGCTGTTGCCCGAACCCTACTCGCCAGTAGGCTACGCCCATGACCGACAGGTACGCGAGCTTCGTCCAATCGGGGGCCGGTCGCGCGCTGGTCAAGCGCCTCGGGCTGCCCGACCCGCCTCGACTGCGCCGGCACACGCCGGGCGACCCGCTCGTCCCCGGACCCGTCCTGCTCGGCTCCTCGGCCGACGGCCGGCTCGCCGAGCCGGTCACCAAGATCCTGACCATCGCCGGGGTCGAGCTGCGCGATCCGGCCGCCGCCACCGACGCCACCGCGCGCTACGCCGCCCTGGTGTACGACGCCACCGGCATCACCGACTCCACCGAGCTGCGGCAGCTCTACGACTTCTTCCACCCGCAGGCCCGGGCGCTGCTGCCCAGCGGCCGGGTGATCGTGCTCGGCACCCCGCCCGGCGAGTGCGGCTCGCCGCGCGAGGCGACCGCGCAGCGCGCCCTGGAGGGGCTGACCCGCAGCATCGGCAAGGAGTTCGGCCGAGGCGTCACCGCCCAACTGGTGTACGTGACGAAGGCCGCCGGTGATGGCCCGGACGGCCAGGACCTGTCACCTGGCACGCTGGCCAGCCTCGAATCGAGCCTCCGGTTTCTTCTCTCCGGGCGCTCCGCGTACGTCTCGGGCCAGGTGATCCGGGTCGGCGCCGGCACCGCCCAGCCGCCGGCCGACTGGGACCGGCCGCTGGACGGGCAGGTCGTGCTGGTGACCGGCGCGGCCCGGGGCATCGGTGCCGCGCTGGCCCGGGTGCTCGCCCGGGACGGCGCCCAGGTCGTCGCGCTGGACATCCCGGCCGCCGGGGACGAGCTGGCCGCGGTCGCCAACGAGATCGGCGGCACCGCCGTCCAGCTCGACCTGACCGCCCCGGACGCCCCGGCCCGCCTCGCCCGGCACCTCGCCGACCGGCACGGCCGGGTCGACGTGGTGGTGCACAACGCCGGCATCACCCGGGACAGGACGCTGGGCCGGATGGACGCCGACCGCTGGGATTCCGTCATCGACGTGAACCTCTCCAGCCAGGAGCGGATCAACGACGTGCTGCTGGAGCGTGCCCTGATCCCTACCGGCGGCCGGATCGTCTCGGTCTCCTCGATCGCGGGCATCGCCGGCAACCGCGGCCAGACCAACTACGCCACCAGCAAGGCCGGGGTGATCGGTCTGGTCGACTCGCTCGCCCCGGCGCTGCGCGAACGCGGCATCAGCGTCAACGCGGTCGCCCCCGGTTTCATCGAGACCCGGCTGACCGCGCGCATCCCGCTGATGCTCCGCGAGGCGGGCCGGCGGATGAACAGCATGTCCCAGGGCGGCCTGCCGGTTGACGTGGCCGAGACGATCGGCTGGCTGGCCTGGCCGGCGAGCGGCGCGGTCAGCGGCAACGTGGTCCGGGTCTGCGGCCAGAGTCTGCTGGGGGCGTGATGGCCAGGCGGAAGGACCGGTCGGCGGACGGCCCGACCGAGGACCTGTCGGTCCACGAACTGATCGACGGCCCCACCCAGAACCTCTCCGGCCTCGTCGTCACCCCCGACGCGGTCCAGGAGCTCGGCACGCACGACCTGAGCGTCCACGCCACCCAGGACCTCTCCGGTCTCGACCTGACCCACGGGGGAACGCCGGCCCCGACCGGGCAGGTGACGACCACGGAGGGCGGCGGTCCGGTCGGCCGGGCCCTGGTCGAGCTGCCCCGGATGCCGGCGGCCGGCGCGCTGTACCGGCGGGCCCTGCTCGGCGCGCTGCCGGGGGTGGGCGGCCGGCGGAGCGACACGCTGCCGGCGGTCGAACTGACCGTGACCGGCGTCGCCGTGGACCGGGCGCACCTCGCCGACTACGACCGGCTCTGCGGCTTCCGGCTCGCCGACCGGCTGCCGGCGACGTACCCGCACGTCATGGGCTTCCCGCTGGCGTTGCGGCTGATGACCGCGCCGGAGTTCCCCATCCCGCTGACCGGGGTGGTGCACGTGGCCAACCGGATCACCGTGCACCGACCGGTCGAGGCCGGCGAACGGCTGGACTTCCGGACGTACGCGGAGAACCTGCGCCCGCACGACCGGGGCCGGCAGCTCGACGTGGTGCTCGTCGGGTCGGTCGACGGGGAGGAGGTGTGGCGCGGCGTGTCGACGTACCTCGGCAAGGAGCGCACGGCCGGCGGCGGTGAGCGGCGCGACCGGGGTGACCGGCCGACCCCGCCGGCCCCCTCCGCGCACTGGCGGCTCACCCCCCGGGTCGGCACGGACTACGCGCGGGTCTCCGGCGACCACAACCCCATCCACACCTCCCGGCTGGGCGCGCGGCTGTTCGGCTTCCCCCGGCCGATCGCGCACGGGATGTGGAGCAAGGCCCACTGCCTGGCCGCGCTGGAGAGCCGGCTGCCGGACGCCTACACGGTCGACGTGGCGTTCAAGCTGCCGGTGCGGCTGCCGTCGACGGTGGCGTTCAACGCCACGCCGGGCTGGGACTTCGCGCTGCACGACGCCCGGTCCGGCCGCCCGCACCTGGTCGGCACGATCCGCTGAGCGAGGGGTCCCGCATGTGCGGGAAGGAGCCCCTCGCCACCCGCCGGCCCCCGAGCATGGGGGCATGGAGTCCGTGCTCGACCTGCTGCACCACACGGTCACGTCGCCGTGGGTGTACCTGGTGGTCTTCGTGGTCACCGCGGTCGACGCGTTCTTCCCCGCCGTGCCGGGCGAGACGGTGGTGATCACCGCGGCGGTCTTCGCGGCGGGCGGCGAGCCCAACGTGGTCGCGGTCATCGCGGTGGCCGCGTTCGGCGCGCTCGCCGGTGACCACGTCTCCTACGGCATCGGCCGGGGCGGCGGCGCTCACCGGGTGGCCCGGCTGCCCGCCGACAGCCGCCGGCGGGCCGGCTCCGAGTGGGCCCGCCGGGCCGTCGACCGGCGCGGCGGGATGATCCTGACCACCGCCCGGTACGTGCCCGGCGGTCGCACCGCGGTCACCCTGACCATGGGCGCGGTCCGCTATCCGCTGCGCTCCTTTGTGCTGTACGACGCCCTGGCCTGCGGCAGCTGGGCGGTCTACTGCGGGCTGCTCGGCTACTTCGGCGGCCTGGCCTTCGCGCGCGACCCGGTCAGGGGCCTGCTGGTCGGCATCGGCCTGTCGATCGCGGTTACCGGCCTGGTGGAGGTCGCCCGCTGGTCCCGCCGCCGCGCCCGCGCCACCGCCCGCCGCTGACCCGGCCCGGCCGGCCGGGCGGAGATGTGGGCGGTCAGGGGGTGGGTGGGTGCCAGGTGGTGCCGTGCAGGAGCTGGGCGGCGCCGAGCCAGGCGACGTTCATCATCCGGGTGGCGGTCTTCTCCGGGTCGGCCTCGGTGTGGTCGGCGAGCCAGTCCGCGAGCGACTCGGTCGCGCCGACCAGGGCGTACGCGACGACCTCCAGGTCGGTCGGGCCCACCTCGCGTCCCTCGGCGCGCAGCGCGTGGTCCAGCATGCCGGCGACCACCTCGACCAGCCGGCCCCGCATGGTGGCCAGCTCCCCGGCGAAGGGCTGCTCGCCGCGGGCCTGCCGGTAGAGCACCGCCCAGCCGTCCCGGTGCGCGCCGACGAAGCGGAAGAAGGCGCGCAGGCCGCGCCAGAGCCGCTCGTCGGCGGGGAGGTCGGAGGCGGCGGCCCCGGCGATCGCCTCCATCATCCGGGTGCCCTCGCGGTGCAGGCAGGCGACGAAGAGCTCCTCCTTGGTGCCGAGGTACGCGTAGACCATCGGCTTGGAGATCCCAGCGTCCTCGGCGATCTCGTCCATGCTGGCGGCGTGGAAGCCGCGGCGGGAGAAGACCTTGACCGCCGCGTCGAGCATCTGCTGCTCGCGGACGGCCCGGGGCAGGCGCTTGAAGGTGGGTGTGCTGGACACTCTTGCGAGCATACCTACTCGTGCGTAAGGTTACGCGAGAGTAACCAAAGTCGGCCCGCTCCGAGAGGTGCATCCCCCAATGACTGACTTCGACCCGGCCAACTTCGCGAACGTCGGCCCCAAGGAGTTCGCGCAGCTGGTCAAGTCCACCCCCGACGACAAGATCGCCGAGGTGATGTCGGGCGACCTGCGCGGCAAGGTCCTCAGCGCGGTCTTCGGCCGGATGCCGGAGCTGTTCCGCGCCGACCGGGCCGGCTCCACCAACGCGGTGATCCACTGGAACATCACCGGACGCCCCGACGGTGGCACCGACACCTACGAGATCGTCATCGAGAACGGCACCTGCGCGGTCAACGAGTCCGCGACCCGCGACCCGAAGCTGAGCCTCACCATGGGCCCGGTCGAGTTCCTGAAGATCGTCTCCGGTGGCGCCAACCCGGTCATGATGTTCATGACCGGCAAGCTGAAGGCCAAGGGCGACCTGGGCCTCGCCGCCAACATCGCCAACCTGTTCGACATCCCCAAGGCCTGACGTGGCCGAGTTCTCGCTCGACCTGAACGAGGAACAGCGGGATCTGCGCGACTGGGTGCACGGCTTCGCCGCCGAGGTCGTGCGCCCGGCCGCGGCCGAGTGGGACGCCCGGGAGGAGACCCCCTGGCCGGTCATCCAGGAGGCGGCGAAGGTCGGCCTGTACGGCTTCGAGTTCCTCGCCACCTGCTGGGCCGACCCCACCGGCCTGTCCCTGCCGATCGCCAGCGAGGAGCTCTTCTGGGGCGACGCCGGCATCGGGCTCAGCATCTTCGGCACCGGCCTCGCCGTCGCCGCCATCTACGGCGCGGGCACCCCGGACCAACTCGTCGAGTGGGTGCCGCAGTGCTTCGGCGACGTCGACTCCCCGGCCGTCGCCGCGTTCTGCACCAGCGAACCGGAGGCCGGCTCGGACGTCGGGTCGATGCGCACCCGGGCGGTCTACGACGAGGCCACCGACGAGTGGGTGCTGCGCGGGCAGAAGGCGTATGCCACCAACGGCGGGATCGCCGGGGTGCACGTGGTCACCGCCTCCGTCGACCCGTCGCTCGGCTCCCGCGGCCAGGCCGCGTTCGTCGTACCGCCGGGCACGGCGGGGCTCAACGCCACCCGCAAGCTGCGCAAGCTGGGGTTGCGCGCGTCGCACACGGCCGACGTCTTCCTCGACGACGTACGGGTGCCCGGGCACTGCCTCCTCGGCGGCCGGGACGCCCTGCTGGAACGGCTCGACCGGGCCCGCTCCGGCCAGCGCGCCTCCGGCCAGGCCGCGATGCGGACGTTCGAGCTGTCCCGGCCCACGGTCGGCGCGCAGGCCCTCGGGGTGGCCCGGGCGGCGTACGAGTACGCCCTCGACTACGCCAAGGACCGGGTCCAGTTCGGACGGCCGATCATCGAGAACCAGGCGGTCGCGTTCGCGCTGGCCGACATGAAGATGGAGATCGACGCGGCCCGGCTGCTGGTCTGGCGGGCCTCCTGGATGGGGCGCAACAACCGGCCGTTCACCGCGGGCGAGGGCTCGATGTCCAAGCTGAAGGCCGGCGAGGTGGCGGTGTCGGTCACCGAGAAGGCGGTCCAGCTGCTCGGCGGCGCCGGCTTCCTCCGCGACCACCCGGTCGAACGCTGGTACCGGGACGCCAAGATCTACACCATCTTCGAAGGCACCTCCGAGATCCAGCGGCTGGTCATCTCCCGCGCGATCTCCGGGGTGCAGATCCGCTGACCGCGGCCGGGTCCGGACCACGGTCCGACCCGGCCGCCAGCGCGCGCCCGACCCGTGGCGACGCCGCCGTGCCGGGCGGCGTCGCCGCGGCGGGCACCCCCGTCCGAAGGTGACCGGGCGTCGCCGGCCGGCGACGCGGGTGATCCCGTCCTCACCTTCCGTTCCGGCCCGGACGACCCACGGTGTCCGACGGGTGGGCAGGGCGAACGCCGGCTGGGCTCCCCGCCGCCGCGGGTGCATGATCGAGAGGACACGCTCGGCGTGGCAGGGCTCCTCCGGGGCCCTTCCGTGCTCCATTAAGGAGGGTTGCGGCTTGGACCTGCCGTTCATCGTCGCCACGCTGACCCGGCGCGGGCTACTCACCCCCGGCCGTCCCATCCGGGTCGCCTCCCAGCTCGGCGCGCTGCGCAAGTGGGGCTGGAGCCTCGCCGGCGAGCTGCGCCAGGCCGCCGCCCGCGACCCCGGCCGGACTGCCGTCGTGGACGAGCAGGGCGTCGAGCTGACCTACCAGGAGCTGCTGGACCGGGCCGAACGGCTGGCCCGGTCCATGCGCGCCGGCCTCGGCGTCCAGCCCGGGGACCGGATCGGGGTGCTCTGCCGCAACCACCACGGGCTGATCGAGGCGGTCGTCGCGGCGAAGCTGCTCGGCGCGGACGCCGTCCTGGTCAACACCGGGCTCTCCGCCGCGCAGCTGACCACCGTCGCCGAGGAACAGTCGCTGCGGGTGCTGGTGCACGACGCCGAGTTCGCCGAGCGGGTCCTCGGCCTCCCCGCCGACGTGCAGCGGGTCGACGAGCGCGGCCAGGAGGAGCTGATCGCCGGCGCCCTCCCCGGTGACCAGCTCCAGCCGCCCGAGCGGGACGGCCGGACCATCGTGCTCACCTCCGGCACCACCGGAACGCCCAAGGGCGCCCGGCGGCCCACCCCGCACGGCTTCGGCCCGCTGGTCTCCATCATCGACCGGATCCCGCTGCACGCCCGCGACACCGTGCTGATCGCCGCGCCGCTCTTCCACACCTGGGGGTACGCGGCCCTGCAGGTGGCCTTCGCCCTGCGCTCCACCATCGTGCTGCACCGCCGCTTCGACCCGGCCGCCACGCTGGCCGCGCTGGCCGCCCAGCCGTGCGACGCGCTCTTCGCCGTGCCGGTGATGGTGCAACGGCTGCTGGAGGTGCCGCCGCCGAGCCCCCGACCGCCGCTGAAGGTGGTCGCGGTCAGCGGATCGGCCCTGCCCGGCGGGCTGGCACCGAGGTTCATGGACGTCTACGGGGATGTCCTCTACAACCTGTACGGCTCGACCGAGGTCTCCTGGGCGTCCATCGCCGGCCCGGCCGACCTGCGCGAGGCCCCGACCACCGCCGGCCGCCCGCCGCACGGCACCCGCCTGGAGATCCTGGACGAGGCCGGCGAGCCGGTCCGGGACGGGCGGGTCGGGCGGATCTTCGTGGGCAACGAGATGCTCTTCGAGGGGTACACCTCGGGGGCCCGCCGGGAGACCCACGACGGCCTGCTGGACACCGGCGACCTGGGCCGGCTCAACGCCGAGGGTCTGCTCTTCGTCGACGGCCGGGCCGACGACATGATCGTCTCCGGGGGCGAGAACGTCTTCCCCTCCGAGGTGGAGGACCTGCTCGCCCAACTGCCGCAGGTCCGCGAGGCCGCCGTGATCGGGGTGCCCGACCCCGAGTACGGCCAGCGCCTCGCCGCGTTCCTCGCCCTGCACCCCGGCGAGACGCTCGACCCGGAGGCGGTCCGCGAGTACGTCCGGCACTACCTGGCCCGCTTCTCCGTGCCCCGGGACGTCATCTTCGTGAAGTACCTGCCGCGCAACGCCACCGGCAAGGTGCTCAGCCGCGAGCTCCGCCGCTACTACGGCTGAGGCGGCGGATACGAGGGAGCCACACGTCCGGCGGCCGGTGGTACCTTCTCATCCGCCGCCGGTCCCGGCAGGTCCCTGCTCACTCGTTCCAGGAGCTGCTCGATGGTCCATCTCCGCCGGCGCTGGGCACTCGGTCTCCTCGCCGGCGGCGTCTCCGCCGCGGCGCTCGGCAGCATCCAACCGTTTCTCGGCCGCCGCCGCGGCGGAATGCTGGTCCGCCGGCAGCCGCCCCCGGTCGAGGTGGAGAACCGCGCGGCCGGCACGCCCTGGTGGCCGGAGGACGGCCCCCGGGCCGCGGACGACCGGCACCGCCAGATCCAGGGGTACGCCTCGGCCACCAGCGTCGCCCCCGGCGAGTCGATCGACTTCCACGTCGCGGTCAACCCGGCCGGCCGGTACCGGATCTCGATCCACCGGCTCGGCTGGTACGACGGCGCGGGCGCCCGCACGGTGCTGACCAGCCCGGAGTTCGACGGCGTGCCGCAGCCGGTGCCGCCGGCCGACCCGGCGACCGGGGCCATCGCCTGCCGCTGGCCGGTCTCCTGGACGCTCCGGGTGCCGGACGACTGGGCCTCCGGCCTCTACCAGGCGGTCTTCACCTCGGCGGACGGCTGGCGCGCCTGCACCCCGTTCGTGGTCCGGGACGACCGGCGGGCCGCCGCGCTCTGCGTGGTCCTGCCGGTCACCACCTGGCAGGCGTACAACCAGTGGCCACTGGACGGGCGGACGGGCAAGAGCCTCTACAACGGCTTCGCGGCGACCGGCCGCCGGGATCCGGCGGTCCGCGCGCGCGAGGTCTCCTTCGACCGCCCGTACGCGGACGACGGCATCGCCATCCAGCTCACCCGCGACCACGACGCCATCCAGTGGCTGGAGCGCAACGGCTACGACGTCAGCTACGCGACGAGCTTCGACCTGCACTCCGGGCGGCTCGACCCGATCCGGCACCGGGGCATCGTCTTCGCGGGGCACGACGAGTACTGGTCGGTGCAGATGCGCCGGGCCGCGGGGCGGGCGGTGGCCGCCGGTCACAGCCTCGCCTTCCTCGGCGCCAACAGCGTCTACTGGCACATCCGGGTCCGCCCCACCGCCGACGGCCGCCCCGAACGGGTGGTCGCCTGCGCCAAGACCAACCCCGACCCGGGCCAGGACGCCGCTGGCCCGACGGTCAAGTGGCGCAGCCTCGGGCAGCCCGAACAGGCGCTCGTCGGCGTGCAGTACAACGGCATCGTCGGCGACCCGCAGCCGCTGGTGGTGCAGGGCGCGGACCACTGGTTCTGGGCCGGCACCGGGCTGGCCGACGGCGACCGGATCCCCGGGGTGGTCGGCGGCGAGGCGGACGGCCTCAACCCGAAAGGGCCGCGGCCCGCCGCCACCGCCACCCTGCTCAGCGCCTCGCCGTACCGGACGCGAGAGGGCGGGCAGCAGGTGCAGAACACCCACCTGTACGAGACACCGCAGGGCGCAATCGTCTTCGCCGCCGGCACGCTCTGCTGGACGATGGCTCTCAACCGCCCGGGGCACCGGGACGAGCGGATCGAGCGGGCCACCGCCAACCTGCTGGACCGGATGACCGGACGGTCCGGCGCGTCGACGGGCCCGGCGGGTCCGGCGGTGGGGGCCCAGGGCTGACGGGTCGGCGGCGGGGCGGCCCGGCGTACCGGAAGCCGCCCCGCCGCCGGCGTCAGGCCCGGTCGGCGGCGCGGCCGATCGCCGCCGCCACCCCGCCGACCCGGTCGGCGAGCAGGCCGAGCGCGCCCACCGCCCGGTCCACCGGGTCGTCGGAGGCGCCGCCGAGCGCGCGGGCCCGCAGGTAGCCGGCCTTCACCTCGGCCCACCGCCGGGCCTGCTCGGCCGTGAGCCGGCCACGCAGCTCGGCCAGCTTCAGCAGGTTCGCCTCGGCACCCGAGGCGAGGGTCTGCGCCTCGCCGAGGTAGTGGTCGTCGATGACCGCCTCCAGCTCCTCGTCGCTGAGCACCGGGACGATCCGTTCGGCCAGCTTGTTCATGTTCCGGTACGACCCCTGCAGCTGGAAGGGCGGCTCGGTGCGGGACGCGTCGGACTGCGCCGCCGAGGCGATGTACGCCTGGTTGTTGGCGAGCACGACCTGCTGCAGCCGCAGCAGCTTGCGCAGCACCGAGACGATCTGCTCCAGCTCCACGGGCGAGTACGGGTGGGAGAGCTGGTCGGCCCGGACCGACTCGTCGCCCCGCGCCATCCGGACCAGCAGCTCGACGTCGCCGCGGTCGCGGCCGGAGAGCGGCGCCAGCACCGCGTTCGAGGTGAGCGCGTTCTCGATGTAGCTGAGCGCGAAGACCTCCTCCCGGCCGGAGAGCACGTCCCCGAGGTTCCACACGTCGGCCCGGTTGGCCAGCATGTCCGGCACCCGGAACCGCTGCCCCGACTCGGTGTACGGGTTGCCCGCCATGCACACCGCGAACCGCTTGCCCCGCAGGTCGTAGGTGCGGGTCCGGCCCTCCCAGACGCCCTCCATCCGGCGCTGCCCGTCGCAGAGCGAGATGAACTTCTGCAGCAGCTCCGGCGAGGTGTGCTGGATGTCGTCGAGATAGAGCAGGACGTTGTTGCCCAGCTCCAGGGCGAAGGAGATCTTCTCCACCTCCTGCCGGGCGGTCGCGTCGGGCGCGTCCGCCGGGTCGAGCGAGGTGACCCCCGAGCCCAGGGCCGGCCCGTTGACCTTGACGAAGACCAGGCCCAGCCGGCTGGCCACGTACTCCATCAGGGTGGTCTTCCCGTAGCCGGGCGGGGAGATCAACAGCAGCAGGCCGGACTGGTCGACCCGCTTGGCGTCGCCGGTCGCGCCGAGCTGACGGGCCAGGTTGTCGCCGATCAGCGGCAGGTAGACCTCGTCGAGCAGCCGGTTGCGGACGAACGCGCTCATCACCCGCGGCCGGTACTCCTCCAGCCGCAGCCGGTCCCGCTCGGCGGCGACCAGCGCGTTGCGCCGGCGCTGGTAGTCCCGGTACGCGGGCACCAGCTCGGTGCGGAACCGGCGGGTCCGGGCCAGCGTCTCGTCCAGTCGCAGGGTGAGCGCCGACCCGGCGATCCGGGGATGCGCGCCGAGCAGCCCGCCGACGGTCTCCGACATCTTCGCCGCCGCCTCGTGGCGCGGCAGGTCGGCGCCGCACAGCTCCACCGCGACCGCCTCCGGCAGGTCGTACCCGGAGAGCGTGCCGTCGTCGGTGGCGAGGAACGCCGTCAGCCACGCCTCGACCAGCTGGTGGCGGCCGGTCAGGTCGCCGTCGAGGGCCCGCAGGTCGGCGTCGAACTCCCGGGCTGAGCGGGACTGCGGGCCGCCGAGGGCGCGGCGGAACCGGTCCAGCATGGCCCGCGCCCCGGCGCCGGTGACGAAGCCCGCCGGTGGTCGGGACAGCTCCTCGAACAGGTACTCCCCGGCCAGGGCGGCCGCCGCGGCCGGCCCGGTCAGCCCGGCGTCGGCCAGGAAGCGGCCCACCTCGGCGGCCAGCTCGGCGTGCAGCCGGTCGATCGCGTCCCCCGCCTCGACCCGGTCGCCGTCCGACGCGGCGCCCCGGTCGGGGCGGCCGAAGCGGTCCCGGGCCCGGGCCAGCGAGGTGGCCCTGGCGGTCCAGCCGGCCCGGGCCGGCTCGGCCGCGCCGAACCGCCAGAAGAGCTGCGCGGCCGCCCGGGCGGCCGGCGGGTAGCGGAGCAGGCCCGCCCCGGCATGCAGGCGCAGCAACGCCCGCAGCAGCTCCGTGGCATCGTGGTCGTGTACGCCCCGCTCGTAGCCCTCGTCGTAGCGGGCCTCGGCGAACCGGCGGACCAGCTCGCGCAGCTCACCGGCGTCGGCCGCCGCCGCCCGCAGCCCGTCCAGGGTCAGCCGCTCCCGGCCCGCCTCGGCGGCGGTCAGGATCGACGTGGCCAGGTACTCCGCGCGGTACACCTCCGGCGACTCGGAGACCAGCAGCTGGTCCCAGAACCGGCGGGTCCGGGCGAACTCCTCGTCCCGGACCGGGGCGCGGTAGTCGGTGCCGGTCACCGCCACCGCCAGCCCGCCGTCGTGCGGCACCACGGTGACGTCGACCGGCTGGGTGTTCACCGCGAACCGGTGCCGGCCCAACCGGATCGTCTCGCCGCCGTCGGTATACAGGTCCAGGCGGTCGCGCAGGCCGCGACCGGCCTCCTGGCGCGCGGCCCGGATCCGGCCGTCCAGCTCCTCGGCCCGGACCGGGTCGCCGAGGGTACGCAGCTCGTCGACGACCGCGCGCAGCTTGCCCACCATCGGGTCCGCCGCGAAGTAGGTGTTGATCTCGTCCAGTGAGCCGAGCGTGCCGATCCGGCGCCGCACGCTGACCAGGATGCGCTCCGCCGACGAGACGAGCCGGTCGGCCCGCCGGGCCCGCTCGTCGAGCAGCGACTGCTTCCGGGAGGAGAACGCCTCGTAGATCTCGGTCCGCCGGGTCGCCAGCTCGGCGAGGAAGTCGTCGAACTCCCCGAACCGGGACTCCAGGTCCTCCACCCGCAACAGCAGCCGGCCGAGCTGCTCGTCGCAGCGCTCGGCGGTGTCCGCCGCCGCCAGCGCCCCGGTCACCGCCTGCCCGAGCAGCGCGAACTCGGCCGCGAAGCCGGCCCGGCCCTCCACCTCCAGCAGCTCCCGGCGGCGGTTGTCGAGCACCGCCCGGGCCCGGTTGACCGCGCCGAGCACCGCACCGACCCGGGTCAGGATCCCGGTGCGTACGGTCGCGTCGGCGATCTCCAGCCCGCCCACCACGTCGGTGATGGTCTGCAGGCCCTCGGCCCGCCCGGCCAGCTCGTCCCGGACCGCCCCGGCCTCGGCCACCGTGCCGATCGCGGCGCCCTGCCCGGCCAGCCGGTCCACCTCGGCCTGGTAACCGGTGAACGCGTCGTCCCGGCGCAGGAAGTCCACCGCCCGCCGGCCGGCGGCCGTCAACTCCTCGTCCAGCCGCGTCGCCAGCTCGTCGACCCGCCCGTGGTCGACGTACCGCAGCTCCCGCAGGGTCTCCAGGTGGCCGCGCGCCTGGCGCAGCCCGGCGAGCTGCCGCACCCAGTCGTCGGCGGTGAGCGGCGCCTCGCCGCGGGCCCGCCGGGCCAGCGAGGCGATCCGCTCCGCGCTCTCGTCCAGCGCGGTCCGCGCCTGCTCGCTGAGGGCGCGGACCTTCTCGTACTCGTCGAGGACCGCGACGGCGGTGCGCCGCAGCTCGGCCAGCGGCGCCAGCAGGTCGCCGAGGTCGGCCTCGCCGAGCCAGTGGTAGTGGTCGACGATCCGGGCGCAGGCCGCGATCAGCGCCTCGTAGACCCCGGTGGTGGCCGCGGCGCCGTCGACCATCCGGGCCACCGACAGGCAGTCGGAGATGCCCCGGACCAGGTCGGCGTTGCCGATCCGCTCCAGCGGGCCGGTGCCCGCCGGCTGGGCCGCCGCGTACGCGTCGGAGACGTACGGCGTCTGCCAGATCTGCATCGGGTGGACCCGGGTCGGCTCCTCGGAGGTCGCCCGGAACACCACCAGCGTGCCGTCGTCGAAGAGGGAGAAGCCGTGGCACGGGATCGGCGCCGCCACCTCCTTGCGGATGGCGTTGTACGGCAGCAGCAGCGAGCGGCCGTCGGCCCGGGCGTGGAAGACGTAGAGGACGTCCTCCCCGTTCGGGGAGCGGACCACCCGCTCGAACTCCAGCCCGGACACGTCGGTGTCGAAGGTGCGGGTGACCCCGGTGGCCAGGTGGTAGCCGCCCGGGAAGATGATGCCGTGGTCCTCGGGCAGCCGCTGGCAGGCCGGCCCGATGCCGTCGAGCCGGACCACCTCCCGGGTCAGCGTGTTGAAGACCAGGTGCCGCCACTCGGTCTCCTTGTACGGCCGCATCCGCAGCAGGATCAGCGGGCCGACCCGGGCCCAGCTCACGTCGGCGTCGGCCAGGCTCTGCAACGGCTCGGCCACCGGCTCGTCGTAGATGCCCTCGCCGACCTCGGTGTTGTTCTCCAGCTTGACGGTCAGCGTCCCGCCGACCGTCTCCACGAAGATCTCGTCGGCGATGGAGATGTGCGGGTGCCGGCCGAGGACGTGGTCCTCCCGGGTCGTCTCGATCCACTCGAAGTCGTGCGAGGGCGGGAAGACGTGGTCCCGCTCGCCCCGGTTGTCCAGGTACCCGACGCCGCCGTCGGCGTCGAGCCGCCAGCGCAGCACCCGGATGTCGTCGGTCCGCGGGCCGGTCTGGAACACCGCCAGCAACCGCCCGTCGAGCCGCCGAAGGTGCAGCAGCCGGGTCTGCCGGTAGTAGCGGTACAGCTCCGCGAAGTCGCGCTGGAAAACCGGGTCACGCAGCAGACCGGGCAGCTCGTCCGAGCCGGCCCGGTCGAACCGGAACGTGTCGGCGCCGCCTCCGTCGCCGGCGGCGCCGCGCTCCCGCTCGAAGCGGTGCAGCGAGAAGACGTCGTCGATCGTCGTCTCCGGCTTCAGTCCGATGAAGACGTTGTAGCCGAAGAGCATCAACCCGCCGACCGGCACGATGTCCCGGGGCACGCAGTTGTTCCCGGTACGGATCCGCTCGGTGCTGAGCAGGCGCAGCTCGGTGCTGCCGAAGACCTCCAGCCGGCGGGCGTTCAGCCGCTCCGCCCGCCGGGCCAGCTCGCCGGCCTGCCCGACGAGCCGGTTCCGCAGCACCTCGTAGCTGCCCGCGTCCAGCCCGGCCGGGCCGCCCGCGTCCGCCCCGGTCGGCCCGGCCGCGTTCCCGCCGGTCGAACCGGGCACCGGCTCACTCACCGGCGCGCTGCCGCGGACCGGCCAGGGCAGCCAGCGGGGTGTCGGCCACGCCGAGGCGCTGCGCGGCGTTCAGCAACTCCTGGAGCTTGCCCTTGTCCGCGCCGCCGGCCCGCATCTGCTGCATCAGGAAGGCGGAGAGGGTCAGGTTCTGCACGTCACCGGTGTTCACCGAGCCGAGGATCCGGGTCAGGTCGTCGGTGAAGCTGGCGGTGCCGTCCAGCCACGGCTGGGTGAGCCCACGGGCCACCTCGGAGTGCGCGACGAAGCCGTCCACGCTCTTGCCGAACGAGATCGAGCTGAGCAGCCGGTCGAAGAAGACGCTGTCCCCGCCGACGATGTCGATGTTCGCCTTCTCCAGGCCGGTGGAGATCAGCCTCGCCTGCGCCTCGGCGACCTGCCGCTGCGCGTCCAGCCCGGCGAGCCGGACCTCCTTCTCCAGCTCCAGCCGGAGCCGGTACTCCTCGTGCTGGCGGGTGGCGTCGTCCAGCGCGGCCATCGCCGCGGCCTTGTCGGTGAGGCCCTCGGCCTCGCCCTTCAGCTTCTCGCGCACCGCCTCCGCGGCCAGCAGGGCCTTGTCGCGCTCGACGGCGACCTCCGCGCGGCCGACCTTCTCGATCGCCTCGGCGCCCCGCTCGCGGACCTGCACCTCGGCCAGGCCGACGGCCGCCGCCTCGGCCTGGAGGCCCTCGGCCAGCCGGATCTTCGCCCGGGTGTCCAGCTCGGCGGCCTGCTGCCGGGCCTCGGCGAGGACCAGCTCCTCACGCGCCTTGAACTTCGCCGCCGCCTCGGCGGCCTCCGCCGCCTTGATGTCCTTGACCAGGTTCTCCTGCGCCTCGGCCTCGGCCTGGATGACCACCGCCTGACGGGTTCGTTCGGCCTCCTCGACCACCCGCAGCCGCTTGATGTTCTCCTCCTGCTCGGCGACGGTCTTGTCGACCGCGATCCGCTCCCGGACGACCTCGGCGATGGCCCGCTTCTCCGCCTCGACCTCCTTGTCCTTGGCGATCGTGCTGAGCTCCGTCTCCCGCTGCCGCCCGATGACCTCGAGCAGCCGGTCCTTCTCGATCCGCTCGGTCTCGATCGCGATGACCCGCTCCCGGTTCTTCTCGGCGACCGCGATCTCCCGGGTCCGGTTCTCGTGCTGGACGCCCAACTGCTCGTCGGTACGGATGTTCGCCGTCTCCGCCCGCAGCCGCTCCTCCGCCCGGACCCGGGTGATCTCGGCCTCCTCGCGGGCCCGCACCGTCTCGATCTCACGCCGCTGCTTGGCCTCGGCGTCCGCCTGCCGCCGCTCCAGCTCCAGGATCGCCTCCCGGGCGTCGACGTTCTGCCGGGTGATCTCCTTCTCCTCGCTGCGCTGGAACTCGTTGGTCCGCACGTGTTCGATCGCGGTCAGCTCGGTGATCTTCCGGATGCCCTGGGCGTCCAGGATGTTCTTGGCGTCCAGCTGGGACATCGGGGTCTGCTCGAGAAAGTCGATCGCCGCGTCCTCCAGGCTGTAGCCGTTGAGGTCGGTGCCGATCACCCGGATGATCTGGTCGCGGAACTCGTCGCGCTTGGTGTAGAGATCGACGAAGTCGAGCTGCTTGCCGACCGTCTTCAGCGCCTCCGAGAACTTGGCGTTGAAGAGCTCCTGGAGGGTCTCCCGGTCGCTGGCCCGGGCGGTGCCGATGGCCTGCGCCACCTTGATGACGTCCTCGGTGGTCTTGTTGACCCGGACGAAGAAGGTGATCCGGATGTCGGCCCGGATGTTGTCCCGACAGATCAGACCCTCGTTGCCGGTCCGCTCGATGTCGATGGTCTTCACCGAGATGTCCATGATCTCGGCCTTGTGCAGCACCGGCAGGACGACCGCCCCGGTGAACGTGACGTCGACCCGGCGGACCTTGGAGACGATCAACGCCTTGCCCTGCTCCACCTTGCGGAACAGGCGGCTGACCAGGAGGACCACGCCGAGGGCGACGAGCAGGAGGACGGCGAGCAGTACGCCGATCCCGGTGGTGAGGACATCCATGGCTGAGCGCGCGGTGCCGGTCCGGTGGTGCGGGCGGACCGGTGGGTGCCGCGCATCCTCCTTTCGATAAGGGTGCGGTGGCAGCGTGGGACGAACCGGCGGCGGGGTGACCGGCCGGTCGAGGCTGAGAGGGGTGACCCGCCGTCGCGGGAGAGGGTCACCGACGGCGGTTACATCGGTGCGTGACGCGAAGGATCAGGGTCGAAGGCGATGCCGGCGGGCATGACCCAGAAGAACTCGCCCTCGACGTCGTAGTCGTAGATCAGCGCGGAGCTACCGGCGCGCAGTGGCTCGGCGCCGGGCTGGCGGACCTGGACGATCGCGGAGGAGCCGTCCGCCGCCGTCACCTCCGCCTGCCCGAAGTCGGCGGTCACCCGTCCGGTGCGGATGGTGCAGAGGCTGCCGACGAAGGCGTGCCGGCTGGCCTCCGTACCGGAGGGGAAGAGGCGGTTCAGCGGCACGGCGACCAGCCGGGTCACCAGCCAGGCGCCGAGCAGGCCCACCAGCAGCACCCCCATCGACAGGGCGACCCGGGCGCCGACACCGAGGCCGAGCCCGTCGAGCAGCACGGTGCCGGCCAGGCTGACGAACCAGGCCACCGCGACGAGCAGGGAGAACACGATGGCGGCAGGCAGCCCGCCCAGCCCGAGGCCGGCCAGGAAACCACCCGGCGCGCCATCGACGTCGAGGTCGTCGCCGAGGTCCAGCACGCCCGTCAGCACCAGCAGCCAGTAGCCGACGACCACCAGCAGCAGGAAGCTGAACAGCACGGTGGGGAAGCTGAGCGCCGTATCCAGAAACCCGGCCACCGCGAACCCCCTCCCCGTCACCGGCGAGGCCTCACCCCCGACCGGCAGGGTCGATCGTGACACGGGGTGTCAACGACGGACGGCCGCCGAACGGTTGGTTTCGCGTCGGCCCGACCGGCCGGCCCGACCTGCGGAACCGACCGGCCCGGCGGGCCGCGGCGGGGTCAGCGCGGCAGGGTGATCCGGCCCGCCACCGCGGCGGCGGCGATGTCGGTGCGGTGGTGCGAGCCGGCCAGCTCGATGCCGCGTACCAGGGCGTAGGCGGCCTCCCGCGCGGCGGCCAGGTCGGGGCCGGTGGCCGTACCGGAGAGGACCCGGCCGCCGGCGGAGAGCAACGCGCCGTCGGAGGCCCGGCGGGCGGTGCCGGCGTGGATGACCCCCGGGCGGTCCGCGCCGGTGATCACGTCGCCGGTACGCGGCGCGGCCGGGTAGCCGTCGGCGGCCACGACCACGGTGACCGCCCCGCCGTCCCGCCAGCGCAACGGCGGGTGCGCGGCCAGCGTGCCGGTGGCGGCGGCGTGCAGCAGCCCGGCGAGCGGCGTCTCCAGCAGCGCCAGGACGACCTGGGTCTCCGGGTCGCCGAACCGGGCGTTGAACTCGATCACCCGCGGCCCGGCGGCGGTGATCGCCAGCCCGACGTAGAGCAGCCCGGCGAAGGGCGTGCCCCGGCGGCGCATCTCCGCCAGCGTCGGGTGCACCACGTCGCGCATCACCTCGTCGACCAGGCTGGGCGGCGCCCAGGGCAGCGGCGCGTACGCCCCCATGCCACCGGTGTTCGGGCCGGTGTCGCCGTCGCCGGCCCGCTTGAAGTCCTGCGCGGGCAGCAGCGGCAGCGCCGCCTCGCCGTCGGTGACCACGAAGAGCGAGACCTCGGGGCCGGCGAGGTACTCCTCGATCACCACCCGGCCGCACTCCCCGGCGTGCTGGAGCGCCACGGACCGGTCCTCAGTGACGACGACGCCCTTGCCAGCGGCCAGGCCGTCGTTCTTCACCACGTACGGCGGGCCGAACTCGTCCAGCGCCCGGCCGGCGCTCTCGGCGTCGGCGCAGGTGAAGGCGCGGGCGGTGGGCACACCGGCGGCGAGCATGACGTCCTTCGCGAACGCCTTGGAGCCCTCCAGCCGGGCCGCCTCCGCCGACGGGCCGAACGCGGGGATGCCCTTGGCGCGTACCGCGTCCGCGACGCCGGCCACCAGCGGCGCCTCCGGTCCGATCACCACCAGGTCGGCGCCGACCTCGACCGCGAGCCCCGCGACGGCCGCCGGATCGGTCGCCTCGACCGCCCGCAGCTCCGCCACCCCGGCGATCCCCGGATTACCCGGCGCCGCGATCAGCGCCTCGACGGAAGGATCCCCGGCCAACCCGAGCGCGAGCGCATGCTCCCGCCCGCCACCACCCACAAGAAGAACCCGCACGACCCCGCATCCTACTGACCCCACCCCCGCCCCCGTTGATCATGAAGTTGTTGTCCCGAAACGCCACGGCGACGGGCAACAGCTTCATGATCGACGCGGTCTGGCGGCGGCGATGGCTTGGCCGACGACCCAGGGGATGTAGTCGGGGCGGAGGGTGTCGGACCAGGTGAAGCGGAGGACGGTCCAGCCCGCGTTGAGCAGGCGGTTCTGGCGGTGGCGGTCGGTGAAGAGGGCGGCGGGGTTGCCGTGCGGAGCGCGACCGTCGGCCTCGGCGATGATCCGCGCGACACGCCAGCCCATGTCGCCGATGCCCACCAGGTAGCCGTCGTGGTCGCGGACCTCCAGTTGCAGGGCGTCCGGTGGGACCTTCCCGTCGACGCAGCGCAGCCGGGTGCGCGTCTCCAGCGGGGACTGCGCGAGACCGTTCGCCTCCGCGAGATATCCCCGGGCGGCAACCGCGCCTCGTCGGCCTCTGAGCAGCGACGGCACCCGCTCCAGTCCAGCGGTGGAAACCAGCCCTCGATTCAGCGCGGAATCAAGCAGGGAGACCGCGGTGTACCGATCCTCGCGAAGGAGGAGATCGGAGACAGTGCGCAGCGGCTCGGTGGCCATGATGCCGGCCACCCGCCCGAACTGGACCGGCGCGATCACCAGCTGATGGACCACCACTTCGGGGTGGGCCGCCCGGGCCGGGCGCGCGGCCGGCCCGGGCACCGAGAGGTGGATCGAATCGCTCGGACGCAGCCCCTCGATGCCGTACAGCTCGGCCGCCGTGCCGAGCACCACGGCTGCGCCCGGACCGAACGACGCCACCGCGGCCCGGATGCGTGCCCGCCGAGGAACACCGTCATAGAGGTCGGCGTCGACGAGGTAACCGCCCCGGGCGAGGGCCCGCCAGCGGCCGGCCCGGCACAACCGATGCACGTCGTGCACGCTGAAACCGGCAGCGCGCGCCTGCGCCAACGTCACCACACCGTCGCGGGTGGCGGCCACCCGACGCACGATCGCGAGAGCATCCACATCCGTCGACGATCCGCCCCACCGAACCCCGGCGAAACCCCCTGTGGACAACCACCCGCACCCTGTGGACAACCGGGTCCGGTTGATCATGAAGTTATTGCCGGCGCTACCGGCGTGTCACACCAATAACTTCATGATCAACGCGGAGACCGCGGAGACCGCGGAGACCGCGGAGACCGCGGAGACCGCGGAGACCGCGGAGACCGCGGAGACCGCGGAGACCGCGGAGACCGCGGAGACCGCGGAGACCGCGGAGACCGCGGAGACCGCGGAGATCGCGGGTGGGGTCAGGGGAGGAGGGGGTGGCGGACCACGTTTTCTTCGCGGCCGGGGCCTACGCCGATGACGCTGACGCGGGTGCCGGTTAGTTCTTCGATTCGGGCGATGTAGCGTCTCGCGTTTTCGGGGAGTTCGTCTTCGGTGCGGGCCTTGGTGATGTCTTCCCACCAGCCGTCGAGCTCTTCGTAGATCGGGGTGGCGTGGTGGAAGTCGGTCTGGGTCATCGGCATGTCGTCGACGCGCTCACCGTTGATCTCGTACCCGACGCAGATCGGCACCTTGGGCAGGCCGGTGAGCACGTCCAGCTTGGTGACCACCAGGTCGGTGACGCCGTTGAGGCGGGACGCGTACCGGGCGACGACGGCGTCGAACCAGCCGCAGCGGCGCTCCCGGCCGGTGGTGGTGCCGTACTCGTGGCCGACCTTGCGCAGGTGCTGGCCGTTGTCGTCGAAGAGTTCGGTCGGGAACGGGCCGGCGCCCACCCGGGTGGTGTACGCCTTGCTGACCGCGATGACCCTGGTGATCGCGGTCGGCGGGATGCCGGCGCCCACGCACGCCCCGCCGGCCGTCGGGTTCGACGAGGTGACGAAGGGGTACGTGCCGTGGTCCATGTCGAGCATGGTGGCCTGGGCGCCCTCCAGCAGCACGGTCTCGCCGCGGTCCAGCGCGTCCCAGAGCATCACCCGGGTCTCCGCGATGTACGGCTTGAGCCGCTCGGCGTACCCGAGGTACTCCTCGATCGTCGCGTCGACGTCGATCGCCTTGCGGTTGTAGACCTTGAACAGCAGCTGGTTCTTCTCGCGCAGCGCCAGCTCCAGCTTCTTGCGCAGGATGCCCGGGTCGAGCAGGTCCTGCAGCCGGATGCCCATCCGGGCGACCTTGTCGCCGTATGCCGGGCCGATGCCGCGGCCGGTGGTGCCGATCCGGGCGGAGCCGAGGTAGCGCTCGACGACCCGGTCCAGCGCCCGGTGGTGCGGCATGATCAGGTGCGCGTCGCCGGAGATGCGCAGCCGGGAGACGTCCACGCCCCGCTCGGCGAGGCCGTCGATCTCCTGCAGCAGCACCTTCGGGTCGACCACCACGCCGTTGCCGATGATGATCATCGCGCTGGGCGAGAGCGCGCCCGACGGCATGAGATGCAACGCGTACTTCTGGCCGTCCGGGGTGATCACCGTGTGGCCGGCGTTGTTACCGCCGGAGTAGCGCACCACGTAGTCGACCCGCTCACCAAGCAGGTCGGTAACCTTGCCCTTGCCCTCGTCGCCCCACTGAGCGCCAAGGAGCACGATCGCTGGCATCTTTTCCGCCTCCAGAAGGCTCGGGTGCCAGGTGGCGACCGGTTGGCGAGCCCGGGGTGTCAGGCTAACAAGTAGTGACGGCGCGGCTGGCAGGGGTCGCGGCGAGAGGCAGGAGGCTCGGCCGGTGTACGACGTGGTGCTGCTCACCCTCGGCTCGGAGCGGGACGCTCCCGGTGGGGGCTGCGGCAGCGGTGGAGCCTGCTGCGGTGGCGCCGACGAGGCCGCCGGGGAGAAGACCGAGGAGCGCTGCGAGACGCCGCGCGTACCGGTGCTGGCCTGCGCGGACGCGCTGACCGCCCGGGGGGCCCGGGTGGAGATGGTCACCGCCCGCTCGGACGCGGAGGTCGACGAGGTGCTGGCCCGGCTCGACGGCCCGCCGCGCTCCGACGGCCTGACCTGGCCGGACCCGGATTCGAAGACCCGCCTGGTGGTCGCCACGGCCAGTGACGGTCAGTTGCGCGCCGTCGTGCGCCGGCTCGTCCGGCGGTACGCCCCGCCGCCCAGTCGCCGCCCCGCCGACCTGCCCGCGAACCGGACCGTGCCGGACCTGCCGACGGTCGGCGTACTCCCGTTGGATCCGGCCCGGAGCGGCACGCACCGCGACCTGGCCGCGCAGCTCGGGCTGCCCCGCGACCCGGCGGCGGTGGCCGCGGCGGTGCTGGACGGCAGCGCCCGGCGGCTCGACCTGCTCCGCAACGACGGCGGCTCGGTGACCCTGGACGGCGCGCTGCTCGGCGCGGCCGACGACGCCGGCCGGCCGCTGCACTGGCGGGCCCGGGTCGAGGTGGACGACGCCGTCCTCTCCGACGGCGACGAGCCGATCATGGCCTGCGCGGTCGGCAACGCCGGCGGGTACGCGCGCCTCGACGACGTGGCGCTGCTGGCCGACCCGGACCCGACCGACGGCCGGGTCGAGGTGGCGGTGGCCGTTCCCGTGGTGACCCGGACGGCGTTGGGCCGGAAGCGGGTACGGCTGGAGGTGCGCCGGGCCCGGGGTCGCGCCGTGGCGGTCGTCCCGCGCGACGAGAAGGTGCCCTTCCTCGACGACGGCGTCGAGGGCGAGCTGAGCCGGAAGCGGTCCTGGTGGATCGAGCCGGGCGCCTGGGCGGTCTGGACGGTCTGACCCCCCGTCGATCCGTGGGCGGGCCCCGGGAAATCCGGACGGCCTATCCTCGGCGGGAGGAATGGGGAGGAACCGTGGTGCACGAGTACGCCGACCGGGCCCACGTGCCGGGCCAACAGCCGGTGCCCGAGCGGGACATCGAACCGCTCTGGCCGCTGGACCCGACCGAGCCGGTGGCCGCCCAGCCGTGGGCGGTGCCGACCCAGCCCGCCGCACCCGCCCGGCCCACCCCGCCGCCGCCGCCGAACGGAAACACGCCGGCTCCCGCCGGTGAATCCGCGCCCGCCGGCTGGGCGTTGACCGCGCCGCCCGGCGCGGGCGCCTGGCCACCCGCCCCGGCCTGGGCGCCGCAGCAGCCCGCCGGTCAGGCCGCCGCTCGACCGGACCTGGGCGAATCCGGGCCCGTCCCCGACGGCGGGACGCCCGGGCCGCGCGGCACGCCACCGGCGGTCGACCTGGACCTGCCGTTCACCCTCGACCAGCCCACGGCGACCGGACCCGGCATCCCGGCGACCTCCGGTGCCGACGCCGCCGGGAACCCGGCGACCGACGGCGGCCCGGCGACGGCCGCGCCCCGGAATTCGGGCGAGTCGCCCTGGGCCCAGCCGCCGCAGCGGCTGACCACCGCACTGACCGAGCCGCCCGCGACCGGGATCGGCCCGGCGGAGGCGGCCCCGACCCCGGTCGCCGGGGCCGACGGCGCCGCCCCTCCATCCGCCGCGGCGCCCCACCAGGAACAGCCCGACGAGGTGCCCGCCCCGCCCCGGCTCGGGCCGTTCCCGCCCGCGCCGGGCGTACCAGGCCACCGCCCCGACCAGCAGCCGCCGGCACCCGGACCGGTCCCGCCGTACGGCGACGGCACGACGTACCCGCCAACGCCGCCGTACGGTCAGCCCGGCTATCCCGGCACGTCCGCGTACCCGCCGCCGCAGGCGCCCGGGCCGACCCCGGCCGCCCCGCCCGGCTGGTACCCGCCGGCCTGGCCGCAGCAGGCCGGCACTGGGCCGCACCAGCCCGGCCCGCCGCCGCAGCAGCCGGTCCCGCCGCAGGCGACGCCCGTGGCGTACGCGGACCCGGCCTGGATGCCGGAGACCGGCGCGACCCCGACCGCCGAGGACTTCGCCCGCCGCCGGCAGGCCCGGCCGGTGGACCCGGTGGCCACCATGGGCGTCCGGGCCGTGGTCAACCGGATGGGGCTGGTCCGGCTCGCGCCCGGACGGCACGAGCAGGAGCTCAAGCGCGACATCGAGATGGTCCGTCGCAACTTCGGCGGGCTGCGGCAGGTGACGGTGGTCAACCCGAAGGGCGGCGCCGGGAAGACCGTGGCGATCCTGCTGCTCGCCATGACATTCGGGCAGAAGCGCGGCGGCTACGTGCTGGCCTGGGACAACAACGAGACCCAGGGCACCCTGGGGATGCGGGCCCAGCAGGACTTCCACTCCCGCACGGTCCGGGACATGCTGCGCGACCTGGGCCAGTTCCAGGGCGCGCACGGCCGGGTCGGCGACCTGTCGCAGTACGTCCGCTCGCAGGGCGAGGGGATGTTCGACGTGCTCGCCTCGGACGAGTCGGCCACCGGCGGGGAGATGCTGACGGCGGCCGCGTTCGCGGAGATCCGCGAGGTGGTCAGCCGCTTCTACAAGCTGATCTTCGTGGACACCGGGAACAACGTCCGGGCGCAGAACTGGCAGGCCGCGATGGACGCCACCGACCAGTTGGTGGTCACCATGTCGGCCCGGAACGACTCGGCGGAGACCGCCGCCCGGATGCTCGACCACCTGGAGCAGAGCGGCCGGCAGCGGCTGGTCCGGCAGGCGGTGACGGTGGTGTCGATGCCGCCGTCCCGCAAGGAGATCGACCTGCCGGCGATCCAGGAGCACTTCGCCGCCCGGACCCGGGCCGTGCTGCTCGCGCCGTACGAGCGGCTGATCGACACCGGGGAGCCGATCCGGTACGGGCAGCTCTCCTCAGCTACCCGGGACGCCTGGTTGAAGATCGCCGCCGCGGTCGCCGAAGGGCTCTGAACAGGCACGACGGCCGGCCCGACCACGTGTCGGACCGGCCGTCGGCGCGGGTCAGTTGCTGGCCAGGGCGTCCCCGGCGGCCGGGTCGCAGTCGCGGAGGAACTGGGCGCAGCGGGCCGCCTCGTCCGCCTCGCCGATCTCACCGGCGGCCCGGGAGAGGACGTAGAGGCAGCGCAGGAAGCCCCGGTTGGGCTTGTGCGACCAGGGCACGGGACCGTGGCCCTTCCAGCCGCTGCGGCGGAGCTGGTCCAGGCCGCGGTGGTAGCCGGTGCGCGCGAACGCGTACGCGGGAATGACCTGACCTGCGGCGAACGCGCGAGTGGCGAGCGCCGCCCAGGCCGCGCTGTGGGTCGGGTAACGGGCCGCCACCTCGGCGTACGCCTCGTCGGTGTCCTGCTCGGCGGCGTCGGCCAGGGCGGCGTCGGCCTCCTCGTGCGCGGGCAGGAGGGTGGCCGGTGGCTCAGGCAACAGGTTCTGCATCGCCCCATTCAACCCGCTTCGCCCGGGGGCGCGCGAGGGGGTCCGGCGAACCCGGTCGGCCGAACGGATGAGGGTTTCGTCACGCCTGCGGCCCGCCGCGCACGTACCCGCGGCCCATGCCACGCAGCGATGTTTTCCATTACAACTATTGGTCCGGAGCCTCCCCAGGACCCGGTTACGCAGGAGCCCGGCGGCCCGACCGCCGGGCTCCTGTCCGTGCTGCCGGGTTTGCCGGCTTGCCTGCTCCGGGCAGGATGTCCTGGTGCCGACCCCACCCCCCGCGGACGTCATCGAGCCGCACGACACCAGCGTCCACGAGATCGAGACCCGCGCCGACTTCGACCGGCGGCTGGCCACCGGCAGCCTCGCCGGGGTGACCGTGCAGGGCCTCCGGCTCGACCTCGACCCGGTCCCCGACCTGACCGGCACCGAGGTCGCCGGCACCCTCTTCGTGGGCTGCCGGTTCGCAGACCGCGAGGTCGGTGCCGACCTGGTCCGGCGCGGCGCCAACGTGGTGCCGCCCTTCTCCGGGCTGCCCTACCCGACCCAGCCGTCCCACCTCTACACCCCGGACGACCTGGCCGCCGGCTTCGCCGAGGGTGGCTTCGCCGGGATGTACGACACCCGGGTGTACGAGCACTTCCGCGCCCATGGTGGGGCCCTGCCGGACGTCCGCGAGGCGCTCGGCCAGCGGCTGCACGACCACGGGGTGGACAACGCCCTGGCCGACGCCACCCGGGCGTGGCTGGCCGCGCACGGGCCGCAGTCCGTGGTGGGCGTGATGGGCGGGCACGCGGTGCCGCGCGGCAGCGCCGCGTACCGGATGGCGGCGGTGCTGGGCTGGGAGCTGGCCCGGGCCGACCGGCTGGTGGTGACCGGCGGCGGTCCGGGCGTGATGGAGGCGGCCAACCTCGGCGCGTTCCTCGCGTCCCGGCCGGCGGAGGAGCTGACCGCCGCGATCGACCTGCTCGCCACCGCCCCCGACTTCACCGACCACGACCGGTACACCGCCGCCGCCCTGGCGGTACGCCAGCGGTACGCGCCCGGGCCGACGCTGCCCGCGCAGCGCCCCACGCCGGCCGGCACCGAGTGGGCCCGCTCGGGCGGGCTGGCCATCCCCACCTGGCTGTACGGGCACGAGCCGGCGAACCTCTTCGCCGGGCGGATCGCCAAGTACTTCTCCAACGCGATCCGGGAGGACACCATCCTGCGGCTGGCCCGGGGCGGGATCGTCTTCGCACCCGGCCGGGCCGGCACGGTGCAGGAGGTGTTCCAGGCGGCCACCAAGACGTACTACGGCACCGACGGGGCGAGCGGCGCGTACGTCTTCCTCGACCGGGCGTACTGGACGACGGAGCTGCCCATCGAGGCGCTGCTGCGACCGCTGCTGGCCGCCTCGCACTTCGGCGACCTGTCGGCGACGGTGCACCTGACCGACGACGTCCGCGAGGCGGTCCGGGTGCTGACCGCGACGGCCTGACACGGCAAGGGCCGGCCCCCCGCGTGGGAGCCGGCCCTTCCGGGTACGTGCTGGTTACTTCATCTTGGTGCCGGTGGAGCGCAGGTGCTCACAGGCCTCCACGACGCGGGCGGCCATGCCGGCCTCGGCGGCCTTGCCCCAGACCCGCGGGTCGTACATCTTCTTGTTGCCGACCTCGCCGTCGACCTTCAGCACGCCGTCGTAGTTGCGGAACATGTGGTCCGCGACCGGCCGGGTGAAGGTGTACTGGGTGTCGGTGTCGATGTTCATCTTCACCACGCCGTAGTCCAGCGCCTCCCGGATCTCCGAGAGCAGCGAGCCGGAGCCGCCGTGGAAGACCAGGCTGAGCGGCTTCTCCTTGCCGTACTTGGCGCCGACCGCCATCTGGATGTGGTCGAGCACCTCGGGGCGGAGCTTGACGTTGCCCGGCTTGTAGACGCCGTGCACGTTGCCGAAGGTCAGCGCCGCCATGTAGCGGCCCTTCTCGCCGAGGCCGAGCGCCTCGACCATGGCCAGGCCGTCCTCGACGGTGGTGTAGAGCTTCTCGTTGATGGCGTTCTCGACGCCATCCTCCTCGCCGCCGACCACGCCGACCTCGATCTCGAGGACGATCTTGGCCTCGGCGGCCCGGTCCAGCAGCTCGGCGGCGATCTGCATGTTCTCCGCCACCGGCACCGCGGAGCCGTCCCACATGTGCGACTGGAACAGCGGCTCCTGGCCGGCAGCGACGCGCTCCTTGGAGATCTGCATCAGCGGCCGGACGAACTTGTCCAGCTTGTCCTTCGGGCAGTGGTCGGTGTGGAGGGCGATGTTCACCGGGTAGTTCTTGGCCACCTCACGGGCGTACGCGGCGAACGCCACCGCGCCGGTGACCATGTCCTTCACCGACGGGCCGGAGAGGTACTCCGCGCCACCGGTGGACACCTGGATGATGCCGTCGCTCTCCGCGTCGGCGAAGCCCTTGAGCGCCGCGTTCAGCGTCTGCGAGGAGGTCACGTTGATCGCGGGGTACGCGTACCGGCCGGCCTTGGCGCGGTCCAGCATCTCCGCGTACGTTTCGGGGGAAGCGATGGGCATGTCTAACGCTCCTTACTTACCGCTCTCGGCCGTGCAGGCCGCTGTCTTCCATGGGTGCGCCGGACCGCGCTGTCCACCGCGGGCAGTATCCCGTAGAAGGTGGCGACGGGCACAACCGACCCGGGACCAGCCGACCGGCGCGCTCACCGGCTCTCCAGGCGGTCCGGCACGACGACGTTGATCAGCCAGCTCACCACCGCCATCACGATGGCGCCCCAAAAGGCCGCCCAGAAGCCGTCCACGTGGAACGGCAGGTCCAGCCCCCGAGCGATCCAGTCGGTGAGCAGGAACAGCAGCGCGTTGACCACGAGCGCGAACAGGCCGAGGGTGAGCAGGTAGAACACGCAGCCGAACACCTTGATGACCGGCTTGAGCACCGCGTTGACCACGCCGAAGATGAGCGCCACCACGATCAGGGTGAGCGCGTTGTTGGCGCCGTTGCGGCCGGTCACCTCGACCCCGGGCACGATGAGCGTGGTGACCCACAGCGCGATCGCGGTGATCGCCAGTCGGATCAGAAAGCCCACGCCCCCATCCTGGCACCGGGGTCCCGGGTACGGAGGGACAATCCGCCGACTCCGGTTCCGCCCGGCTCCGAGCAGGCGGCACGCGCAGCCCGTACGGTGTGTGGATGGTTGTCCGCACCGAGATCCAGGGAGGGACGATGGGTCAGCCCGACGAGGACTTCGCCCCGAGCGACCACCTCGCTCCGGAGGAACGGGATCCGGAGGCGGAACCGGCCGACGCCGTCGAGCAGGCGATGTCCACCGACCCGCGCGACGCCGAGACCGAGCCGCACCGCGGCCTGGAGGTCGGCGACTGGGACGCGATGGAGCAGGCCCGGGTGGTCGCCCCCGACGAGGACGACTACCGCTGACCCTCACCCCAGGCCGGTCACCCGGTCCGGGTGGGCCGCCGTCCACTCGCCCAACCGGTCCGCCCGCAGCGCGGCGAGGAACCCCGGGCTGAGCGTGGGGTCGAGCCGGAACCGGTAGCTGGGCTTCTCGACGTACCTGACCGGCAGGACCACCGCGACCGGCGCGGCGCCGGTCCCCTGCGCGGCCACCGAGAGCAGCGCCGGCAGGGACGTCTCACCCGTCTCGGTCACCAGGCCGGTGCCGACCTCCCTGAGCAGCGTGGAGAGCAGCACCGGGTTCGTCAGCACACCCCGCTCGTCGACCCGGCGGAGCAAGCCCGCCGCGTACCGCTGCGCGTTGCGGTCGCGGTCCAGGGAACCGTCGGGCATCCCGTACCGCTGGCGGAGCAGGTCCACCGAGGCGGCACCGTCGAGCTGCTGGCAGCCGGCGGGGAACACCCGGCGGGTGTGCGCGGAGCGGACCTCCGCCGGCAGGCAGACCGGCACGCCGCCGACCGCATCGGCCAGCTTGCGCAGCGCCGGGTACGTCAGCACGGCGCCCGCGTCGATCCGTACGCCGGTGGTGTCGGAGACCACCCGCCGGGTCAGCGCGTAGCCGCGGGCCAGGTCCGGGCGCGGCGTGCCGGCGCCGAAGGACAGGCTCGCGTTGAGCTTGTCCCTGCCGTGGCCGGGGATCGACACCTCCAGGTCTCGCGGGAGCGAGACCAGGTAGAGCCGGCTGCGGTCCGCCGGTATGTGCACGAGCAGCACCGAGTCGGCGAGCCGGTAGGGCCGGTCCGCCGACCCGTCCGCCCCGACCAACAGCACGTTCAGCGCCCCGGTGGGCTTCGACGGGGCGGGGTCGATCAGCAGCTCCACGGGTGCCGGCCGGTCCGGGGTGAATGCCGGCACGCCGACCAGGGCGGCCACGACCAGCGCCAACGCCGTACCGCCGAGGCGGAGCCGGAACCGGCGGCGCCGCCGGCGGACCACCGACCGCTCGATGGCGGCGCGGACCGGGCCGGTGGGCGGGGTCAGGGTCTCGTGTCGCGCGAAGGCGGCCCGCAGGTCGTCCTCGATCATGAGCAGGCCTCCACGTACTCGGCTCGGAGGGTGGCCAGCGCCCGGGAGATGCTGGAGCGGACGGTGCCGACGGCGCAGCCGAGGATCTCGGCGATCTCGGCGTCCGGCAGGTCCTCGTAGTAGCGCAGCACCAGCGTGGCCCGCTGCCGGCGGGGCAGCCGGGACAGCCAGGACCAGAGCTGGTCCCGGTCCACCGCGGACTGCGCGTGGTCGGTCGGTGCGGGCACCGCCTCGTCCGGCTCGCCGCGCAGCAGGACCCGGCGCGCCCACGACCCACGCCGCCAGTCGATGTACTGGTTGGTGAGCATCCGCCGGACGTACCGCTCCGGGGAGTCGGTCCGCGCCACCCGCCGCCAGTTCAGCTGGACCCGGACCATGGTGTCCTGCACCAGGTCCTGGGCCTGGTGCGGATCGCCGGTCAGCATGACCGCGTACCGCAGCAGCGCGGCCAGCCGTGAGTCGGCGAACTCCTCGTACGTCACTGCACCTCCCGGTGTCCCGCCCTTGATGACGGGCCCGGACGGGCGGAACGTTGCAGTCGATCCGGCCGATCGGCGTCCCGCCACGTCCCGTGACCGTCGCAAATACGACGCGTGCCCGTCCGCCGGCCGATGCGCCGGTCCTGATCAGCCGTTCGGCTCATTCGCCTGCTCAGGAGGCCCTCGGGGCACCGGGGCGACTTAAGGAGTCTTTAAGATCCGCAGGCTCCACCTGGACACCCCCACGGGAGGAACCCCCCAATGCTCAAGCACTCGACCCGGCGCTGGCTCGCCGGGCTCGGCGTCGCAGGCGCGTTCGTCGCCGCCTCCGCCACCCCCGCCTTCGCCGCGGACCCCACCATCGCCGACGCGCAGGGGGCCGAGGGCTTCTCGCTGTACGCGAACGACGTCATCGTCGCTCCGGACGGCCCCGAAAAGTGGATCTCGCTCTACTCCCTGGTGGACGAGCCGTTCACCGACTACACCGTCAAGGTGGACCGCAGTGCCGTCGACGGCTTCGCGGAGGTGCAGACGCCGGACTCCTGCGCCGGGACCGGGGCCGTCCTGACCTGCACGGTGAAGAACGACGCGGAGCCGGACCTGGACCTGCTCTCCCTCGCGGTGCTGCCGCGTGACGGGGCCAAGGCCGGGCAGGAGGGCCAACTCGCATTCACCGTCACCACCCCGGACGCCGGAACCGCCACCTACCGCTCCACGGTGACGGTGGGTGAGGGCGTCGACCTGACGTCCGAGCCCTTCGTCAACCTGGCCGGCACCCCGGGCAGCACCGTGCCGGCGCCGTTGTCCGTGGGCAACCAGGGCAAGACCGACGCCGAGGATGCGGTGCTGTTCTTCTTCGGCTCCTACGCTCTCGCACCGGCCAAGCGGTACGAGAACTGCGAGTACTTCGAGGACAACTTCGGCGAGTACGCGTACGCCTGCACCCTCGACGCCACGGTGGCGGCGGGTGGTAGCGCGAAGCTCGACGACTCCTTCGGCTTCGCCGTCCCCAGTGACGCCTGGGCGCCGAACACCGACTACGGCTTCGCCATCTGGATGACGCCCGCGGACTGGCAGGCGTTCCGGTCGCAGGTGCCCGACTTCGGCAAGAGCGCGAAGGGCGACGAGGGGGTTCTGAAACTCACCCCCACCGCTCCCTCCCGGACCCTGGCCCGCGCGATGCAGCAGACGGACGTCGACCCGACCAACAACGAGACCATGATCCAGCTGGCGGTCAAGGGCAACCAGAAGGCCGATGTCGCGGCCAACGGCGCCACCCTGGACGCCCAGGTCGGCGCCACCGTCCCGGTCACGGTCGGCTTCACCAACAACGGCCCGGCGGCGATCAACGCTGGCGGCGAGGACGGCATCTACACCCTGGCGCTGGTCACCCTGCCCAAGGGCACCACCGCCGTGAAGGCGCCGGAGCAGTGCGCCGACGCCGAGGGCGAGTTCGGCCCGGACTCCGGCAAGGCGGGCGCGGCCGTCTACGCGTGCTTCGTGCCGGGCGTGGTGGGCAGCGGCAAGAAGGTCGAGTTCCCGTTCTCGCTCCGCGTCGACCAGCCCGGCACCCTCGCCGGCAAGGTCGAGCTGTTCCACGGTGGCCCGGACGAGACCACCCGCAAGGACCTGAACCCCGCCAACGACACCGCGAAGATCGTGGTGAAGGCCACGGGCGACGGTGGCCAGGGTGGCGGCGACGGCGGCACGCTGCCGATCACCGGTTCCTCCACCGGCCTGATCGCCGGCATCGGCGCGCTGCTGCTGGCGGCCGGCGCGGGCGGCTACGTGGTGGCCCGCCGCCGCAAGACCCGCTTCGTCGCCTGACGGATCCCGCACCACGCAGCGACACCCGGTGCCCCGCCGACCACCACGGTCGGCGGGGCATCGCCGTATCCACCGCGACCGAAAACGGGACGATGCAAGATCGATCGTGCTGACACCATCGACGGCGTGCTACTCACCCTGACGACCACCCACCGGCCGGCGACCGACCTCGGCCACCTGCTGGTCAAGCATCCGGACCGTGTGCAGAGCTTCGACCTGCCGGCCGGCACCGCGCACGTGCTCTACCCCGAGGCGGACGAGCAGCGCTGCACGGCCGCCCTGCTGGTCGAGGTCGACCCGCTCCGGCTCGGCGGCGGGCGCGGCCGCGGAAAGATGCGGGCCGCCACCCCGGACACCTTCACCCTCGGGCAGTACGTCAACGACCGCCCGTACGCCGCGTCCAGCCTGCTCTCCTCGGCACTGGCCAGGGTGTTCCGGTCGGCGCTGCGCGGCGAGTCCCGGGACCGGCCGGAGCTGGCCGCCACCCCGATCCCGTTGGAGGTCCGGGTGCCGGTGCTGCGCTGCCGGGGCGGCGCGGAGCTGGCCGTACGGGTCTTCGCCCCGCTGGGCTGGACCGTGACGGCCGACCCGGTACCGCTCGACGAGACGCACCCCGAGTGGGGGGACAGCCGGTACGTCGCGCTGACCCTCGCCGGCACGTTCCGGGTGGCCGACGCGCTCAACCACCTGTACGTCCTGCTACCTGTGCTGGACGACGCCAAGCACTACTGGGTTGCGCCGGACGAGGTGGAGAAGCTGCTCCGGGCCGGCGCCGGCTGGCTGGCCGACCACCCGGAGCGCGCCCTGATCACCCGCCGCTACCTGGCGCACCGGCGGGCGCTGGCCGGCCAGGCCCTGGCCCGGCTGGCCGAGCTGCGCCTCGCCGACGAGCCCTCGGCCGACGACAGCGTGACCGACGAGCCGACGCCGGACAGTCCGCCGCGCGCCTCGCTGGCCGTGCGGCGTCGGGAGGCGGTGCTGGCCGCGCTGCGGGCCAGCGGGGCGACCCGGGTGCTGGACCTGGGCTGTGGCGGCGGCGCACTGCTCACCGCGCTCGCCGCCGACCGGCGGTTCACCGAGATCGTCGGCACCGACGTGTCCAGCCACGCGCTGACCCTGGCCGCCCGCCGGCTCCGGCTGGACCGGCTGCCGGAGCGGCAGCGTGACCGGATCCGGCTGTGGCAGTCGGCGCTGACCTACCGGGACGACCGGCTGCGCGGGTACGACGCGGCGGTGCTGATGGAGGTGATCGAGCACGTCGACCCGCCCCGGCTGCCGGCGCTGGAGGACGCCGTCCTCGGTCACGCCCGGCCGGGAACGGTGGTGGTGACCACCCCGAACGCGGAGTACAACGTCCGCTACGAGGGGCTGGGCGCGGGTCGGTTCCGGCACGCCGACCACCGCTTCGAGTGGACCCGGGCCGAGTTCGCGTCCTGGGTCGGGCGGGTCACCGCGACGTACGGCTACACCGGCACGATCAGCGGGATCGGCGACGACGACCCCGAGGTGGGCGCACCGACCCAGCTGGCCGTGCTGACCCGGCAGGAGGAGAGCCGATGACCACCCTCGACATCCCCGAGCTCGCCCTGGTGGCGCTGGTCGGCGTCTCCGGCTCGGGCAAGTCCACCTTCGCCCGCCGGCACTTCCGGCCCAGCCAGGTGCTCTCCTCGGACGCCTTCCGCGCGATGGTCGCCGACGACGAGAACGACCAGTCGGCCTCGGCGGACGCGTTCGACGCGCTGCACCACGTCGCCGGGGTCCGGCTGCGGCGCGGCCGGCTCACCGTGGTCGACGCGACCAACCTCCAGCCGCACGCCCGCGCCGCGCTGGTGAAGGTGGCCCGCGAGCACGACGTGCTGCCGGTGGCGATCGTGCTGGACGTGCCGGAGGCGCTGGCCTGGGAGCGTACCGAGGGACGGGCCGACCGGACCTTCGGCCGGCAGGTGCTGGCCCGGATGCAGCGGGACCTGCGCCGGTCGTACGGGCAGCTGGCCCGGGAGGGCTTCCGCAAGGTGCACGTGCTGCGCGGGGCCGAGGAGATCGACGCCGCCGAGATCCGGTACGAGAAGCTGTTCAACGACCGGCGGGAGCTGACCGGGCCGTTCGACATCGTCGGCGACGTGCACGGCTGCCGGGAGGAGCTGGAGGCGCTGCTGCTCCGGCTGGGCTGGACGCTGCGCCGCGACGACGCGGGCCGCCCGGTGGACGCGGCGCACCCGGCTGGTCGTACCGCGGTCTTCGTGGGTGACCTGGTGGACCGCGGCCCGGACTCCCCCGGCGTGCTCCGCCTGGTGATGGGGATGGTCGCGGCCGGGCACGCGATCTGCGTGCCCGGCAACCACGAGCAGAAGCTGCTGCGCAAGCTGCGCGGCCGGGACGTGCGGCTCACCCACGGCCTGGCGGAGACGATGGCGCAGCTCGACGCCGAGGACGCGGCGTTCGCGGCGGAGGTGGCGGCCTTCGTCGACGGCCTGGTCAGCCACTTCGTGCTGGACGGCGGCCGGCTGGTGGTCGCGCACGCCGGGCTGAAGGAGGCCTACCAGGGTCGCGCCTCCGGCCGGGTCCGCGCGTTCGCGCTCTTCGGGGAGACCACCGGCGAGACCGACGAGTACGGCCTGCCGGTCCGCTACCCGTGGGCGCGCGACTACCGGGGCTCGGCCATGGTCGTGTACGGCCACACGCCCACCCCGGAGCCGGAGTGGGTGAACAACACCATCTGCATCGACACCGGCTGCGTCTTCGGCGGGCAGCTCACCGCGCTCCGCTACCCGGAGCAGGAGCTGGTCGCGGTCCCGGCGGTCAAGGAGTGGTACCCGCCGGTCCGCCCGCTGGTCGCGTCCACGCCAACCCGGCCGGACACCGTGCTGGACCTGGCTGACGTCACCGGCCGCCGGCACATCGAGCACGCCTACGGGTCGCTGACCGTGCCGGCGGAGAACGCCGCCGCCGCGCTGGAGGTGATGAGCCGCTTCGCCGTGGACCCGGGCCGGCTGGTCTGGCTGCCACCGACCATGGCCCCCTGCTCGACCTCGACGGTCGACGGGTTCCTGGAGCACCCGGCGCAGGCGTTCGCCGACTACCGGGAGGCGGGCGTCGAGCGGGTGGTCTGCGAGGAGAAGCACATGGGCTCGCGGGCGGTGGTGCTGGTCGAGCGGGAGCCCGGCGGGTTCGACGGCGGGGTGGTGCACACCCGGACCGGCCGGCCGTTCTTCGGGCCGCCGCTCGACGACAAGCTGCTGGCCCGGGTCCGGGCCGCGGTGACCGCCGCCGGGCTCTGGGCCGAGCTGGAGACCGACTGGCTGCTGCTCGACTGTGAGCTGCTGCCCTGGTCGGCGAAGGCGGGTGGGCTGATCCGGGAGCAGTACGCGGGCGTCGGCGCCGCCGGCCGCGCCGCCCTGCCCGCGGTGCTCGCCACGCTGGACGCGGCGGCCGGGCGGGGGCTGCCGGTCGACGAGCTGCGCGGGCGGATGGCCGACCGGGCGGCGGAGATCGAGGCGTACTCGGCGGCGTACCGGGCGTACGTCGGGCCGACCGACGGGCTGCGTGGGGTGACCCTCGCGCCGTTCGCCGTGCTGGCCGGGGCCGGGGCGAGCTACGCCGACCGGGACCACGGCTGGCACCTCGACCTGGCGGACCGGCTCTGCGCGGCCGACCCGGAGTTCTTCACCCCGACCCGCCGCCGCATCGTCGACCTGGCCGACGCCGCGGCGGTGGCGGCGGCCACCGAGTGGTGGCTGGCGCTGACCGCGGCCGGCGGGGAGGGCATGGTGGTCAAGCCGTACGCCGGCCCGGCCGCCCGGTCGGCGCGGGGTTCGCTGCTCCAGCCCGGGATCAAATGCCGGGGCCGGGAGTACCTGCGGATCATCTACGGCCCCGGCTACACCGAGCCGGGTCAGCTCACCGCGCTGCGCCGGCGGTCGCTGGGCCGCAAGCGCGGCCTGGCCCTGCGCGAGCACGCCCTCGGCCTGGCCGCCCTGGACGCGCTGGCGGCGGACGCCCCGCTGTGGCGCCGCCACGAGCTGGTCTTCGCCATCCTCGCCTGCGAGTCCGAGCCGGTCGACCCCCGCCTCTGACCCGCCTGGCCCGGTCCGGCGCGACGCCGGACCGGGCTTCGGTAACCTGTGTGGCCGTGGACACAGCTGAGAAGACCCGGGCGCTCTCCGAGAGCGTCGCCCTGAACCCGCTCGATCCGAAGGACCTGATCCACACCTTCGGGTTGATCGGCGTCTGGGCGATCCTCTTCGCCGAGACCGGCCTGCTGGTCGGCTTCTTCTTCCCGGGCGACTCGCTGCTGTTCCTGGCCGGCGTGGCCGCCTCGCCGGTGGCCGACGCGATCTTCGGCAGCGGCACCCGGCTCTCGCTGGCCGGCCTGCTGATCGGCGGGCCGCTCTGCGCGATCGCCGGCGCGCAGCTCGGGCACTGGCTGGGCCACCGGTACGGCCGCCGGATGTTCGACCGCCCCAACTCCCGCCTCTTCAAGCGGGAGTACGTGGAGAAGGCGGAGTACTACTTCCAGAAGTTCGGCCCGGCGAAGGCCGTGGTGCTGGCCCGCTTCATCCCGATCGTCCGGACGTTCCTCAACCCGGTGGCCGGGGTGCTCGGCATGCCGGCCCGGCAGTTCCTGATCTGGAACATCGTCGGCGCGGTCCTCTGGGTGGACGGCATCCTGCTGATCGGCTACCTGCTCGCCGACCAGATCTACAACGCGATCGGCGACAAGATCGACCGGTACATCCTGCCGGTGGTCGCCCTGATCATCGCGGTCTCGGTGTTGCCGATCTTCTTCGAGTTCCTCCGCGACCGCCGGGCGCGCAAGCGCGGCGAGGCGGCCGCGATGGTCGCCGCGGCCAGCGCGGCGGGCGTGGTCGACGCGGTCCGCGACGCCATCGACGGCGAGGACAACCCCCACCAGGGCCACCAGGGTCGCTGACCAGGATGCGCCGATGGCCGGTCCCCTCGCGGGGGCCGGCCATCGGCAACGACCTGTCGACCTGCGGGTGGTACGGATGACGGGCAGCCGTCACCGTCCGGTGGTGGCGCCACCCCTGGCACGCCACCCGACGTCACCCCGGGCAGGGGTGACCATCCGGCCGTCGGACACGTCCGGTGTCAGCGGGCCTTCTTGGTGGCCCGCTTGCGCGGCGGGGTCAGCAGATCCGCGATCGTCGCGATCGCGCTCGGCACCAGCCGGTAGTACGCCCAGACACCGCGCTTCTCCCGCTCCAGCAAGCCGGCCTCGGTGAGGATACGCAGGTGGTGACTGACCGTCGGCTGCGAGAGGCCGAGCGGCGCGGTCAGGTCACAGACGCACGCCTCGCCCTCGGGGGCCGACTGGATCAGGCTGAGCAGCCGCAGCCGGGCGGGATCGGCGAGGGCCTTCAGGACCCCCGCGAGACGCTCGGCATCGGCACGTTCGATCGGCTCGCCGGCAAGCGGCGAGATCTGAGGCATGGTCATTTCAGCCAACGCAGTTCCCACGTATTCCATCCTTCCACCAGCAGCATCGATCCGCCTGCATATCAGCAGATCCGAATCGGCAAACTTTTACGCCACAAGGCCGAGGTCAGCCAACGTATAGGCCGCCCGATAAGGCAGTCCGGCGGCTCGCACCGCGTCGCCGGCACCTCGATCAACAATAACCGCAACGCCCACCACTTCGGCCCCGACCTCGCGCAGTGCCTCGACGGCGGTCAACACACTGCCACCCGTGGTCGAGGTGTCCTCCACCGCCAGGACCCGACGACCCGCGACCTCCGGCCCCTCGATCCGGCGTTGCAGACCGTGCGCCTTGCCCGCCTTCCGGACCACGAACGCGTCCAGCGGGCGGTCGGTCGCGGCGGCCGCGTGCAGCATCGACACGGCGACCGGATCGGCCCCCAGGGTCAGCCCACCGACGGCGTCGTACTCCCAGTCGGCGGTCAGATCGCGCAGCACCCGGCCGACCAATGGCGCCGCCCGGTGATGGAGCGTGACGCGACGCAGATCGACGTACCAGTCCGCCTCGCGACCCGAGGAGAGCACCACCCGTCCATGGACCACAGCCAGGTCGGTAATGAATTTACGCAGGTCGTCGTGGTGCCCCATGGCGATAGAGGGTACTGCGCAAGTCTGGGAGCCGTCTGCGGGGTCCACCCGGGTCAACCCTGCGGGCGACGATGAGTGGCGATGCCCGACTACTCTGCGCGACCGTCCACCCTGGCCGGCGCCGCCACGCCCCGTCGGCGGGACCGCCGGCCGGCCGGCGGGCGGTCAGCCCCCGTCCCGGTCCACCCGGCCCCGGGTGTCCCGGGCGACCCCGCGCAGCAGCCGCCGCGGCGCGTGCCGCAGACCCGCCACCGCCAGCTTGTACTTCCAGTTCGGAACGCTGACCAGCTTGCCTTTCCCCAGGTCACGCAGCCCTTCAGCGACCACGTCGTCGGCCTTGAGCCACATCCAGCGCGGGGTCGCGGACATGTCGATGCCGGCCCGCTCGTGGTAGCCGGTGCGGGTGTAGCCGGGACAGAGCGCCATCACCCGTACGCCGAGCGGAGCCACCGACCGGGCGATCGACTCACTGAAATTCGTCACCCAGGCCTTGCTCGCCGAGTACGTCGAACCGGGCATGACCACCCCGAAACCCGCAACCGAAGAGACATTTATCACTGTCCCTCGCCCGCGTTCGATCATCGGGCCGAGGGCGGCGTGGGTCAGCCGCAGCACCGCCAGCATGTTGAGCCGCAGCAGCCGGGCCTCGTCCTCGACGGTCGACCGGAGGAACGGGGTGTTCAGGCTGATCCCGGCGTTGTTGACCAGCAGCTCGACCGGCGGGCCGGCGGCGAGCCGGCGCTCCACCGCCGCGCAGCCGTCGTCGGTGGACAGATCGGCGGAGATCGTCTCGACGTCCCGCCCGTACCGGCCGGTCAGCTCGGCGGCCGTGGCGTCCAGCCGGCCGGCGTCCCGGGCGACCAGGACCAGGTCCCAGCCGTCGGCGGCGAGCCGGTGCGCGAACGCGGCCCCGATGCCGGCGCTGGCGCCGGTGATCAGGGCACGTCCCAGGGTGGGGAGTTCGGTGGTCACGGGCGATCCTCGGGCGGGGTCGGGCCGGGCGGCTCCGACCCGGCGGGAGGGGGTGGGGGCGCTCCCGGCGCCGCAGGCGGCGACCAGGAGGTGGGTGGGCCCGGCGGCGGGCCGTAGCCCGGCGGGGCGGACGGCGGGCCGTAGCCGGTCGGGGCCGGCGGGGCGGACGGCGGGCCGTAGCCGGGCGGGGGCGGGTAGCTCGGCGCGGCCGGGGGCATCGGGCCGCGCGGTGGCGTCGGGCGGGAGGGGGCCCGGCGGCGGTTCAGGAAGGCGGTCGTGGCGGGCAGGGACACCAGCGCGGCGACCACCAGGTAACCCAGGACCTGGGCCACCGACAGGGTCGCGTTCAGCGGGATCCACCACCCCGGATGGGCGTCGCCGAGCCGGGCGAGCAGGTCGGCGGTGACCCGCTCGTCGGCGCCCAACCGCAGCGGCGCGGCCCGCTGAACGACCAGCACGGCCAGCCCGCAGCAGCCGCAGAGCAGGCCCAGCCCGCAGACCACCCAGATGCCCACCCGGGCACCCGCCCGCCCGGCGAGCAGGCCGAGGGCGAGGCCGACGAGCACCAGGCCGACCAGCACGCCGACCACGGCCGACAGCACGGTGGAGGCGCGCAGCAACGACACCACCCCGTCGATCTCGCCGGCCCCGGCGCCGGTCGCGGTCGCCGCCAGTCGGAAGCGGTCGACGGTGCCACCCAGGACGAGCAGGCCCACGACGGCGTACACCACGGCGCCGACGGCCATCAGCACCAGCACCGCCGCCGCCGCGACCACCGCCGCCGGACGGCGGGGCGGCGCCTGATCGGGATACGACACGACAGATCCCTCCGGTAGGCGTCGGCTTGCAACCTACTCGGAGGGATCGTCGGCGTCGCTCTTATCCGGACGTCAACTTCCGGATGGCGGCCGGTTTCCCTGGCCCTCGGTCCCGTCCTCCCGACCACCCGGCCGGTCGGAGCCGGGCTGGTCCGAGCCGGGCTGCCCGGGGGCCGGCTGGTCCGGGCCCGGCTGGCCCGGAGCCGGCGCGGCCGGCGGCTGCCACGGACCGGGCTCGGCGGGATGGGCCGGGGCCGGCGGGTAACCGGGCTGGCCGCCGGCGTACGGGTGGGTCGGGTAGGCGGCGCCGGGCAGCGGGGGCTCCCAGGCCTGCTGCGGCTTGCGGAAGAACTCGTTGGCGTTCGGCAGCGCCAGCAGGATCAGGGCGCCCAGCAGGGCGAGCAGGCCGAGGACGCCGAGCAGCGTGGTGATCGGGCCGTACCAGGAGGGCAGCGCGTCCTCCAGCCGGCGCTGGATCTCCTGTCCGCTCGGCATGTCGCCGGTGTTCCCGCCGCCGGTCAGCCCGCCGACCGCGTTGTTCACCAGGCTGCCGCCGGTGCAGCAGATCAGGATGCCGCCCAGCACCCAGGTGGTGATCCGGGCGCCGTTCTTCCCACGGTTGTTCAACAGCGCGAGGACGACCATCCCGACGGCGAGCAGCAGGGGCAGCACGGCCAGCCCGATGCCGAACGCGTAGGCGAAGTCGGCACCCTGCTCGGCGGCGGTGCCGCGGTAGGCGTCCCGCAGGACGTCCCGGACGGTGCCGATGGTGGAGAGCGTCAGGATCAGGCTCACCACCTGAATGACGGCGAAGAGGATGAGCAGCCAGCTGGATATCGTCACCAGGCCCGGCCGGGCGCGGGTGGGCGTGCCGTGGGCATCGACCATGATTCTCCTTCCCTAGATCACCCGCACACCGTAACCAGCCCCGGCCAGCGCGGCACGGTACGCCGGGCGGGAAACCTCCGGCGCCGGGCGTCGATCAACCGGCGAGCAGCGCTTCCCGGCACAGCCGGCGGTGCTCGGCGGTGACCACGCCGAGGAGGAAGAGGTCGACGGCGAGGGCGGAGACCGCCCCGAACTGGTTGACGGTGAAGTTGAAGATCTGCCCGAAGAGCAGGTCCACCAGGAGCGCCAGCTTGAACAGGCGGAACGCGTCGGCCCGGTCCCCGCGCAGCCGCAGTGCCGCCCGGACACTGAGCACGGCGGTGATCAGCGCGGAGACCGAGGTCCCCAGCACCGCGCCCCACTCCCGCTGCTGGTCCAGCTGACCGGTGACCCCGTCGATCACCACGGCGAACACGGTGACCGTCGGCTCCACCACCAGATAGACCACCACGGGGTAGACCAGCCACCGGCGGGCGGTCAGCCAGGCGACCACCCGGCGGCTCCAGGCCAGCCACCGCTGCCAGAACCGGACGGGTGGCGGCTCCCGTCGGGGCACGGCGTCGAGCAGCTGCGCCACCGCCGCCTCGGCGGCCGGGCCCGACCCCCGGACCAGCCGCCGCACCGCCTCCCGGCGCCGGTCGGTGAGCCCGCCGGGCACCCCGCCGAGCACCATGTCCAGCGCGTTGGCGGTCCGCTCCGCGGGGGTCAGCCGGACCCGGCCGCGGACCGCCTGGGTGAGCACGACCAGCAGGGCGAACGCGCCGTAGATGATGCCGGCGGCGGGGGCGTAGAAGTAGTCGGTCCGGGTGGTGACGAACTTGCCCACCTCGTCGATGAAGAGGCCGAAGCCGATGCCGCCGACGATCGCGCCGACCGTCCGGGGCCCACCGCCGAGGAAGACCAGCGCGATGCCGAGACCGGCGGCCATCAGCAGCCCGCCCCAGAACACGTGGGCGATGTGCAGGCCACCACCGCCGAGCTGCGGATAGCCGGTGGCTTGCAGATACGCCCGGGTGACCAGCACGGTGACCACCCCGGAGAGCACGAACGCCTCGAGGTACGCGGCCGCGTCCACCGCCCGGGTCGGCACGCGGTTGCGAAGCCACTCGACCCCCGGTGGCCTGCGGCGGCGACGCGACGACCGGGGCGACATGCCCCGAACCTAGTAGCCGCGCCACTCCGCGCGGGCGTACTCCAGCACCCTGGGCTGCAACAACGTGGAGGCGGGCACGTCCATCCGCCCCCGGTCGGCGGGGAAGGCCGCCGCCGCGCGCAGCACCTCCGGGGTGAGGAAACGCAGCGGCGGGGCGTCGGCGGGCAGCTCCAGCACCGGCGCGGCGGCCCCCGGCGCGGCCAGCACGAACCCCCAGTCACCGAAGCTCGGCACGTCGACGTGGTACGGCGCGGTGGCGAAGCCGGCCTCGCGGACCGACCGCTCGATCGACCAGTACGACCGGGGCGCGAAGTACGGCGAGCCGGACTGCACGACCAGCCGCCCGTCCCCGGCGAGCACCGAACGGATCAGCGCGTAGAACTCGACGGTGTAGAGCTTCGCGGTGGCGGTCTCGTCCGGATCGGGCAGGTCGGCCACCACCACGTCGAAGCGTTCCGTGGCGGTGCGCAGCCAGCCGAACGCGTCGAGGTTGAGCACCCGCACCCGGGGGTCGGCGAACGAGTCGTGGTTGAGTTCGCGCAGCTGGGGCTCGGTCCGGGCCAGCTTCACCACGGCCGGGTCGAGGTCGACCACGGTCACCCGGCGAACGTCCGGGTAGCGGAGGATCTCCCGGACGGCGAGCCCGTCGCCGGCGCCGAGCACCAGCACCTCGCCGCGCGGCCCGCGCATCACCGGGTGCACCAGCGACTCGTGGTAGCGGTACTCGTCGACGGAGCTGAACTGGAGGTCGCCGTTGAGGAAGAGCCGCAGGTCGGTGTCGGCGTGGCCGATCTCCCGCACCGACCTGGTGAGCACGATCTCCTGGTAGCGGCTGCGCTCGGCGTGCACCACCGGGTCGCGGTAGAGCTGCTGCCGGGCGGTCAGCTCGAAGTCGGCGGCGGCGATCCAGGCGTACCCGAGGCAGAGGGCGACCACGACGGAGCCGGCGGCGAGCGCGACGCGTGCGCGGCGGCTCAACTCCCGGCGGAAGACCGTGCAGACCAGGGCGAGGCCGGCCACCGCGTTCACCACGCCGACCACCAGGGCGCCCTTGAGCTGGCCGAAGACCGGCATCAGCAGGAACGGGAAGGCCAGCCCGCCGAGCAGCGCGCCGACGTAGTCGGCGGCGAAGAGGTCGGCCACCGCGCTGCCGGCGGACTGCTCGCGGATGCGTTGCAGCATGACCATCAGCAGCGGGATCTCCGCGCCGATCAGCAGGCCGAGCACGAAGGCGGTGCCGACCAGCGCCGGGCCGTAGAGGTCGAGCCAGGCGAACGCGGCGTAGAGGCCGAGCACGGAGAGCCCGCCGAGCAGCGCGAGGGTCAGCTCGATCGCGGCGAACGCGGCGGCGGCCCGGGGCTGCAACGGCTTGGCGACGAGCGCGCCGACGCCCATCGCGAAGATCATCACGCCGAGCACGATCGACGCCTGGCCGACCGCGTCGCCGATCAGGTAGCTGCCGAGCGCGACCAGGGCCAGCTCGTAGACGAGGCCGCAGGCCGCGCAGACGAAGACCGCGAGCAGGACCGCCGCGCGGGCCGCCCGCCAGCCCGGCCGCGCCGGCGCGTCGGTGGTCACGCCTCCTCCCGGGTACGCCCGGCGGCCTCCGCCCCGGCGCGCTGCGCGGGCACGACGCCCCGGAGCTGCCGGCGGCGCTGCACCACGCCCACGGTGACGAAGAGCGCGGCGAGCAGGAGGAGCCCCGCGGCGGCGAGCAGGCCGCCCCAGCGGTCCCGCCAGTAGTCGTTGCCGGCGGCCGGCAGCGGGCTGGGCGCGGCGGTCGGGGCGGCGGTGGGGGCGGCGGCCGGCTCCGCGACTCCCGCCTCGGCGGCGAGCAGCGGCAGCGTGGTCGCCGCGCGGGTGACCGCCCAGCCCGGGTCGTCGATGAAGGCGTCGTCGTCCAGCCCGAACCGTTCCAGGCCGCGTCCGATCGTGTAGAGGTCGCCGGTGTCGATGTCGTCCGAGCCGTTCACCCGGATGGTGGCGGAGTCTGACGCCTCGCTGCTCTCCGAGGTGTAGGTGACGTCGGCCTCGACCTCGATCCAGCGGGGGCAGCGCGGGTCCTCGCCCACCGCGATCCCGTCACCGAGGTTGGAGCCGACGCTCGTCACGTTGGGTTGGTCCGTCAGCCGCCAGCCGTAGCAGATGCCCTGGCTGGCGGCGGCCTCCTGCAACAGCGGCACGGTGTCCGCCCGCTCGTCGGCCGCCGGGGCGGGCACCTCGAGGCTGTCGGAACCGCCGTTGAAGACGCCGAACGCGCAGGCGACCACGACTGCCGTCACCCCGACCCAGAGGGCGGTCTGCTTCCAGACCTTCGACTTCCCGCTGGCGAACGGGGTGTCGTGCCCGGTCGGGGCGGGCTTGGCGGTGGCCATCAGCTGATCGCGGCGGCGATGATCGCGCCGGTGGCGAGGTGCACGACCGCGGAGACCCAGACCGCCGGGTGCGGCTCCGGGTCGACCAGCAGCTCACCGAGCTTGCCCGGGGTGGCCACGTCCAGCAGCACGAAGGCCGCCGCCATGATGACCAGGCCGAGGACGCCGTACGCGGCCGCGCCGACCAGGCCGAGCGCGAAGTCGTCCTCGCTGGCGACGATCGCGGCGACCACGATGACGCCGACACCGGCCAGGTTGGAGGCGAGCAGCAGCGCCGCGTTGCGGTTGCGCTCGTGCCAGATCAGGTGGTTCAGCCGGCCCGGGGTGGCCAGGTCGACCAGCACGTAGCCGATGCCCATCAGGACGACGCCGACCACGCCGTACGCGAGGGTGACCAGCAGATCGGTGGCGAGGTTCTGCACTTCAGCTCCAGGGTGAGGTGGTCGGACGGGCTACTTGCCGGCGCCGGGGCCACCGCCCCGGACGGTGCTGCCCCGGCCCCAGCCCCAGCCGCGGCCGACGACGTGGTGGTAACGGGGGTAGGCGGTGGTCATCCGCTCCAGCAGGATCAGCGAGCCGGCCGCGATCGGCAGGATCACCACCGAGTCGTCGTCGTAGCGCAGGTAGACCCCGCTGCCGTCGACGTACTGGTCGGCGGGCTGCCAGGCGTCCGTGATGTCCTTGGAGACCTGGCTGGGCGTCCGGGTCGAGGTGTACGCCAGGGCGTCCCCGCCGATGTCCCGGCTCGCCGAGCGGCGGTAGTGGTCCTGCACGTAGCCGCGCGGGGAGAAGTTGCCGTAGAGGATGGCGAAGGCGGCGAGGAGCGCGCCGACCACCGCGACGGCCACCCCCACCACGATCCACCGCCGGTACGTCGTCGTCACAGGACCACCTCAGTTCGCGACTGCGGGGCTCGCAAACCCGGCTCACGCCTCGCGCTCACAGTGCCACCACCGTCTCGGTCAGGACCAGCTCGTTGGTCTGGGGGTACGCGTGCCAGGTGCGCCAGCCGACCGTGCCGTCGGGCGGGTCGGGGCGCACGGAGAGCGCGGTGACCGCGTCCACGTCGCCGGGGAAGACCCCGACCAGCGCGTACGGGTCGTCGGCGAGCTCGGCGCGGAGCGCGGCGACCCGGGTCCGCAGGCCGTCGCCGTCGGGCCGGAGCACCGTGGCGGTGAACCGGTAGCCGGCGGCAACGTCGTGCAGGGTGCCGGGCAGGTGCGGCGGGCGGCCGGGCAGGCAGGCGACCGTCTCGGTCACGCCGCCGCAGACGACCTGGTGGGAGGCGCCGAGCAGGCGCAGCCGCAGGGTCAGCCCGCCGGGCAGGGCTAGCTCGCGCACGTGCAGCGCGGGGCGTTCCGGGCCGCCGAGCGCCAGGCTCAGGTCCGCGGCGCTGGTGTCGACGTACGGGGCGTGCAGGGTGACGAGCACGCTCAGGACACCTGCTCCGGGCCGCCCTGCGGGTAGATCATCACCTCGGCCCGGTGCAGCTTCTCGCCGAGCGCCACCTCCCAGCCGGCTTCCCCGTAGGCCTCGAAGGAGAGCCGGGCGCCGCCGGACGCCTGGTAGTCGTGGTAGCGCATGGTGCCGCGCGGGTCGAGGCCGGTGCCGCCGGTGGCGGTGTAGCGGGCCTGGCCGGACTCGTTCCAGGTGTACCGGCGGCCGGCGATGTCGAGGGTCGGTGCACCCGGCGTGACGGTCGCGGACGGCTCGGCGGTCCAGAGCACCAGCTCCACGTCCGGGTCCGCCTCGACGGAGAGCCAGCGCTTCACCCCGCCGGCGTCGTCGAGCAGATGTTCCGCCCAGCTCCAGCCGCCCTCGACCAGGTGCACCGAGCCGCGGACCGTGTACGGCACCTGGCGGATCTCCACGATGTCGCCGGGCCGGAGCCTGCGGGGGTCACCGCGCAGCGCGTCGGCGTCGCGGTCGCGGAACGGGTCGCCGGGCGTCGGCGGCCGTGGCCGGGACCGGGCCTTGACCAGCGCCACCACGGCGATCACCACACCGGCCACCGCGATCAGACACCCCAGTGCCGTCACCAGGTACGCCACCGATTCGCTCAAGCCGACCGCCTCTCCACGTGCGTCGGCGGTGACGGTAACAACCCGACGCACGCTTCCGGAAAGGCAGTTCGCTGAGTCAACGCTCAGCTACGGAGGGTGTCGGCGGTGGGGTCGGCGGGCGGCTCCTGCGGACCTTCGGGCGTCCGGTCCCCCGCCGCGGTGGGGCGCCCCTCCGCCGGACCGTGCGAGGTGGACGCGATCGACCCCGTGGGCGGGTGGGCCAGGTGCAGCGCGGGGTCGGGGCAGATCATGTAGCCCGGCGGGAACGTCACACCGACCGGCGGGTAACCGGACGAGGACGCCATCGGGTGGGCACCGGCCGGGACCGCGGGCGGGGGCCGGAACCAGCGCCCGGCCTCGGGGAGCAGGAGCAGCACCACCACGACCGTGGTGAGCACCAGAACCGCCAGCACGCCGAGCCCACCGACACCGAAGAACACGTCCGCCGGGTTGCCCTGCGCGTAGAGGGTGTCGAGGAACTTCGACTGCTCCCAGTCGGGACCGTCGGGCGGCACGCCCTCGGACGGGTCGAAGCCGGGATCGGCGGCGCCGGCGGCCAGCACGAGGGGAATGAAGAGCACCCCCGAGCAGCCCTGGAAGAGGCAGAGCAGCAGTTGCGCGCCGGCGGCCACGAAGACCAGGACCCGGGCGGTGTTGCTGCCCCGGCTCAGGGGCCGGGCGGTGGCGGCGAGCCAGCCCGCCAGGAGCAGCGCCGGGACGCCCATGGCCAGCGCCGTGAAGACGTTGCCCGACCGCTCGTCCGACACCTCGACCGGGTCGGCGTCGGGGACCAGCCCAAGCGCCCGGTCGATCTGGCCGTCGTAGCGCACGGCCTGGACGACCACCAGTCCGACCAGGAGGAGCAGGACGACGACCGTCGCGAGCTGCACCCAGAAGGCGGCGGTGACGATGGCGGGACGTACCGGCGCGGCGTCGGGCGGGATCATGGCTGGCAAGGTACGGCGTACCCGCCAGCGCCGGCAGAACCGATCGGGCAGGGCCGACCGGCGAGTGGATCAATTACCGGCGAGCCGTTCCGTGGCGTACTCGCGCAGTGTCGCGCGGCCCATCACGCAGCCGCTGAACGTGGTGAATTCCCGTTCGTCGTCGCGCAGCCTCGTCCAGGCCGCCCGGCCGGCCTCCGGGTCGACCCGGTCCAGCAGCGTGGCCGCGTACGCCCTGCCGGCCGGCGAGCCGTGGCTGAGCAGCCAGTCGACCTTCTTGCGGGCCTCCGCCGGGTGCTCGTCGAGCGCCCGCTCCACGTGCCGGAACGCCTCGGTCTCCGGCAGCAGCGTGGAGGCGATGCCCACCCCGCCGAAGGCGAGCGTGTCGGCCTTGGCCAGCTCCTTGACGGCGGCGTCCAGCTCGCGGTCCTTCTTCCCGATCCCCAACATGCCCTCACTATTGCCCCGCACCGGGGCCGCTGACCCTGTTGACCAAGAAGTTTGCGTCTGTGAACCTGCCTTCCCCCTTGATCACCGGGGCGGAGGCGGCGCGGCCGGGTCCCGCGGGGGGCGGGACCCGGCCGGGTGGGGGCGGGGTCAGGCGGCGGTGACCGCCAGGGAGTCCCTGCTCTCCGCGAGGTCCACCTTGACGGTGTCGCCGTCGCGGATCTGGCCGGCGAGCAGCGCCCTGGCGAGCTGGTCGCCGATGGCCGACTGGACCAGCCGGCGCAGCGGCCGGGCCCCGTAGATCGGGTCGTACCCGTGCTCGGCGAGCCAGGTGCGGGCCGCCTCGGTGATCTCCAGGCCGAGCCGGCGGTCGGCCAGCCGGCGCCGCATCCGGTCGAGCTGGATGTCGACGATGGAGCGCAGGTCGTCACCGCGCAGCGCGGCGAAGACCACGATGTCGTCGAGGCGGTTGAGGAACTCCGGCTTGAAGTGCGACCGGACCACCGCGAGGACACCCTCGCGGCGCTGCTCCTCGGCCAGCGTCAGGTCGCTGATCACCGACGACCCGAGGTTTGAGGTGAGGATCAGGATCGCGTTGCGGAAGTCCACCGTCCGGCCCTGACCGTCGGTGAGCCGGCCGTCGTCGAGCACCTGGAGCAGGATGTCGAAGACGTCCGGGTGGGCCTTCTCCACCTCGTCCAGCAGGATCACCGAGTACGGCCGGCGGCGCACCGCCTCGGTGAGCTGGCCGCCCTCCTCGTAGCCGACGTACCCGGGCGGGGCGCCGACCAGACGGGCCACGGAGTGCTTCTCGCCGTACTCGCTCATGTCGATGCGGACCATGGCCCGCTCGTCGTCGAAGAGGAACTCGGCGAGCGCCTTGGCCAGCTCGGTCTTGCCGACACCGGTCGGGCCGAGGAAGAGGAAGCTGCCGGTCGGGCGGTCCGGGTCGGCGACGCCGGCCCGGGCGCGGCGGACCGCGTCGGAGACCGCGCCGACCGCCTCGGCCTGGCCGACCACCCGGGAACCCAGCGACTCCTCCATCCGGAGCAGCTTGGCGGTCTCGCCCTCCAGCAGCCGCCCGGCGGGGATGCCGGTCCAGGAGGCGACCACGGCGGCGATGTCGTCCGCGCCGACCTCCTCCTTGAGCATCGCGCCGTCGGCCTGGAGCCGGGCCAGCTCCTCCTCCGCCCTGGCCAGGTCGGCCTTCAGGGCGGGGATCCGGCCGTACCGCAGCTCGGCGGCGCGTTCCAGCTCGCCGTCGCGCTCGGCCCGCTCGGCCTCGCCGCTGAGCCGCTCCAGCTCCTCCTTGGCGGTGGAGAGCTTGGTGATGTGGCTCTTCTCCGTCTGCCAGCGCTCGGAGAGCGCGGTCAGCTGCTCGCGCTTGTCGGCCAGCTCCTTGCGCAGCCGCTCCAGCCGCTCGGCGGAGGCGGCGTCCGGCTCCTTGGCCAGCGCCATCTCCTCGATCTCCAGCCGGCGCACCGCCCGCTCGATCTCGTCCACCTCGACCGGCCGGGAGTCGATCTCCATCCGGAGCCGGGACGCGGACTCGTCGACCAGGTCGATCGCCTTGTCCGGCAGGAACCGGTCGGTGATGTAGCGGTCGGAGAGGGAGGCGGCGGCGACCAGCGCGGCGTCGGTGATCCGTACGCCGTGGTGCACCTCGTACCGCTCCTTGAGACCGCGCAAAATGCCGATGGTGTCCTCGATGGTCGGCTCGCCGACCAGCACCGGCTGGAAGCGGCGCTCCAGCGCCGGGTCCTTCTCGATGTGCTCGCGGTACTCGTCCAGGGTGGTCGCGCCGACCATCCGCAGCTCGCCGCGGGCCAGCATCGGCTTGAGCATGTTGCCGGCGTCCATCGAGCCCTCGCCCTTGCCGGCGCCGACGACGGTGTGCAGCTCGTCGAGGAAGGTGATGACCTGGCCGTTGGAGTTCCTGATCTCCTCCAGGACGGACTTCAGCCGCTCCTCGAACTGGCCGCGGTACTGCGCGCCGGCCACCATCGCGCCGAGGTCGAGCGAGACCAGCTTCTTGTCCCGCAGCGACTCGGGCACGTCACCGGCGACGATCCGCTGGGCCAGGCCCTCGACGATCGCGGTCTTGCCGACGCCGGGCTCGCCGATCAGCACCGGGTTGTTCTTGGTACGCCGGGACAGCACCTGGATCACCCGGCGGATCTCCGAGTCCCGGCCGATCACCGGGTCGATCTTGCCGTCGCGGGCGCTGGCGGTCAGGTCGACGCCGTACTTGGCGAGGGCCTGGTAGGTCTGCTCGGGGTCGGCGGTGGTGACCCGCCGGTCCCCGCCGCGGACGCTGGGGAACGCGGCGACCAGGTTCTCCTCGGTGGCACCGGCGGACTTCAGCGCGCCGGAGACCGCGCCGCCCACCCGGGCCAGGCCGGCGAGCAGGTGCTCGGTGGAGGTGTACTCGTCGCCGAGCGGCCGGGCGATCTGCTCGGCGGCGCCGATGGCGTTGACGAACTCGCGGGCCAGGGTGGGCTCGGCGATGCTGGAGCCGCGCGCGGCGGGCAGCGCGTCGACCGCCCGCTGGGCGGCCCGGCGCAGGTCGGCGGGGTCGGCCCCGACGGCGCGCAGCAGGCCGGGGGCGGTCGAGCCCTGGGTGTCCAGCAGTGACAGCAGCAGGTGCCAGGGCTCCACCGTGGCGTGGCCGCGCTCGTTCGCCAGCGCGACGGCACCGGTGATGGTCTCGCGGCTCTTGGTGGTGAGACGTTCCGTGTTCATGGGCTCCCCCGGATCGGCGTGTCCACTAGGAAGGACACAACCAGAGTTGAGCCTATTCCGCTCAACTCCGGGTGTGTGACCTGGCTCACTTCACGTACGGCCAGCCGTACGCGGATCTACCCAATGGAACTGCATAAACTAAATAACGGCGCCTAACATTGGGTACTTTCTAGAGCGGATGACGTGATGCGGAGTTTCGCCGATCTCGATCGGTTGATCGGCCAGGTCCCTGGTCCGGTCGTCACCGCGCTCGGCACGGTGGACGTCGGTCGGGGCTCGGAGGCGCTCTACCGGGATCAACTTCCCGGCCTGCTGAGCCAGCTCGCCAACCGGGCTCGCGTCGCCAGCATCACTGCCTCCTCGGCGATCGAGGGTGTCGTCGTCCCCGACCACGCTCGGGCGGACAAGATCCTTTCTGGGAAGGTCACGCACCTGAGGACAAGGAGCGAGCAGGAGCTCGCCGGCTACCGGGACGCCCAGGACCACCTGTTCCAAGGTTCGTGGCGCCCACTCAACAGCGGACTCCTCCTCCACCTGCACAAGATGCTCTTCGCGCACACCGCAGCCTCCGGCGGTCGGTTCAAGACCGAGGACAACCTGGTCGTCGACCGCTCCGCCTCGGGAGAGGTGACCGTCCGCTTCCGGCCCGTCCGAGCGTCCGACACGCCCTTCTACGTGTCGGAGCTGATCGACCGCTACCTGGTCGAAGTGTCAGGCCAACGGCATCACCCGGTGCTCCTGGTCGGGCTCTTCGCACTCGATCTGCTCGTGGTCCATCCCTTCGAGGACGGCAACGGACGGGTGACCCGCGCCCTCACCAACGCTCTGCTGATGGAGACCGGCTACACCGTTTCCCGGTACGTCAGCCTGGAACAGCGGATCGCCGAGACGGCGGACGAGTACTACCAGGCCCTGTTGGACTCCACCCATGGTTGGCACGAGGACCGCGCCGACCCTTGGCCGTGGCTGAGCTACTTCGTCAACATCCTGGCCACCGCGTACCGGACGTTCGCGCAGCGGGCCGCCTCAGATCGGGCCGACGGCTCGAAGCAGGACCGGGTCCGTGACTACGTGGTGAACCACGCTCCCGCTGTCTTCCGGATGTCCGACATCCGCACCGCGCTGCCCGGCGTCAGCGATCCGACGATCCGCGTCGTGCTGGATCGCCTACGCCGTGATGGCACCATCAGCTCCGAGGGCCTGGGCAGGGCGGCAGCCTGGCGGCGAACGCCTTCCTGATCAGCCAGAGGGGGTGCGGTCAGTCCGGGCGTCGCCAGCGCCAGGCGAACTCCCCGGCGGCGGGTGGCGGCCCGGGCAGCGGCGGCTCGGCCACGGCCAGGCCGGCCAGCAGCACCGCAAGGTGGCGGCGGCGCAGCTGCCGGGTCCGCTCCGGATCGGGTACGCGGACCGCGGCGCACCCCTCCAGCAGCAGCCCGTTAGCACGAGCGGGATGGTTCCGCAGTGGTCACGGACCTGCAGCCGGCGGGTCGGTCGCCGTCGAGGATCACCTTGATCCACCGCCGGTTGGCGGTCCATCCGGTGCCGAGGATGACGTCGTCGGGCCCGCGGGCGGCGATCGTGCCGTCGGCGAGCACGGTCAGATAGTGGTCGCCGGTCAGCGGCCAGTCGACGTGGTAGTAGCGTCCCCCGGCCACCACACCCACCCCGTCCGGGCCGGTCACCGCCAGCAGCCCGACCCCGATCGGCGCCACGGACAGGGCCTGCGCCGGGTGCCCGGCAGCGCGGGCCGGCTCCCAGGACCGCGTATCCACGAGGCGCCAGAGCGCCGGGAAGCCGGTCCGGTCGGACCGCTCCCCGACCAGCCACACGCCGCCGTCGGGGGCGAGCACCACCCGCAGCACACCCACCTCGCCGTCGATCGCCGGCACCGGGGTGGCCAGCCAGCTCCGCCCCCGGTTCCGGGAGATTGCCGCGTACGGCCGGCCGTCGCGCGCGCCCGCCGCCACCAGCAGGTCGCCGTCGTGGCCGACCGTGTTCAGCCCCGGCACGGACGGCTGGGCGGCCAGTGGCACCAGCCGCCGGCCGTCCCACTCACCGATCACGCCGCGAGCCTCGACGATCTGGTAGCGGCCCCCCGCGGCCACCAGGGCGGCCGGCTCCCCGCCGGTCGTGTGGGCGAAGCTGGCGCCGCCGTCGGTCGAGGTGTACCAGCCGTACGGCTCGGAGAGCAGCACCAGTGCCTCCGGCACGGCGTAGAGCTGCTGGTTCGCCGCCACCGGACGGGGATGCCGCAGTGCCCGCCAGGAGCGTCCACCGTCGACGGTGGCGTAGAGCAGGGCGGCGCAGCCACGACCGGGCGGCACCCCGTCGCAGGCGGCGAAGAGCGCGTAGCCGTGCGCCGCGTCGACGAACTCGACGTTCGGCCGGTCGTAGCGCGGTGGGACGGCGACCCGGACCTGTCGTACCTCGTCGAAGCCGACGGCCCGGGTCGGTACCGGCGCGGTCGGGGCCGGCCGGGGCGACGCGGACGGCCGGTGCGGCGGGGGCCGCCGGACGTCGCCGATGGAACAGGCGGCGAGGGCCGGCACCAGCAGCACCGCGACCACCGCGAGACTTCCGCGACCGATCATCGAGCCACCTCCCAAGGTAGCCTTGCCGAGGTGCGAGTACGTGTCGAACAGACTGCCCTACCGGGGATCGGCGTACGCCATGACCTGGTGACCGAATCGGGCCGCCGGTTGGGGGTGGTCTCCCACCGCAACGGCCGCCGGGACCTCGTCCTGTACGACCCGGACGACCCGGACGCCTGCCAGGCCGACATCCCGCTCACCGACGACGAGGCGGAGGCGCTCGCCGACATCCTCGGCGCGTCGCTGATGCTCGGGCAGCTCTCCGGGCTGCGGGAGCAGGCCGCCGGGCTGCTCACCGAGCAGATCGCCATCCCGGCCGGCACCAAGTACGTCAACCGGCAGCTGGGCGACACCAGGGCGCGTACCCGGACCGGGGCCTCAATCGTGGCCGTGCTGCGGGACGGCGAGGTCATCGTCTCGCCGGACCCCACCTTCCGGTTCGCGGCCGGTGACGTGGTGGTCGTGGTCGGCACCCGTCAGGGTCTCGACGGGGTGAGCTCCATCCTCGCCGACACCGACCCGGACGGCTGAGGCGGATGCACGAAACCACCACACTGCTCGTCGAGGTCGGCGCGCTGCTGCTCCTGCTCGGCCTCCTCGGCCGGCTCAGCAGGCGGTTCGGCGTCTCCCCCATCCCCCTCTACCTGCTCGCCGGTCTCGCCTTCGGGCACGGCGGCCTGCTGCCACTCAACGCCAGCGAGGAGTTCTTCGCCGTCGGCGCCGAGATCGGCGTCATCCTGCTGCTGGTCATGCTCGGCTTGGAGTACAGCGCCAACGAGCTGGTCGGCAACCTCCGCTCGGCGGCCCCGGCCGGCCTGATCGACGCGGCGCTCAACGCCCTGCCCGGCTTCGCGTTCGCGCTGCTGCTCGGCTGGGGCTGGGTGGCCGCGGTGGTGCTCGCCGGCGTCACCTGGGTCTCCTCGTCCGGGGTGATCGCCAAGGTCCTCGGCGACCTGGGCCGGGTCGGTAACCGGGAGACCCCGGTGATCCTCTCCGTGCTGGTGATCGAGGACCTGGCGATGGCCCTCTACCTGCCGCTGGTCACCGCGCTGCTGGCCGGCGTCGGCCTGGTCAAGGGCGGGATCGCCCTGGCCGTGGCGGTGCTGACGGTGGTGGTCGTGCTGGCGGTCGCCATCCGGTACGGCCACCTGATCTCCTCGGCACTCTCCGCCAAGGACCCGGAGGCCCTGCTGCTCGGGGTGCTCGGCCTGACCCTGCTGGTCGCCGGCGCCGCCGCCAAGCTCCAGGTCTCCGCCGCGGTCGGCGCGTTCCTGGTCGGCATCGCGCTCTCCGGGCCGGTGGCGCACCACGCGACCCAGCTGCTCTCCCCGCTGCGGGACCTCTTCGCCGCGGTCTTCTTCGTCTTCTTCGGGCTGGTCACCGACCCACAGGACATGCCGCCGGTGCTGCTGCCGGCGCTGGCGCTGGCCGTGGTGACCATGGGGACCAAGCTGCTCACCGGCTACCTGGCCGCCCGGCGGGCCGGGATCGCCGAGCCCGGGCGCTGGCGGGCCGGCTTCGCGCTCACCCCGCGCGGCGAGTTCTCCATCGTCATCGCCGGGCTGGCGGTCGCCGCCGTCCAGCCGGTGGAACCCCGGCTGGCGGCGCTCGCCACGGCGTACGTGCTGATCACCGTGGTGACCGGGCCGATGCTGGCCCGGCTGCCCGACTTCCCGTGGTTCAAGCGCTGGCTGCGCCGGCGCAGCCAGGTCCGCCGGCCGGAACCGGTGCCGGCGGCCGACTGACGCCGGTCGATACGGATCGGGCCGGGTCGACCGTACGGTGGACCCGGCCCGGCCGTCCGTCGCCGAATCGGTCCCGGACAGGTCTTCCGCCGCCGCGCGAAAGCGCGTTACCGTGTCGCCCCAGCAGCCAGGGTCCGCGGGTGGCCGGTGCCCCCGCCAGCGGTAGTAGCGGAAGGTTGGCCGGTGAGCGTGCAGGAGTCGACGTTCCACGGCTTTGCCAACCCCGTTGATCCGTCCCCGGCGGAGTTGCGCGCCTGGGCGTACCAGCCGGACTCGGTGCCGCTGGCCTCGATGCCCCCGGACTGGGACCTGCTGGTCGCCGGCGACCACCTCGTGACGACGCTCTTCGAGCTGGCGATGGACCCGGCCTGCCCGGCCCGGCGGTTCGCGCTGCACTGCCTCTACATCTACGCCGCCGACGGCATCCGGACGAACTTCCGGGCCCACCCGAAGCGCCGCTTCCGCAAGCTCGTCGAGCAGGCCGAGCGGGCCGGCGACGAGCTGATGCACACCTGGGCGCACAACAGCCGCGTGCTGCTGGCCCGGCCGGACCTCTTCGTCTACCACGACTGGTGCGAGGGCGGCCTGGTCCGGGAGAACCGCCGCATCGGCTGAACCCCCGCGCCCGGGACCCCCGCGCGGCGCCCCCGCGTCCCGGCCCCGACAGGCGAACGGGCCGGGACCCCCCGTGGGTCCCGGCCCGCACGTCGGCGGATCCGTCAGGTCGATCCGCCCTGCTTGCGGCGTTTCACATCGGCCCGGCCGCGGTCGATGCCGTGGTCCACCTGGTCGGCGAAGCGCCCATCCTTGATCTTCTCCGAGAACTTGCCCTCGGTGACCTGGTCGAACTTCTCCCGGATGTTCTCGGCCACCTTCTCGAGCCGGTCCTCCGTCTGCTGGGCCACCTGCTGGGCCACCTTCTTCGCCGATTCCGCCATGACTCCCCCCCCCCCGCCAGTTCGGAGTCCGGATTGAGCTGGTTGGACCTGATTCCAGGCTAACGAAGACGGCCCGACCCGCGCCGGGGATTCCCCGAACTGCGAGCCGGGCCGGTGTGGACCAGCGGTCGAGCGGCGAGTGGGTCAGCGCTCCGGGTTCCGGCGCGGACGCCAGACCACCAGCGCCGTCGAGGTGCGGTTGGTGGGCACGAGGTCCCGGCCCGGGAAGCTGGCCAGCGCCTCCAGCTCGGCGATCCGCCGGTACGCGGCGTCCAGCTCCGCCTCCAGCCGGGCCATCCGCTGCTGCGCCTGCTCCAGCAGCCGCTCCAGGCCGATGATCCGCTTGACCCCGGCCAGGTTGATCCCGTCGTCCTGACTGAGCCGCTGCACCTCGCGGAGCAGCACCACGTCCCGGACGCTGTAGCGGCGGCCGCCGCCGGCGGCCCGGCCCGGCTGCACCAGGCCCAGCCGGTCGTACTGGCGCAGGGTCTGCGGGTGCATGCCCGCCATCCGCGCCGCGACCGAGATCATCAGCACCTTGGCCTCGTAGGCAGGGTCACCCGAGCCGACGAACTCCTCCGACATGCCCGCTCACCTCCGCAGCACCCGACCGGATCAACTGAATCGACGCACCCGCGCGTCGAGATGTTCCCGCGCGGCGGCCGGGGTCTGGTCCGCGAACGACTCCAGCGCCGTCCGCGCCTCGTCCGACAGCTTCGCCGGCACCACCACGTCGAGGGTGACCAGCAGGTCACCGGCCCGACCGTCCTTGCGCACCACACCCTTGCCCCGGGCCCGCAGCACCCGACCGCTCGGCGTACCCGGCGGCACCCGCAGGGTCACCGTGCCGTCGAGGGTCGGCACCCGCAGGTCGATGCCGAGCACCGCCTCCGGGAACGTGATCGGCACGGTCAGGGTCAGGTCGTCCCCGGAGCGCCCGAAGAGCTCGTCCGGGCGGACCTTCACCTGGACGAAGAGGTCGCCCGCCGGGCCGCCCCGCTCGCCGGGCTCGCCCCGGCCCGCCAGCCGGATCCGCTGGCCGTCGGCCACCCCGGCGGGGAAGCGGACGTTCAGGGTCCGGGTCTTGGTGACCCCGCCGGTGCCGTGGCACTCCGGGCACTTCTCCTCGACGACCGTGCCCACGCCCTGGCAGTTGCGGCACGGCTCGGAGAAGCTGAACGACCCCTGGTTACGGGTGGTCACCCCGGCGCCGTGGCAGACCGGGCAGGCCACCGGCTGGGTGCCGGGCTTCGCGCCGTTGCCGTGGCAGGTGTCGCAGACGCCGGGCGCGCGCAGCGAGAGCGGCAGGGTCACCCCGCGTACCGCGTCGTCGAAGTCCAGCGCGACCTCGGTCTCGACGTCCCGACCGCGCGCCGGGCCTCGCGGGCGGGCCGGACCGCCGGCGCCGGCGCCACCGGAGAAGATCGTGCTGAACAGGTCGGTGAAGCCACCCCCGCCGAAGCGCGTGTCAGCGCCGCCGGCCGCGCCGCCGCCGCCGAACAGGTCGGAGACGTCGAACGGCATCCCGCCGGGCTGGCCCCCACCCCGGGCGTTGCGGCGGAACGCGCCCGAGCCGAAGAGCGAGCGCATCTCGTCGTACTCGCGGCGCTTCTTCTCGTCGCCGAGCACCGCGTACGCCTCGGAGACGGCCTTGAACCGCTCCTCGGCCTTCGGGTCACCGGGGTTGTGGTCCGGGTGCGACTCCCGGGCCAGCTTCCGGTACGACTTCTTGATCTCGTCCGAGGAGGCGGACTTCTCCACGCCCAGCACGGCGTAGTAGTCCTTCTCGATCCAGTCCTTGGAACTCACCGGTCCACCCCCTTCCACGGGACGTACCCAGGTCGTCCCGCCCGCTCCTGACGGGCGGGCGGGACGGCGCGGGTCGGCACTGTTACTCCGGGTCGGCCACCGCGACCAGTGCGGGCCGCAGCAGCCGCTCGCCGAGCTGGTAACCCCGGCGCATGACCTGCACGCAGGTCGGTTCGGTCACGTCGGCGGAGGTCTGGTGCGCCACCGCCTCGTGCCGGGTCGGGTCGAACGGGTCGCCCTGCTCGCCGAACGCCGTCAGGCCGAACTTGCCCAGCGCGGTGGTGAGCTGCTCGGCCACCGTGCCGAACGGGCCCACCAGGTCGCCGTGCTCGCGGGCCCGGTCCAGGTCGTCGAGGATCGGCAGCAGCGCGGCCAGCACCGAGCCGGTCGCCTGCTCCTGGACCAGGCTGCGGTCCCGGTCCACCCGCTTGCGGTAGTTGGCGTACTCCGCCGACACCCGCTGCAGGTCCCGGGTCCGCTCGTCCAGCTCGGCGCGGAGCGACTCCAGCTCGGCGCCGAGCGGCGCACCCGGCGGGGCGGCCTCCTTCGTCGGCTCGGCCGGGGAATCAACCACCGGCGGGCCGGAGACCTCGGCCTCGGCCTCGATCTCGTCGACGACGACCTCGGCCTCCTCGACCAGCCCCTCCGCCGGGGCGTCGGCCGCGGCGTCGGTGGCGGTGGTCGTCGACTCCCCGGTCTTGCGGATCTTGCGCTTGTCACGGATGACGACCCGCGGCTCCTCGCCGGCGGCCTGCCCGGCGGTCGCGGAGCCACCCGGCGCCGACCCGGTGGTGCCCGGGTCGGCGGCTCGTGGCTTCTCCGTCATGCGGCTACCTCATCCCTCTGCCGTGAGTACGTGTCCGGAACGGCAGGTCACTTCTTGCCGTCCTCGTCCACGATCTCCGCGTCGACCACCTCGTCGGCGCCGCCGGCCTGCGGGCCACCGGTCGCACCCGCGCCCGGCCCCGCCGCACCCGGCTGCTCACCCTGCTCGGCCTGCTGCGAGTAGAGCAGCGAACCGGCCTGCTGGGAGACCTGCGCCAGCCGCTCGTGCGCCGCCTTGATCTTCTCGATGTCCTGGCCGCCGAGCGCGCCGCGCAGCTCACCGAGGGCCTCGTTCAGCTGCTCCCGGTTCTCGCTGGGCAGCTTGTCGCCGCTCTCGGCGAGGAACTTCTCGGTCTGCCACTGCAGGGCCTCGGCGACGTTGCGGGTCTCCGCCTCCTCGCGGCGCCGCTTGTCGTCGTCGGCGTGCTCCTCGGCGTCCCGGCGCATCCGCTCGATGTCGTCCTTCGGCAGCGAGGAGCCGCCGGTGATCGTCATCTTCTGCTCCTTGCCGGTGCCCAGGTCCTTGGCGTGCACGTTCACGATGCCGTTGGCGTCGATGTCGAACGTGACCTCGATCTGGGGCACACCGCGCGGCGCCGGCGGGAGGCCGGTCAGCTCGAAGGTGCCGAGCTTCTTGTTGTAGGCCGCGATCTCCCGCTCGCCCTGGAAGACCTGGATCAGCACCGACGGCTGGTTGTCGTCCGCCGTGGTGAAGACCTCGGAGCGCTTGGTCGGGATGGTGGTGTTGCGCTCGATCAGCTTGGTGAAGATGCCACCCTTGGTCTCGATGCCCAGGCTCAGCGGGGTCACGTCGAGCAGCAGGACGTCCTTGACCTCACCCTTGAGCACGCCGGCCTGCAGGGCGGCGCCGACGGCGACGACCTCGTCCGGGTTGACGCCCTTGTTCGGGTCGCGGCCGGTGAGCTGTTTGACCAGGTCGGTCACGGCCGGCATCCGGGTCGAGCCGCCGACCAGGATGACGTGGTCGACGTCGGCGACCTTGATCCCGGCATCCTTCACGGCCTGCTCGAACGGGCCCTTGCAGCGGTCCAGCAGGTCCTGCGTCATCCGCTGGAACTCGGCGCGGCTGAGCGTCACGTCCAGGTGCAGCGGGCCGGCGGAGCCGGCGGTGATGTACGGCAGGTTGATGTTGGTGGTGGTGGCGGCGGACAGCTCGATCTTGGCCTTCTCGGCCGCCTCGCGGAGCCGCTGGAGGGCCATCTTGTCCTGGGCCAGGTCGATGCCGTGCTCGCCCCGGAAGGTCTTCACCAGGTGGTCGATGATCCGCTGGTCCCAGTCGTCGCCACCGAGGTGGTTGTCACCGCTGGTCGACTTGACCTCGATGACGCCCTCGGCCAGCTCCAGCAGGGAGACGTCGAAGGTGCCGCCACCCAGGTCGAAGACCAGGACGGTCTGCTCCTTGGAGCCCTTGTCCAGCCCGTACGCCAGGGCGGCCGCGGTCGGCTCGTTGACGATCCGCAGCACGTTGAAGCCGGCGATCTCACCGGCCTCCTTGGTGGCCTGGCGCTGGCCGTCGTTGAAGTAGGCCGGGACGGTGATCACCGCGTCGGTGATCTGCTCGCCCAGGTACGCCTCGGCGTCCCGCTTGAGCTTCATCAGCGTCCGGGCCGAGATCTCCTGCGGGGTGTACTTCTTGCCATCGATGTCGACGGTCCAGTTGGTGCCGATCTCCCGCTTGACCGAACGGATGGTCCGGTCCGGGTTGGTGACCGCCTGGCGCTTGGCGACCTCACCGACGAGCACCTCGCCGTTCCGGGCGAACGCGACGATAGAGGGGGTCGTCCGCGAGCCCTCAGCGTTGGCGATGACGGTGGGCTCACCGCCCTCGAGAACGCTGACGCAGGAGTTCGTCGTGCCGAGGTCGATGCCGACCGCACGTGCCATGTTCGCTTCCTCGCTTCGTAACGTCGAGCAGGTGACGGGCATCGCCCGCTGGGTTCCGGCGGGCCTCGCCGTCAAGCGATCCCACCACAAGTTGAGTGAACTTGACTCAATACTGCCACGCGCCCCGGAAACCGCAAGTCGAGGTTGAGTCGACCTGACGCAACCCGACCGTTATTACCGTCCGGTTGTCTTCCCTTGCATCGGTCGGGCACGCTTTAGCGGTGACGACGCATGGCGATCCCGCCACCCATTCAGGCGCGCCCGCCGTCGCAGCCCGCACCGGACCGCCGGACGCCGGGGAGGCTCCGCCCGGCACCACCGGTGACGGCCTGTCCGCCGCGCTCGCCGGCCTGCGGGCCGCGATCGGCGCGGCCCGGTTCCCGCTGGCCCTGCCCTCGGCCGAGCCGGCCCGGCACGCTGCCGCCGGCCTCACCGACCAGCTCGACGACTACCTGCTGCCCCGGCTGGCCCGGCTCGACGCGCCGCTGCTGGTGGTGGTCGGCGGCTCCACCGGGGCGGGCAAGTCGACCCTGGTCAACAGCCTCGTCCAGGCGCGGGTGAGCGCGGCCGGCGTGCTCCGCCCCACCACCCGCTCCCCGGTGCTGGTCTGCAACCCGACCGACTCCGCGTGGTTCCGCCAGGGGGAGCTGCTGCCCGGCCTCACCCGCACCAACGAGCCGAGCGAGAACCCGGGCACCCTGCACCTGGTCACCGCCCCCGCGCTCCCCGCCGGGCTGGCCTTCCTCGACGCGCCCGACATCGACTCGGTGGTCGACGCCAACCGGGCCCTCGCCGGTCAGCTCCTGGCCGCGGCCGACCTCTGGCTCTTCGTCACCACCGCCGCCCGGTACGCCGACGCCGTCCCCTGGGGGCTGCTGCGCAGCGCCCGGGCCCGGGGCGCGGTGATCGCCATGGTGCTCGACCGGGTGCCCCCGGAGGCGGCCGACGAGATCGCCGCCCACCTGTCGGAGATGCTCGCCGCCCAGGACCTCGCCGCCGCGCCGCTCTTCGTGCTGCCGGAGACCTGGGTCGACGGCCAGGGGCTGCTCCCCGACAAGGTCACCGCACCGCTGAGCGCCTGGTTCTCCCGGCTCGCCGCCGACGCCGACGCCCGGTCCGCCGTGGTCCGGCAGACCCTCGACGGGGCGCTCGCCGCCCTGCACCCCGCCGTCGACGGGCTGGCCGACGCCGCCGACGAGCAGGTGGCCGCCGCCGACGCGCTGGACGAGCGGGTCCGGGCGGCGTACCGGGGGGCGCAGCGGACCGTCGAGCAGGGGCTCAAGGACGGCCGGCTGCTCCGGGGCGAGGTGCTGGCCCGCTGGCAGGAGTTCGTCGGCACCGGCGAGCTCTTCCGCACCATGGAGGCGCGGATCGGTCGGCTCCGGGACCGGTTGGTCGCAGCCGTTACCGGGCGCCCGGCGCCCGCCGCGGAGCTGCGCAACGCGATCGAGTCGCAGCTGGTGACCCTGCTGCGCGGGGTCGCCTCCGAGGCGGCGGAGAACGCGTACACCGGGTGGAAGGCGCATCCCGCGGGGGCGGCGCTGCTCGACCCGCCGCTCGCCCACGCCTCCGACGACCTGGCCGAACGCGCCGAGCGGCTGGTCCGCGACTGGCAGCGCGGGGTGCTGGACCTGGTCCGCGAGGAGGGCGGCGACCGCCGCTTCGTGGCCCGGACGGCCGCGTACGCGGTGAACGCCACCGGGCTGGCCGTGATGATCGCGGTCTTCGCCTCGACCGCCTTCATCCCCACCGGTCTGGAGGTGGCCACCGGCGCCGGCACCACGGTCGCCGCGCAGGCCGTGCTCCAGGCGATCTTCGGCGACCAGGCGGTGCGCAACCTGGCCAACAAGGCGCGGGGGGACCTGCTCGACCGGGTCGGCGCGCTGCTCGAGGAGGAGGCGGCCCGCTACCTCGACCGGACGGCGGCGGCCCGCCCGGCCGCCGAGACCGGCGCCACCCTGCGCCGGGCCGCCGCCGAGGTGGAGATGGCCCGGCACCGCAGCGGCCTGTCCCGGACCGACGGGCCGGTGCTGCCGCCGACCGGGACGGGTGGGGCGCGGTGAGCGCGCGGAGCGAGCGTTCCCGGGCGGCTCGCGTGGGACGCGGCCGCGCAGGAATGCGAGTTGAGCCTGCGAGCCCCGCGGTCGCGAACGAAGGTCGGCTCAGATGAGCAACATCGTCGGTCGGGTGCGCGAGGCGTTCCGGGGCGACCAGCGGGTCGACCCGGACGCGCTGATCGCCCGGCTGGACGCCGTGCAGCGCTTCCTCCGCGCGGTGGACGGCCAGGTGCCCGACGCCCGCCTGGTCGCCGCGCACACCGTCGTCGAGCGGGCCGGCGCCCGGCTCGCCCTCTCCGGCGACCACACCGTCGTCGCCCTGGCCGGCGCCACCGGCAGTGGCAAGTCCAGCCTGTTCAACGCCCTCGCCCGGCTGGAGCTCTCGCCGGTCGGCGTACGGCGGCCGACCACCGGCGTGGCGCACGCCTGCGTCTGGGGGCAGCTGGGCGGCGCCGGTCGGCTGCTCGACTGGCTCGGCGTGCTGCCCCGGCACCGGTTCGTCCGGGAGAGCGCGCTCGACGGCGACGACGAGTCCGGCCTGCACGGCCTGGTCCTGCTGGACCTGCCCGACTTCGACTCGGTGCAGCGGACCCACCGGCTGGAGGTGGACCGGATGCTCGGCCTGGTCGATCTCGTGGTCTGGGTGGTCGACCCGCAGAAGTACGCGGACCGGGTGATCCACACCAGCTACCTGCGCGAGTTCCAGCGGCACAAGGACGTCACGGTGGTCGTGCTCAACCAGGCCGACCGGCTGACCCCGGCCGAGCTGCCCCGGGTCCTGGCCGATCTGCGCCGGCTGCTCGACGCCGACGGCCTGGACGGGGTGCCGCTGCTGCCCACGGTCGCGGTCGACCCGGCCGGGATGGTCGGGCTGCGCGAGGCGCTGGAGCGTACGGTCGCCGAGCGGCAGGCGGCGCTGCGCCGGCTGGCCGGCGACGTGGACGCCGTGGTGGCCGAGCTGGAGCCGCTGGTCGGGGTGGAGCCGCCGCGTACCGGGCCGGACGACGCGTCGACCCGGGAGCTCACCCGCGCCCTGGCCGGAGCGGCCGGGGTGCCCTCGGTGGCGGAGGCGGTCGAGGGCGCGTACCGGCACCGGGCCGGCGGGACGACCGGCTGGCCGCTGGTCAAGGGCTGGCGCCGACTGCGGCCGGACCCGCTGCGCCGGCTGCACCTGCCGGGACCGGCCGCGGACGCCGACGCGCCCGCGGAGAGCCTGGTCGCGGCGACGTCCGTACCGGATCCGACCGCCGCGCAGCGCTCGGCGCTCAACCTGGCCATCCGCGCGGTGGGCGACCGGTCCGGCGCCGATCTGCCGACGCCCTGGCCGACCGCGGTGACCGCCGCGGCCCGGTCCCGGCTCGGCGACCTGCCCGACGCGCTGGACCGCGCGGTGGCCGGCACCGACCTGGGGATGGATCGGCGGCCGGCCTGGTGGCGGGTCGTCGGGGCCCTCCAATGGCTGGTCACCGCCGCCGCGCTGGCCGGGCTGGGCTGGCTCGCGCTCGGCTACGCCCTGCGGGCGCTCGGCCTGCCGGCGCCCGAGTACCCGAGGGTGGGCGAGGTCCCGCTGCCGACGGTGCTGCTCCTCGGCGGCCTGCTGGCCGGGCTGCTGGTGGCGGCGCTGACCAGACCGGTGGTCCGGTGGGCGGCGCGGCGGGCCCGCCAGCGGGCGGAGAAGCGGCTCACCATCTCGGTGGGGACGGTCGGTGACGAGTACGTGCTGGTCCCGGTGCGGTCCGCGCTGGGCCGGTACGCGCAGGCCCGCGAGGCGCTCGGGGACGCCGCCCGCCGCTGAGCGCCTCGGCGACGACGCGGCCGGCCGGCCGGTCACGGCGAGGCGCGCCGCGCTGGCAGGTGTCCCGGCCGGGCCGGCGGCGTAGGGTCGGTGCATGGCCACGCCACAGACCCCCTACGAGGCGGTGCTCCACGCCGCCCGCGACGTGACGAGGCTCGACTGCGCCCTCGACGCGGAGATGCTCGGCGCCGCGCTGCTCGGCAGCGTGTACGCCGTCGCGGAGACCGACCGGGAGAACGCCGTCCGGGAGTTCGTGACCGGCTTCCTCGCCGCCACCTCCCGCCGCCGCAGCGCCGCCGCCACCACCATCCGCGCCGTCTTCGCCGCCCTGGTGCCGGACGCCGAGGGCGCCGGCCGGATCCGCCCCGGCGCGCAGGCGCCGGCCTGGACCGGCCAGCTCGGGCGGGTCCACCTCACCGGCGTCTGGTCGTACGGCGACGTGTACGGCGACCAGACCTCCTACCTCGCCACCTTCGCGTACGACGAGGCCGAGGGTGGCCCGGAGCACGCCCTGGTGGCCCTGGTCGACCACAACATCGGCATCACCAAGGACGTCTTCGTCGGCGGCCCGGCCGAGCGGATCCTCGAACAGGTCCGGCAGATGTGCACCGAGGACGAGCTGACCTGGTTCCGCACCGAGGAGCCGGCCCGGATGCGCGGGGAGGTGGCCCGGCACCTGGCGGTCACCGACGACCTGGGCGAGCTGCCGGCGGCCGGCTCCCTCGCCACCGACCGGGCCCTGGTCGGCGCGCGGCTGGCCGTGCTGCCCGCGCCGGCCCGGCCGAGCGGCGACCCGGCCGCCCCGCCGCTCACCGACCAGGAGCGGACCCGGCTGGTCCGGGGCTTCCTCGGCTCGCCGGAGGCCGCCCGGTTCGGCCTGGACGCGGTGGCCGACGCCGAGCTGGCCTCGCTGCACTTCTGCCTGGGCCTGCTGCTCGACCACGCGCAGAGCTTCCCGGACGCCGACCCGATGCGGTGGAGCCCGACCGTGGCCGAGCTGTTCCTGCTCGACTGGGTGCACCGGCGGGCCGTGCTGGACATGGACGACGCGGCCATGCTGCCGCGGGTGCTCCGCGGCTGGGCCGCGTGCGCGGCCCGGCAGCGGGGGCTCCCGGAGGCCGCGGCCGGCCGGACGGACGAGGCGATCGAGGAGATGGTCCCCGAGTTCGCCCGGCTCTACAGCACCGGGGAGCGGCGCAGCCCCGCCACCGCCGCCGTCGCCCAGTTGATGGCCGACGGCGTCGACCCGGACGACCCGGCCGCCCTGGACGCCTGGATCGAGGCCAACCGCCACCGCCTCACCGACGACCCCGCCTGACCCCGCCCCTCGGGGTGTGCTCAGGGCTCGACGAGGGCGAGGCGGCGGGGGCCGACGTCGACGGTGAGGCGTTGCCCCCAGCTCAGTGCCAGCCGATCCGCCTCCAGGCCGTCGGCGAAGGCGACCAGGCCGTCGGACTCGGCGACCAGCTCCAGCCGGTCGGCGCCGGCGAGCCGGCCGGCGGTGAGGCTCACCCCGGTGACCGGGGACGGCCACGCCTCGCGGACGTACCAGCAGAGCGCCTCCTCCTCCGGGGCGGGCGGCCGCGGCGCACCCGGACGGTCGCGCGCGATGGACGCGCACCAGCCGGTCGCCCCCGTACCGCTGCCGATCACCACCCCGGAGGAGGAGTGCCGTTCCCGCCGGGCCCGCCCGCCGTCGGCGACGGCGAGCAGGTAGCGGGCGGACTGGTGGGAGGCGTGGCCGACGTACACCTCGTTGAGGCCGACCAGCTCCTGCCCGTCGTCGAGCGCGGCCCGGACCATCGCGCGGCCCCGCGTGGTCGCCGCCCCGGCGGCGACCGCCGGCAGCAGGCCGGCGAGCTGCCCTGCGGTGAACCGGACCAGCACCCCGGCGTTGCGGCCGGGCTCCGGGTCGACGCCGATCACCGGCTGCCGGTCCAGGTACTTCGCCACGTTGGCGACCAGGCCGTCCGGGCCGACCGCGACCACCACGTCCTCCGGCCCGAAGAGGAACCGGGGCAGGTCGTCGCGGTCCACCGCGCCGCGCCGCCAGTCCGCCGGGATGGCGGCGCCGACCGTGGTCAGCGCCGCCCGGAGGGCGTCGTGCCGGTCGACGACCTCGGTCAGGTCCCGGCCCCGCTCCCGCAGGTACCAGGCCGCCGCCGCGCGGGTGCCGTGCCGGGCCAGCAGCTCGTCCAGCTCGCTGCGGCGGCTCACCACGACCACCCGCGGGGCCAGGGTCGCGCTCACCGGCTCGGCGCCAGCCGGGCCAGCAGGTCGGTCACCACGTCGGGGGTGACGGTGAGCTGGCCGATCTGCGGGAGCTGACCGGCGATCTCGCGGACCGTCAGGGCCCGCAGCACCTCCGGCGGGAGTTCGGCGTACGCGGCCAGCTTCGCCGCCTCCGCCTCGGCCTCGGCGTGGCCGACCGCGCGTACGCCGTCGGCGCGGGCCGCGGCGAGCAGCCGCTCCTTCTCGGCCGCGCCCCCGGCGAGGACGCGCTCCTTCTCCGCCTCGGCGGCGGCGAGGACGCGCGCCCGCTCGGCGGCGGCCGCATTGGCGACCTTCTCGCGTTCCGCCTTGCCCTGCGCGGCGGCCAGCTCGGCGGCGGCGTCGAGTTCGGCCCGGCGGCGGGTGTTCGCGCCGCGCTGCTCGACGAGCTGCTGCTCCCGGCGGGCCAGCTCGATCTTGTTCTGGAGCTCGTTCTCGGCGATGGAACGCTCCTGCTCGACGGCCTGGGCGCGGCGGGCGTAGGTGGCCCGGTCCGCCTGGACCTGGACCGCCTCGCGGGTGGGGGTCTGGAGGGCGCGTTCCAGCTCGGGCTCGGGGCGGATCGCCACCACCCGGGCGCTGACCACGGCGACGCCGAGGTCGGTGAGGCGGGGGTCGTCGTCGAGCGCGCCGGAGACCGCCTCGCGGACCGGCGCGACGGTGGTCAGCGCCTCCGCCAGCGGCACCCGGGCGAGCAGGTCGAGGGCGGGCTGCTGGGCCAGCTCGGCCAGCAGGGTGGCCACCTGGTCGAGCGGCCGGGACCGGGCCCGCCCGGTGCGCGGGTCGACGGAGAAGTCGAGGCGGCCGGCGGCCCGGGCCGGGTCGGCGACCCGGTAGGTCACCGTGGCCTGGACGGTGATGTCGGCGAAGTCGCCGGTCCGGGCGTGGAAGAGCAGCGGCAGCTCCCGGTCGTCCACCGGCACCTCGCTGAGCACCGCGTTCAGCGGCCGGTACCAGAAGGACTGCCCGGTGCCCTCGCGACGGACCTTGCCGCCCACGTGCAGCCGGACCCAGCTGGTCGGCGTCCCGCGCAGGTGGCGCAGGAACAGTCGCCTCGTCACATCGGCCATGATCAGCCCCTCCCTTTTATCGTCCACCCGACGATAACTGTTCTGCTAGGTTATCGTCAAGGTGGTGATAAAGAGATGGCCGAGTACCCGCCCTTCGCCGTGACGGTCGACCTGGTCGTGCTCACGGTCCGGTCGGACGCGCTGAGCGTGCTGCTGGTCCGGCGCGGCATTCCGCCGTACGAGGGGCACTGGGCGCTGCCCGGCGGCTTCGTCGGCATCAATGAGGACCTGCCCGACGCGGCCGCGCGGGAGCTGACCGAGGAGACCGGGCTACCCGAGCCCGCCGGGCACCTGGAGCAGCTCGGCACGTACGGCCGGCCGGACCGGGACCCGCGCGGCCGGGTGGTCACGGTGGCCTGGCTGGCGCTGCTGCCGGACCTGCCGACCCCGGTGGCCGGCAGTGACGCCGCCTCCGCCGACTGGCTGCCGGTCTCCCGGCTCACCCCCGGGCAGCTCGCCTTCGACCACGACCGGATCCTCGCCGACGGGCTGGAGCGGGCCCGGGCCAAGCTGGAGTACACCCCGCTGGCCAGCGCATTCTGCCCGCCCGAGTTCACCGTGGCGCAGCTGCGCGCGGTCTACGAGACGGTCTGGGGCACCCGCCTGGACCCGCGCAACTTCCACCGCAAGGTCACCGGGACACCCGGTTTCGTCGAGCCGGTCGGTCGTGCCACCGAGGGCGAGCGCGGCCGACCCGCACAGCTGTTCCGGCGCGGCCCGGCCACCCTGCTGCACCCGCCGATGCTCCGTCCACAGTGACGGCACCGCCTCGTTCGCCACCGCAAGCGCCCGATCTCCAGCGCGATTCGGCTCAGCGCCTCATGCTCACCCCGTCGCCCACATCGGAGCCCAGGGCGGGGAGCAGCTCGGCACTGCGGGGCGTCAGCGCGGGTCGCCCGCCACCACGCCGGACGGCGATCCGGACGGCGACGCGGGCGGGCCGGGCGGCGCGGGCGGGTCGGACGGCGGCCCGGGCGGCGCGGGCGGGTCGGACGGCGAGGCGCTGCCACCGGGAGCCGCGGGGCCGCTTCCGGTCGGCACCGGGGGCGGCGGGGTGAGGATGATCGTCGGCAGCGGCAGCGGCAGCGGCAACCGGTCCGGGCCCGACGAGCGGGTCGGCATCGGGCTGGGTGACGGGCTCGGCGACTCGCTCGGCGACGGCTCTCCGCCGCCGGCGGAGGGGGTGGGGCAGGCGGCTCCGGTGGGAGGTGCCGGGGGGACCGGCGTCCGGGGCCGCATGCCCCACGCCGAGTCGGACGCCACCGGCGGGGCGGGGGCGGCGGCGATCTCCGGCGCGCCGGGGCGGGTGACCAGCGGGGCGGGACGGGTGGTGGACGTCACCTCGGGCTGGCTGGTCGCGGGCAGCGGGATCACCACCGGGCCGACCGAGGGCGTCGGGATGAACGGCGTGCTGTTGTCCGGGAGTGCGGTGCTGCCGACGGTGGCCGACCCGGTGCTGATGGCGGCGAGAATCGGCATCGACGCGGTGCCGGCGAGCAGCGCGACCGTGAAGAGGTAGCCCCGGCTCGGGCCGCCCAGTCCGAGCGCCCGGTGCGCCCCGACCACCCGGCGGTAGCCGGCGCCGGGGGCCGGGCGATGGGGGCCGAGGAGCGGAGTTCCGGGACCCTCGGCTGGCTCGGACACCGGCACACTCCTCGTCGTCGACATCGGCGGGACCGTCGGTGGCGCGGACGTCGGGCCTGAAGCGGACAAACGCCGCTTAACGCTCACCAGACACCAGTCAGCTTGGACCAGTTACGCTCAGTTCACCAGCCGCCACCGCGTGTCGACACACAATTTGTCCGTCAAGGGGTAGTCCACCCGCGACAAACAGGGATATCCGTCGCGTAGCCGACGGAACGCCGCGGGCGTGGAGGGCCATATTGTGGGCCCGCTCACCTCCTCTGCAATCATTCAGGCACGACGGCAACGCAGCCGCTACCTCCGCGCACCCCGCGGCTGGTGCGGTACGGCGCCGGCGCTCCCGAACCGGGTTCGCCCCACGAATCCGGCTCAACGCCGCGCGGCAACCCTCACCGGGGCTAGGCGCGGCCGCCAGGGACCAGCCCGGCAGCAGCCGGGCGGCGCACGAGTTGCGCGGCACGGGTCACCCCCGGCGCTGACGCAGACACGACAGGGAGAGACGGATGGCAAAGGGCGACCCCGGGGTCACCACCCGCGGCCGGCGGGCCGCACCCCGTTCCAAGCGACCCGCCACGGCGGGCGAGCCGGAACTCGTACAGCTGCTCACGCCCGAGGGCGAGCGGATCGAGAGCGCGATCGGCCCGGACGGGACCGAGTACCGCGTCGACTTCACCGACGAGGAGTACCGCGGGCTCTACCGCGACCTCGTGCTGGTCCGCAAGCTCGACGCCGAGGCGACCGCGCTCCAGCGCCAGGGCGAGCTGGGCCTCTGGGCCAGCCTGCTGGGTCAGGAGGCCGCGCAGGTCGGCTCCGGCCGGGCGCTGCGCACCCAGGACATGGCCTTCCCGACCTACCGGGAGCACGGCGTCCTCTACTGCCGGGGCATCGACCCGATCATGCCGCTCGGCCTGTTCCGCGGCGTCGACCAGGGCGGCTGGGACCCCAACGAGTTCAAGTTCAACATGTACACGATCGTGATCGGGGCGCAGACCCTGCACGCGACCGGGTACGCCATGGGCGTCCACATGGACGGCAAGACCGGCACCGAGGACGGCGAGGCGGTGATCGCCTACTTCGGCGACGGCGCCACCAGCCAGGGCGACGTCAACGAGGCGTTCGTCTGGGCCAGCGTCTTCAACGCCCCGCTGGTGTTCTTCTGCCAGAACAACCAGTACGCCATCTCCGAGCCGCTGGAGCGCCAGACCCGCGTCCCGCTGTACCAGCGGGCGGGCGGCTTCGGCTTCCCCGGCGTGCGGGTGGACGGCAACGACGTGCTCGCGTCGTACGCGGTGACCCGGCACGCGCTGGACAACGCCCGGCTCGGCCAGGGCCCCAGCCTGATCGAGGCGTACACCTACCGGATGGGGGCGCACACCACCTCCGACGACCCGACCCGGTACCGGATCGCCAGCGAGGTCGAGGCCTGGCGGGCCAAGGACCCGATCGCCCGGATGAAGGCGTTCCTGGAGAAGCAGCAGCTCGCCGACGCGGACTTCTTCGCCGCCGTCGACGAGCAGGCCCGCGCCGAGTCGGTGCACCTGCGCGAGCGGGTGCTCGCCATGCCCAACCCGGAGCCGGTGACGATGTTCGACCACGTCTACCCCAACGGGTCCCCCGAGCTCGACGAGCAGCGGGCGCAGTTCAGCAAGTACATGGAGTCGTTCGAGGGGAGCGCCCACTGATGGCCACGGAGACGCTCACCCTCGGCAAGGCCCTCAACACCGGTCTGCGCAAGGCCCTGGAGAACGACCCGAAGGTCGTCATCATGGGCGAGGACGTCGGCAAGCTCGGCGGCGTCTTCCGGATCACCGACGGGCTCCAGAAGGACTTCGGCGACCAGCGGGTGATCGACACCCCGCTGGCCGAGTCCGGCATCATCGGCACCGCGGTCGGCCTGGCCATCCGCGGCTTCCGCCCGGTCTGCGAGATCCAGTTCGACGGCTTCGTCTACCCGGCGTACGACCAGATCGTGTCGCAGGTGGCGAAGATGCACTACCGCTCGCAGGGCAAGGTGCGGATCCCGATGGTCATCCGGATCCCCTACGGCGGTGGCATCGGCGCGGTCGAGCACCACTCGGAGTCGCCCGAGGCGTACTTCGCGCACACCGCCGGCCTGAAGGTCGTGACCTGCGCCAACCCGCAGGACGCGTACACGATGATCCAGCAGGCGATCGCCTCGGACGACCCGATCGTCTTCCTGGAGCCGAAGCGGCGCTACTGGGAGAAGGGTCCGGTCGAGCTGGACGCCCCGCTGTCGGAGGCGTACCCGCTGCACTCGGCCCGGGTCGCCCGCGCCGGCACCGACGCCACCGTGCTGGCGTACGGCCCGATGGTGCGGACCTGCCTGGACGCGGCGACCGCCGCCGCCGAGGACGGCCGGGAGCTGGAGGTCATCGACCTGCGCACGCTCTCCCCGCTGGACCTGACCGCCGCGTACGAGTCGGTGAAGCGCACCGGCCGCTGCGTGGTCGTCCACGAGGCCCCGGGCAACCTGGGCCTGGGCTCGGAGATCGCGGCCCGGATCACCGAGGAGTGCTTCTACTCCCTGGAGTCCCCGGTGCTGCGCGTCACCGGCTTCGACACCCCCTACCCGGCCAGCCGGGTGGAGGAGGAGTACCTGCCCGACCTCGACCGGGTGCTCGACGCCGTCGACCGCACCTTCGGCTGGTGAGCGGCATGTCACGGATCAAGGAGTTCAACCTCCCCGACCTGGGTGAGGGCCTGACCGAGGGCGAGATCCTCGCCTGGCTGGTCAAGGTGGGCGACGTCATCGAGCTGAACCAGCCGATCGTCGAGGTGGAGACGGCCAAGGCGGCGGTCGAGATCCCGGCGAAGTGGGCCGGCCAGGTGCAGGCGATCTTCCATCCGGAGGGAACCACGGTCGAGGTCGGCACGCCGATCATCGCGATCGACACCGACCCGGGCGCCGGCCCGATCGAGGAGTCGACGACCGGTGCGCCGGCCGCCGCGCTGCCCACCCCGTCGGCGGCCTCGCTGGCCGCGGTCGAGGTGGCCCCGGCCGAGGGCGCGGTCGAGCCGGGCCTGATCGGCGGTCCCGCCCCGGGTGGGCGGACCGCCGTGCTGGTCGGCTACGGCCCGCGGACCACGGCGGCGAAGCGCCGGCCGCGCAAGGGCGGCCCCCCCGCCCAGGCGCCGGCCGCCCCGGTCCAGGCCGCGCCGGCTCCGGCGCCGGTCGCGCCGGTGTCGCCGGCTCCTCCGGTCAACGGCAACGGCTGGACCGGCGGGCCGGTGCTGGCCAAGCCGCCGGTGCGGAAGCTCGCCAAGGACCTCGGTGTCGACCTGGCCACGCTGACCGGGTCGGGGCCACTGGGCTCGATCACCCGGGAGGACGTACAGCGGGCGGCGAGCGGGACCCCGGCGGCGGCCGAGCCGCTGACGGTCGCGGCGCCGGCCACCGCGGCCGCGAGCTTCGGCGCGGACCGCGAGCAGCGCATCCCGGTCAAGGGGGTACGCAAGCTCACCGCCGAGAACATGTCCCGCTCGGCGTTCACCGCCCCGCACGTGACGGAGTTCCTGACCGTCGACGTGACCCGGGCGATGAAGGCCCTGGACCGGCTCCGGGAGCGGCGGGAGTGGCGCGACGTGCGGGTCTCGCCGCTGCTGCTGGTGGCGAAGGCGGTGCTGCTGGCGGTCAAGCGTCACCCGATGGTCAACTCGACCTGGGCCGGTGACGAGATCGTGGTCAAGGACTACGTGAACCTGGGCATCGCGGCGGCCACCGAGCGCGGCCTGATCGTGCCGAACATCAAGGACGCCGGCCGGCTCTCGCTGCGCGAGCTGGCGGACGCGATGACGGCGCTGGTGCAGACGGCCAAGGCCGGGAAGACCTCCCCGGCGGACATGTCCGGCGGCACGCTGACGATCACCAACGTCGGTGTCTTCGGCGTCGACACCGGTACGCCGATCCTGCCTCCGGGCGAGTCGGCGATCCTGGCCTTCGGCGCGGTCCGGGAGATGCCGTGGGTGCACAAGGGCAAGGTGAAGCCACGCCTGGTCACCACGCTCGGCCTGTCGTTCGACCACCGGATCATCGACGGTGAGCTGGGTTCGAAGTTCCTCCGCGACATCGGGGACTTCCTGGCCGATCCGGAGGCGGCGCTGCTCGCCTGGACCTGACGGTCCTCGACACCAGGCCACGGCCGGTGTGCCACGGGTTAACGCCCGGCACACCGGCCGTTGCCGTTGGGGGAACGAAATCATGGCTCCGGCTACCCGTTGACCTACGATCCGTAGGTCCGTGGTTCAGCTCACCTAATAATCGATGGAAGTTGGCGGCGTTATGCGCTTCAATAGAGACATCAAGGGGCTGACAACCGAATAGCCAGGAGGAGAGACCCAGATGAGCATGATCGAGCGAATCCGCAACCGCCGCGACGCCAGCCGCCGTGCCCGCGCCATCGAGCACGCGCTGCGTTCCGCCAACTCGCCCGCGGTCCGCGAGGAGCTTCTCGCCATCGCCCAGCGTCACATGAGCTGACGCTCCTCGACTTTCCTCACCTCCTCCAGTTCGAGGACCCGCCCGGCACAGCCGGGCGGGTCCTCGGCGTTTGGGGGTGATTGAGACCGGGATTCCACCTCGCCGCACCGCCCGGTACGGTGGGGCTCGGTCGCCACCCATCCGCCCCGGGACCAGATCGCGCCGATAGAAGCCGATCGACACCGTCCGGCAACGGTGAGTGACGGCCGGTGCTCCCCGGACACCTCCGGGCGGCCACCGGATACGGTGCGGGGAGCCCGCACGGCCGGTACCCGCCGGCGACGCCGGCAACGATGCCGACGGTCCCCGATCGGCATCGGCGGCCGACATGTGATGGAGGAGGCGCACCCATGACGTCCGAGGCCCCGCACCGCCCCGGCCAGGAGCCGGGCGAGGTGTCGCCGGGCGCCGGCGGACCGGCGCCGTACGGCGACCACCCGGCGCAGCAGGACAACGGGTACCCCAACGCCCCCGACCTCGGCTGGGCGCCACCCCCGCCGGCCGGTCGGCCGAGTCAGCCCGCCCCCGCCTGGGCCGGGCAGGACGACCAGTCGCCCGCCCCCGCCTGGGCGCAGCCGGTTGGCCAGCCACCGAACCCCGCCTGGGGGGCCGCCCAGGTGCCGCAGCAGACCGAACCGGATGCCTGGGCCGGCTCGCCCCAGCCCGCCTGGGCCGCGCCGGAGCAGGCCGGCCCCGCCTGGGCCGCCGCTTCCGCGCCCGGCGCCAACCCGACCACCCCCCCGGAGCAGCCCTCGCCCGCGTGGGCGACGCCCGAGCAGGCCGGCCCCGCCTGGGCCGCCGGACCGGGCGGCGACCAGCCGGCCTGGGCGCAGGCCGCCGACCAGAGCGCCCGGGGCGCGGCGCAGGTGCCCGCCGGGCAGTCGCACGACGACCCGGCCCGCTCCGGCGGCTGGGCCACCACGCAGCAGCAGGACGACCCCGCCCGTTCCGGAGGCTGGAACACGGCTCCCGCCACCCAGGACGGCCGCTCCGGCGGCTGGCCCGTCGGGACCGGTGCGCAGCAGCAGGACGATCCCGCCCGCTCGGGCGGCTGGACCAGCCCGCCGCAGGACGACCAGCCGGCCTGGGGCCAGCAGGGCGAGCAGTCCGCACCCGCCTGGGCCTCCGCCGCGCCCACCGCCCGCGCCGCCGCGCAGGTGCCCGCCCCGGCGGGGCAGCCGAACGAGGCCTGGGGCACGTCGAACGACCCGAACCGCTCCGGCGGCTGGCCAGCCGGCAACCCGGAGCAGGACGATCCCGCCCGCTCGGGCGGCTGGGCCGCGGGCGTACCGGCCCGGCAGGACGAGGCGGAGCCGGCCCGCGGCTGGTCCGCCCCGCAGCAGGACAACGCCGGCGGCTGGGAGACCGGGCCGCGCGACGACGACCCGGACCGCTCCGGGGGCTGGGCCGCCGGACGGGCCGCCACGCACGGCGAGCCCGCGCAGCAGCCCGGCTGGGGCGCGCCGGACGACCAGCGTCCGGCCACCGGCTGGAGCGGCGCCGCCGCCGTACCGCAGCAGCAGGACCGGCCCGCGTCGGAGGAGTCGGCGCAGGCCGGCCCCTGGGGCGCCGCCGCCCCGGCCCAGGACGACCGGCCGGAGGCCGGCGGCTGGACGCCGCCGGAGCCCTCGCCGGCGCGGGCCACCGCCTCGGTGCCGTCCCCGGACGGCCCGCCGGCCTGGGGCGCCAACCAGGACGACGCGCCGCAGTGGACCCGCGGGGACCGCCCGGCCGTGCCGGACGCCGAGCCGTGGCCGGCCAGCGAGGTGTGGGGCCGCTCCGCCGAGGCGGAACCCGCCGCACCCCAGTCGAACGGCTGGGAGTCGGGCCGGGCCGAGGAGCCGGCGGCCTACCAGCCGGCACCGGGCCCGGGCATCTCACCCGGGAACGCCGTACCGCTGCCGCCGCAGGAGCAGCGGGTGCCGGGCGCCAGCCTGGCCGCGTCGCCGCCGGCCGACTACCGGCCGCCGGCGCAGTTCGCCCCAGCCGCGGAGGCGCCCGCCGAGCCGGCGGGCCGGGACCCGCAGGCGTACGAGTCGGAGCAGTCGGGCGCCGTGCCCGGCTGGGGCCCGGCAGAGGCGTCGCACCAGGAGCCGCAGTCGCCGGCCGGGCCGGTGGTGCCCGCGCCGCGCATCTCCCCGGAGGCCGGCGCCGTCTCCGCCAGCGCGTCGGTGCCGCTGGCCAGCCGGGTGATGCCCCCGACCGACCAGGCCGTGCGGCCCGCCGGCTCGCCGGCCCCGCAGCCCCGGGTGTACGGCCGCCCGACCCGGCCGGAGCCGGAGGAGGCCACCGGGCAGGACGCCCCGAACGGCTACCCGGAGCAGGGCGGCCAGCGCTTCGACGAGCCCGGCCAGCAGTCCGGCTTCGACGACCAGGGTCAGCGCCCCGACGACCGCGGCCAGCAGCCCCGCTACGACGACCAGAGCCCGCAGTCCGGCTACGACGACCAGGGCCGCCCGGCGGGGCCGCACGGCTTCGCCGAGGCGCAGTCCGCGCCGCCGTCGTCGCCCGCGGGCCCGCCGCCGTTCCCGCCCGGCGTGCCGTCCTTCGTGGACCCGGCCGCCAACCACCGTCCCGCCAACGGGGTGCACCCGCACAACGGCGAGCGTCCCGACCCGTTCGGCGGTCCCGGCGGCCACGCCGGTCCGGGTGACCCGTACGGCAGCCCCGGCCAGGGCGATCCGTACGGCGGTCCGGGGCACAACGACCCGTTCGGGGGTCAGGGTGGCCCGGCCGGTGGCCGCGCGTCGGTCGGCGTGCCGGGCCAGGGGCCGGGGGCGATGCACGAGCAGGGGCCGGGTGGGTTCCCGCCAGCCTTCCCGCCGCCGCCCCAGCAGGCACCGCCGGCCTGGCAGCAGGGCCTGGGCGGCGAGCCGGAGCAGGGCCGCTTCGACGCGTTCAAGCCCGACGCCGAGCCGAAGACCGAGGCGCCGGCGCCGAAGGTGCGCAACGGGCGGGTGCTGGCCCTCGTGCTGATCGCGGCGGTGCTGATCCTGGCCGTTCCGCTCGGCCTGCTCACGCTCCTCGGCAAGGTCGGCGGCGACGACAAGCCGGCGGGCTTCGACCCGGCGGTGGGCTCCTGCGTGAAGCAGTCCGGCGCGGGCGCGGTGGCCGCCAACTGCGGCGAGCAGGGCGCCTTCACGGTCGTGTCGAAGGTCGACGCGCAGGACAAGTGCGGCGACCCGACGCAGCCGCACGTGGTGCTGCCGGGCGAGGGGACCAACCGGGTGCTCTGCCTGAAGCCGGCCGGCAAGTAACGACCCTCCGACGGCGGGGCCACGGTGAACCGTGGCCCCGCCGTCGTACCCCGGGTGTGAACGAGCCCGCTCGGGGTGCCGGCCGGTCCGGGCCGTCCGGTCCGGCAGACTGGAGGCATGAGCGCACGAGTACGGGCACCCGAGCTGCGCGGCCGGGGCTGGCTGAACACCGGCGGCAGGGACCTCAAGCTGGCCGACCTCCGCGGCAAGATCGTCCTGCTGGACTTCTGGACCTTCTGCTGCATCAACTGCCTGCACGTGCTCGACGAGCTGCGGCCGCTCGAGGAGAAGTACGGCGACGTGCTGGTCGTCATCGGCGTGCACTCGCCCAAGTTCGAGCACGAGAAGGACGCGGAGGCGCTGGCCGCCGCCGTCGAGCGGTACGGGGTGCACCACCCGGTGCTCGACGACCCCGAGCTGGACATGTGGCAGCAGTACGCGGCGAAGGCCTGGCCGACGCTGTCGGTGGTCGACCCCGAGGGTTACGTGGTGGCCACGATGGCCGGCGAGGGGCACGCCGAGGGGCTGGCCCGGCTGGTCGACGACCTGATCGCCACCCACGAGGCGAAGGGCACCCTGCACCGGGGCGACGGCCCCTACGTCCCGCCGGCCGAGCCGGACACCACGCTGCGCTTCCCCGGCAAGGCCGTGGCGCTCGACGGCGGCAACCTGCTGGTCTCGGACTCGTCCCGGCACTCGCTGGTGGAGCTGGCTCCGGACGGCGAGAAGCTGGTCCGCCGGATCGGTGCCGGTGCCCGGGGCCACGCGGACGGCCCGGCGGAGACGGCCACCTTCTCGGAGCCGCAGGGGCTCTGCCTGCTCCCGACGCACGTCGCCGAGGTGGCCGGTTACGACGTGGTCGTCGCCGACACCGTCAACCACCTGCTGCGCGGGGTGCGGCTGGGCACCGGCGAGGTCGTCACGGTCGCCGGCACCGGCCGGCAGTGGCGGTCGACGGTCGACGACCACGCGCACGACGGGCTCTCCGTCGACCTCTCCTCCCCGTGGGACGTGGCCTGGTACGACGACAAGGTCGTCATCGCCATGGCCGGCATCCACCAGCTCTGGTGGTTCGACCCGATCCGCCGGACCGCCGGCATGTACGCGGGCACCACGGTCGAGGCGCTGCGCGACGGCCCGCTGCCGGACGTCTGGATGGCGCAGCCCTCCGGCCTCTCCGTCTCGGCCGACGGCGCCCGGCTCTGGATCGCGGACAGCGAGACCAGCGCCCTCCGGTACGTCGAGAACGGCGTCATGGGCACCTCGGTGGGGCAGGGCCTCTTCGACTTCGGCCACGTCGACGGCCCGGCCGACCGGGCGCTGCTCCAGCATCCGCTGGGGGTGTGCGCGCTGCCGGACGGCTCGGTGCTGATCGCCGACACGTACAACGGCGCGGTCCGCCGCTTCGACCCGGAGACCGACCAGGTCGCCACGGTGGCGGACGGGCTGGCCGAGCCGAGCGACCTGGTGCTCACCGCCGAGGGCGAGGTGCTGGTGGTGGAGTCCGCCGCGCACCGGCTGACCCGGCTGGCCCCGGGCGCGCTCTCCGCGGCGGGCGCCAGCACCGTGGACGGCCCCCGGCACCGGGCCGAGCGGAAGCCGACCGACGTGGCGGCCGGTGAGGTCACGCTCGACGTGATCTTCACGCCCGCGCCGGGGCAGAAGCTGGACGAGACGTACGGGCCGTCGACCCGGCTGGTGGTCACCGCGTCGCCGCCGGAGCTGCTGATCGAGGGCGCGGGGACGACGACGGACCTGTCCCGCCGGCTGGTGGTCAACGGCGAGGTGGCCGGCGGGGTGCTCCAGGTGACCGCGCAGGCGGCCACCTGCGACGCCGACGTCGAGCACGCCGCCTGCCACCTGACCCGGCAGGACTGGGGCGTCCCGGTCCGGGTGGTGGACGGCGCCGCCACCCGACTTCCCCTCGTCCTGCGCGGCCTGGACGCCTGAGCGCCTGACCGCCGGGGCGCCGCACGGGCCCCGGCGGTCAGGCGAACGGGGAGAGGATGACTCCGGCGTCGATCAGCGCGGCCCGGACCAGGGCGGCGGAGGCCACCGCGCCGGGGGTGTCGCCGTGCACGCAGATCGACTCGACCTGGCAGGGCACCACCCGGCCGTCGACCGCGACCACGGTGCGCTCGGTCGCCATCCGGACGGCCCGGTCGGCCACCTCCTCCGGGTCGGTGACCAGCGCGTTCGCCGCGGTCCGGGGCACCAGTGAGCCGTTGGGCAGGTAGTTCCGGTCGGCGAAGCCCTCGGCGACGACCCGCAGCCCGGCGCCGACGGAGAGCTGGGCGAGCACCGAGCCGGGCGCGCAGAGCACGGGCAGCTCGTGGTCGTACCCGCTGACCGCGGCGACCAGGGCGGCGGCCTGGGCCTCGTCGCAGGCCGCCGCGTGGTAGAGCGCGCCGTGCGGCTTGAGGTAGCGGACCCGGGTGTGGAACAGCCGGCAGAACGCCTCCAGGGCGCCGAGCTGGTAGGTGACCTCGTCGCGGAGTTCGGCGAAGTCGTACGCAATGTGCCGGCGGCCGAAGCCGGCGAGATCCCGGTAGCCGACCTGGGCGCCGACGGCGACCCCGCGCTCGGCGGCGGCGGCGCAGACCCGGCGCATGGTGGACGCGTCGCCACCGTGGAAGCCGCAGGCGACGTTGGCGGAGGTGACCAGGTCCAGCAGCGCGTGGTCGTCGCCGAGCCGCCAGATGCCGAATCCCTCGCCGAGGTCAGCGTTGAGGTCCATGGAACCTCACCGTAGTCCCTGGTCGGGCCTGCGCGAGCGGGGTCACGTCGTCCACCACACCCACGACCGGGTATCCACCGGTGGTCGGATGGTCGGCGAGGAAGATCAGCGGCTGCCCGTCGGCCGGCACCTGCACCGCCCCGAGGACCAGCCCCTCGCTGGGCAGCTCCCCGGTCACCGCGCGGGGCAGGGCGGCGCCGGTCAGTCGCGCGCCGACCCGGTTGCTCACCGGGCTGACCTGGTACGCGGTGCCGAAGAGCAGGTCCAGGGCGGCCGGGGTGAACCAGTCGTGCCGGGGGCCGGGGCGCAGGCTCAGCCGCAGCTCGCCCGGTACGGCCGGGGCGACGGTGACGTCGACCGGCGCGGGGTGCCCGACCGGCTCGCCGAGGGGCAGCCGGTCGCCGTCGCGTACCGGGGGCGGACCGAGTCCGGAGAGCGTGTCGGTGGCGCGGCTGCCCAGCACCGGCGGCACGTCGATGCCACCGGAGACGGCCAGCCAGGTGCGCAGGCCGGCCCGGGGCGGGCCGATCCGCAGCGTCGCCCCGGCCGGCAGCGAGAGGGGCCGGCCGACGTCGCCCGGACGACTCACGTCGGGCGGGCGGTGGCCGGCCGGCTCGCGGTGGATCCGGACCTCGACCTCCGCCCCGGTCAGCGCGACGCAGGCGGCATGATCGAACCGCAGTTCGCAGCCGGTCAGCGTGATCTCCAGCCCGGCGGCGCCCTCCGGGTTGCCGACGAGCCGGTTGGCCAGCCGCAGCGCAGCCGGGTCGAGCGCGCCGGAGCGGGGCACGCCGAGGTGGGCGTAGCCGGGTCGGCCCTGGTCCTGGACGGTGGTGAGCGCGCCGGCCCGGAGCACCTCGATCACGCTGAGCACGCCGGTTCGCGACTGCGGGGCTCGCAAGACCGGCTCACTCCTCGCGCTCACGGGACACCAGCCGTACGGGGGTGCCGGGGGTGAGCCGGGCCGGCGGGTCGGCGTGCACGTCGAAGAGGACGAGATCGGTGCGGCCGACCAGCAGCCAGCCGCCGGGCGAGGCGGTCGGATAGATCCCGGCGTACGGCCCGGCGAGCGCCACCGCGCCGGCCGGCACCCGGGGCCGTGGCGTGGCCAGCCGGGGGACGGCCAGCTCGGCGGGGAGCCCGGTCAGGTACGCGAAGCCGGGCGCGAAGCCGCAGAAGGCCACCCGGAACTCGGTGCGCCGCAGCCGGTCGACCACCTCCGGCACTGTCATCGCCCAGTGGCCGGCGACGACGGGCAGGTCCTCCCCGTCGTACACCGTGGGGACCTCGACCGGGTCGACGGCGGCCGTGGTGGTGACCGGCCGCGGGGTCCAGCCGGCGATCCGAGCGGCGGCCCCCGCGGGGTCCGGTACGCCGTCCAGCAGCACGGTGGCCGCGGCCGGGACGATCTCCGTGGCGGTCAGCTCACCGGTCTCGCGGCGGCGCCACAGCTCGGCCCGCCACGCCTGGACCTGGTCGGGGTCGTCGCAGTCGAGCAGGAGGGCGTGCGCGCCGACGGGTCGGATCCGCATTCCGCCATACTCGCGGATGGACGGACTCGCCAGGGTCCTCCGGCCGGACGGTCCGTGACCGTACACACTACTTGCAAGTAACCTACGGTGCCGTAGCCTATTGGGCGTGACCACCTCCGCACCGCTTCGGCTCAAGCCGGTCGACATCGGTAAACCCCGGATGCGCGGCTGGCTGCACACCTACGCGTTCTTCGTCGCGCTCGTCTGCGGCATCGTGCTCTGCTCGATCGCGGCCGCCCGGCCCGGCTGGGCGCCGCTGGTCAGCTGCCTCGTCTACAGCCTGACCGTCTGCGGCCTCTTCGGCACCAGCGCCCTCTACCACCGGCGGGTCTGGTCCGAGCGCGGCTACCAGATCATGCGCCGGCTGGACCACTCGATGATCTTCTTGTTCATCGCCGGCACGTACACACCGTTCTGTGCCCTGCTGCTGGACACCCGGCACGCCAGCATCATGCTCGGCCTGGTCTGGGGCGGGGCGCTGGCCGGGGTGGCGGTGAAGCTGATCTGGCCGCACGCCCCGCGCTGGGTCTCGGCACCGCTCTACCTGGCGCTCGGCTGGGTGGCCGTGACGATGCTGCCGGAGATCCTGCACTCCGGCGGCGTGACCGCCCTGGTGCTGCTGATCGTCGGCGGCGCGATCTACAGCGTCGGCGCGGTCTTCTACGCGCTGCGCCGGCCGAACCCGTGGCCCACGGTCTTCGGGCACCACGAGTTCTTCCATGCCTGCACCCTGGTCGCGGCGATCTGCCACCACATCGCGATCTACTTCGCGCTCTTCTCCTGACCCGGAGACGGTTCGAGGGCCCCGCGCCGTTGCGGGGCCCTCGAAAACTCTGCGGTACGGCTCAGGCCGGGTAGCCCGGGCGGCGCACCTCGCGGTACTCCTCGCGCACGACCCGGTCGTCCTGCACCGGCACCACCGGCTCGGCCACGACCCGCTGGCGCACCGGCGCGGCGACCACGGTACGGCGGCGGGTGTTCCAGAAATAGAGCGTGGTGATGAGGCCCGCGACGCCGGCGAGCATCAGCACCCAGCCGACGACGTTCAGGTCGAGCCATCCCAGGTTGGCGTCGATGGCGAACGCGAAGATCGCGCCCAGCGCGATCAGGAAGATGCTGGCACCGATGCCCATGACGTCGCCTCCTTGGCGTTCTGCTGGCGTTTCCTACCCGCCGCGGCCAGGATGAGGTAGCGGCATCCATCGACTTACCCAGGCGCTCAGATCGCCAATCAGGCAAGCTGTGCCCATGACGGACGGCAGGAACCAGGAGCGGACGCTGGTGCTGCTCCGGCACGCCAAGGCCGAGCAGTCCCAGGACGCCCCGGACGCGGAACGGCCGCTGACGGCCCGGGGCCACGCCGACGCGGCCGCGGCCGGCGCCTGGCTGGCCCGGCACGCGCTGCTCCCCGACGTGGTGGTCTGCTCCACCACCCGGCGGACCCGGCAGACCTGGCACGGGGTGGCCATGGGCATGACGGGATCCCCGCCGGAGGGCGGACCGGCGGGGTCGACACCGGTGGTGCGGTACGAGGCAGGGGCGTACGAGGCGCAGCCGGACGAGCTGCTGGCGCTGGTCCGGGCGGTGGAGCCGAGCGCGGGCACGGTGCTGCTGATCGCCCACAACCCGGGCGTCTCGCTGCTCTCGGCGCTGCTCGACCCGCAGCGGGCGGATCCGGACGGGCTGCGCACCACCGACCTGGTGGTGCACCGTCCGACCACCCGCTGGGCGGGACTCATCCCGGGCGGCGCGCCCATCACCGCCCGGCACACCGCACGCGGCTGAGGTGCGGGCAGGGGCTCGGCCACGGGCCCTGCCGGGTCGGATCAGGACGGCGGGGCCGTCGGCGGCGGCGGGTCGGGCGGCGGCGGCATCATCGCAGTCGGGTGGGAGAGGCGGTTCTCCTCCACGATGAGCGTACGGGCCCGCTTGCGCCGGTCCTGCCAGAACCAGAGCGTGGTGAGCAGGACGGCCAGCCCGGCCAGAATGAACACCCAGCCGACGGCGCGCAGGTCGATCCACCAGACGTTGGCCCGGATGGCGAAGGTCATGATCGCGCCGAGCGCGATGAGAAAGATGCCGCTACCAATGCCCATGTGCGCTGCACTCCCCCGTGCGGTGGCCCTTGGGCGTGCCCTGACGTCGTTCGCGACGGTTACCCGCCCCTTGACCGCGCTACCCGGCCGGGCCACGCCAATCCCGGTCCGCGCCCGGTGACCGGGCCCGCTCCACGGCAGGGCGCAGGGTCGGAACGGGACGGAGACCGCGATATGCCGCAACCTTGTGCCGGACGGGAAGACGGCGGCGGCCGGCGAGCACATGCTCGCCGGCCGCCGGTCGTCACTGCCGGGTCCCGTCAGGGATCAGAAGGCCTCCTCCGGGAGGTCCATGATCTCCAGGTCGGCGCCCTCGATGATCCGCCGGTCGGCGCCGATGCGGGGCAGCACCTCGCGGGCGAAGAACCGGGCGGCGGCCACCTTGCCGGTGTAGAACGCCTTGTCGGCGGCGGAGGCCTCGCCGGCCAGGGCCTTCAGCGCCACGTCCGCCTGCTTCTGCAGCAGCCAGCCGACCACCAGGTCGCCGATCGCCAGCAGGAAGCGGCGGCTGCTCAGGCCGACCTTGTAGAGGCTGCGCGCGTCGCCGGCCTGCGCCTCGCCCAGCCAGCCGGTCATCACGCCGAGGATGTTCTGGATCTCGGCGAGCGCCTTGCCGAGCGCCTGTCGCTCCTCCTTGAGCTGGCCGTTGCCGGCCTCGGAGGCGATGAACTCCTGGATCTCGCCGGCGACCGCCATCAGGGCCTTGCCGTTGTCCCGGACGATCTTCCGGAAGATCAGGTCGAGGCTCTGGATCGCCGTGGTGCCCTCGTACAGGGTGTCGATCTTGGCGTCCCGGACGTACTGCTCCAGCGGGTAGTCCTGCAGGAAGCCCGAGCCGCCGAAGGTCTGCAGCGACTCGTGGCCGAGCAGTTCGTACGCCCGCTCCGAGCCGACGCCCTTGACCAGCGGGAGGAGCAGGTCGTTGACCCGCTTCGCCAGCTTGGTGGCCTTCTCGTCGCCGGCCGCCTCGGCGATGGCGACCTTGTCCTGCCAGGACGCGGTGTAGCAGACCAGCGCCCGCAGGCCCTCGGCGTACGACTTCTGCAGCAGCAGCGAGCGGCGCACGTCGGGGTGGTGGGTGATGGTCACCCGGGGAGCGGTCTTGTCGGACTGCTGGATCAGGTCGGCGCCCTGCACCCGGTTCTTGGCGTACTCCAGGGCGTTCAGGTAGCCGGTGGAGAGGGTGGCGATCGCCTTGGTGCCGACCATCATCCGGGCGTACTCGATGATCATGAACATCTGCCGGATGCCGTCGTGCTTCTCGCCGAGCAGCCAGCCCTTGGCCGGTACGCCGTGCTCGCCGAAGGTCACCTCGCAGGTGTTGGAGACCTTCAGGCCCATCTTGTGCTCGACGTTGGTGGCGAAGACGCCGTTGCGCTCGCCCAGCTCGCCGGTCTCCTCGTCGAAGTGGTACTTCGGCACCACGAAGAGGGAGAGGCCCTTGGTGCCCGGGCCGCCGACGCCCTCGGCGCCGACCGGACGGGCCAGCACGTAGTGGACGATGTTGTCGCTCAGGTCGTGCTCACCCGAGGTGATGAAGCGCTTGACGCCCTCGATGTGCCACGAGCCGTCCGGCTGCTGGACCGCCCGGGTCCGACCGGCGCCGACGTCCGAGCCGGCGTCCGGCTCGGTGAGCACCATGGTGGAGCCCCACTGCTTGTCGATGAAGAGCCGGGCCCACTTCTTCTGCTGCTCGGTGCCCTCGACGTGCAGCACGTGCGCGAAGGACGGGCCGGAGGCGTACATCCAGATCGGGGCGTTGGCGCCGAGCACCATCTCGGCGAGCGACCACCAGAGGGCGCGCGGGGCGTTGGTGCCGCCGAGCGCCTCGGGGAGGTCCAGCCGCCAGAACTCGGAGTCCATGAACGACTGGAAGGACTTCTTGAACGACTCCGGCAGCGGCGCGGTGTGCGTCGCCGGGTCGAAGACCGGCGGGTTGCGGTCGCTGTCCGTGTAGCTGGCGGCCAGGTCCTCGCGGGCCAGGCGGTCGACCTCGGAGAGGAAGCTGCGGGCGGTGTCGACGTCCAGGTCCGTGTACGGCGCCTGGCCGAACGTCCGGTCCGCCCCGAAGACCTCGAACAGGTTGAACTCGAGGTCCCGAAGGTTGCTCTTGTAGTGGGTCATGCTCGCTGGCCCCGCTTCCGGACAGTGTTACCGATCAGTAACCCCGACTGTATTACTCACCGGTAGGCAACGACAAGCCGATCGAGGAAGTGACAGCGATTACACACTTCCAGTTCAGCTTCCGGTCAACCCCAGCGCCAACGCGGCTCCGGAGAGCACCAGGAGGCCGTTCGCGAGCAGAAACTGGGCCGAGCGGTCGTGGGCCAGCAGGTGGGTGTGCACGGCGCAGGCGAAGAAGAGCACCAGCCCGGCCGCCGCGGCCACGCCGACCAGTGGGACGCCGAGCAGCCCGAGCAGCAGCCCGACCGCACCGGCCGTCTTCAGCGTGCCGATGGGGAAGGTCAGCCAGGATTCCGCCACCCCCGCCGCCGCCATGCCGGGCAGGATCGGCCGGAAGTGGAGCAGGGCCGCGATCCCGGAGAACCCGGTGGCGGCGACGGCGAGGGCGGTCACGACGACGTACGCGATGTGCACGACGCGCTCCGTTCAGTTGGCGATGCCGACGGTCCGACCGACCGACTCCGGCCGGTCGAGCAGGTGGCGCATGGCGTGGGCGACGTCGGCCCGGGAGACCGTGAGCCCGCCCCGCACGTTGCGCCCGTACGCCGTCCGGTAGGCGCCGGTCAGCGGCCGGTCGGTCAGCCGGGGCGGGCGTACCACCGTCCAGTCGAGGCCGCTGTCCCGCAGCACCTCCTCCATCAGCGCCAGGTCGGCGTAGTGGCGGCGCAGCACCCGCCTGATCGCCGGCCCGAGCAGGTACCGCATCAGCGGGCCGTCGCCCGGGTCGCGCCGCGGCGGGTGCGGCCGGCCGGGGGTCGGGACCGTGCCGACCGGGGCCGCGCTGACCACGACGATCCGCCGTACGCCGCCGGCGGTCATCGCCGCGAGCAGGGCCCGGGTGCCCCGGGTGGCGATGCCGGCGTCGGCCGACGAGCGGGGACCGAGGCCGGACAGGACCGCGTCGGCGCCCTCGACCGCGCCGCGCAGCGCCGTCGGGTCGGCCGTCGCCAGATCGGCCGCGACCACCCGGACCGGCGCCCCGGCCAGCTTCCCGGGGTCGCGCACCACGGCGGTGACGTCGTCCCCGGCGGCGACCGCCTGGTCGACGAGGTGCCGGCCGATACCGCCGCTGGCGCCGACGATCGTGAGCTTCATAAAACGCCTCCTCGCCATCGACCGCGCTCGGCGGTCGGGCCTCGTAAGATATGGAAACCGTAACAGTTGATACGAGGCTCAAACAATATGGATTCCGTAGAACTTGAGGACGCGCGTCGCCGCCGGCGCACGGCGACCCGGATCAAGGAGACGATGCGCGAGCTGAACAATCAGCTCGCGCTCCTCAACCACCACGTCGGCGTACGCCTCTCGCTGCGTGACGTGGACCTGGACTGCCTCGACCTGATCGCCCGGCACGGACCGCTCAGCCCCGGCGCGCTGGCCCGGCGGGCCGGGCTGCACCCGGCGACCGTGACCGGCATCCTCGACCGGCTCCAGCGCGGCGGCTGGATCGTCCGGGAGCGGGACCCGGACGCCACGGACCGCCGCTCGGTCACCGTCCGCGCGCTGCGCGAGCGCAACGCGGAGCTGTACGGCCTGTACGCCGGCATGAACAGCGCGATGGACGAGATCTGCGCCGGGTACGACGGGACCCAGCTGGAGGTGATCGCCGACTTCCTCCGCCGGGCCGGCGAGGCGGGCCGGCGGGCCACCGACGAACTCGCCGAGGACTGACGGCGAGGTCAGCTCTCGGCCGCGCCGACCTCCCAGCTCGGCACGGCGGCGGTCGCGCCGCTGCGCGGCCCGGTGTACTCCATCAGCACCAGCGCGATGTCGTCGTCGAGCCGGCCGTGCACCCACTCGACCAGGGCGGTCTCCAGCGAGGCCAGGCCGTCGCCGACCGTGCCGTGCCCGAGCAGCCGCCAGGCCCGGTCGGCGGTCGGGAAGAACTCGCCGTCCCGGCGGGCCTCGCCGAGGCCGTCGGTGAAGAGCAGCAGCCGGTCGCCCGGTTCGAGCCGTTCCACCCGGGGGCGGACCACCGGCATGAAGCCGAGCGGCGGCGCGGGCGCGGGCGGTTCGAGCGGGATCACCGCGCCCCGGCGCAGCAGCAGCGGCGGCGGGTGTCCACAGTTGACGATGGTGAGCGTGCCGCCCCGCTCCTCGACCAGCGCGGCGGTGACGAAGTCCTCGTCGCCCACGTTGCGGGCCACCGCCCGATCAAGGTCGGCCACCACGGCCCGCAGGTCCGCCCGCTCGTAGGCGACGTGCCGGTACGAGCCGAGCACGATGCTGGCCAGCCGGACCGCGTCCAGCCCCTTGCCCCGGACGTCCCCGATGATCATGCGCACCCCGTACGGGGTGTCCATCGCCTCGTAGAGGTCGCCACCGATCTCGGCGGTGGCGGTCGAGGAGATGTAGCGCCCCGCCACCGCGAGCGTGCCCACCTGCGGGCCGAGCGGCCGGAGCACCGCCTGCTGGGCCACCGCCGCCAGCTTGGACAGCTCGGCGATCTGTTCGGCCTGCCGCTGGCGCACCGAGGCGACCGCGGCGGCGATCGCGGTGGCCAGCGCGATCCCGGCGACGTTGACCGCGCTGACCAGGGACATGGTCCGCTCGGCGAGGGCGAAGCTGGCGCCGATGACGGTGGCGAGGACGCCCACTCCGAGCACCACCCGCCAGGAGGCCAGGGCGGCGGCGAGGAAGGGGGCGGCCACCATCAGCGCCACGTAGTGCGCCGGCCGGCCGTCGGCCAGCTCCACGGCGGAGACGAGTGCGAGCAGCGCGAAGGCCGCGCCGAGACCGGCGCGGGATCCGGGGCTCAGCGGGCCGCGGCCCGACTGGAAGGGTTGCGTGCGTACACCGGACAGCATGCCTGATGGACGTGAACAGGAGAATGCACCTGGCCCGTCGTCCGAGGACGTTCTGTCCGGCCGGATCGCCCCGCCGGCCCGATCGCCGTCGATCACCGGATCAGCCGAGCACCTCGTACTTCACGTCGACCTCGCCGAGGTCGACGGAGGCGATCGCCGCGAAGGCGGCCCGGGAGAGGTCCAGGCAGCGCCCGTCCACGTACGGGCCACGGTCGTTGATCCGGACGGTGACCGACTTGCCGTTGGCCGGGTTGGTCACCCGCACCTTCGTGTTGAAGGGCAGCGTCTTGTGCGCGGCGGTCAGCGCGTCGGGGTTGAAGGCCTCCCCGTTGGCGGTCATCTGGCCCTCGTCGTAGAAGGAGGCGCCACAGGAGCCGCTGTCGACGATCTTCGCCGCCGCGACGGTCTTCTTCGCCGTGACGGTCGGCGACGGGCTGGCGGTGCGGGCCTTGCTCCGCGAGGCGGCCTGGGTGCGGGTGGCCTTCGGGCTGGGGGTGGCCGTCGGCGAGGGGCTCCGGGTCGGTGAGACGGACGCGCTGGGCGAGGGGGACGCGGGCGCCAGGGTGCTGGGCAGGGCCTCGGCGACGGTCGGCTCGGGAGCCGCCGAGCCGGAGGTGAGCTGGACCGCCCCGACGGTGCCGCCGACGACGAGCGCCACGCCGACCGCCGCGGTGGCCGCGATGGCGACGGGCGAGAACTTGCGGGTACGGAAGTGCCTACCAGCCACCGGCCCGGTCCTTTCGTCATCTGAACAAACCGGCTCGGACCGTAACGAGAGAAGTACTTCCGAAGTCAACGTGATCATGGCGGTATGTCCATATTTACCCTGGTACGTGTAGCCGGTCGGCTCGCTCGCGATGGCCGATCGGAGGAATGGTGGCTGGCCACGGCCTGTCCGGCATCGTCTGGCGTCGGTGTCCGAGGATGGGACGGTGCTGAGTGAACGCCTGATCGAGCTCTTCCGCTGGGTCGACCCCGGCCCGGGGAGCGACCACCTGGTCAGTGATGTCTCCGGCTGGTGGCGGGACCCGGAGGTGCTGCTCGCCCTCGGTCCGGCCCTGGTGGCGCCCTTCCGGCCGACCAGCCCGACCGTGGTGCTCGCCCCGGCGGTGACGGGACTGCTGCTGGGACCGCTCGCCGCGACCGCGCTCGGGGTGGGCTTCGTGCCGGCGTTCAAGGTGGGTGACGGGCGGGTCCCGGCCGGGGCGGTCAGCTGGGCGGAGAGCCCACCGGACTTCCGGGGCCGGCGGGTCACCCTCGGCGTCCGGGACCGCCACCTCGGCCCAGGCGACCGGGTGCTGCTGGTGGACGACTGGGTGGCCACCGGCGCCCAACTGCGCGCCCTGCACGACCTCTGCGCGGCCCGCGGCGCCGAGGTGGTCGGCACCGCCGCCGTGGTCGCCGACTGCCCGCCGGAGGTCGCCACCGAGCTGGGCGTGCGCGCCCTGGTCGACGCCGCCCGCCTCCTCGCCTGAGCGGATCACGCCCGCCCGACCCGAGGTGCGGATCGATCTTGACTTCAAGCGCGCTTCAGGTTCGAGGATCGTCGGCATGGACCACGGCATCCTGGACGAGGCGTACCAGCGGCTGCACCGGACCGGCCCGGAGTTCGAGGGCTGGCTCTCCAACCACGGCCCGATGGCGGTCGAGGCACTGGTCCGGCACGGGCACGGGACGCGGGTGCACCGCTGGCTGGACGACTACCTGCGCCGCCTCGACGAGCTGCCCCGCGGGCTGCGCCCGGTCGACGACTGGCGGACGGCGCTCGGCGACCCGAAGCGGGCCGGCGACTGGCTCACCCACTTCGACCGTGAGCTGCGCGACCGCCCCTGGCGGGAGGTGCTCGGCACCTGGTGGCCCCGGTTGCTGCCGGGCATCGCCGCCGGCGCCACCCACGGGGTGATCCGGGTCGGGCACGCCGTCCGGGTGCTGCTCAACGACGGCGCCGGACCGGACCGGCTGGCCGAACTGGGCCAGGCGCTCGGCTACTGGGCCACCCGGTGGCAGCCGGTGCCCGGGGCCGGACCGCTCACCGGCCGGTCGGACGTGCCGGCCGCGCTGGCCGGGGTGCCCCGGATCGCCGAGCAGACCGGCGGCATCCGGGAGCGGCTGGGCCGGCTGCCCGACCTACCGCAGTGGCCCGGCGTGGTGACGGCGCTCCGCCCGCCGACCACCCCGGCGGAGGCCGAGCGGACCCTCACCGACCTGGTGCACCGGGCGGGCCTGGACTACCTCCGGTTCGGGCACGGCAACCCGGTGATGCTGGTGCACGCGGTGACCGCGCCGACCGCGGTGCTGCGTACCCTGCCGGCCCTGGACCCGGAGCTGTGGGCGCCGAGCGTCGCCGCGGCCTGGTCGGCCACCGCGGCCGTGACCTCGGTGTACGCCGCGCCGGCGGCGGTCCCGCCGCCAGCGGTCGCGCCCGGCGGCCCGGCGGAGGTCTTCGCCCGGGCGGCCCGGCACGGCGACGCGCACGTGGTGAAGCTGGCCGACGCGGTGCTCGACGCGCACGCGGCGACCGGCGACGACCGGGTGCTCGCGGCGGCCGGCTACGCCGGACAGCTCATCTGACGAAGTCCTCGACGGCGGTGCAGACCCGGCCCAGCACCTCGGCGGAGCGGGCCTGCGGGCCGGGCACCAGCATCGAATGGTCGGCACCGGGGATCTCCAGCACGTGCGGGGTGAGCCGGCGGGCCACCTCGCCGTCCCAGAGCTGATCCGCCGTGCCGCCGACCAGCAGGAACGGCTCGCTCGCCCGGCTCAGCGCGGCGGTCACGTCGGCCCGGTTGAGCAGCGGGGTGAGCCAGACCGCCCGCAGCCCCCGGTCCGCGGCGAGCGGGGCGGCGAAGGTGCCGAGCGACTTGCCGACCAGCAGGTCGGTCGGCTCCCCGAGGGCGGGCGTCACCTGCTCGGCCACCCACGGCGCGGCCCGGTCGCCGCCCAGGTCCCGGGGCACCTGCCAGGTGACCTCGTGGGTGTCGAAGCCGAGCCGGCGCAACGCCACGCCGACGTGGACAAAGAGCGGGGCCCGGGTGTCGTAGCCCCGGCCCGGGATGAGCACCGCGCGCCGGTCCGCCATGGTCGCCTCCTCGTGGTCCAGACCGCCCTCACGCTAGCGCCGACGGGGCCGCGGGTGGGGGACGCGAAAGGGCGCGACGGGAGATCACCCAGCCACTAGCCTCGGCAGGATGTGGCCCCGCATCGGTGGACTGCGCTCGCTCGCCCTCGGTACGCCCGGCGAGCTGCGCGCCACGCTCAACACCCTGGTGCTGGCCGGCGTGAAGACCGCCACCGCCGGCCTGATCAGCGAGTACGCCCAGGAGAACGAGGAGCTGGAGCAGGTCGGCGAGCGGCTGGCCCTCGTCGACGACCACGACGCACTGATCGGGGTCGTCGAGGTCACCGGCGTCGAGGTGGTCCGCTTCGTCGACGTGCCCTGGGACTTCGCCCGCTCCGAAGGGGAGGGTGACCGCTCCATCGAGGAGTGGCGGGATGGCCACGGCGCCTACTGGGCGCGGCAGGGCACCCCGGTCACCGACGACACGCAGATCGTCTGCATCCGCTTCCGGCTGGTCTCGGGCGGCGACGGCGGCATCAGCACCGGCGACCTGAGCACCTGAGCGGGCCCGTCCTCAGGCGCGACGCAGCTCCGGCAGGAGCCGGGTGGCGACGTCGACCAGGACCTGCTCGTCGCCGGCGTACCAGCTGCTGGCCCGGGGCCAGTGCGTGGCGACGTCGGTGAAGCCCAGCCGGGCGGCCCGGCCGACCTGCTCGGCGAAGAAGTCCGCGCTGCTCAGCGAGAAGACCGGGGCCGCGTCGAGCGACAGGTGACGGTCGAGGGTGGCCGGGTCGCGGCCCGCCTTCTCCAGCGTCTCGTCCATCCGGGCCGAGACCTCCGCGACCGAGGACCACCAGCTCTCCAGATCGTCACCGCCCGTGCCGGTGGTCACCCAGCCCTGACCGAAGCGGGCGACCAGCCGCATCGAACGCGGCCCGTTCGCGGCGAGCACGAACGGCACCCGGGGTTGCTGCACGCAGCCCGGGTTGTTCCGGGCGTCCACGGCGGCGAACCACTCGCCGCGCCAGGTCGTCCCGTCCTCCCGCAGGATCAGGTCCAGCAGCTCGATGAACTCGGCGAACCGGTCCACCCGCTGCCGCGGCGGCAGCGTGTCGCCGCCCAGCACGGTGGCGTCGAAGCCGATCCCGCCGGCGCCGATACCGAGCAGCAGCCGGCCGTCCGAGACGTCGTCCAACGCGGTCACCTGCCGGGCGAAGGCCGCCGGGTGCCGGAAGTTGGGCGATGCGACCAGCGTGCCGAGCCGGATCCGCGAGGTCACCGTCGCGGCGGCGGTCAGCGTGGTCATCGAGTCGAACCACGGCCCGTCGACCAGGTCCCGCCAGCCCAGGTGGTCGTACGTCCAGGCGTGGTCGAAGCCCCACTCGTCGGCCTGGCGCCAGCGGCGCTGCGATTCCGACCAGCGCTGGTCCGGGAGGATCACGATGCCAATCCGCATGATCGCCAGACTACGGCGTGGCCGCCCGGCCCGAGCGGGTCCGGCCGGCCAGGACGGGATCAGTCCGCCACGACGTCGGCGACCACGCAGGCGATGTTGTCCGGCGCGCCCTCGGCGTACGCGAGGTCGACCAGGCGCCCCACTGCGCTCTCCGGGTCGTCGGCCCCGGCGAGCGCGCGGTGCAGCGCCTCCTGCCCGACGACGGCGGAGATTCCGTCGGAGCAGAGCAGGTAGCGGTCCCCGGCCAGGGCGGTCCGCAGCGCCAGATCCGCCTCGACCTGGTTGCCACCGGCGCCGAGGGCCCGCACCAGCAGGGCACGCTGCGGGTACGCGGCGACCTGGTCGGGCGCGAGTCGACCCTGGTCGACCAGCGACTGCACGTACGTGTGGTCCTGGGTCAGCCGGAACAGCTCGCCCGCGCGCAGCAGGTACGCCCGGGTGTCCCCGACGTGCACCAGTGCGAGTTGCGATCCGCGCCGGAGCAGCGCGGTCAGGGTGGTGACCGGCTGGTGCTCCTCCGTCGCCGCGTCGCGTACCGTGCGCTCGGCCGACTGGACCGCCCCGGCCAGCGTGGCGAGCAGGTCGGCGGCCGGCGCGTCGGCGAGTTCCAGCGGCCTCAGCGCGTCGACGGCGGCGGCGCTGGCGGCGGCGCCGCCCGGACCGCGCAGGCCGTCCGCCACGGCCAGCAGGTTCCCGCTCGCGTACGCGGTGTCCTCGTTGCTGTCCCGGACGGCGCCGGCCTCGCAGCGGACGGCGTGGCGGAAACCGAGGGCGGGTCTGGTGTCGGACATGGTGCTGCTCCCTCCGGAGAGCTGTTCGACGAGGTCGGTGACGACGCGGGCGCGGGCGGCGGTGTCGGCGCTGACCCGTCGCCAGTAGGCGTCGATCGCCTTCGCGGCCGCGGCCCGGTCGAGACCGCAGACGGCGCGGACGTCCGCCAGCGGCATCCCGGCCCGGCGCAGCGCGGCTATCAGCCGGGCTCGGTCGAGCTGACCCGGCTCGTACAGCCGGTACCCGGAATGCGGGTCGACGGCCGCCGGCGGCAGCAGCCCGAGTTCGTCGTAGAGACGCAGGGCCTTCGGCGTCAGCCGCGCTGCCCGGGCGAACGCCCCGATGGTCAGCAACTCCACGTCGGCATCCTCCTCGTACCGGTCCGGATGACCGGCACGGACCAGGCTGTGGCTTGCCCCAAGGTCAAGGTCAAGGTCGCGACCGGGGACCGATCACGCTCGGACTGGCGGTCGCCGCCGGCTGAGGTCGGCGGCGCGGGTCGGATCAGGCGGCCAGGCCGGCCAGCATCCGGCCGAGGTGGGGTTCGCACCTCGACCGGTCGGCGGCGACCTCCTGCGGCGTCCACCAGCGGACGCCGCGGAACTCACCCGGGTCGGGGATCAGCTTCTGATCCCGGCTGCCGCTCAACACGAACCAGAGGCTGACGTCGGTGTGCCGCTCCTCCGGCGCGCCGACGGTGTCGGTCACGGTGAGGAAGGCCGGACGCTCGCCGAAGCGCGGTGCGAAGACGGCCGGCACACCCAACTCCTCCACCACCTCCCGGCGCACGGTCTCGGCCGGATGCTCACCCGGCTCGACGTGACCTCCGCTGGGCAGCCACAACCCGGCCTTGCGGTGGTCGACCAGCAGCACGCTGCCGTCCGCCTCGTCGTGGAGCAGGAAATACGCCACCAGGTGCGGCGAGGGGGTGCGGGGCTTCTCCCGGCGGAAGATGTCGTCGGTCCCGGCCAGCCAGGCCAGGCACTCCGCCCGGTGCCGCGCCGCCAACTCGTCCACCGGCGTCAGCGCCTCGACCAGCTCCCGGATCTCCGCCTCCACCCGCATGCCCCGAATGCTGTCAGCCGGGTACGACAGCCCGCACTGGCCTTGCGATTAGAAGACGATCGCAGATGGCTGGTAGGACAGGCACCCCTTCCCAGCGCCGCTGTCCCGACTCGAGCGCGAGGGCGCCACCGGGCGCTGTTCCACCGGCCGCTGGTGGGGGGCCCGGAGATGCGCCTCTCACGGCCGTGCGTGGGCAGATGAGGATGGAATTACCATCCCGGCCGCATCGACCGTTTGGTCGGCGGCGATACCCAGTCGTCGTTGAATATGCCCATCCACCTGGCTATGGCTATTGATCACCTCCTTTAGTGTCGAGGCGTCCACAGCGAGCGGGGGTTCCAGTGCGTCGGAAAATTGCGAGCGTGTCGGTTCTGGCTGTGTTGGCCGGACTGGCATTCAGTGCCCCCGCGGAGGCGGCGGACGACGTTCGGACCGTCATCCGGGACGGCGTCGTCCTGCAGTACCACCGGGTGGCGAAGACGAGCACCCCGGTGAAGGGGACCGGCGCCACCCGCTCCGACTTCGATGGCGACGGCATCGACGACGTGGCGGCCACCGCCGATCCCTTCCAGTACGTGCTGCCGTACAGCCCGACCGGTGTGGTCGCCGTCCGTTACTCGTCGGCGCCGCAGGTCGACTACTTCATGGGTGCCTTCTCGTCGGACGGCGGCTGTCTCTGCTTCGGCATCGCGCTGGTGGCGGGGGACTTCAACGGCGACGGTTACGACGATCTGGCGATTGGTGACTCGGACGAGGTCGATCCGAGCAACCGGGCCCACGCCGGCAGCGTCTGGGTCATCCCGGGCAGCCGCACGGGCCTGCTGGTCGACTCGGTGCGTCACTTCAACCAGCGCTCGCCGGGCGTGCCCGGCGACCCGGAGAACTTCGACTCGTTCGGGGCGGCGCTCGCGGCTGGCGACATCAACGGAGACGGCCGCGATGACCTCGCGATCGGCGCGTTCAAGGAGTCGTTCGGGACCAAGGTGGAGGCCGGCGTGGTCACCGTCCTCTTCGGCGGATCGGGTGGCTTGACGGGCACCGGCGCCCAGTACTTCCACCAGGACCAAGCCGCGGTGCCCGGCACGGCGGAGCGCAACGACCACTTCGGCTGGACCCTCGCGATCGGGAAGGTCAACAACGACCGGTACGCCGACCTGGTCATCGGCACTCAAAATGAAGACGACGGCCAGGCCTGGAACGGCAGCGGCATGGTCACCCTGATGTGGGGCTCGGCGGGTGGTGTCCAGTCCACCGGCGCCACCGGGGTCACCGGCGCCGCGGTGCACGGGGCGACGGGCCACCCGGACACCGTCGCGTGGTACCTGGGTGAGGCTCTCGCCGTCGGCGACGTGAACGGCGACGGACTGGGCGAGGTGATCGCCGGGGCGCCCTTAGCCCAGACCACGGCCATCAACGCTGGTCTCATCGCGGTCTTCACGGGCCGCTCCGGTGGCCTGTCCAGCAGCGCCGTACGGGTCATCACCCAGCGCACGGCGGGCGTACCGGGAGAGCCCGAGGCAGACGACCGGTTCGGTGGGACGCTCGCGGTCGGCGACGTGACCGGCGACGGCAAGGCGGATGTGCTGGTCGGTGCGCCCGGCGAGACTATCGTCTCGGCAACTCAGGCGGGCGTCATCACCCTGCTCAAGGGCTCCGCCGCCGGTCTGACCGGGAGCGGTGCCCAGGAGTTCGACCAGAACCACCCGGTCGTCCCCAGCGCGCGGGAGACCGGAGACTACTTCGGCGCTTCCGTCGCGCTGCTCAACCTCAACGGCACCGGCGGGCTGGACGCCGTCGTGGCCGCGACCGGGGAAGAGGTAGCCGGCGACCTCGCCGGAAACGGGTCGGGGCTCATGGCTCGTTTCGACGGCTCCACCGGCGGGCTCGTACCGCAGTCCACCTCGTGGAGCGGTCTGTCCCTGCGCACCGACCGCATCTGGCCCCAGAGTTATGGCATGCGAATCGCTGGGCCGCAGAGCGGCGGCAGGCTTTACTTCTGAGCTGCTCCAGGACCGGGAGGAGAGCAACCATTGCCACGGGCGGTCCCGGTTGTGGTCTCATTCGTCGGGGTGCCGGGAGTCTCAATGGCGGTTGTCAAGCGTCGGCGTTGACGACCTCTGGGCTTCCCCCTGAGATGTGGACACCCTGAGACTGGACGGCGGGTTGATCCTCGGTCCGCCGAAGTCGCGTGCTGGCCTGCGTGCGTGTCGGTGCCGGCGGCGATCCTGCCGGTGCTGCGGGATCACCTGGCGGCCTTCGTCGACGACAACCCCGCGGCGCTCGTCTTCGGCAGTCCGAACGGGCGGCCAATCTGGCGCGGCAACCTCAACAAGGTCATCGGCTGGTCGGGGGCGATCGGCAAGCTCGGCGTGCCGGGTCTGCACTTCCACGATCTGCGGCACACCGGTAACACGATCGCGGCGCGCACCGGGGCGAGCACACGGGAACCGCTACTTGCCCCTGGTGCCCGCTCATGACCGCTGCCGGCCGCCGCTACTGGCCCATGGATGGCCCGTCACGCCCTGGTGCTCACGCTCGGCACGTCGACAGCGCGTCTGCGGGTCTGCCAGGATCGGCGGATGTTGGTGAGGGAACGGCCGGTGGTGATTGCTGTATGCGGGTGTCCGGGGGCCGGGAAGACCACCATTGCCTCTGCAACGGCTGGCCGCTTCGGTATCCCGTTCCTGACGCGCGATGAGATCAAGACAGGTCTTGGGCTGTCCTCCGCCTCCGTCGCCGAGGACGGGCGGGTCCGGCTCGACCGGGACTTCCACGTTGCCGGTGGTCCCGTCAGCCGCCGGGCTGAGGCCGTGATGGTCGACGCAATCCGGCTGCTCGCGGCCTCAGGGGTGAGCTTCGTCGTGGAGTCCTCGGTGTTGTCCCGCGAGCTGCTAGGCGTGCTGCTTGCGTGTGACACCCGAGTGCTGGCTGTTCACGTCGTCGCCCAGGAGGCGGTCATCGGCCGGCGACTTGGCGCTCGGGCGGCCGAAGGCGGGGCCATCGACCAGCAGCTCCTATCCCTGTTCCAGCGGGGTAAAATGAAACGGTCGATCTTCGAACCGCCGGAGGGCGTCGACGCCGTCGTTGAGATCGACACCTCAGACGATGAAGCTCCGGCCATCGAGACGATCGTGGCAGCAGTCGTCGCCCTGCTTGGGCCGTCAAGAACGGGAGGCGGCTCGTTACCGATCGAGCCAGCAACGAACCATCGACCAGAGCCCGCAGGTAACTGGCGTCCTGGCCAGTCGGTGGAATCGCTCCGTTTGAGCTGAGCGAACCATCATGGTGCGCAGACAGTCGTCCAGCGTTGTCCGCCGCTTAGCGGATCTCCTCATCGGGCAGTCGTAGACCGTCCAGCCTCCCCGGACGGGGACAAGGTGGAGCGCCCCACCGGACGTACGACCTTGGCCCCGTCCGGGGAGGCTGGTAGCCCTCGTGGTGCCCGATGAGGTGACCGCCCCGGCCGATCTCTGAGGAGGGCCGGGGTCCGGGGCAGAGCCCCGAGGTCTTCAAGGGCTTTAGTCGTCCCAAGCGTGGCCGGCCGGCCCGGCCGATGCCGGCCGGAGGTCGGGTGTGTGGCGCGAGCTGCGGCAGGTGGCGTAATGGCGAACAAGGAAGGGCACCCGGTTCGGCAACGTCCGCAAGCTGCCGTCCGGGCGTTACCAAGCGCGCTACCCAGGGCCGGACGGCCGCATGCGCAACGCCCCGGAGACGTTCGGGCGCAAGTCCGACGCGGATCGATACCTCACGCTGGTAGAGGCGCAGATGGCGCGGCGGGAGTGGGTCGATCCTGACCGAGCCAAGGTGACGCTTGGGGACTATGCGCGGTTGTGGATCGATCAGCGGCCGAACCTGCGGCCCCGGACGGTTCACCTGTACGGCTGGCTCCTGGACATACACATCGTGCCGTACCTCGGCGGGGTGGAGCTGGGCCGGCTGGACACGCCAATGGTCCGCGACTGGCGGGCAAAACTGCTCGGCAACGGCGTCGCGGAGACCATGGCCGCCAAGGCGTACCGGCTACTGCGTGCGGTACTGATGACGGCGGTCAAGGAAGACGAGATCCTGACTCGGAACCCGTGCGAGATACCGGGCGCCGACCAGGAGAAGCCGGCCGAGCGTCCGGTGCTGACCCTCGCCCAGGTCTTCAAGCTGGCCGGCATCGTGCCGTCCCGGTACCGCGCCCTGGTCCTGGTCACCACGTTCGGCTGCCTGCGTTGGGGTGAGGTCGCCGCCCTCCAACGACAGGATTTCGACACCGCAGCCGGCACAATCCGGGTCCGGCAGGCGTACACCGAACAGCGCGGCGTCGGCCTGGTCCTCAGTCCACCGAAGTCCCGGGCCAGCCAGCGCAGGGTCAGCCTGCCGCCGGCCGTGGTCGAGGTCGTCTGCGAGCACCTGCCGGCAGAGGTCGACGACAGGCCGGACGCGTTCGTGTTCACCACCGAGAGCGGGCGGCCGATCTGGCGCGGCAACCTCAACAAGCTGATCGACTGGAAGGCGGCCGTCGCGCGGATCGGGCAACCGCATTTGCACTTCCACGACCTGCGGCACACCGGGAACACCCTCGCCGTGCGGACCGGAGCGAGCACCCGCGACCTGATGGCCCGGATGGGGCACGACTCATCCCAGGCCGCGCTGATCTACCAGCACGCCACCGCTGAGGCGGATCGGGCCATCGCCCAGGCGCTGCACGAGGCGGTACGCGCGGACCGGAAGAAGGCGAAGAAAGTCAGCCGGCAATGGCAGGCCCAAGGACAGGGCCGGCAAAGGGAGAAGGAGCGTGGGGAAGGGTGAGGCTATGTGCTCGGCGGCGGCTGCGTCCATGGCGTGGACCGCATCTGGATCGGCTGATAGGCCAAGGCTCGGTCAACCACCTCAGCAGCCGTCAACTCGGGGTCAGTCCAGAAGATCAGGCCGGAGACACTGCCGTCCGGGCAGACGAGGTCTCGCTCAAGTTGGTCCAGCCACCCGTCCGCCTCAGCGTCGTCCGCGTAGTCGCCGCTCATGATCCGCTCCACGAGGGCAATCGCCTCGTCTCGGGTCAGTTTCGCTGCCAGGTCGCTCACCTCCGACCGCACGCTAATGGCACGCCAATGGCACGGGCAACAGCCGCAGCCTGGGAAACGTCGAAGGCCCTGGCTGGGACTTGCGTCCTGGCCAGGGCCTTCTCGATGGAGCGGGTGACGGGAATCGAACCCGCACTGTCAGCTTGGGAATCGGGTTGATCTACACCCCCGGTGACTACCTGACCCGGCCAGCGGCTACGCACCGTCAATTGACGGCCCTGTGCCGTGTCGAGTCGTACCCCTGTTGACCCCTGCATCGGGCACGGGTCGGGCACGAGCTTGTCAGCAAGCCTAGAGTCGGGCTCAGGGGCGGGCGTCGAGTAGGCGGTCGAGTTCCACGGCCGCGCCAATCAGGGAGAGGTGGCTGAACGCCTGCGGGAAGTTGCCGGTCTGCTCGCCGGTGGGGGCGATTTCCTCTGAGTAGAGGCCGAGGGGGCTGCTGTAGGTGAGCATCTTCTCGAAGGTCAGCCTGGCGTCTTCGAGCCGTCCGGACTGCGCGAGGGCCCGGACGTACCAGAAGCTGCACATGGTGAAGGTGCTCTCCTGGCCGGGCAGGCCGTCAGGTGACGCGGCCGGGTCGTACCGGTAGACCAGGCTGTCGGCGACCAGTTCTGTGTCCATGGCCCGCAGCGTCGACTGCCACATCGGGTCGTCGGGCGACACGAATCCGAGCCAGGGCATCACAAGCAGCGACGCGTCCAGGACGTCGGTCGCGTAGTGCTGCACGAAGGCACGGCGTCCGGGGTGGAAGCCACGCGACATGATCTGGTCGTAGATCTGGTTCCGGGTACCCACCCACCGGCTCGTGTCGGCTGGTCGTCCGCGTCGATCAGCGAGGCGGACCGCGCGGTCCAGGGCTGCCCAGGACATCAGGCGCCCGTAGGTGAAGTCCTGCCGGCCACCGCGCGTTTCCCAGATCCCGTCCTCGGGCTGGTCCCAGTTGTCGCACAGCCAGTCCATCTGCCCTACCGTGTTCACCCACCCCTCGTGAGGGACCTGCAGACCGTGACAGTCGGCGACGTGGAGGGAGTTGAGTACCTCGCCGTAGATGTCGAGTTGCAGCTGGTTCGCGGCGCCGTTGCCAATGCGCACGGGTGCTGATCCGCGGTACCCCTCGAAGTGGTCGAGCACCTCCTCGCTGAGATCGGGTGAGCCGTCGACGCGGTACATGATCTGGAGCGGCACCGCCCGTTCCCTGGCCTCCCGGACCCGGTCGTCCAGCCAGTGCATGTACTGCCGCGCTTCGTCGGTGAAGCCCAGGGCGAGCAGGGCGTGTATGGAGATTGACGAGTCGCGGATCCAGGTGTAGCGGTAGTCCCAGTTGCGTTCCCCGCCGATCTGCTCCGGCAGCCCGGCGGTGGGGGCGGCGACCAGCGCGCCGGTCGGCGCGTACGTCATGAGTTTGAGCGTGATCGCGGACCGATGGACCATTTCCCGCCACCGGCCGGTGTAGCGGGAGCGGGCCAGCCAACGCCGCCAGAAGTCACGGGTCTGCTCCAGCAGCTCCTGCACCGCGCAGGGGGTGTAAGTGCGTGGCCGGTCAGGCGACACTCCTGTTTCCAGGACCACAGCCCCGGCCTCGCCCTCGCGCAGCGTGGTGATGGTCCACATGCCGCCCTCCTTACTCAGGACTCCGTGCTCGAGCGGCCGGGTTTCGGGGTATTGAACGAGGCTCGCGGCAAGGGAGAGCGCAGGGCTGCGGAAAACGTGCCCCTCGGGGTAGGTCTCGATCTCGTGCGGATCCCGCCCGTAGTTGAAGCGGGGTTGGCAGTCGATCCGGAACCGCATCGTGCCTCGGACCATCCGCAGCATCCGCACCAGGCGGTGGCGGTCGGTAGGCTGATCCCCCGCGACGGGCATGAAATCCACCAGCTCACCTACGCCGTCCGCGCTGAGGAAGCGGGTGATCAGGATCGGCGTGCCGGGCAGGTACAACTGCTTACTCGTGTAGTCGACGCCATCGGGCGAGACCTTGAAGTAGCCGCCGCTGTGTCGATCGAGCAGCCCACCGAACACGCTCGGCGAATCGAAGCGTGGGGCGCAGAACCAGTCCAGCGTCCCGTCCATCGCCACCAGCGCCGCGGTCTGCAGATCACCGATCAAGCCGTGGGCCTCCACCGCAGGGTACGAGTCCACCCAGCCCTCCCATCTCACCTCATCGACCGCGCCACTACCTACCCGTATTACGGCTCGTAACGCACGAAAGCACCACCACCTGGTGGCACACATGTACGCACTTTCATCGGCAGGTCCCTGAGATACGCCACCCGACTGTCCGCCATCCCGGCTGCCGTCGACCCGCCCTCCTGGGGAGCGGGCCACCGCCCGGCCCGCCACCGTCAAGCGGACCTTGACGGCTCGAACGGGCGCTGGCGGGTCGGGCGGTGGTCTGCTCGGCTCGCCCGGGTCGATGGCAGGCGGGATGGCCTACCGCAACCACCCACGGACCCGGCGGCTGCCGACGATCTTCGCCATCCCGGAGCCGGAGCGCCCCCGCCGGAGGCGCAGTAGCCGCAACCCCGCGCGGTGTCAGCTCGCCGACGTGGCCGGCGTGCGATCCGCTACCCCGCGTGGGTCCCGGCCGCGCGGCCCGGCCGGCTGCCGGCCCACCACATCGCCGGTCAAGGCTGCTGTCGTTCTTCGGCGGCCCCGTGGGCTTCCCGCTGTCCGCGCCAGCCGCCGGGCGTGTTGCGTGGCCGGAGTCGGAGCGCCAGCGGAGCGACGGACGCGCGCCCTGGCGGCGGCGCGCGCGGCCCGTTCAGGGCCGCCTTGAAGACGTACAGAAAGTTCTCACCACCTCGGCCGGCAGCCGGCGGCTCTGCTCGCGTATTGGCTGCTCAGGCTGCGTAGACGGCGGTGGCGTCGTCGCTGCGTTTGTTGCGTGCCCACTTCATGCAGGACGGGTCGGCGGCCTCAATGGCGCGCACCCGGCTGATCAGCTCGGTCGGGCCGTTCTGCTCCAGGACGTCGAGCACGTCGGGCCAGTCGAGCAGACCGAACAGGGCCACGAGTCGCGCGGCTCCGTCGGTCAGCACGGCGACTCGCCGGACGCTGTCGAGCGGCACCTCCCCGGTGATGGCGTGCTGTGCGGCGAACGGGTCCGCGGCTGCCACCCAGTACCCGCCGGGCTGGTTGCGGGCAGCAAGCTCGGCGTGCTTCATCCGCAGCAACGCGGCCTGCTTCTCGGCCGACCCGAACGGGTACCGGTCGGCTTCCTCGCGTTCCGCGCGGGCGGTCTTGTCCACCCGGTCGTCGGTGATGACCTGGATGCCATCGACGGTGTCGATGAGCACCGTGACATCACCGAGCACCAGGTACTCCAAAGCGGTGTCCTTGAGCCGCAGGATCGCCGTCGCCGCCGAGGGAGTGCCGGGGTGGCTGAGGTCGCAGGTGTCTCGATGCTGATCGGCGGTGAACCGGATGGCGTACATCAGCGCGTTGGACAGCGCGGAGTCGCGGTCGGCGGCCAGGCCGGCGAGGGCCGAGCCGAGCTTGGCGGCGTACCAGGCGATGCCATGGACACAGCCGGTGCCGGTGCGGGCGGTGGCACCGTCGAGAACCACGATCAGGTTCTCGCTAGCCATTGCCCAGTCCTCGTTGGGCGACTTCGGGTTGCCGGCCTCCGACGCGGTGGCGACGCGCATCAGGCCACACCCTCGCTGCGGTAGATCGGCGTCAACGCGTCGACCTTCGTCACGGCCCGCTTCGCCGGGTCGTACGTGCACCTCACCAGCAGCGAGAACCGGCGGTTCTTCACCTCGCGGTACAGCTCGTCTAGGTGGTCTTCCAGGTACTGCGTGACGCCGAGAGTGCCCATGGCGTGGATGCCCGCCAGGTACAGGAAGGTGCCACGCCCGTCGGGCCGGGGTAGCCGGCCGATGTACCCGTAGTCGACCGGCTCGCCGCTGTCCGACGGAGAGTGGAACTCCTCGCCGGTCTGGTGGTTAACCAGATACAGGCCGCCGTCGTCCTTGCCGAAACCGAGCTTCGGGTCAGAGGCGAGCACCTGCCCGACGAAGGGCAGGATCCGAGGGCTGCCGACCACAACCAGATTGGTGCGGTTCAGGTCGACCATGCCCGGCGGGGGCACCACCTCGTACTCCGTCTTCAAACCAAGCCCACGTGCGAGGTTGGAAAGCTTCTCGTACGCGGCCAGCATCTCGGCCGAGACGACCGCGTACGGGTCCTTCTTGCCCGCCTCGAACTTCCCACCTACGGCAACGGTCAGCGGCCCGGTGCCGAGCATCGCACGCTCGGGGCGGGGTCCGGATGACAGGAGCTGGCCCACCCGCGCGCGGGTCATGCCGACGACCTGGGCAATCTGCGCGTGCGTCATGCCCTGCGACACCATCTCGTCCAGCGCTTCGCGGCGCAGCCGCGACAGCTCGTTGACGGCCGCCTGATGCTCATCGATCAGGTCGCTAGCCTTGCGCGCTCTCTCGCCTGGGTCCTGGATGTCGGCCAGGCCGTGCGGGCTGATTTCCACGGGTCTCCTCCTGCTTGCCGCCTCGCTCAAGCGACACATGGAAGCTTATCGCACTACAGGGCTTGACCCGCGCAATAGCCCTTGCCTACCCTCGGTCATACATCGATGCGCAATCCCCCTTTACAAGGGATATGGGGAGCGCAAAGAGGAGGCCCCGACGGGATTGCGGCCCGTCGAGGCCCAGTGCATCGGCCCTCTGCGAAAGGAACGACGATGCCTGTCCAGCGTACCGTTCACCCTGCTCACTGCGCCTCGGGCCACTCCTCGGCGCTGTCCGATGCTCGCCTGCTGTCTGCTCTGGCGACGCTTCGGGACGCGCTGGCCCCGGGTGAGGCGCTGAACCTGCCTGCGGTGCTCGATCACACCGCTCTGCTGGCCTGCCTGTCCGTGCTCGGCACGAACTCCACCCCCACCACCGTGCGCGCACCGCGCGGCTCCTACCTGCCGCCACGTTGCAACTTCGCCGGTTACTGCGTCATGTGCGGCCACCAGGCCTGCCAGTCCCCGGCATGTATCGCCGAGTTCGCGCAGACCGCATGGGCGGTCTGCAACCAGTGCCACGGAGCCGGAGCCGACCCGGCCTCCTCGCTCCCCTGCTCCTGCTGGGGCGGCCTCACCCAGGTCGACACTGAGTTGCCCGTGGCGGTGGCCCGATGACGGCCACCTCGATCCGTCGGCCGGTGGCGTCGACCCCTGTGAGGGCGTCTGTCGACGCGCCTGCTGGTGCTTGCTCGCACCTGTCTCCCGCTGACCTTCGGCCCACCACCATCCGCACCGTCACCAGTCCCTGCAACGAACGGCTCCGCGAGACTCTGCTCTCGCTCAACGAGTCACCGGCTGACTTCGCCGGCAAGCTCGGCGTCGATCCGAAGACCGTGGAACGGTGGATCGGCAACGCCAACCGCCACCCGCACCCGCGTACCGCCTACCTGGCCGCGCGGCTGCTCGACGTCGACGTCACCTACCTGTGGCCATCCATCCACGGCAACCGCACCAGCAAGATCTCCGGCAGCGATGAGCTGACCGCCTGCTGGCCCGGCCGCGCCGCCGTCCCCCACGACCTGTGGCCCCGCCTGCTCACCGAAGCGCAACGGCGAATCACCATCATGGGCGACTTCGGTCTGCCCGACCTCATCCCCAACCTGCCACGCCTCCTGGCCGACAAAACCGCCCGACGCATCCAAGTCCGGATCATCATCACGGACCCGCACACGGCCACCAACCCCATCGACACGGCCCGCGCCCTCGCGGCCGAGGCCACCTACCTGCCCCTGACCGACCACGGCGTCAACGTCGCCCGCTACCCGGGCAATCTGGCCACCACGATCCTGTGGGTCGACGACGACCTGATCGTGCGCACCGGCATCGACGGCTGCCCCGCCGCCTTCGCCCCGATCATCCACCTACGCGCCCTGCCCAACGGGCCGCTGTCCCGGCTCTACCTGACCAGCCTCGACACCATCACCGAAACCGCCATCCCGGCGGCCTCCACGACCTTGCGGGCGGTGGCCTGATGACCACCACCCCCGCACCCACCGTCTACCGCTGGCGTCAACCCCGGCTGGCCCGAGGCTGGGAACCCGTCCAGCTCATCGGCCGCATGAAGATCCTCGCCCAACGGGACGGGATCGAGCTGCCGAAGACCTACCAGCTCATCCGCGACATCTACCTGTGGGAACACCACCGGGCCGACCTGCCCGCGCACGTGGCGTCCTTGCTCGGCCGGATCTTCGAACACCCGAACCCGTTCGGCACTGGCCCCATCACCCACCTACCCACCAAGGCGGTCCGCACCCGTGGCCGCTGACCTCACGACCGTTGTCCCGGGCCAGGCTCACCCGTCTGGTCCGGGGCACCGGCCCCACCCCGCCGCCTCGACCGGCTTCGTCGGCCGTGACGAGTCCGCCTTCACCCGGGCCACCACCCCGGACTACTTCGGCTGGCTGGAGCACGTGAAGGCAGCCGCGGGCTGCTCCCACCCCATCCGCCTCTCGGGCGAGGTCGCGACCATCGACCGGGGCACCGGCCAACTCCTGGCCGCGACTCGGACCGAGGACATGCCGGACGGAGAGATCTACAAGCCCTGCGGCAACCGCCGCCACGCCGTCTGCCCCTCCTGCGCCCACACCTACCAACGCGACGCCTACCAGCTGCTGCGCGCCGGCCTCGCCGGCGGCAAAGGCATCCCCTCCACCGTCGCCCGGCACCCGGCCGTGTTCGTCACCTTCACCGCGCCGTCGTTCGGCACGGTGCACACCCGGGTCGTGAAGCGCCACACCTGCGGCAACCGCCGCCGCTGCGACTGCCGGCCCGAACCGTGCCACCCCCGCCGCGCCAGCGACCCCACCGCCGCCCCGTGTGAGCACGGCCAACCGTCGGTCTGCTGGGCACGCCACGAAGACGGCGATCCCCGGCTCGGTCAGCCGCTGTGCCTGGACTGCTACGACTACCAGGCACAGGTCGTGTGGAACCACTCCGCCCCTGAGTTGTGGCGCCGCACCACGATCGCCGTCACCCGCCATCTGAACGCCCGCGCCCGCGCGCTCGGCCTGCCATGGGTCGCCCAACTCACCGCGAGCGGGAAGACTCGCCGGGTGCCGCCGGTCAAACCGTCGTTCGGCAAGGTCGCCGAGATGCAACGCCGCGCCGTCGTGCACTACCACGCCGTCATCCGCCTCGACGGCGTCCACCCCACCGACCCCGAGGCCATCGTGCCGCCACCGGCCGGAATCGGCGTTGACGACCTGGTCGCCGCCGTCGAACACGCCGCCGCCGCCGTCGCCTTCACCACCCGCCCCCACCCAACCAACCCGGCCGGCTGGCGCATCACCTGGGGTGAACAGGTCGACGTGCGGCCGATCAGCGCGGACGGGGAGATCACCGACGGGAAGGTCGCCGGCTACCTCGCCAAGTACGCCACCAAGAGCACCGAAGCCACCGGGCACGTCTCGCGCCGCCTCGACGGCGAGGTCATCGACCTGTACGCCAACGAGCACGGCACCCACCCCGAGAGGCTTGTTGACGCCTGCTGGACCCTCGGCGCACACCGCGACTGGCAACAGCTCCGACGGTGGGCGCACATGCTCGGCTTCGGCGGCCACTTCCTCACCAAGAGCCGCCGCTACTCCACCACCTTCCGCATCCTCCGCGACGCCAGGATCCTCTGGCGACGCACCGAAACCGGCCACGAATACGCCGACCAACCCGACGGCGACGACACCACCCTCATCGTCGGCCTGCTGACCTACGCCGGCTCCGGCTGGCGCACCACCGGAGACGCCCTCCTGGCCAACACCGCCGCCGCCATGGCCCGGGAGCGACACGAGATCGCACGAGAGGAGATGACCGCTGCTGCCTGACCCCGCACGACCCGCCCGTCATCACGAGAGGAGTACCGCGCTGAACGAACCCCGCGACGTCGACATGCTCACCGTCGAGCAAGCCGCACAGCGCCTCGGCACCGGAGTCCGCTTCGTGCGCCGCATTGTCGCTGAGCGCCGCATCCGCTTCTACAAGGTCGGCAAGTACGTCCGGTTCCACCCCGACGACCTCACCGACTACATCCGTCAAGGCCGCATTGACGCCATCCGGCCTGTCCTGCGCTACCGGAAGGGAGAGCACGTCTATGGCTAGCAAGCGCCGCTTCGGCCGCGTCCGAAAGCTGCCTTCGGGCCGCTTCCAAGCTCGCTATCTCGGCCCGGACGGCGTCGATCGACCGGCACCGCACACCTTCGCCAGCAAGACCGACGCCGACCGGTGGCTCTCTGGTGTCGAGACGGATTTGAACCGGGGAACCTGGCGTAACCCTGATCTCGGCCGTGTCGCTCTCGGCGACTACCTCACCGAGTGGATCGATCACCGGCCGGGCCTGCGGCCCCGGACCCTCGACCTCTACCGCTGGCTGCACCGGAAGCACATCGCGCCTGGACTCGACGACTACTTCCTCACTGACCTGACGCCCGGTGCCATCCGGGCCTGGCGCGCTGATCTCCTCGCTGACGGGGTGAGCGCCACCATGACGGCCAAGGCGTACCGCCTTCTTCGTGCCGTGCTGAACACCGCTGTTGATGATGAGCTGATCCGGCGTAACCCCTGCCGTATTCAGGGTGCGGGCATCGAACGGCCCACGGAGCGACCGACTGCCACAGTCGCCCAGGTCTTCCAGCTCGCCGACATCGTGCCCCGACGTCTGCGCGTCCTCATCCTGCTGGCTGCCTTCGCCAGCCTCCGCTACGGAGAGCTGGCCGCCCTTCGTCGCCGCGACTTCGACCCGCGCTGTCGGACCCTGACGGTCCGCGCGACTCTGGTCGAGCGCCAGGACGGCACCCTGACTTTCGGTCCGCCCAAGACCGATGCCGGCGTGCGGACCGTCACCATCCCTGCGGCGATCCGCCGCGACGTGCGTACGCACTTGGCCGACTTCGTTGATGAGGACCAGGGCGCGCTCGTCTTTACCGGCGCGACCGGCGCTGTCCTGCGCCGCTCCAACTTCCAGCGCACCTGCAACTGGCGCGTGTCCGTGGCGGCGGTCGGCTTGCCCGGCTTCCACTTCCACGACCTGCGGCACACCGGGAACACCCTCGCTTCGCGGACCGGGGCAAGCCTCGCCGACCTGATGGCCCGGATGGGTCACGCCTCGACCCGGGCAGCGTTGATCTACCAGCACACCGCTAAGGAGCGTGACCAGCACATCGCCGACGGCCTCAGCGAGCAGATCAAGAAGGGCCGCGATCGGGCACGTAGCGGGCACGGCAAGCCGAAGAAGTGATCTGAATGAATGAGGCCCTGGCTGGGACTGTCGTCCTGGCCAGGGCCTCGATCGTGGAGCGGGTGACGGGAATCGAACCCGCACTGTCAGCTTGGGAAGCTGATGTTCTGCCATTGAACTACACCCGCAGGCGGCACCACTGTACCTGAGGTCACCGCGCCCGTACATCCAGGTACCCCCGGCGCGCCCGTCCCGACCCCCGGCCCCGGCGAAACCGGCCTGACACGATCTTGAAATCACCGGCGTGCTCGGATGCAGCAAAAAGTTTCCGTGCGGCAACATATGGCCGTTCTCAAATCCGTCGATCGGTTGTAACGTCACCCGCACGTTCTCAGCCACGGTGCGACATACCCCCTGTCGTGCCGCCAGAAAGAGGTGGGCCCATGGGACTGCGTCCCAACCTGCTGACCCGGCGTGCCGCCGGTGTCGCGTCGACGACCCTCGCGCTGCTGCTCAGCACCGCTGCCGTGGGCGTCGTTCCCGCTGCTTCCGCCCTCTCGGCCGCCCCCGGCGCGTCCTGCGCCGAGCCGACCGACGTCCACTCGGACGCCCGGGTGAAGAAGGGCGGCTCGGCCAAGCTGGACCCGAACGAGCTGACCGCCAAGCAGGTCCGTGACCGCGAGGCCGACCTCGCCGCCGCGCTGCGCGAGCGGGCGAACTTCCGCGCCGGCGCCGGTGCGACCACCCTGGCCACGGTCACCGTCCCCGTTGTCGTACACGTCATCCAGCGCGACACCACCCGGGCCGGCGGCAACATTCCGGACTCGATGGTCACCGCCCAGATCGACGTGCTCAACGAGGCCTACGGCGGCGCCACCGGCGGCGCGCCCACGGCCTTCGGCTTCCAGCTGCAGAAGGTCCACCACGTGACCAACGCCGCGTGGTACCCGATCGTGCAGGGCTCCTCCGCGGAGCGGCAGATGAAGACCTCGCTGCGCGAGGGCGGCAAGAACACGCTCAACATCTACCTGGGCGAGCTCAGCGACAACCTGCTGGGCTGGGCGACCTTCCCGAAGCGCAAGCTGGACAGCATGGACGGCGTGGTCGCGCTGAGCGAGTCCCTGCCGGGCGGCACCGCCACCAACTACAACCAGGGCGACACCGGTACCCACGAGGTCGGCCACTGGCTGAACCTCTACCACACCTTCCAGGGCGGCTGCTCCGGCTCCGGTGACAGCGTCAGCGACACCCCGGCGGAGTCGTCGCCGGCGTTCCAGTGCCCGACCGGGCGGGACACCTGCACCACGGCCGGCCTGGACCCGATCACCAACTTCATGGACTACACCTACGACTCGTGCATGTACCAGTTCACCCCTGGTCAGGCGAGCCGCATGCTGACCGCGTGGAACGCCTACCGCGCCGCGTAACGCAGCCGTACGACGACTCGGTGCCGGCTCCGTCCTCGGACGGGGTCGGCACCGGCGTTTGCGAGGGCCTCAGGCGGCCGAGCGGCGGGTGTCGAAGCCGTGCCGGCCGCGCCGCCCCTCGGCAGCGGCGGCGCCGACCCGACGCGCCGGAGGGCTCGCCCGCGGATCGAGCCAGACCTGCACCGCCGGACCGGCGGAACCCTCGACCGGACCGGCCGCGCCACCCTGGTCGCGCCGGGTCAGCATCGCCACGTCGACGGTGAACTCGAAGAGCCGCCAGTCGACCTGCGGCGCGGCCCGACCGATCTCGGCGACCCGGGCCACCCGGGCCTGGTCGGTGACCGGGCGGGCGCGGCCCGCCACGTACGCCTCGTCGTCGCTCTCCTCGGGCGGGAACGAGTGCAGCGCGTAGCGGCCGTCGCGTTCGAGGTCGCGCCGTTTCGGCGAGTCGATGACGAAGCAGAAGAGCCCCTCGTCGGTGATGACCGGCGAGACCGGGTGGACCCGGGGGCCGCCGTCGGCGCGGACCGTGGCGAGATAGCCGAAGCCCGGCCCGTACTGCTGCATGAGAAGGCGGATCTCGTCGGCGAGGCGCGGCTCGTCGGCGGCGAATTCGGACCAGGAAGCCATGCCGACATTCTATCGAACACACGTACGAACGCGCAGTCCGACACGCAGGTCGACCGTACTGGTCGCTATGGTGTTCCGATGCTGCTCTCCGACCGCGACCTGGTCTCCGAGATCAAGACGGGCACGCTCGCGCTGGAGCCGTTCGAGCCCACGCTGGTGCAACCGTCCAGCATCGACGTACGCCTGGACAAGCTCTTCCGGGTCTTCAACAACCACCTCTACACGCACATCGACCCGTCGGTCCAGCAGGACGACCTGACCTCGATGGTGGAGGTGCCGGAGGGCGAGCCGTTCGTGCTGCACCCGGGCGAGTTCGTGCTCGCCTCGACGCTCGAGGTGATCTCGCTCGGCGACCAGCTCGCGGGGCGCCTCGAAGGGAAGAGCTCACTGGGCCGGCTCGGGCTGCTCACCCACTCCACCGCCGGTTTCATCGACCCGGGCTTCTCCGGTCACGTCACGCTGGAGCTCTCCAACGTGGCGAACCTGCCGATCACCCTCTGGCCGGGGATGAAGATCGGGCAGCTCTGCATCTTCCGGCTCTCCTCGCCGGCCGAGCACCCGTACGGGTCGGCGGTCTACGGCTCCCGCTACCAGGGGCAGCGCGGCCCGACGCCGAGCCGATCGTGGCAGAACTGGCGCACCTGGCCGACAAGTAGGCGCTGACCTGCTGTGCAATAGATCCACTCGCATCTCAGGCCGTCCCCAGGCCGTGAGCATCGATCAGGCCACGGCCGAGGATCGCGTCCACCGCCCGCCTCGTACGCGCCTCGCTCTCCGGCATGAGATGCGTGTACGTACGCAGCGTGAATCCAGGATCGTGGTGGCCGAGATACTCCGACACCGCCTCATTTGCGGTTAACCGCCGTCTGCATCGAAGTGGAGATGAAAAGCCGGACCGTCTCCGGCGCTTCTGGGCAGCACGAGCACTCGGCGCTACCGGCGACGAACGAGCCGAGAAGCTGCTGACGCACCTCGCCGCCGAGGACCACGCCACGGTGCGAACCGGCGGGCACGTCAGTACCGCCAAGAAGGCGCTGAAGACGCTGCGAAAACATCCGCAAACACCGGCGGAAAGCACGCGCCCGAGAACAGACCACGTGATCGCGTCAGGCAGGTACTGGGACTCCGATCTCAAGCATCTGCCGGGACAGCACGTCGCGCTGTCCGCCGCGCTGTCGCTGTGATCCGACAAGAGATCCGCGGCACATGCCCGCCAACAGATGTGCGACAGGTCCAGCGACCTAGGGGCGGCCGGTTGGCCGCCGACGAAACGGCCTGTCATAGCCGAGATGAGGATGCTTTCCCTTCGGTGCCGGAAGGAACCGCGGCAATGCTGGATCTTGGAATGTTCGGCGCCCCTTCCGAGGATGTGGGCGTGACCGACGTTGCTGTTGAGGGATCCCGTCGTACCCATGCCGCGGTGGTCGCAACTGCCGCTGTTGCGCTTGGCCTGCTCGCGTTCGCGGCCGACTCCGTCGCGGGCGTTGTGGGGCAGGTCCTGATCGCGCTGACCAGCAGCGGCTTCGCTTGGGGCATGGCAGCCTTCCTGGCCGGCCGTTCGGCTGCCACGGCGAAAAGAGCGGTTGGCGGTGCCACCTCGCTGTTGGTGCTGGCCACGCTGCTCTATTACCTGCTTGTGCTGATGGTCAGTCGCCGCTGGAGTGGGGGCACCCTGGAGGACGGCACGTCGGCCGACCTGCTGGGGCTGCGCTCGGTTGCCATCATGACGGCGCTGTGGCTGACCGGGTCCCTCGTCGCGGGACCGATGCTCGGACTGCTCGGCCATATCGTGCGAGTCGGCAAAGCGTCGACCTCGACGCTGGCCGCGGGTGCGATATGCGGCCTTCTCTCCGGCGAGGGCTGGCAGGCCGTGATGCAGGCACCGCCCTGGCAGCTGTTGACCGTGGCCGACCCGTACCAAGCAGAGTTCTTCCGAGGCGTTGTGGTCGGGGAACTCGTCAAGATCGTGCTTCCGATCGTCGTCCTGGCCTGGCTGGCCACGGCGCACCGCCTCTGGCGCGCATGGCCGATGCTGCTTACCGCAGCCATCTCAAGCGGTGCCCTGAGTGCGGCGCTGTGGTACGTGCTCTACGCCGCAGCAAACAGCAGCTGAACGCGCGCCGGCCAGACCGCAGGCGCGGGTGATCAAGTGCGTCGGGCATTCTGATCTGCCGCTGTGCGCGGGCACCGTCGTGCCGCTACGTGCGCGTCGACAGCAGAGGCCGGTCGATAGGGTTCGACCATGCCGGGTGCCGTCGAGCGTCCGTTGCTCTTCCTTGATGTCGATGGGCCGCTGATTCCGTTCGGATCTCGCCCGGCTGGCCGTCCACACCGAGAGATGGCGGTGGGTCCGATCGAGTTCGCCAATCCGCTGCTCACCCGGCTCGACCCGGACGACGGACCGCGGCTGCTGGCGCTACGGTGTGACCTGGTGTGGGCCACGAGTTGGATGGCCGAGGCGAACGAGGTGATCGGGCCGCTGCTCGGACTGCCGCAGCTTCCGCTCGTAACGTGGTCCGACAGGGCCGATCAGCATGACAGCGGGCTGCACTGGAAGACCCGTGACCTCGTCGAACGGGCGGCCGGTCGCTGCTTCGTCTGGATCGATGACGAGATCACGGAAGCCGACCGTGCGTGGGTGTCGGCCCACCATCCGGTAGCTGCGCTGCTGCACCGTGTCGACCCCCGCCACGGCCTCACCGCCACGGACTTCACCACCATCAACGAATGGCTCGCCTGAGCTGACCCAACCGAATGGTGACCGTCCGGTGCGCACCCCCGCCACGACCGCAACGTGCAGCCCGCGCTTCCGCTCAGCCGCGATCAGCGCGCCGAGGTGTCGCAGATCAGCTGGCGGACGAATGTCGCGCATCAGTCGACGGAGGACACGCCGTGCTGTCCGCTGTCGGGTCCCACCACATGTTTGACGGATCCGTCCCACCACATATTTGACCGGCCGGTCTAGATCAATGGGGGGTTGAGTCGGCCGGCGTAAGCATGACCCGTCGAGTGTGATCTAGATGCCGGGCAATCGTGTACCTGCCGGTGGCGCCAACCGTTGGGGCCCCGCGGCTCCATTCCAGGGCCGACGAGCAGTCTTCGAACCGCACCACGTACTCCCTGTTGGAGGTGAAAACGTGAGTGACGGTCCCGGTGATCGCGGAGCCGACCGGGAAGCGCATTTTGATGGACAGCCACTCGTCGTGGCTCAGGCTGGTGGGCAGGTAGGTCCCTGAGCGGAACGACGCGTCGAGAGGCAGTAGCCCGACCTGACCTGGCCTGTGCTGGAGAACCTCGAACCTCATCACTGTGCCCAGCGAAGGCCAGTCGACCGGATCGTGCGGCAAGGCCAGGACGTCAACGAAGCCCTCCGGCTCTTGGCCCAGGTCCACAAGCAGCCCGATGGCGCCAGGCCTCGGTATGCGGATGACTTGACCCGTGACGTGGTCACCCACAGGAAAGCGACGGCGGGCCACATCGAGCTGATTCGGCTCTGCCACGCTCGACAACCTCCTCGGCCGCTCTGGAACCATGCCGCCGACAAGCGGAGGTCCTGCAAGCGAGTTTCTCGATCATGTCTAGCATCTGGTGGGACGCCACTGTCAAGCATGTCCCGTGACGGGACACGCCGCGCTGTCCGCGCGTTGCCGAATTCCGCTCCATCAGATCAAGGCGGCCCGCAAGCGGGCCGCACCGGTCCGGCCTCGGCCTGCTGGCGACCTCCGGCCGGCATCGGCCGGGTCGGCCGGTGAGCTGGGGCCTGCCGATTCCATGAGGTGACAGCGGACACGACGCCGCCGAGGCTACGGATCAGAGGACCGGCCGGGCCATCTACGGGACCGGTAGGACTGCGTATTCGATTGATGCGAGTTCTCGGCCGCACCATGCGGTAGGCGACCCACGCGAACATGACAACGACCGCGAGCGTGGTTGGAGCGTCTCCTGCCGCGTCAGGCAACGTTCGCCCTGTCCTCCAACGGCACATCGGGGCGGTGCCCCAACCCGATATGTCCGCGGGTGTTCGGCCACCACCTCATGTTCACCAGGACCATGACCTCGGCGGCCGGGAAGACGACGGGTTTCGGGAGATGGCCCGGCGATCGCGGCAGAACGGGCACTCGTAGCAGGCGGGCTATTGCAGCCTTACGGCCGGGATCGCAGCACGGCGACCTCGGGGAACTCGTCCGGCGAGCCGTAGCCGTGCTCGGCCAGCCAGCGTACGTTAGTCAGGCATCGCAACGACCACCATGCGCGGATGAGGTCGCGGTCGACGTCGGTGCCGTAGCCGGCGACGACGTCGCCAAGGTGCTCCTTGTGTCCGAGCGTGAGGACGGCGAGGTCGAAGAGCGCGTCGCCCTGGGACGCCTCGGACCAGTCGACGACGCCGGTGACCTCGTCACCGGCGACGAAGACGTGGTCGACCTGCAGGTCGCCGTGGATGAACACCGGTGTCCACGGCCGGAGCGCAGTCTCGGCGAGCCGGCGGTTGCGTGTGACCACGTCGGCGGGAAGGACGTCGTTGGCGACGAGCCACTCGCACTCATCGGCGAGGCGCGATGCGAGCTCGTCGAGGCTCCGACCGGGCCATGGCGGCAGCGGCGCGTCGTGCAGCATCCGGGCGGCGGCACCCGCCGCGGCCCACGCGGCCGACGAAGCGGTAGATGGCTCGCCGAGGTGGCCGAGTGCCGTCCCCGGGAGAGCGGCGAGCGCGAGTACGGGCGGCTTCCGCCACAGGATCTCCGGGGTTGGGACCGGCGCCATCGCCATCGCCTCGACCTCGACGTCGGTGCGGGTCTGATCAGCGTCGATCTTCACGAACACGTCGCCGACGCGCAGGGTCGCGCGCTCGTTATGGGCGACGACAACCTCGACCTCGTCTACGTCCATGTCGGCCATCATTGCGGAAATGACCACCGACGTCGCCGGGGTTATCTCGTGCGACTGCGCGCCGGCTTCTACGTCGACACGCCACAGTCAACCCCACCACCTGAGAGCGCGACGAACAGGCGGAACGCGACCCTTCGAGCCGATCTTGCCCAAGCTGACAGTGCGCTTCGATTCCGGTCAGCGGAGCAGGCCTGGCGTTCGGTTTCCGCGACCGCCAGGCCGTCTCCAGGCCGTCACAGGTTCGCGACCGGCCACCGATGTCCCCCACGCCTCACCACTCCCGCCGCAGGTGAGAGGCACGATGACCACCGCCACCAGTGACAGCCAAGCCCGCATGGCATCTCTGGCGCACCTGGCCGATCCGCTGACGGCGGAAGGGGGCCCCCGCCACGCGGGAGCCCCTTCCGGTGGATCAGCCCGGTCGGCCGTAGCTGTTGATCTGGCCGTCGTCGACGCGTTTCATCGTGATCGGCTTGCCGGACTGGGAGGCGTGCACCACCCAGCCGCCGCCGACGTACATGGCGACGTGGTGCAGGTCGCTGTAGTAGAAGACGAGGTCCCCGGCGCGCAGCTCGCTCCGGCTCACCCGGCGGGTGACGTCGTGCTGCTGGCGGGCGTTGTGCGGCAGCGAGACGCCGGCCTTGGCCCAGGCGGCCATGGTCAGGCCGGAGCAGTCGTAGTGGTCCGGGCCGGCGGCGCCCCAGACGTAGATCTTGCCGATCTGGGCGCAGGCGAACTTGACCGCGATTCCGGCGGGGCCGCCCGGATAGCCGGACGGACAGGGCGCGGGCCGCAGCGGACCGCCGCCGCCGCTGCCGTAGACCTTCAGCCGGAGCTTGTCGAGGCGGGCGATCTCGGCGTTGATCTGCTTCTTCTTCGCCGCGAGCTGGGCCTCGGTCCGGGTCAGCTGGGCGACCATCTCGTCCAGCGGCTTCTTCTTGGCGGCCAGCTGGTCGCGGAGTACGACGACGTTGCGCACCTGCTGCTGCTGACGGTGGGCGAAGCGGTCAAGCAGTTCGAGGCCGGCGACCACGTCGCTCGGCGACCGGCTGCCCAGCAGCGCGTTCACGGTCGACAGGTTGTCGCCCTTGTACGCGTCGGCGGCGAGACCGCCGACCTGGCCCATGGCGAGGTCGACCTGGAGCTGCAACGGGGTGATCTGCTTGGCCAGGGCCGCCGCCTGCTTCCGCTTGACGGCTAGGTCCTGGCGAGTGGCGTTGTGCTGCTCGATGATCGGTTCGAGCTTGTTCCAGTCCTGGTCGATCTGGCGCTCGATCTCGGCGACCGTCGGTTCGGCGTGGGCCGCCGTGGCGCCGCCGGTCAGGATGACGGCGGTGCCGGCCAGGGCGGCGAGTGCGGTGGTGAAGCGGGACCAGCGTGGACGCGGCGCAGCCGTCATCCGGTCGACCGACCGGACCGACGGTCGCCGCGGGGCATGGTGTGCCACCGGGCTTCCGTACTCCTTCTTCGCTGACCGCCTACCGGGTTAGCTGACGGGTTCGGACGGGAAGGGAGCCGCCCTACCGCAGTGCTGCGGATTCACCCCGGTTACCTGGGTCCCCGGCTCGCCCGGAGGCGACTCGGCGGTGTCGGACCGTCACCACCCGGGTTGGACGGTGCACACACCGGCCGACGATTGACCAGAGTAGAGATGGCTGTTATTGATCCGCAACCCGCGACGCCGTGACACTCCGTACCCGAAGTTCGGATCCGGCGAGAACCGGCTGAAGAAAACTTTCATCGAACATCGTTTACAGGTAAGTATTGACCCGAGACTGCCTCCGGGGCGAGGGTGAGCACGCAGTTACCCCCACCTGACCGGGAGGTTCCATGCACCGCCCACCCTCGCCGCCACGCGGCCGGATCCTGCTCGCCGCCGCCATGGCGGCGGCCACCGCGCTCCTCTCCACCGGACCGGTCGCCGCGGAACCCCTCACCGCCGGACCGACCGAACCCACCGACCGTCAGCAGCAGTACGCCGCGGCCGCGGCCGAATACGGCGTGCCGGAGAGCGTCCTGCTCGGCGTGTCGTACCTGGAGTCCCGCTGGGACACCCACCCCGGCCAGCCCAGCACCAGCGGCGGCTACGGGCCGATGCACCTGACCGACGCCGACCAGGTCGCCGCCACGCCCTCCGGCTCGCACGTCGACGAGAACGAGGACCCCCGGGGCGACGAGTCCCGGCCCCTGGTCGTCGATTCCACCGTGGCGGCCGAGCCGACCGGGGACCTGCTGCCACGGGCGTCCCTGCAGACCCTCGACGCCGCCGCCGCGCTCACCGGCGTACCCGAGGAGACGTTGCGCACCGACGCCACCGCCAACATCCGCGGCGGGGCGGCGCTGCTCGCGTCGTACCAGCGGGAACTGGCCGCGCCGGTCGGCGCCGGCAGCGACCCGGCGGCCTGGTACGGCGCGGTGGCCCGGTACTCCGGCGCGGACACCGAGGACGCCGCGGCGGCCTTCGCCGACGAGGTGTACGACCAGATCAGCGTCGGTGCCGCCCGGACCACCGACGACGGCCAGCGGGTCACCCTCGCCGCCCGGGAGGTGACCCCCGACGAGTCCGGGCTGCACCGGCTCGGGCTGCGCCGCGCCGAGCGGCCCGACGGCCTGGAATGCCCGGTCCGCCTGGCCTGTGAGTGGATCCCCGCGCCGTACGAGAAGTACGGCCCGAACCCGGGCGACTACGGCAACCACGACCTCGGCGACCGGCCGGCCCAGCAGAAGATCGAGTACATCGTCATCCACGACACCGAGGGCTACTTCGGCCCGAGCGTGAAGCTGGTGCAGACCAAGACCTACCTGGGCTGGCACTACACGCTGCGCTCGGTGGACGGCTACGTGGCCCAGCACATCAAGGCGAAGGACGTCGGCTGGCACGCCGGCAACTGGTACGTCAACGCCAAGTCCATCGGCATCGAGCACGAGGGCTTCGCCGGCCACGGCACCTGGTACACCGAGGCGATGTACCGGACCTCGGCCAAGCTGGTCCGGCACCTGGCGCTGCGGTTCCAGATCCCGCTGGCCGGCAGCACATCCTCGGCCACGACAACGTCCCCGGCACCGTTGCCGGCAACGTGGCCGGGATGCACTGGGACCCGGGCCCGTACTGGGACTGGTCGCACTACTTCGACCTGATGAAGGCGCCGTTCCACTCGACCGGCACGCCGCAGACCGGCCTGGTCACCATCGACCCGGACTACGCCACCAACCAGCCGGCCTTCATCGGCTGCAACCAGCAGCCGCCGGGCGTGCCGAAGCCGGTGCCGCCGGCCGTGCCGTGCCCGCTGCGCGCCTCCTCCTCGGTCATCCTGCGCACCGCGCCGAGCCCGGACGCCCCGCTGGTCAACGACCGCGGCCTGCGGCCGAACGGCACGCCGGACACCATGTACGTCTCCGACCACGGCGCCCGCGCCTCGGCCGGTCAGACGTACGCCCTGGCGGACGTCCAGGGTGACTGGACCGCGATCTGGTACCTCGGCCAGAAGGCCTGGTTCCTCAACCCGGCCTCGGCGCCGACGGCGAAGTGGGCGCAGGGCTTCGTGGTGACCCCGAAGCCGGGCAGGGCCACCATCCCGGTGTACGGGCGGGCCTACCCGGAGCAGGCGGCCTACCCGGCCACCATCCCGTACCAGTCGATCTCGCCGTTGCAGTACACCTTCCCGGCGGGCCAGCGGTACGCGCTCGGCGGCGTCCTGCCGGGCGAGTACTACCGGGCGGTCTCCTTTGACGGCTCCGCCCCCGGCGACCGGACGGTGGTCCGGGGCGAGAACCGGTACGTGCAGATCCAGTTCGGCCACCGGGTGATGTTCGCGAACCTGGACGACGTGCTGATCCTGCCGGCCGCGGTGGGCGCGCCGCAGTAGTCATCGCATCCACGACGAAGGCCCCCGGTCAGCTCGACCGGGGGCCTTCGTCGTCGGATCGGATCAGGTGACCCGGCGGTAGCCGGCCACCGGCATGTAGTTGACCTGCGTCACCTGGACCGGCTTGCCGGTCCGGGGCGCGTGCACCATCAGGCCGTTGCCGAGGTAGAGGCCGACGTGGTGCAGGTCGCTGTAGAAGAAGACCAGATCACCGGGGCGGGCGTCGGAGCGGGAGACCGCTCGGCCCTCGTTCCACTGGGCTCCGGTGAAGTGGGTGAGGTAGATGCCCGCCGCCTTGTAGGCGTACTGGGTGAGGCCGGAGCAGTCGAACGAGTTCGGGCCGGTGGCGCCCCAGACGTACGGGTCACCGACCTGCTGGCAGGCGACCCGGATGGCGGTCTGCGCGGCGCTGCTGACCACGCCGTTGATGGTCGGGCAGCCCGCCACCTTCACGGTGGTCTTCGGCAGCGAGGCGGTGAGGCGCTTGATCTCGGCGTCGATCTGCTTCTTCTTCGCCCTCAGCTCGGCTTCCTGCTTGACCTGGGTGGCGATCAGCGCGTCGAGCTTCTGCTTCTCGCGGTTGTACTTGTCGCGGATGGCGAGGATCCCGGCGACCTGCTTGCGCTGCTGGGCGGCCAGCCGGTCGAGGATGGTGAGCTGCTCGGCGAGCGTCCCGGGCTTGGCGTCGACCAGCAGGGCGCCGACCTCCTGGGACGGGCCCCGCATGTAGTAGCGGGAGGCCAGGTCGCCGACCCGGTTCATGGCGAGCGCGGACTCCAGCTCCAGCGGCGCCATCTTCTTCTGCAGGTCCGCCGACTTCTTCTTGTTGACCTTCAGCTGGGCGCGAACCTTGTTGTAGCCCTCAATGGTGGGCTCCAACTGCTCCCACTGCTTGTCGATCTGCGCCTCGATCTCGTCCACGGACGGCGCGGCGTGCGCCGGCGCGGCGACGAGTCCGGCGCCGACGGCGACGGCAGCGACCAGGGTGAGCAGACGGTGTACGACCCGGCGCGCGCCGACCGGTCGGACGGGCGGCTGACTCCGGGCGTGACGATGAGGGGGCATGGTTGCCACCGGCACCGACTCCTTTTGCAACCGACCGCCGGGCGCCTCGTGAGGGGGAAGATCGAGGCAGACGACCCACAGCGGTCGGTGCCCCACATTAGGGAAGGCGCGGGGTGATATCAAGGCGGCCATTTGTTCAATCACGTCTGAGCAACCGCTTGCACACCAAGGGTATTCATTCACTTTCCAACGATCGCTGTCAATACGTCATCGAGTGTCACCACACCGAGCGGCCGGCGGCCGTCACTCACCAGGACCATGTGCCGCCGCTCGCGCCGCATCGACAGCAGGAGGTCGGCCAGCGTACGGTCCGGCGGCACCACGGCCAGCGGCCGGTAGACCTCCGCCGGCACCGGCTCGCGCCGGCGCGCGCCGGCGTACCCGAGCACGTCCTTGACGTGCACGAAGCCGAGCACCCGGCGGGTGGAGCGCTGGACCACCGGGAAGCGGGACCGGCCGGTGCCGGTGGCCAGCACCTCCAGCGAGGCGGGTGAGACGTCCTCGGCCACCGTGGTCACCGTCGACCACGGCTGCAACGCGTCCGCCGCCGTCCGGCTGTGCAGGGCGAGCGCGCCGGTGATCCGGGCATGCTCCTCCGCGTCGAGCAGCCCCTCGGTACGCGCCTGGGAGACCAGCCCGGCCAGCTCCTCCGCCGTGAACACCGTCTTCACTGCCTCGGTCGCCTCGACCCGCCACAGCCGCAGCACCTGCCGGGCCGACCACTTCATCGCCAGCAACAGCGGCTTGGTGGCCACGCAGAACGCCAGCATCGCCGGCCCCAGCCAGAGCGCCGACGGCTCCGGCCCGGCCAGGGTGATGTTCTTCGGCACCATCTCGCCGACCACGGTGTGCAGGAAGACCACGACCCCGAGGGCGATCACGAACGCCAGCGGGTGCACTGCGCCGACGGGCAGTCCGAGCGCCTCGAACGGCGTCTCCAGCAGGTGGGCCAGCGCCGGCTCGGCGATCGCGCCCAGCCCCAGCGAGCAGATGGTGATCCCGAGCTGTGCCCCGGCGATCATCAGCGGGATCTGGTTCATCGCCGACAGCGCCCACCGGGCCCGCTTGGAGCTGGCGGCGAGCGGTTCGAGCACCGTACGGCGGGAGGCGATCAGCGCGAACTCGCTGCCCACGAAGAAGGCGTTGCCGAGCAGCAGCAGGACGGCGAGCAGCAGCTCAGTCATCGTCGTCGGGCTCCTCCGGACGGAGCACCCGGACCTGCTCGATCCGGTGCCGCTCGACCTCGACCACGGTGAACTCGTGCCCGCCCTCCGCGACCGTCTCGCCCGGCACCGGGATGTGGCCGAGCCGGGCCATCAGGAAGCCCGCCAGGGTCTCGTACGGGCCCTCGGGCAGCCGGAAGCCGGTCTGCTCGGCCAGCTCGTCCTCGCGCAGCACACCGTCCACCAGGACGGTCCGCTCGCCGCCCGGCACGGTCAGCTCGGCCGGCCCGAGGTGGTGGACCGCATCCGGGTCGAACTCGTCGGCGATCTCCCCGACCAGCTCCTCGACCAGGTCCTCCACGGTCACCACGCCGTCCGTGCCGCCATACTCGTCGACCACGATGGCGAGGTCGGCGCCGGCCGCCTTCAGCGCGGCGAGGACGCCGTCCAGGTCCAGGCTCTCCGGGACGTACACCGGTTCCCGGGCGACCGCGGCGACGGTGGTGGACGCCCGGCGGTCCAGCGGCACGCCGAGCGCGTCCGGCACCCCGGCCACCCCGGTGACCAGGTCCAGGGTCTCCTCGAAGACCGGGAACCTGGTCCGCCCGGTCTGCTGGGAGAGGCTCAGCAGCTCGGCCACCGTGGCGGTGGCCCGCAGCGCGATCACGTCGACCCGGGGGGTCATCGCCTCGGCGGCCCGCTTGTCGCCGAAGCGGATGGTCCGGCGCAGCAGCATCGCGGTGTCCGGCGGCAGCGCGCCGGCCCGGGCGGAGATCGCCGCGAGGAGCCCCAGCTCCTCGGGTGACCGGGCGCTGGCCAGCTCCTCCTGCGGCTCCACGCCGAGCTGGCGGACCAGCCGGTTCGCGGCGTTGTTCAGCCCCCGGATCAGCCAGCGGAACGCCCGGGCGAAGCCGCGCATCGGCGCGGCGGTGGCCAGCGCGGCCGGCATCGGCCGGGCCAGCGCCAGGTTCTTCGGCACCAGCTCGCCGAAGAGCATCGAGATCAGCGTCGCGAGGGCCAGGGCGAGCAGCGGGCTGAACCGGTCGGCGCCGCCGACGGGTCGCAGCAGCGGGGTGAAGAGCCGGGCCAGGGCCGGTTCGGCCAGGTAGCCGGTGAGCAGCGCGGTGATGGTGATGCCGAGCTGCGCGCCGGAGAGCTGGAAGGAGAGCTCCCGCAGCGCCGTGCGTACGGTGACGGCCCGGGCGTCGCCGGCGGCGGCCCGCCGGTCGATCTCGGCGCGGTCGACGGTGACCAGGGCGAATTCGGCCGCGACGAAGAACGCGTTGCCGGCGGTCAGCAGCACGAAGCCGACCAGGGGCAACAGCGTGCCGAGCAATAAACCGTCGATGAGCGAGATTGTGGCACGGGCCGGCCCGGGGCACGAGTTCGCGCCCGGCCGTGGTGGCGGGCGCCTCCTGGGACGACGACGGCGGTGGCACCTCGTGGGTGCCACCGCCGTCGTGCGTGAGCTGTCGCGGGGTACGACCTCAGCCGGCGACCGGCGCGGTCTCCTTCTCGCCCGGCGCGGCTTCCGGCTTGACCGAGCGGAGCAGCACGCTGGCCACGTCGATGACCTCGACCTGCTCGCCGGCGCCCTTGCCGTTGACCCCGTCGTTGAGCATCGTCGAGCAGAACGGGCAGCCGACGGCGACCGTCTTCGCCCCGGTGGCCATGGCCTCCTCGACCCGGTCCACGTTGATCCGCTTGCCGATCTTCTCCTCCATCCACATCCGGGCGCCGCCGGCACCGCAGCAGAAGGAGCGCTCGCTGTTGCGCGGCATCTCGGTGAGCTCGCCCTGGATCGCGTCGCCGAGCACCTCACGCGGCGCGGCGAAGACCCGGTTGTGCCGGCCCAGGTAGCAGGGGTCGTGGTAGGTCACGCCGCCGTCGACCGGCTGCACCGGGGTGAGCTTGCCCGTGCTGACCAGGTGGGCCAGGAGCTGGGTGTGGTGGACCACCTCGAACTCGCCGCCGAGCTGGCCGTACTCGTTGCCCAGGGTGTTGAAGCAGTGCGGGCAGGTGGCCACGATCTTGCGCTTGGCCTTCTCCCGACCCTCGAACGCCTCGTTGAGGGTCTCGACGTTCTGCTGGGCGAGCATCTGGAAGACGAACTCGTTGCCGATCCGGCGGGCCGGGTCGCCGGAGCAGGTCTCGCCCTCGCCGAGGATCGCGAACGTCACGCCGGCCTCGTTGAGCAGCGTGGCGACCGCCCGGGTGGTCTTCTTGGCCCGGTCCTCGAACGCGCCGGCGCAGCCGACCCAGAACAGGTACTCGAAGTCCTCGACCTCACCGACCCGCGGCACCTCGAAGTCGAGGCCCTTGGTCCAGTCCTCGCGGGTGTTCTGCGGGGCGCCCCACGGGTTGCCCTTGTTCTCCAGGTTGCGCAGCATGACGCCGGCCTCGGACGGGAAGCTCGACTCGATCAGCACCTGGTAGCGGCGCATGTCGACGATGTGGTCGACGTGCTCGATGTCGACCGGGCACTGCTCGACGCAGGCACCGCAGGTGGTGCAGGACCAGAGCACGTCCGGGTCGATGACACCACCCTCCTCGGCGGTGCCGATCAGCGGCCTCTCGGCCTCGGCGAGGGCCAGCACGTCCATGTGGGCGAGCTGCGCGGCGGTGGCCTTCTCCTCACCGGTCAGGTCCTTGCCGCCGCCGGCCAGCAGGTACGGCGCCTTGGCGTACGCGTGGTCGCGGAGGCTCAGCACGAGCAGCTTCGGCGACAGCGGCTTGCCGGTGTTCCAGGCCGGGCACTGCGACTGGCAGCGACCGCACTCGGTGCAGGTGCTGAAGTCCAGCAGGCCCTTCCAGGAGAACTGCTCGACCTGGGCGACGCCGAACTGATCCTTCTCCGGGTCGGCCTCCTCGAAGTCGAGCGGCTTGCCGTCGCTCATCATCGGCCGCAGCGCGCCGAGGCCGGACCCGGCGGGCTTGGCCGGCTCCCGCTTGAAGAAGATGTTGGGGAACGCCAGGAAGCGGTGCCAGGCGACACCCATGGTCACGTTCAGCGAGATGACGATCAGCCAGGTCATCGAGATAACGATCTTGATGAGCGCGGCGACGCTGGCCCCGTCCTGCCAGTCGGGCAGCACCGCCCCGACCGCGTGGCTGACCGGGGTGGCCCAGACCGGGTACTCGAAGTGGTCGGTGGCGACCTTGAAGCCCCGGATCACGAACCCGAAGATCAGGACCAGCAGCACGATCCACTCGACGAAGTAGCCCTGCCACATCGTCGAGCCGGTGAACCGGGAGCGCCCGCCCGGCCGGGTGGGCCGGTTGCGCAGCCGGATCGCCATCAGCACCAGGATGCCGACCAGGCCCAGCACGCCGATGACCTCGGTGGCCAGGCCGAAGATCGTCCAGTGCCCGATGATCGGCAGCCCGCCGGTCGGGGTGACCACCTCGAAGTACGCCTCGAGCACCAGCAGCGACAGCACGATGAAGCCGACCATCACGAACCAGTGCGCGGCGCCCACCACGCTCCACTTCAGCATGCGGGTGTGACCGGCGGTCTCCACCAGCATGGTCTTCGCGCGGGCGCCCTTGTCGGTGAACCGCTCTGGGGCGGGTTGCCCGAGCCGGATGACGGCCGTCATCTTCATGACCGCGCGCACCGCAAGCCACACCGCCACGGCGGTGATGGCGGCCGCGAGGATCGTGGTGACGATCTGGACGCTGCCCATCGAGTTGGCCTCCCGGTCTGCTGCCTGTCGAGCGGCTCGGCGACCGGGTACGGCTCACGGCGCGGGTGGCGTTGCGCCGCTCCCGCTGCCCCGACCCGACCGGTCGATGACCTCGCTCCGCTCGGTCATGCAGTGCAGCCTACGCGCAAGGTTACCCAGCAGTAACGTGAGTCATCTCGCATCCGGCCACGCCGCCCTGCGGACACCTTAGGTGGACCGGGCGGCGCGCGCCGGGCAGGGGCGTCGTGGCGTGACGTACATCCGCCGCGGACGCGGCCGCGGGGCCGGCCGGCGGCGGCGGCCGACCCGACGCACCACACGCCGACGGCCCGGCCCCCGGACGGGGAACCGGGCCGGACGTCGCGCCGGTCAGCGCCAGCGGGAAAGCAGAATCAGCGAGGCGACCATCGCGCCGAAGCCCACCGCGAGGTTCCAGTAACCCCACGACATGACCGGGTACGCCTGCTCGGAGAGGTAGTACACGACCAGCCAGCCGATCCCGGCGACGATCAGCGCGACGGCGGTGATCGGCAGCCAGACCGGGCTAGGCTTGCGCGTCGCCGCCGTCGCCGTCGGACGCACGTCCGTCGGCGGGGTGTACACCTTCTTCTTGCGGACCTGAGACTTGGGCACGACGCTCTCCAGAGGGGTGACGACCTCGTCCGGCCTGACAACCGGGCGCGGGGGCGACGGTCCATGGCCAATAATGTTCGACAGCTAGCGTAGTCCCGACGGACCGTCCCGGCCACGAATGGGGTCAGGCCGGTGCACGGAGTGACCGAAAAGGGTGGGACTTTTCGGGTCGAGCAGCACGGTCCGCGCCTCGCGGACCGGCCCGAGACGACGGGGAAGGAAACGCCCGGTGGAGTACACGTCCGGCGCCGCCTCCTGGCAGAAGGTCCTCCGGCGGGCCGTTGCCGGCCTCCTGCCGCGGCGGCCACGGCAGCGACGACCGGGCTGGTCGATCGGGGTGCCGCTGATCGCCGCCGCGGCGGGACTGCTCTTCACCACCACCGCGACCACCGCCGGCGGCACCTCCCTGCGGGAGGACCGGCGACCCCAGCTCACCCAGCTGATCGAGGACCGGCGCGAGCAGGTCGAGGCGAGCGAGCAGCGCGCCGCGCGGCTGCGCGCCGAGGTCGAGAGCCAGACCGCCGCCCTCGCCGACACCGACGGCCCGATCAAGGACCAGCGGGACCGGGCCGCCGCCAGCCGGCAGGCCGCCGGGTTCACCGCGCTCACCGGCACCGGGGTCACCGTCGAGCTGAACGACGCGCCCCGGCGCAACGACCAGGCGCTGCCCAAAGGTGCCAGCAACGACGACCTGGTCGTCCACCAGGGCGACGTCCAGGCGGTCGTGAACGCGCTCTGGGCGGGCGGCGCCGAGGCCATGTCAATCATGAATGTCCGCGTGCTCAGCACCAGCGCGGTACGCTGCGTCGGTAACACCCTGCTGCTGCACGGCCGGGTGTACTCCCCTCCTTTCAAGATCGTTGCGATCGGCGATCCCGCTGCCCTCCAGCAGGCGCTCGCCGAGTCCGAGGGAGTCCGGTGGTTCAGGGAAGCGGTCAGCCACTACCAGCTCGGCTACTCCGAGAGGGTGTCCATGGTGACCGTGCCGGCGTTCGAGGACTCGACGGCCCTCCAGTCCGCGACGGTGCCCGGTGACTGAAGACGGCCGCCCCGCGGGGCAGGACGGGCGCCACCGCGACCAGAGCGAGGACCCGACCGCGTTCCTCCCCAAGATCGACCGTCCGGCCCCGCCCCGACCCGCGCTCGACCTGCCCTGGCCGGAGCCGACCGGGCCCCGCTCCCCGGCGCCCCGTCCACCAGCGCCCGCGCCGGCGCCGGCGCACCGGCCGGACACCCCGGGCCCGACCGGCGCCCCCGCCGCCCCGGTCGACCCGTACCGGTCCCCGCCACCGGCCTGGCCCGGAAACGCCCAGGCACGACCGTCGGCGCCGGCCGCCCCCGCCCATGAGCCACGCCGGTCGGCGCCCCCTGCCTGGCAGGTCGCTGCCGAACGGGCCGGGCACCGTCCCGCCGACGAGCCCGCGCCCCGGATTCCCCCCGCCGCGCCGGCCGACCAGGTCGCACGCCACCCGGCCGACCAGCTTCCGGCCCGCCAGGCCGACCCGGCCCCACGCTACCCGGCCGACCAGCTTCCGGCCCGCCAGGCCGACCCGGCGGAGCAGGCTGAGCGCGGCCCGGCCGAGCAGGTGCCACGCCGTCCGGGCGAGCCGGTGATGCGCAGCGCCGCGACCCCGTTCGGCGAGCAGCCGGACCGCCGGCCGGCCGGCCCCGGCCCCGCCGAGGCGCCGCCGGCCCGCGCCGCCGCTGCCCGGACCGCCGACGGGCCCACCGCCCGTCCCCCCGCGGCCCAGCCCACCACCCCGGGCGTACGTCCAGCGGCCGTCGGCGACGCCCCGACCGCGATCATTCCCAAGGTGAGCAGCCGGGCGGAGAACCGATCCGCGGCGGCCCCGGACGGCGGCTCGCCCGCCACCGGCAACGCCGGACGGACCCCCGGCGCACCTCGTGCCGGAACGCCCGCCGACGCCCGGGCCGGCGACGCAACCGCGGCCGGAACCCCGGCGGGCGGCGTCCTCCGGGCCGGAGCGCCGGGCGAGGGCGTCACCCGGGCCGGAGCGCCGGCCGACGGCGTGGCCCGGGGTGCAACGCCGGGCGTCGGAGTCGGGCGGGGTGGCACGCCCACCGACGGCGTCACCCGTGCCGGCACGCCGGCCGACGGCGGCCCGGTGCGGCCGGGAGCCGGTGCGGGTCCCGTGGACCCGGCGGCCACGGCCGTGATCCCGGCCGTCACCGGTCGACCGGCCAGCCGCCCGGGCCTGGACTCGACCGCGCTGATGGGCGCCGTACCGCCCGTCCGGGACACCGGCGACGGACCCGACGGTGAGACCGACACCCCGGCCGAGCCGCCGCGCCCGCGCCGGGGCGAACGGGTCGTGCAGCTCCGTCCCGAGCAGACCGGCGAGGGCTACAAGAGCGTCTACTCCGAGCTCACCCGCCCCTCCCTGGCGTCCCGGCTGCGGACCGGCGTCCGGCTCACCGGCGAGGTGCTGATCACCTTCGGCCTGGTGGTGCTACTCTTCGCCGGCTACGAGATCTGGGGCAAGTCGGTCATCGTCGACGCCCATCAGAACGACCTGACCAGCGAGCTGGCGCAGGAGTGGGCACCCGACCCGACCGTCGGGCCGACCGCGCCCAGCGCGAAGCCCGGGCCGCCGGTGGAGGGCAAGCCGATCGCCGGCCTCTACATCCCCAAGTTCGACAAGCACTGGGTGGTGGTCGAGGGGGTCAGCCAGGACGACATCCGGTACGCCCCGGGCCACTACCCGAAGAGCGCGCTCCCCGGCGAGGTGGGCAACTTCGCCGTGGCGGGGCACCGCATCCGGGCCACCTTCTGGCGGCTGGACGAGCTCAGGACCGGCGACGACATCGTGGTCGAGGGCAAGACCGAGTGGTTCATCTACAAGGTCTACCGGAGCCACATCGTCAAGCCGAACCAGGTCGAGGTGGTGGCGCCGGTGCCGATGAAGCCGAACGCCGAGCCGACCGAGAAGCTGCTCACCCTGACCACCTGCAACCCCAAGTTCGACAACTACCAGCGCCTGATCATCCATGCCCGGCTGGACCACGCCCAGGCCAAGTCGGCAGGTCGCCCGGCGGAGCTGGGAGGCTGACGATGTACGCGTGGATCTGGCGCAAGCTCCCGTTCGGGCTGGCCGGCAAGCTGGTCGGCTCGGTGCTGCTCACCGCCGCGACGGTGGCGCTGCTCTGGTTCGTGGTCTTCCCGTGGGCGGAGCCGCTGCTCCCCTTCGACGACGTCCAGGTCACCCAGGACTCCGGCGACACCGGGGGCCAGGAGGGCGACCTCACCGTGCCCAGCAACGCGCCCACCGACGAGGAACTGCCGTACAGCACCGAAACGAACAACGCCCCGCCCTCGACCCCGAGCAGGTGAATCGATGCGCGTCCTGGTGATCGACAACTACGACTCGTTCGTCTTCAACCTGGTGCAGTACCTGGGCCAGCTCGGCGTCGACTGCGAGGTCCGGCGCAACGACGAGATCGACGTCGCCGAGGTCGGTCAGGTGGGCGCGGACGGCGTGCTGCTCTCCCCGGGGCCGGGCAGTCCCGACCGCGCCGGCATCTGCCTGGACGTCATCCGGGAGTACGCCGGCAAGCTGCCCCTCTTCGGCGTCTGCCTCGGTCACCAGGCCATCGGCGAGGCGTTCGGCGCGACCGTCACCCGGGCGCCCGAGCTGCTGCACGGCAAGACCTCCGAGGTACGCCACCAGGGGGTCGGGGTGCTCGCCGGGCTGCCGGACCCGTTCACCGCGACCCGGTACCACTCGCTGGCCGTGCTGCCGGAGACGCTGCCGGACGAGCTGGAGGTCACCGGCCGGACGGAGTCCGGCGTGGTGATGGCGATGCGGCACCGGACGCTGCCGATCGAGGGGGTCCAGTTCCACCCCGAGTCGGTGCTGACCGAGGGCGGGCACCTCATGCTGGCGAACTGGCTGGCCGTCTGCGGCTACCCGGAGGCGCTCGAACGTGCCCCGGAGCTGGCCGCCGAGGTGGACGCTCGCCGCCGGGCCGCCTTCGCCGCCGCCTGACGCGGCTTTCCGGTCCGGAACATTCAGCGAACACCAGCAGGGCCCCGGCGTACGACGTCAGGGCCCTTCGGTGTCACTCGGCGGAAAGCCGCGCGGGTGGCGAGGTGGGGACGGGCAGGCCGCCACCCCCGCCGGGGGCGGTGGGCGTCCCGGTGGGGGTCGGGGTCGGGGTCGGGGTGGGGCTCTCGGTCACCTCGGGCAGCGGAATGTCCACGTAGATGGTGACCGTCTTACCCTTCGCCAGCTTCTGGCCGGCGTTCGGGCTCTGGTCGCTCACCTTGCCGGCCTGGTCCGCCGGCACCTCGACGCCGTCCCGGACCCGCACCTCGTAGCCGGAATCCTTCAGCCGCTGGATGGCCAGATCCTTGGTGTAGCCGCGGACGTTGGGCACCTCGTTGACGTTGCCCCGGGACACCGTCACCTTGACGGTGCTGCTGGGGGCCACCAGGCTACCTTCCTTCGGGTCGACCGTGACGACCGTCCCCTCCGGCAGACCGTTGTCGACCCGGCTGTCGTCGACCTTGAGGCCCAGACCCTCAAGCTGCGCCTTGACGTTCGTGAACTGGGAGCCTTGCAGGCCAGGAGGGATAGTGACGTCCTTCTTGCCGCCGCAGACCTGGATGGTCACGTCCCGGGTCTTCTCCAGCTGGGTGTTGGCCGGCGGGCGCTGCTCGACAACCTTGCCCTTCTCGCAGGTGTTGTTGAGCACCGCTTCGCCGAGCTGCGGTCTCAGGCCCGCCTGCTGGATCTGCGTAATGGCGGTGGCCTGGTCCATGCCCTTGAGGTTCGGGACGGCGACCTTGTCGGTGCCGTTCTGGTTGAGCCAGAGGGCGGTGGCCAGGGCGATCACCGCGAGCACGCCGAGGGCGGCGAAGGTGGCGATCACCCAGGAGGAGCTCTTGCGCTTCCCCGCGTCGCCGACCCGGGCCGGGACCTGCCGGGTCTGCGGTCCCATCACCTGGGTCTGGTAGCCCGCCGCGGCCGGGGCCATCGGGGCGGTCTCGTCCTCGCGCAGCACCGGGGTGGCCATCACCGGCCGGCCGGCGGCCGCCCGCAGCAGGTCGGCCCGCATCTCGCCGGCGCTCTGGTAGCGGTTGAGCGGGTTCTTCGACAGCGCTTTCAGCACGATCGCGTCGACGGCCGGGTTGACGTCCGGGTTGATGTCGCTCGGGGTGGGCGGCGCCTCCCGGACGTGCTGGTACGCGACGCTGACCGGGCTGTCCCCGACGAACGGCGGGTGCCCGCAGAGCAGTTCGAAGAGAACGCAGCCGGCGGCGTACACGTCGGAGCGGGCGTCGACCGCCTCGCCGCGCGCCTGCTCGGGCGAAAGGTACTGCGCGGTGCCGATGACCGCGCTGGTCTGGGTCATCGTGGTGACGCCGCTGGCCAGCGCGCGGGCGATGCCGAAGTCCATCACCTTGACCTGGCCGGTCTGGGTGAGCATCACGTTGCCGGGCTTGATGTCCCGGTGGATGATGCCGTGCCGGTGGCTGAACTCCAGCGCCGCGCACATGTCGGCGCAGATCTCCAGCGCCCGGCGCGGCTGGAGCCGCCCCTCGACGCCGAGGACCTCCTTGAGGGTCCGTCCGTTGACGAACTCCATCACGATGAACGGCAGCGTCTCGCCGGTCGGCGCGGTCTCCTCGCCGGTGTCGTACACGGCGACGATGGCCGGGTGGTTGAGCGAGGCGGCGTTCTGCGCCTCCCGGCGGAACCGCATCTGGAAGGTGGCGTCCCGGGCGAGGTCGGCCCGGAGCATCTTGATCGCGACATCCCGACCGAGCCGGAGATCGCGACCGCGGTGCACCTCCGCCATGCCGCCGTAGCCGAGCAGCTCGCCGACCTGGTACCTGCCACCGAGCAGGCGGGCCTGCGCTGTCATCGCGTCTCTCGTCCTTCGCTCGTCGTCGTCTCGCCGCCACCGGGCTGGAGCCGTACCCCACGACGGTACGACGTCCCGACCGGATCGTCGGCTCCGTGGGCCCGCACCGCGCCGGAGGTCACGCTCATCGGAACGAGCGCGCCGGTGTCACCGGACGCCGCGCTGTTCCAGTTGTAGGAAATCACGCCGGAGCAGAGCAGGACCAGCACGGCCACCAGGATGGCGGCCCACCACAGGCCGGCCCGGGATCGGCGGGGCGCCGGCAGCGGCGCAGCCGGGGCGACCGGCGGCCGGGCGTACCCCGGGGGATTGTGCTGGCGGGGCGGCGGAACCGGCGCCGCCCCACGCGGGGCGACCGGCGCCGCCACCGGCGGCCGGGACGCGACCGGCGGACGCGGCGCGACCGCGGACGGACGCGGCTGCTGCCGGGACGCGGTGGGGACCTGGGCGCGGGCCGACGGCCCGGCCGGCGACGCCGGTACGCCGGAGATCGGGCCCGGGTGAGCACCGGTCCGCGCCTGCTGCGACAGCGCCAGCTTGGCCTGGCGGGCTACCCCGGCCAGCGCGGCGGCGCTCGGCCAGCGGGCCGCCGGATCCTTCGCCAGGGCCCGCTCCACGATCGCCTTGACCTGCGGCGGGATGTCGTTGGGCAGCGGTCGGGGCGCTTCGCGGACGTGCTTCATGGCGATCTCGAGCGGATTGTCCCCCTCGAAGGGACGCCGACCGGCGAGGCACTGGTACGCGACCACGCCGAGCGCGTACACGTCGGAGGCGGGGGTGGCGACCGCGCCGGTGGCCTGCTCGGGCGAGATGTAGGAGGCCGTGCCGAGCACCGAGCCGGCCGCGGTGAGCTGGCCGACCAGGTCGGAGCGGGCGATGCCGAAGTCGGTGAGCACCAGCGTGCCGTTCGGCCGGACCAGCAGGTTGCCGGGCTTCACATCGCGGTGCACGATGCCCTTCTCGTGCGCGGCGTGCAGCGCGTCGGCGGCCTGGGCCAGCAGGGCCATCGTCCGGGCCGGGGTGAGCCGGCCGACCCGGCTCAGCGTGGCGGAGAGGGCGTCGCCCTCGACGTACTCCATCACCAGGAAGGCGATGTGCTGGTCGCTGCCGAAGTCGTAGACGTCGACCACGCCGGGGTGGTTGATGGTGGCCATGGTGCGCGCCTCGCCGCGGAACCGCTCGGCGAAGCCCGGATCGTCGAGCAGCGCCGGGAGCAGGCTCTTCACCGCGACCGTACGGCCCAGCACCTGGTCGGTGCCGCGCCAGACGTCGCCCATGCCACCGCTGGCGATCCGCTCGTCGAGGCGGTAGCGGTTGCCGAGCTGGACGCCGGGGCTGAGCATGTCAGCGGCCCCCGGAGTCGGCGATGGCCGCCTGCATGATCCTGCCGGCGATCCGGGCCGCCTCGGCGCTGCCGCCGCTGCCGGCCTGCTCCAGCTCCACGCAGACCGCGGAGACCGGGGTGCCGTTCTTGTCGAGGGCGAAGCCGATGAACCAACCGTGGTCGGGGGTGTTCGGCCCGGACTGGGCGGTGCCGGTCTTGCCGCCGACCGTGTAGCCGGAGAACGCCGCCTTCCGGCCGGTGCCGCTCTCGACCACGCTGACCATCATGTCCCTCAGGTCGCTGGCGACCTGGCCGCTCACCGGCCGCCGCAGCTCCCGCGGCTTGGCGGTGTAGTAGCTGGTGGTGCGGTCCGGGGCGAGCAGCTGCTTGACCAGGTACGGCCGCATCTGGCTGCCGCCGTTGGCGACCGCCCCGGCGATCAGCGCGCCCTGGAGGGGGGTCATCCGCACGTCCCGCTGCCCGATGGAGGACTGGGCCAGGGCGGCCGGATCGGTGGCCCCGCCCGGGGCCTCCATGTCCCCGGTCCGGCTGGCCGCCACGCCGAGGCCGCCCTCGCCGAGCTGCCCGACGGTGAGGTCCTCCTGCTCGAAGCCGAACTGGCGGGCCTTCTCCTTCAGCTTGTCGGCGCCGAGCTTGACGCCGAGCTGGGCGAAGCCGGTGTTGCAGGACTCGGTGACCGCCTCCTTCAGCGTCACGGTGGTGCCGGGCGGCCCGGGGCAGATCGAGGGCGCGGCGTTGCGGATCGGCTGGCCCGAGGTCGGCGGGGTGTAGCTCGTCCCGGCCGGGATCTCGGTGCTCTGGCCGATCCCGCTCTCCAGCGCCGCCGCCGCCACCACGATCTTGAAGGTGGAGCCGGGCGGCAGCGTCTCCGACAGCGCCCGGTTGGCCAGCGGCCGGTCCGGGTCCTTCTCCAGCTCGTTGTGCGCCGCCGTCGCCTCGTTGGTGTCGTGGCTGGCCAGCGGGTTCGGGTCGAAGCTGGGCATGGAGACCAGGGCCTGCACGGCACCGGTCCGCGGGTCGATCGCGATGGCCGCGCCCCGCTTCGCCCCGACCTGGTTGTCCTGGAGCTGCTTGAACGCCGTGTCCTGGGCCCGCTTGGAGAGGGTGAGCAGCACGTTGCCGCCACCGGTCTCGTCCCCGGTGAACATGTCCTTCACCCGGTTGGCGATCAGCTGGTCGCTGGTGCCGGCGAGGAAGTCGTTCTCGGTGCGCTCGATGCCGGTCTCCGCGAGGTTGACCGGCTTGTAGCCGAGCACGTGCGCGTACGTCTCCTCGCCCGGGTAGGTGCGCCGGAACTTCAGCTTGCCGCCGGTCTCCTTGCTGAGCGCGACCGCGGTGCCGCCGACCTCGATGTTGCCGCGCTTGCGCTCGTACTCGGCCACCTGGACCCGGCCGTTGTAGTCGCTGTTGCGGTACTCGTCGGCCTTGTAGGCCTGGATCCAGTTGAGGTTCGCGAAGAGCAGGCCGAAGAGGATCATGACGACCACGCCGACGCGGCGCAGGGGTGCGTTCACGGCCGGATCACCTCCGTCTGAGCCCCGTGCAGCTGCTCCGGCGCACCGCCGGACGGCCGGGCCGCCGGGCCACCCCCGGTCATCGGCCGGCGGGCCCCGTCGGAGACCCGGAGCAGCACCGCGATGAGCAGCCAGTTCGCCATCAGCGACGAGCCGCCGGCGGAGAGGAACGGGGTGGTCTGGCCGGTCAGCGGGATGAGCTTGCTGATCCCGCCGACGATCACGAAGACCTGGAGGCCCAGGGTGAAGGCGAGACCGCCGGCGAGCAGCTTGCCGAACGAGTCCCGTACGGCCAGCGCCGCCCGCAGGCCCCGCTCGACGACCAGCAGGTAGACCACGAGCAGCGCGGAGAGGCCGAAGAGCCCGATCTCCTCGCCGATGCCGGCGAAGATGAAGTCGGTCTGCACCTCGGGCAGCAGGGTCGGCTGGCCGCCGCCCGGGCCGGCACCGAAGAGGCCACCGGTGCCGAGGGTGAGCAGACCCTGGACGATCTGGTAGCCCCGGTCGTACGGCTCGGCGAACGGGTCCAGCCAGATCTGCGCCCGGTCGTAGAAGTTGAGGAACGGACCGCCGACCGTGCTGCCCAGGAGGTACGCCAGGTAGGCGCCGCCGAAGAAGAGGATCAGACCGATGAGCAGCCAGCTGACCCGTTCGGTGGCGATGTAGAGCGTCACCACGAACATGCCGAAGTAGAGCAGCGAGGTGCCCAGGTCCTTCTCGAAGACCAGGACCAGCAGGCTGATGATCCAGACCACGAGGACCGGACCGAGGTCGCGCCCGCGCGGGAAGTCGATGCCGAGCACCCGCCGGCTGGCCAGCGACAGCACCTCACGCTTGCGGACCAGGTAGTAGGCGAAGAAGGCGAGCAGGGCGAGCTTGGCGAACTCACCCGGCTGGATCGAGAAGCCGCCGATCCGGATCCACAGCTTGGCGTTGTTGATCTCGGAGAACCGGGCCGGCAGCACCGCCGGGATCATCACCAGCACGATGCCGGCCAGCCCCAGGGTGTACGCGTACCGGGAGAGCGAGCGGTGGTCCCGCATGATGGCGAGCAGCCCGGCGGCGAGGATCACCGCGCCCAGCGTCCAGGCGAGCTGCCGGCCGCCCGTACCGGCGAAGATCGCCAGCGTCTCCCGGTCCGCCGGGACCGCCTTGGCCAGGTCGTACCGGCGCAGGAAGCCCACGCCGATGCCGTTGAGCAGGGCGACCGCCGGCAGCAGCGCCGGGTCGGCGAACGGCGCCAGCCACCGGATCACCAGGTGCAGGCCGAGGAAGACCAGCCCCAGCGCGGCCGCCGGCATCCAGAAGTCCGGGGTGACCGTGTCCAGCACGTTCGCCTCGACCGTCGCCGCGTACGCCGCCACCAGGACCATGGCGAGCAGGAGCAGCGACAGCTCGGCGTTGCGGCGGGACCGGGCCAGGCGTACGCCGGCAGCCTCGCCCGTCGAGGCGGGCGAGGCTGCCGGTACGGCCGCTGCGGTCACGGATGGGTCCTCGGTGTCGAGCCGACGCTCACTCCGGCGACCGGCAGCCCGCCGGGTCGACCGGCGGAACGGTGTCGGAGGGGACGGCGTCGGGTGTGGTGGTCGGCGCGGGGGTGGCGGTGACCGGCGGCCGACCGCTGGCGCTGACGGCCGGGGCCACCGCGGAGGCGGTGACGGCCGGCGTCGGGCTGACCGCGGCGGCCGTCGGGCTCGGCGGGCAGATCGGCTTCAGGTTCGGGTTCGCCGGGTCGTCGCTGGTCAGCTCGGCCAGCCGGCGCTGCGCGTCCGGCTCGCTCTTGGCCTGGATGCCCTGCTTGACCTGCTCCTGCGCGGCCAGCGTGAGGTCGTCCAGCTTGGCTCCGCTGGTGGAGTGCACGCTGGACAGGTCAAGGCCGGCGATCTGGCCCGGCACGCCGCGGAAGACGGCGAGCTGACCCTGCTCGGTGGTGCCGACGTAGTACTGCCGCTGGGTGTAGCTCCACCCGGCGAAGAGGCCGCCGCCGAGGATGACCAGCAGCGCCAGCAGCATCGCCGCGCTGCGCAGCGGGTGGTGCCCGCGCCGCTCCGACTCGTCGTCCCGGTTGTCCGCCGGCTCCTCCGGGGCCGGCGGGCGCGGGGCCGACAGGGCCGAGGCACGGGCCGCCGGGGTGGAGACGTCGGCCGAGGTGGCCATGCCACGGTCCCGGGCGGCGGCGCCGCCGACGATCGGGGAGGCCTCGACGATGTCCTGGTCGGTGGCGTCGGCGATGATCACCGTGACGTTGTCCGGGCCGCCGCCTCGCAGCGCGAGCTGCACCAGGCGCTCGACGCACTGCTGCGGGTCGGTGTACTCCCGCATGGTGTCGGCGATGGTGTCCGCGCTGACCACACCGGAGAGCCCGTCGCTGCAGATCAGGTAGCGGTCGCCCGGCAGGACCTGGCGGACGCTGTACTCCGGGTCGATGTCGCGGCCGTCCAGCGCACGGGTGAGCAGCGAGCGCTGGGGGTGGCTGCTCGCCTCCTCCGCGCTGATCCGACCCTCGTCGACGAGCATCTGGACGTACGTGTCGTCCTTGGTGATCTGCGCGAACTCGCCGTTGCGCAGGAGGTAGGCCCGCGAGTCACCGATGTGGACCATGCCGAGCTTGCTGCCCGAGAAGAGGGTGGCGGTGAGCGTGGTGCCCATCCCCTCCAGCTGCGGGTTGGCGTCCACGGTGTCGCGGAGTTGTTGGTTGGCGGTGCCGACGGCCGAACGCAACGCGTCGACGAGGGCGTCCCCTGGGACGTCCTCGTCGAGGGGCGCCATGGCACCGATGACGATGTTGCTGGCGACGTCACCGGCGGCCATACCGCCCATGCCGTCGGCGACGGCGAGAAGCCGCGGCCCGGCGTAGACGGAATCCTGGTTACCGTCTCGGATCAGACCGCGGTCGCTGTGGGCCGCATAGCGCAGGGTCAGAGTCATGGCCGTAATTCGAGAGAAGTGCGGCCGATCCGGATCGGCACGCCGAGGGGGACGGGGGTTGGTCCGGTGACCTTAGCGCGATCCAGATAGGTGCCGTTAGTCGAGCCGAGATCCTCGACGAACCACTGCCCGTCGCGCGGCACGAGCCGGGCGTGCCGCGCTGACGCGTAGTCATCGGTGATCACCAGAGTGGAGTCCTCGGCGCGCCCGATGGTGATCTGGGCTTCGCCGAGGGTGATCCGGGTGCCGGCCAGCTGGCCGGCGGTGACCACGAGCTGGTGGGCGGCCCTGCCCCGCTTCACCTTCGCCGGCTTCGCCGCCTGACCGGTCGGGGCGCCGACCGCGCGCGGCGCGGCCACCAACCGACCCGATCGGGCCCCGGCGAAGAGGTCCCGGCGGATGACGCCGACCACCGTGAACACGAAGATCCACAGCAGGATGAGGAACCCGAACCGGGCGACGGTGATGACGAGTTCCGGCAAGGCGGGTCAGCCGTCCACGCGGAAGGTCAGGGTGGTCGTGCCGAGCTGGATCATGTCGCCGGGGTTGAGGGCGACGGCGGAGACGCGCTGGCCGTTGACCATCGTGCCGTTGGTGGAGCCGAGGTCGGTCAGCACGACCTGGCCGCCGTCGAAGTCCAGCCGGGCGTGTCGCCGGGAGATCCCGACGTCGGGCAGGCGCAGGTTGGCCTGGTCGCCGCGGCCGATCACCGTCGAGCCCATCTGGAGCGGGTAGGTGCGACCGTCGCCGGAGACCAGCCGCACGTTGCGGCCGCCGCCCTGGCCGGGCGGGGGGCCGTAGCCGCCGCCCTGCTCGTACGCCGGGTACGCCGGCGGGCCGGCGTCGTAGCCGCCGGGCGCGGAGACCGGGGCGACGTCGCCGCCGGTGTAGACCTCGGCGGTGACCCGGAACATGCCGGTGTCCAGCCCCTCGCCGCGCTCGATCTCGACGATCACGTCGCCGTAGACCGTCCAGGCCTGCTCGCCGATGAACTCCGCCTGCGACTGGGCCAGCTCCTGGGCCAGCGCGGCGGCGTACGGCGCCAGCCTGCTGTGGTCGTAGGGCGAGAGATCGATCACGTAGCGGTTGGGCACCAGCGTGCGCCCACCGGCCAGGATCGCCTTGTGCGCCTCAGCCTCCCGCTGCATGGCGTTGAGGATCTCCACGGGGTGGACAACCCCCTTGAAGACCTTGGCGAAGGCCCCCTCGACCAGGCCTTCCAGACGCTTCTCGAAGCGTTGCAGCACGCTCACCGGCTCCTCCTCGGGTCCCGAGGCAATGATGGTATCTGGACACCGCCCTCGCAGCTCACATGCCGCTCGGCCGGCCGCCGACGGTCCGTTCGAACGGACCCCTCGGGTCGTGCTACAGTTTCGTCCGCCACGAGCGGTGACCGCTCGTGGCGATGACCGGTGACAGCGTAATATGTTCGGGCACCTGCCGCAGGCGGCGGGACCGCGATGAGATACGGTGTTGCAGGTGAAGCCACGGGGAAGTGGCGGAATGGCAGACGCGCACGGTTCAGGTCCGTGTGTCCGAAAGGACGTGGGGGTTCAACTCCCCCCTTCCCCACCATCACGAGGGCTCCGCAGGCTGCGGGGCCCTCGCGCCGTATCGGGGCGTGGCGGACGTCACGCTATGCTCCGATGGTTTCCCTGCCTCCTACTGACCAGGAGTGGCGTGTGAGTGTCGCGTTGGTGACCGGTTCGGGCGGTCTCATCGGCTCCGAGGCGGTCCGGCACTTCGCCGGCCTCGGTCTCGACGTGGTCGGCATCGACAACGACATGCGTCAGGAGTTCTTCGGCGCCGAGGCGTCGACCGCCTGGAACGTCCGCCGGCTGACCGACGAGCTGCGCTCGGCGTACTCGCACCACAGCATCGACATCCGGGACCGGGACGCGCTGGCGAAGCTCTTCGCCCGGTACGGCCGGGACATCGCCGTGGTGATCCACACCGCCGCGCAGCCGTCGCACGACTGGGCCGTCCGGGACCCGTTCACCGACTTCGACGTGAACGCCGGCGGCACCCTCAACGTGCTGCAGAACGTCCGCGAGCACTGCATCGAGGCACCGGTGATCCACTGCTCGACCAACAAGGTCTACGGCGACCGGCCGAACAGCCTCCCGCTGGTCGAGCTGGAGACGCGCTGGGAGATCGAGCCGGGGCACCCGTACGAGCAGGGCATCCGCGAGGACATGTCGATCGACGCCTGCCTGCACTCGGTCTTCGGCGCCTCGAAGGTCGCGGCCGACGTGATGGTCCAGGAGTATGGCCGCTACTTCGGCATGAAGACCGCCTGCTTCCGGGGCGGCACGCTGACCGGCCCGGCGCACTCGGCCACGGAGCTGCACGGCTTCCTCGGGTACGTGATGCGGGCGAACATGGAGCGCCGGACGTACAAGATCTTCGGCTACCAGGGCAAGCAGGTCCGGGACGCCATCCACAGCTCGGACGTGGTCTCCGCGTTCGAGGCGTTCTTCCGCAACCCGCGCTCGGCGGCGGTCTACAACCTGGGCGGCGGCCGGCACTCCAACACCTCCAACCGGGAGGCGTTCGCGCTGGCCGGGCAGATCACCGGCCACGAGATGATCACGGAGTACGTCGAGGCGAACCGGATCGGCGACCACAAGTGGTGGATCGGCTCGAACGAGGCGTTCCAGGCCGACTACCCGGACTGGAAGCAGGTCTACGACGTGCCGATGATCATGCGGGAGATCTACGAGGCCAACGTGGACAAGTGGGTGCCGCAGGCATGACCACCAGCACCAAGCGGAACGTGCTCGGCGTGCTCGTCGACGCGACCGACTACGCCGCGGCCACCGAGGCGGTCGTCACCGCGGCGCGGGAGCGCCGGCCGATGGCGCTGACCGCGCTGGCCGTGCACGGGGTGATGACCGGGGTGCTCGACCCGGCGCACAACGCCCGGCTCAACTCGTTCGACGTGGTCACGCCGGACGGCCAGCCGGTCCGCTGGGCGCTCAACCTGCTGCACGGCGCGGGTCTCACCGACCGGGTGTACGGGCCGGAGCTCACCCTCAGGGTGCTCGCCCGTTTCGCCGACGAGGGGCTGCCGGTCTACCTGTACGGCTCCACCGAGGAGACCCTGGCGCGGCTGATCCCGGCGCTGGAGGAGAAGTTCCCGGCGCTGAAGATCGCCGGCGTCGAGCCGTCGAAGTTCCGCCAGGTGCAGCCCGGCGAGGATGTCGAGATCGCCGACCGGATCAGGGCCAGCGGTTCCCGGCTCGTCCTGGTCGGGCTCGGCTGCCCCCGGCAGGAGGTCTTCGCGTACGCCATGCGACCGCTGCTGGACATGCCGCTGATGGCGGTCGGCGCGGCCTTCGACTACCACGCCGGCCTGCTGCGCAATCCGCCGCCGTGGATGCAGCGCGCCGGGCTGGAGTGGTTCTGGCGGCTCGGCCTGGAGCCGAAGCGGCTCTGGCGGCGGTACGTCATCCTCAACCCGGCCTACCTGGCCCGCCTGGCGGCGCAGAAGACCGGCCTGTGGAAGGCCACCCCGCCGGCTCCGGCCACCGAGCGCCCCGCCGGCTTCGCGGTCTGACCCCGGAACGACGCCCGGCGGCCACCGTGGAGGTGACCGCCGGACGCCGGTGGGAAGGTTGGTTCAGGAGACGTTCAGCGCGGTGTCGTCGATGACGAACGAGGTCTGCAGGGACCAGTCCTCCACCCCGATGAACTTGATCTGTAACGTCTGCCCGGCGTAGGCGCCCAGGTTGAACGACCGCTGCGCGTAGCCGGTGTTCTTGTTCAGGTTCGAGTAGGTGGCGAGCGTCGCCAGCACCGAACCGCTGCTGTTGAGCACCTGCACCCGCAGCGTGTCGTACGCCGTGCTGGTGGTGGTCTCGGCGGTGTCGATGTGCAGCCAGAAGCTCAGGCTGTACGACGAGCAGCCGGCCGGCAGGGCGACCGACTGGGCCAGCGTGTCGGTGTGCGAGCTGCCGTAGCCGTCCAGCCAGGCGTTCCAGGTGCCGGAGCGGGGCGGCTGGCCGGACGCGCCGTGCTGGCCGATCACGCCGGAGGTGGCGGTCCACCCGGTGTTACCGGACTCGAAGCCCGGGTTGGCCAGCTTTTGACCGGCGCCGGTGCAGCCACCGGTGCCGGTCACGGTGAGCGAGTACGTCGCCGTCTTCGTCCCCGAGGCCGCCGTGCCACTGATGGTCACGGCGTACGTGCCGGCCGGGGTGCTTGCCGAAGTGGTGATGGTGAGGCTGGACGAGCCGCCGGAGGTCACCGTCGCCGGGTTGAACGAGGCGGTGGCGCCGGCCGGCAGGCCGCTGGCCGAGAGGCTGACCGACTGGGCCGAGCCGCTGGTGGTGGCCGTGGCGACGGTGGCGCTCACCGAGCCGCCGGGGGCGGTGGAGCCGGAGGTGGGCGACACCGAGACGGAGAAGTCGTTGGTCGGCGGCGGGGTGCTGCCGTTGACCACGTAGAGCAGCCGGTTCGGGGTGCCGGTGCCCACGTTGGTCACCACGTTCGGGGTGGCGTTGTTGACCAGGCTGTCCCGCACCTGCTGCGGGCTCCATGACGGGTTCGTCGAGAGCACGAGCGCCGCGGCGCCGGCGACGTGCGGCGACGCCATCGACGTGCCGCTGATGGTGTTCGTCGCGCTGTTGCCGGTGTACCAGGCGGAGGTGATGTTGACGCCCGGCGCCAGGATGTCGACGCAGGTGCCGTAGTTGGAGAAGCTCGCGGCGGCGTCGTTGTTCTGCGTGGCGCCGACGGTGATCGCCGACGCGACCCGGGCTGGGGAGTAGTTGCAGGCGTTCTGCCGGTTGCCGAAGATGTCGCCGTTGCCGGCCGCCACCGCGTAGGTGATGCCGGAGTTGATGGAGTTGGTGACCGCGGTGTCGATCGAGCTGTTGGCGGAGCCACCGAGGCTCATGTTCACCACCGCCGGCTTGACCGCGTTCGCGGTGACCCAGTCGATACCGGACACCACTTGGGCGTTGGTGCCGCTGCCCTGGCAGTTGAGCACCCGGACGCCGACGATCTGCACGCCCTTGGCCACCCCGTACGAGGAGCCGCCCACGGTGCCCGCGACGTGCGTGCCGTGGCCGTTGCAGTCGTCGGCGGAGCCGCCGTCCACGGCGTCGAAGCCGGAGACCGCCCGGCCGCCGAAGTCGTTGTGCCCGAACAGCACGCCGGTGTCGATGATGTAGGCGCGCACGTTGCTCGCCGTGTTCGGGTAGGTGTACGAGCTGTTCAGCGGCAGGTTGCGCTGGTCGATCCGGTCCAGGCCCCAGGACGGCGGGTTGGTCTGGGTGCCGGAGATCGTAACGGTGTGATTCTGCTCGACGAACGCGACGGCGGGGTCGGCGGCGATCCGGGCGGCGGCCGGCGCGCCGACCCGGATCTCGAAGCCGCGCAGCGCGGCGCGCCAGGTGCGAGCGACGCTGCCGCCGTGCCGGGCGGTCAGCCGCCGCGCGGTGTCGGCGACCCGGCTGGGGGCGACGGCACTGTCCTTCAGCACGACGATGTAGCTGTCGGCCACCGCGGTGGTGCCGCCGGCGGCCCGGATCACGCCGGTCGGTTCGGCGGCCAGCGCGGGGCTGGCCGCCGCGAGCATCGTCAGGGTGGCCACGCCGACGAGTACGGACCTGTGTGGGAGACCCATCTCCCTACCTCCCTCCGACCGGCACACGATCGTCCGCCCGGTGAGGCAGGCAGATCGACGATGACCGATCAAGCTGAGATTAGAGCAGCGGGAGGAAGGTGGGACATGCCGAAGTTTCCATATCACCGGTGGGATGGCCCCTACGGGCTGACGTAGGGGGCGAACCCGGGACCGGCCCGGATTCGGCGAACGTCGAACTGGGCAAGGCTGGCGTCATGGAGGACCATCTCGCCGTGCTGCTCCCGGTCGCCGCCGTCTGGGTGGCCGCCGCCGTCGTCGCGGACGGACTGCCCCGGCTGGACCACGCCCGCGCCCTCCGCCGGCGTACCGGATGGTTGTCCGCCCTGATCCTCACCGGCCTCGCGCTGACCGCCGCGGTGCTGCTCACCGGCCTGCAGAGCGCGGGCGGCACGCCGGTCGACCGGGCCGCCCCCGGCCTCGCCCTCGCGGCGGTCCCGGCGCTGGTGGTCGCGGTCTGCACGGTCCGGCGGGTCCGGCGGCTGCGGGCCGGCGCCGGGGCGTTCGCCCGGGCGCCGGAGACCCCGGCCCCGCACGGCCTGCGGGCCGCCTCGGCGCACCCGCTCATCGGGCTGCCGTTGCAGGTCACCGCGCTGGCGGCCGTCCCGGCCGTGGTCTCGGCCGCGGGACTCGACCTGTTCACCGGAGACGGCGCGACCGGGGCCGCGGTCACCGTCGGCACCCTGGGGATCGCCGCGATCGGGGTACGCCACGCGCTGCGGCACAACCGGCTCGCCGAGCGGGCGATGCCGGCGGCCGTCAGCTCACCGCGGGCGGCCGGTCCCCTGCACGTATAGCAGTTCGAGGATCGCCCGGGTCGCCTCGAACCAGCGGTCCAGCCAGCCGGGCGGCGGGACGCTGCCCCTCGGCGGCAGCTCCATCAGCAGGCCGCGCAGCAGCGGATGGTCCACCAGGGACTCGGTGGGCTCCAGTGGCCAGCCGGCCGGCGGGAACGACGGCTCGGTGAGCGGGTTCGGGTCCAGCGACGGCAGGGACAGCGGCGGACCGGCCTGCTCCGGCGGGGCGTCGTCCCGGCCGCCGATCTCGCTGTCGGCGGAGACCACCTCGGTGAGCACGGTGTCCCGGCGGGCGCCGCGGTACTTGCCGCCGAACCGCTCCGGCTTGCCCGGGCCGTTGGTGAGGTTATCTGAACCGATCGTCGTCATCCGTCTCGCCTGCCTCGCTCGGTTGCCGATCTGTGCGGTTCAACGAGGCGGAGCGGAAGTGGCGACGGGTGACCCGCGCGCCGGCCCCGCGTGGGCTGGCCGGAATGGACGGAATGGGCCCGCCCGGCCACGCTGCCGGGCGGGACCACGCTTCCAAGTCCGGGTCGCCGGGTCAGGCCCGGGCGAACACACCGTCCCTGGCACCGGCGACGAAGGCGTGCCAGTCACCCGGGGCGAAGACCAGGGCCGGGCCCGTCTTGTCCTTCGAGTCCCGGACGCCGACCGCCCCGGTCACGTACGCGACCTCAACGCAGTTGTCACAGTTCGGTCCGCTCTTGGAGCTCTTGAACCAGGTTGCCTGCGTCAGGTCCACGGGGAACTCCTTGGTCGCCATTTCCACAGTGGCTCCTCTGCCAGTTTTGCGATGTGTGCGATGGATTCCTCCGGGCGTATGGCCGCGGCTCGAATGTGATCGAAGATGAAGCTGTACTTCTGCAGTTCGTCGCTCTTCTCGAGGAAGAGCCCACCCGTGGCGTTCTCCGCGTACACGACATCGGGATCACTCGGTTCGGGGAAGCTGAGGATCGTGAAGGTCCCGTCCATGCCGGCGTGCGCGCCCACCTCGAAGGGCAGGACCTGCAACGTCACGTTCGGCAGTTCGGCCACCTCCACCAGCCGCTTGAGCTGGCCACGCATCACCGCGTCGCCGCCCACCGGCCGGCTCAGCACCGCCTCATCGAGCACCACCCACAGATCGACCGGATCGTCCTGCGTCAACAACGACTGACGGCCCAGACGGACACGCACCCGCTGGTGGACCTGGTCGGGGGTGAAGTCGGGCCGGGCGGCCCGGATCATCGCCCCCGCGTACTCCTCGGTCTCCAGCAGGCCCGGCACCACCTGCTGCTCGTACGCCCGGATCGAGCTGGCCGCCGCCTCCAGCCCCACGTACGCCCCGACCAGCACCGTGCTGTACGGATGCCACCAGCCCTTCTGCCGGGCCTCCCGGGCGATCTGCACCAGCTCGTCACTCTCGGCGCCCACCACCCCGTAGATCCGGAGCATGTCCCGGACGTCGCGCGGGGTGGCGCTGGTGTGGCCGGTCTCGATGCGGGAGATCTTGGAGGCCGAACACTCGAGCTGCTCGGCGACCGTCTCGATGGTGATGCCGGCGGCCTCCCGCTGGCGGCGGAGTTCCGCCCCCAGGCGACGACGCCGGATGGTGGGGCTGCGCCGCTCGCTCACGACGCCGCCCCGCGGGTCGTGGTGCGGGAACCCCGGCCCCTCGCGCTCACCCGGCCACCTCCGGTCGATCGCGCCCGGTTCGACTCCCGCCGGGGGCGCGACCGTAGTACGGCGGGTGATCGTTCGCGGCAGGGGTGGTGCCGGTCGTCGACCGGCCGCGACGGGCGAAACCGGCGTCCAGTGTGCCGCCCCGGTACCGAGGTCATCAAGCATGCCGTTCACGTGTCCTGCTCCCGTATCGGCAAAAGTCGACGTGCAACTTGCATGTGGCACGTCGCTGATGCACTCTGTCGGTATGGCACGGGTTACTCACCGTCTCCACTTGATCTCCCGACGTGGTGATCCCGCCGGTCGCTGGCCGGCGGAGGGTGAGCCGGCCCGAGCTGCGGCAACGAGACCTGCCCCGGGGTGGAGACCCCGCCGCTGCACGCCTGATGGCTGCGGCGGTGGGAGCGGTAACCGGGAGCAGCCGGGTGATGGTCGGGTGGCGGCGCGCCACCGCGGGTACGGCCCGACCAGCACCGCAACGTGATCAGCCGGTCCACGAGGCACGACCCCGTCGCCGGACCCGAAGTGTCCCCCGAATCAGCGCCCGCCGGCTCGCCCGCCGGCCGACTCTTCCCAGGAGTCCATGTGCTTCCCCGCTCCGGTGACGTACTGCACGTGACTCGCGCGGCGAGTGTCCAGTTCCTTCGACCGATCATGTTCCGGTTGATCCGGGTGCTCGACTGGCCGACCTACGACGGCTGGCTGTGGCTCGACGGCTACGAGTTGAACGCGGCGGGGGACGCGGTCAACCGGCGGTCGATCTTCGTGCAGTCGGAGGGGCTGCGTCAGGTCCAGGCCGCGCCGGCGCCCCGCCCGCACACCGTACGCACCCGGCGCCCGGTCGCCCGGACCCCGGTTCAGGTGGGCTGACACCGCGATTGCCAGGTCGGGGGGCGTACCGCCGCCATAGAATCGGTACGCCCACCCCGGCGAAGTCTCCACCCCGCGCGTCCCGGACCCTGAACCTGGGATGGCCATGGTCAATCTGCCCGCCGCGCGGCGGCACCACCGGTCCCGTGTCGGTTACGCCTTCGGGCTCCTCGCGCTCCTTGGCGCCGCGACCGCGCTCGCGGTCGTGGCCAACCACCCCGCTCTCTCCTCCACCCAGCAGCTCAGCGAGCCGGTACCGGCTCCGGAGATCACCGTGGTCGGGGAGGGCTCCGCACCGCCCGACGAGCCGGACGAGCCCGGCTGGGCCGGCGGCGACCCACCCGGCGCGCCGCCGCTCACGACCCCCGACCGGGCCGGCGGCGGGGCCGGGGAGGGCGCGCTGGCCGAGGGGCCGGCCGGCCCGACCGGCGTACGGACGCCGGCGGAGGAGCTCAGTCGGTCACTGTTCTACTCGGGCCTCCTGGGGCTCGCCATCTCGCTGGCCGGGCTCGGCCTGGTCGGCACCAGACGACGGCAGTGGTGAGGATCAGGGGGTTCCGCTGGCCGAGGGGCCGGGCGTGGGAGTGCCGGCGCCGGTCGTCGGGGCCGCGGCCTCGGCGACCACGACGGTGACCTGGTCACCCTCGGAGATCGCCTCGCCGGGGGCCGGGTCGGTCTCGATCACCGTGCCGGCCGGTCGGTCCGACGTCCGGCTGACCACCCGGTAGTCCACGCCCAACCGGTCGAGGGCCGCCCGGGCGGCCGCCTCCGGCAGCCCCACCAGCGGCGGCATCGGCACCGGGGCCGCGGCGGTGGGGGTGGGCGGGGTGGTCGGCGGCTCGGTGCTCGGGGCCGCCGAGGTCGGCGCGGCGGTGGTCGCCGGGGCGGTGGTCGGCGCGGGCGTGAGCGAGGGCGACGGCCCGGGGCCCCGGTCCGCCGCCCGCAGTGCCAGCCAGACGCCCACCCCGATCAGCGCGATCAGCAGCAGGGCGAGGATGCCCAGCAGGATCGGCATCCACCAGCGTCGGCCGGCCTGCTCCTCGGTGTACCACTCGGCGCCGGCCTCCTGGTAGCCGACCGGCCGGGGCGGCGGAACCCCGGCGCGCCCGGACCAGGCCGCCGGGATGGGCGCCGTCCGGTCGACGGGCTGCTGCCGGGCGCTGGTGTCCCCGGGCTCCTGCCCCGCGCTCCGGTCACCGGTCGGTGGCAGCCTCCGCGTGGCGTCGGCGTCCTCCCCACCGGCGGCGCGGTCCGGCGGCAGCGCGCGGGTGGCATCGGCGTCCGTCCCGCCGGCGGCGTGGTCCGGCGGCAGCGCGCGGGTCGCGTCGGCGTCGTCCCCGGCGGGTGGTTCCTGGCGGTCGTCGCTCATCGCACGTCCTTTCCCCACCGGGGCGGGCGCCCTGGCCCTCGATCATCCAAGTTAGCGGTCCGGACCGCCATCGGCGGGAATCAGCACGGCGAGCCGTCGCTCAGGGGGTCGGTGCGGGACTGGCCGGCGGGGTCGACGGCGGGGCGCCGCAGACGAGGGCGACCGGGTCGTTCCACCGGGCTGCGGCGCCGGCGGCCGGATCCTGCACGGTGACGGTGCCGCGCCGCCCGGTGCGGTAGCGCGGGTAGAGGCCCGCCTCGACCAGGTCGTCCGCGGCGTCGTCGCAGTCGTCGCCGACCAGGTCCGGTACGGCCACGGCCGGCGCCGGCCCGGCCACCCAGAGGGTGACGGTGACGCCCCGCCGCACCGGCGTACCGGGCTCCGGCGAGGTGCGCTCGACGTTCCGGCCGGCGCCCGCGCCGAAGACCAGCCGCCAGCCGAGCTTCCGCTCGTGCAACTGCCGGCGGGCGTCCTCGAAGTCGACGCCGACCAGCACCGGCACCGTCAGCCCGCCGGCCGCGGTGGTCGTCCGGGTCACCGGGGGCGTGCTGCGGGGCGCCTCGGTGGTCGGCGTCGCCCCGGTCGGGGCCGGCGCGGTGGTCGCCGCCGCGACGGGCCGGTCGGCCGGACCGGAGTCGCCACCGGCGAGGATCCAGCCGCCGCTGGCGCCGATCACGGCCAGCAGCACCACCGCGAGGCCGCCGCCGAGCAGCAGCCTGACCCGGTCCGGCCCCTGGTCAGCCGGCCCGGGTGAGCCCTGCCGCTCCGGGTACCCGTTTGTCATCGCGTCCACCGCCTCATCACCGGCGACCGTAGCCGCCGCCAGCAAACCCCCGGCCGCGAGCCGGTCCCGGCCGCCCGCCACGACTCGCCGCGCCGACGCTGGGACGCTACGCTCCCCGGCATGGCCAGACTGGGCTGGGGAGGATCGGTCGCCACCGCGATCGGTGTCGCTGCCGGTGCGGGCGCGGCGCAACTGGGCTTCGGCTACGGCCTGGGCATCATCAACTGGACGCCGACCGAGGCCGCGACGGTCGAGGCGGCGTGGGTGGCGAGCCTCGCCTGGGCCACCTGGATCTCCGCCACCTCGGTGGTCGCGGGCGCGGTCTGCGCCCAGCGGCTGCGGGAGCGGGGCGGCGAGGACGAGGAGCCGGGCGGGACGCTGGGGAAGATCACCCTGGCCGTCGCCGGGGCGGTCGGCGCGCTGGTCACGGTGCTGCTGGTCGCCGTACCGGCCCGCGCGGCACGGGTGCCGGACACCTTCTCCCCGCAGACCGTCGCCGCGGGCTACGCCGCCGTCGGACTGCTGGTCGGCGTGCTGGTGGCGACCTGGGCGCTGCACTCACGGGCGGCCGCCATCAACCTGATCGCCACGACCGGGTGGCTCTGGCTGCTCGCCGTGGTCTCGGTGGTCGACAGCGTGCTCGCCGGGCGGGGCCTGACCAGCGCGCAGCTCGGCATCTGGCAGATCAGCGCGGACAGCGACCGGTTCTGGATCCGGGACTACTTCTACTGGCCGGGGGCGCTCCTCGCGATGGGCTCCGCGCTGGTGATCGGCGCGCTGGCCGCGCGGCCTACCGCCCGGCTGCCGGAGCGGCGGGTCGGGGCGGTCGCGTCGGGAGCGGCCGGACCGCTGCTCGTGGCGGTGGCGTACCTGCTGGCCGTGCCGCGGCTCGCCGCGATCGCCGCCGAGCAGGTCTCGGCCCACCTGATCGCCCCGTACGCGGTGATCGCCGGGGTGGGCGGCTCGGCGCTGGTGGCCGTGCTGGCCCAGCGGGCGGAGGGCCGCACCGCCGTGCGGGTGACCCTGCCCCGGCAGCGCACCGCCGAGCCGGACGACCTCTCCGGTACCGACCGGGAAGCCCTCGACCTTCCGCCCGTCGACGAGGCAGCCGGGAGCGCCGACGCGGCGCCGGGGACCGATGAGCCGACCACCGGCGCCCGCACCGGCCGATCAGGCCGGCGGCCCGCCGGGGCGACCCGCGGCACCGGGGCGGCCAGAGCGACGCCGGAGACCGCGGCAGGGCTGGCGGTGGCGGAACCGGGCACGCCCCCCGGTCCGGGCACGGCTTCCGACCGGAGCATCCCGCGGCCACGCGACGGGGCAGCGGCGGACGTCGCGCCCGCGCCGGACCCGGCAGCGGCGGACGTGCCGTCGGCGGGCGAGGCGAGCGGAACCGACCGGCCGAAGAGCGGCCCGACGACCCCGCCGACCACCGGCCCGAAGACCAGACCCGGCCGCCGCAGCCGCTGATCCCGCCGCCGGTCGGGCGGGAAGTCACCCCGGACCACCACGTCCACCACCCGGCGCGTCGGCGCCGCGACCCTGCCGGTGGAGTCGGCGCGGCCGGGCCGGCGCGGTTCGTCGTACCGGCGGAGAAGCTGGCGTGGCGCGGTCCCGGCGGGTCAGTCGACCGGCCAGGTGTGCACGGGCTCGTTGCCGCGCTGCAGCTCGGCGTAGCGCTGGAGCATGTGGTGCAGCGCGGCGTCCCGGTCCATGCCCCGGTGCCGCTCGGCCGCCCAGACGGCCTCGGTCTGCCAGACCGCCCCGTTGCGGCCGGTACGGCAGCGGTGCTCGATGATGCCGAGCAGCCGGTCCCGCTCGGCCGGGGCGACGCCGAACCGGTCCAGCCCCTGGGCGGCCTTCGGCAGCAGGACGTCGAGCACCAGCTTGGTCACGGGGACCTCACCCAGCCGGGGCCAGTGCAGCACGGCGTCCATGCCGCGGCGGGCGGCGGCGTGGAAGTTCTCCTCGGCCGAGCTGAAGGTGAGCTGGCTCCAGATCGGCCGGTCCGACTCGGCCAGCCCCCGGGCCAGCCCGAAGTAGAAGGCGGCGTTGGCCAGCATGTCCACCACCGTCGGGCCGGCGGGCAGCACCCGGTTCTCCACCCGCAGGTGCGGGCGGCCGTTCATGATGTCGTAGACCGGCCGGTTCCAGCGGTAGACGGTCCCGTTGTGCAGCCGCAGCTCGCTCAGCTCGGGCACCCCGCCGGCGTGCAGCACCTCGACCGGGTCCTCGTCCCCGCAGATCGGCAGCAGCGGCGGGAAGTACCGGACGTTCTCCTCGAAGAGGTCGAAGATCGAGGTGATCCACCGCTCGCCGAACCACACCCGGGGCCGTACGCCCTGCGCCTTGAGCTCGTCCGGGCGGGTGTCGGTGGCCTGTCCGAAGAGGGCGATCCGGGTCTCCGCCCAGAGCTGCCGGCCGTAGAGGAACGGCGAGTTGGCGCCGATCGCGACCTGCACCCCGGCGATCGCCTGGGAGGCGTTCCAGTAGTCGGCGAAGCTGTCCGGCGCGACCTGGAGGTGGAACTGGAGGCTGGTGCAGGCGGCCTCGGGGGCGATCGAGTCGGTGTGCGTCTGGAGCCGCTCGACCCCGCGGATGTCCAGCTCGATGTCCTCGCCCCGGGCGCCGACGATCTGGTCGTTGAGCACCCGGTAGCGCTCGTTGGTGGAGAGGTTGTCGGCCACCAGGTGGCGTTCGGTGAGGGTGGGCAGGATGCCCACCAGGACGATCTTGGCGTCCGACTTCGCCGCGCGTTCGTCGGCGCGGCTGAGGCTGCTGCGCAGGTCCTGCTCGTAGTCGGCGAAGCCGCCGCCCTCGATGAGCCGGGGTGGGGCGTTCAGCTCCAGGTTGAACTGCCCCAGCTCGGTCTGGAAGAGCGGGTCGGCGATGTCGGCGAGGATCTGGTCGTTGCGCATGGCCGGCTCGGCGGCCGAGTCGACCAGGTTGAGCTCGATCTCCAGCCCGGTCATCGGGCGGTCGGCGTCGAACCCGAAGTCGTCCAGCATCAGCGCGAAGACGTCCAGGCACCGCCGGACCTTCTGCCGGTAGCGGACCCGGTCCTCCCGGGAGAAGGCGCCCTGCTCGACGTCCCTGCCCATGTGTCCTCCCGGCGCGAGGCGCAACGGAACAGTACCGTTCCGGAACGCATTGTGAACCATTCACGTTAAGAGCGCGCGCATGGCCGAGACCAGGGGGACCGGTCCCGCGATGCGCTCCCGGAGGCATCACTACCCAGCCGGTGCCCCGAACACCGTTGGCCGGAGACGAATGAGTCGTGACAATTCGCACCCTCACCGGCGTACACGAACGGGCCCGCGCCGTCGGTGAGACAGCGCGGGCCCGTCGGATCGTACGGGGGAATCAGGCCTGGCGGACGGCCTCGCCCTCGATCTCGATCTTGATCTTCTTGCCGACCAGGACGCCGCCGGTCTCCAGGGCGACGTTCCAGGTGAGACCGAAGGCCTCGCGGTCGATCTCGGTGCTCGCGGAGAAGCCGAAGATGTCCTGACCGAACGGGCTGCGGCCGACACCCTCGAACTCGACCTCCAGCTCGACCGGACGGGTGACGTCCTTGATGGTCAGCTCGCCGGCGAGGATGAACTCGTTCCCGTTCCGGGACTTCACACCGGTGCTGCGGAACTCCAGCGTCGGGAACTTCTCCACGTCCAGGAAGTCCCCGCTGCGCAGGTGCGCGTCACGGTCGGCCATTGCCGTGTGGATGCTGGCCGCCTGGATGGTGGCGGTGACGGAGGACTCCATCGGGTCCTCCGCGATGGTGATCGTGGCGGTCGCGTCCGCGAACTCGCCACGCACCTTGCTGACCATCATGTGACGGGCGACGAACCCGACCCGCTTGTGAGCCGCGTCCAGCAGGTAGGTGCCGGCAGCCGGGATGGTCAGACCCTCCCAGTCGCGGGTAACCGATTCGGTGCTGCTGGTCATGGTGCTGCCCTCCAGGGGAGATTGTTTAGTAACCCAACGACTGACTGAGCAACTATAAGCACAGCAATATTCCGTGTGTCAAGTACTGCTAGGATGGCCACGTGGACGAGAACGTGTTCGACGACCCCCGGATCACCGCCGTCGGCCTCTTCTACGAGGTGCACGCCGGCCTGACGACCCGGTTCGCCGCCCAGTTCGAGGAGCACGGCCTCTCCCCGGTCGAGTTCGAGGTGCTGACCCGACTCGCCCGCTCGCCCGGCAACCAGCTGCGGATGACCGACCTCGCGGCGCAGACCTCCCTCTCCACCAGCGGGGTGACCCGGGTGGTCGACCGGATGGAGCGCGACGGCCTGCTCTGCCGCCAGGCCTGCCCCTCCGACCGGCGCAGCTCCTACGCGGTGATCACCGGCGCCGGCCTGGCCCGGCTGGACGAGACCCTCCCCGGGCACCTGCGGATCATCGAGGAGTGGTTCACCGGACAGCTCGAACCGGACGCGCTGGCGGCCCTCCTCGACGGCCTGCGCCGGATCCGCGACGCGGTGCACCCGTGCGCGACCGCGGGGAGCTCCGGTTCCGGGCCGGCCGAGGTGCCGGCGGAGACCGCCTGCTGAGCGGAATCCGCCGTTCCGCCCGCCCACCGGCAGAAAGACCGGCAGAACCGACCTACCGCCGGTCTATAGCGGCGTAAAATCCACCAAATCGCCCAGCAGGAGCGGATAGTCTTCGCTGAGCGGGGGCGCACCGGGGGGTGCCGGCGCGAGCGATGAGCGAGGGGCAACACCAGGGGGCTTTTTCGCTCGCGCCACCCCCGCGCCTCCTTGCCCGTGGGAGACCGTCCCGGGATCGGTCCCCGCGCGGACAACGCCAGGATCAGCCGGGCGCACCCCGTCGGGCGCCCGCCGCGCGGCGCGCCACCAACGCGTACAGCAGGGCCTCCTCCTGCGGCAGCAGACTTACCCCGCCCGCCCGGCGAACCTCGTCCAGCCGACTCAGCACCGTCACGTCGGCCCTACTCGCCGCGAGCCCGACCAGCGCCTCCACCACGTCCCGCCGGTCCTGGCCGTCGACGCCCGCCTCGGCCGCGGCGGCGAACCACTCGGCCGCCAACTCCCGGTCGCCCTGGTACAGGGCGAGGTGCCCCTCGATCAGCGCGCAGACCGCGTCCTCCGGCCGCCCGGCTGCGGTGCCCCCCGCGCCCCGTGGCGGACGGCGCTGCCCGGGCACCGGGGAACCGGCCGCACCCAGCCGCAGCTCGGCCACCACCTCCAGCGCCTCGGCGGCCCGGCCCTCCTGGGCCAGCGCCAACCCCACCGTGCCCAGCACCCGGCGGCGGTGCCCCGGATCGCCCAGCTCGGCCAGCGTCGCCGCCACCCGCCGTCCCTGCGCCACCGCGTCCGCGTACCGGCCCGCGAGGCGCATCACCTCGGCCAGGTTGGCGCGGGCGAGCAGCCGCAGCCGCCGCTCACCGCACTGGGCGGCCAGCCGGTCCACCGTGGCCAGCCGACGCCGCGCCCCGGCCAGGTCGCCTACCCGGATGTCGTGCCAGGTCAGGTTGTTCTGGGCGACCGCCATGTCCCGCACCCGGCCGTGCCGGGTGGCCAGCTCCAGCACCGCCTCGCCGTGCGCCCTGGCCTCGTCGTGGCCGCCGGTGGCATGCAGCAGCGCGCAGAGCACCGACCGCGCGGAGAGTTCCCCGGTCACCTCGCCGACGTCCCGGAAGACCTCCAACGCGGCGCGCGCCGCCGGTAACTCCTCCGTCCCCGCGCCGTGCTCGGCGGCCAGCTGGGCCACCCCGAGCAGCGCCCAGGCCCGCAGCACCGGATCGGCGTCGGCGGTACGCGGATCGGCCAGCAACCGGTGCAGCCAGCGGCGTCCGGAGACGTCCCGCCCCCGGAACCGCCACCAGCGGGGCAGCGCGGCCGCCAGCCGCAGCGCGGTGACCGCATCGTCGACGGCGGCGTGCGCCAGGGCGGCGATGATGTCGCCGGTCGCCTCGTCGAGCAGGTGCACGGCGGCGGTGAGGTCCGGACCGACCAGGTCGGGGGCGGTCCGGACCACCAGGCCGGTGACGACCTGCGCGTGCCGGCGCCGGACGCAGGTCAGCTCCCCCTCGCCGGCCGCCTGCTCGCTGGCGAAGTCGCGTACCGCGTCGAGGAGGCGGAACCGGAACGGCCCGGTGCCCCGGACGCTGAGCAGGCCGAGTTCGAGCAGCCGGTCCAGCAGGGGGACCGCGTCCCGCCGCTCGCCGCCGTCGGCGAGCAGCTCCTCGGCCAGCTCCACCGACCAGCGGTTGCAGAACGCCGACAGCCGGCGCAGCGCCGCCCGCTCGGCGGGCGCGAGCAGGCGGTAGCTGGTCGCCACCGCCTCGCGCAGGGTCACCGCGCGGTCCACCGGGTCCCAACCGGGCCGGCCGCCGGGCGGGGTGGCGAGGTCGAGGACCCGATCGCCGTACCGGTCGAGCAGCTCGGTGACGTCGAGGATCCGGCCGCGGGCGGCCATCAGCTCGATCGCCAGCGGTAGGCCGCCCAGCCGACGGACCAGCGCGGCCACCGCCGGCAGCTCGGTCGAGGTGGGTGGCTCGCGGCGCACCTGGGCGAGGCGGGCGGTGAAGAGGGCCGCCGCCGGCCAGCGGTCCAGCTCCGCCGGTGCCGCCGGGACGGTCCCGGCCGGCGGTACGTCGAGCGGCGCCACCGGCCGGACCAGCTCGCCCGGCAGGCCGACCGGGTGCCGACCGGTCACCAGCACCCGCAGGGTCGGCGTCGCGGCGACCAGCCGGCGCAGCGCCTCGGCCACCGGATCGGGTGCCCGTTCCGCCGCGTCCAGCAGCAACAACGCGGGTTGCCCGCCGAACCGGGCGGCGAGGTCGGCCAGCCGGTTCACGCCGAAGACCCCGACCGAGGCGGCCAGCACGTCCGCCATGTCGGAGCCCTCACCCACCAGCACCCCGGCGACGCCGGCGGGGTGGTCGGCGGCGACCGCGTGGGCCACGGTCAGGGCCAGCGCGGTCTTGCCGACGCCGGCCAGCCCGACCAGGCTCACCACCGGATGGTCGGCGCTCAGCAGGGTGCCGATCTCGGCGACGTCCCGGTCCCGGCCGATCAGCGGGACCGGCTGCGGGAGCGCGATGGGCGGACCGGAGGGGGCGGCGCCGGGGCCGGTGACCGGGAGGTGCCGCGGTGCTGGTCCCGGCGTGCCGGCGGCAGGCGACGGCCGGGCCGCGGCGAGGAACGTCGTCCGGGCGGCGCCGGTCAGCCGGAGCGCGTCGGCGAGCAGCTCGACGGTGGTGCGCTGGGGTCGCGCGGACCGGCCCCGCTCCAGATCACGGACGGTCCGCACCCCGACGCCCGCCCGGCTCGCCAGCTCCGCCTGGGTGAGGCCGGCGGCGTGCCGATGCCCCCGCAGCAGATCCGACAGCACGGTAGGACCGGCCGGGCTCCGTGAACGATCATGATCCGGAGTCATGGGCACGAAGAGTACGGATCGGGTGCGACGGCCGGCAGGTCATCGTCGGCCAGCCGACGGTCCGTCGCGGATATCCGACAGCGGCGGCACCCGTCCGGGCCTCGACCGGCCCGGACGGGTCTGCTTCACCTCACATGCCCAGATCGCGGGCGATGACCATCCGCTGCACCTCGCTGGTGCCCTCGCCGATCTCCAGGATCTTGGCGTCCCGCCAGAAGCGGGCCACCGGGTACTCGTTCATGAAGCCGTAGCCGCCGTGGATCTGGGTGGCCTCGCGGGCGTTGTCCACCGCGATGGTGCTGGCGTGCAGCTTGGCGATCGCGGCCTGCCGCTTGAACGGCTCGCCGGCCAGCATCCGGGCGGCGGCGTCGTAGTACGCCAGCCGGGCGGTGTGCGCCTTCAGCTCCATGTCGGCGATCTTGAACTGGATCGCCTGGTAGTTGCCGATCGGCTGGCCGAAGGCCTGGCGCTCCTTCGCGTACTTGATCGACTCGTCGACGCAGCCCTGGGCGAGGCCGACGGCCAGGGCGGCGATGGCGATCCGCCCCTCATCGAGGATCCGCAGGAACTGGGCGAAGCCCCGGCCGCGCTGGCCGAGCAGGTTCGCCGCCGGCACCCGGCAGTCGTCGAAGGTCAGCTCGTGGGTGTCCGAGGCGTTCCAGCCGACCTTGGAGTACGCCGGCGCGACCGTGAAGCCGGGCGTCCCCGACGGCACGATGATGGTGGAGAGCTCCTTCGAGCCGTCCGACTTGATGCCGGTGACCGCGGTGACGGTGACCAGTGAGGTGATGTCGGTGCCGGAGTTGGTGATGAACGCCTTCGAGCCGTTGATCACCCACTCGTCGGTGCTCTCGTCCAGCACGGCCCGGGTCTGCGTGCCACCGGCGTCCGAGCCGGTGCCCGGCTCGGTCAGCCCGAAGCCGGCCAGGGCCTCACCGCTGAGCAGCTTCGGCAGCCACTGCGCCTTCTGCTCGTCCGTGCCGAACCGGTAGATCGGCATCGCGCCGAGGGAGACCGCCGCCTCCAGGGTGATCGCCACGCTGGAGTCGACCCGGGCCAGCTCCTCCAGCGCCAGGCAGAGCGCGAAGTAGTCGCCGCCCATGCCGCCGTGCTCCTCGGAGAAGGGCAGGCCGAACAGCCCCATCTTGCCCATCTGCCGGACGATCTCGTACGGGAAGGTGTGCTGCTCGTAGTGCTCCCCGATGGTCGGGGCGATCACCTCGCGGGCGAGCTCCCGCACGCTCTCCCGCAGCGCTTCTTGTTCCTCGCTGAGCCGGAAGTCCATCGGTTCCTCCTGTCTGGACGGGACGAGCCGCCGGGCGCTCGTGACGCCGGGACGGGTCGTGCTGCGGGTTGCCCGGGACTCAGACCGGGGTGACGCCGTGTCGGCGGCGGGAGAAGTGCCGGTCCTTGGTGCGGGCGGCGGCGAACCGGCGGACCAGCTCGTCGCGGAGCTCGTGCGGCTCGACGATCGCGTCGACCACCAGCTCGCTGGCGAGCCGGACGACGTCGATGTCCCGCTCGTACTCCTCGCGCTTGGCGGCGACGAAGGCGGCCCGCTCGGCCTCGTCGGAGATGGCGGCGATCTTGTTGGCGTAGACGGCGTTGACCGCGGCCTCCGCACCCATCACCGCGATCTTCGCGGTGGGCAGGGCGATCGTCGCGTCCGGCTCGAAGCCGGGGCCGGCCATCGCGTAGAGACCGGCGCCGTACGCCTTGCGGACCACCACGCAGATCTTCGGTACGGTCGCCTCGGAGATCGCGGTGATCATCTTGGCGCCGTGGCGGATGATGCCCTGCTTCTCCACCGCGCTGCCGACCATGAAGCCGGGCACGTCGCTCAGGAAGAGCAGCGGCACGTTGAACGCGTCGCAGAGCTGCACGAAGCGGGTCGCCTTGTCGGCCGAGTCGACGAAGAGCACGCCGCCCTTGAACATCGAGTTGTTGCCGACCACGCCGACGACCTCGCCGTTCAGCCGGCCGAAGCCGATGGTCAGCTCCTTGGCCCAGAGCGCCTGGATCTCGAAGAACGAGCCGTCGTCGAGCAGGCCCTTGACGTACCGGCGCATGTCGAAGGCCTGCCGCTCGCTGGCCGGGACCAGCGCGGCCAGGTCGACCTTGTCGGAGGCGGGGACGGCCTCGGCGGCGGGCGGCTGCTGCGTCCAGTTGGCCGGCAGGTACGACAGGTAGCTCTTCACCACGTCGAGCGCGTCGGCCTCGGTCTTGCAGAGGAAGTGCCCGACGCCGGACTCGGCGCAGTGCACCTTCGCCCCGCCCATCGCCTCCAGGGTGGTCTTCTCGCCCGTGACCATCTCGACCATCCGGTCGGAGCCGAGGTACATGCTGGCGTTGCCGTCCACCATGGCGACCACGTCGCAGAACGCCGGGATGTACGCCCCGCCGGCCGCGCTCGGCCCGAACAGCGCGCAGACCTGCGGGATCGAGCCGGAGGCGCGGACCTGGTTCCAGAAGATCTTGCCGGCGCCGCGCCGGCCGGGGAAGAGGTCGACCTGGTCGGTGATCCGGGCGCCGGCCGAGTCGACCAGGTAGACCATCGGCACGCCGGTCGAGTACGCCCGCTCGATGATCCGGATGATCTTCTCGACGGTACGCGCGCCCCAGCTGCCGGCCTTGACCGTGGAGTCGTTCGCCATCAGGCAGACCTGCCGGCCGTCGATGGTGGCGGTGCCGGTGACCACGCCGTCGGCCGGCAGACCCTCGGCCATCGCGTTGGCGTAGAGCCCGTCCTCGACGAAGGAGCCCTCGTCGACCAGGAGCGCCACCCGCTCGCGGGCGAAGAGCTTGCCCTTGGCGGCGTTCGCCGCGTGGTACTTGTCCGCACCGCCGGCCCGGGCGCGCTTGCGCAGCTGCTCCAGTGCCTCACCGTCGAGCGTCACGCCGACTCCCTCGCCGCCTGGGTCGGCCACCTCGTGAGCGGGCCGACCGACCTGAACGATCGTTAGGTTAGCGCATCGCCGACCCCTCCGGCGACCCACCGCACCGACCCGCCAATGGCCGACACGTACCTCGAGAGCGGCCCGGACCGACGGGCGACTGGCCACGGGTGGAACAGCACGGGTGCGTCCGGGACCGGAAGACACCCATGCCGTTCCACGCAAGGAGCACCCAGGACACACGGGCACTGGGCCGCAGAAGTGATCAAGAGGTTTGCGTCAGGTCCGGGCGGGATCCTGACGCAAACCTCTTGATGACCCGGCGGGAGCGGGGGGTCAGGGGGTGGGGCGGGGGGTGAGGCGGGTACGGGGGCCGGCGCGGAGGACGCCGGAGGGGAGCTTCTTGCCGAGCAGCTCCTCGGCCAGCTCGGCCGCCTCGATCAGGGCGTCCAGGTCGATCCCGGTGTCGATGCCCATGTCGTGCAGCATGTGCACCGCCTCCTCGGTGGCCAGGTTGCCGCTCGCCCCCGGGGCGTACGGGCAGCCGCCGAGGCCGCCGACGCTGGCGTCGAACTCGGTGATCCCCAGCTCCAGCGCGGTCAGCAGGTTCGCCAGCGCGGTACCCCGGGTGTTGTGGAAGTGCAGCAGCACCGGAACGTGGGCGTTGCGGTCGCGTACCGCGGTGACCAGCTCGCGGACCCGACGCGGCGTGCCCATGCCGGTGGTGTCGCCGAACGCCACCCGGTCCGCGCCGTCGCGGACCACCCGGTCGACGATGCCGGCGACCCGCTGCGGGTCGACGTCCCCCTCGTACGGGCAGCCGAAGCTGGTCGCGACGATCACCTCGGCCCGCGCGCCGGCGCCGTGCAGCAGGTCGATCAGCTCGGCGATGTCGTCGAGCGACTCCTCGGTCGAGCGGTTGACGTTGCGCCGGTTGTGCGTGTCGCTGGCCGAGACCACCACCTCGATCTCGGTGAAGCCGGCGGCCAGGGCCCGCTGGGCGCCCCGGGTGTTCGGCACCAGCGCCGAGTAGCGCACGCCCTCGGCCTTCGTGGCCCGCTGCCACACCTCGTCGGCGTCCGCCATCTGCGGGATCGCCTTCGGGTGCACGAACGAGACCGCTTCGATCCGCTTGACGCCGGTGCTGGAGAGCGCGTCGAGTAGCCGCACCTTGGCGTCGGTGGGAATGGGCTCCTCGTTCTGGAGCCCGTCCCGCGGCCCGACCTCCCGGATGGAGACGAAGTCCGGCAGTTCCGCCATAAGGGGTCACCTCACTGTGACGGGGTTACGTGGTGGATGCCTCCAGCCTCCCACCCCACCCCGTCCCTCCGCACCCGCCCGCCCCACCCCGCCCTCAGCCGGGGTGGGGGGTGGGTGGGTCAGCGCATGCGACCGACGATGCCGGTGTCGTAGTCGCCGGAGAGGAACTCCTCGTTCTCCAGCAGCTCCGCGAAGAACGGCAGGTTGCACTTCGGGCCGGCGATCTCGAACTGGGCCACGGCGGCCTTCGCGCGGTCGATCGCCTCCGCCCGGTCCTTGCCGCTGACGATCAGCTTGGCCATCAGGCTGTCGTAGAACGGGGTGACGGTGTTGCCGGCGACGTAGCCGGAGTCGACCCGGACCCCGGAACCGGCCGGCTCGTTCCAGGTGGCGATCGCGCCCGGGCCGGGCAGGAAGCGCTTCGGGTCCTCGGCGTTGATCCGCAGCTCGATGGCGTGGCCGCGCGGGGCGAGCGCGTCCGGGTCGAAGGTCGGGGCCAGGCCCGCCGCCACCCGCAGCTGCTCCTCCACCAGGTCCACCCCGTAGACCAGCTCGGTGACCGGGTGCTCCACCTGGAGCCGGGTGTTCATCTCCAGGAAGAAGAACTCGTTCGTCGCGGGGTCGAGCAGGCACTCCACCGTGCCGGCGTTCCGGTAGCCGACCGCCTCGCCGGCCCGCACCGCGGCGGCCAGGAACCGCGACCGCAGCTCCGGCGAGACCGCCGGGGAGGGGGACTCCTCGACCAGCTTCTGGTTGCGCCGCTGCACCGAGCACTCCCGCTCGCCCAGGGCCACCACCCGGCCGTCGGCCAGGCCGAGGATCTGCACCTCGACGTGGCGCACCCGGGGGAAGTACCGCTCCAGCAGCACCGAGCCGTCGCCGAACATCCGCTCGGCGAACGCGCGGACCTTGTCGTACTCGGTGCGCAGCGCGGCCTCGTCGGTCGCCACGCCCATGCCCATGCCGCCGCCACCGGCTGCGGCCTTGACCATCACCGGGTAGCCGATCTCCGCGGCGGCCGCGACCGCCGCGGCCAGGTCGGCCGCCGGCTCGGTGGTCCCGGGCGCGACCGGGACCCCGGCCGCCGCCATCAGGTTCCGGGCGTTGATCTTGTCGCCCATCGCGGTGATCGCGTCCGCGCCGGGTCCGACCCAGATCAGGCCGCTGGCCTCGACGGTACGGGCGAACTCCGCGTTCTCCGACAGGAAGCCGTAGCCGGGGTGGATCGCCTGCGCGCCGGTGGACTTGGCGGCGGCGAGGATCGCCTCGACGTTCCGGTAGCTCAGCGCCGGGTTCGCCGGGCCGACACAGACCGCCTCGTCGGCCTCGGTCACGAACGGCAGGCCGGCGTCGGCCTCCGAGTGCACCGCGATCGCACGGATCCCGAGCCGCTTGGCGGTACGGATGATCCGGCGGGCGATCTCGCCCCGGTTGGCGACCAGCAGTGACTCGATCATGTTTCCTCCCAGCGTCCAGGGGTGGGGACGGCTGCCAGGTAACCACGAGCCGCCGGTTACTCACGAGTCGCCAGGCGCCCGTGACCCGATCGGTGACCAGGTGAGGTGAGGTCAGGCGGGGGTGGTCGGGGCGAGGAGGGCGGCGAGGGTGGCGGCCCGGAGCAGCTGGGCGCGGCGACGGCGGTCGACCTCGCCCCCGAGGAACGGGGTCGAGTTCATCAGGCCGAAGGCGGCGTGGGCCAGCACCCGCGCCTCACCGTCGGGCAGGCCCGGGTGCAGCGCGGTCAGCACGCTCACCCACTCCTCGACGTAGAGCCGCTGGAGCCGGCGGATCCGGCGGCGCGGCTCGTCGGGAAGCCGATCCAGCTCGTGCAGGTGCAGGGCGATCACCGCCGGGTTGGCCAGCGCGAACTCGACGTGGAAGTCGATCAGCGACTCCAGCGTGCCGCGCGGATCGTCCGGGTGGTTGGCGGCCCGCTCCCGACCACCGGCGAGCAGCCCCTCGCTGACCGGGATCAGCGCGGCGGCCAGCATCGCCTCCTTGCCGGCGAAGTGGTGGTACAGCGCCGGACCGGTCACCCCGGCGGCGGCGCCGATGTCGTCCATCGACACGCCGTGGTAGCCGCGGGCGGCGAAGAGGCCGACCGCGATCTCCAGGATCTCGTCCCGCCGGGACCGGCGTCGGCCCGCGCCCGTCGCAACGTTCGCCGCACTCCGCGCCTGCTGTTCCACCGCCACCGGGCAAGCCTAGACCGCGGGCGGCGCGCGGTGGAGTCTCGGTTACCCGTCGGTTGCCTCACGTTGCGCCGGTCAGCCCTCCTCGATGCCGTGCTCCGCGCGCAGCTTCGCCGCCTCCGCCGGGCGGCCCAGCTCGTCCAGCGCGCGGGCCAGCAGCCAGGCGCCCGGGGTGGTCGGCCAGGGCGGCGGCCCGGCGGTCGTCGGCGTGTCGCCGACCCGGACGTCGACCGGGAGCAGGCTGCCGTAGAGGCGGGCCAGCTCGGTCACCGTCGGCAGGCCGAACCACTGGTCGGCGTCCCGCCGGGGCACCAGCGTCACCGTCGTGCCGGGCTCGGCCCGGGCCTGGTCGGCCGGGGCGAGCTCGACCGCGTACCGGCCGTCGGACCAGCCGGTCCAGTGCACGGTGGGCTCGTCGCCGTGCCGGGTGACCACCCGGATCTCGTCGGCGACCAGGAAGCAGGAGAGCAGCCCGATGCCGAACTGGCCGAGGAACTCGTGCCGGGAGAAGCCCAGCTCGTCGCGCTTGGAGCTGCGGCCGATGGTGGCCAGCAGCTCGTGCACCTGGGCCTCGGTGAGGCCGACGCCGGTGTCGTGCACCCGCAGGGTGCCGTCCCCGGTCAGCTCCGGCGGCTCGATCCGCACCCGGCCGGGTGCGTCCGGCTCGGTCGCCCGGCGGGCGGTGATCGCGTCCACGGCGTTCTGGAGCAGCTCCCGGACGTACACCCGGGGGCTGCCGTAGAGATGATGACTGAGCAGGTCGACCACGCCACGGAGGTCGACCTGGAAGGTGCGGTCCACGTGCGCTCCCCGGTCCGATTCCGGCGCTCACCGTACCGGTGATCACCGACACTGTCCGTCCCGTTTCGGCCGGCTTGACCCTCGACCGGGTGCAGGCCGCAGGGTCCGTCGGCATGACCGCTCTCCCGCTCGGCCGCGACTTCCGGCTGCTCTGGTCCGCCGCCGTCGCCTCCCGGTTCGGCGATTCCCTCCGTACGCCGGCGCTGGCCCTGCTGGCCGCGACGCTGACCCGCGATCCCCGCGCGATCGCGGCGGTGACCGTGGCGGGGCAGCTCTCGCCGCTGCTCTTCGGCCTGCTCGGCGGCGGGTACGCCGACCGCTGGGACCGCCGCCGCGCCATGGCGGCGGTGGACGGCCTGCGGGCCGCCGTGGTGGCCGCCCTGGCCGTGCTGGTGGCCACGGACCGGGCGGGCATCCTCGTGCTCGCGGCGACGGCGGCGCTGCTGGCGACCCTCGGCACCCTCTTCGACGCCGCCTCCTTCGCGGTGCTTCCGGCGCTGGTCCCGCCGGCCGCCCTACCCACCGCCAACGGTCGCCTCCAGGCCGGCACGGCGCTCGCCGGCGGCTTCCTCGGCGCCCCGCTGGCCGGCCTCCTCTTCACCCTGGCAGCACCCCTCCCGTTCACCCTCGACGCCCTCACCTTCGCCACCGCCGCCCTCCTGCTCATCTCCCTCCGCCCCGCCCCGATCCCGCGATCTTGCAGTTGCGGCCCCGACGAACCAGGCAAAAAGGGGCGAAGCGAGGGCCACAACTGCAAGATCGACGCGAAGAGGGGGGTTTGGGCGGGGGTGCGGTTCATTCGGGGGGAGGCGGTGTTGTGGCGGGTGACTGTGCTCAGTGCGGGGACGAATCTGGCGATCAGCGGGGTGATGGCCGTGTTGGTGCTCTATGCGCTGGAGGTGCTGCGGGTGCCGGCGGCGGGGTACGGGCTGTTCATGACGGCGGTGGTGGCGGGCGGGCTGGGCGGGGCGCTCGGAGCGGGGCGGATCGCCGGCCGGCTCGGCACGGTGCCCGCGCTGCGGGCGGTGCTGGCCGTGCAGACCGTCGCCCTGGCCGGCTTCGCGCTGGCACGGCACCCGGTGGCGGGCGGGCTCACGCTGGCCGTCTTCGCCGCCGGCAGCACGGTGTGGAACAGCCTCTGGGCCGCGTACGGCCAGGGTCGGGTCCCGGCCGAGCTGCTCGGTCGGGTGGGCGCCGCGCAGCGGGTCGTCGCGCTGCTGACCGCACCGGTCGGCGCGGCGCTCGCCGGGCTGGCCGGCGCCGCGTACGGGGTGGCACCGGTGGTCGGCGCGGCGGCGGCGGTCTTCGCGCTGGTCACGCTCGCGGCGTGGCGGGCACCGAGGTCGGAGCGCGACGCCCGCCCCGCGGGGGCCGCCTAGGCGGGGCGGTGGTTCAGGCCGGAGAGCCGCAGGGCGAGCCGCTGCCGGGCCGGCGGCAGCACGGAGGCGGTGCGGAGCAGCACGTCGCGCAGGGGGCGACCGGCCGGGGGCACGGTGGCGAGCCGGGTGATCCGGTCGGCGAAGCCGACGACCTCCTCGGCGAGCGGCCGGCGCGCCGCGGCCCAGTCGTCGAGGAGCGCGTCCGGTCCGCCGTCGCGCACGTCGGCGAGGGTGTGACCGAGGGCGACGGCGTCGCAGATGCCGAGGTTCATGCCCTGCCCGCCGGCGGGGCTGTGCACGTGCGCGGCGTCCCCGGCGAGGAGCACCGGCCCGGCCCGGAACGTGTCGGCGATCCGGTGGTGGACCCGGAACCGCGAGGCCCACAGCACCTCGGTCACCCGGTCCGGCCGGCGGGCCGGTCCCCGCTCGTCGAGCAGGGCCTGGAACCGCTCCGCGTCCGGCTCGCGCGGCGCGTCGGCCACGGCGGCCACCAGCCGGACCACGCCGCCGGGCAGCGGCGCCCAGACCAGCGGCCCCGGCCGGGCCAGGAAGAGGGCGACCTGGTCGCGAGGGAGCGCACTCTCCACCCGTACGTCGGCGAGCAGGAACGACTCGCCGGGGTCGGGGGACCCGCCGAACCCGATGCCGGCCAGCTCGCGGACCGTGCTGCGCATGCCGTCGGCGCCGACCACCCAGCGGGCCCGGACCGTGGCGCCATCGGCGAAACCGACCGTCGCGCCGGCGTCGTCGCAGGTCAGGCCGGTCATCGTGGACGGCCGGAGCACCCGGCCGCCGAGCGCGGTGAGCCGCTCGGCGAGCACCGCCTCGGTCTCCGACTGGGAGACCATCAGCGCGAACGGGTAGCGGGACGGCAGCGTGCCGAAGGGGACGCTGAGCAGCACCCGGTCCCGGTCCCGCACGGTGAAGCGCGGCGCGGGCAGCCCCCGGGCCACCAGCGGCGCGGCGGCGCCGATCCGGTCCAGCTCCTCCAGGGTGTACGCGTGCACGACGGCCGCGCGGGAGGTGACCGGAGGCTGCGCCAGCCGGTCGACCACGGTCACGTCGACGCCGCGCCCGGCCAGGGTCGCGGCCACGGTCAGGCCGGTCGGTCCGGCCCCCACCACGAGGACGTCGGTGCGTTCGGGCAGCATGGCCCACCTCCATTGCCAACAAGTGTTTGCCAACGCTTGTTGGCAACGGTAGGCGCGGGTCGCCGTCGATGTCAACGCTTGTTGGCATACAGTCGTGGACATGACCGACGCCGCTCCCCGCGCCCGCCGCTCCGACGCCACCCGCGCCGCGATCCTCCGCGCCGCCCGGGAACGGTTCGCCGCCGACGGCTACGACCGGGCCACCATCCGGGCCATCGCCGCCGACGCCCACATCGACCCGTCGATGGTGATGCGCTACTACGGCAGCAAGGAGGGGCTCTTCGCCGCGGCGGCCGAGTTCGACCTGCGCCTCCCCGACCTGGCCGGGGTGCCCTCCGGGCAGCTGGGCGAGGTGCTGGTCCGGCACTTCCTGGACCGGTGGGAGGGCGACGAGACGCTCGCCGCCCTGCTCCGGGCGGCCAGCACCAACCCGGGCGCGGCCGAGCGGATGCGCGGCATCTTCGCCGACCAGCTCGGCGCGGTCGTGGCCCGGTTCGGCACCGACCCGGCGACCACCGCCCGCCGCGCCGGCCTGGTGGCCAGCCAGATCCTCGGACTGGCCTTCACCCGCTACATCGTCGGCCTGCCGCCGATGGTGGACGCGGAGCCGGCCGAGCTGGTCGGCTGGGTCGCCCCGACCCTCCAGCGCTACCTGACCGGTCCCGCCCCGGACCCGCGTACCCGCTGAGCGGCCGGCACCCGCAAACGGCGAAGCCGTGGCCACCCGGGGTGACCACGGCCGTCGGCGGCGCGGGAAAGGTCAGCCGGCGAGGCCGCCCGGCTGGTCGCCCTTCACGACGGGAGCCCGAACCAGGTTGCCCCACTCGGTCCACGAGCCGTCGTAGTTGCGCACCTGCCGGTAGCCCAGCAGGTGGTGCAGCACGAACCAGGTGTGGCTGGACCGCTCCCCGATCCGGCAGTACGCCACCACGTCGTCCGACGGGCTCAACCCGAGCTGGTCAACGTAGATCGCCCGCAGCTCGTCGGCGGACTTGAAGGTGCCGTCGTCGTTCGCGGCCGACTTCCACGGCTTGCTCACCGCGCCCGGGATGTGCCCGCCGCGCAGCGCGCCCTCCTGCGGGTAGTCCGGCATGTGCAGCATCTCGCCGGTGTACTCGCCCGGCGAGCGGACGTCGACCAGCGGCCGACCGGCCGCGATGTGCGCCATCACCTGCTCGCGGAACGCCCGCAGCGGAGCGTCGTTCCGCTGCGGCACCGGGTACTCGGCGCGCGGGCGGGTCACCTTCTCCCGGGTCAGCTCCCGCCCCTCGGCGATCCACTTCTGCCGGCCGCCGTCGACCAGCCGCACGTCCGGGTGGCCGAAGAGGGAGAAGACCCAGAGGGCGTACGCGGCCCACCAGTTGAAGTTGTCGCCGTAGAAGACCACCGTGTCGTTCCGGCCGATGCCCTTCGCGGCGCAGAGCTCGGCGAAGCTCTTCGCGGTTAGGTAGTCCCGGGTGATCTCGTCGTTCAACTCGGTGTGCCAGTCGACCTTGACCGCACCCGGGATGTGACCGGTGTCGTAGAGCAGCACGTCCTCGTCGGACTCCACCACGACGAGGCCCTCGTCGCCCAGGTGCTCGGCCAGCCACTCGGTGGTGACCAGCCGCTGCGGGTCGGCGTACGACTGGAGGCGGGGATTCGGATCGCTCGGCACAGGCATGAGCCCCAAGGTACGCCCGATCCCCGGCCGACGACCGGTCAACGCGGATCGGGTGGAGCGGATGTGGCGCCGCGCACGTGACCGTGCCGGGACCGGCCCACCGGGGATCGAACGCGACCGGCCCACCACCCGGTCGGGTGGTGGGCCGGACGGGTCAGCCGTCAGCCCTGCACGACGAACCAGTAGTAGGCGTAGTCCGACCGGTTGCCGTCCTTGTCGACCGCGAACACCGAGATCGGGTACCAGCGCGCCTCGGTCGGGGTGAGGGTGACCGAGGCGGTGCCGTCGGCACCCGCCGGCACGGTCACCTCGGGCCCGTTGTCGAACTGGTAGACGTACGTCGCCACGTCGGGCATGCGCGGGGCGAAGGTGAAGACACCCGGCACCCCCACTCCGCCCGCGGCCTCACCGCTCGGGTAGGTCGGCGACGTCACGGTCGGCGACGTGCTGACCATGAGACTGTACGTGGCCTCCGGCGACAGCTCACCCGAGGCCGAGCGCGCGCGCACGGTCAGGGTGTTCCGGAAGCCCCGGTCCGGGGTGACGGAGAGATCCGCGGCCGTGCCGTCGGTCACCGCCACGGTCTGCTCCGGCCCGTCGTTGAGCCGGTAGACGAAGTCGACGGTGTCCGGCAGCTCCGAGCTGAACCGGAAGCCGCCCGGCACGCCGATCCCGCCCTGCGGGTCGTACTCGTTGTAGAGGTACGAGACGATCGTCGGCTTCGGGTCCCGCACGGTGAAGGCGTACTCCCGCGGCTGAGTGACCGTGCCGTCGCCGGTCACGGCGCGCACGGTCAGCATGGTCCAGCCCGCCCGCTCCGGCGTCCACGTGACGGAAGCGGTGCCGTCCGCCGCCGCGTCGACGGTCTTCTCCTCCTCGCCGTAGAAGGCGTAGTGGTAGGTGACCACGTCGGGCCGCTGCGGCCGGAAGGTAAACACGCCCGGAACGCCGGGCAGTCCGCTGCTGGCGTCCTTCGGGTACTGCGCCGACTCGACCAGCGGCGCGTCGTTGACCAGGAAGGTGAACGTCCGCTCGGCCGAGACCGTGCCGTCCGCGGTGACGCTGCGGACGGTCAGGGTGTGCGTCCCGCCCTGGTCCGGCGTCCACGTGATGGAAGCGTTGCCGTCGCCGTCGGCGCCGACGCCCTGCTCGGCGCCCCCGTCGAAGCGGTACCGGAACTCGACGGTGTCGGGCACCGCGGAGCTGAACCGGAACTCGCCGGCCTGACCGGGGCCGCCAGCGTAGTAGTTGTCGTTGTAGAGGACGCCGTAGATGCCGGGCAGCAGGTCCCGGACCTCGAAGAACCAGCTCGCCGGGTCGGACTCGGTGCCGTCGCGGCTGACGCTGACCACCGAGAGGTACACGTAGCCGGCCTCCTTCGGCGTCCAGGTCACCGAGGCGGTGCCGTCGGCGCCCGCCGCCACGGTGCCCTCCTCGCCAGCGAAGGAGTAGCGGTAGCTGACGGTGTCGGGCAGGCGCGGGGTGAAGGTGAACACGCCGGGCACGCCCTGGCCGCCGCCGTAGCCGTACTCCTCGTAGACGGTGGCCGAGATCTTCGGCTCGGTGAGGAGCTGGAAGGACCGCTGCGCGGTGGCCTCCACCCCGCCGGCGGTGACGCTGGTGACGGAGAGCGTCCGGTAGCCGCCCCGGGTGGCGGTGACCGTCAGCGAGGCGGTGCCGTCGGCTGCGGCGTCGACGGTCTGCTCCGGGTCGCCGTCCAGGCCGAAGCGGTAGCGGACCACCCCGTCCATCCTCGGCCGGACGGCGAACGTGGTCGGCACGCCGATCTCGGTGAGGTTGCCGTCGACGATCGGCGAGACGTCGCTGGTGAAGAAGTCGTACGAGGTTTCCGCCGACCGGTTCCCGGCCGCGTCCAGGCTCCACACCTGAAGGAAGTTGATGCCGACCCGCGGGGTCAGCGTGACGGTGGCCGAACCGCCCGGCCGGTCCGCCGCCACCGTCTTGGCACCGGACTGGTTCAGCGCGTACGTGAAGCCGACGGCGTCCCTGGCGCCGTTGGCGTCGAAGGTGAACTCACCTGGCAGCGCGGGCTTCGCGCCACCGGCCTCCGGGAAGTCCGTGGAGGTGACCGTCGGCGGCGTGGCCGGGCCCTCGAAGTCGGTCCGGAAGTAACAGATTCCGCTCCACTCGCCGGTGGCCCGGCTGTCCGCGGCGCGCATCTGCCAGGCGTACACCCGGCCGTGCTGGAACAGGTCGTAGCTGAACCGGCCGACGGCCCGCTCGCCGTCGCGGGCGTTGTCGATCCGCTCGATCCGGGCGTCCGGCTGGTCGACCGGCCAGAGCACGACGGTGGCGGTGAGCATGTCGGTGCCACCGCTGTCGTTGCGGTCCTTGTCGTGCACGATCGCCGAGAGGCCCAGGTCACCGCGACGGACCAGCTGGTACGGCTCGGCGGCGGTGCAGTCCGTGCCGGAGGTCTGCAGGTCGGTCGGCACGCCGGGCCGGAAGTTGTGGTCGACGGAGAGGCCGACCTTGCTGGCGTACCGTCGGGCCAGCGTGGGGTCCGCCTCCACGGCGGCGGGCAGCCGCAGCGAGAGGGTCAGGGTCTTCTGGCCCTCGGCAAGCGCCTGGCGCAGACCCGCCGTGGCGTCGAAGCCCACGTAGGGCGCCGGGCAGCCGGACTCGTCGGGCAGCTTCGTCGTGTCGATCCGGGCCAGGTCGGCCGGCGGCTTCGCCCAGCTCGACCCGGAGGTGTACGGCGCGGTGCGCCACAGCTCCACCTCGGGACGCTTGGTGCAGTCCGCCGCTCCGGTCTCCTTGGCGTCGAACTTGGCGAGCTCGATGTCCGCGCCCAGATAGCGGGAGATGTCGAAGGTGAAGTAGGCCCGCGAGGTGTGCTGATGGCCCTTGGCGTCCACCCAGGACCCGACCGGCACGTCGCCCGCCTCGTCGATGTTGATCTTCTTTGGTCGCTGGGAGTCGGTCCAGGCCCAGGACGTGTTGGTTTCGTAGCGCACGTCGTACGCGGCGGCCGGTGCGGCGGTCGTGACGACCGTGCCGGCGGCGACCAGCATGGACAGTGCGGCGGCCAGCAGAGAACGTCCAGCGATTGTGGACGAATTCGTGCCAGGCAGGAGGGTCATCCCTCAGCCACCTTTCCCCGATTGTCCCCGTGCTCGATCGACGGGGGCAGCGGATGTTATCTGCCGGGGAGGACATTCGGCGATCCCGATTCCGACCGGACCCGGGAAATCGTCCGGTCCGGCCATCGGGGACGGACGTCAGGCGCGGCGGTGCACCAGCCGACCGGCCACCACGGTGGCGAGGCAGGCGCCGTCGGCGGCGAAGACGGCCAGGTCCGCCCGGCCGGCCGGGACCAGCGCCGGCGGCCGGGGCGAGTCCAGCACCGCGACACCGTTGCGGGCGGCCGCGGCGCGCAGCCCCGGGTCGGTCAGCTGCGCGGCGAGCACCGCGCCGACCCCGAGCCGGAACAGCGCGTGCACCCGTTCACGCGGGGTGGGGGCAGGCGGCAGCGGCCCGTCGTGCAGCAGCGCCGGCCCGAGGGTGCCGGGCCACCGCCGCACTCGCACCCCCGGGTACGCCCGGACCAGCTCGTCGGTGGGCCCGATCGCGGCGATCCGATCCCCGTCGACCAGGACGGCCGCGTCGGCGGTCGGCTCCTCGTCGACGGTGCGCCGCAGCAGCGGCGCGGTGTGCAGGGTGCGCACCGGTCAGTCGGTGAGCGGGCCGAGGACCGGGCGCTTCGCGGTGACGGTGTCGCCGGAAGAGCGGCCGGTCAGTCGGCGCTTGATCCAGGGCGCCAGGTGCTGGCCGGCCCAGCGCAGGTCGGCGGCGCGCGCGGCCAGCCACGGGGTCGGCGCGGGGTGCGGCGGCACCATCAGCCAGTCCTCGTCGCAGCCGACGCCGAGCGCGCTCAGCACCTGCCCGGCGACCCGCCGATGCCCGGCCGCCGACAGGTGCAACCGGTCGGTGCTCCACAGCATCGGGTTGAGGTACGTGGCGTCGGCATAAAGGTCGACCAGGATGGCGCCGTGCCGCTCCGCGACCTCACCCACCACCCGGTTGAGCAGGGTCACCCGGGGCGCCACGAGACGCTGGCCGGGCAGCCGGGCCATCACGTCGGCGAATCGGAAGAGGATCACGTCCGCGCCGCCGGAGCGCAGCTCGCCCACCACGTCGTCGAAGCGGGCGACGAACGAGTCCGGGTCGAACGTCCGGCGCAGCACGTCGTTGCCGCCGGCCGCGAAGCTGATCAGGTCGGGCTTCATGGCCAGTGCGGCCGGCACCTGCTCGGCCACGACGCTCGGGAAGAGCCGACCCCGGATCGCCAGGTTGGCGTACCCGAAGTCCGGGCCGGCCTCGGCGGCGAGCCGGGTGGCCACCAGATCCGCCCAACCGCGGTAGGTCCCGTCCGGATACGCGTCGTCCATGCCCTCGGTGAAGCTGTCGCCCACCGCCACGAAACTGCGCCAGCGCACCTGCTGCCCTCCGGTTCCCGGGTTCCATCGGTGCCGGCCATTCTGGCACCGGAGGTGGTCGACGGGCGCCCGGCCGCGTACGGACGTGGCGTGGCCCACGCCGCCGACGGGTGTCACGGGGCAGAAAACCGGGCGCTCGGGCGGAAATAATGACGCGCGATCCCAATCGGGGACGGTCCGGAGTGGACGGACCCCCTCGATCCGCCGGACACGAGCGAGGACGCACGCCATGACCGAGGGACCGCCCTCCGTTCCCCCACCGGGACATCCCGGACCGTACGCCCCATCGCCCGCCGGCCCGCACGCCCACCCGGCGCCGGCCGGCCCGTACGGCACACCCACGCCGTACGGGCCGCCGCCCTACCCGCCACCGGGGGCGTACGCTCCGCCGCCGTCACCGGGCCGGCGGTCCCGGCGCGGCCTGTGGATCGGGCTCGGCGCGGCGGTGCTGGCCCTGGCCCTGGCCCTCTGCGCCGGCTCGCTCGTCGTGCTGAAGTCGTACCTCGATGCGCGGAACGCCGCCTCGGCCGCTGCGCTCGACGACAAGTACAGCCCGATCAGGCAGGAGAAGATCGAGGCCCTGCTGGCCGCGCACACCAGGGCGCTCACGGAGCGGGGCGAGAAGGCGTTCGTCGCGCCGTTCGACCCGACGAAGAAGGGCCTGGTCGCGGAGCAGACCAGCCTGTACCGGAACCTGAGCAGGCTGCCGCTCGCCGACGTCCGCTTCAAGTACCTCACCAAGAGCGACTTCCGCCCGGTGGGCGGCGGGCACGAGGTCGACGTGACGGTGGCGTTCGTGCACCGCTTCGACGGCTTCGATCTCGGCCCGGTCGAGGAGTGGTACCGGTGGACGATCGTCCAGACCGACAAGGACGCCCCGCTGAAGGTCACGCGGGCCGGCGGCTTCCCGGAGGAGCGCAAGCGGGACGCGATCACCCACTACCCGGCCCCGTGGGACAAGTGGCGGAGCATCCACGTCGAGCGGACGCCGCACACGCTGCTGATCGTCGACTCGTCGCTGCGGGCGGCGGCGCAGCGGTACGCCCCGATCGCCGAGCAGGCCGCGGTGGCCGACCTGGCCGCCTGGCAGGCCGGCGGGGTGAGCGCCCCGGCGCCGTCGGGCTTCGTCATCTCCCTGGTCAAGGGTCGCACTGAGCTGGGTTCCCTCTACCGGACCACCAAGGAGACGCCCACCGAGTCCGGGGTCGCGATCCCGGTGCCGCCGGAGGGTGTGCTCAACAGCGACGAGAAGGGTCCCGTGGTCGGGGCCACCCGGGTGGTGATCGACGTCCGCGACGCGTACCACTTCACCAGGGGCACGCGGGAGCGGCAGCTGAACCTCTTCCGGCACGAGATCGGCCACGCCCTGGTCGGCAACCTCACCGCCCGCGCCCCGGGCTCGCATCTGCTCGGCGAGAAGGAGACGTGGGTGGTCGAGGGGTTCGCGGAGTACCTGGGTCACGGCCGGAAGCCATGGCTGACGAGCGAGCGTACGGCCGACTCCCGGGCGGTGATCCGGGAGATCGGCCAGCCGTACTCGCTACCGGGCAACCTGACCTGGGACCAGGAGGACCGGGTCGGCTACCACTACTGGCTGGGCCACTCGGCCATCGGCTACCTGGTCGAGCGGTACGGGGAGCAGAAGATGTTCCAGCTCGTGGCCGAGCACTACCGCAGCAGGAAGATCGGAGAGGTGACGCAGGACGTCCTCGGGGTGTCGTACGAGGAGTTCGAGAAGGCGTGGCTCGCCTACCTCAAGGCCGAGGTGCGCTGAGCGCGGGCAGGGCGCTGCGCTGATCCAGACAGCACCGCTTGAGCGGGGCGGACCATCGCCGGTGGTCCGCCCCGAGTCGTCAGGTCAACCGGCGACGTGCAGGATCTGCATGTCCCGGAACGAGGCCGGCTCCCGGGACTCGCTGATCTTGCGGCCGTCCGCGCTGATCAACACCAGGATGTTTCCGTCCAGGTCGCCAACCCGCGCAACCAGCGTGCCGTCCACCTGGAAGAACGCCTGCAGCAGGGTGCGCGCGCCGATCGGCAGGTCGAGCTGCTCTCCGGTGTGCGTGTCGAGCACGGCATCCACGTCCAGCTCCCGCGCCACATCCCCGGAGTTCTCACCCGGACCTCTGCGGAACAGCGCGATCCTGGAGCCGTCCGGGGAGAGGCTGGCCACATCGAAGCAGTCGTACTTGGCGTTCCCGCCGAGCTTCGGAATGAACCACTGTCCCGCGCCGTCCGGAGTCGTCATGGTGACCTGACCGGTCGAGCCGTCCGGGAAGGCGAACACCTTTCCGTTGGCGGACCAGAGCGGGTGGCAGCCGATGACCTTGCCCACCTCGGTGAACGTGTTCGAGGCCAGGTTCAGTACGCCCCGCCGGCCCGCGCCCGGGGTGGCCGGGTCGACCAGCGCCAGCGCCAGCCGCTTCGAGTCGGGGGACCAGGTGGGGCCCCAGCAGTCGCCCTCCACCCCGGCGCGCACCTCGCGGCCGGAACCGTTGACGTCCGCGACCCAGAGGTTGGCGTCCCGGTCCACCCAGGCCACCCGCTCGCCGTCCGGCGAGACGGCCGCGTTGGCCAACGCCGACGTGCGCGGGACGCTGAGCAGGTCCACCGGTACACCGCCCGGCTTCCAGGAGCGCAGTCGCGCCGTGGTCGCAGACGAGTTGTCGGGTGCTGGGCCGTAGAAGACCCGGCCGATCGTCGCGGTCGCCGCCGGTTCCGAGGTGGTGGCCGCCGGGGGGCTCGCGGTCGGCGCCGGCGTCGGGGTCACCTCGACCGGCGGCCAGCTGGCGGTGACGGAGGGGCCGGCAGGGCCGGGCGCGGGTGCCCCGCCGTCGGGGCGGATGGCGAACGCGGTGCCGGTGGCGGCGGCGAGCAGCACCAGGGCGGTGGCCGACGTGGCCACGGCCCGCTGGATGCCGAGGCGGCGGGAGGTACGCAGGGCCCGGTCCCGCAGGTCGACCGGGGTGACCTCGTCGGCCAGCCCGGCCAGGTCGAGCCGGAGGCGGTCGTGGTTCATCGGGCGCTTCCTTCCAGGAGGTACAGCTCGGCGAGTTCCGGGGCGACGGTGCGCAGCTTGGCCAGGGCCTTCGAGGTCTGGCTCTTGACGGTCCCGACGGTGACGCCGAGCAGGTCGGCGGCCTCGGCCTCGGTGCGGTCCTCGAAGAACCGCAGGATCAGCACGGCCCGCTGCTTGGCGGAGAGCTTCGCCAGCGCGGCCCGCAGGGTCAGCCGGAGCGTGGTCTGGTGGGCGTGGTCGGGGGCCGAGTCGCCTCCGCGCGGCTCGGGTAGCTCACCCGGCATCGACTCGGGCACCCGGCGCCGTCGCCACCAGGAGACCTGCAGGTGGTACATGATCTTGCGGGTGTACGCCTCGGCGTTGCCGCTGTCGTGCAGCCGGCTCCAGGACCGGTGGGTCCGGGCCAGCGCCGACTGGACGAGGTCCTCGGCCAGGTGCTGGTCGCCGGTGAGCAGGTAGGCCGAGCGCAGGAGCGCGGGGGTCCGGTGACGGACGAACGAGTCGAACTCACTCAGCAGAGGGTCCACACGAGCCGATCCTTGGGTGAGGTGGTGCACCATCCTGACGCCCCTCCAGACGTCACCCTCAGCCGCGGTGGTTGCCGTGCCTCGATGAGAAGTTCCCGACGATCAATGGTCGCCGGTCGGAGGGTCCACCAACCCTCTCCGGTACGGACCCCAGGCGACGAACCGCCGGAACAGCTCGCGCGGGGTCGGCCCGTCGTGCGGATTCAGCCGGAACAGGTCGTGGGTCGCCTCGTGGTAGAGCCCGGACAGGTAGATGGCCAGCTCGACGGGGCTGTTGTCGAACTCGACCCGGAGGAGCAGCCGGGCCTCGGCGCACGGCCACGGGAGCCCGCAGGCCCGGCACACCCACAGCGGGCGGATCGGCAGGTGCGGCGGGTGGCCCGGCGGGTACGCTCGCGGCCGGTCCGGGTACGGCCCGAGGCGGGGCACCGGGAACTGACCGGGGATCACCAGCGCCCTCCGTTGGCCCGCCACTCCTGCGCCCGGGTCAGCCGGCCGGGACACCCCGGCCGCATCGTCGGCAGGACCCGGGTCGGCTCGCGCATCCAGTCCGGCAGGTTGGTGCCCCGGACCCGGCGGGGCAGCGGCGGCGGCGGCACGGCCGTCCGGCACCGGAACCAGCGGAGCGCGTTGCGCATCTCGACCTCCTTCAGCACGTATGGGCCGGGGCCGCCCCTGCACCGGGGGGATTCACGGGCGGCCCCGGAGCGGGCCGGACGAGAGGCGGCCCGCTGCGTGACAGTCTGCTGAGGACGGAACTACTCTCGGAAGGCATCGACGCCGGCCGTGGCGAGGTCAGGTCGGCTCTTCCGTCCGCGCGGGAAAGCCGTGGAGACGCCGGGAAGATCGTGGAGGAAGCGTGGAAGGTGAGCCGACCGCGGAGCTGATCCGGGCACAGCTCCGCCGGCTGCGGGTGAACGCCGAGCTGAGCCAGGAGGAGTTCGGGAAACTGGTCCACTTCTCCGGCTCCCAGGTCTCCGCCGTCGAGCTGGGCCAACGGCCGCTCGACCGGTTCTTCCTCAAGCGGGCCGACGAGGTGCTGGGAACGGGCGGGCTGTTGACGTCCCTGCTCAAGCTGGCGGAACGGGACGGGCAGCCGAGCTGGTTCCGACCGTGGCTGGAAGCCGAGCGGCAGGCGCAGCAAATGCGGTGCTACCAGCCGACACTCATTCCGGGGCTGCTTCAGACCGAAAACTACGCGCGTGCGGTGATCCGCACCGACGACATGATCAGCAACGACGAGGTGGAGAAGCGGGTGGCGGTCCGGATGGACCGACAGGCTGTTCTCAGCCGCCCGGACCCACCGCAGTTCGTAGCCGTAATCGAGGAAACCATCCTCCGCCGCACCGACGAGGGTTTCCGGGGGCTGATGGCTGAGCAAATCGCCCACTTGATCGCGTGCACCGAGCAACCGCACATCAGCATCCACGTCATCCCGGCGGAGGTCGGCATGCACGTTGGGCTGACCGGGCATTTCACCCTGGCGAGGACAAGTGACGGTGGATGGGTCGGGCAACTTGAGAACCAGCTCGGCGGCAAAGTAGTCGACAACGATGAGGACGTGGCTATCCTGCTGGCGAGATGGGAGAGCGTTCGGAACGAGGCACTGTCTCGCCGGCAGTCGGTTGAGCTGATGAAGGAAGTGATGACGTCATGGAGCTGATCGGCGCTATCTGGCGCAAGTCCACCCGCAGCGGAGTCCAGGGGGACTGCGTCGAGGTGGCGGACAACCTGCCCGGCGTCGTCGGCGTCCGGGACAGCAAGGACCCGACCGGCCCGGTCCTCACCTTCGACCCGCAGACCTGGCGCGCCTTCGTCGCCTTCGCCAAGCAGCACTGACCCGACGTCACCACCGTGGCCCCGTCGTAGCCGCGCCCTCGCAACCTCGGCACAGCCATTGCGGGAATTCGCTCAGCTGGACGCCACGGGCTGTTCGAGGAGCTCGCCCGGCCCATCGAAGCCGCAGCGCCGGTATAGCGGCGCACTCCGCTCGGATGGCCACACGATCAACGTGTCCAGGCGGTGGGCGCGCGCATAGCGGGTCACCTCATCAAGGAGGGCCCTACCCAGGCCGCGGTTGCGCTGCTCCGGAGTGACATAGAAGTTCGTCACGTAACCAAGCGCCTCGGATCCCGGGTAGGGGCTCGGGACCTTGTCCACGAGGCACACGAACACGTGGCCACAAGGCTGGTCACCCACTTCCGCGAGCCAGACACGCCACGGCCCGGCCATCCGGGTACGCAGCCACCCCTGGCGCAGGTGGCCCGCACCGACGACGATGGCCCCGGCACCGAGTGCCGGGGCCATCGTCTCAGCGCATCAGTTGACGGTCACGGGGATGGTCTTCGGCGGCTGTTGCAGCTGCCCGTAGTTGTCGACCGCTCTGATCGACACGGTGTAGGCGCCCGCCGGGATCACCGGCGACGTGTACGCGAAGTTCGACCCCGGCGAACCCGGGCTGGTGAGGAAGGCCGCGATCCAGGAGGAGCCGCTGCCGAACACACCGGAGGAGTTCATCCCCTGACCCGCGCTGTTGACGATCTGGACCTCCACTCGAGCCATCCCGACGTCGTCCACGGCACGTCCGGTGACCACGATCCGAGAGTCGGTGTAGACCTGGCCGTCCTGCGGGGTGAGGCTCGGCTCCAGCCGGGGATCGAGGTCGCCCGGATACACGAGGTACCGGGCGGTCGCGCCGGAGGTCGAACCGTCCTGCTGACCCGCCGTGTCGACGGCCCACGCCTCGACGCTGTACTCACCCTTGGTCGGCAGCTCGATCGGCAGGGTGAACGTCGTGCTCGTCGCACCGGGCGAGGCGAGCGTGGCGTTCACCGTGGCGAAGCTCGCCGCCATGGTGCCGTTCGGCTGCACGTAGCGGCCGGTGTCCAGGTCGCGCAGCGCCACCCGCACGCCCTGCACGCCCTTGTCGTCGGTCGCCGTGCCGGCCAGGTCGAGGTGCAGCTGCTCGACGTTCTGGTCGACCCCGGTGAAGGTCAACAGACCGTTCGGGAACGCATCTCCGGGCACCTGGGCGGTGACGCTGAGCCGGCCCAGGTTGGCACTCGACGTCGTCAGGCCCAGGTTGTCGGTGGCGCGCACCCGGAAGTCGTACACGCCGGGCGTGAGCGGCACCGTGGTGTAGGACCAGTTGTACGACGCGGCGCTGAGGTTCGTCGGTGAGATCCGGTGGTAGGCCGCGATCGAGTCGGCGCTCCACGTGCCGTCGGCGGCCAGCGACTCGCGCGTGGTGGTGTTGCGGAGATAGATCTCCACCGACCTCACCGTGTCATCGTCGCTGGCGGTCCCGGAGAACGTGATCGAGCCGCCCGGTGCGACGGTGATCGGTGCGGCAGCGGTGGGCGGGGTCATCGGTACGGGGGTGCTGATGGCCACCGCCGGCGGGACACCCGTTGCCGAGATGGTCCAGTCCCGGGTGTCGCCGCGCAGGTCACTCTGACCGGCGGTGTCGATCGCGGTGGCGGTCATCCGCCAGTCGCCCTCGATGGGGAGGGTCACCTCGAACTGCCAGGTGGTCGACATCGCGCCGATGACGTCCGGCTCGCCGCGGAACGTGTTGTAGACCGGGGCGACCGTCCCGTCGTCCTGAAGGTACCGGTTGTCCGGGGTGCGCAACGAGTACGTCATCGCGCTGACCCCCTTGTCGTCGCTGGCGGTGCCGGTGGCGATGAAGCTCTTGGTGGTGAGCAGGCCGCCGGTCGGCGCGGTGATCCGCGTCGTGGGCGGCAGGTCGTCGAAGCTGAAGGCCTCGATCTTCTTGACGGCCTTCGTGGCATCACTCGCGCCGTCACGGCCGAACGTCTTGGCCTGGACCTGGTATTCGCCGGAGGGCAGCGACACCGAGAGGGACCACGAGGTCGAGGGGGTGTTCGGCGCCGCGACCGTCGCGTTGATGCTGTTGGCGGCGCCCCACGTCGTGAGGTTGTCCTGGAGGTACTGCTTGGAGCTCCGGTTCTGGATCTCGACCTGGACCCTGGCGATGCCGGCCGGGGCGGTCGCCTTCCCGTCGATCACGAACGGTGCGTTGGCGGGCTTGACCGCTCCCTCGATGGGCGTGGCGATCGTCGTGTCGACCGCCGAGGGCGCCGGCTCCCGGGTGAGGTCGAAGAATCCGACCCGCCCCACCGTCTTGCCGCCCTTGGTGTTGCCGTCGCCACCGACGAAGAGACCGCGCGAGGTGGCCAGCATGGCCTTCTCCCCCTCGTACGAGCTGGAGCCCGGGTTCCACTCGAGCGCCGTGCCGGTCTTCGGATCGAGAGCGCCGAGGTGGTCACGGCGGACCACCTGGTCGCCGAGGCCGTAACCGCTCAGGCCCTGACCCGTGCCGTACCCGACGTTGTCCAGGCCCGGCCACGGGACGTTGGAGGTCGGCGATTCCTGCCAGCTGAAGTGACCGCCGACGTACACGGCCTTCTCGGTGATGGCGACCGAGTAGACGCTGTCGAAGTGACGGGACACCCAGATCGGCTCGACGTTGTCGTTGCCGGTCACCGGGAACGCGATCGCGGTGTCGTTGATCGGCGGCCGGTCGCCGCCCGAGCCGCTGGTGACGACGAAGTACGAGTCGTCCGGCGCGATGTCACCGGCGAAGACGCGTTGGATGCCGCCGACGAAGGAGAGGTTGTCCTCCCACAGGCGCGTGCGCCAGGGCAGGAGAGCCTTGGTGGCGGTGTTGATCAGACCGACGCCGTAGCGGTCCTGGCCGGCGATCTGGCGACCGGTGTGGACGACCAGCAGCCTGCTGTCGTCGTGCGTCAGCTTGAGCTGCTGCACGGTGAGCATGCCGCCGACGCCGATGCCGCCGGACAGCGGCAGGTTGAATCCGCTGTCCACCGCGCCCGTGGTCGGGTTGAGCGCGGCCAGGCCGCGGCGACTCACGCCGTTCACCTTCGTGAACTGGCCACCCACGTACACCGCGGTGCTGCTCACGGCGAGCGCGGTCGCGCGGGCGTCCGCGGTCGCGGTGAACGCCGCGATCGGCGCACCGGTGAGTGGGTTGAGCTTGGCGATCTTGCGCTTGGTGACCCCACCGACGGTGTTGAACGACCCCGCGACGTAGAGCGACGTACCGTCCGGCGAGGCCTCGACGGCCTCGACGGATCCGTCGAACGTCGGCCGGAAGCCCGTGTCGATCTTGCCCGTGTCGATGTTGTACGAAGCCAGCGACCGCTGCGCGATCGGCGTCGCGCCGACGTTGGCGATCGACGTGAAGGTGCCGGCGATGAAGACCCGGCTGCCGACCACCTCGATGTCCGTGATCTCACCGTTGGTGATCCTCGGTACGTCGGTGCGCGGCGTGCTCGGCACCAGCCGGCTGTGCCCCGGCACCGGTTGGGACGCGACCGCGACCGCGGCGGCCGTGCGGGCGACAGCGCCCGTGGCGAGCGTGCCCGCCACCGTGCTCGCGGACGCCGGTAGGCCGGTCAACACCACCGCCCCGGCAACCAGACCCGCTATGGCGCGGCTCCGAACGTGCATCGAGACAACCCCCAATAGACGCCGGAATCGCGCCGCCGGGTCGGACCCCGGCACCGTCCACCCGCTGGCGTGCCGGAGTCACGGTAGGAGGGAGTGTCCGCTTGCGATAAGAAGGCTCGCCGGAAATCGACCGCTCGACATCGATTCCGGCCCCCGCGGCCGGCCCCGCCACCTTCGGATCCACACCCCCTCCGCCAATCGGATCGATGCACGGCCGCCCAGCGGGCCGTCACCTGTCTGATCGACGTGTCCGACTGGCCGCAGGTCGAGCGAGCGGCCCGGGACGACGTCGGCGATGAGGCGCGGCATGACCGCAACCGAATAGGATCGCGGCCTCCCGCACACCGGTCGTAGGCTGCGACAATGCTGCTGCGCATGTCGACCCTGCTGCTCCGGACCCTGCGCGAGGACCCGGCGGACGCGGAGGTGCCGAGCCACCGCCTCCTGATCCGCGCCGGCTACGTCCGCCGCGCCGCGCCGGGCGGGTACACCTGGCTGCCGCTCGGCAAGCTGGTGCTGGACCGGGTGACCGAGATCGTCCGGTCGGAGATGACCGCCGTCGGTGACCAGGAGGTGCACTTCCCGGCGCTGCTGCCGGCGGAGCCGTACCGGACCAGCGGGCGGTGGACGGAGTACGGCGACGACATCTTCACCCTCGCCGACCGGAAGGGTGCCGAGCACCTGCTCGCCCCGACCCACGAGGAGATGGCGGCGCTGCTGGTCAAGGACGTCTACTCGTCGTACCGGGACTTCCCGGTGACGCTCTTCCAGATCCAGACGAAGTTCCGGGACGAGGCCCGGCCCCGGGCCGGCCTGCTGCGCGGGCGCGAGTTCCTGATGAAGGACGCGTACTCGTTCGACCTGGACGACGCCGGGCTGCAAGCGGCGTACGACCGGCACCGCGACGCCTACAAAAAGGTCTTCGACCGGCTCGGCCTGGACTACACGGTGGTGCACGCGATGTCCGGGGCGATGGGCGGCTCGGCGTCGGAGGAGTTCCTGGCCGCCACGCCGGTCGGTGAGGACAGCTTCGTCGGCTGCACCGCCTGCGACTACGCGGCCAACACGGAGGCGGTGGTGACCCGCGCCCCGACGGCCGGTGACCCGGACGCCCACCCGGCGCTGGAGGTGCACGACACCCCGGAGACCCCGACCATCGCCTCGCTGGTCGAGCTGGCGAACGCGCACGGCCTCGGTGGCCGGCGCGACTGGACCGCGGCGGACACCCTGAAGAACGTGGTGCTGACCGTACGTCGGCCGGGCGCCGAGGAGTCCGAGCTGCTGGTGATCGGGGTGCCCGGGGACCGGGAGGTGGACCTCAAGCGGGTCGAGGCGGCCCTGCACCCGGCCGCGGTCGCGGTCTTCGACGACTGGCCGGCCCACCCCGAACTGGTCCGCGGGTACATCGGTCCGCAGATCCTGGAGAAGCTCGGCGTCCGCTACCTGGTCGACCCCCGGGTGGTCACCGGCACCGCCTGGCTGACCGGGGCCAACGAGCCGGGTCGGCACGCGGTCGACGTGGTCTGCGGCCGGGACTTCACCCCGGCCGGCACGATCGAGGCGGCCGAGGTGCGCGCGGGCGACCCGTGCCCGGCGTGCGAGGCCGGCGAGCTGACCATGCGGCGGGGCATCGAGATCGGGCACATCTTCCAGCTCGGCCGCCGGTTCACCGACGCGTTCGCCGTCGACGTGCTCGGCCCAGAGGGCAAGCCGGTCCGGCCCACCATGGGCTGCTACGGCATCGGGGTGTCCCGGGCGGTGGCGGCGGTCGCCGAGCAGCACCACGACGAGCGGGGACTGGTGTGGCCGGCCGCGGTCGCGCCGTGCGACGTACACCTGGTGGCGGCGGGGAAGGGGCCGCAGCTCGACGCGGCGCTCGACCTCGGCGGACGCCTCTCCGCCGCGGGCCTGCGGGTGCTGGTCGACGACCGCACGCACGTCTCGGCGGGGGTGAAGTTCACCGACGCGGAGCTGATCGGCATCCCGCGCGCCGTCGTGGTCGGCCGCCGGCTCGCCGACGGGTACGTCGAGCTGCGCGACCGGGCCGGCGGCGAGCGGATCGAGCTGCCGCTGGACGGGCTGGTCGAGCGGCTGGCCGACGAGGTGCGCGCGGCGCGCCGCGACGGGGTGTAGCGGACGCGCCACGGGGTACCGCTGCGGGATCGACCGAGGTTTGCGGAGGCTCTCATGTACCGGGTCAGCGACGTGATGACGAAGCAGGTGGTCTACCTGCCGGCGGAGACCATGCTGGACGAGGCGGCCAGGGTGATGAAGGAGGCGGACATCGGCGACGTGGTGGTCACCGACGGCGCCACCCTCGCCGGCATGCTGACCGACCGGGACATCGTGGTGCGGGCGGTGGCCGAGCGCGCCGACTCGGCCAGCACCACCATCGGCTCGATCATCACCCGCGAGGTGGTGATGATCGAGCAGCACTCCACCGCGAGCGAGGCGGCGGCACTGATGCGCGAGCGCAACATCCGGCGGGTGCTGGTCTGCGACAACGAACGCAAGCTGGTCGGCATCGTCTCGCTGGGCGACCTGGCCATGCAGCTCGACCCGAACTCCGCGCTCAGCGACATCAGCGAGGCCGCCCCGAACATGTGAACCGGCCGACGCGGCGCCCACCACCGACCCCGGTGGGCGCCGCTCCGACGGCGGTAGCCTGACGGGATGCCCGAGATGCCGACCAAGCTGGCCGAGATCGTCGACGAGTTCGCCGCCGCCCCCCGCGACCTGGTGCTGGAGATGCTCCTCGAGTACGCCGACGTCATCCCGCCCCTGCCCGCGGAGATCGACCGGGAGAGCATGGAGCAGGTGCCCGAGTGCCAGACGGCGTTCTTCCTGCGCGCCCAGGTCCAGCCGGACGGGACGGTGCTCACCTGGTTCGACTGCCCGCCGGAGGCGCCGACCACCCGCGCCTTCGCCGGCATCCTCGCCGAGGGGCTGGCCGGGGCGAACGCCGAGCAGGTGCTGGCCGTGCCGGACGACCTCTACCAGCGGATGGGGCTGGCCCAGGCGATCAGCCCGCTGCGGGTGCGCGGCGGGACCGCGATCCTGGCCCGGCTCAAGCGGCAGGTCCGGGAACAAGCCGGCTGAGCTGGGTGTTCACCCGTTCATGGAGATCGAGATCTACGCCGACGTGGTCTGCCCCTGGTGCTGGATCGGCAAGCGCCGGCTGGAGCAGGCCCTCCAGTCGTACGACGGTGAGGTGACCGTCCGGTACCGGCCGTTCCAGCTGGACCCGACGCCGGTCACCGAGCCGAAGCCGTTGGTCGAGGCGATGGGCGCGAAGTTCGGCGGCCGGGAGCGGGCCGAGGCGATGTTCGCCCAGGTGTCGCAGGTCGCGGCTGGCGTCGGCCTGGAGATGCGCTTCGACCGGGCGGTGCATTCGAACACCTTCGAGGCGCACCGGCTGATCCGGTTCGCCACCGAGCGGGGCCGGGCCGCCGAGACCATCGACGCGCTCTACCGGGCGCACTTCACCGACGGGATCGACGTCGGCTCGAAGGACGCGCTGGTCAAGCTCGCCGCCGAGGTCGGCCTGGACGAGGCCGAGACCCGGGAGTACCTGGACTCGAACGTCGGTCGCCGCGAGGTCGCCGCCGACCTGGCCGCCGCCCATCAGCTCGGGGTGACCAGCGTGCCGACCTTCGTGCTGGCCGGGAAGTACGCCGTCACCGGCGCACAGGAGCCGGCGACGCTGCTCGCCGCCCTCCGCGAGGTGGAGCAGCGGGAGTCGGCGGCCTGACGGCCGGGCGTCCGGCGCCGCCAGGCGCCGGGCACGGCGGCTCGTCGGCGCCGCCAGGCACCGGACACTCATCGACGATCGTGATGTTTCACGTGCAACGGGATCGACGTCCGCGATGATCTAGGCCGGCCTGGCCAGCCCCTCCACCACCGTCGCCCCGGGCAGCGCGCCGAGCGCCGGCCCGGGCAGCGCGATCTTGCTGTGCCGCACGCCGGATCCGATGATCACGTGCGGCACGGCGATCACCCGTGAGTCGACCAGGATCGGCCACCGCTCCGGCAGGCCGATCGGCGTGATGCCGCCGTACTCCATGCCGGTCAGCTCCACCGCGTCGGCCATCGGCGCGAAGCTGGCCTTGCGGACGTCGAGCGTCCGGCGGACCACGCCGTTCACGTCGGCCCGGGTGGTGGCCAGCACGATGCAGGCCGCGTACCGGATCTCACCCTCCCGCTTGCCGGCGACCACCACGCAGTTGGCCGACACGTCGAGGCCCACCTCGTACGCCGCGCAGAAGGCGGCCGTGTCGGCCAGCTCGGCGTCGATCGGCGCGACCAGCACGTCGTCCACGTCGACCGGTGCCTCCGCCGGCCACTGCTCGATCGCGGCGGCCACCGGCGGCGCCAGCAGGTCCAGCCGGGCGCGGGCCGGCTCGGTCTTCAGCGTCCCCATCACGGGTGCGATCCTCGCACCCGCGCCCCGGATCCGCTCGGCGGGCCCGGCCGGCGCCGCCGAGCTCAGCTCCCCGTGAGGAAGGCGTTCTCGCGGGCGAAGGTGCGGTCCTGCAGGGAGGCGAGCTGCTCCGCGCGGGCAACCTGGGCCCGCTGCGCTTCCACGTCCTCCATGCCGTGCCGGACACCCAGCCGGATCACGCCGTAGAGGAAGACGAAACCGAACACGTAGAGGATCACCGTGGTGACGAGTACCAGCATGCCGCCACGGTAAGGCGAAGGTGAATCGCAGACGCTTTCATCTCCGCCCGGTTCCCTCGTACGTGTCCGCCAGGTAGTCCGCCCAGGTCCGGGTGCCGGTCGGGGTCGCCGTGGTGGTGAGCCCGCCGGACCGCAGCGCCCGGCCCAGCCGCCCCGGGATCCGTATCGGCAGCAACGGCCGGCGGGACTGGCGGGCGGCTCGCCAGGCGCACACCGCCTCGTCGAACCGGAGCACCTGCGGACCGCCGAAATCCTCGACCGCGCGGGACGGACCGGCGGCGAGCCGCGCGGCGAGGCGGGACGCCACCTCGCCCGGGTCGACCGGCTGGGCGAGCACCGCCCGGTCCCCGACCGTCGGGCCGAGCCGGCTGGCAGCCCTGAGCAGTTCGTCCAGGAACACCGGGAACTGGGTCGCCCGCAGGATGCTCCACGGCACCTCGCCGGCCCGGACCACCTCCTCCGCGGCCAGCTTGTGCCGGTAGTAGCCGAACGGCACCCGGTCGATCCCCACGATCGAGACGTGCACCAGGTGCCGCACGCCGGCGGCCCCGGCCGCGACGACCAGCCGTCGGGTGCCGAGCACGTCGACGTCGTGGGTCCGGCCACCGCCCGGCGCGGAGGCCAGATGCAGCACCGCCTCGACGCCGCGCACCGCCCCGGCCAGCCCCTCCCCGGTCGAGAGGTCCGCCACCACCCACTCCACCCGGGGGTCGTCGCGCCGGTGCCGGCTCATCGCCCGCACCGCGAAACCCTCGCCGAGCAGCGTCGGCAGCACCACCCGCCCGAGCCGACCGCTCGCCCCGGTGACCAGAACCCTCATCGACCGCCCCTTCCGTGTCTCACCCCGACCGACGAGCCGGCACCGGGGATCGTGACGGCACCACGACCCGGCCCGCGAGCAGCACGCCGAGCAGCCCGCAGCCGGCCGCCACCGCGAGGGTGGCCGCGTACCCGGCCGGCCCGGGAGCCGGGCCGGCGGCGAGCACCGCGCCGGTCAGCGCGAGCACGGTGGCGGCGAACAACGAGTCGCCCAACTGCAGCGAGGAGCTGTTCCGGCCCTGCTCACCGGGGGCGGACAGGGCCAGGGTGAGCACCGACAGGGACGGGTAGAGCAACCCCATGCCGAGCCCCGCGGCGGCCCAGCCGAGCACCGCGAACGGCACCGGCACGGCCGGCACGACGGTCAGCGCCACCACGGCCGTACCGGCGGTGATGCAGCCCAGCCCGGCCCGGGGCAGCGTGGCGGCGGAGCGCGGGGCGCGCAGCCGCCCCTGCAGCCAGGAGCCGGCCGACCAGGAGACCGCGCCCACGGTCAGCACCAGACCCGCCGCGGTCGGGGCGAACCCCCGCTCCCGGGAGAGCATCAGCGGGATCACCACCTCCGCCCCGGCGAACGCCGCCGAGGCGAGACCACGCAGGCCGATCACCGTCGGCAGCCCCCGCCGGGCCCGCAGGAAACCCGCCGGCAGCAGCCGCGGCGCGCAGCCGAGCAGCCCCACCAGGGCCACCGCCACCAGCCCGACCGCGAGCACACCGCGCTGCTGCCCCCCGTAGTGCAGCAGTGCGGCGCTCGCCCCCGCCCCGCAGGCCCAGCCGATCCGGGCCCACGCGCCAGCCGACGGCCGGACCGGCGCCGACGCGCCGAGCGCCCGCAGCCCCGGCTGGATCAGCAGCACCGCCGGCACCGCGACCGCCGGCACCGCCAGGAAGACCCACCGCCAGCCCAGGTGCTCGACGATCAGGCCGGCCACCGCAGGACCGACCAGCGACGGTACGACCCAGGCCGCCGCGAACGCGGCGAAGACCCGCCGCCGCAGCTCCTCCGGGTACGCCTGACCCACGATCACGTAGAGCGCCACCGAGAGCAGGCCCGAGCCGAAGCCCTGCACCACCCGGCCGACGACCAGCACCCCCATCGCCGGCGCGGCACCGGCGACGAGCACCCCCACCACGAACCAGCCGACCCCGTGCCACATCGGCGCCCGGGGTCCCCGCGCGTCGCACCAGATGCCGGAGACCACCATCGCGACCACGCCCGAGGCGAACGGGCCCCCGAAGGCGAGCGCGTACAGGGCCAGCCCGTCGAGGCTGCGGGCGACCGTCGGCATGGCGGTGCCGACGGCCAGCGCCTCGAACGCCAGGAGGGACACCAGGGCGACGCTGCCCACCGTCATCGCCCGCAGGCGCGGGGCGTACAGGTGCTCGGGCGGGGCGGCCGGAGCGGCGGTGGCGGTCACCGGCGGTCGGCGCGGGGTGTGATCGGCATGACCTCAGCCTCGGCCCTCAACCCGGGTTGAGGTCAACCGTGAGCCCGGTCTCGTCACGCCGACTCCAGCGCCTCGCCCACCCCCTTCACCAGCCCGGACATGTGCTGGTCGGCCAGCAGGTGCCCGGCGGTGATCACCAGGGCCAACGGCCACTCGATGACCTGCAACGCGGCCAGCACCCCGAGCCCGGCGTAGTAGGCGACCTTGTCCGGCGGCGGCACCGCCACCTCGCCGAGCATCGGGATCTCCACCCGCCGGTCGTACATGTGCAGCGTCTCGTGTCCCCCACTGAGGTGTCGCGTCAGCGTGCTCATCCGGCCTCCCCCGGGTTCACCGGCCATCGACGTCCGACCGGCATTCCACCGGCGACCCGGTCCATGCCCCGCCCAGCAGGGAAACTTCCCCTGCTCCAAGGGCATAACGGACCCTCCGCCGGGAAGCCAGGCCGCCGGGACGAGGCGCGGGAGGCGAGATGGCGTACGGCGAGCGCGGCAGCGGCACCGGGGAGCAGGGCCGGCGACCCGGCCGTACCCCTCGATGACGGCGCTGGGCCGGGTCGCCGGTCGGCTCCTGCCGCCGGTCGGCGTGCCCGAAGCCGTCACGCACGCGGTCCGTACCGTCGCCGCCGCCGTGCCGGACGCGGCCCGCGGCGTCGCATCGGCCCTGCCGGACGCGGCCCGGGCCGCCACCTCGGCCGTGCCCGGCGGCAAAGCCGTGCCGCAGGCGTTCGCCGGCACCGCACGGGGGGTAGGCGCCGCCGCGGCGCGGGTGGCCCGGGTGGCCGGGCTGACCCGCCGCCGGGTCTGGTCCCGCGACGGCCGGCACCACATCGAGGTGCACGGCGTCTGCCAGGACGGCGGAGACCGGCTGGCCCGCCAGGTCGAGCAGGCGTTGGAGCGGATGCCCGGGGTGGCCTGGGCCCGGGTGAACGCCCCGTCCGGCCGGGTGGTGGTGTCCGTCGAGGAGCCGAAGCCGAAGCTGCGCGACCTGATCGCCACGATCGCACGGACCGAGCGGGTCTGCCCGCTCGAACCCGACCCGGAGGTCCCGCCGCCGGAACCGCCCGAGGAGGGGCCGCGCACCCCCCGCACCCTCGGCGCGCTGGCCTCCGACGCGCTCGGCCTGACCATCTCGGCGGCCACCCGGATCCTGCCGTTCACCCCGGTGCCCGGCGAGGTCGCCGGCTTCCTCACCGCGGTCGACCTGCACCCGAAGCTGCACGCCCTCGCCGACCGGGGGTTGCGCGCCGATCCCCGCGCCCAGCTGCTCTTCCCGCTCGCCGAGGCGGTCGCCCAGGGGCTCGCCGGCGGCTGGTCCGGGATCGTGCTGGACGGCGCGCAGCGGGTGGTGCAGTGGGGTGAGGCCCGCGCCCAGCTCGCCGCCTGGTCGAAGGCCGAGCCGAGGCTGACCGGCGACCCGGAGCGGGCGGTCGCCCGGGTACCCGCCGGCGAACGCCCCTGCCCGGCGCCGCCGGGTCCGGCCGAGCGGTACGTGAGTCGGTCGCTCGCGGCGGGCGCCGCCGCCGGCGCGGTCGCGGTGCCGGTGGCCGGCCCGAAGCGGGCCGCCGCGCTGGCGCTCTCCGCGCTGCCCAAGGCCCCCGGCAACGGCCGCGAGGGGTACGCCGCCCAGCTCGGCCGGATGCTGGCCCAGCGCGGTGTGATCGCGATGGACCGCAGCGTGCTGCGCGAGCTCGACCGGCTCGACACGGTGGTGCTGGACGCGGCGGTCCTCGGCTCCGACCGGGGCGTGCTGGCCGACCTGGCGCCGCTCCCCGGGGCGGAGACCGGTCAGGTCGCCGCGCGGGCGTTCGCGCTCTTCGACCCGGAGGCCCCCGACGAGCTGCGGGAGGCCGACGGGTGGCGGCTCGGGCCGCTGGACCGGATCGACGCCGACTACCCCGGCGACACCCCGGACAGCCGCCGGCTCCGGGACGCCGGGGGCACCCTCCTCGGTCTCGCCGAGGGCGACACCCTCGCCGCGGTGCTGCGGGTGGAAACCGCGCCGGCGCCCGGCGTCGACGCCCTCCCCACCGCCGCCCGCCAGGCCGGACTGCGGCTGGTGGTGGCCGGTGACGGCGACGGCCGGTACGACTTCGCCGACGCCGTGCTGCCCGGCGGCCCCCGGCTCACCGAGTCGATACGCGCCCTGCAACGCGACGGCGCGGTGGTCATGCTGGTCTCCGGTGACCGTTCGGCGCTCGGCGCCGCCGACTGCGGCCTGGGCGTGGCCGACCCCGAAGACCTCCCGCCGTGGGGCGCCAACCTACTGGTCGGCGCCGACCTGCGGATCCCCGCGCTGCTGATCGAGGCGACCGGGGTGGCCCGCCGGATGACCGGCCAGAACATCCGGATCGGGATGGCCGGCAGCGGCCTCGGCGCGCTCGGCGCGTTCACCGCCGACCCGCAGATGCTGCCCAGCCGGACCCTGGCCGCGGTGAACGGCGCCGCCGCGCTCGCCTTCGCGCACGGCGTGTGGCGGGCCCGGCGGCTGCCGGACCGGACCCGCCAGTCCGCGCCGGCGGTGACCGCCTGGCACCTGATGCCGGCGGAGACCGTGCTGCGGCAACTCGACACCGGCCCGGACGGGCTCAGCACGGCCGAGGCGGCCCGCCGGCGCAGGGCGGTCACCGGCGAGGCTCCCGGACCGTCCGGGCTGCTCCGGGCTTTCGTCGACGAGCTGTCCAACCCGCTCACCCCGGTGCTCGCCGCCGGGGCGGTGCTCTCCGCCGCGTTCGGCTCGCTGGTCGACGCCGCCCTGGTCGGCGGGGTGGTGGGCGGCTCGGCGCTGATCGGCGCGGTGCACCAGCGCAACACCGAACGCTCCCTGGCCGAGCTGCTGACCCGGGCGGCGGTGACCGCGCGGGTCCTCCGGGACGGCGCGGAGCGGGTCGTCGCGGCGGACGAGCTGGTGCCCGGAGACGTGGTCACGGTCGGCCCCGGCGACGCGATCCCCGCCGACTGCCGGGTGCTCACCGCCGACGGGCTGGAGGCCGACGAGTCGTCGCTGACCGGGGAGTCGCTGCCGGTGGGCAAGACCAGCGACCCGGTGGTGGCCGCCGCCGTCGGCGACCGGCGGTCGATGCTGTACGAGGGCACCACCGTCGCCGCCGGACGCGGTACCGCCGTGGTCGTGGCGACCGGGGACGGTACCGAGGCGGGACGCAGCCTCGCCCTGGCCCGCCAGGCGCCGCCGGCCAGCGGCGTGGAGGTCCGGCTGGGCAGGCTCACCAGCGCGGCCGTGCCGCTCGCCGCCGGCTCGGCGATCGCGGTGGCCGGGGCGGGGCTGCTCCGGGGCGTACCGCTGGCGGCGACGGCGGCGACCGCCGCGAACCTGGCCGTCGCCTCCGTGCCGGAGGGGTTGCCGTTCCTGGTCAGCGCCGCGCAGCTGGCGGCGGCCCGCCGGCTCGCCGAGCACGGCGCGCTGGTCCGCAACCCGCGCACCATCGAGGCGCTGGGCCGGGTGGACGTGCTCTGCTTCGACAAGACCGGCACGCTCACCGAGGGGAAGCTGCTGCTGGCCGGGGTGGGCGACGGCAGCAGCCGGTACGCCCCGCCGGACCGGCTGGACGAGCCGCTGAAGCTGACCCTGGCCACGGCGCTGCGGGCCACCCCCGCCGCAGCCGACCCGGACGAGCTGCCCCAGCAGACCGACCGGGCGGTACGCCGCGGCGCGGAGACCGCCGGGGTGGCGGAGCGGACCGGCGCGGCGGGGTGGGAGCCGGTGGGCGGCCTGCCGTTCGAGCCGTCCCGGGGCTACCACGCCACGGTGGGGCGGACCGGGGGCCGGCTGCTGCTCAGCGTGAAGGGCGCCCCAGAGACCGTGTTGCCACGCTGCGCGGCCCGGCGTACCGCCGCCGGGGACGAGCCGTTGGACGAGGCGGGTCGGACGGCGCTGCACGGGATGCTCGCCGAACGGGCCGGGGCCGGGCACCGGATCCTCGCCGTCGCCGAGTGCCCGGTCGGCGCGGAGACGGTGACCGACGAGCAGGTCGACGGGCTGGTCTTCGTCGGTTTCCTGGCGCTCGCCGACGGGGTCCGGGAGAGCGCCGCGCCGGCCGTGCGGCGGATCCGGCAGGCCGGCGTGCACACCATCATGATCACCGGGGACCATCCGGCGACCGCCGAGGCGATCGCGTCGATCATCAGCCCCGACAACGGCGAGCAGCGCGTGGTCACCGCCACCGAGCTCGACCGGCTCGACGACGAGGCCCTGGCCGACCGGCTCACCGGCACCGACGTGGTCGCCCGCTGCACCCCGGCCCACAAGGTACGCATCATCCAGGCGTTGCAGCGGCACGGCCGGACGGTGGCGATGACCGGGGACGGCGCCAACGACGCGCCGGCGATCCGGCTGGCCGACGTGGGCATCGCCCTCGGCCAGCGGGGCACCCCGGCGGCCCGCGCCGCAGCAGACCTGGTGGTCACCGACGACCGGCTGGAGACCATCATCGCCACCCTGGTCGAGGGGCGGGCGATGTGGTCCTCGGTCCGCCACGCGCTGAGCATCCTGGTCGGCGGCAACCTTGGCGAGATCGGGTTCAGCGTGCTGACCGCCGCGTCGACCGGCCGGTCCGCGCTGACCGGCCGGCAACTCCTCCTGGTCAACCTGCTCACCGACCTGGCGCCGGCGCTGGCCATCGCGGTCCGGCCGCCCGCCGCCGACGGGGCCGAGGACCTGCTGCGCGAGGGTCCGGACACCTCGCTGGGCCAGACGATGACCCGGGAGATCGCGCTGCGGGCCGCCGCCACCACGCTGGGCGCGACCGCCGGCTGGACGTTGGCCCGGTACACCGGGCGACGGCGGCGGGCCGGCACCGTCGCCCTCGCCTCCCTGGTCGGCACCCAGCTCGGGCAGACGGTGCTGGCCGGCGGGACCAGCCCCGCCGTGCTGGCGTCCACCGCCGCGTCGATCGGCGTGCTGGTCGCCGTGGTGCAGACGCCCGGGGTCAGCCAGTTCTTCGGCTGCACCCCGCTCGGCCCGGTTGGCTGGTCGATCGCCGCGGGCTCGGCGCTCGGCGCCACCTTCGCCAACGGCGCGCTGACCCGGCTCGTCGACCGCCTCCCGCAGCCCGGCCTGAAGCCGCCGGCCGCCGGTGGCGAGGCCACGTCCGACCGCTGAGAGCTGCCGTCCGTTCGGCCGCATTCCAGGTACGCCGACCGCCGCCCTCCCCGGCGCGGGCCGGAGGGGACGGCGATGGTTCCCGGGTCAGGAGCGCTCGGAGATGGCCTCGATGAGGTCGCCCACCGGGCGCTCCGGCAGCGAGCGGGCCACGTCGGCGACGGCCACGATGCCGACGAGCTCGTGCCCGTCGATCACCGGCAGCCGGCGTACCTTGTGCTTGCCCATGGTCTGCAGGATCTCGGCCGCGTCGTCGTCCGCGCCGATGGTCACCGCCTCACCCTGGGCCAGCTCTCCGGCGGTCACGCTGCCCGGGTCGCGGCCCTCGGCGAGCACCTTCACCACGATGTCCCGGTCGGTCAGCATGCCCTTGAGCCGGTTGTCGTCGCCGCAGATCGGCAGCGAGCCGACGCCCAACTGGGCCATCCGCCGGGCTGCGGTGTTGAGATCGTCCTGTTCCCGGACACAGCTCACGTCGCTGGTCATGATGTCGCGTGCGGTCGGCATTGGCATCACACCTCACTTTCGGGGGGTTGTTACCTGTTTTCCTACCCCCGCCGCTGTGATGCATGCCGACACATGGACGGCGACCTGGCGGGAACGCAGGCCACGGAGGTGATCGGCATGGCCTTCGTCCAGGTCATCGAGTACGAGTCGGACCGCCCCGCCGACGTGCGGGCGCTGAGCGAGGAGTGGGGACAGCAGCAACTGTCGAACGCCCCGGCCCGGCTGACCGTCGCCGAGGACCGGGAGCGGCCCGGACACTTCGTGATGGTCGCCGAGTTCGACAACTACGAGCAGGCCATGGCGCACAGCGCCCAGCCCGAGACCGGCCGGTACGCCGAGCGGATGCGCAGCCTGGCCAAGGGCGAACCGCGCTACGTCAACCTGGAGATCGTGCAACGGGAGCTCTGAGGGCGGTGTGGTTCTCGCCCGGCTCGACCACACCGGCCTGTCAGTGCTCCTCTGCGCACGGTGCGTTGACTAGCTTGTGGGGATGGTCCACGACGAGCAGACCCTGACGACCCGTCCGAAGACCCCGATTCCGGCCGCCGCACCACCGGCCGCTCGGTGTAGCGGCGACCGCGGTTGGAAACAGTGACGTGGTGCTGAGACGTCTGCTGAACGACCGCTACCTGTCCGAGGAGCTGCTGGGCACCGGCGGCATGGGCGAGGTGTGGCGGGGGCGGGACCTGCGGCTGGACCGGCCGGTGGCGATCAAGGTGCTCACCGCGGCCGGCCTCGACGAGCCGATGGCCGCCGAACGCTTCGACCGCGAGGCCCGTGCGGCGGCCCGGCTGACCCACCCCCACATCGTCGCCGTCTACGACTTCGGCACCGAGGAGCACGACTCCTACCTGGTGATGGAGCTGGTGGAGGGGCGAACCGTCGCGGCGCTGATCGCCGACGGCCCGCTCCCCGTCGAGCAGGCGGTGTCGATCGCGATGCAGGCCTGCGACGGAATCGGAGCCGCGCATTTGGCCGGGGTGGTGCACCGGGACGTCAAGCCCGGCAACCTGATCGTCACTCCGTCCGGCACGGTGAAGATCTGCGACTTCGGCATCGCCCGGCTCCCGCAGGCGCTCGGGCAGAACACCCTCACCGGTCCGGCGACGAAGCTGGGGACCAGCAGTTACATGTCGCCGGAGCAGGCGCTCGGCCGGCCGGTCGACCCCCGTACCGACCTCTACAGCCTGGGCTGCACGCTCTACGCGATGCTCGCCGGCATCCCGCCGTTCTTCGGGGACCCACTCAGCGTCCTGCACCAGCACGTCAACGAGCCGCCCCCGCCGCTGCGCACGCGCCGACCCGACGTACCGGACGACCTGGACGCCCTGGTGTCCGAGCTGCTCGCCAAGGACCCGGCCGACCGGCCGACCAACGCCGCTGCGGTCCGGGTCCGGCTCGCGGCGCTGCTCTCGTCCGATGCCGTGACGGCGGCCGCCGCGCCGGTCGCGGTGGTGGCGGCCGGCGCGCCGGTCGCGGTGGTGGCGGCCGGCGCGCCCCGTCTCGCCGGCGCCGACCAGAGTCCCGACGGTCCCGAGGTGGCAGCTCGAGGCCCGGCCGCGCCGGGCCGGGACGTCGCCGGGGCACCCGCTCCGGCTGAACGCGGCCCCGGCAACGGGCGGGTTCCGACCCGGCGCTGGCGTCGCCTCCTGCTGGTGGCGGCCGCCGTGCTGGGTGTCGCGCTGCTCGCGCTGGCCACCGTCGCGCAGCTGACCCCGGACACCGATACGTCCGTCGCCGAACCCACCGTGTCCCCCACCTCCGCCCCCGCCACGACCACCGCCGCCCAGCCGAGCAGGCCGGCCGTGCCGGTCACCGCCGCGCCGACCGGGCCGTCGCTCGCCTCCGCGACCCGCACCCCGGCCAGCCGGACGCCCAGCCCGCGGGCCACCTCGCGCACGCCGAGCCCGACCCCGCCCGCGGACCCCCTCGTCGCCATGCGCCTGTCGATCCAGGAGCAGGTGGTGGCCGGCCAGTTGAGCCCGGACGCGGCCAAGGACCTGCACGCCAAGGTGGACGCGATCGCCAAGGAGATCACCGAGGGCGACACGAACTCGGCGGAGGAGCAGATCAAGAAGCTGCGCGACAAGCTGTCCGAGCTGCTGCGGGGCGGCAAGCTGACCGCCGACGGGTACGACGCCCTCAGCGCGGACGTCGACCGGATCGCCGCCGAGCTGCCGTAGCCGCGCGTCCGGCCCGGGGTAAACCGGTCGAGCTGATCGCCGGAGGCCGGCTAGGGTGCGCCCGTGTCGTCGCCACGCCTCGAGAAGATCACCACGGACAACGTCCTGGCCGCCTGCGCGATCGCGGTCCGGCCGGACCAGGAGGGCCTGGTCGCGCCGGTTGCCCGGTCGCTCGCCGAGGCGTACGTCCAACCGGACGTCGCCTGGCCGCGGCTGATCGTCGACGGCGATCGCCCGGTGGGCTTCCTGATGGCCTTCTTCAACGTGCCGTGGCGCGAGGACGACCCGACCGACGTCCGCTCCGGGCTGTGGCGGCTGAACATCGCTGCCAACCAGCAGGGCAGGGGCTACGGCCGCTTCGCCGTCGAGTCGCTGGCCGAGGAGGTCCGCCGCCGCGGCAGCACCCGGCTGATCACCACCTGGGTGCCCGGCGAGCACGGCCCGGAACGCTTCTACCGGCGGCTCGGCTTCCGGCTCACCGGCGAGCTGAGCGGCGAACAGGTGGTCGGCGAGCTGGACCTCTGACCGTCAGTGCCAGGTGGCGGCGGCCCGCCTCAGCCGGTCGTTGATCGCCCGGCCGACCCCGACGTCCGGGACCGGCTCGGCGACGATCTCGGTCACCCCGGCCGCGTCGAGCCGGTGCAGCGCGTCGAAGAGCCGCGCGGCCGCCGCGGTCAGGTCACCGTCCGGCGACAGCACCTCCACCGCCGCCCAGTCGCCCGCCGCCGGCCGCTCCCGGAAGGCGAGGAAGCCCCGCCGGCCACCGCCGGATGCCTGCTCCGCCGTTCCGATCCGCAACGGGGTACGCGGCGCGTAGTGCGCGGCCAGCGTCCCGGGCGCCACCGGCTGGCCGGAGCTGCCCGGCCGTACGGTGACCGGCCCGACGGCTTCGACCAGCGCCTCCACCGGCAGCGCGCCCAGCCGCAGCACCACCGGCCGGTCGCCCCGGGCGTCCACGATGGTCGACTCGATGCCGCATCGGGTGGGCCCGCCGTCCAGCACCACGTCCACCGCGTCGCCCAGCCCGGCCACCACGTGCTCGGCCCGGGTGGGACTGAGCTGCCCGAACCGGTTGGCGCTCGGCGCGGCCACCGGCACGCCGGCGGCGGCGATCAGTGCCCGGGCCGACGGCTCGTCCGGCACCCGGACCGCCATGGTGTCCAGCCCGGAGGTGACGATCGGCGGGATCGCCGCCGGCCGGTCCACGATCAGGGTGAGCGGGCCGGGCCAGAAGCGCTCGACCAGCGCCGCGACCGCCGGCGGCACCGCGCCGACCAGTGCCGGCAGGTCGACCGCGTCGGCCAGGTGGGTGATCAGCGGGTCGAAGCTCGGCCGGGCCTTCGCCTCGAAGATCCGCGCCGCCGCCCGGGCGTCCAGGGCGTTCGCGCCCAGCCCGTAGACCGTCTCGGTGGGGAAGGCGACCAGCCCTCCGGCACGGAGAACCGCGGCGGCTTCGGCGACGCCGCTGTCGGCCGGCAGGACGCGCGGGGATCCGGTGGTCACGCACCGACGCTAGCCTGCCGCCCTCCCGGCGGTACGACGGGTCGGCGGAGACGGTGACCATCGATCCATCCTTCGCCCATACGGATGCGCCGCTTCTGGTACGCGTTGGCGGGCGTCCTCGCGCTGGTCGGCTGTCTCGGCCTGACCGCCACCGTCCCCGCGATGCGGCGGGCGATCTCGCCGCGGGCCGAACCAGCGCCCCTTCCGCTGCAGATCACCGGCTCCCGGTACGACCGGTTCACCGTCGACCTCGACCGGCCCGGCCGGTTCCGGATCCGGGTCACGGCGGTCCGCGAGCCGGACGACGGCGCGGAACGGACCCCACAGGGGTACCTGCTCGCCCAGAAGCCCGCCCGATCGCGCTGACCCCGTTCGCACCGCAGCCCTCGACGGAGATCAGCCGCGCGGAACTCGGTTGCCGGTCCGGCGGCGGTCAGCCCAGGATGGATGCTGCCGAACGCCCCCGGGTCCCGTTCCGGCGTAGCCGCGAAGGCTCTGTGCCGCCTGCTCGCGGCCACCATCACCGCGATGTACATGCTCTCGTTCGTCGGCGTTTCGCTCGATCTCGTCGCCTGGCAGCGCGCGTCGTATCCCCGGTGCCTCGAAGGCCGCCGATACCTGTCCTGGCTCGGCGGGGTACCGCCGGGACAGCGTCTCGCGCTCCTCGCCCTCGCGCCGATCGCCGTGGTCGGCCTCGCCTGGTGGCTCAGCTCGCGCTCCTGGCGGTCGTCCGTACCGTTCGCTCCAGCAGCCGCACGCACTGAGCGCAACCGTCTCGACGCGTCCGGCTACTGGACGGGCATGCCGCTCCTCGTCCGGCTACGGTCGATCCACATCGCGATCGCGTTGGCAACGGTGGACACGAGCCTGCTCGCGGCCCTTGTGCCCCTCGACGGCGCGGTGACCGGCCACGCCCTCCTCGCGGCTGCGGTGACTCTGCAGGTGGCGTGCCTTGTGCTGCTCTGCGTGCCGGTACCCACCGATCGGGGCAGCCAAGGCGCACGAATGGAGACAACCGCCCGTGCGGTCCTCGTCGCAGCCATTGGGCTGACCGCTGTGTGCCTCGGGTACGCGGCAACCCGGCCCGCCGAAGTTCCAGTGACCGGGTCCCTGCCCGGGTACGAGTCCATGGTCGCGTGGATCTTCCTCGGGCAGGCCGCCCTGCTGATCGCGCTCGGCGCGGTCGTGCTGTGGCAGAGCCGGGGTCGGCCCATCGCCCCGGCGTTGCTCCGCGACCTGGGCGCCCCGGCGGTGATCGCTGTCGCGATCGGCCTGGCGCTGGAGTTCACCGCCGGACTGGTCTACCGCGTCGCCGACTTTCTGGACCGCGGCTCCCTCCCCATCCCGCTCCGGCCGTTGCCGGCCGACGCCCCGCAGCTCCAGCCGCCGATCTCGTACCGGTGGTTGGTGCTGGGCTTCGGCGCCGCGGTGTTGCTGACCATCCTCGTGGAACTGTGCTGGAGTCGGCTGACGCTGCCCCGCCGGCGCCGGGCGGCGGCAGAAGTCGTCGCGCACGACTTTCCGGATGCCCCTGCGCATGCGAAGCCCCGCCTGCGAGACGTCCGCGACGCGATCGCGAAGGCACGGGTCACCGAGCGGCTGAAACCGTTGCCCGCCGGCTACCCGTTGGTCGCAGTGCTCAGCCTCGGCGCGGCCGGCTTCGCGCTGGCCCGCATCGCACCGGGCCAACTCGCCGCCCGGCTGGCTGGCGAGCAGGCGAGGACATTGGTGGACTTCGCCACCGATCTCGGCGCGTACCTCGTCGGGTTCTTCGTCGTCGGCCTCGCGATCGCCGGGCTGTTCGCCTACCGATCGCCGGCGATGCGGCTCGTCGGCGTGTTGTGGGACCTGGCCACCTTCTGGCCCTGCGCCGCCCACCCGTTCGCACCGCCCTCTTACGCCGAACGCGTGGTCCCGGACCTGGTCCGACGGACCCGCTACCTCGCCGAGCAGGGCAAGGTCCTGCTGTCCGGGCACAGCCACGGCTCGGCGCTAGTGGCCGCCACCATCCTGCAACTGCCGCCTGAGACGCTACGCCGGGTGGCCCTGCTGACCTACGGGTCACCGCTACGCCCTCTCTACGCCCGGCTCTTCCCGGCCTATGTCAGCAACGACGCGCTGCGTGAGGTGGGAGATCGGTTGGGCTGGCGTTGGCTGAACCTGTGGCGTGACACCGATCCCATCGGTGGTTGGATCTTCTCCCCCCATCGTCTCGGTGAGCAACCCGCGGTCAACGGTCCACCCGGCGGCGTGGACCGGCGCCTGCGGGACCCGCGTGACGTGACCCTGGCGTCATCCGACACCGTCCCTCCCCCAATCGACGGGCACTCGCGGTACCACGCGGACGACCGGTTCGACGCTGCCGTGCGCGAACAGGTGGCGCGGCTAGACGCCGTGTACCCGTAGGTGTTCGGCGAAGGATCGGGTGAAGCTCTCAAGCGCAGCCTGCCCTTTTCGCGGGTACCAAGCGATGGACGTCCGATGACTCCGCTGGTGGTGAAGGCGGCCATGCCCAACGTCAGCAGCCTTCCGCTGATTCTGTGGGCCAAGCCCACCCCCGTGGGTGAGCGGGTCTGGGTCTACCTGCGCCCCGGCCTGTCGATGGCCGACCTGGAGGGTCGTCTCGACCGCATCGCGGTCGCCTGCCACGCCGCCTCCGCCCTGATCGAGCGGGCCTCGGACGGCAACGCCGCGTATCTGCGGTTCGACATCAAGCGCCGGGAGGTCCTGACCGCCACGGTCGCCTCGCCACTGGTCGACGTCATCAACCCCGACACCCCGGCCACCGAGCGAGGTACGCGGTCGCTGGTGGAACGGGTCGTGGGGCCGGATGGCCCGGCGCGACATCTGGTTGGTTTCCGACGGCCCGCTTTGGCGGGTCCGTGGCCGCCTCGGCGGTGACGGAGGGCAGGAGGTCTCGTACGACTTCGCGGACGAAGCACCCGCCCGGTCGATGGTCGACCGGATGATGAAGACCTCGGCTGGTACGTGGCGAGACCTCACGGAGGCGGTCCGGCAGGAGGCCACCGACCGGACCTGGTCTCGGGAATGGGCCGACTGGCGCGACGCCGCCGGTTGGCCGAAGGAGCACGGCACGTTCCACGCCCTGCGGCACTTCTTCGCCACGACCCTGATCACCAACCACGCCGAGCCGCAAGACGTGCAGCGCATGCTCCGGCACAAGACGGCGCGGATCACGCTGGAGACGTAATGTCCACTGGCGGCCGAAGCGAGAACGTCGACGCGGGCTGATTAGAACGGTCCTGCAAGCCGCCGCGACTCGCACGGCACAAGCCTGAGACGACGCAAGATCAATGCTGTTCTGTGCCGGATGTGCCACATGATCTTGTTCCAGGAAAATGCCAGGTCAAGTGGTATGAGGGTGGAGCCCAGGGGACTTGAACCCCAAAAACGCGATCATGGGACGTCGGGGGTGTAGGCGGCCTTTGACCTGCTGTGAGCTCCGATTGACTTCCGTTGCCTGACACCTGTTTGCGGCCTCAGGTGGTCCCGATGTGGGTCCCGATGATCTTGCCGATCTTCGCCCTGGGCGTCCGGTCCGCCATGGACGCCATGCCGCCCACTCCCCCTGATAGGTGCCATCTGACTGAGCTGCGGAGCTTCAGTTTGGAAGGACGAAGATCACCGCCGACAAGGCCCTGGCGGGCCAGGCCAAGAGAGCGAGTGCGTGACCGCTCGTGCCCCCTGGCGACCGCCTGGGGTGCCGGCTACTGGCACGTGGATGGCACGGGACCGCCCCTGGAGTTTCTCGCCTACAGTGCCGAGCTGTGGATCTCGCTGACTGCTTGGAGCGTGTGCTCGAACTTCGAACGCTCGACCTCGCAACGCAACCTATACCCAGTCCTGATGCCGCTGCTTCACGCGTGGTGGGATACGACTTCCTGGCCCTGTACTTGAGTGCCACCGAAGAGTTCGACGACAATGCGCGGGCCTTTGAGGTCCTGGAGCGCTTCGAGCAGGACTGCGCTGGTCTCGAAGAGGCGTTGAGCCGGCTGTGGGGACCAGCTGAGAGCGTTGACCTACGGCCGTATATGGACCGCATGGTGCGGGGGGAGACGCTTCCGGAACTTCCCGGATTCCTTCTCGGCATCATGTCGGACGTGTCTGTGTGGCGCTTTGCAGATCGGAGCATCTGTGTCGGCGCCGGTGTGTGGGACACCCACGGCCCGGTGGTTCTGGTAGCCGCAGCGGGGGAGCTGTAGCGGGTGCTGGGCGGATCTCCTCGTCGGGCAGTCGCCAGACCGTCCAGCCTCCCCGGACGGGGACAAGGTGGAGCGCCCTACTGGACGAACGACCTTGGCCCCGTCCGGGGAGGCTGGTAGCCCTTGTGGTGCCCGGTAAGGTGATCCGCCCCGGCCGATCTCTGAGGAGGGCCGGGGTTCGGGGCAGAGCCCCGAGGTCTTCTAAGGTCTTGCCCCTCAGTGTGGCCGGCCGGCCCGGCCGATGCCGGCCGGAGGTCGCCAGCAGGCCGGGGCCGGGCCGGCGCGGCCCGCTTGCGGGCCGCCTTGATCCATAAGAGAAGAATTCGGCAGTGCGCGGGCCTCGGGAGCGTGTCCCCTCGGCAGTGCCCTCCGTCGACTGATACGAGACAGTCGTCCGGCAACTGATATGCGACACCCTCAGCGCACTGATCGCGGCACGACAGCGCATGTGACCTTGGGGCAGCAGTGCCGGGTAGCGCGCGCCCGGCGGACCGCACGGCACCGCCTCTTCTGGCAGGATCCGTCGGATGCGCAGACTGATGGTGCTCCTTCTCGTGATGGCTGTTGCCGGCTGCGGCGACGGTGACGCGACCGAGACGGGAGCCACCGAACAGTTCACCCAGGGCGGCGTCAGTATGGAGCCGACGGTCAAGGCCGGCCAGGTTGTCACCGCACGGACAGTAACCGGCACGTATGAGCCACGGCGCGGCGATGTCGTCCTGATCCGTTCCCCCGGCGGTCTCTGGGGTGACCGTAAGGCGCCGCTGCTCAAACGCGTCGTCGCGGTCGGCGGCGAAACCATCGCCTGCTGCGATACCTCGGGCAAGGTGACGGTCGACGGTAAGCCGCTGGCCGAGCCGTATGTGGCTGAGGACGCGTCGCTCGACGAGCCGCCGAACCCGAACTACTGCGGGCCGCGCCGGTTCGCCGCGGTTACCGTGCCGGCCGACTCCGTCTTCGTCATGGGCGATAGCCGCGCCCGGTCGAACGACTCCCGGTGTGCCGGGCCGGTGCCGGTGTCGTCGGTCTTCGCCGTAATGGTCGACTGACCAGGGCGCACCTGACACTTGCCACGGACGTACCGAGGTGGCCGACGCTAAGCGCTCGGACGGCGGCAGATGAGGATGTCCAGCAGTAGGTCGCAGCGGAAAGATCAGCCGTGTGCCTGACTGATCAGCGCCTTTCTGAGCGCGTCGAGCAACCCTCGACTGAAGGGGCTGTCCGCGTCCGGCGTCACAATAGTGACCAGCGACAAGCCGGCGGTGACCAACGTCGCCGGGTAGGGCTCGATGCCAATCCCCCTTCGTTCGTAGGGATCTTCATTGAGCTGGATCTCGACCGCTGGCTGGCTGGAGGACTCGTAGAGCACCGCAAACGGTCCCTCGGCGTGCTCCATGAGCGAGTACCCGAGATCGTCCCAGCGCCGCTCCATCTCCGCATCGCGCGCGACGTACACCTCACCTGCGCCGGCCGGTACCTGCGCACGCGTCGTCCGCCATGGAAGAAACGGCCCGACGTGTTCCCCGCCCGGGGCGACCAACATGTTCGGCCATCTGGCATGCAGATCATCCAGCATCGCTCGAATGCCAGCGTCGACCGGCGCGCCGGTGATGAAAACCGTGTCGTATCCCGTGATCATCAGCGCTCCGCTCTGCCGCGGATCCGTCCGCTCGCCCTTGTTGTGTGTGGCACGCGTCCTACTCGCGCCCATTCTCCGCAGAAGATGATCGCACTGAAGATCGTCCGAGCGACATCCTCAATTCGGCAGATCCGGATGCCGTCGGCGGTCCCGATCAGTGGCGGTAGCGGAGGTCTGCAGCGCCCCTCGGCCGCGCGCGCCTGGTCAGAACTTGGGCTCGACCGATGAGGGCAGCATGTCGGCCCACTTGCGTAGCACGTCGACGGCCTGGTCCCGGAGTGCTCCGTCGGCAACCTCTTCGCGCAGCGACCGGCGCTCGGCCGGCAGGGCGACCTCGCGGTAGAACTGAAGGTCTTCGAAGCCGTGGGTGGCTACGTCGTGGCTGCTGGCTCCGAAGATCAGTCGGGGGATGCGTGCCCAGTAGCAGGCCATGAGGCACATGGGACAGGGCTCGCTACTGGCGTACATGATTCCGTCTTCGAACAGGTGCCGCCCTAGGTTTCTGCCAGCGTGGCGCAGGACCATGACCTCGGCGTGTGCGGTCGGGTCCCGCAGGTCGACAACGCTGCTGGTGCCTTCACCGACGATCTATCCTGAGATGACGACGATGGCACCGAACGGGGTCTTTCCCTCGTCCTCCAGCGCGTGCCGTGAAATCTCGATGGCCCTCGCGAGGAACCGCTCATCTTGGGCGTCCATTTGTGAGGTCATGGTCTTCCTCCTTGCCGCCCTGACGTCTTACCGCCGTTGGATCTGCGCTTGGGCCAGGGCTTGAGTGGGGTGACGAATCGGAGTTCGGTTCGGTCGGCCGGGTATTCGGCGAATGATGCCGAAGACTTCGACCTTGCTGCCCGGACCGGCACTGCGCCGGAAGTGAAGCTGGACCAGGGCGAGCGGAACGTCACCTTCGCCGTGTACGTAGACCGTTGGCGTCTGGCCCGGAACATCGGATGGGCGTTGGAGACTCGGCGGCGCATCGAGTCGAACGTGCGGGGCACCTAGTCCCGGAGTTCGGCAACCGGCTCGTCCGCTCGATCACCCAGACCGATGTGCTGCTGTGGCTGGCGCAACGTCTCGGCGCGGGTGTGCCCCAGTCCAGCCTGCGTCTGTACTTCGAGCTATTCGACGCGATCATGGGAGCGGCAGTCACGGACAAGGTGATCCCGGACAACCCGTGTGATGGGATCAAGCTGTCGCAGGTGTTCCGGGGGCTCAGCCGCGCGCCGAAGTGGGTGCCCGAGGAGAGCGACGTGCTCCGCCTGTTCGATGCGGTGCCCGACCGCTATCACGGGCTGCTGTGGCTCGGCGCGGGCGCGGGTCTGCGGATCAGTGAGGCGCTCGGTCTTGAGCACGGACCGCGCTGCCTGGACGCGGACCATGAGGAGCTACACATCGTCCAGCAGTTGCGGTACGCGCCGCAGGAGTACCAGGGCGGCTTCTACCTCAGTACGCCTAAGGGCGGCTCGGCCGGCACGGTCGACCTGGACCCGATGGTCGCTTCCGCGCTGCGCCGCCACCTCCAGGAGTACCCACCGACCGAGGTCGAAATGATCGACGTAACCTCGGGCAATCCGGTGCGCCGTCGCGCCCCGCTGCTGTTCACCACCACCCACAAGAACCCGTTCACCGACCGCACATGGTCGGCCGAATGGGTCAAGTGGCGGGAGAAAGCAGGCTGGCCCAAGAGCATGGCGGCTTCCACGCCCTGCGGCACTTCTTCGCCACGACGCTGATCACCAACCACGTGGACCCGAAGGAAGTCCAAAGGGCACTGCGGCACAGCACTCTGCAAATCACCCTGGAGACATACGTCCACTTCTGGCCACGCCGAGAGCGTCGGCGCGGTGTCGTGGGTGACGTGCTGCGGGCCGCCGCTGGTCACCAGGACCATCGGTAACGTGGTCCCGATGTGGTCCCGACGATCTTGCGAGGTGTTCGGCCGCAGGTCAGAGGCGGTATGAGTGGAGCCCAGGGGACTTGAACCCCTAACCCCTGCCTTGCAAAGGCAGTGCTCTGCCAGTTGAGCTAGGGCCCCGAGGGCGGGCGGAGCCGCCTGGTGCTGTCAGTCAGAGAGCGGATGCTCAGCGCAGGTCGGGCGCGGTGGTCGCCTCGTGCCACAGGGCGCGCTCGTCGTTCGAGGCCTTGACCTTCTTGGCCACGACGGCGGCCACGCCGACGACGCCGACCAGGATCAGAAGCTTCTTGAACATGAGGCGACCCCTCGCGCTCGACTACCGTCGGACGGTGTGCGGTGGGGCTAGCTGGAATCGAACCAGCGACCTCAGAGTTATCAGCTCTGCGCTCTAACCGACTGAGCTATAGCCCCGCATAGCGACGAGCAAGGTTAACCCATCGCCGCGGCCGGCCCCAAATCGGGGTGTCCGTGGCGCGGCTCTCACCCGCGCCAGCTCGAACCTACCCGGATGCGCGATGCCGGGGCGACCGCTTTACGCGGCGCCCCGGCATCCCGGCAGGTTCAGTCCCGCTCGGCGAGCGTCAGCTCGATCCCGCCGACCAGGTCGGCGCAGACGTTGTAGACGAACGCGCCGAGGGTGGCGAGCGCGGTGAACAGCACGACGTTCACCAGGCCGATCAGCGCCGAGCTGAGGATCACACCCCTGGCGGTGATCTGGAAGCCACCGCCGCCCTGGCCGCCGGCGGCGACCAGGTCGGTCAGGCTGTCGTTGACGCTCTTGAACACGCCCATCGCGTCCAGGGCCAGGTAGAGCACCGAGGTGGCGACGACCACCACGATGAACAGCACCACCGACACGGCGAACGCGAACTTCATCACGGACCACGGGTCGATCCGCTTGAGGTTCAGCCGGGCCCGGCGCGGTCCGCGGGACGCGGCCGAGCTGACCGAGGTACGCGCGGCCCGTACCGCCTCACCCACGCGCGCGGCGCCGACGGCCGCCGCGCCGCTGATGCCCGGCGGCAGGCCGCCGCCGTTGGCCGGACGGTTGGGCGTGCCCGGGCGGGCGCCGTCCGGGGACGGCCTGGTGGCGGTGCCGATGCCGGACGCGACCCGCGGCTGGGTGCCGGTGGCCCCGGTCGACGGCCGGGCCGCCGCGATCGGCTGTGTCGAGGCCGGCTTCGCCGCGGGGGCCGCCGGTGCGGCCAGGCCGTCGGCGGAGGTCGGCGCGTCGACCTTGGCCTTCTCAGTCTTGTCGCTCGCCCCCGAGTCCTCCGAGGGCGTCTCCGGCGGCGGTGTCATACCGGGGGCCCGGGTGAATTTCGGGGCAGGCGCGTCGGCGGGGACGGTGGCCCGGCCCACGGCCGCGCGGCCGGTCGCTGGTGCGCCGCCCTTGGCGGCCTCCTCGTCGACCGGGTTGGCCGAGGTCCCCGTGTTCCCCGACTTCGCCTGTGTCTCCGTCATTCAACTAGTCCTGTTCGTCAGGCTCGTCGGCATTGCGAGCAATCGCCACGATAGTCACGCCGTCCGGGAGGTCCATCAGCTTGACCCCCATTGTGTTCCGGTCACGCGTACGGCGTACAGGCTTCACCGGAGTCCGGATCACGCCACCGTTGCTGGTGATCGCGAACAGCTCGTCGTCCGGGTCGATCACCACCGCACCGACCAGACCACCGCGTCGTTCGGTGATCTTCGCAGTCAGCACGCCCTTACCTCCCCGGCCCTGGACCGGGTATTCCTCGATCGGGGTACGTTTCGCGTATCCCCCGTTCGTCGCGACCAGCACGTCCAGGCCCTCGCGGACAACCTCCATGGCCAGCAGGACGTCGTCCTCGCTGAACCGCATCCCGATCACGCCCGAGGTGGCCCGGCCCATCGGCCGCAGCGCCTCGTCGCTGGCGTTGAACCGGATCGCCTGCGCGTTCTTGGAGACCAGCAGCAGGTCGTCCTCCGGCCCGACCAGGGCAGCACCGACCAGCTCGTCCTCATCGCGCAGGTTGATCGCGATGATGCCGCCGGAACGGGGGGAGTCGAACTCCTCGAGCCGCGTCTTCTTCACCAGGCCGTTCTTCGTGGCCAGTACCAGGTAGGGAGCCACCTGGTAGTTCGGGATTTCGATGATCTGCGCGATCTGCTCGTCCGGTTGGAAGGCGAGCAGGTTGGCCACGTGCTGGCCCTTGGCCACCCTACTGGCTTCGGGAAGCTCGTACGCCTTGGCCCGGTAGACGCGGCCCTTGTTCGTGAAGAACAGGATCCAGTCGTGGGTGGAGCATACGAAGAAGTGGCTGACGATGTCGTCCTGCCGCAGCGTCGCGCCGCTGACACCCTTGCCGCCGCGGCGCTGGGAGCGGTAGAGGTCGGCCTTGGTGCGCTTGGCGTACCCGGTGCGGGTGATCGTGACGACCACGTCCTCGCGGGCGATCAGGTCCTCCATCGAGACCTCGCCCTCGAACGGCACGATCTTCGTGCGCCGCTCGTCGCCCCACTTCGCGACGATCTCGCCCAGCTCGTCGGAGACGATCTTCCGCTGCCGCTCCGGCTTGGCGAGGATGTCCTTGAGGTCGGCGATCTCGATCTCGAGCTTGGCCAGGTCGTCGAGGATCCGCTGCCGCTCCAGCGCGGCCAGGCGGCGCAGCTGCATGTCCAGGATCGCGGTCGCCTGGATCTCGTCGATCTCCAGCAGCCGGATCAGGCCCTGCCGGGCGTCGTCGACGGTGGGCGAACGCCGGATCAGGGCGATCACCTCGTCGAGGGCGTCCAGGGCCTTGGCCAGGCCGCGCAGGATGTGCGCCCGCTCCTCGGCCTTGCGCAGCCGGAACGCGGTCCGCCGGCGGATCACGTCGATCTGGTGCTCGACGTAGTAGCGGAGGAACTGGGCCAGGTTGAGCGTGCGCGGCACCCCGTCGACCAGGGCCAGCATGTTGGCGCCGAAGGTCTCCTGGAGCTGGGTGTGCTTGTAGAGGTTGTTCAGCACCACCTTGGCGACCGCGTCGCGCTTGAGCACGAGCACGATCCGCATGCCGGTACGCCCGGAGGACTCGTCCCGGATGTCGGCGATGCCGGCGAGCTTGCCCTCCTTGATCAGCTCGGCGATCCGCTCGGCCAGGTTGTCCGGGTTGACCTGGTAGGGCAGCTCGCTGACCACCAGGCAGGGACGGCCGCGCTTGTCCTCCTCGACCTCCACCACGGCGCGCATCCGGATCGAGCCGCGCCCGGTCCGGTACGCGTCCTGGATGGCGGTCTGGCCGACGATCAGGCCGTGGGTGGGGAAGTCGGGGCCCTTGACGATCTCCAGCAGCGCCTCGAGGGTGGTCGCCTCGTCGGCCTCCGGGTGCTCCAGGCACCACTGCACCGCCGCGCCGATCTCGCGCAGGTTGTGCGGCGGGATCTTGGTGGCCATGCCGACCGCGATGCCCTCGGAGCCGTTCACCAGCAGGTTCGGGATCCGCGACGGCAGGATGGTGGGCTCCTTGGCCCGGCCGTCGTAGTTGTCCTGCAGGTCGACGGTGTCCTCGTCGATGTCCCGCAGCATCTCCATCGCCAGCGGGTCGAGCTTGCACTCGGTGTACCGCATGGCGGCGGCCGGGTCGTTGCCCGGCGAGCCGAAGTTGCCGTTGCCGTCGACCAGCGGGTACCGCAGGGACCAGGGCTGCGCCATCCGGACCAGCGCGTCGTAGATCGCCGAGTCGCCGTGCGGATGGAACTGACCCATCACGTCACCGACGACGCGGGAGCACTTCACGTAGCCACGGTCCGGCCGGTAGCCGGAGTCGAACATGGCGTAGAGGATCTTGCGGTGGACCGGCTTGAGCCCGTCCCGGACGTCCGGCAGGGCCCGCCCCACGATGACGCTCATCGCGTAGTCGAGGTACGAGCGCTGCATCTCGACCTCGAGGCCGACCGGCTCGATCCGGTCGTGCGCCACGACGGCGGCGGCTGTCTCCGGGATCTCCGGCTCGCTCGGGGTGGACTCGGGAGTATCGGTCACTGTTAACCCTTATCAGACTCAGAGTCGTTTTCGTGCTGTGGATAACGGCTGTGGAAACCGGCCAAGTTGTGGATAACCCTGTGGACCGCCGGGCCGGCCGGTGGATCTCCGGCCAGCCCGGCGCGGTCCGTCAGATGTCGAGGAACCGCACGTCCTTGGCGTTGCGCTGGATGAACGAGCGGCGCGCCTCGACGTCCTCACCCATCAGCACGCTGAACAGCTCGTCGGCGGTTGCGGCGTCGTCGAGCGTCACCTGACGCAGCGTACGGGTGGCCGGGTTCATCGTGGTTTCCCACAGCTCGGGGTAGTTCATCTCGCCGAGACCCTTGAACCGCTGGATGTCATCCGGCCGGGCGTTGGGCTTCTTCTGCTGGCGCAGCGCGATCAGCCCGTCCCGCTCCCGGTCCGAGTACGCGTACTGGGCGTCGTCGCCCTTCTTGTTCCACTTGATCTTGTAGAGCGGCGGGGCGGCCAGGTAGACGTGGCCCAGCTCGACCAGCGGCCGCATGAAGCGGAACAGCAGGGTGAGCAGCAGCGTCTGGATGTGCTGGCCGTCGACGTCGGCGTCGGCCATCAGCACCACCTTGTGGTACCGCAGCTTCTCCATGTCGAAGTCGTCGTGGATGCCGGTGCCCAGCGCGGTGATCAGCGCCTGGACCTCGTTGTTCTTCAGCACCCGGTCGATCCGGGCCTTCTCCACGTTGAGGATCTTGCCGCGGATCGGCAGGATCGCCTGGGTGCGCGGGTCGCGCCCCTGCTTGGCCGAGCCGCCGGCGGAGTCACCCTCGACGATGAAGACCTCGGACTCGCGCGGGTCGGTGGACTGGCAGTCGGCCAGCTTGCCCGGCATCGAGCCGGACTCCAGCAGCGACTTGCGCCGGGCCAGCTTCCGCGCCTGCTGCGCGGCGATCCGGGCCCGGGCCGCCTGCGAGGCCTTCTGGATGATGGTCTTGGCCTCGGCCGGGTTGCGGTCGAACCAGTCGACCAGCCGGTCGTTGCAGACCCGCTGCACGAAGCTCTTCACCGGGGTGTTGCCCAGCTTGGTCTTGGTCTGGCCCTCGAACTGCGGGTTGGTGAGCTTGACCGAGATGATCGCGGCCAGGCCCTCGCGGATGTCCTCGCCGGAGAGCTTCTCGTCGCTCTTGAGCAGCTTCTTCTCCGCGCCGTAGCGGTTGACGACGCTGGTCAGCGCGGCCCGGAAGCCCTCCTCGTGGGTGCCGCCCTCGTGCGTGTTGATGTTGTTGGCGAAGGTGTAGACCGACTCGCCGTACGACTCGTTCCACTGCATGGCGATCTCGACCGACATGCCCTCCTCCTCGGCGTCGAACTCGACGACCGTCTTGTGCATCGGGTTCTTGGAGGCGTTGAGGTGCCGGACGAAGTCGGCGATGCCGCCGTCGTAGCGGAACGTGACCTCGCGGATCTTGCCTTCCTCGCCCTCCGGGACCCGCTCGTCGAGCAGGTGGATGGTGATGCCGCGGTTGAGGAAGGCCATCTCCTGCAGGCGCCGGTAGATGGTCTGGAAGTCGAAGTCGACGGTCTCGAAGACGTCGGCGTCGGGCCAGAAGGAGACCGCCGAGCCGGTCCGGTCAGTCGTCTCGCCCTTCTCCAGCGGGGACGGCTTGGAGTTGGCGTACTGCTGCCGCCAGACGAAGCCGGACTTGTGGATCTCCACCGCCATCTTCGTGGAGAGGGCGTTCACCACCGAGACGCCGACGCCGTGCAGACCGCCGGAGACCGCGTACGCCTTGCCGTCGAACTTGCCGCCCGCATGCAGTACGGTCAGCGCGACCTCGACACCCGGCTTCTTCAGCTTGGGGTGGAGGTCGACCGGGAAGCCACGGCCGTTGTCGGTGACCCGGACCCCGCCGTCGGCGCGCAGCACCACGTCGATGGTGTCGCAGTAGCCGGCCATCGCCTCGTCCACGGCGTTGTCCACGACCTCCCACACGAGGTGGTGCAGACCACGTTCGCCCGTCGACCCGATGTACATGCCGGGCCGCTTACGGACCGCCTCCAGCCCCTCCAGGACGGTGATCGACTCGGCGCCGTACTCCTGCTTGTCCTGCGTTGCCACCCTCGGCCACTTTCTCGCGCCGACCGCGCCGAGGCGCGGGGGCGCGGGTTCGGCGGACAGGACGCGACGTCGGCGCACGGACCGGCCCCGGGTTCTCCAGGTCACGGATCGCGTACGCCGGTCGCCGCGGTTGCCCGCGGATCGCGATCGGCTCGACCCGATCCGGGACAATGATCAAGGGCCCTCGGGGGCCCGTGTCCGTCGCTCCGGGTCGGGTCTTCGTCTCGTCGTCAATCTTACTGTGCGCACACGACTAAACCGCCACTCGGCACCCCTGCGGGGCGGCTGAGACCTCCGTAGCCGGCCGAACCGTGCTGTCTGCGACTCCCCCTACACGCCAGGCCCCTATCGGGGGCGCGACCGGCCACCGGATCGATACTCGGGCGTAACCGCCCAGGGGTCGCGGCCGAACCGGACGTGCCGTACCTTTGCGGCGCCCGCCGCAGCGGTCTTGATCTTTCCCGGACGGAACCGGGACGATCGAACCGATCGGTCCGACAACGTGTTGTAAGAGGTGACGCCAGATGGGGCTGGACAATGTCGCGGTGCACTGGCCGCGGACCGGCCGCTTCTACGACCCGGTCGCGCCGGCCGAGTTCGTCGACTTCGGCGAGATCGCGGACATGCCCCGGATCTCCGCCCCGACCGCGGCGCTCGCCGAGCTGATCGCCAAGACCGGCACGGTGCGGGCGACCGCGTACACCGAGCTGGTCGACCTGATCCTCGGGCTGGAAAATGTGCTCTACGCCACTGACGCCGCCGCCGAGGACGAGGACCCGGTGATCGACCCCGACGGGTGCTCGTGGATCGCCGGCGGGGTGGAGAAGTTCGTCGCCCAGCACCGGCCGTTCGGCGAGGCGGTGACCTTCGAGTCGGTCAGCGAGGTGCTCCGCTCGCTGATGGCCGACGGTCGCCTCGCCGAGCAGCAGCTGCGCTGGCTCGACACCCGGCTGGACGGGCTCCGCGACGAGAACGGCGACCCGCCGCAGTGGAACTTCACCTGCGCCGAGCTGAGCGTGCTCGCCGCCTTCTACCGCCGCTGCGCCGACCGCGGCTTCGCCGTCTACGCCGACGCCTGACCGTCGGCGGTTCGCTGCAGGTCGCGGTCTCCTACTGACGGGATACCGCGACCTGCCGACTGTCGAGTGGATCAGCCGTAGGTGTCGCGCGGGCCACGGCCGCGGACGCGGCGGGGGCCCCGGGACCAGGACGGCGCGGCCGGGCCGTGGATGTGCAGCTTGCGCACCACGTTGTGGCCGACCTCGCTGGCGATCTGCTTGATCAGCGAGCCGGCGAGCAGCCGCAGCTGGGTCGCCCAGGCGGTGGAGCGGGCCTCCACGGTCAGCTCACCGTTCTCCAGCTTCACCGGGCGGCTGTGCTGGGCCACCTCCGGCCCGACCACCCGCTCCCAGGCGCCGAAGACCGTCGCCTCGGCCGCCGGCTGCTGCCAGCCGCGCGCCTTCACCAGCCGGTTCAGCACCGCGCCGAGCGGCTGCGGGTCACGCGGGTCCGGCCCGGGTCCGGAGTAGCCGCGCAGCCGGCGCTCCCCACCACCGCCGTCGCCGTCCACCGCGCTCCGGCGCGGCCTCGCCGCCGCCTGCCGGCGGGCCTTCGCCGCGTCCAGCACCGCCCGGGCCAGCTCCGGCCCGGCCGGCCCGGCCTCACCGTCGGTCGCGCCCGTCGACGCCGGCCCGCCGCCGGACGAGGCCTCCGCACGGGCCGACGCGGCCCCGCGCTCCGCGGCCGCGTCGTCGGCACGCCCGTCCGCCGGGCGCGCGCCACGCCCACGCCCGCCAGCGGCGGCTCCGGCGGCACGCCCGGCCCGCTCGTCCGCTCCGCTTCCGGGGTTACGACCACCGCCCGCCGGTCCCAGCCGGGCCGGTGGGAGCTGCGGCTCATCCGACACGGCGTACCGTCCCTTCGCCCACCTCGTACCGGGTGCCGCGCAGGGCCGCCGGCACGTCGTCGTCCACCGCGCAGGTCACCAGGAGCTGGCTCGCCCCGCCGACCAGCTCGGCCAGCCGCTCCCGGCGGCCGGTGTCCAACTCGGCGAAGACGTCGTCGAGCACCAGCACCGGCTCGATGCCGTCCGCGCGCAACAGGTCGTACCCGGCCAGCCGCAGGGCCAGCGCGTACGACCAGGACTCGCCGTGGCTGGCGTACCCCTTCGCGGGCAGCGGCCCCAGGGTGAGCGCCAGGTCGTCCCGGTGCGGCCCGACCAGCGTCGTGCCCCGTTCGATCTCCGCCGAGCGCGACTCGACGAGCGCGGCGGTCAGCGCCTCGGCCAGCGCGGCCCGGTCCACGGTCGGGTCGGGCAGCTCCAGCGACGGCCGGTACGCGATCCCACGACCACCGCCCGCCGGTCCCAGCCGGGCCGGTGGGAGCTGCGGCTCATCCGACACGGCGTACCGTCCCTTCGCCCACCTCGTACCGGGTGCCGCGCAGGGCCGCCGGCACGTCGTCGTCCACCGCGCAGGTCACCAGGAGCTGGCTCGCCCCGCCGACCAGCTCGGCCAGCCGCTCCCGGCGGCCGGTGTCCAACTCGGCGAAGACGTCGTCGAGCACCAGCACCGGCTCGATGCCGTCCGCGCGCAACAGGTCGTACCCGGCCAGCCGCAGGGCCAGCGCGTACGACCAGGACTCGCCGTGGCTGGCGTACCCCTTCGCGGGCAGCGGCCCCAGGGTGAGCGCCAGGTCGTCCCGGTGCGGCCCGACCAGCGTCGTGCCCCGTTCGATCTCCGCCGAGCGCGACTCGACGAGCGCGGCGGTCAGCGCCTCGGCCAGCGCGGCCCGGTCCACGGTCGGGTCGGGCAGCTCCAGCGACGGCCGGTACGCGATCCCGGCCGCCCCCTTGCCCGCCGCCACCGCGTCGTACGCCTTGGTCACGTGCGGCGCGAGCGCGGCGACCAGCTCCAGCCGACCGGCGAGCAGCTCCGCGCCGTGCTGCGCCAGGTGGGTGTCCCACACCGCGAGGGTGGAGAGGTCTCCGCCCCGCGAGCCGCCCGTCTTGCGGGCCAGGTACGCCGTCCGGAGCAGGGCGTTGCGCTGCTTGACCACCCGCTCGTAGTCGGCGCGTACCCCGGCGTACCGGGGCTGCCGGGTGACCAGCAGGTCGTCCAGGTAGCGGCGGCGCTCGGCCGGGTCGCCCCGGACGAGTTCCAGGTCCTCCGGGGCGAAGAGCACCAGCCGCAGCGCGCCGAGCACGTCCCGGGCGCGGCGGGCCGGCGAGCGGCCGAGCCGGGCCCGGTTGGCCTTGCCGGGGACGATCTCCAGCTCGATCAGGAGTTCCCGCCCGTCGTGCACCACCGCGCAGCGGATCACCGCCGAGGAGGCGCCCATCCGGACCAGCGGGGCGTCCGTGGCGACCCGGTGCGAATCCAGGGTCGCCACGTAGCCCAACGCCTCGACCAGGTTGGTCTTGCCGACGCCGTTCGCGCCGATCAGCACGTTCGGGCCCGGCTCCAGGTCGACGCCGACCCGCTCGTAGGAGCGGAAGTCGACCAGTTCGAGCCGGCGGACGTACACAGGCTGTGGATACCGGTCAGCGCTTGCGGACGGCGTGGCCGCCGAACTGCTGGCGCAGCGCGGCGACGGCCTTCATCGCGGGCGAGTCTTCCTGCCGGGAGGCGAACCGGGCGAAGAGCGAGGCGGTGATGACGTTCAGCGGCACGGCGAGCCGGACCGCCTCGTCGACGGTCCACCGGCCCTCGCCGGTGTCCTCGGTGTAGCCGCTCAGCTCGGCCAGCTCCGGGTCCTCGTCCAGCGCGCGGTCGAGCAGGTCGAGCAGCCAGGACCGGACCACCGTGCCCTCGCGCCAGGACTTGAAGACGCCCGGCACGTTGGTCACCAGCTCCGAGGCGGCGAGCAGCTCGTAGCCCTCGGCGTAGGCGTGCATCAGGCCGTACTCGATGCCGTTGTGCACCATCTTGGCGTAGTGCCCGGCGCCGACCGGCCCGGCGTGCACGAACCCGAACTCGCCCTCCGGCTTGAGCGACTCGAAGATCGGCATCAGCCGCTCGACGTGCTCCTGGGCGCCGCCGACCATCAGGGCGTACCCGTTCTGCCGGCCCCAGACGCCGCCGGAGACGCCGACGTCGAGGTAGCCGATGCCCCGCTCGTTGAGCCGCTCCGCGCGCGGGCCGTCGTCGCTGAAGCGCGAGTTGCCGCCGTCGATGATGATGTCGTCCGCGCCGAGCACGCCGGCCAGCTCGTCGATGGTGGCGTCGGTGACGCCGGCCGGAACCATCACCCAGACCGCGCGCGGCGACTCCAGCTTCTCGGCCAGCTCCGCCAGGCTCGCGACGTCGCTCAGCTCCGCGTTGCGGTCGAAGCCGACCACCTCGTGACCGGCGGCGCGCAACCGCTCGCGCATGTTGCCGCCCATCCGGCCGAGTCCTACCAGGCCGAGCTGCATCTGCTCCTACCTCCGTGCGTCTGGGGTCTGCTGGGGCGCGATCAGCGGGACACGCGGATCGGCATGATGAGGTACCGGTACCCCGGGATGACCTCCCCATCCTCGCCGGCGGGGGAAATCACCGCCGGCTTGAAGGCGTCGACGAACGAGAGCAGGGCGTACTGGGCACCCAGGTTGGCCAGGCCGTCGATCAGGTACTGCGGATTGAAGCCGATGGCCAGCGGGTCACCGGTGAAGATGGCCTCCATCGCCTCGCTGGCCCGGGCCTCCTCGGTGCCACCGGCCTCGACGACCAGCCCGTCGGCGCTGAAGCTGAGCAGCACCGGCGTGGCCCGCTCGGCGACCAGGGCGACCCGCTTGACCACCTCGATCAGGGTGCTCACCGGAACCCGCGCCTCGGCGTTGTGACTGGCCGGGAAGAGCGAGCGCACCGGCGGGTAGTTGGCGCCGTCGAGCAGCCGGCTGGTGGTCCGGCGGGTGCCGCCGGAGAAGCCGATCATGCCCTCGCCGGCGCCGCCCTGGGAGAGCGCCATGTTGACCTGGCCGCCGAGCGGGCCGAGCGCCTTCGCCGTGTCGTTCAGGGTCCGGGCCGGCACCAGGGCGTTGATGCTCACCTCGGGGTCGTCCGGGTTCCACTCCATCTCGCGCAGCGCGAGGCGGTAGCGGTCGGTGGCGAGCATGGCGAGCGTGCCGCCGGAGAGCTCGAGGCGTACGCCGGTCATCATCGGCAGCGTCTCGTCGCGGCCGGCGGCGACGGCGACCTGGGCGACGGCCGCCGCGAACGCGGCGGCGTCGACCGTGCCGGCGCTCTCCGGCATCTCCGGCAGGGCCGGGTAGTCCTCCACCGGCATGGTCGGCAGGGTGAAGCGGGCGCTGCCGCAGACCAGCTCCAGGTGGGCGCCGACCGCGGCGATGTCCACCGGCTTGGCGGGCAGGGCCTTGGTGATCTCGGCGAGAAGGCGGCCGGAGACGAGGGCGGCACCGTCGGCGTCCCCCTGCACCTCGACGGTGACCTGGCTGGAGACCTCGTAGTCGAAGCCGGAAACCTGGAGGTTGCCGTCGGTGACCCGGAGCATCACCCCGGCCAGCACCGGTACGGAAGGTCGGTTGGGCAGGCTCTTGGCGGTCCACGCGACCGCCTCGGCGAGCGCGTCGCGCTCCACTCGGAACTTCATCAATGCCTCCGCGTCGACGTCAGCGACAACTCTCTCATGCCGACCGCTGCCCACCGTCCCGCCCGACCGTGCGGGTACCCATCGCACCTTAGGGCGCATGGGCATCGGCTGTGCGCCCGACCCCATGGATCCAGGTGCCCGGGCGACTGCCGGCGGCAGCGCTCCGGCCCGATCCACAGGAAGTCCAACGGTGATGATTGGTTTTTGTTGTTTAGAAGAGATAACTCATCGTCTTCATCGCACCTGTGCAAACTGTGGAGAACCGACGTCTGCGCAGGCCAGACAGGTTATCCACCGGTGGTTTGGCTGTGGAGAACCGGGGGCAAAACCCGTGTCCGGATCCACAGGCGCAGTCGACCCCCAGGTTGTCCACGGTTGTCCACCGGTTGTCCACCGGTAATCCACCGGGTTTCTCCCCAACGTTGTGGACAGGCTGGACGGCGTTGATCGACGTCGTCCCCAGAACCTTCAACAGGCCGCCCACAGGTCGACCGTCGTCGGTGGACAACTCGACCGTCGTCCCCAGGCGTCCACAGCCTCGTCCCCAGGAGTTGTCCACAGTCTGTGGGTAACCGCCCATGGACGGAGCGTGGTTATCCACCGTCTGTGGAACAGGGGATGTGGACAACCGGGCGGTCCTGTGGACGAACATGACAGCCATCCTGGGCCCTGAAGCCGGTGCAGGGTCAACCCCGGGGCGTCCACAGACGCGGAGAACGCCCGGCCGAGGCTCGACCGGGCGTTCCTGGCGCCAGCACCGGCGGACGCCGGTGCTGGCGTACGACTCAGGTGTTCTGCTTGATCCGGTTGGTCAGCTCGGCGATCTGGTTGTAGAGCGAGCGCCGCTCCGCCATCTGCTGGCGGATCTTCCGGTCGGCGTGCATCACGGTGGTGTGGTCCCGGCCGCCGAAGGCCTGCCCGATCCGGGGCAGCGACAACTCGGTCAACTCCCGACACAGGTACATGGCCACCTGCCGGGCGTTGACCAGCACCCGGGAGCGGGACTGGCCGCGCAGATCCTCCAGGCTCACCCCGAAGTAGTCCGCGGTGGAGACCATGATCTGGTCGGCGTTGATCTCCGGCCCGGCGCCGTCGGGCATGAAGTCCCGCAGCACCTCCTCGGCCAGCGACAGCTCGACGGTCGACCGGGTGAGGCTGGCGAACGCGGTGACCCGGATCAACGCCCCCTCCAGTTCCCGGATCGAGTTCGACACCCGGGAGGCGATGAACTCCAGCACGTCCGGCGGGGCGTACATCCGCTCCTGCGCCGCCTTCTTCTGCAGGATCGCGATCCGGGTCTCCAGGTCCGGCGGCTGGATGTCGGCCAGCAGGCCCCACTCGAACCGGGTCCGCATCCGGTCCTCCAGCGTGGCGAGCTGCCGCGGCGACCGGTCGGAGGTGATCACGATCTGCTTGTTGGCGTTGTGCAGGGTGTTGAAGGTGTGGAAGAACTCCTCCTGGGTGCGCTCGCGGTTCTCCAGGAACTGGATGTCGTCGATCAGCAGGATGTCGACGTCCCGGTAGCGGCGCTGGAATGCCTGGGTCTTGTCGTCGCGGAGCGAGTTGATGAAGTCGTTGGTGAACTCCTCGGTCGAGACGTACCGCACCGAGCGGGCGTTGCCCAGCGTCGTCGCGTAGTGGCCGATGGCGTGCAGCAGGTGGGTCTTGCCCAGCCCGGAGCTGCCGTAGATGAAGAGCGGGTTGTACGCCTTCGCCGGCGACTCGGCCACCGCGACGCTCGCCGCGTGCGCGAAGCGGTTCGAGGAGCCGATGACGAACGTCTCGAACATGTACTTCGGGTTGAGCCGGTTGCCGCTCTCCGCGCCGCCGGGGCGGCGGTCGTCCCGGCCGCCCGGCCGGCGATCCATGCCACCGCGACCCGGTCCGCTGTCGGTACCGCTGTCCCGGGGCAGGCCGCGCAGCGGCTGCGGGTCGGCGGCGGCGCTCTCCCGGTACCGGGGCTCGTACCCGCGGGTGTCGGCGGCCGGCGGCTCGACCCGGGCGGCTCGTTCGTCGAAGCCCCGGCGCTCGGCGGGCCGGGCGGCGGACAGCGGCTCGGCGAAGGCCGCGCCGAACAGGGTGTCCTGACCGTCCCGGCTGGCCGGGATGAGCTGCGGCCGGCCGCTGTCGGCGGTGCGCTGCCGGGGCGCCGGCTCCTCGGCCGGCGGCTCGGGGCGCTCCTCCCGGTAACCGGCTTCGTCGCCCCGGGAGGGGTAGCCGGTTTCGTCGGGCCGCGACGGGTAGCCGAGCCCGGGGAAGGCGGTGCCGTCCGGGGCGGGGCCGGTCTGGTCGAAGCCGGCGAGCAGATCCTGGGGTGGCTCGAGGTCGGCCGGTTCGGGGCTGGCCCGGTAGACGGTGCCCGCGGGCCGGGCGGCGGGGTCCTCGGCGACGCGCACGGTGACGGCGACCTGGATGGACCGGCCGAGCCGCCGGCTGAGCGCCTCGGTGATGGCCGGGCGGAGCCGCGACTCGATCACGTCCCGGGTGAAGGCGTCCGGCACGGAGAGCAGGGCGGTGTCCTCGACTATCGCCCGCAGCCGGGTGAGGCGCAGGTACGCCCGTTGCTGCGCGGAGATGATCTCGTCGGCGAGTTCGTCGGTCGTCGCAGTCCACACCGCGGCGAGGTCGGTCGCTCCGGTCACCGTCGTGCCACCCCCCTCGCCTCTGCTCCCGGCCGCCGCTGCTGTCCAGCGACCGTTCCGGGCCCGCCACCGCGTTCGTGCGGGTGTGCGTCACACCCACCCGGACGGCTGACCGGTCGTCATCCACAGGTTATCCACAGCCTGTGCACCGACGATTGTGGCCGCCCACCGGACGCGGGTCGGACCTGCCCCCTGATCCACGAGGGGTGCTGAAGCGGGTTCACCGTGCCGAACGATTCACTGCCTTGTCCGGTCTTGCCTGTCAGCGACAACCCGGACCCCCCGACGCTGACCGCAATCGGGCACGCTAACAGCGCGGACCCTGCGGCATCAACCGTCGAGGTGGTGGCACCCTTGTCAACATCAGTGAAAACCGCCCCTTCGGTCGTGCTCCGGGCGCGCTGGCGGGCGCGGGTGTGATGTTTGACGGTCATTGCCCCCCTGCGTAGGCTGGAGCGGCTGCTCTCTCGCCCTCTGCTAGGGTGATGGGTGCTTGCTGTCCGCGGTCGCTTCCCCGCATCGCCGAGGTTCCGCGTCGCCGGGCAGCACCGATCGGAGGCCACCGCCGAGGTGGCCTGGACCACCACACGACCCCGGGCGATCCCCCGCGTGGGGCGTACGAAAACGGAGAGCCTGACGTGAGCAAGCGCACCTACCAGCCGAACAACCGCCGGCGCGCGAAGACCCACGGCTTCCGGCTGCGCATGCGCACCCGTGCCGGCCGCGCCATCATCGCCACCCGTCGCGCCAAGGGCCGCACCACCCTGTCGGCCTGAGGCCGATCGGTCCGGTCCGGGGACGTGGGCAGTCGTGCTGACGGCCGCACAGCGACTGCGGCGCAGTAGCGACTTCGCCGCAGCGGTCCGGGGTGGCCGACGCGTCGGCCGCGGCGCCGTCGTGGTGCACCTGACCCTCCCCCCGACCACCGGACCCACCGCGACAACCTCGCCGGAGCCGGCGCGGAAGACCGGTGCGGAGACCTCCGCACCGAGCCGCGCCGGCTTCGTCGTGTCCAAGGCCGTCGGCAACGCCGTGGTCCGGAACAAGGTCCGACGGCGGCTCCGGCACCTGGTCCGCGAGCGGCTCGACCAGCTCCCCGCCGGGAGCACCCTGGTGGTACGGGCACTGCCCGCGGCCGCCGAGGCGTCGTACGCCCGGCTCGCGGCCGACCTGGACGCCGCCGTCGCCGCCGCGCGGGTCCCCCGGGGTCGGCGGCCCCGGTGAGCGGCGGAAACGGCGCCCCGCGGCCGATGACAACCGGTGCCCGAGTGCTGCTGGCGCCCATCGTCGCGTACCGTCGTTGGATAAGCCCGGCGCTGCCGGCCCGCTGTCGGTTCTACCCGTCGTGCAGTGCCTACGCCGTGGAGGCGGTGTCCCGGCACGGTGCGTTCCGGGGAGCCTGGCTGACGGTCCGGCGGCTGTCGCGCTGCCACCCCTTTCACCCAGGTGGTCATGACCCGGTGCCGGAGCCGGGCGGTCACCGCCGTGCCGATGTGACTGGAGCCTGAGAATTGAGTCTCGACTGGATCTACTACGCGATCTCGTGGATCCTGCTGACCTGGCACTCGGCCTGGGACGCCATCGGGGTGCCGATCGACGCGGTGATCGGTACGAACTGGTCCTGGATCCTTGCCATCATCTTCCTGGTGGTGACGGTCCGGGTGATCCTCTTCCCGGTCTTCGTCAAGCAGATCAAGTCGCAGCGGGCGATGCAGGCGCTCCAGCCGAAGGTCAAGGAGCTCCAGGAGAAGCACAAGGGTGACCGGGAGACGCTCCAGAAGGAGATGATGGAGCTCTACCGGAAGGAAAAGGCCAACCCGCTGATGGGCTGCCTTCCGATGTTCCTCCAGATCCCGGTCTTCCTGGGCCTCTTCCACGTGCTGCGCCGGCTCGACCCGGCCAAGCAGAGCAAGACCCTGTACGGCTGGACCGTCGAGCAGTTCGACAGCGCGTCCAACGCCAAGCTCTTCACTGCCCCGATCGCCGGCAAGTTCGGCTCGACGGCCGACGAGCTGGCCCGCCTCGGCGCCAACGGCGGCACGGTCAAGCTGATCGCCGGGATCCTGGTCCTGATCATGATCGCCACCACCTACCTGACCAGCCGTCAGATGATCCTCAAGACCGGTTGGGCGGAGGACCCGCAGCAGCGGATGGTGCAGCGGCTGATGCTCTACGGCATCCCGGTGTCGCTGCTGGTGTCCGGCTCGATCTTCCCGATCGGTGTGATCATCTACTGGGTCACCAACAACCTCTTCACCCTCGGGCAGCAGCAGTGGGTGCTCCGCAAGTTCCCGCCGCTGGTGACCCCCAAGCCCGGCGCCGCGGGCCGCACCGGCGCGCAGCCGGTGAAGACCGGCGGCCTGCTCGGCCGCAAGGCCGCCCCGGCGCCGGCGAAGCCGCAGGTCACCACCCCCAAGGTGGCCGGCCCGAAGCCCGGTGCCAAGCCGGTCAACCCGAAGAAGACCCGCCCGGCCAAGCGGCAGGGCTGAGCCTCCGGGCCGCCGTCGGGACCCCGGCGGCGGCCCCTTCCGGCCCCGTGCAGCCACCGTTCGGTCGGCGCCGGGCCGGAACCGCCGCGCGCAGCGCGGTCCCGGGCGAAACTGCCCGTACAGACGTGCCCGTGGGCACCGGCGAGACCTCCCGCCGGCCCCGGGAGACCAGCGGACCCGACGGTCCGGCCGAGCGAGTACGGAGATGAGACCGTGACCGACACCAGCATCCCCAGCGCCGAGCAGTCCCTGGACGAGGAGACCGCGCCGGCCGCCGTTGCCGACGACGTCGAGGAGATCGAGGCCGAGGCGGCCCGGGAGAAGAAGGCGCCGGCCGAGAGCGAGCTGTTCCGGCAGAGCGAGATCGCGGCGGACTACGTCGAGGGCCTGCTCGACATCCTCGACTACGACGGCGACATCGACGAGCTGGTCTCCGGCGGCCGTCCGGTCGTCGAGGTGGTCGGTGCCAGCCTGCAGAACCTGGTCGGCCAGCGCGGCGCCACCCTGGAGGCGCTCCAGGAGCTGGCCCGGCTGGCGGTGTTCCGGCAGACCGGCACGCCGAGCCGGCTGCTGCTCGACGTCGGTGGCTACCGGGCCAACCGGCGCAAGGAGCTCGCCGCCGTCGCCAAGAACGCCGTCGAGAAGGTCAAGGAGTACGGCGAGCCGGTGCGCCTCGAGCCGATGTCCGCGTTCGAGCGCAAGTGCGTGCACGACGTGGTGAACGCGATGAGCGGCGTGGAGAGCGAGTCCGAGGGCGTCGAGCCGAACCGGCGCATCATCGTCCGGCCGGCGGACTGACCGGGTGACCCACGACGAGACAACGGCGGGTGCCGTGTCCGGCCCGGGCGGTACGCCGTCCGGGCCGTCGCCTGTCCGGCCCGAACTCGCCGCCGAACCGGGCGAGCCCGCCCCGCTCTTCTCCGACGCCACGCCCGAGCCCGCGACTCCGCCCCCGGGCGTGCCGGCCGTGCCGGCCGACGCGCCCTTCTCGGGTACGCCGTCCGGTACCGCGGATGAGCCGGCCCCGGCCGCGCCGGCGGGCTCGGCCGAGCCGGCCTTCTCCGGTACGCCGACCGACCCAGCCGATCCCGCCTTCGTCGACGTTCCGGTCGAGCCGGCCTTCGTCGACGTTCCGGCCGGCGCTGTCGATCCGGCGGCCGCCCTCGCGGATGCGACGGATGATTCTGCCGCTGTGGAGTCCGAGGGTTCCGACGAGCGCTCGTCGCCCGCCGAGGTGACGCTTCCGCCCGAGCTGGCGGAGGCAGCCCGTACCCTCTTCGGCGATCGGCTCGACCTCGCCGCCGCGTACGCCGAGCTGCTGGCGACGGACGGCGTGGTCCGCGGCCTGATCGGCCCCCGGGAGGCGCCCCGGATCTGGGAGCGGCATCTGCTCAACTGCGCCGCGATGGCCGAGCGGATCCCCGAGGGCGCGACCGTGCTCGACGTCGGCTCCGGCGCCGGACTGCCCGGCCTGGTGCTGGCGATCGCCCGGCCCGACCTGACCGTCACCCTGATCGAGCCGCTCGCCCGGCGCACCTCCTTCCTCATCGAAGCGGTGCAGCACCTGGGCCTGACCAGGATGGTGCGGGTCTTCCGGGGACGGGCGGACGAGGCGGCCGCCGGCTCGCGCGACATCGCGCCGCTCAGCGGTGACATCGTCACCGCCCGCGCGGTGGCCCCGCTGGACCGGCTCGCCGCCTGGTGCCTGCCGCTGGTCGTCCCCGGCGGCCGGCTGGTCGCACTGAAGGGTGCCACCGCGGCCGACGAGGTCGCCGAGCACGCCGAGGCGGTGACCCGGCTCGGTGGTGGGCAGCCGGAGGTGCACCGCTGCGGCGTGGGCGTGATCGAGCCACCCGCGACGGTGATTGAGGTGGTCCGGGAGCGGGTCGTCGGTCCGGTCCGCAAGAAGGCCGCCGCGAAGCGGTCGCGGGGCGGTCGTCGGGGTGGCCGCGGCGGCCGGGATCGCTGATTTTGCAACGGCTCCCGGCCGACCATTCCGTCGTTGGAAACGGTGCCAGGTAGCTGACCGACCAGAACCCGACGTGGACCCGCTGCGCCCGTCCACCGTAGGCTGGCCGCGCGTCGATAGTGTGGAACGGCGGTGCCGGATGGCACCGGACCCCGACCGTTCCCGCCGGGCCCTACGCCGCTCACTGTGAGCGCGGGTAGGGCCGATTGACGGGGTGCGGACCGACCATCCGGAGCGGGCAGGGATGACAGGTGCATGACGACGGCAGGTACGACGATCCACGGGTGACCGGGCCAGAGGGACGACCCTCTGCCGCCGATCCCGTTTCACGTGAAACCGGCGATCAGGGCTGGCCCGCGGGTGTGGAGTTCCGCGACCCGTCGCCCCGTCCGCCGGAGATTGATCCGGTGGTGCGCCGGGACGCTCCGTCCGTCGGTGGTCTCCACCCGACCTCCGGAGTACCGGCCAACCTGCCGCCTGTGGCGGCCGGGCCGCAGCCGACCTCGGGGGTACCGGCGAACCTGCCGCCCATGCGGGAAGCGCCCGAGCCGACGGGCGGTCCGGTCAACGCACCCGGCTCGCGGTCGGTCCCGGCTCCGCGGAACGCCGGTGCCTCCGCCCGCTTCGAGCCGTCTGCCGCCGTACCCGCGGCGCCGGTGCCCCAGCAGCCGACGCCGCACGCGGCGCCGGATGCGGGTGCCGCGACGGTGGTCCCGTCCGACCCGCCGCCGGCCGCCGGCTATGGAGCCGAGGCCGCCCCGAGCACGTACGTTTCACGTGAAACCCCGACGCGCGAAGAGGATGACCCACCGTTGGCTATGGAGGCTATGCGCGCCGTGCAGATCCTGAATCCCAGTGGCGAGGTGACCATGCCTCGGCCGGACCGGACCCGGGTCATGGGCGTCGCGAACCAGAAGGGCGGCGTGGGTAAGACCACGACCACGGTGAACCTGGCGGTGGCGCTGGCCCTGCACGGCAACCGGGTGCTCGTGGTCGACCTGGACCCGCAGGGCAACGCCTCCACCGGACTCAACGTCCCGCACCACACCGGCATCCCCGACGTCTACGACTGCCTGATCGACGGCGTGCCGCTGGAGGAGGTCGCCCAGGCCGTCGAGGGCATCCCGAACCTGTGGTGCGTACCGGCCACCATCGACCTGGCCGGCGCCGAGATCGAGCTGGTCTCCGTCGTCGCCCGGGAGTCCCGGCTGGCCCGGGCCATCGCCGCCTACCCCGGCCACTTCGACTACGTCTTCATCGACTGCCCGCCCTCGCTCGGTCTGCTGACCGTCAACGCGCTGGTGGCCGCGCAGGAGGTGCTGATCCCGATCCAGTGCGAGTACTACGCCCTGGAGGGCCTCAACCAGCTGATCAACAACATCAACCTGGTTCGCCAGCACCTCAACCCGAAGCTCGAGGTCTCCACCATCCTGCTCACCATGTACGACCGCCGTACCCGGCTGGCCGACGCGGTGGAGCAGGACGTCCGGAACCACTTCGGCGACAAGGTGCTCCAGGCCGTGATCCCGCGGAACGTGCGGGTCTCCGAGGCGCCGAGCTACGGGCAGTCCGTGATGACCTACGATCCCGGTTCGCGGGGGGCGACGAGCTACTTCGAAGCCGCCCAGGAGATCGCCGAACGCGGGGTCAAGGAGCCGGTGAGCCGGAATGCGTAGTGCGGAGAAGTCGCTGGGAGGCGTCGCATGAAGAACCGTCCTCGCGGCGGTCTGGGCCGAGGGCTCGGGGCGCTGATCCCGACCGCCCCACTGGAGCCGGCCGTTCCGGCGGCCGGTGATTCCGAGGCCGTTGCCCCGCCTTCGGTGGGAACTGCCGTGCCGACGCCCTCGGCGACGATCGCCCCCGTGGCGGAGCCCGGGCCACAGCTCAGCCCGGTCCCGGGTGCCCGGTTCGCCGAGATCCCGGTCGACGCGATCGTGCCGAACCCCAAACAGCCGCGTCAGGTCTTCGACGAGGAGGCGCTGGAGGAGCTGAAGACCTCGATCCAGGAGGTCGGGTTCCTTCAGCCGATCGTCGTACGCCAGCTCGACGGCGAGAAGTACGAACTCGTCATGGGTGAGCGGCGCTGGCGGGCGGCCCAGGCGGTTGGCCGGGAGAGCATCCCGGCCATCGTCCGGGACACCAAGGACGACGCGATGCTCCGGGACGCGCTGCTGGAGAACATCCACCGCGCCAACCTGAACCCGCTGGAAGAGGCGGCCGCGTATCAGCAGCTGCTGGAGGAGTTCGGCGCCACCCACGAGGAGCTGGCCCGCCGCATCGGCCGGAGCCGGCCGCAGATCTCCAACACCATCCGCCTGATGAACCTCCCGGCGCAGGTGCAGCGGCGGGTCGCCGCCGGCGTGCTCTCCGCCGGCCACGCCCGGGCGCTGCTCAGCCTGGACGACGCCGAGGCCCAGGAACAGCTCGCGCTGCGGATCGTCGCCGAGGGGATCTCGGTGCGGGCGACCGAGGAGCTCGTGGCCCTGGCGTTGGCCGACGGGCCGGCGAAGACCCCGGCCGCGAAGCGCCGACCCAAGCCGCACGCCCCGGCACTGACCGACCTGGCCGACCGGCTTTCCGACCGCTTCGACACCCGGGTGAAGGTCGACATCGGCCGGAGCAAGGGAAAGATCACCATTGAGTTCGCCACGGTCGACGACCTGGAGCGGATCGTGGGCATCATCGGCGTCGGGCAGGAAGAGCAGCCCGAGGAGTAAGCCCGTCTTCCCGGCCTCGGCCGCGTGGTCCTGCGCCAGGACCACGCGGCCGATCCGTTCGTACGGGGCCGTTGCCCGGTGCCCGACCGCCTCAGAGCTCTCAGCGGGGTCAGCGGGACCGGCCTGCTCCCCGGCTCCGGGATCACCCTCGCGGTGGCCGCACCGAGCCGCTGAGGGCCCTTTCCGCCCGAGCTGTGCCGCGCTCCTTCCGCCCTCTCCTGTGCCGCGGCGGGTGGCGCTCGGTCCAGCCGAGCTCTTTCGTCGCCTGACCCGCGTCCCGCCATCGGCCTGTCCGAGCTCCTATCGAGCGCCGTTTCACGTGAAACGCTGTTCCGGCTGGTGCAGTTCTGCGCCGATCGGCGCGACGGCGATCAGGATGAGGGGATGCCCCACGGCCTGGCGCAGTGTTGGGGCCCCCTGGCTCGCGCCCCACCACCGGAGGAACTCCCGGGCCGACCGAGACGGCGGTACAGAGAGCTCGGCCAGGGGCCCAAGGGCTAGGGCTGCGAGGCGAAGGGGCCAGGCGTGCAGGCAGCCCGCCGGGCAGCCACCGGCGGGTGTGGTCCGACGCGCACTGGCCGGGACACGGGGTCAGGGGCACGGGGTCGGGCCGCGTGGGCAATCCAGTGCGAGCGACGAGTCGTGCCGAGGAGGCACGGATCGGTCTCGTTGCTGGCCGGCGTCCCGCGCCTAGTCGACTGGCGACAGCAGTCCGCCATGCGCATCGAGGCCATGAAGTGGGACGCCGAATCAGGCTGCGGGGCCGCTTCAAGCGGCTCGCCGGTGCCCGCCGATCGGGCCCGCCCGTGGCACGGCCCCGCCCGAACCCGCATCGCCCGCTGGTTTCACGTGAAACGCACCGCCCCGCCCGCTCACCGCCGGCGTGCCTCAGCCCCCGCTCAGACGCCGGCGCAGCCCACCTCCGCTCACGCCCCGGCGTGCCCACACCTCCCGGCCCTCGCTCCCCGGTGCGCCCGGCAGCACCCGTTCGGGTGCTTCAAGATCGATCACGCCCGCGACGAGTACGCCCACCACCCTTCCGGACCGCTCGGAAAGGTGCGACCCGAGGCGGTGCCGATCCCGGGCTGGCTCGTTAGGAAGAGAGGGCTGAGCGGGAGGCGCGGCAGGGACAGAGAACAGCCGTCCGACGCCGGCTAAGTTATCCACAGCGGTTTTCCACAGGCACCCCCCGTTTCACGTGAAACCACGCTGAGAAACATGTGCTGACCTGTGGATGACGCGGCGTGCTGGCGATCTCAGCGGCCTGTGGACAACGTGGTGGACGGGGACTGCGCGATGCCGGGTGTGGCCGTCGAGCCAACCCCTGGCTGATCGACGAAGAGCGCTGCGTGTCCAGGCGATGACCGGTGAATCGGGTAGGGACAGGGGTCCCTGTCTCGGTTAGGGTCAGCGTCGTGCAGGACACCCCTCCCTCAGTTCCGGACTTCACCCAGTGGCCCTCCTTCCCCTTCGAGGGCGACCTCCGCGTCAAGCAGCTCGACGAACCGGTCCCGGTCGAACCTCCCCGTCGCGGTGAGGAAGATCGGGAATGCACCGCCTGCAACGCCCAAGACGAGGCCTACATCTGGGTGGGCGAGCGGTGGCGGGTGCGGACGATGGATCGCCCCACCGGCCTGCCGATGGTGCTGATCCTGGAGTCGCGGTCGCATCTCGACCTCGGCGACCTGCCCAACCTGCTCGCCGCCGAGCTGGGGGTGATGACCGTACGCCTCGAGCGCGCCATCCGGTCCCTCGACGGCGTCGCCCGGGTTCACGTGAACCGCTGGGGCGACGGCTCGGCGCACCTGCACATGTGGTTCCTCGCGCGGCCGTACGGGCGGCTCCAGCTGCGCGGCACGTTCCTCTCGCTCTGGGACTCGATCCTGCCGCCGATCTCCGAGGCGCGGTGGCGGGAGAACCTCGCCATGGTCGCCGCCTGGCTGGCCGAGTTCGGCGGTCGTCCGCTGGCCGAGCCGCCGCGCATCCAGTGGCAGGCGCCGTCGAGCCTCTCCGCGGTGCCGGCGCCGGACGCCGCCGCCGGCGAGGAGGAGGCCGTCTCCGTCATCGAGGCGGCCGAGGAGATCCCGGAGCCGGAGAGCGGTACCGACGAGGACCTGAAGAGCGGAGCCGACGAGAAGTCGGAGAGCGGAGCCGACGAGAAGTCGGAGAGCGGCTCCCACGCGAGCTGAAACCGGGGCCGACCCGGCTCGCCGCGAGTCGGGTCGGTCGCTGTCAGAGCGGTACCGGATCTCCGGGACGCCAGGTCTCCGTGGGGAGGCCAGCGGTCAGGGGCGGCGGGCCGCGGCCCGGGTCACCAGCGACCCGAGCACCCGGCCGAAGTCCAGGCCGGCCGCCTGGATGGCCAGCGGCAGCAGCGAGGTCTCCGTCATCCCCGGGGAGACGTTGACCTCCAGCACGTGCGGCTGCCCCGAGGCGTCGACGATCAGGTCGACCCGGGAGAGGTCACGCAGGCCGAGGGCGGTGTGCGCGGCGAGCGCCACCTCGGCCACCCGCTCGGTCACCTCCGGGTCGAGCCGGGCCGGGGCGTGCCAGGTGGTCCGGCCGGCGGTGTAGCGGGCGGCGTAGTCGTAGACGCCGTTCCGGGGAACGATCTCCACCGGGGGGAGCGCCTGCGGGCCCTCGCCGAGGTCGAGCACCGACACTGCCACGTCCATGCCGGGCACGTAGCGTTCGACCAGCGCCGTCTGGTCGTACGCGAAGCAGCCCACCATCGCGGCCGGGAGCGACGCGGCATCTCGGACCACCGCGGCGCCCAGGCCGGAGCCGCCCTGCGCGGGCTTGACCATCAGCGGCAGGCCGAGCCGGTCGGCGATCCGGTCCAGCACCGCCACCGCGCCCAGCTCCGAGAAGCGGTCGTGCGGCAGGGCCACCCAGTCCGGGGTGGGGATGCCGGCCTCGCGGAGGACCGCCTTCGCGGACGGCTTGTCCCAGGCGAGCCGGGAGGCACGGGCGTCACAGCCGACGTACGGGACGTCGCAGAGGTCGAGCACGCCCCGCAGCGAGCCGTCCTCGCCGGTGGCGCCGTGCAGGGCGATCACCACCGCGTCCGGCGGGTCGGCCGCCAGGGCCGGGAGCAGGGCCACGTCGGCGTCCCGCAGCTCGGCCTCCACGCCGACGGCCCGCAGCGCGTCGAGCACCCGCCGGCCGGAGCGGAGGGAGACGTCCCGCTCGTAGGAGAGCCCACCGGCGAGCACCAGGACGTGCAGTTCGGCGGTGACGGCGGGATCGGTCACGAGATTCCCGGCAGCGGAGGTGACAGCCATGCGGGAATCATGCCAAGTCGGGACCCGGCGCGTCGGAGCCGCCCTGCCGGCGACGCACGCCGGACCCGCCGACCGTGCCGAAGACCCGGCGCATGGCGATGTCCTGCTCCATCACACCGGCCAGCCGGCGGACGCCCTCGCGGATCCGCTCCGGCGGCGGAAAGGAGAAGTTGAGCCGCATGTTGCCGCCGCCCGCGCCGTCGGCGTAGAAGCCGGTGCCGGGCACGTACGCCACCCGGGCGGCGATGGCCCGCGGCATCATCGCCTTCGAGTCGAGGCCGTCGGGGAGGGTCGTCCAGACGAAGAGGCCGCCGCCGGGGGTGGTCCAGGTGGTACCGGCCGGCATCAGGTCCGCCAGCGCGTCGAGCATCGCGTCGCGGCGCTCCCGGTAGACCTCCCGGTACACCTTCAGCTGCTCCCGCCACGGCATCGTGCCGAGGTACGTGGAGACGGCCGCCTGGGCGTACCCGCTGGGGCAGAGGATCTGCGCCTCGCTGGCGATGACCAGCTTGTCGCGGACCGCGTGCGGGGCCAGGATCCACCCCACCCGCAGGCCGGGGGCGAAGGTCTTGGAGAAGGTGCTCAGGTAGAAGACCCCGTGCCGGCGGCGGGCCCGCAGCGGCGCGGGGGCCTCGTCCTCGAAACCGAGCTGGCCGTACGGGTCGTCCTCCACCACCAGCAGGCCGGCGCGCTCGCAGATGTCGAGCACCCGTTCGCGGCGTTCCTCGCTGAGAGTCACGCCGGTCGGGTTCTGGTAGGTCGGGATGGTGTAGAGGAACTTCACCCGCCGCCCGGCCCGGGCCAGGTCGGCGATGGCCGCCTCCAGCGCCTCCGGGATCAGCCCGTCGCCGTCCATCGGCACGTGCACGACCTGGGCCTGGGCGGCCTGGAACACCCCGAGCGCCCCGACGTAGGTCGGGCCCTCGGCGAGCACCACATCACCCGGGTCGAGGAAGAGCCGGGCCACGAGATCCAGCGCCTGCTGGCCGCCGACGGTCACCACCACGTCCTCCGGCGAGGCGCCGCAGGCCGCGTCGATGCCCGAGAGGGCCATCACCTCGCAGATCCGCTCGCGCAGCTCCAGCGTGCCCTGGCCGACGCCGTACTGCAGGGTGGTGGCGCCGTGTTCCGAGCCGAGCCGGCCGAGCATCTCACCGACCGCGTCGAGGGGCAGCGCCGCGATGTAGGGGGCCCCACCGGCGAGCGAGACGACCTCCGGCCGGCTGGCCACCGCGAAGAGCGCCCGGATCTCGGAGGCGGTCATCCCCCGGACCCGGCGGGCGTACCGGTCGGTGTAGTCGTCGAGCGTCGTGCCGGTCATGACATCACCTCGATCGGGTTCGGCGGGGCTGCCGCCCGGTGTGGTACCCGCGATGCCGACGACCATGGCGGCGCGGGGCCGGTTGGTCGATGGTAGTCCGTGCCGGCCCGCACGGGCGTGGTGACATGAGGCTGCGTCCACATCCCGGACCGGCCGCACCGGCTCGGGGGGCATTCGCGCGTCCCCTCCCGTACGGTCGGGTAGCGGCGTACGATCGCTCGTCGGGGGCAGTAAGCGGTGGCGGACCGCGGTGTTCTCACCTCTGAGCCTAGTTGTGGGGTGCGCTGATGTCGCGACGTCTGGTCAGTCTGACCCTCGACACGCTGGAGGATCTGCCCCGCCCGTGCCGGCAGTGCGTCTACTGGGAGTTGGACCCGGTCTCCGCCGACCGGGCGTGCGCCGCTGGCGACCCCGGGCTGGAGAAGGAGGCCTGGGTCTCCCAGACGCTGCTGGAGTGGGGTTCCTGCGGCAAGCTCGCGTACGTCGACGGGATGCCCGCCGGCTTCGTCACGTACGCCCCGCCGGCGTACGTCCCGCGCTCGATGGCCTTCCCCACCTCGCCGGTCTCCGCGGACGCCGCGCTGCTGATTACCGCCAACGTGGTCTCCGCCTTCGCCGGCGGCGGGCTGGGCCGGATGCTCGTCCAGGGCGTCGCCCGGGACCTGACCAAGCGCGGCATCAAGGCGATCGAGGCGTTCGGGGACGCCAAGTTCGGCGACGGGGCCGACCCCACCCGGGCCTGCGTCGCGCCGGCCGACTTCTTCCTGTCGGTGGGCTTCAAGACGGTCCGCCCGCATCCGCGCTACCCGCGGCTGCGGCTGGAGCTGCGCACCGCGCTGAGCTGGAAGTCCGACGTCGAGTACGCGCTGGAGAAGCTGCTCGGCTCGATGAGCCCGGAGACCCTGCTGCGCCCGGTGCGCCCCGCCCCGGCCACCCGGTCCAGCGGCGTCTGAGGACGCCTCAGTCGACCAGGGTGCCGGCGGCCACCACGGCGCGCAGCTCGCTCACGTCGATCGAGCCGGTCGGCACGTCCCGCTCGATCGGGAAGTACATCCGCTGCACCGCGGCGACGATCGCCTCGACCACCCGGTCCCGGAACCGCGGGTCGACCAGCCGGCTGCGGTCCTCCGGGGAGGTCAGGTAGCCGACCTCGACCCGTACCGCCGGCATCCTGGTCAGCCGCAGCAGGTCCCACGTCTTGGCGTGGGTACGGCAGTCCCGCAGCCCGGTCCGGGCCACGATCTCCCGCTGCACCAGGCCGGCGAGGCGTTCCCCGGTGGCCGAGGTGACGCCGTTGTCGGTGCCGTAGTGGTAGGTCGCCACCCCGTTCGCCGCCGGGTTGGCGTGGCCGTCGGTGTGCAGCGAGATGAAGACGTCGGCGCCGAGCGAGTTCGCGAGCTGCGCCCGGTCGGCGTCGGGGAGGCAGGTCTCCGGGGCCGGGCCGCGGGTGAGCTGCACCCGTACCCCGGCCGCGGCGAGCCGGCCCTCCAGCCGGCTGGCCAGGTCGTGGACGAGGTCCGCCTCGGTCCAGCGCAGCGGGCCGTCCGGGACCACCATTCCCGGGTCGGTGCCGCCGTGCCCGGGGTCGAGAACCACGGTCCGGCCGACCAGCGTCGGTCCGGCCTGCCGGATCGCGTCCGACTCGCGCAGCCACTGCGGGCGCCCGCCGACCACCTTCCGGCCGAGGCGGCGCAGCGCGTTCATGGTGTGCGGGCCGCAGGAGCCGTCCGGCTTGAGCCCCATCTCGCGCTGGAACTGGGCGACCGCGCGGGAGGTGCGGATGCCGTAGATGGCGTCGGCGCGGCCCACGTCGTACCCCATCTCCAGGAGGCGTTCCTGGAGCGAGCGGACGTCCTCGCCGATCAGCGGCTCCGGCACGGCGTGGTAGAGCGTGCGGGCGCCGAGCCGCCAGCGGGCCGCGTCCAGCGCCTGCCAGGTCTCCGTGCCCACCCGGCCGTCCACGCTCAGGCCGCGGGACTGCTGGAACGCCCGGACGGCGCGTTCGGTCGCCACGTCGAACTCGTCGCCGTGACCGCCGGACGGGAGCAGCTCCAGGCCGGTGAGGACGGTACGGATCTCCGTCACCGCGGGTCCCCGGTCACCGGGTCGGATCGGACGCACGCACGACCCCCTCTGCGCGGATGCTGGTCGGCCGGCTCCGCGTCGCACGAGGCGAGACTCTGCGGATGCCTACGGAGCGTACCGTGACCGGTCACCGGCCGACTCCGGGTTCGGGCAGGTCAGCGGCGGCTACGGGTGGGCGTCGACGGAAAGCGGGAACCCCCGGGCCCGGGGTCGGGCACGGGGGTTCCGCGGTCGGTCGGGGTTCGGTCAGAGCGCCGACTCGATGAGCTTGACCAGCTCGCCCTTCGGCTTGGCGCCGGCGATGGACTGCACCGGCTCGCCGTTCTTGAAGACGGTGAGGGTCGGCACGGACATCACCCGGTAGGCCCGGGCGGTCTCGGGGTTCTCGTCGATGTTGAGCTTGACGATGGTGACCTGGTCACCCATCTCGCCCGCGATCTCTTCCAGCAGCGGCGACACCTTGCGGCACGGCCCGCACCACTCCGCCCAGAAGTCCACCAGAACCGGCTTGTCGGACTTCAGCACGTCGCTAGCGAAGCTCGCGTCGGTGACCGCCTTGGTTGCTCCCACTATGAACCCCTCCTCCGGGAACTGTTTCTGAAAATGTTTCAGCCTTGCAGGGTGGCGATGAAGCGCTCGGCGTCCAGGGCCGCGGCGCAGCCCGTACCGGCCGCCGTGATCGCCTGCCGGTAGGTGTGGTCGACCACGTCGCCGGCGGCGAAGACACCCGGGATGCTGGTCCGGGTGCTCGGCGCCTGCACCTTCACGTATCCCTCGTCGTCGAGTTCCACCTGCCCGCGGAAGAGCTCACTGCGCGGGTCGTGGCCGATCGCCACGAAGACGCCGGTCACGTCCAGCACCTTGATGTCGCCGGTGTGCACGTTGCGGACCCGGACCCCGCTGACCTTGCCGTCCTCGCCGAGGATCTCCTCGACGGTGGAGTTCCACTCGACCTTGATCTTGTCGTTGCCGAGCGCCCGGCCGGCCATGATCTTGCTGGCCCGGAACGAGTCGCGGCGGTGGATGATGGTGACGGAGTCCGCGAACCGGGTCAGGAAGCTGGCCTCCTCCATCGCCGAGTCACCACCGCCGACCACGACGATGTGCTGGTTGCGGAAGAAGAAGCCGTCACAGGTCGCGCAGGACGACACACCGTGGCCCAGGTACTCCTGCTCGCCCGGCACGCCCAGCGGACGCCAGGCGGAGCCGGTGGAGAGGATCACGGCCTTCGCCCGGTACGCGGTCTCGCCCACCCAGACGGTGCTGGTGGCGCCGGTGCCGGTGTCGCCGGTGTCCTTCAGCTCGACCCGGGTGACGTCGTCGGTCAGGAACTCGGCGCCGAACCGCTCGGCCTGCTTGCGCATGTTGTCCATCAGCTCGGGGCCGAGGATGCCGTCCGCGAAGCCGGGGAAGTTCTCCACCTCGGTGGTCGTCATCAGCGCGCCGCCGGACTGCACGCCCTCGATGACGAGCGGCTTGAGGTTGGCGCGCGCGGCATAGACCGCCGCCGTGTAACCGGCCGGCCCGGAGCCGATGATGATCAGGTTGCGGACCTCGTCCACTGCCGTCTCCCGATGTGTGTGTTCGTCATCCGTTCCGGCCGCTCTGCCGCCGGGACGATGTCGATCCGAGTGCCGACGGCTCAGCGGCGTCGGCGCCTGACTTGCAGAACGTCATCGTACGAAGCGGCGATTCCCGAACCGGTGATCCGGTGGGTCACGTCACGTGGAACGGCAGCCGCCGATGACCGCGAACTCACCCTACCCGCGTTCGGAACCGGGTGTCCGCGCCGGACCCGGGCACGCCGCACTCCGGCCCGCTCACCCACGCCCAGCGGGCGCCGCCCGCGTCGACGAAGGTCACGACCAGCGCCGGCCGCCCCTGGAACGACGCGTAGTCGACCAGATCCACGGCCACCGCCCCACCCCCGTGCTCCGCGGTGATCTCCCGCAGGCAGGCGTCCAGCGCGTCCCGGCCGCTGAGCCGGTCGAGCCCGCCGGCGGCGGAGAGCCGCTGGTCCTCCGGTGCCGCCGCGCCGGTCTCCCGGGCGCTGCTGCCCGCCGCCGGGGGAACCTTCGGCGGGCTCACGCCGGACAACTGCTCCGGGGTGTAGTCCGTGCCGCTGCGACGCGGCGGGCCGGTCGTCCGGAACGGCTCCGCCGCCAGCGGGCCGGGCGCACCGGCGTTCTCGCCGCGGTCGGCCGTCACCGCCGTGTCGGTCCGGGTGGCGACCAGCTGGTTGAGGCCCAGCCCGACGGCACCGACCGAGGCCGCCGCGAGGACGACCGGACCGGCGATCCGGGCCCAGCGCCGTGGCCCGCGCCCCGGCCCGGTGCCGCCGCCCGGACCGTCGGCCGGGCGGACCGCCCGGCCGGTGTGCCGGTGGCCGGGCGTTTGCGCCGGGACGGCGCTCGGCCCGGCGCCGGAATGCCCGCCCGACCGGATCCTGCGGCCGTCGGCCGGCGCCGCGTCGCCGACCGGTGCGGCCGACGTCGGCACGTTCACCGGCCCGGCGGTGTCGAGCGCGTCGGGGGAGGCCAGCTCCGCGGCGTCGCGCGGGCCGGCGGAGGTCAGCTCCGCGGCGTCGGTCGGCGTGGGGGCCGGTCCGGCGCCGGCCAGCACCGCGGCGATCCGGTCCGCGACGGCCAGTGGCATGTCGGGTACGGCAGCGGTCGCCCAGTCGGCCAGGTCGGCCCGGACCAGCTCCACCGCCGGCGCCAGCGCGGCGTACGCCCCGGCCCACGCCGGGTCCTCCGCGATCAGGCGGGCGACCCTGACCTGCTCCGGGGTGCCGTCCAGCGCCCCGCCGACGTAGTCGGCGAGCAGGTCGTGGTCGACCTCGCTGAACTTCCCGGCGGTCACGTCTCCTCCTCGTTCGCGGTCCGGGACCATCCCGGCGCCGATTCGACGCCCTCCGGCGGTCGCGGGTTCCCCGCAGTGACGCGCGGCATGTCGGCGGCCGTCCGGCCAACCGGGCGCGGCACCGGCGGCGGGGTGTCGACACCCGTCCGCAGGTGACCGAGGCGGGTGGCCAGCCGGGCGCGGCCCCGGGCGCAGCGGCTCTTGACCGTCCCCTCGGCGACGCCGAGGATGCGGGCCACCTCGGCCACCGGATAACCCTGCACGTCCACCAGGATCAGCGCGGCGCGCTGCTCGACCGGCAGCTCGGCCAGGGCCTGCCGCACCACCAGCGCGGTGTCGTGGTCCCGGACCGGAGCGGCCGGCTCGACCCCGCCGGTGTGCCGGCCGGGCTCGCCGTCGGTGTGCACGCCGTCGGGCAGCGGGACCGTGGCGTGCGCCTGACGCCGGCGGATGCGGTCCAGGCAGGCGTTCACCACGATCCGGTGCAGCCAGGTGGTCACCGCGGAGTCACCCCGGAAGCGGGCCGCCGCGCGGTGCGCGGAGAGCAGGGCGTCCTGGAGGGCGTCGGCGGCCTCCTCCCGGTCGCCGAGCGTACGCAGCGCCACCGCCCAGAGCCGGTCCCGGTGCCGGTGAAACAGCTCGGTGAAGGCGTCCCGGTCGCCGGCCACGTGGGCGCGGAGCAGCTCGATGTCGGTCGTCCCGGCGCCCGGTCCGGCGCGGGTCGGCACGGCCACCGGTGCGCCGCCCGCCGGCCCGCCGGCCTCTCCCTCGCCGCGGTCGTCCATCACCACGTCCGGCGGGAGTGGTGCCCGGACAGCGGCGGCCGGTTCACGACCCCTGGACGGTGATCTCCTGGACACCGATCTTGTAGCCCCGGTCGTTCGAGGGCAGCTCGGTGAGCCAGAAGAGCAGGTAGCGGTACTTCTTGTCCGGGTCGAAGCCGTTGCTGAAGATCAGCGTGCTGCCAGGGGCGGGCCTGAAGCCGTCACCGATCTGCGTCTTCACCGTCACGTACTCGTTGTACAGCTTCTTGTCGCCGGAGGAGCTGGAGCCCGGGTCGGTGGTGCCGGTGTAGAGCTGGGCGGTGGCGCCGCTGGCGGAGAGGACGGCCTTCACCGACTTGACCGTGTGCTCGGAGCCGAGGTCGATCCAGACCCCCATGCCCTTCTTGAGCCCGCCGAACTTCGGCCCGTTGTAGGTGTCGGTCTCCCAGCCCTCGTCCTCGCTGCCGTCGATCACCTTCTCGGCGTCGCTCAGCTCGTCCCGGCTCTTACTGTCCGGGTCGATGATCCGGACGTCCTCCACGGCCAGCTTGCGCGCGGCGGCGGCGGGCTGGGTGGGCTGGTCGGGTGGCGCGCTGCTGGACGGGCGGGCCACCGGCTCCGTCTTCGGGTCCTTGTCGTCGCCGCCCAGCGCGCTGATCCCGATGAGCAGGCCGACCAGGGCCACCGCGAGCAGCCCGGCGATGCCGAAGGCCACCTTGCGGCCACCGGCGGCGGCCAGCGGCGACGGCTCCTCCTCGGTGTCCGCCGTGAAGCGCAGCGGGCCGGCCTGGGCCAGGAAGTGCTCGTCGGCGGGGATGTCCAGCCGGCCCAGCTCGGCCGCGAGCACGTCCGAGGAGGTCGGGGCGATCTCCGGGTCGAGCAGGTCCATGGTCAGGTCGTCGAGGTAGGCGGGCACCCCGGCCCGGACCTGACGGGGGGCGGCGATCGAGCCGCCGGCGTCGCGTACGGCGTCCGGGAGGGCGGCCCGGCCGTGCCCGGCGGTGGCGCCGTGCAGCGGCGCCTCCCCGTGCGGCCAGTGCCCGGTCAGGGCGAAGTAGAGCACCCCGCCGACCGCCCGGATGTCGTTCTCCTGGCTGTCCGCGCCGTCGGTCCGCGCGTCGGCCAGTACCACCCGGCCGTCGTCGCTGATCATCACGGTGCCGGGGTGGACGTTGCCGTGCACCATGCCGGTCGCGTGCACCGCGGCGAGGGCGCTGGCGACGGCGTTGCCGATGGCGGTCGCCCGGGCCGGGTCCAGCGGCCCGTCGACGGTGACGAGCTCGCGCAGGGACTGGCCGTCCACCCACTCGCGGACCACGTACGCCCGGTCCGCCTCGTCGATCGCGTCGTAGACGCCGACCAGGTTGGGGTGGATGACCCGGCTGGCCGCGACGGCGGCCTGAAGCATTTCGGTGGCGGAGTCGCCACCCGGGTAGCGGAGGACCACCGCGACGGGACGGCGCAGCACGACGTCGACCCCGCGCCAGACCAGCCGGCCCGCGCTGTCGTTGTTGATGTGCTCGACCAGCTCGTACCGATCGGCAAGGATCTCACCGGCCGTGGGAGCACCGAAGGTCATGACCGGCGGAGCAGTCTCCTCCGCCTCCTGACCCTCGCCGACCTGGGTCACCCGTCCTCCCTCGGTGATCGTGTCGATCGATGGACCCGTGCTGCTGGGCATGTGGCTTCCCGCTCTGCCTTCGAAGGAACCGGCAGACCGGTGCCGACGCCCACGTCGGGACCTGCCGTACCCGTCGAGTGCGACCTTACCCGGGATGCCCGGTTCTCCGACATGTCATCTTCCCGCCGCGGCCGGTGGGGCACCAGCCACGGGCTGCCCGGTCCGGTTGCGACCGTTGTCAGCCACGTTGCTGGTACATGCACCAGCCAATCTAGAGGTTGACCGCAAGTAGTCGACGTAGGGGCGCACCGCGTGTGGCGACCTGCCGCAGCCCGGCCGAATTCCCCCCGATCGGCCCTGCACCCTCATCCGTACGGATGGTTGTCCACAGGCCGAGAGGGTGGTTGAGCGGGGAAACGCTGAGTTATCCACAGTCGCATCCCCAGGCTGATGATCCTCGTTCACGGTGCGTGGCCAACGGCCCGGGCGCCGGTGGACCGGGGCGGGCGGGGTCAGCGGCCGAGGCGGCGGCGGACCATCCCGACCACCTCGGTGATCTCGCCGATCCGGAGCGCCATGGCCAGCGCCAGGTACGTCCCGCCGATCACCGCGCCACCCACCACCAGCTGGACGACCGCCGCGAACCAGCTGAGGTCGGCCGGGTCGCCGGGGAGCAGCGCGACCACGATCAGGCCGACCGCGGCGGCGCCGAGCGCGGCCAGGACGACCCGGCCCATGGTCCGCATGATGCCGCCGAGCCCGATCCGGCCCACCCGGGGCCGCAGCAGCAGCGCGGAGATCACCGCGGCGGCCACGTACGAGATGGCGTTGCCGAGCATCATGCCGGCCGCCGCGAAGGTGGCGGAGAAGGCGAGGAAGAGCCCGATCTGGAGGAGCACCCGCAGCGCCACCACCGGAATGTTGATCAGGGCCGGGGTGCGGGTGTCCGGCAGCGCGTAGAAGGCGAAGGTGAAGAGCTGGCTGATCGCGAAGGGCACCAGCCCCACCGCCGCGACCAGCAGGACGGTCGAGGTGGCGGTCGCGTTCTCGCCGGTGAAGGCGCCGTAGCGGAACACCACCACGGAGATCGGGCCGGCCAGCACGGCGTAGCAGACCGCGATCGGGGCGAGCACCGCGGTGACCATCCGGGTGCCGCGCGACAGGTCGGCGGTCACGTCGCGGAACCGGCCGTCGGCGGCGGCGGCGCTCATCCGCGGCATCAGCGCGGTGATGATCGAGACGGCGATGATGCCGTGCGCCATCATCAGCAGCAGGAAGACGTTGTTGTAGATCAGGATGCCGGCGTTGTCCTCCCCGGCGGCCCGGGTGAGCAGGTTGACCACCACGAAGAGGCCGAGCTGGTTGACCGCCACGTAGCAGAACATCCAGGTGCCGAGCTTGGCCAGCTCGCGCAGCCCCAGCTCACGGAAGTCGAAGCGCCACTTCCACCGGAAGCCCACCTTGCGCAGCGCCGGCAGCAGACCGGCGGCCTGGACCGCCACACCGAGCAGGGTGCCGCCGCCGAGCAGCAGAATCCGGCCCCAGCCCAGCTCGGCGGGCTGGAGGTTCCGCGCACCGAAGGTCACGATGTACAGGCCGAAGGTGGCGATGACCACCAGGTTGTTCAGGATCGGTGCCCACATCGGGGCGGCGAAGTGGCCCCGGGTGTTGAGCACCGCGGCGATCAGCGCGCTGACGCCCGTGAAGAAGAGCATCGGCAGCATCAGGTAGGACAGGTTGTTGACCAGCCCGGTGTAGTCGCCGCCCTTGCCGCTGGCGTAGAGCGCGGTCAGCACCGGCGCGAGGACCACCGCGATCAGCGCCGCGGCGGCCAGCGAGATCACCGCCAGGGTGAGCAGCCGCTGCGCGTACGCCTCGCCCTTGTCCGCGTCGACCTTGCGCCGACGGACCAGCACCGGGATCAGCACGCTGGTCAGCACCCCGCCGAGCAGGAACTCGTACACCTGGTTCGGCAGGAACTGCGCGGTCGTGTACGCATTGCCGATCAGGTTGCCCAGGGCCGCCCCGACCATCAGGTTGCGGATGAAGCCCGTACCCCGGCTGACCAGGCTGCCGATCGCCATCACCGCGCTGTTCGCCGCGGCGCTGGCCTCCCCGACCTGCTCCGGCGGCGGCGCGGTGGCCTCCACCGCCGGCTGGTTGAGCGGCTCGGCCGAGATGAAGGTGGCCTCGTCCGTGGGAGGCACCGCGCCGTCCGGCGTGGCGTTCGCGCTGCGGTAGAGCCCGCCGCTCATGTCCAGCCTCCCAGGGGGTACGTCGGGGCCGGGCACCGTCCCGACGGTCAGAACCTTAGTCAACCTGTACCTCTTACCCGCGCCCGGCGGCGGAGTTCCCGGGCCGGACCGATAGGCTGGCGATCCCATGTCCGAAGCCTCCGCATCCCACGCCGCCGACCGCCGCGACCTCACCGCCGCGCAGCGCAACGCCGTCGCCGAGCTGCTCCGCGTCTCGCCGGTCGCCGACGAGCTCGGCCGCCGGTTCGCCGCGGCCGGCCACGAACTGCACCTGGTGGGCGGTTCGGTGCGGGACGCGCTGCTCGGTCGGCTCGGCGAGGACCTGGACTTCTGCACCGACGCGCACCCCGACCAGACGCTGCGGATCATCAAGGGCTGGGCCGAGTCGATCTGGGAGACCGGTCGGGAGTTCGGCACCATCGGCGCCCAGCACGACGGCCTCCGCCTGGAGATCACCACCTTCCGCGCCGAGGCGTACGACCAGGTCAGCCGCAACCCGATCGTCGAGTACGGGACCAGCCTCGAAGACGACCTCAAGCGGCGGGACTTCACCATCAACGCGATGGCGGTGAGCCTCCCCGACCACCGGTTCACCGACCCGCACGGCGGCCTGGCCGACCTCGCCGCCAAGGTCATCCGTACCCCGGGGACGCCCCGGCAGTCGTTCGGCGACGACCCGCTGCGGATGCTGCGGGCGGCCCGGTTCGTCGCTCAGCTCCGCTTCGCCGTCCACCCGGACGTCCGGGAGGCGATGAGCCGGATGGCCGCCGACCTGGACCGGATCACCGCCGAGCGGATCCGGGACGAGTTCACCAAGCTGCTCTGCGGTGCGGACCCGATCACCGGGCTGCGGCTGCTGGTCGACACCGGGCTGGCCGAGCGGTTCCTGCCCGAGCTGACCGGGCTGAAGCTGACGATCGATGAGCACGCCCAGCACAAGGACGTCTACGAGCACACCCTCACCGTGGTCGAGAACGCCATGTCGATGGAGGAGGACGGCTGCGACTTCGTGCTGCGGATGGCCGCACTGACGCACGACGTCGGCAAGCCGGCCACCAAGGCGATCGGCCCGGACGGGCGGGTCAGCTTCCACCACCACGAGGTGGTCGGCGCCCGGCTGACCAAGGCCCGGATGAAGGCCATGCGGTACCCGAAGGACGTCACCTCGAAGGTGGTCGCCCTGGTCGCGCTGCACCTGCGCTTCTACGGGTACGGCCGGGGCGAGTGGACCGACTCGGCGGTGCGCCGGTACGTCGCGGACGCCGGTGACCTGCTGCCCCGGCTGCACAAGCTGACCCGGTCGGACTGCACCACCCGCAACCGGCGCAAGGCGGCCGCGCTGGCCGCCGACTACGACGCGCTGGAGGAGCGGATCGCCCGGATCGCCGCCGAGGAGGACCTGGCCCGGGTCCGTCCGGACCTGGACGGCAACGCGATCATGGAGCTGCTCGGCGTACCGCCGGGGCCGGTGGTGGGCAGGGCCTGGCAGCACCTGAAGGAGCTGCGCCTGGAGCGCGGCCCGCTGGACCGCGACGAGGCCGAGGCCGAGCTGCGGCGCTGGGCCCGGGAGCAGGGCGTCCTCGACTGAGCGCGTCGCACCGGCGTAGGACGACACGCCGCCGTATCGACCGAACGGTTGACGCGCCCGGCGGTGATCTTCCCGCATGATGGACCGGCGTCCATCGGCCTGCTGACCGATCTGTCGCAGGCCGCGCCGATCGCCCGTCGCCCACAACCGGGGACGGCCGCTGATCCACGGGGAGAACACTCAAGTGCTACGCCGCTCCGCGCTGGTGGGGCTCGCCCTCGCCTCCGCGACCACCCTCGCCTGGGTCGCCACCGGCGGTCCGGCGGCCGCCGCTCCGACCGCCCCGCACAAGGTGCGGACCGCCGACGCCTCCGAGGCCGTACCGGGCCGCTACATCGTCGTCCTCAAGGACCGCAAGGCGTCGGCGCGGACCGTCCGGGCCACCGCCGCGTCGCTCGCCGACCGCGCCGGCGGGTCGGTCGGGCAGGTCTTCAGCAGCGCTCTGCGGGGCTGGTCGGCGCGGATGACCGAGGCGCAGGCGGCCCGGTTGGCCGCCGACCCGGACGTCGCGTACGTCGAGCAGGTGCGCCGCTTCTCCATCGCCGGCACGCAGAGCAGCCCGCCCTCCTGGGGCCTGGACCGGATCGACCAGACCACGCCGGTGCTCAACAAGGCGTACGGCTATCCGGGCACCGCGGCCGACGTGACCGCGTACATCGTGGACACCGGCATCGACATCGGCCACCGGGACTTCGGCGGCCGGGCCAGCTACGGCTACGACTTCGTGGACGACGACGCCGTCGCCGACGACTGCAACGGGCACGGCACGCACGTGGCCGGCACGGTCGGCGGCGGAACGTACGGCGTGGCGAAGGACGTGAAGCTGGTCGCGGTCCGGGTGCTCGACTGCATGGGCGAAGGGGGTACCAGCGACAAGCTGGTCGCCGCCATCGACTGGGTGACCGCGCACGCGGCCGAGCCGGCCGTGGTGAACATGAGCCTCGGCTTCGGCGTCGGCGTGCAGTCGGTGGACGACGCGGTCAACCGCTCCATCGCCGCCGGCCTCACGTACGCGGTCGCGTCCGGCAACGACGATCGCGACGCCTGCCTCGCCTCCCCGGCCCGGGTCCCCGGGGCCATCACCGTCGGCGCCACCGACCATCTCGACTTCCGCGCCTGGTTCTCCAACTACGGCTCCTGCGTGGACGTCTTCGCCCCGGGCGTCAACATCACCTCGGCGATCGGCGAGGCCGACGGCACGGCCGTGGAGAGCGGCACCTCGATGGCGTCGCCGCACGTCGCCGGCGCCGCCGCGCTGATCCTCTCGGCGCATCCGGACTGGACCCCGCAGCAGGTCCGCGACGAGATCGTCACCAGCGGCATCTCCGGCGCGGTGCACGACGCGCGGAGTTCGGTGAACCGCCTGCTGCACGTCGGGCCCCGCCAGCCGGCCCGCGCCTCGTATGGCCTCAAGGCGCGGATCAACGGCAAGCTGGTGACGGCGGAGAGCGCCGGCACCCTGCCGCTGGTCGCCCGCTCCACCGCCCTCGGGCCGTGGGAGAAGTTCGACGTGGTCGACACGGGTGACGGCTTCGTCGCCCTGCTCGCCAAGGCCAACGGCAGGTACGTCACCGCGCCGGCCTCGGGCACCTCGCCGCTGATCGCCAGCAGGACGAGCATCGGTGCCGCCGAGAAGTTCACCCTCGTGCAGAACACCGACGGCAGCGTCAGCCTCAAGGCGAACTCCAACGGCAAGTACGTGATGGCGGAGAACTACGGCAAGTCGCCGTTGATCGCCAAGGCGGCCAGCATCGGGAGCTGGGAGCGGTTCGAGTTCGCCGCGCCGGCCCCGACGGTCAGCATCAAGGCGTCCGCGAACGGCAAGTACGTGATGGCGGAGAGCGCCGGCAACCTGCCGTTGATCGCCCAGGCCGCCGCGGTGGGCACCTGGGAGCGGTTCGAGCTGGTCGACCTGGGCAACGGCTACGTGGCCCTGCGGGCGAAGATCAACAACAAGTTCGTCACCGCCGAGAACGCCGGCGCGGCCGCGCTGAAGGCCCGCGCCACCAGCGTCGGGGCGTGGGAGAAGCTCTGGGTGCTCGACTACAACACCGACGGCACGCTCTGGCTCGCCGCCGACGTCAACGGCAAGGTCGTCTGCGCGGACAGCTACGGCAACAAGCCGCTGATCGCCAACCGGACGATCAACTGGTCGAGCCCCACGCTCGGCCTGGGCGGCTGGGAGCGGTTCACCGTCACCGCTATCGCGCCCTGACGGATTCGACGACGCCCGCCGGGTCGACCCGGCGGGCGTCGTCGTCCCGCTCGACCACGTCAACGGGGAGACAAGTTCCATGACAGTGCTTGGCGCCCTGCGCCATACCGCGGCGGTGGGGCTCGCCCTCGCCTCCGCGACCGCTCTCACCTGCGCCCTCACCCCCGGCGCGGGGGCAGCGGCACCCCGCGTCCCGGCGGCGCCGCAGGCCACCGACGTCGACCCGGCCATCGTGCCGGGCCGGTACATCGTCGGGTTGACGGACGACCGCGCCTCCGCCAGCCGGACCCGCTCCGCCGTCGCGGCGCTGGCGCAGGAGAACGGCGGCGTCGTCCGCCGGGTCTTCACCGGCGCCCTGCGCGGCTGGTCGGCCGAGATGACCGCCGCGCAGGCGAAGCGGCTGGCCGCCGACCCCGAGGTGGCGTACGTCGAGCCGGTCCGCCGGTACACCACGAGCGGCACCCAGACCAACCCGCCGTCCTGGGGCCTGGACCGGATCGACCAGACCACCTCGGCGCTCAACCGCTCGTACACGTACCCGGCCACGTCGGCGAGCGGGGTCACCACGTACGTCGTCGACACCGGGATCAACATCGCCCACCAGGACTTCGGCGGCCGGGCCAGCCACGGCTACGACTTCGTCGACGGCGACCCGGCGGCGGACGACTGCAACGGCCATGGCACCCACGTCGCCGGGACCATCGGTGGCACCGCGTACGGCGTGGCCAAGGACGTGAAGCTGGTCGGGGTCCGGGTGCTCAACTGCGCCGGCGCGGGCACCACGGAGACCGTCATCGCCGGGATCGACTGGGTGACCGCCCACGCGGCGAAGCCGGCCGTGGTGAACATGAGCCTTGAGGCCCCGAAGGACGCGGCCCTGAACGCCGCCGTCTCCGCGTCCATCGCGTCCGGCCTGACGTACGCGGTCGCCGCCGGCAACGACCGGAACTTCGCCTGCGTCTACTCGCCGGCCTCGGTGCCGGAGGCGATCACCGTCGGCGCCACCGACAAGCTGGACATCCGGACCACCTGGTCCAACTGGGGATCCTGCCTGGACACCTACGCCCCCGGCGTCGGCATCACCTCGGCGAGCATCGGGAGCAGCACGGCGAAGGCGACCCTCGACGGCACCTCGATGGCCTCGCCGCACGTCGCGGGCGCCGCCGCGCTGCTGCTCGCCGCGCACCCGGACTGGACCCCGCTCCAGGTCCGCGACGCCATCGTCACCACCGGCGTCTCCGGTGCGGTCTTCGCCGAGACGGACTCCATCGACCGGATGGTGCACGTCGGACCGGCCCCGGTCACCCGCAGCTCGGTCGGCCTGCGGTCGCGCAGCAGCGGCGGCCTGGCCTCCCCGGGGGTCGACGGCAGCCAGCCGCTGCTGGCCAGCGGCTACGCCCTGGAGGCGTGGCACCGGTTCGACATCGTCGCCGCGGGCGGCGGGCTGGTGGCGTTCCGGTCGAAGGCCAACGGCAGGTACGTGACGGCGGAGAGCGCCGGGACCCGGCCGCTCGTCGCCCGGGCCGGCGTGATCGGGGCCTGGGAGAAGTTCCAGCTCGCCCACCTCCCCGACGGCAGCATCACCATCAAGGCCCAGATCAACGGCCGGTACGTGGTCTCCGACGCGGCGGTCGAGCGCCCGCTGATCGCCAGCGGCACCGGAATCACCCAGGACGCGAAGTTCGACCTCCAGGCGCCCAACCCGATCATCAGCCTCCGGTCCGGGGTCAACGCCCGGTACGTGACGGCGGAGAGCGCCGGGACGAAGCCGCTCATCGCCCGGGCCACGGTGGTCGGCTCGTGGGAGAAGTTCGAGCTGATCGACTGGCGGTACCACAAGTTCGCGCTGCGCGCCCTGGTCAACAACCGGTACGTGACCGCGCAGAGCGCCGGTGCGAAGCCGCTGCTCGCCCGGGGTACCTGGATCGGACCGTGGGAGCTGTACGAGATGATCGACCACAACCCCGACGGCAGCATCTACTTCATCGCGGACATCAACACCAAGGCGGTCTGCGCGGAAAGCCGCGGCACCCTGCCGCTGATCGCCAGCCGGCCCCTCACCTGGGACGCGCCGAACCGCGGCCTCGGCACCTGGGAGAAGTTCTTCCTCGCCGCCGCGTAGCGGCCGGCACCGCGGCGCCCGCCGAGCCCGCCCCTTCCGGGCCGGCCGGCGGGCGCCGTCGTCTCAGCGGGGCGCCACCGTGATCTCCCGTTCGACCAGCTCCTTCGGCAGCGGCTGGCGGACCAGCTCCCGCCCGGTCAGGTCGGCGAGCACGACGTCGCGGGCGCCGTACGGCCGGCGGTAGAGCAGCCGGTCGTCGGAGACCCAGACCACGTCGGCGGTGGGCAGGGTGCGGACCACCCGGCCGGTGCCCGTCTCGACCAGCAGCGGATCATGCTGCCCCTGGACCACCACCAGCTTCCCGTCCGGCGACCAGGCCCACGGTCCGGCCGGGTCGCCGGGCACCGGCACGAACCGGCTCGGCCGCCCGTCGTCGGCCGAGAAGAGCCGCACGCCCGCCCGGAGGTCCCGGAGGACCGACTCGTCGCTGCTGGACTGGCCGGTCTGCGGGAGCACCACCTCCGTGCCGTCCCGGCTCCAGGTGAAGTCGCAGTAGTCGGTGCAGAAGTACCGCTTCTCGTCCACCCGGAACGTACGTTTCGTGCCGTCCGCCGCCATGATGATGAAGCCGAAGTGGTCGAGCCGGTGGGTGGTGAGCAGCAGCCGCCGGCCGTCCGGCGACCATTCCGGGGCGGAGAGCGCCCGACCGACCTCGTACCAGCGGGTCGTCCCCCTGGCCAGGTCGACCAGGGCGACCTCCCGGGGTCGGTCCTTGTCCGTGACCGCGCTGAGCGCGCCGACGGGCGCCGGGAAGACCCCGTCGTACCCCTCGGCGGTGAGGTAGCGGCCCCGGGCGCGATCCAGCACGAAGCCCTTCCCCGCTCCACCGGCGAAGGTGCCCGCGGTCACCACCCAGTCACCGGGCAGGACCAGTGGCTTCGTCGACCAGTCCGGGCCGGGCATGGGGCGGGCCGGGGGTGCCGGGGTGGCCGTCGCGGTGGGGGCCGGCCTGGCGGGGTGCGGCGCCGGCTGCGGGCGGAGCAGCACGAACGGCAGGGCGACCGCGACGACCGCCACCAGGGCGGCGCCCGCCGCCACGGCCCGGCGCCGCCGCCGCAGCCGGCGGCCCCGGCCGAGCGCGCGGACGGCCAGGTCGGGCGCCGGCCGGACCCCGTCCGCGAGATCGTGTACGGCCACCCGCAGCGCGTCCTCCACCGGTCCGGTCATCACTTCACCTCCGAACGCGTGGTCAGCTCGTCGAGGGCGGGCACCAGATCCCGAAGCTTCGCCAGCGCCCGGGACGCCTGGCTGGCCACGGTGCCGGCCCGGCAGCCGAGGATCGCCGCGGTCTGCTCGACGCTCAGGTCCTCCAGGTAGCGCAGGGTCAGCACGGCCCGCTGCCGGGGCGGCAGCGCCCGCAACGCGTCCCGCAGCAGGAGCCGCAGGTCGGCGTCGTGGCCGCCGTCGCCCGCTGCCGGCCGCTCCGGCAGTTCCGCGACCGGCACCTCGGAGCGCCGCGCCCGGCGCCGCCAGCCGGAGACCTGGTCGTGGTAGAGGATCCGTTTCACGTACGGCTCCGCGTCGCCCCGGATCTTCGGCCACCGGGCGTACGCCTTGGCCAGCGCGTTCTGGAGCAGGTCCTCCGCGGCGTGCTGGTTGCCGGCGAGCGCGTACGCGACGCGCAGCAGCGCGTCACCCCGCTCGTTGACGAACGCGGTGAACTCCCCGTCGATGACCTCTGCCACCGTCCACCTCCGTACTACAGACGCACGGGGTCGGGGGAACTTTGCCTCACGGGCGAAGACGGTTGGGCGGGAGGCCGTGACGTCGGGCGGCATCCGGCTGTTCACACCAGTGACGCCCCCTGACCCCGCCGACAGGGACAAGACGGAGACGACCGATGTCATCGGACACGCTCACCACCGCGGGAATCCTGCTGATCACCGTCGTCGCGGTGGCCTACGGCGGCCTGACCCTGCTCACCCACCTGGCCCGGCGCAAACCCGGTTACCTGGACAACCCGGTCCGGCGCGGGCTGTGGACGGCCGGCCACGCGCACGCCGGCGTCCTCGTCCTGCTGGTCCTGGTCGCCCTGCCCTACCTCGACCAGGCCGAGGCGTCGGACGGGATGCGGACGCTGATCCGGACGCTGCTGGTCGCGGCGCCGGTCCTGATGCCATTGGGCTTCTTCCTCTCGGTGCCCCGTCCCACCGACACCCGGCCGAACAAGCTCATCTGGCTCACCGTCGCGGGCGGCGTGAGCCTGAGCGTCGGAGCGGTGCTGCTGGGTGTCGCGCTGCTCTGACGGCCCGGCGGTGGTGTTCCGGGCTCCGCGCGGGACAATCGGTTCATGCGCTGGACCGTGCTCGACTCACCGATCGGGGAGTTCTCCGTGGCCACCGACGACGAGGCGGTCTGCGGGGCGCACTTCGGGCGGGTGGAGTCGGCGACCGACGAGCCCGCCGACCAGCTGTCCCGTCGGGCGGTCGCTGAGCTGCGGGCGTACTTCGCGGGCGAGCTGACCGAGTTCACCGTTCCGGTGGTGGTTCGTCGTGGGTCGGATTTCGAACGGGCGGTCTGGCAGGAGATGACCCGCATCCCGTACGGGGAGATGCTCACGTACGGCGAGGTGGCAAAGGCGGTCGGTGACCCCGGGGCGGCCCGCGCGGTCGGGGTCGCCTGCAACCGGAACCCGATCCCGGTGATCGTGCCCTGCCACCGGATCGTCGGGGCGGGCGGCAAGCTGGTCGGCTTCGGCGGCGGGCTGCCGCGCAAGGTGACGCTGCTGGAGCTGGAGGCCCGGGTCGCCCTGCAACGCGCCTGGTCCTGACGTACCTCCGGGGCGGCGGAACGGCGAGGGCCGGGTCCGTGCGGACCCGGCCCTCGCCGGTGCGTGCTGGTCAGCGCGTCAGCGCTCGACCTCACCCTTGATGAACGCCTCGACGGCGGCGTGCGCGTCGTGGTCGGCGTACTGCTCGGGCGGGGACTTCATGAAGTACGAGGAGGCCGAGAGGATCGGGCCACCGATCTTGCGGTCCAGCGCGATCTTCGCGGCCCGGACGGCGTCGATGATGACACCGGCCGAGTTCGGCGAGTCCCACACCTCGAGCTTGAGCTCGGCGTTGAGCGGGGTGTCGCCGAAGGAGCGGCCCTCCAGGCGGATGTACGCCCACTTGCGGTCGTCGAGCCACGGCACGTGGTCCGACGGGCCGATGTGCACGTCGCTCTTGCTCATCTCGTGCGGGATCTGGGAGGTCACCGACTGGGTCTTCGAGATCTTCTTGGAGACCAGGCGGGTGCGCTCCAGCATGTTCATGAAGTCCATGTTGCCGCCGAAGTTGAGCTGGTACGTGCGCAGCAGCTCGACACCGCGGTCCTCGAAGAGCTTCGCCAGCGCGCGGTGCACGATGGTGGCACCGACCTGGCTCTTGATGTCGTCGCCGACGATCGGCAGACCCGCGTCCTCGAACTTCTTCGCCCACTCGGGGTCGGAGGCGATGAAGACCGGCAGGGCGTTCACGAACGCGCAGCCGGCGTCGATCGCGGCCTGGGCGTAGAACTTGTCGGCCTGCTCGGAACCCACCGGCAGGTAGGACACGACCACGTCGACCTGCGCGTCGCGCAGCGCCTTGGCCACGTCGACCGGCGCGGCGTCCGACTCCTCGACGATCTCGCGGTAGTACTGGCCCAGGCCGTCGAAGGTCGGACCGCGCTGCACGCTGACGCCGGTTGGCGGCACGTCGCAGAGCTTGATGGTGTTGTTTTCGCTGGCGACGATCGCCTCCGCGAGGTCCATGCCCACCTTCTTGGCGTCCACGTCGAACGCCGCGACAAACTCCACGTCCGAGACGTGGTAGTCGCCGAAGGTGACGTGCATGAGACCCGGGACGCGGTCGTTCGGGTCGGCGTTCCGGTAGTACTCCACGCCCTGTACGAGGGACGAGGCGCAGTTACCCACACCGACGATGGCGACGCGGACGGAGCCCATAGCGTCTGCCTCCTTCTTCTTCATCACGGCCGCTCTTTCCTGGACTCGCCAGGCGGGGGCGGGCTGTTGTCTTCTCGTCGGCCGCCGGCTGTCCCGGCTCGCGGGACGGTCGGGGCACGGCCGGAGCGCTCATTGGCGATGAGCTCCTCCAGCCAGCGGACCTCACGCTCACAGGCGTCGAGGCCGTGGCGCTGCAGTTCCAGGGTGTACGCGTCGAGCCGCTCGGCTGCCCGGCCGAGCACGTCGCGAAGACCTTCGCGACGCTCCTCGATCTTCCGACGACGCCCTTCCAGGATCCGGAGCCGGGTGGCCTGGTCGGTCCGGGCGAAGAACGCGAAGTGCACGCCGAAGCCCGTGTCGTCGTACGTCTCGGGACCAGCCTGCGCTATCAGCTGGGCGAAGCGTTCCTTGCCCTCCGCGGTAATGGTGTAGACCACCCGACCACGTCGGCTGGTCAGCGCGGGAACCTCCTCGGCGGACGCGGGTGTCTCGGCGGCTTCGGTGATCCATCCCGCCGCCTGCAGCCTGCGCAGGGTCGGGTAGAGCGAGCCGTAGCTGATCGCCGCCCGGATCGCGCCGAGCTTGGCGGTCAACTCCTTGCGCAGCTCGTAGCCGTGCATCGGAGCCTCCTGCAGGAGGCCGAGGATGGCGAACTCGAGCACGGGCCACCCCTTCTTACCCCCGGCGCGGAGCGGGTAACCGCCGCGATGTATCGGACCGATACATCGCACGTTAGCGGAGACCCATGATCAGGGCAAACCCCCGCTCCGAGGTGTTGCTGTCACGGATCGTCACGGTGGTCGCCTCGTCCCGCCGGACCGCGTACCCTTTGCCGCATGCGTACGCAGCGCCAGGTCGTCGACTACTCGCTCCAGAAGCGAGCGGTGCTGCGTGAGCTCCTCGCCGGCCGGGTCGGCACGTACGACGTCTGCGACGCATCGCCGTACCTGAAGAACGCCGCCCGGTTCCACGGCGAGCCCACCGAGCAGCGGTGCCCGATCTGCCGCAGCGAAAACCTGATCCACGTCCACTACATTTACGGGGACGAGCTCAAGCAGTCCGCCGGCCAGGCGCGTACCCGGGCCGAGTTGCCCGTCCTGGCGATGACGCTGCGTGAGTTCCAGGTCTTCGTGGTGGAGGTGTGCCTCGGCTGTGACTGGAACCATCTCGTCGAGCAGTTCCTGCTCGGCCGGGACGGGCTGGCCGGCGGCACGGAGGACGGGTCGGAGCAGGGTGCGGTGAGCGGCTCGTCCGCCCCGAACGGCTCCACCCCTCGTCGAAGGCGAGAGGCGCAACGGTGATTTCAGCTGTATCGGCCGCCCCCGGCCCGGGTGACGACGGGTGGGCGGACCGACAGCTTCGACGTCTGATTAGTCCGATTGCTTCGGATTCGACGCCTGCGCCCCGGCACGCCCGGGGTGTAGCGTCTCGTGGTCCAGCTCACGGCAACCCGGTGGTGGCTCTTCCGCGCCCCACCGCGACCGGCAGGGTGTGAGGAATGAACTACGGCGATCCCAGTTCTTCGCGTGGGCGGGCCCAGACCCCGGGTCCGAACGGCGACCCCGGGCACGGGAACGGCTGGTCATCCGCGCCGGACGGCGGGGCCTCGGCCCGCGCCTCCGTGCCGCCCCGAGGGTCCGCGTCCGGCGGACGGGCCTCGGTCGGCGGGGCGGCCCCGGCGCCGCGCGGCGGCGCGGCGGGCTCGGCCTCGGTGGGCCGGGCCGGCCCGGGACGGGCCTCCGTCCCGGTCTCCCCGGCGCCCGGCGGCGCCTCGGGTCGGGCCGGTGCCGGCCGGGCCTCGGTGCCGGTCTCCCCGGCCCCGGGCGGTCCGGCGGGCCGCGCCTCGGTCGGCGCGGCCGCGGTGGGCTCGGCCGGGCGGGCGAGCGTCGGCTCGGCGGCCGTGGGTGGTCGGGCCGCGGTGGCCCGCGCCGGGGTGCCGGGCATGGCGGGCGGCGGTCCGGGCGGTCCCGGTGGGCCGAACGGTCCGGGCCGGGGCGGTCGTGGTGGCCGTGGTGACGACCCGGGCGCGGCGGCGCGGGCGAAGAAGCGCCGGCGGATCAACATCCTGATCGCCAGCTTCGCCGTCTTCATCATGCTCGCCGGCATCGGCGTGGTCGGCTTCACCTACTACTCGACCAACGTGATCCTCCCCGAGGACACCACCCCGCCGCTGGCCAGCACCATCTACGCGGGCGACGGCAAGCAGATCATCGCCAAGGTCGGCGCGGAGAACCGCACCTTCGTCAACATCAAGGACATCCCGCCGTGGGTGCAGGACGCGGTCGCCGCCGCGGAGGACCGGAACTTCTACCGGCACTCCGGTGTGGACTACAAGGGCATCGCCCGGGCGGCCTGGAACAACCTCACCGGCGGTGACAAGCAGGGCGCCTCGACCATCACCCAGCAGTACGCCCGCAACGCCTACGACAACCTCCAGCAGGACACGTACGGGCGGAAGGTGAAGGAGGCGATCCTCGCCTCCAAGCTGAACGACCGGTACACCAAGCCGGAAATCATGCAGCACTACCTGAACGTCATCTACTTCGGGCGGGGCGCGTACGGCATCGAGGCGGCGGCCCAGACGTACTTCCACAAGTCGACGAAGAACCTGACCGTGGCCGAGGCCGCGGTGCTCGCCGCGTTGATCAAGCAGCCGGAGCCGAGCGCGACCCACAAGGGCTACGACCCGGCGATCAACCAGGAGGCCGCGTTCGACCGGTGGAACTACGTGATCAGCGGCATGATCACCGAGGGTTGGCTGGACGCGGCGGGGAAGCCGGCGCATCCGACCGAATATCCGACCAAGACGCTCCAGAAGCCCAACTCGAAGGGCGTCGGCGTCGACTTCGGCGTCAACACGCCGTACGGCAACGTGATCAACTATGTCGCGCAGGAGATGCGGGACATGAAGCTCTGCACCGACAACGACGCCGAGGTCACCGACAACAGGCCGCTCTGCTCGCAGGCGCTCGCCAAGGGTGGCTACCGGATCACCACCACCATTGACACCAAGGTGCAGAAGTCGGCGCTCGATGCGGCCCAGCGCGCCACCAAGGGCTCCGAGCTCTACGGCCAGCCGAAGAACCTGATGGCGGCCCTGGTGTCGATCGATCCGAGGACCGGCCGGGTGCTCGCCTACTACGGCGGTGACAACGGCACCGGCACCGACTACGCCGGCAAGAACTACGACAACGGCGTCGTCAGCGGTGGGCACTCGCCGGGATCGAGCTTCAAGATCTACACCCTCGCCGCGGCGCTGGATGCCGGCAAGTCGCTCGAGTCCCGATGGAAGGGCAAGGCGTTCACCCCCGAGGGGACCAAGTTCAAGGTCACCAACGCCGGCAACGACGCCTCCTGCGGCAACTCCTGCACCCTTGAGGTGTCGACGCTGAAGTCGCTGAACGTGCCGTTCTACTACATCACCCAGGAGATCGGCCCGGACAAGGTCGTCAACATGGCCAAGCAGGCCGGCGTCACGACGATGTGGCAGACGGACACCAACCCGGCGAAGGCCCACGACCTCACCAAGGAGAAGCCGGAGGACCTGGCGCCGGCGCCCTTCTACCACGTGGTCGGCTACGGCCAGTACCCGATCACCGTGCTGGACCACGCCAACGGCGTCGCCACCTTCGCCAACGAGGGCGTCTACAACAAGGCGCACTTCGTGAAAAAGGTGGAGAAGCAGGACCAGCAGACCGGCACGTGGCGCAAGCTGGGCGGTGAGAAGCTCGACCCGAAGCAGCGGATCAAGAAGGACGTCGTGCGCGACGTCACCTCCGTGCTGGAGAAGTACCCGGCCGCGGTGGGCCGCAAGCTCGACGACGGCCGGAAGGCCGCCGAGAAGACCGGTACCTGGGAGCTGAACGAGAAGACCCTCGACAACGGCGACGCCTGGATGATCGGCTACACGCCGCAGCTCGCCACCGCCGTCTGGGTCGGCAACGTCGGGGCCCGCAAGGCGATCAAGGACAAGGACGGCAACAAGATCAGCGGCGCCAAGATGCCGGGTGCCATCTTCCAGCGGTTCATGGACGACGCGCTCAAGGGCAAGGACAAGCTGGACTTCCCGGAGGCCGCACACGTCGGCGACCCGAACTCCGGCAACGGCGAGGCCCCGCCGCCCACGGCGCCGCCCGTGCCGCCGGGCTGCCCGGACCCGCTGAACCCGTTCTGCCCGCCCGTCAACGGTGGCGGCAACGGCAACGGCGGGAACACGAACCCGTTCGACCCGCGACCCGGCGGTGGCGGCGGTGGTGGCGGCATCCTGCCGACCACACCACCACGCCAGACGTACTGATCTCCACGCACCGCCGACGGCGGCCGGACCCCTGGTCCGGCCGCCGTCGGCGTATCCGCGTACCGGAATTGTGCGGTCGAGGCGGGACGCCGACCCCTGCCGTACGGCAGGATTCCTCTCCATGAGCACCCAGTCGACGGCAGGCATCGACGACGCCGGGACCACCGACCACCCGTCCCGCTCGGACGGCTTCGTCCGCGGCGTCTCCGAAGTGATCGGCGGACCGCTGGGCGACCACGCGGTCGCGCTGGACCGACCCGCCGGCCGGGAGGGCCGATTCTGGACGGCCGCCCGGATCGTGCTGGCCCTGGTCTGCCTGACCCTCGCCCTGCACTGGGTGCAGAAGTCGCCCTGCCAGGACGGCGCCTGGCAGAACAACGTGCAGTACACCCGGCTCTGCTACACCGACGTGCTGGCGCTCTACTACGCCGAAGGGCTCAACGAGGGCAAGGTGCCCTACGCCGACCACCCCGTCGAGTACCCGGTGCTGACCGGCTACTTCATGGGCGCGCTCGGGCTGCCGGTGCACGCCCTCGGCGTCGACAACCCCGGCATCAACCAGGGCCAGTGGTTCTACAACCTGAACGCGCTGGTGCTCAGCGCCCTGGCGGTGGCCACCGTGGCGGTCATCCTCGCCCTACGGCGCCGCCGGCCCTGGGACGCGGCACTCTTCGCGCTCGCCCCCGCGCTGCTGCTCACCGCCACCGTCAACTGGGACCTGCTCGCCGTCGGGCTGGCCGCGTTCGGCCTGCTGGCCTGGGCACGCTCCCGACCCAGCCTGAATGGTGCCCTGCTGGCCGCCCTGGCCGGGGTGCTGCTCGGGCTCGGCGGCGCGGCGAAGATGTGGCCGCTGTTCATCCTCGGGCCGATCCTGGTGCTCGCGGTCCGCGCCGGCCGGGTCTGGGCCGCACTCCTGTCCATCATCACGGCCGCGGTGACGGTGGTGTTGGTGAACCTGCCGGTGGCGATTCCCTACCGGGAAAGCTGGGGGCGGTTCTTCGAGCTGAACACCACTCGGCCGATCGACTGGGGCACGCTCTGGTACATCGGCCGCTACCTGGACGGCAAGGTCAGCCCGGCCGCGCCCGGCGACCTCGGGCCCTTCGAGTGGCTGAACGCCAACATCCCCACCCTCAACTGGCTGTCGTACCTCCTCTTCGGACTGGCCTGCGTCGGGGTGGCCGCGCTGGCGCTGCTCGCCCCGCGCCGGCCGCGGCTCGCGCAGCTCGCCTTCCTGGTGGTCGCCGCGTTCCTGATCTTCAGCAAGGTGTGGTCCCAGCAGTTCGTGCTCTGGCTGCTTCCGCTCGCCGTGCTCGCCCGCCCCCGCTGGGGCGCCTTCCTCGCCTGGCAGCTCGCCGAGGTCTGCTACTTCGCCGCCTTCTACGGCGAGCTGCTCGGCGCGGCGACCAGCCGGCCGGTCTTCCCGGAGGGCATCTTCGTGCTCGCCGCCAGCCTCCGGCTGATCACCGTCGCGGTGCTCTGCGGCTTCGTGATCCGGGACATCCTGCACCCCGAGCGCGACGCGGTCCGGCACACCTACGCCGACGACCCCGACGGTGGCGTCCTCGACGGCTCCCCCGACGCCCCCTGGTACCTCCGCTGGCGCGCCCGCTCCTCGACGGGCGCCGCCCCGGCCGATCCCGTCACGGCGTAGGCCGCCGACCCCGCAACCCGAGCAGGGTCAGAGGTGGTAGACGACCGCGTCGCCGACCTCCTCGCGGGTGACGCCCAGCCCGTCCACCGGGTTGTCGACGATCCGCTCCCACGGGGTGCCGGCGAGCTGGCCACGCAGGATCACCACGTTGCGGACGCCCAGGATGCGCAGGTAGTCGACGCTGGGCTGGTCCGGGAAGCCGAGGGTCAGCTCGCGGACCCTGGCGAGCGTGTCCGGGGTGAAGCCGCTGCCGCCGTTGACCAGGTCCTGGAACCGGCTGGTCGACCAGAGCATCACCGGCTGGTCCAGGTTCTGGCTGCTCGGCAGGACCAGCATCGGACCGTCCACGGTGCGCATCGCCGCCGGCTGCACCGGCACCACCGGGTGCGGGGTGGCGTTCAGCCCCTCGACGATCACCAGCAGCAGCGGTAGCAGGGTGGCCAGCCGCAGCCAGGGCCCGGGCCACGGCGGCACCCGCTCGGCGGCCAGCTCCCGTACCCGGGCGGCGAACGCGGTGACCGCGCCCGCGGCGAGCAGGCCGAGCAGCAGCGTGGTCCAGAGCATCATCCGGCCCGGCGTCCGCAGCCCGTTCCAGCCGGGCAGGTGCTCGAAGAGCGGCACGTAGGTGAAGGTGCCGTCGAAGAACCGGGTCCCCATGGCCAGGGCCATCGTCACCAGCACCCCGGCGAGCAGCAGCAGCCGGTGCCGTAGCCGCCAGACCGAGAAGAAGAGGCCGCCGGCGGCCAGCGCGTAGAGCACGAAGCCGGGCAGCAGGGTCATCTCCGGGTGCCAGGGCAGCGTGGCCCGCGCCCCCTCGTGCAGGTCGCCCCAGATCCGCGACTCCGCCGGCGCGGTGAAGAAGCCGCTCGCCGGCGGCGAGTAGATGGCGATGTCGCCGATGGTCCGCGCCGCGTTCGGGTGCAGCTCGGCGACCTGGAAGTACGGTACGGCCAGCAGCGCGCCCACCGCGGCGAAGAGGGCGCCGCCGATCAGGTCGGCGAGGAGCAGCCGGCTGCCGAACGGTCGCTTGGCCGGCCGGACCAGCCAGCGTCGGGTGAACCAGACGACGGCCGAGACCAGCACGATGCCGGCCAACAGGTACGCGAACGGCAGGCCGATGCCGAAGCCCAGGCTGAGCTGCCACGCGGCCACCATCCAGCCGGCGTACGCCCACCCCTCGTGCCGGCGCCCCGGCCGGTAGCCGTACCGCAGGGACCAGCCGTGCCCCCGGGCGAGCATGGCCATCGCCAGCGGGATGCCGCCGTTGGAGACGATGTGCAGGTGCCCGGCCTGGGCCAGCAGCCACGGGGCGTACGCGTAGCTGACCCCGGCCACCGCGGCCCCGATCCGGCCCGCGCCCAGCTGCCGCGCCAGCACGTACGCCCCGAACGTGGCGAGCGCGTGGGCCAGCACGAAGATGATGTTGTAGCGCAGCACCGCCGCCTCGGGGCCGGTGCCGATCATGCCGGCGGGGGCGTACCCGAGCAGGGTGTCGGAGAAGGCGAAGCTCCACTTCTCCGGGAAGAACGTGTTGGACTGCCAGAGCTGCGCCGGGTCGGTCAGCAGGATGTGCCCGGACCAGGCCATCTGCCAGGACTGCAGGCTCGGGTCCCAGTAGTCCTGCGGCAGGGTGTAGAGCGGGTAGCGCAGCGTCGGCCAGGTGAGCAGGACGGCCAGGGCCAGCGCGGCGACGACCGCCAGGGTCCACTCGTGCACCAGGAACCGGCCCACCGCGCGGACCGCCCGGCGGGGCCGGGTGAGCACCCGGTCGGGGGCGGGACCGAAGGCCGACCAGGGGTCGGCCTTCTCCGTACCCCCGGTGGGCGCATCGCTGCCCGCGGGCCCCTCCCTGCCGGCCTTCCCGGCGCCGTCGCCGGCGTCGGCGCCCGCCCCGGGGGTGGGCTTGTCCGCACCGGGCGTGGGCCCGCCCTTCGCGGTGGGCGCGTTCCGATCGGCGCCGTCCCCCTCGCCGGTCCTGCCGGCGGCCGGTCCGTCCCCGCCGGCCTGCCCCGCGGCCGGCTGGTCCTTCGTGGTCTCTCCGGGGGCGCTGTCGTCCGTCGCGCGGGCGGCGGCGCTGCTCCCGGTGCCGGTGGCCGCGGCGGGCAGCCGGGTGTCGTCGTTGCCGGTCGAGCCGGCCCGGCCGCCGTCCGTCGCGTCCGACTGGTCCGTGGTCATGCCGCCGACGTCCCCGTGCCGAGCTGCCCGCGCAGGAAGGCGATGTCCGCCGCCTGGCCGTCGACCCCGCCGGGCGTCTCCACGATGACCGGGGCGCCGGCCGCGCGGATCACCGCCACCACCAGCTCGGGGTCGATCGTGCCGCCGTCGAGGTTGTCGTGCCGGTCCTGCCCCGAGTTGAAGGCGCCCTTCGAGTTGTTCGCGTGCACCAGGTCGATCCGGCCGGTGATCGCCTTGACCCGGTCGACCAGCCCCAGCAGCTCCTCGCCGCCGGCGTGGGCGTGGCAGGTGTCCAGGCAGAAGCCCACCTCGTGGTCGCCGAGGGCGTCCCAGAGCCGGGCCAGCGCGTCGAGGTGCCGGGCGCAGGCGTTGTCGCCACCGGCGGTGTTCTCGATCAGGACCGGGAGCGGGAAGCCGCCGGAGTCGGCCGCGTACGCGAAGGTCTTGCGCCAGTTGTCGAAGCCGACCGCCAGGTCGTCACCGGCGTTGACGTGGCCGCCGTGCACGATCAGCCCCTTCGCGCCGATGGCCGCCGCCGCCGTGGCGTGGCCCAGCAGCAGCTTCCGGCTCGGGATCCGGATCCGGTTGTTGAGCGTGGCCACGTTGATGACGTACGGCGCGTGGACGTAGAGGTCGACGTCGGCGTCGCGCAGCCGCTCGGCGTCCTCCCGCGGCTTCGGGGCCTTCCATCCCTGTGGATCGGAGAGGAAGAACTGCACGGCCTCGGCGTCGCGGGCGGCGGCCTCGGCCAGCGGGTCGGTCGGATCGACGTGGGCTCCGATACGCATGCAGGGGAGCCTACGTCGCGCCCCCGACGTGCGGGGTGAACGGCGGCGACGATGTCCCGGCACCCGGATCGGCGGAGCGGGGGCGGGTGGATCGTGGCGGGATGCGTCACCCGGCGGGCGGGCGGTCGTTGTGCGAGGTGGATCGATGGTCGACGCTCCGCCCGGGCGCGGTCCACACCCGGCCCGGGCGGGTAAGACCCCCGAAAAGGGGCGCCCCGCCGTGCGGCCCGGCACGACGGGGCGGATCCGACTCGCGTCACCCGGCGACCGGTCGACAGATTGGTCGGGGCAATTCCTCCATTTGCCCCAAGAGGTGACGAGAGCCGTTGTATGGTCGGATCAGCTGACAACACGATAAAGCTCCGCGGGGCGTCCCGATCCAACCTCATCGGTGTGGTCGTTCCTCCCCAGGTCCCACCCAAGGAATGCGGACGGGACGCCCCGCGGCCTCGTGGACAGGGGTCCACCTCCGGTGCTCGACGCCGGCGGTGGACCCCTGTCCACCGCGCCCGGTCGGTCCCGCCCGACCGGCCCGGGCATGATCGTCCGGACCGGGTATCCTGGTCAGGTTGTCCCCGTCCGGCCGGGTTCCCCCGGAACCGGAGTGGGCCACGACGCAGACCTCCTGCCACGGAAGGACCGTGGCCGCATAGCCCACAGGAGGTGAGCACGTCTTGCGTCATTACGAGATCATGGTGATCCTCGACCCCAGCCTCGAGGAGCGCACCGTCGCCCCGTCGCTCGACACGTACCTGAACGTGATCCGGACCGCGGGTGGCTCGGTCGAGAAGACCGACGTGTGGGGCCGCCGGCGCCTCGCGTACGAGATCAGCAAGAAGGCCGAGGGCATCTACGCCGTCGTCGACCTGCAGGCCACGCCTGCGGCGGTCGCCGAGCTCGACCGTCAGCTGCGACTCAACGAGTCCGTGCTGCGCACCAAGGTCATCCGGCCGGAGATGCGCTAAGCATTCAACCCCGGTTCGCCCGGATCAGCCTCATCGGCTCTGTCGTACGGCTCTGAGAGCCTGTACGGCGGGATCTGATGAGTGCGCGAGGAGATGGTCATGGCAGGAGACACCACCATCACGGTCATCGGCAACCTGACCGATGACCCCGAGTTGCGGTTCACCCCGTCGGGTGCGGCGGTCGCCAAGTTCCGGGTCGCTTCGACGCCCCGGTTCATGGACAAGACCACCAACGAATGGAAGGACGGCGAGCCGCTCTTCCTGGCCTGCACGGTGTGGCGCCAGGCGGCGGAGCACGTCGCCGAGTCGCTGCAGCGGGGCGCCCGCGTGATCGTCTCGGGTCGGCTGCGTCAGCGGTCGTACGAGACCCGCGAGGGTGAGAAGCGCACCGTCATCGAGCTCGAGGTCGACGAGATCGGCCCGTCGCTGCGCTACGCCACGGCGAAGGTGCAGAAGATGTCGCGCTCCGGCGGTGGCGGCGGTGGCTTCGGCTCCGGTGGTGGCGGTGGCCAGGGCGGCGGAGGCAACTCCGACGACCCCTGGGCCTCGGCTGCCCCGGCTCCCTCGCGCGGTGGTTCGGGCGGCAACTTCGACGAGGAGCCTCCGTTCTAATGGCGCCGAGCGCCCGCGATCGCAAACCAGGAGCACGAGCAATGGCCAAGGCTGCGGCACTTCGCAAGCCGAAGAAGAAGGTGAACCCGCTCGACAAGGACGGGATCACCTACATCGACTACAAGGACACCGCGCTGCTGCGCAAGTTCATCTCCGACCGCGGCAAGATCCGCGCTCGGCGGGTGACCGGCGTGACCTCGCAGCAGCAGCGGCAGATCGCCCGCGCGGTCAAGAACGCCCGCGAGATGGCGCTCCTGCCGTACACGGCCACGACCCGCTGAGAGGAGGCACCGACATGAAGATCATCCTGACTCAGGAGGTGTCCGGCCTCGGTGCCCCGGGCGACATCGTCGAGGTGAAGAACGGCTTCGGCCGTAACTACCTGCTGCCGCAGGGCTTCGCGATCGCCTGGACCAAGGGCGCGGAGAAGCAGGTCACGGTCATCAAGCGGGCCCGCTCGGCCCGGGAGATCCGCGACCTGGACCACGCCAACGAGGTCAAGGCCCAGCTCGAGGGTCTCAAGGTCAGCCTGAAGGCCCGCGCCGGCGAGGGCGGCCGGCTCTTCGGTTCGGTCACCCCGGCCGAGATCGTCGACGCCGTCAAGGCGGCCGGCGGCCCGGTCCTGGACCGTCGTCGGCTGGAGGTGCCCGGTCACATCAAGTCGACCGGCACCTACCCGGTGCGCGTCAAGCTGCACCCCGAGGTGTCCGCCAAGTTCGACCTCAACGTCGTTCAGGGCTGACACCCGACAGCACCACGAAAGGGCCCGCACCGGAACCGGTGCGGGCCCTTTCGCATGCGGACGTCGCGCGGGTGGGCCGGCACCGCGCCGCGTCGGGCCTCGCCGGGGCGGCCCGCCGTCGTCCGGCCGGGCCGCGACGGGCGCTCAGCCGATCGGCTGGCCGGTCACCGCGCTGATCAGCACCGTGGAGAGACCGCCACCGACCACCGCCGCCGCCAGCGCCACCGTCGCCGACCGCCACGTCGTCCCGACCCGGCGCAGCAGCACCGCGACGACCAGGCTGCTCACCAGCGCCAGCCCGAACCGCGGCGCCCCCGCGACCAGCGAGGCGAAGGCGTGCGCCCGGGGCGAGTCACACCCGCCGCCGGTGATGTCGGTGACGCAGCCCGGCGGCGCCTGCCCGTCGAGCGTCAGCAGCCAGAGGAAGACCAGCACCGCGGGGACCAGGTAACAGGCGGCCGTGTAGACCAGCGGGCGGATCGGCCCGCCCGGATCCGGGTCCAACAGGTCGTCCTCGAGCCGGCGGCTCCACGACCCACCGCCGATCGTCTCGATCCGTCGCCGGATCGACGCCCCGCCCGCACCACCGCCGACGTCCACCGGTTCGACCCGACGCCGCAGCGCCGTACCCGGTCGCGGCGCGCTGTACGTGACCGCAGGTGAGCGCGGCGCGGACGGCGGCGCGGCCATCCAGCGCGGATCGTCGCCGGCCAGCCGGGTCCCGGACCAGAAACCCTCGGCCTGCTCCGCCGCCGACCACCCGTCGGCCCCCCGGTCCCGCATCGGGGTCGGCGGCACCGTCCGGTCCCATTCGTCGGCCTCGGCGTACCGGTCCCAGCGGCCCGTCTCCCCGTACCGGTCCCACTGGCCGGTGTCGGTGAGCCGGTCCCACTCACCGGTGTGGTCGGAGCGGTCCCAGCGCCCGGTGCCGTCCGCCTGGTCCCACCGCCCGCCGGTCGCGGAGCGGTCCCAGGCGTGCACCCCGGAGGCGTCCCACGGGTCGACCGCCGGCTGCTCGGCCGGATCCGCCTCGGCGGCCCGGCCCCGCTCCCAGGACTCCGCCGCCGGCCGCGACCACGAGTCCGCCGCCGCCCGCCGACTGTGCCGGGTCGCCCGCCCGATGTCCCACCGGTCCTGCTCCCCCTCGAACGGGGTCGCGTCCTCCATGCCCGACCAGATCACCTGGGGGCGACGGGACGGGGCCCGGCGCGGCCGGCTCCGCGGGGCGGCGCCGGAGAGCGGCTGATCCTCGGCGGAGTCGGCGCGCCGGCTGCCGACGTACCCCTGCTCCTGCGGTGTGTCGATGGTCCACTCGGCGGTGTGCTCGCCGGCGGGGCCGGCGCCGACGGCGCGCGGCTCGCGCTCCCGGCGCCAGCCGGTGTCGGTGGACGTGCGCCACCCGTCGTCCGAACGCGGGCGGTCGAGGTCGTCGTCGGGGGCGGCGTGCCGGCCGCCGCCGTCCGCGCGGCTGACCCCCGACTCGAGGGCCCAGCGGGGAAGGTAGGCGTCGACCGGCTCCTGCTGGCCCCGCTCGACGGCGCGGCGGCGACTGGGGGTGCGGTAGCGCCCGGACGCGTACGGGTCGACCGGGAGCGGCTCGGCGGGATCGTCCCACGGGGCGATCGGCTGGCGCTCGCGCGGGCTGCCCTCCCCGCTTCCCCAGTCCCGGTAACTCACGGCCGGAGCGTGACCCTTCTCAACCGAAAGTGCAATCCGCTGTCTAGGTGTAGCCGTTCGCTGAGATAGTACGGGACGAACGGCTCCAGGGCTCGACCCGAAATCTTCCGTCCACAGGGTGGGGATTGCAATACCCCAGGTCAGAGCGGTTATGGCCGGAATTCCCCAGCTCTTGTCCACATGCTGTGCACACCCTGCGCACATGCCTGTGCACCGGCGTCCACAGGTTGTCCCGAGGCTCGTCCACCGGCGTTGTTGAGTGGCCGACCGCGGGTTCCGTATGGTTGGCCCCCGACCGTCCGGCCGGTGACCCCCGATCGACCGGAGGGTCGGCGGAAGTTGTCAGACGCCGGCGGTAGACCTGGACCGGATCCGAACGCAGTGAGGGGGGACCCGTGTCGGTCGCCGACGACATGCGAACGGAGCGGTCCGGTGGGCAGCAGCCCGCGCCGGCGCCACGCGAGGGGCACTTCGAGAAGACCCCGCCCCAGGACGTCGCCGCCGAGCAGTGCGTCCTCGGCGGCATGCTGCTCTCCAAGGACGCGATCGCCGACGTCGTCGAGATCCTGAAGTCCAACGACTTCTACCGCCCGGTGCACGCCACCATCTTCGACGCGATCCTCGACATCTACGGCCGGGGCGAGCCAGCCGACCCGATCACCGTCGCGGCCGCCCTCGCCGACTCCGGCGACCTGGCCCGGATCGGCGGCGCCCCCTACCTGCACACGCTGATCGCCAGCGTGCCCACGGCCGCCAACGCCGCGTACTACGCGCGGATCGTGGGCGAGCGCGCCGTGCTCCGCCGGCTGGTCGAGGCCGGCACCAAGATCGTCCAGCTCGGGTACGGCACCGGCCAGGGTGGCAGCCGGGACGTGGACGACATTGTCGACCTGGCCCAGCAGGCCGTCTACGACATCACCGAGCGGCGGGTCAACGAGGACTTCGCGGTGCTCGCCGACATGCTCCAGCCGACCCTCGACGAGATCGAGGCGGTGGGCGCCCACGGCGGGATGATGACCGGGGTGCCCACCGGCTTCAGCGACCTGGACCGGCTCCTCAACGGCCTGCACCCGGGCCAACTTATTATCGTGGCAGGCAGGCCCGGTTTGGGCAAATCAACGGCAAGTATGGACTTTGCCCGAAATGCGGCTATCAGGGCGAATCAAGCGGCCGCGATCTTCTCGCTGGAAATGAGCAAGGTCGAGATCGTCATGCGACTCCTCTCGGCCGAGGCCCGGGTGCCGCTGCACGTGCTGCGCAGCGGGCAGCTTTCCGACGACGACTGGACCAAGCTGGCCCGCTGCATGGGCGAGATCAGTGAGGCGCCGCTCTTCGTCGACGACACGCCGAGCATGAACCTGATGGAGATCCGGGCCAAGGCGCGGCGGCTGAAGCAGAAGCACGACCTCAAGTTGATCGTGGTCGACTACCTCCAGCTGATGACCTCGCCGAAGCGCACCGAGAGCCGCCAGCAGGAGGTCGCCGACCTCTCCCGTGGCCTCAAGCTGCTGGCCAAGGAGGTCGAATGCCCGGTCATCGCGGTGAGTCAGCTGAACCGTGGCCCCGAGCAGCGGACCGACAAGCGCCCCCAATTGTCTGATTTGCGCGAATCTGGATCAATTGAGCAAGATGCGGACGTTGTCATCCTGCTGCATCGTGACGACTACTACGACAAGGAGTCGCCGCGGGCGGGCGAGGCGGATTTTATAATTGCCAAGCACCGGAATGGGCCGACCGACACCGTGACGGTCGCCGCCCAGCTGCACCTGTCGCGCTTCGTCGACATGGCCATCGTCTGAGCCCTGCCGGCCGAGGCGCTTGCCGCGATGAGTTTTCCGGCCCGCCGCCGTCACACCGGATGACAGCGCCGGTCCGCACCGACCGGCAGGGCCGGTGACAGGGTGGGAGACATGGTGGACGGCGGCATCAGCACGACCCGTACCGAGGACGAGGCTGCGGCGGCGGGCGACGAGCGGGCCTTCGCCCGGGTGACCGAGCGGCACCGCGGCGAGCTGCGGGTGCACTGCTGCCCGACTTCGGCCTGCCCGCCGAGCTGTGAGCGGCGGGCGGGTCAGCCGATCAGCGGGAACCAGCCGGCGGCCTCGCCCAGCTCCAGCCGGTCCCGGTCGGTCAGCGGCACCCGCCCGGCCGCGTGGAGCAGGTAGTCCCGGTCGTCCCAGCCGGCCGGGCGGACGGCGTCGTCGCTGAGCAGGCCGTCCATGGTGGCCACCGCGACCCGGGTGGGCAGCTCGGCCGGGGGTGGCGCGTCGGGCAGCCTCACCACCAGGTCGAGGTGGTGGATCACCGCCTCGGTGGTCAGCGTGGCGAGCAGGTCGGCGACCCGCAGCACGTGCCCCTGGGTGGTGACGAACCCGTCCGGGTCGGCGGCGGCGGCGGCCCGGACGGCGGCGGGGGCGGTGTCCGACCAGATCCGGACCACCCCGCTGGGTCGGTCGAAGGCGGCCGCCGACCGGCGGGCCCACCAGGCGTGCTTCGCGCCGGCGCCGTCGCCGCCCGTCGGGACCGCGCGCCAGTAGCTGACGTCGTCCACGTCGGCCGGGCCGTCGGCGGGACTGGCCAGCGCGACCAGCGCCCGCTGCGCGTCGCAGAGAACGTGGAAGAGCAGGTCCGCGACCAGCCAGCCGCGGCAGCGGGTCGGCGTCTGGAGCCCCGCGTCGTCCAGCCCGGTGACCACGGCGGTGATTCCGTCGTACGCCTGCCGCAGCGCCTCGTGCTGCCGGATGGCCGTCATGTGGTGCAGCGTGCCACGACCGCGGCCGGTCGGCACGCCGGCCCGACGCGGGATCGGCCGGGCCGACGGCGCGCCGACCCGGCCGTGGCGGGCCTCAGTCGAAGAGTTCGCCGAGGAAGCCGCCGTGCTTCTTCCGCTTGTAGTGGCCGTGGTAGCCGTACTGCTGCCCGTGGCCGTACGCGGGCTGCGCGTAGCCGTGGCCGGGCGGTGGCGGGGGCGGCGGGGCGGCGCCGTACCCGGGCTGGTGCGGGGCGGGTGCGGGCGGCGGGGGCGGCGGCGGGTACCCGCCGGCCGGCTGGGTCGCCTGCGCGGGGGTGGGGTGCTGCCGGTTCCAGTTCGCCTCGGCCTCGAAGAGCTTCTCGAGCTCGCCGCGGTCGAGGAAGATGCCGCGGCACTCGCCGCACTGATCGATGATGACGCCGCTGCGCTCGTACTGGCGCATGTCTCCGTGACACTTGGGGCAGGTGAGCTGCATGACACCGAAGGTACCCGGTGGAATCACGCCGTGGCGGTCAGCATCTGCACCACCTCGTCGTCGGAGACCTCACGGAAGTCGTCGTAGTAGACGCCGACCGCGCCGAAGTCCGGCGGGGTCTGGACGCAGACCACCTGGTCGGCCTCGGCGGCGAGCATCTCGTATGCCTGCTCGGAGCCGACCGGGACGCCGACCACCACCCGGGTGGCGCCCAGGTGCCGGGCCACCTGCACGGCGGCGCGCGCGGTGGCCCCGGTGGCCAGGCCGTCGTCGACGATGACCGCGGTGCGCCCGTGCAGGTCCAGCGGGGGTCGGCCGGCACGGTAGCGGCTCTCCCGCCGGTCCAGTTCGGCCTGCTCCCGCCGCCGCACCTCGGCCCGGTCGCTCTCGCTCAGCCCGCCGGCGATCTGCTCGTTGAGCACCTCCACCCCGTCGGGGCCGAGCGCGCCGTAGGCGAGCTCGGGCGCCCAGGGCATACCGAGCTTGCGGACCACCAGCACGTCCAGCGGCGCGCCGAGCCGCTGCGCGACCACCCGGGCCACCGGGACACCGCCGCGGACCAGCCCGAGGACGATGACGTCCGGCTGCCCGGCGAGTTCGCTGAGTCGGTCGGCGAGCACCTCGGCTGCCTCGGTCCGGTCGCGATAGGTGGTCATGTCCTCAGGTTTACGCCCTGTCGGCGGGTTGCGCCCCGCACTTGCCGGGAAAGCCGGTCAGTGAGCGATCGCCGGGTCTTCGGCGGGGCGGCGTCCCGGGGAGCGTGACCGCGGGGGCCCAGACCAGCAGGGCCAGCGGGTAGAGCAGGTAGCCGAAGCGGGTCGAGGGCATCAGCAGGATCGCGGCGAGCAACCCGTACCCGCAGATCAGCGCGGTGGCGGCGGCGGTGCGCGGCGGGCGGCGGGCGAGCCGGACGGCGGTCGCCGCCCCGACCGCCACCAGCAGCGCGGCGGCGAGCACCCGGCCGGCGGGCAGCAGCGTGGCGATCAGGTGCCCGGGGAACGGGGACTGCGCCGGGCTGGTCACCAGCCCGTGCCCGAGCGGGAAGCGCAGCACGTTCTCCACCAGCGCGTCCCGGTCGACCAGCAGGGCGGGCACGAGCGCGGCCAGCGGCAGCCCGACCGCGCCGAGGGCGGTGCGGGCGCCGGCCCGGCGGGTGGCCGCCCAGCAGATCAGGACGACCGCGACCGGCCAGGCGAAGAGCTTCAGCGCGCCGGCCACCCCGATCGCGACGCCGGCCCGGCCGGGCCGGTCGGCGGCGGCGAGCGCGAGGGCCAGCAGGCAGAGCGCGAGTACGGGCAGGTCGTCGCCGCCGGTGGCCAGGGTCAGCGCGCAGACCGGCAGCACGGTGGCCGCCTGGACGCCCCGCAGCAGGGCGTCCGCGCGGCCCGGCGTCGGCGCGGCCCCGGCACGCAGAGCGCCCACGGCCAGGGCGAGCACCAGCGCGGTGGCCAGCGCGAACCAGACCCGCGAGTCGGTCCACCAGGCGTCGACGGCGGCCCGGGGCAGCCCGAACAGCGCCATCCCCGGCTGGTAGGGGGTGTAGCCGAGCAGCTGCTCGGCGGGGGACAGCGCGGCGATCGCGTCATGGCCGAGGTAGGGGGTGCCGTGTTCGACGAGCCGGGCACCGGCGTGCTCGACCACCAGCACCTCCTCCTGCGCCCGGTCGGTCCGCCCTGCCGCCCGCTGGATGCTGAGCACCGCCAACGGCAGCAGCGTCGCGGTGGCCCAGGCGAGGGCGGTCACCGCCGCGCGGGCGGGGAGCCCGGCGGCCTCCGGCCGGCGCCGCCGGACCAGGAGCTGGCCGGTCACCGTGAGCGCCGCGGCCAGGTAGCCGACGGCGGCGATCGCTCCCCAGGCGCGGTGCGGCGGGAGGGTGGAGGTGGCGGCGGTGACCGCGGCGAAGAGCGCCGACACCCCGTACAGGCCGAGGTCGAGGGCGAGGCCGCCGACGGCGGAGTCCAGGGCCCGCCAGCGCCGGCGGCTGCGGAACGTCCGTTGGGGGGTGGCGGTCACGCCGGCCAGTCTCGCAGACCGTGGCCGCCGCGCCGCCCGGCGCTCGGGGGCGCGACCCGGAGCTGGCCGGTCAGCGCCGCCGGGACTCGTCGGCGGTCTGGCCGGTGGTGGGCGGGGAGCTGGCCGTCCGGCCGCGACCGCCCTGGCGGCGGCCGGGCAGGCGGATCACCGCGCCCGCGTCGTGCAGCGGAGGCGCCAGGGTGCCCGGGCGCCCGCCCGCGCCGCGCCGGAGGGCGGCGAGCAGCGAACCGGACGGCAGCGGCCGGGCGAAGAGGTGGCCCTGCCCGGCGCCGCAGCCCAACTCCCACAGCGCCCGCCGCTGCGGCTCGCTCTCCACGCCCTCGGCGACCACGGCCAGGTCGAGGCTGCGGCCGAGGTCCAGGGTGGAGCGGATCACCGCGGCGGCCTCGGCCGAGGTCTCCATCGCGGTCACGAAGCTGCGGTCGATCTTCAGCTCGTGCACCGGGATGCGGGAGAGCAGGGAGAGCGAGGAGTAGCCGGTGCCGAAGTCGTCGAGGGCGAGCCGGACGCCGGAGTCGCGCAGCCGGCTGAGCACCCGGTCGACCACGTCGAGCTGGCTGAGCGTCAGGGTCTCCGTCAGCTCCAGCACCAGCCGGTCGGGCGGCAGGTCGTGCGCCCGCAGCCGGGCCAGCACGGCCCCGGGGAAGCGGGCGTCGAGCAGGCTCCGCGGTGAGACGTTCACCGACACCGGCAGGTCGAAACCGGCGGCGCGCCAACTGCCGGCCGCGATCAGCGCCTGGTCGAGGATCGCCTCCGCGAACGCGGGCAGCAGGCCGGAGCGCTCCACCGCCTCCAGGAAGCGCAGCGGATCGATGATGCCGTGCGTCGGGTGGTGCCAGCGGGCCAGCGCCTCCGCGCCGGTGACCTCGCCGCTGGCCAGGTCGACGATCGGCTGGAAGTTGACGGTGAACTCGTGGTCGGCCACCGCCCGGGGCAGCTCACCGCCGAGGGTGAGCCGGCCGAGGTCGGCGGTGTCCCGGGTCGGCGCGTACGTGGAGATCCGCTGGCCGGCGCGCTTGGCCTGGTACATCGCCACGTCGGCGCGGCGCAGCAGCTCGGTCATCCCGCCGGTGGCCGGCGCGACAGCGATGCCGCCGCTGGCCTCCACGCTGATCCGCATGCTGTCCAGGTGGAGCGGCTCGTGCAGGGCGGCCAGCAGGGCGTCCGCCCGGTGCGCGGCGACCGCCGGGGCGGGCAGCCCCCGCAGCAGCACGGCGAACTCGTCCCCGCCGAGCCGGGCCACCAGGTCGCCGGGGCGGGTCGCGCCGCGCAGCCGGTCGGCGACCTGCATCAGCACCCGGTCCCCGGCGCCGTGTCCGAGCGTGTCGTTGACCTCCTTGAAGTGGTTGAGGTCGATCAGCACCAGCGCGGTCACCCCGTCGGCGTGCCGGCTGGTGAGCTGCTGGGTGCCCTCGTCGAGCAGCTGGCGCCGGTTGGCCAGCCCGGTCAGGGCGTCGTGGGTGGCGTCGTGCGCGTGCTCCTCGGCGACCCGGGCCAGCTCGGCGTACGCCTGCGCGTTGCGCACCGCGGTGCAGAGGGCGGAGGCGAACGTCCGCAGCGTGTACTGCTCCCGCTCGGAGAGCTCGACCGGTCCGGCGAAGCGCAGCCGCAGCACGCCGAGGTCGACGGCCCGGTCGTGCCCCTCCAGCGGAGCCGGGATGACGGTCCCGCCGACCGCGCTCGGCTCGGCGCCGTCGCCGTCGTGCCGGATGCCGGCGGTGGTGCCGCGCACGGTGCGGGCGCCGTCGCGCAGCTCGATCTCGACCTCGTCGGCGGAGAAGAGTTCGGCGGCCTGGGTGACGGCGGTGGTCAGCACCTGGTCCAGGTCGACCACGTTGAGCGCGTCGGTGGTCCGGGCGAGCCGCTGCCAGGCCTGCTGTTCGGTGCGGGTCCGGATCCGGGTGGAATACGCGAGATGCAGGCTGAGCACCAGCGGTGGCACGGCGAGCAGCAGCCGGGGGTCGACGCGGAGGATGAGCAGGGTGCAGACGGCCACCACGAACCGGACGGCGAAGCCGGCGATCCGGAGGTCGAGGTTGCTGCGGAACTGGCGGGAGATCCTGGTACCGGAGGCGAGCGCGATGACGGGCATGGCCAGCACGTCGTCAAGAACCGCGGCAACAAGATAGGTGGCGCCCAGCGCGCCGACGAGCTCTCCGACCGAGGTCGACGACCAGTGCCAGTCCAGCACGGCGACCGTTGCTGCGGCGCCGGCCGCGATGAGGATGTTCTTGCCTACGCCGAAGGCCGTCTTGATCGCGGGGAGATGCAGTATCGCGGAGGCCGCCGCGACCCCGACGCAGGTGCTCAGAATGACCCACGGCCAGGGCGCGACCGCCACTCCGATCACGATGGCGGTCTCGACCCAGGCGATGGCGAGTGTCGTGGAGCGTATCCGTACGGGTGTCTTGACGATCACGCTGACCGCGATCATGAAGGTCAGCGTGATCAGGGTGGCGACATCCCGGACGGAACTGGGTACGTCTCGCAGGAAGAAGAGGAATGCGGAAACCGTCGCGACCGAGGCAAGGACGACGATGAGACCGACGAGCGTCACAAGGTGCCGATCGGTCCCAACAACACGTCGTCCGTCGGTGTGGCTCATTCAGCTCCACTGGCTGAATGGCTGAAGCCTGGCCGGCATCAACCAGCATCGTTGATGCCGGGAGCCTACCGTGGGAGGTTCCCTGCGTGAAGCCTTGCGTCAGTGCCACTCGCTGCCGCGCATCGCGTGACTCCCTCCGGATCGTCTCTCGAAAGGTCCGATAGGACCCGTTACCCTTCGAAAGACAGATTAGGAGCCGCAAGGGCATATTTAGAAGGCATAATGTCGCTATGCGCAAGATTAGCCAACACTGTGGTGCTTCATGACGTTCTGTCCATAGCGGTTGTGCGGAGAGCGTCCACCCCTATGCGAAAAGTGTCGGCCCGGTTGCCCAGTGCAATCCCGGCGGTGTTGGCCGGGCCGCGGACTGCCATCAGCCTTGCGGGTTTCCGAGCGAGTCTCATCAGCAGTTCGGGCGGCCTTTCACGGCGTTGCGTACGAACCGCGGACCCGCCGGGCCCCGCCCACCTCCCGCAGCGCCTGACGGTGGAATTCCACGACGATCGCCAGCGTGCGAAGCGGGCTCATTTGTGCAGGCTGAAGCCGGAGTCGGCCTTCCGGAAACTCAGCTCCCGGATGGCCGGACGGTACGGCTCGGTGGGAGAGCCGCGTCTCGGCACGCCGGAACAGCAGCTTGTCCCTGCCATGCTGGCGGTCAACGGCGCACGGATGGCCATGGTGGACGAGTTGGTTCACGAACTGTGGGCGGAGCCGACCCCTACTTCGGCGGTGGTCAATGTCCGCACCTTCTCCGCCGCCTCGGCGACATTTGCGGAACGCCGCTGGTCCGCGCGCATGGACGCGGGCACGGGCTCGGTAGCGGCCGGGTTGCCGGACGGCGCGGTCCTGGCTGTGCTCGCCGTCCCGCCCAACCGATCGCGGCGCTACCTGGAGGTCTATCGGCTGCACCCCTTCCTGGTGAAGCTATGCGAGCGACTTCGACATTGTGAACGCACTCGGCAGCAAAACGCTCCTTGTCGATTTTTGGTCGCGGGCCTCGCCAGGGTCCTCCGAAGGCACCCGGGTGCGCTCAGCGACCGCGCCACGCACCTCCCGCGCATCGCGGCAGGGGTCGTACCCGAAAGATAGGCTCGCGGCCGTGACCGAACCCGCGCAGCTCACCCACGTCGACCCGGCCGGCGCGGCCCGGATGGTCGACGTCTCCGCCAAGCCGGTCTCCGGCCGGCTCGCCGTTGCCGCCGGCCGGCTCCGCACCACCGCCGAGGTCGTCGACCTGCTGCGCCGCGACGGCCTGCCCAAGGGCGACGCGCTCGCCGTCGGGCGGCTGGCCGGGATCATGGGTGCCAAGCGCACCCCCGACCTGATCCCGCTCTGCCACCCCATCGCCCTGCACGGCGTCACCGTCGACCTGCGGCTCACCAGCGACACGGTGGAGATCACCGCCACCGCGCGAACCGCCGACCGGACCGGGGTCGAGATGGAGGCGCTGACCGCGGTGGCCGTCGCCGGCCTCGCCCTGGTCGACATGGTCAAGGCCGTCGACCCGGCGGCCAGCGTGGACGCGGTCCGGGTGCTCCGCAAGGAAGGCGGCAAGACCGGCGAGTGGGTGCGGCCGGAGGACCGGCCGTGATCCGGGCCCGGGTGGTGGTCGCCTCCAACCGGGCGGCCGCCGGCGTCTACGCCGACACCAGCGGTCCGCTGCTCGTCGCCGGCCTGCGCGAGCTGGGTTGCCAGGTCGACGAGCCGGTCGTGGTGCCGGACGGCGACCCGGTCGGCGAGGCGCTGCGGGCGGCCCGGGCCGACGGCGTCGACGTCGTGCTGACCAGCGGCGGGACCGGCATCACCCCGACCGACCGGACGCCGGACGTGACCCGGGCCCTGCTCGACTACGAGATCCCCGGCATCGCCGAAGCCATCCGGGCGCACAGCCGGGACCGGGTCCCCACCTCCGCGCTCTCCCGGGGGGTCGCCGGGGTGGCGGGCCGGATGCTGGTGGTCAACCTGCCCGGGTCGACCGGCGGCGCGAAGGACGGGCTCGCCGTGCTGGGGCCGATCCTCACCCACGCCGTCGACCAGCTCCGCGGCGGCGACCACTGACGGCGCGCGCCCGCCCGGCCGGCGATAGGCTCGCCGGATGAGCACGGAAACCGCAGCCGCGGCGGCCCAGGTCGCCGCGCCGCCGCCGGCCGGCTGGGAGGAGGCCCGCTCCCGGGTGTACGCCGTCGGCCTCGCCGCCGCGCTTCCCGCCGTCAACCGGCCGATCGCCGACACCGACGGCCACACCCTCGCCGAGCCGCTGACCACCCGGACGGACCTGCCCGCGTTCCCCACCTCCAGCGTCGACGGCTGGGCGGTGCGCGGGGACGGCCCGTGGGAGGTCGTGGGGCGGGTGCTCGCCGGGAACACCCCGTCGCCGCTGACCGCCGACGGCACCACCGTCGAGATCGCCACCGGCGCGATGGTCCCGGAGGGAACCACCGCCATCCTGCGGATCGAGGAGTCCACCCGGACCGCCGACGGCCGGGTCGCCGGCACGCCCCGGCCCGCGCCGGAGTGGCGCCAGCCGGGCGAGGAGGCGTACGCCGGGGAGGAGTTGCTTCCCGCCGGCAGCCCGGTCGACCCGGCGCTGATCGGGCTGGCCGCCTCCTGCGGCCACGACACCCTGCGGGTCCGCCGGCAGCCCCGCGCCGCGCTGCTGGTCTTCGGCGACGAGCTGCTGACCTCCGGCCCGCCGGCCGCCGGCCGGGTCCGGGACGCCCTCGGCCCGGCGGTCCCCGCCTGGCTGCGCCGGTACGGCTGCCAGGTCCGCCCGGCCGACGTGGTCGGCCCGGTGGCGGACACCCTCCCCGCCCACGTGGCCGCCCTGCGCGCGGCGCTCGCCAACGCCGACCTGGTCTGCACCACCGGCGGCACCATGCACGGGCCGGTCGACCACCTGCACCCGACGTTGGAGGCGCTCGGCGCCGACTACGTCGTCAACACCGTCGCGGTCCGCCCCGGCTTCCCGATGCTGCTGGCCCGGCTGGTCGACGCGGACGGCCGGGTGCGGTTCGTCGCCGGCCTGCCCGGCAACCCGCAGTCCGCCATCGTCGCGCTGGTCTCGCTGGTCGCGCCGCTCCTCGCCGGTCTGCAGGGGCGACCGATGCCGGCGCTGCCGCTGGCCACCCTCGCCGAGCCGGTGCCCGGCCGGGGCGACTACACCCACCTCGCCCTGGTCCGGCTGGACCGGGCCGCCGGCACGGCCCATCCGGTCCGCCACGTCGGCTCGGCGATGCTGCGCGGCCTGGCCGGCGCGGACGGCTTCGCGGTGATCCGCCCCGGCACCAGCGGCGAGGCCGGGGTCCGGGTGCCGATCGTGCCGCTGCCGTTGGCCCCCGGGGAGCGGACATGGTGAGCCCCGCCGGGACGATGGCCCACGGCACCGTCACCGACCAGCCGCTCGACCTCGCCGCCCACGAGGCGGCGGTCGCCGACCGGCGGACCGGCGCGATCGTCTCCTTCCAGGGCGTGGTCCGCGACCACGACCACGGCCGTCCGGTGACCAGCCTCGAGTACGAGGGTCATCCGAGCGCCGAGGCCGTGCTGCGGGAGGTCGCCGCCGAGATCGCCGCCGAGCCGGACGTGTACGCGGTCGCCGTCTCGCACCGGATCGGCCCGCTGGAGATCGGCGACGTGGCCCTCGTCGCGGCGGTCAGCACCGCCCACCGGGCCGCCGCGTTCGCGGCCTGCGCCCGCCTCGTCGACGAGGTGAAGGCGCGGCTGCCGATCTGGAAGCGGCAGGTCTTCGCCGACGGCACCGAGGAGTGGGTGAACTGCCCCTGAGCGGCCGAGCCCGACCGGACCGGTGTGAGCGGTCGCCGTCCCGGTGGAACGGTCAGCGGCGACCGGTGAGCTGGGCGGCGCGCAGCGGCCGGTCGTTGTAGAACGCCGGCTCCGCGCCCGGCCGCCAGGGCAGCGCCGCGACCAGCACGATCAGGGCGATCGCCAGCGAGTTCTCCATCAGCGCGCCGGACAGGCCGTCCTGGTAGTGCGACACCTCGGGGAGTTGGTGCTCGTACGGCCAGATGGGCGAGACCAGGAAGAGCAGGTAGAGGCCGATCGCGGCGACGGCGTGCCGCAGGCCGGTGAGCGCCGGGTACCAGATCGGCGGGCGCAGCGCGTTGACCCCCGGCACCCCACCGGCCGTCGCCGACGAGCTGACCCGGGGCAGCAGGCCGCGGCTCGCCTCGTGGCGGCGGACCGCCGCGTCGGCCAGCACGATGATCGCCGGGATGACCCAGACCAGGTGGTGCGACCAGGAGATCGGGCTGATCACGTTGGCGGTGAGCCCGACCAGGGTGAACGCGGTCAGCTCGTCGCCGTCGGCCCGGGCGGCGGCGGCCCGGGACAGCCCGAGCGCCAGGACCAGCACCGCGAAGGCCAGCCAGAGCAGGCCGGGCGTCTCGATCGAGTCGTAGAGCCGCGCCAGCAGGCCCGCCAGTGACTGGTTGGGGGTCATGTCCGCCGCGCCGACCCGCTCGGTCTGCCAGAGCACGCTGCTGAAGTACGTCCGTGACTCCTCGCCGACCAGCGCGAACGTCCCGAGGGTCACGCCGATCGTGGTGCCGACCGCGGTCAGCGCCGCCCGCCACTGGCGGGTGATCATCAGGTACGCGATGAAGAGCGCGGGCGTCAGCTTGACCGCGGTGGCCAGGCCGATCCCGGCGCCGGCCCAGGTGCCGCTGTAGACGAAGCGGGCCAGCGCCGAGTCGGCGGTGTCGTGATGGGTGCCCCGCCTCGCCCGCCAGCGCAGGCCGACCAGGTCCGCCATGATCAGGGCGAAGAGCAGCAGGTTGACCTGGCCGTAGCCGAGGGTCTCCCGGGCCGGCTCGATGGCGACGGCCATCGGCGTGGCGATGCCCACGGTGAACCAGAGCGGCCAGCCCAGCCGGTCGACGATCGGGCGCAGCAGCGCGGCCAGGACGACCGCCACCGCGCCGATGCTGGCCAGCGCGTTGAGCCAGCCGGCGGCCTCGACCGGCAGCCAGGACATCGGCAGCATGACCAGACCGGCGAAGGGCGGGTAGGTGAAACCCAGCGTCGTTGAGGGTGCGATGAAGTCGTACAGCTCGTTGCCGCTCGCCCACCACACCACGGCACCGTGGTAGATCTTCATGTCGAAGAAGTTGTACGGCCGCCCGAACGCGCCGATGGCGAGCCATGCGGCGTAGGCGACGGCGGCCACGATGCCGGTCCGTACGACTGTCCTGCGATCGATCCCACGTGTCACGTGATGGACTGGGGCGAGGCGGCCCATCCGTCTACCGACGGTCGCCGGCATGGCGTGGCCCCCCCCGTACCAAGGTCGTCCTACCCGTCCAGGTCCTGCACGGAGCCTAGAACGGCGCCTCACGTCGTTGCCTCCCGCGTTATGCGACCGTGTCCGATCCCACACATGTTTTTGACATTTCCACCGCGTTAACGGGTGTCGGGTGGTTCAGGTAATTCGCGGCCTTGCGGGGGGTGGCGGCCGTATTGACGCAGGTCAACCCGGGAGTCGGCGGGCGGTGGCCGCCGAGCGGGCAGCGATCTTCGCCTCCCGGCGGGCGGTCCGGACGACCCGCTGCACCGAACGTCGGGAGTGGCCGATCCGGTGGCCGGCGCGCCAGCGCAGCCCGGGCTTGCCCTCGGTGTCGGCGGCGGCGAGCAGCAGCCCGCCGCAGAGGCCGAGGTTCTTCAGGAAGTGGACCTGGTTGTTGTTCCGCGCCGCCGGGTCGTCGTTGGTCCAGAAGGGATGGCCGGCCACGGTCACCGGCACCAGGCTGCCGGCGAGGACCAGCGCGGCCGGTCGGGTGAACTTGCCGGTGGCCAGCATCAGGCCAGCGACGAGCTGGGTGGCCGAGTTGATCCGGACCAGCGTCTCGGCGTCGGTCGGGAACCGGGGGTGGACGTTCTTCTGGAGCAGGGGCGCGACCCGGTCGGTGACCGGCTTGGCGGCCGGGGCCAGGCGACCGGGATTCTGGAAGTTGCGGACGCCGCTGACCACGAAGATTCCGCTCAACATGACACGGGCGAGGGAGCGCACGGGTTTCATGGCTCAGTCATACCCCGTGTCGGAGCCCGCTACCCCGGCAACACCCGAAAGGGATCGGCCGACATGGACGTTCAGCGAAACCCGCGCACATCGAATTCCAGCGACCGTCACGGATGGACGGGCGCGGGCCGGTAAGGTCGCGCGGGTGACCACCCTTCGGCTGCGACCAGAGGACCCGGCGGACGAGGCGCCGGTCGCCCGGGTGCTGGCCGCCGCCTTCGCCCGGCCCGACGTGGCCACCCCGCCCGAGGTGGAGCTGGTCGACGAACTGCGGCACAGCGACGCCTGGATACCCGAACTGGCCATGGTCGCCGAGTACGGCGGCGAGGTGGTCGGTTACGCGCTGCTGACCCGGGTCCGGGTCCGGTCGGACGGCGACGCGGCGCCGGCGCCGGCGCTGGCGCTCGGCCCGGTGGCGGTCGCGCCGCACCGGCAGCGGATCGGCCACGGCACGGCGGTGGTGCAGGCGGCGCTGGACGCCGCGACCGAGCTGGGCGAGCGGCTGGTGGTGGTGCTCGGTGACCCGGCCTTCTACCGCCGCTTCGGCTTCGAACGGGCCGACCGGATGGGGCTGACCAGTCCCTGGTCGGGGCTCGGGGAGCCGTGGCAGGCGCTGGCGCTGCCCCCGTCGACCAGCGGCGAGGCCCCGCCGCCGCGCGGCGAGGTGATCTTCCCGCCGCCCTGGGCCAAGGTCTGACCCCGGCGGTGGCCCCGGTCAGGCCGGCTGGGTGCGTAGGTAGCGGCCGAAGTGCGGGACGGTGAAGGCGACCGTGCCCCGCTCCCCGGAGTAGATCAGCCCCTTCTTGATCAGCGCGTCCCGGGCCGGCGACAGGCTCGCCGGCTTGCGCCCGAGCGAGCGGGCGATATCCGCGGTGGGCACCGCGGCGTCCATGTCGTCGCGCCCGCTCTCCTCCCCCTCGACCAGGGAGAGCGTCGCCATCGCCCGCATGTACTCGCGCTCGGCCGGGGTGGCCCGCTCGAACCGGGAGCCGAAGAAGCCGACGGCCAGCTCCGCCTCGGCCTCCGGGGCGGCGACCCGGACGTCGGCGGCGGTGATCGGCGAGCGGGGAGCGTGGTCCCAGGTCGCCTTCCCGTACGCCTGGACGAAGTAGGGGTAGCCGCCGGACTTCTCGTAGAGCAGGTCGAGCGCCTTCTGCTCGTACTCGACCTCCTCGCGCTCGGCCGGGGCGCAGAGCGCCTGGTCGGCGGCGATCCGGTCCAGCCGGTCGATCCGCTGGTAGCGGAAGAGCCGTTCGGAGTACGACTTGGCGGCGCTGAGCACGGCCGGCAGGTGCGGCAGCCCGGCGCCGACCACGATCAGCGGCGCGCCGAGCTGGGACAGCTCGTGGCAGGCGGCGCAGAGCGCGGAGACGTCCTCCGCGCCGAGGTCCTGCATCTCGTCGATGAAGACCGCGACGCCGGTGCCCACGTCGGTGGCGACCGCCGCGGCGTCGGTGAGCAGCTCGACCAGGTCGATCTCGATGTCCCCGGAGTCGGCCCGGCCGCTGCTGGCCGGCACGTCGATGCCGGGTTGCCAGCGGTCGCGCAGCCGGGGCCCGGCCGCGCCGCGTCCGTTCGGCGCGGAGCGCTGGGCGAACGCCTTGAGCACGCCGAGGAAGCCGTCGATCCGGTCCGGCGCGCGGTGCCGGGGCGCGAGTTCGCGGACCGCCATGTGCAGGGCGGCGGCGACCGGCCGGCGCAGCGACTGGTCCGGGCGGGCCTCGATCTTGCCGGTGCCCCAGAGGTGGTTGATCGCCTGCGAGCGGAGGGTGTTGAGCAGGACCGTCTTGCCGACGCCGCGCAGGCCGGTGAGCATCAGGCTGCGCTCGGGGCGGCCCCGGGCGATGCGTTCCAGCACCACGTCGAAGACGTCCAGCTCCCGCCCCCGCCCGGCGAGCTCGGGCGGGCGCTGCCCGGCGCCCGGGGCGTACGGGTTGCGGACCGGATCCACGCATCGCAGAGTATCGGGCCGTCTAGCCGCGGGGCTAGACATGGATAGATGAGCCTACTGGCGTGTCGGAGCCGTCGAGACGAAACTAGGGCTGTCTAGCATCCACGCTAGACAGCCCTAGTTTTGCCTACGGGTGGGATCAGCGCTGCTTGAGGCAGAGGACGAAGTCGAGGGTGTCCAGCTCGCTGTCGAAGAAGTACCAGTTGGTGTAGCCGTCGACCTTGGCGCACTTGGCCTGGGCGTCCTTCTCCCCGCTGGTCGCGCCGTCGTAGCGGCGCAGCACCTGGTACGTCCTCGCGCCGCACTTGCTGATCAGCAGCTTCGGCTTGCCGCCAGCCGGACTCTCGTTGCGCACGCACTGCCCCGCCTTGACGAACCGGGGATCCGCCGAGGACGCCGGCGCCGGCGCGGTGGTGGCCGGCTCGGTCACCGCCGCCGACGGTTCCGTGGCCGGGGGCTGGGTCGTCCCCGCCTGCGGGGCCGCGTCGTCCCGGCCGAGCAGGTAGAGGGTCGCCGCGCCGCCGAGGACGAGCACCGCCAGCACGGCGAGTACCGCGATCAGCGGGCCCTTGCCGCGCTTCGGCGGGGGCGGCGGATCGGCGTACGGCTGACCGTCGCCGACGTACGGCCCGGCCGGCGGGTAACCGGGCTGCCCGGCAGGCGGGTACCCCTGGGCGGCCGGCTGGTAGGGCTGGTGCGCGGAGGCGTAGGTGGGCTGCCGCGGCGGCTGCCCCTCCCAACCCGTCCCCGCCGTCGGCTCGTACCGCTGGGTGGGTGGCTCGCCCCACCCGCCGGGCTGCGCGTCGTACCGCGGGTCGGCCGGCGGAGCGTACGCGTCGTCGGGCCGCCGTCCACCCCACGGCTCCGGGGAGCCGCCGACCGGTGGTCCGAAGTTCGTCATGAACGCCCTCCTGGTGCGCCAGTGTTGAGAGGCCGGCCACCAACGGGGGACGCCGACGCCGTGGTCACCGTAGCGTGGTCCACCGATGAGCTCACACCCCCCAAGTGCGACATCGTCCGGACCCGGTTCCGCCCCCGCGCCCGCGCCGGCCGGGCCGGTCGACGTCCACCACCCCGCCCTGCCGACCCGACCCGCGCTGATCTGGACCGCGCTGGTCCTGGTGTACGTGCTGTGGGGCTCCACCTACCTGGGCATCCGGATCGCGGTCGAGTCGCTGCCGCCGCTCACCTCCGCGGCCGGCCGGTTCGCCGCCGCCGCGCTGGTGCTGGCGGCGGTGCTGCGGATCCGGCGCGGCCCCGGCGCGCTCCGCGTGGACCGCCGGCAACTCGGCTCGGCCGCGCTGGTCGGGGTGCTCCTGCTGGCCGGCGGCAACGGCCTGGTGGTGCTCGCCGAGTCCGGTCCGGCCGGCGTCGCCGTGCCCTCCGGCATCGCCGCGCTGCTGGTGGCGACCGTCCCGCTGCTGGTGGTGCTGCTCCGTACGCTCGGCGGCGACCGGCCCGGGCGGTGGACCTTCGCCGGGGTCACCCTGGGCTTCGCCGGCCTGGTCCTGCTCGTGCTCCCCACCGGCGGTTCGGGGGCGGTGCCGCTGGCCGGGGCGCTGACCGTGGTCGTGGCGGCCACCTGCTGGTCCGTCGGATCCTTCCTCTCCGGACGCCTGCGGATGCCGGCCGACCCCTTCGTGGCCACGGTCTACGAGATGGTCGCCGGCGCGGTGGCGCTCGCCGTGACCGGCGCTGCACGGGGCGAGTGGCACGGCTTCTCCCCGGCCGAGGTGACCGGCCGGTCCTGGGCCGCGCTGGCGTACCTGATGGTCGCCGGTTCGCTGGTCGCCTTCACCGCGTACGTCTGGCTGCTGCACCACGCGCCGATCTCCCTGGTCGCCACGTACGCCTACGTCAACCCGGCGGTCGCGGTGGCGCTCGGCGCGCTGCTCGCCGCCGAGCCGGTCACCGCCCGGGTGCTGCTCGGCGGGGCGGTGATCGTCGCCGGGGTGGCGCTGGTGGTGACCACCGAACGTCCGCGCCGGCCGGTGGACGGGACAGCCCCGGAGCCGGCCCGCCGGTAATTCCCGTCGGGGGTCGGCGCGGCCACGATGGTCGACGCGTACCGGCGACCGCCACCCGCCTCAGATCAGGCGGAGCTGGCGGTCCCTCGGGCGGCGGGGCTCGGCGTCGCCGAAGCGTTCGAACAGGCCCGGGTCGATCACGTCGAGGAACGGCGACGGCCGGCACTCGCGTTCCGCGCCGTGCCGGGCCCGGCGGGCGGCGTGGCTGACGTACAGCCGGTCCTGGGCGCGGGTCAGGCCGACGAAGAAGAGCCGGCGCTCCTCGGCCACCGCGTCGTCGTCCGGCTCCGCGCCGGGCCAGCGCAGCGGCAGCAGCCCGTCCTCGGCGCCGACCAGGAAGACCACCGGGAACTCCAGGCCCTTCGCCGCGTGCAGGGTGAGCAGGGTGACCGCCTCGGCGCGCGGGTCGAGGGCGTCCACCTCCGCGCCGGTGGCGAGCTGGGCGAGGAACAGCTCCAGGTCGTCGCCGCAGCGACGGGCCAGCGGAGTGAGCAGGTCGACCGCCGTCCGGACGTCCTCGGGGCGTACCGCGCCGGCGCCGTCCAGGGTGGGGATGGCGAAGCGCTCGGCGAGGACCTGCCCGGCCAGCCGGACCCGGGCGGGCAACGAGCCGTCGAGGCCGTCGGCGTGCCGCAGCTCCCGGGCGATCGCCAGCACGCCGGGGCGGTCCCGCAGCCGGTCGTGCGAGCGCTTCTGCACCGGGATGTTCGCCCGGGCCAGCGCGTCCACGATCGGCGCGGCCTGCTGGTCCGTGCGGTAGAGCACCGCGATGTCGGAGAACGAGAGCGTGGTCGACCGCCCGTCGATCCGGCCCGAGTCCAGCGACCGGTGGGAGAGGCCGCCCACCAGCTCGTCGACGGTGCGTACCACGAAATCGGCCTCGTCGGAGACGGAGGCCGCGGGGTAGCGACCGACCAGCGGGGCCTCCGGGTCGAGCCGGGCCGGGTCCAGCCGGCGGCCGCGGACCAGCGACGACGGCGCGATGGCCTGCACGGCGGCGGCCAGGATCGGCGCCGACGAGCGGTAGTTGCGGTTCAGCCGGACCAGCCGGGCGTCGGTGAAGTCCTGCGAGAAGCGCAGGAAGTAGCCGACGTCCGCGCCGCGGAACGAGTAGATCGCCTGGTCCGGGTCGCCGATCGCGCAGAGGTTGCCGTCGGCGGGGCTGAGCAGCCGCAGCAGCTCGTACTGGACGGCGTCGACGTCCTGGTACTCGTCGACGAAGATCCAGCGCCAGCGGTCGCGGTACTCGCGGACCAGCTTCCGGTCGGCCTTCAGCAGCGCGACCGGCAGGGTGAGCAGCTCGTCCAGGTCCACCAGGTCCTGCTTGCGCAGCAGCGCGGTGTAGCGGGCCGTGTCGTCGCCGGCCTCCGCGCGGGCCGCGGAGCGTTCCGCGTCGTCGGCGATCCGGAAGTCCTTCGGCAGGCCGGCCGCCTCGGCGTTCTCCCGCAGGATGGCCAGCCCGAGGGAGTGGAAGGTGCCGACGGTGACGTCCTCGGCCACCGGGCCGAGCAGGCCGTCCAGCCGGTGCCGCAGCTCCTCGGCGGCCCGCCGGGTGAAGGTGATCGCCAGGCACTGCTCGGGGAAGACGTTCAGCTCCGCGCAGAGGTAGGCGATCCGGTGGGTCAGCGTCCGGGTCTTGCCGGTGCCCGGGCCGGCCACGATCAGCAGCGGACCGCCCGGCGCGGAGGCGGCCACCCGCTGCATCGCGTCCAGCCGGTCCAGCAGGCCGGTGCCGACCTCCTCCATGCCGGCGAGCATCGGCTCGAACGGCTCGTGCGGGGAGGGCGCCGGCGCGATCGGCGGCGGCGGTGGCGGTGCGGCCTTCCGCTTCGGCTCGGCCTTCGCCGCCGGGCGCCGGGCCTTCGGCTTCGGCGCCGGCTCCGCGGGCCGTCGCTGCGCCGGCACGGGTACGTCGAAGAGCGTCTCCGCCTGCGTCCCCGTCGAGGCTCCGCCCAGCTCGGCCGGGTCGAAGAGGGTGATCACGCCGTACTCGCCGTCGTAACCCGGCACCCGGCGCACGTCGCCGCGGCGCAGCCGGCCGATCCCCTCGGCGAGCAGCTCGCCGCCGACCCGGCCCACCTCGTCCAGCGGGGTGGCGGTGAGGATCTCCAGCTCCGGGCCGAGCGCGGCGACCAGCTCGTTGAGCTTCCCCTCGACCTTCTTGGCGCGGGCCCCCACCTTGTTGATCTCGCCGAGGATCTCGGCCAGCGGCACCAGGTGGGTGACCGGGCGGGCGTGCGCGGGCCGGTGCCCCGCCGGCCGGTCGGCCAGCTCCTCGACCCGGCTCAGGACGCCCACCGTCAACGGCTTGCCGCACTCCGGGCAGCGCCCGCCCGCCTCCCGGGTCCGCTCCGGCGACCAGTTCACGCCGCAGAGCCGGTGGCCGTCCGCGTGGTACTTCCCCTCTTCCGGGAAGAACTCGATCGTCCCGGCCAGCCCGTCGCCGGTCCGCAGCGCCTCCCGGATGGCGAAGTAGTCCCGGGCCGAGCTCAGGACCGTGGCCTCCCGGGCCAGCGCCGGCGGCGAGTGCGCGTCGGAGTTCGAGACGAGCTGGTAGCGGTCGAGGCTGCCGACCCGCCAGTTCATCTCCGGATCGGAGGAGAGGCCGGTCTCCACCGCGAAGATGTGCTCGGCCAGGTCCGCGTAGCAGTCGGCGATCGCGTCGAAGCCGGACTTCGAGCCGAGCGCGGAGAACCACGGCGTCCAGATGTGCGCGGGGACCAGGTAGCCGTCCGGGCTGGCCGCCAGGGTGATCTCCAGCACGTCCCGGGAGTCCAGGCCGAGGATCGGCCGGCCGTCCGAGCCCAGGTTGCCGATCCGCCCCAGCGCGGCGTTGAACCGGGCCACCGCGTCCAGGTCGGGCAGGTAGATCAGGTGGTGCACCTTGCGGGTCCGGTCGTCCCGCTTGTAGATCGTGGAGATCTCCACGCTGAGCATGAACCGGACCGGGTCCGCCTCCGCCGTGCTGGCCAGCCGGGGCGGCAGCCGGCGGGCGATGTCCCGCTCCGCCTCCGGGCTCAGCCGGTACAGGCCCGGCTCGGCCGGATGCAGGGTCTCGCGCAGGTGGTCGTACCAGGCGGGGTGGGTGAAGTCGCCGGTGCCGAGTACGCCGATGCCCTTGCGCCGGGCCCACCAGCCGAGGTTCGGCAGGGTCAGGTCACGGCTGCACGCCCGCGAGTACTTCGAGTGGATGTGCAGATCCGCGACGAATGGCGGGAGGCCACCGGGGGGTGCGGCGCTGAACGGAGGCACGCCGCATCCTGTCACGGCCGGCGCACCGCCCGCCCGCCGCCACGCGTACGCGTGACCTGAGCAATGCGGTGCTGGACTGCGCGGCGCGGGCGCGCTATGGGGCGCGCAGCTCGACCAGGGTGACCTGCGGCCCGGCGCCGACCCGGACCGGCGGGCCCCAGAAGCCGGCGCCGTTGGTCACGTAGACCTTGGTGCCGTCCACCTCGCCGAGGCCGGAGACCACCGGCTGCTGGAGCTTGACCAGGTAGTTGAAGGGCACCATCTGGCCGCCGTGGGTGTGCCCGGAGAGTTGCAGGTCGACGCCGAACTTCGCCGCCTCGACCACGGCCACCGGCTGGTGCGCCAGCAGCACCACCGGGCGGCTCGGGTCGCGGTCGCCCAGCGCGGCGGCGTAGTCGGCGGGCGCGGCCAGGCCGGTGCCGGCGGCGGTGACGTCGTTGACCCCCGCCAGGTCCAGCACGCCGCCCCGGGCCCGGATCTCCTGGCGGGTGTTCTGGAGCACCCGCAGGCCGAGCCGGTCCACCTCCTGGACCCACTCCTCCACGCCGGAGTAGTACTCGTGGTTGCCGGTGACGAAGAAGCTGCCGTAGCGGGAGCGCAGGTCGCGCAGCGGCGCCGCCGCCTCGCCCAGCTCGGCCACCGAGCCGTCGACCAGGTCGCCGACGACCGCCACCAGGTCGGCGTCCAGCCGATTGATCATCTCGACGATCCGCTCGGTGTGCGCCCGGCCGCGCAGCGGGCCCAGGTGGATGTCGGAGACGGTGGCGATGCGCAGGCCGTCCATGCTGCGCGGGAGCTTCGCCAGCGGGATCCGTACCCGGTCGAGGCGCGGCGGGCCCGTCGCGGTGCGGACGCCGTACCCGGTGATCCCGGCCGCGGTGAGCCCGGCGAAGATCGCGGCGCCGCGGGCGAGCAGCAACCGGCGCGCCGGGTCGTGGTCCGGCTGGTCGACCGCCGCGGCGGCCGGCGGCTCGGCGGCGCCGCCGGCCCCGACCAGCACCGGCTCCGGCGCGGCGGTGGTCGGCTCGGCGACCATCGCCCGGCGGCGCAGCACCAGCTTCGCCACCGCCATCGGCGCCTCCAGCGCCACCAGCAGGACCAGCAGGTAGAACATCAGCGCCAGCCAGAGATAGCCGGGCCAGGCCAGCCAGAACAGCCCGGCGCGGGTCCCCGCCATGGTCGCTGGCACCAGCAGCGCCAGCACCAGCGCGGCGATGCCGCCGACCCTGCGCCAGCGGCCCGGGCCGGTGGTGTCCCGCACCAGCCGTTTCCACAGGTACAGGTGGATCAGGGCGGTGACGAGCACCGCGAAGCCCACGAAGGTCGCCATCGCCAGCACGTGAGCCTCCTCAGCCGCCGGCGAACGGCGGCAGCACGTCAACCGTCACCCCGGCCGGCAGCGGTACTCGACGATCATGGCAGGCCACGCCGTCGACCAGGAAACTCGCCACCCGCAGCACGGCGGCGAGCCGCTCGCCGTGCCGTTCGGCGAGTTCACCCAGCAGTTCGTCGAGCGAGCGCCCGGCGGATGCGGTCTCCTCGGTCCGGCCGGCCGCGGCCCGCGCGCCAGCGAAGTAGCGGACGGTCAGCTCCACCGGTCAGCCCCCGATCGCGGACATCGGCCGGACGGGTTGCAGGAACGACGGGTCGTCGATGCCGTGGCCGGCGCGCTTGCCCCACATCGCCGTACGCCAGCGGGCCGCCAGCTCGGCGTCGTCCGCGCCGTCGCGCAGCGCGCCGCGCAGGTCCGACTCCTCGGTGGCGAAGAGGCAGGCGCGGACCTGGCCGTCGGCGGTGAGCCGGGTCCGGTCGCAGTCGCCGCAGAACGGCCGGGTCACGCTGGCGATCACCCCGACCCGGGCCGGACCGCCGTCGACCAGCCAGGTCTCGGCGGGCGCGGCCCCGCGCTCCGCCGGGTCGGCGGTCAGGGTGAACTCCCGGTGCAGCGCGGCCAGGATCTCGTCGGCGGTGACCATCGTCGTCCGGTCCCAGCCGTGCTGGGCGTCGAGCGGCATCTGCTCGATGAAGCGCAGCTCGTAGCCGTGGTCGAGGGCGAAACGCAGCAGCTCCGGCGCCTCGTCGTCGTTGACCCCGCGCATCAGCACCGAGTTGACCTTCACCGGGGTCAGCCCGGCCTCCGCCGCGCCGGCCATCCCGGCGAGCACGTCGGCCAGCCGGTCCCGCCGGGTCAGCTCCGTGAAGCGGGCCCGGTCCAGGGTGTCCAGGGAGACGTTCACCCGGTCCAGACCGGCGTCGCGCAGGCTCGGCGCCAGCCGCGCCAGCCCGATGCCGTTGGTGGTCAGCGAGATCCGGGGCCGGGGTTCCAGCGCGGCCACGGCGGAGACGATGCCGACCAGCCCGGGCCGGATCAGCGGCTCGCCGCCGGTGAAGCGCACCTCGGTGACGCCGAGCTGCTGCACCGCGACCCGGACCAGCCGGACGATCTCCTCGTCGCTGAGCAGCTGCGGCCCGGCCAGCCAGGGCAGCCCCTCGGCCGGCATGCAGTACGTGCAGCGCAGGTTGCACTTGTCGGTCAGCGAGACCCGCAGGTCCCGGGCGACGCGGCCGTACCGGTCGACGAGGACGCCGGCGGTCGTCGGGGCGGCGGTCACCTGTCGACGGTAGCGCGTCCGGCCCCGCGCAGCGCGGCTCGGGCGGCGGTACCGACCGCATCCCGGTACGCCGCGCCGAACAGGGCGGTGTGCACCAGCAGCAGGTGGAGCTGGTGCAGCGGCACCCGCTCCCGCCACCCGTCGGCGAGCGGCCACGTCTCGTCGTAGGCGGCCAGGATCCGGTCCAGGTGGGGTGCGCCGCCGAAGAGCGCGAGCTGGGCGAGGTCGGTCTCCCGGTGTCCGCCGTGCGCCGCCGGGTCGACCAGCCAGACCCGGTCGTCGGCGCCCCAGAGCAGGTTGCCCGGCCAGAGGTCGCCGTGGATCCGGGCCGGTGGCTCGTCGCCGCCGAGCTCCCCGATCCGCTCGATCACCTTCTCGGCCAGTGCGGCCGGGACCCCGGTCAGGGCGCCGTTGTCGACCGACATCCGGAAGTACGGCAGGAGCCGACGACGGGCGAACCAGTCCGACCACGGGCCCGGGCCGGGGGTGTTGTCCTGGGGCAGCGCGCCGATGAAGCCGGGCCACTCCGCCCCGAACGCGGGCGCCCCCGCCCGGTGCAGCGCGGCCAGCTCGCGACCGAACCGCTCGGCCGCCTCCGACGTCGGTTCGCCGGGCTCCACCCAGTCGAGCGCCAGCAGCTCCGGCAGCGCCACCACCACCTCCGGTACGGCCACCGCGCCGGCCTCGCGCAGCCAGCGCAGCCCGGCGGCCTCGGTGGCGAAAAAGCCGTCCGGCACCGGCCGTCCCGCCGTCTCCGACCAGGTCTTGGTGAAGACCGAGTGCCCGTCGTCCAGGGTGAGCCGGGAGGCGGCGCAGATGTCACCGCCGGAGACCGGCGTCTCCCGGATCCGCTGATGGGTCAGGAACGTCGGCAGGTGCTCCGGGTGCGCCCGCAGGTACGCCAGGTCCATGAGCGCAAGGTAGCCCTTCCCGGCGTCCGGCGAGGGCCGTGCCGGGCCGCGTCCGCTGCCGGACCGGCTGCCACGCCGTTCGACGTCGACCGATGCGCATCCCGACGGGTGCCGTCACCGCGCTCGCCGGCTCGGTGCAGAACCGTCCTCACCTGCGCCGATACTCTCCGTGTCTGTGGACAAGCCGCGTGTCGTCCACAGGGCCTGTCGGCCGGGCACCGGTCCGCCGCACGCTCCCGGCATGACACCGACCGACCGCCCCCGACTCGCCGTCCGCTCACCCGCCGACCTCATCGCCGCCGTGCCGTACCTGCTCGGCTTCCACCCCGCCGACAGCGTGGTCGTGGTGGCGCTGCGCGGCCGACGGGTCGTCTTCGCCGCCCGAGGCGACCTGCCCGAGCCCGGCGCCGATCCCCGTCCGCCGGCCCGACACCTGGCCGGGGTCATCCTCCGGCAGGGCACCGAGTCGGCCACCGTGATCGGCTACGGGCCGGCGTCCCGGGTGACCGGGGCGGTGGACGCGGTCGGCGAGGCGCTGGACGCGGCCGGGGTGGTCGTCCTCGACGCGCTGCGGGTGACCGACGGGCGCTGGTGGTCGTACCTGTGCGCCGAACCCGACTGCTGCCCGCCCGACGGCACCCCGTACGACCCGGCGGCCAGCGAGGTCAGCGCGGCGGCCGTCTTCGCCGGTCAGGTCGCCCTCCCCGACCGGGCCGCGCTGACCGCGCAGGTGGCCCCGCTCGACGGTCCCGTCCGGGTGGCGATGCGCCGCGCCACCGCCCGGGCCCGGCGGCGGTTGGCGGCCCTCAGCGAGGAGGCGGCGGAGACCGCCCTGGTCGGCGGCCGGTCGGTCCGGTCGGCCGGGGTGGCCGCGGTCCGCACCGCGTTCCGCCGGCACCGGCGGGGCGAGCGGCTGGGCGACGACGAGGTGGCCTGGCTGGCCGTGCTCCTGACCCAACTCCCGGTCCGCGACCACGCCTGGGAGCGGACCGACGGGCGGGACGGGGACATCGGCCTCTGGACCGACGTGCTGCGCCGCGCCGAGCCGGAGCTGATCGCCGCTCCGGGCAGCCTGCTCGCCTTCGCCGCCTGGCGGGCCGGGTACGGCGCACTGGCGGCGGTGGCGCTGGAACGGGTGCTCGCCACCCACCCCGACTACTCCCTCGCGCTGCTCCTCGACGACCTGCTCCGGCGCGGTGTGCCCCCGTCCGAGCTGGACGGCTGGCCGGCCGTCGGCTTCCCCGGAGTGGTCCGCCGTCGGGCCCGCCGCCGTGGCACCTCCCGGGGCGGCTGATGCCGCCCCGGCACCCCTCCGCACCGGCCACCGGCCCTACCCTCCGATGCGGTCGGGCCGGGCTCGGCGGTCGGGCCGGGCTCAGTCGACGTCGGCGAGCCGGTGGGCGCCGGCGTAGACGTTCATGGTCCGGCCGCGCAGGAAGCCGACCAGGGTCATGCCGGCCTCCTCGGCCAGCTCTGCGGCGAGGGTGCTGGGCGCGGAGACCGCCGCGAGCAGCGGCACGCCGGCCATCCACGCCTTCTGGGTCAGCTCGAAGCTGGCCCGGCCGGAGACCAGCAGCAGGTGCCCGGCGAGCGGCAGCCGCCGCTCCCGCACCGCCCAGCCGACCACCTTGTCGACTGCGTTGTGCCGACCCACGTCCTCGCGCAGCACCAGCAGCTCGCCGTCCGGGGTGAAGAGGCCGGCGGCGTGCAGGCCACCGGTCCGGTCGAAGGTCCGCTGGGCCGCCCGGAGCCGGTCCGGCAGGGCGGCCAGCACCTCCGCCGGCACGGTCGTCGGGTCGTCCCGCACCGCGAAGAGCGAGCGGGTCCGTATCGCGTCGATGCTCGCCTTGCCGCAGACCCCGCACGAGCTGGTCGTGTAGAAGTTGCGGGACGGGTCGGTGGTGGGCTCCGGCACGCCCGGGGCCAGCACCACGTCGACCACGTTGTAGGTGTTCGGCGTCTCCGCCCCGGCGCAGAGCTGGGCGGTGTGCACGTCGTCGGTGGACCGGACCAGCCCTTCGGTGAGCAGGAAGCCGATCGCCAGGTCCAGGTCGTCGCCGGGGGTGCGCATGGTCACCGCGAGCGGCCGCCGCCGGCCGGGGCCGGCCAGGCCGACCCGGATCTCCAGCGGCTCCTCCACGACCAGGGTGTCCGGGCGGCGTACCCGGGCGCGTCCGTCCGCCGCCGCGTCGAGGTCGATCCGGAGCACCCCGCGCCGATCAGTCGCCCGTCCCATCCCGCCATCCTGCCCCGCCCGGCCGTCGTACCGCACGGCGACCGTGGGGCGCGCGATGCACTCCGCTCGCGGCGGACGGCGGTGACCGTCTGCTCGGACCCGGCCGGATGCCGCCCACGGGTGGATCAAGCCGCCGTCCGCGCGGACCCCGCCCGTCGGCCGCGGGCAGCGGCTCGGCGGCCCGGGTTACCGTGGCGGGATGACGGCGTACGCGGCGGTGCTGCTCGCGGGTGGCGCGGCCCGCCGGATGGGCGGGGTGGACAAGCCCGCGCGCCCGGTCGGCGGCCAACCGATGCTGCACCGGGTGCTGGCGGCGGTCGCCCGCGCCGAGCCGCGGATCGTGGTCGGTGTGGCCGGTGCCGTCCCGCCCGGCGTGCGGGTGACCCGGGAGGAGCCGCCCGGCGGCGGCCCGGTCGCCGCCACCCGGGCCGGGATCGCCCTGCTCGACGCGGGTACGACCACCGTCGCCCTGCTCGCCGCCGACCTGCCGCTGCTCACCGCCGGCGCGGTCGACGACCTGCTGCGGCAGCTCGCCGGCTCGCCGGTCGACGGGGCCTGCTACCTCGACGGCGACGGTCGCCGGCAGCAGCTCTGCGGCGTGTGGCGGGTCGCCGCGCTGCGGGCCGCCCTGGACGAGCTCGCCGCGCAGCGGGGCGGCACGCTCGACGGGGCTCCGGTGCGGGCGCTGCTGGCCGGGCTGACGGTGCGGGAGGTGGCCTGGTCCGGCTCCGGCCCGCCGCCCTGGTTCGACTGCGACACTGACGAGGACGTACGCCGGGCCGAGGAGTGGACACGATGACGGTGATGGACGACTGGGTCACGGCGGCCTGCGCCGAGCTGGGTCTCGATCCGGCTCAGGTGCCGGTGCCGGTCGTGCTCGACCTGGCCAAGGACGTGGCCCACCAGGTGCTGCGTCCGGGCGCACCGGTGACCGCGTACCTGCTGGGGCTCGCCGTGGGCCGCGGCGCCGATCCCGCCGGGACCGCGTCCCGGCTCAGCGAGCTGGCCGCCACCTGGCCGGTCGAGCTGGACGGCACCGGCCCGGCCAGATGACCGGCCGGCGGCCCGGAGTCCGATCCCGGTCGGCCTGATTCGGCCCCCACCGTCCGTGGGTAGGGTGACCCTGACGGACGGAGGCGATCATGACGGCAGACCACCCCTCGATGCCGACGGATGACCCGACCGGCGGTGCGCCGGAGCAGTACGAGTCGATCCTGCTGGACGAGCCGACCACTGCCGACCTGCGGGCGAAGGTGACGGAGGCCTGGCGGGAGTTCGCCCGGGCGCTGGCCGACCGGCTGCGCGGCCTGCCCACCGGCGCCCACGTGGAGCTGACCCTCGACCCCACCGCCTCCGGCACCGGGGACGCCGTCTACTCGATCAGCGTGGACGCCGGCGCGGAGGGCAGGCTCGCCGCGCGGGCGGTCGGCAACGCCACCCTGCCGCCGGGCTACCGGCTGGACCGGGCCGCCGTGGCCGACATGATCGCGCTCGGCTGGTCCCCGCCCGGCGTGGTCGAGGGCTCCGGCGAGCAGTTCGGCCTGGACTGCGCCGTCTCCGAGTCGACCCGGCTCGCGGCGGTGCTCTCCCGCACCCTCCGCGACGTCTACGGCGCGCCGCACCCCGCCTTCCTCGTCTACCTGGTGCACGACGCCGAGGGGGAGCCGCTGCCGGTGGAGCCCATGGGCACCGCGCGGAGCGAGTTCGGCCCGGGCCGCGACGTCGAGTCCGACCTCGACGAGGCGCTGGCCGCCGCGGCCACCGCCCAGGCCGGCGAGAACGACGTGCTGGCGCTGGAGGAGCGGGTCCGCACGGTCGTCTCCACCATGCTCAAGTCGGCGTCCGACCAGGTGCAGGTCGACTCGGACGGCGACATCAACATCCGGGCCGGCTCCGCCATGGTCTTCGTCCGGGTACGCGACAACCCGCCCCTGGTCGACGTCTTCTCCCCGGTGCTCACCGAGGTCGAGCCGACCGAACGCCTCTACGTGAAGCTCTCCGAGCTGACCAATCGGATGCCGATCGGCCGGCTCTACTGCGCCGACGACACGGTCTGGGCCTCGATCCCGGTCTTCGGCCGGAACTTCCAGGCCACCCACCTGATGCTCGCCGTCCAGGTGATGACCGGGCTCGCCGACGAGCTGGACGACCGGCTGCACGGCGAGTTCGGCGGCAAGCGCTTCTTCGGCGAGGGGGACAAGCCGTCCCGCTCGGAGGGTGAGCATCGCACCGGCATGTACCTCTGACACCACCCGTCGGGCGGCGGGACTCCGGGCGGAGCCTCGGCGGGCCGCGGGTGGCGTTGGACGCTCCTATGCCGCGTCAAGTGGTTGGGGCGGGGTTTCCAGGCGTCGGTAGATTTCGCGGGCGACGTAGCGTTTGAGGCAGCGTTTAATCTCGCGGTCGGTTTTGCCTTGGGCGCGGCGGCGGTCGGCGTAGGCGCGGGTGCGTTCGTCGCGTTGTAGCCGGGTCAGGACGATGGTGTGCAGGGCGCGGTTGAGTTGGCGGTCGCCTGAGCGGTTGAGCCGGTAGCGGACGGTCTTTCCCGACGAGGCGGGAATCGGCGCGGCGCCGGCGAGCATGGCGAACGCGGCGTCGTCGCGGCAGCGCCCGGGGTGGGACCAGGCGGTGAGCACGGTGGCGGCGACGATCGGTCCGACGCCGGTGAGGGTGAGAAGGTCCGGTCGCCAGGTGCGGACGATCGCGCGGATCGCCTTTTCGTGGTCGGCGGCTTCGGCTTCGAGGAAGCGGACGCGGCGGGCGAGGTCCCGCAGCACGGTCAGGCAGGTGAACACGTCAACATTTGCGCTGGTGGTAGGGCGCAGTCGGGTGGCGGTGGTGAGCATGATCCGGGTGCTCTGGCCGCGGAAGCGGGCCCGCACCACCTCAGGAGCGGTGATCACCAACGCGTGCAGCTGCCGCTGGGCGTCGGCGCTGGCTTCCACGGCCGCCCGGCGGGCGGTCAGCCGCACCTGCAGCGCTGCTCGTTGCGCCCCGGTCTTGGGCTGAGCCAGCCGCGTGCGGGCCAGGGCGTCGCGAGCGGCGCGTTCGGCGTCGATCGGGTCGGACTTCGCCCCGGCGCGGCGGGCCGGGCGCAGCGGACGGTCCAGTTCGACGACCAGTTCACCGGCGTCGGCCAGGTGCCGGGCCAGGCCGGCGCCGTAGCCACCGGAGCCTTCCAGCGCCCAGGCCCGCAGCCCCGAATGCTGCTCGGCCAGGGCCACCAGTTGCGCGTAGCCATCCGGATCGGTGGCGACCGTGGCCCTGGCCAGCACCCCGCCGGTGCGGGTATCCAGTAGCGCGGCGGTGTGGGTGTCTTTGTGGGTGTCGACGCCGATGACGACCTCGACCAGATCTGCCAGCATGGACATGCGTTCTCTCCTCACCGTGGGGACGCAAGGGTCCGGTCCGGTGCGGAGATGGCAGGACTGTGATGAGACACGCCAGCCGCTAACTGGCGGTCAAGCTCCTGATCAGGCCAACGTCTCCCGCCGGGCCGGCGCCGGCAGCAGCAGGCGGACAAGTCCCGCCAAAGGCACGAAGCCAGTCAGAGCAAGAGTCACGCCCGCCACCACCAGCTGTCAGCTCACCACTGCTGAACCGACCCCGCCACCCTCACAGTCAGTGCAGGTCGAGGAGGGTCTTGCCGACGGTGGCCCGGGACTCCATCGCGGCATGCGCCTCGGCCGCCCGTTCCAGCGGGAAGCGCTGCCCGATCAGCGGTCGCAGCCGCCCGGCCGCCGTCTCGGCCAGCGCCCGCTCGGTGAACGCGCGCAGCGCCGCCGGGTCGGCGGTCGGGCGGAGCAGGGTCACTCCCCGGGCCGCCACGAGGTCGGCGGGGAGTTCCGCCCAGGCGCCGCTGGCCAGCCCGAAGGTCAGCATCCGCCCGCCCGCGTCCAGCAGGTCGAACGCGGCCCGTGCCAGCACGCCGCCGACCCCGTCGAAGACCACGTCCACGCCGCCGGTGGCGGCCCGGACCTGGTCGGTCCAGTCCGGCTGCCGGTAGTCCACCACCACCTCGAGGCCGCGCTCGCGCAGCAGGGCCACCTTCCGGGCGCCCCCGGCGGCGGCGACGACCCGCGCGCCGGCGGCCGCCGCGAGCTGCGCCAGCAGGGTGCCGACCCCGCCCGCCGCCGCCTCGACCAGCACCCGGTCGCCGGGCCGCGGTCGCGCCGCGTCCATCAGCAGGGTGGCGGTACGGCCGTCGGCGAACACCGCGACCGCCTCGTCTAGGGGCAGCCCGGCGGGCACCTCGACGGGGAGGTCCCGGTCCACCACCACCCGCTCGGCGTAGCCTCCCGAGCCGCCGGTGCCGCTGACCACCCGCCGGCCGACCAGTCCCGGGTCCACGCCGGGACCGACGGCGGCGATCATGCCGCCGACCCCGTTGCCGGGGATCAGCGGCGGCGCGGCGCGGAACGGTCCGAAGCCGGTCGCCCGGAACATGGTCTCCACGAAGGTGAGGTTGGCGTGGGCCACCTCGATCAGCACCTGGCCCGGGCCGGGCGTCGGATCGGGCGCGGGCCCCGGCACCAGCACCTCCGGACCTCCGAACTCCCGCAGCCACACCGCGCGCACGTCTCCCCCCTCCGCAGCCTCGCCCACATTCAACAACCTCAACCGGCGTTGAGGTCAACCACCGACCGCCGACCGGCGAGGACCGGCGGCCGGCGATCAGCGCCAGTCAGCGGGGAGCGGAGTCGGCGGACGTGAGTGTCCCGGCCTGGTCGGCGGGCGGGGGCCGGAAGCCGGTGGGCTCCCGGCCCCCGCCCGCCGGGGAGGGAGGTGTCAGGTCCAGGGCAGCCAGGCGAGGCCGCCCGCCGTGGTCGGGTCGACGACCGCCAGCCCGGCGTCGGAGACGGCCCACAGTCGGCCGTCGATCAGCAGGGACCGGCTGGCGGGGCCGCCCTGCGGCAGGGTGAGCGTGCCGACGTCGGTGATCCCCCGTTCGGTCACGGTGAGCAGGCGGATGCCGCCCCCGCCCAGCGGCAGCGCCACCAGGCCGGTGGTCGGGTCGAACAGGAACGCGTGCGGGTCGAACTCCGCCACCGAACTGCCGCCGGGCAGGTGGTGGCGGGCCAGCCGGGCGGGCCGGGCCGGGTCGTGGACGTCGAAGAGCGAGACCTGGAGGCCCTGCGCCCGCCCCCGGTCGTCCGCCTCCTGGCCGACGCCGAGCAGGCGGTCGCCCGGCACCGGGTGCAGGTACGCCGACCAGCCGTTGATCTTCAGCTCGCCGGTGAGCCGGGGTGCGGCCGGGTCGGTCAGGTCGAGCGCGTAGAGCGGGTCGGTCTGCCGGAAGGTCACCACGTAGCCGGTGCCGCCGAGGAACCGCACGGAGTAGATCCGCTCGCCGCGACCGAGGCCGTCGACCCGGCCGGTCTCCGTCAACCGGTCGCCCTGCCGGGCGAGCACGTGCACCGCCGACGCGCTGGTCCCGCCCCCGGACCCCGCGCGGGTGGTCGCCACCCGCAGGTGGCCCTGCCACTCGGAGAGGGCGTACTGGTTGAGCAGCGATCCGGGGACGCTGCCGGCGGCGACGTACCGGGGCCGGCCGGGGCCGCCGGTGTCGAACTGGTAGATGTCGGTGCGCTCCGGCCCGGGCCGCCGCGGATCCGCCCGGCCGCTCCGCCAGCCGGCGCCGCTCGCGCCGGCGAGGTAGAGGCTGCCGGCGGTGCCGTAGACGGTGTCGGCGTCCGAGGCGACGGTGACCGGGTCGCCGTCGCCCAGCCGACCGGTGGTGAGGTCGAAGCTGAGCACGGTCAGCAGGGCGGTGCCGGTGGCGGCGGCCGGCCGGCTCAGCCGGTCGCAGCCGACCCGGCCGGTGTGGCGTTCCTCGGCCGCCGTCCATGCGTAGCGGGGCAGCCAGGCGTCCAGGCCGGCCCGGGCGATCACCGCCCGGTTGGCGGCGGTCCGCTCGGCGTCGGTGCGCCGCTCGTCGTACGGGAAGGAGAGCCGGGGCTGCGAACGGATCACGACCCGGGCGGTCGGGCCGGTCTGCCGCGCGTCCAGCAGGCTGCCCTCGATCCGGTACGTCCCGACGACCCTGAGCGGCCCGGCCAGGTCGACCAGGATCAGGCGCGGCCCGTCGGGGTCGGCCGGCCGGTCGGAGCTGGTGGGCCGGTCGGTGTCGGCCGGACGGTCGGGGCTGATCGGGCGGTCGATCGCCGGCATCACCTCCGGTGCGGCCCGGACCAGCACCAACGCCCGGTCCCCGTGCAGCAGCAGGCTGCCCTCCGGCCACCACCGGCGGCCCTCCCCGGTGGAGAGGTCGAGCTGCCCGGTGACCTCCCGGGTGGCCGCGTCGACCACCCGCAGCACGCCCCGGGTGACCACGACGATCCGCCGGCCGTCGGTCTTCACCAGGTCCGGCTCGTCCGCCCCCGGTTCGTGGCTGTTGGTCGCGGAGTGCTCCGGCGCCGCCGACCCGGCCGCCTTGGCGGCCCCGGGCGGCAGCGCCGCTTCAGCGCGCGCGGCGGCGTCGGCGGGCATCACCGCGTCACCGGCCATCCCGGTACGCCAACCCGGCCCGAAGCCGTACGGCCCGACGGCCGCGCTGGCGGCGGCGCGCAGCCCGGCCAGGGCCGCCGCGCAGGAGTCGTACCCGACGAGCCGGGGCGCGGCCGCGGGTGGGGCCGGCTCGGGCGCCGCCGCCCGGGGCGCGACGGCGCTCCCGGCGAGCAGGCTCAGGGCCAGCAGGGTTCCGGTCGTGGCGTAGGCGGTCACCGGTCTCATGCGCCCTTGGACGCCGCCCTCCGCCGCCCGGTTCCCGGCCGCTCCCCGGCTCCCGGCCGGCCCTTCCGCCCGCCGCGCCGCGACGAGGAGGGGCACGGCAGGGGGAGGGGGTGGACGGTCAGCCGCCGGAGGGGCCGACGCCGGGCGACTCGACCAGCCGGGAGAGGACGATGGTGCTCCGGGAGGAGGTGACGAAGGACTCGGCCCGCAGCCGTTCCAACGCCTCCTCGAGGTGGGCGATGTCGGCGGCCCGCAGGTGCACCAGGGCGTCCGCCTCCCCGGAGACGGTGTACGCGCCGACCACCTCGGGGTGCCGGCGGGCGGCCGCCCCGATCTGCGCCGGGGTGGTCCGGCCGGCGCAGAACAGCTCGACGAAGGCCTCGGTGGTCCAGCCGACGGCGGCCGGGTCGACGACCGCGGTGAACCCGCGGATCACCCCGGCCGAGCGGAGCCGGTCGACCCGTCGCTTGACGGCGGGGGCGGAGAGTGACACCCGGATGCCGATGTCCGCGTACGACGCGCGAGCATCCGCCACGAGCAACGCAATGATTCGCTGGTCAACTGCGTCTATCTGCAACGTTCCGCCTCTGGGAAGCAATGGTTGTGGCTGTTACCAAAGTTCCAGGCTACCTACTCTTGGTGACCGTGAACCAGCAGCGAGTCCCGCGAAAGCGGACATATCTCATGTGCTCGCCCGAGCACTTCGCGGTCGAGTACGCCATCAATCCGTGGATGGACGTGACCGCGCCGGTCGACGCGGAGCTGGCGGTCAAGCAGTGGGACCGCCTGCGGGAGACGCTCGTCGGCCTCGGCCATGAGGTGCACCTGCTCACCCCCGAGCGCGGGCTGCCCGACATGGTCTTCGCGGCCAACGGCGCCTTCGTGGTCGACGGCACCGTCTACGGCGCCCAGTTCAAGCACGAGCAGCGGGCCGCCGAGGCCGCCGCGCACCGGGCGTTCTACGAGTCGCAGGGCTGGCGGTTCATCGCGCCGAGCGAGACCAACGAGGGCGAGGGCGACTTCGCGTACCTGCCGGACGCGCACGGCGGCCTGATCCTCGCCGGCCACGGCTTCCGCACCGAGCTGCCGGCGCACGCCGAGGCCCAGGAAGCGCTCGGCCGCCCGGTGGTGTCCCTGCGCCTGGTCGATCCGCGCTTCTACCACCTCGACGTGGCGCTCGCGTCGATCGACGACGAGAACATCGTCTACTACCCGGGCGCCTTCTCGGCGGCCAGCCAGAAGGTGCTGGCCCAGCTCTTCCCGGACGCGGTGATCGCGGACGACGAGGACGCCCTGGCCTTCGGTCTCAACCTGGTCAGCGACGGCGCGAACGTGGTGCTGAACAGCGAGGCGACCCGGCTGGCGGGCAAGCTCAAGGCGGCCGGCTACACCCCGGTCCCGGTCGAGCTGGCCGAGGTGAAGAAGGGCGGCGGCAGCGTGAAGTGCTGCATCGCCGAGCTGCGCCACTGACCGTCCCGCACCGCGCCGAGCACACGACGGGCCGGCCCCCACCGGGGGCCGGCCCGTCGGCGTACGGGGCAGCGGCTCAGCCGAGCGTGGCCAGCTCGTTGATCACGACGTTGGAGAGCAGCTGGCCGTCGTGCTGGACCCGGCGCAGGTACCACTTCTGCTGCGGGGTACGCGGCTGGTTGAACTGCCAGGGCCCGCGCGGGCTGTCGATCTGGCCGATCTTGCCGAGCGCCAGGTTGACCTGCTGCGGGGTGGGGTTCCCGGGGACCAGCCGGATCGCCTTGTCGAGCACCTGGGCGGCGTCGTAGGAGGCCATCGCGTAGGTGGTCGGGGAGGCGTTGTACGTCTCGCGGTACGCCGAGGCGAACACCCGGTTGGCCGTGTTGTTGAGGTCGGCCGAGTAGTTGAGGGCGGTCTCGATGCCGTACTTCTCGATCGACTCGTCCTCGGTCTCCAGCTCACCGAGGACCGTGCCCTCGGTGAGGAACCCGGGGGCGTAGATCGGGCCGTGGTAGCCCGCGTTGTAGACCTGCTTGATGAACTGGACCGCGGCCGGGCCGGCGTAGTGGCAGAAGATCGCGTCGGGCCGTTGGCTCAGCGCTTGGCCGATGGCACCGACGTAGGTGTCCTTGCCCAGCTTGGCGGCTTCGGCGGTGAGGATGGGTTTGTCGGCGATGCTGCGGCCGTTCACCTCGTAGCCCTTCCGGAAGCCGTCGATGACGTCCCGACTGCTCGGGCTGTTCGGGGCGACGATGGCGATCCGGCTGTTGGCGGGCAGTAACTCGTGAAGGTACTGACCGAGCGCCCGGCCGGGTTCGTCGAGCACGTACGAGGTACGCCAGATGTAGACGACGCTCTGCAGGCTGGTCGGGGAGGCGTTCGAGCCGATCAGCGGAACCCGGGCCTGCTCGACGCTGTCCCGGATGCCCAACATGACGGCGGAGCTCACCACGCCGGTGAGCGCGAGGACGCCCTCCTTGAGCAGGCGGTCGACGGCGGCTTGGCCACTCTTGGCGTTCGCGCCCTCCTCGGCGGTGACCAGGGTCGCGGGGTGGCCGCCGAGCCGCTGGTCGTTGAGGCGGAGGAAGAGCTGGAAGCCGTTGGTGATCTCGTCGCCGATCGGCTTGTTCGCGCCGGTGCCGGGCACGATGAGCCCGATCTTGATCGGGCTGCCGGAGTCGGCGGCCGTCTCCTCGGAGTCGGAGCCGCAGCCGGCCGCCAATCCGCTGGTACCGAGCGCGGCCAGCAGTTGAAGTGCCCGCCTGCGGTTCATCTGCGACACCGATTTCCTTTCGAGAAGCGTTGCAGGGGCTCAGCGCCCCTTCGGCGTTCTACCTGGTCGGCGACTCTGCGTCAATGCCCTGAAGATCATCGTGCAAGGACCGCAACGCGTCGACCACCCGGGGCCAGGCCGCGGAGCCCGGCGCGATCAGACCGAAATGCTCGCATTCGGGCAGCTCGACAAGGGTGGCGGGGGAGCCGGCGGCCCGGGCCGCGGCGACCCAGGAGCGGCTCATCCGCACCGGCACCTGGCGATCCTGCCCACCATGCACGACTACGCTCCGTACTCGAATCGGCACCAACGCCGATGGATCGGCCGTCGCGTACCGGTCGGGCACGTCCGCCGGGCCGCCGCCGAGCAGCGCGGCCACCGCCCCCGCGTCCAGGTCCAGCCGGTACGCCTCGGCGAGGTCGGCCACCGGGGCCAGCGCCAGCACGCCGCCGACCGTCTCCGGCGCGTGCGCCGCGACGTAGAGCGCCAGGTGACCGCCGGCCGAGTGACCCACCAGGATCGGCGGCACGCCGGCCACCCGCCCCGGCATCGCGGCGGCGGCCAGCCCGGGCAGCGCGGCCACCCCGGCCAGCACGTCGGTCAGCGTGTGCGGCCAGCCCCCGTCGGGCTGTCCGGTGCGCCGGTACTCGACCTGGGCGACCGGGTGGCCGAGCGCGGCGAGCGCCGCGGCCATCGGCCCGGTGTGGCTCCGGTCGTACTCCGCCCGCCAGAACCCGCCGTGCACCACGACGACCAGCGGCCGGGCCGGGCCGTCGCCGGCGGGCCGGCGCAGGTCGGCGACCTGTTCCGGGTGGTCGCCGTAGGCGACCGTGACGTCCGGCGGCGGGGCGGGCCGCGTCAGCACGGCGCGCGGGTCTGCGGACATGAGCGCGACGGTAGCGCGCCCCGGCCGGGTGGTTCCGCGCCGGGACCCGGTCCCGCCGCGTGTGGGTGGCGGGCGCTGGGTAAAGATGGGACCCATGACCGAAGCGCGCTCAGCTGGACAGAACGACGAGCCGGGCCACGACGGCATCCCCGGCACCGTGGTGGTGGTCGGCCCGGACGGCCGGCCGGTCGGCACCGTGCAGACCGAGGAGGGGCCGGGCGAGGACCCGACCCGCCTGGTCGAGCAGCCGGCCAAGGTGATGCGGATCGGCAGCATGATCAAGCAACTGCTGGAGGAGGTCAAGTCCGCCCCCCTCGACGACGCCAGCCGGCACCGGATGCGCGAGATCCACGAGCGCTCGATCGTCGAGCTCAAGGAGGGGCTCGCCCCCGAGCTGCGTGAGGAGCTGGAGCGGATCTCGCTGCCCTTCACCGAGGAGAAGGCGCCCAGCGAGAGCGAGCTGCGGATCGCCCACGCCCAGCTGGTCGGCTGGCTGGAGGGGCTCTTCCACGGCATCCAGGCGGCTCTGGTCGCCCAGCAGATGGCCGCCCGGGTGCAGCTGGAGCAGATGCGGTCCGGCCGGCAGGCCCTGCCCAGCGGCCCCACCGGGGTCATGCCGGGGATGCCCGGCATGGGCCAGCCGCAGGGCGGCGAGGGGCACGGCACCGGCCAGTACCTCTGACCGGGCCCGGGCGTCGCCCGCGCGGGCGCCCGGACCGCTCAGCCCACCCCGAAGACCTTCTCCAGGTACGCGGCCACGCCGTCCGCGGAGTTCGCCGCCGTCACCTCGTCGGCGATCTCCAGGACGGCGGGGTGCGCGTTGGCGACCGCCACCGCCCGGCCGGCCCAGGTCAGCATCGGTACGTCGTTCGGCATGTCGCCGAAGGCCAGCACGTCCCGCTCGTCGATGCCGAGCCGGGCGCAGTACCAGGCCAGCCCGGCCGCCTTGGTCACCCCGGCGGCGGAGATCTCCACCAGCCCGGTGTACGACGAGTGGGTCGCCTCGGCCAGCCCCGCCAGCGCCCCCGCCACCAGTTGGACGAACGCGTCCGGGTCCTGCTCGCCGGCGCGGGCCAGCAGCTTGACCGCCGGGGCGGAGAGCAGCTCCTCGGGGGACTCGACCGCCCGGATGGCGTCGTGGTCGGCGTCCCAGCGCAGCGGGTAGTGCGCCTCGTGCCGCATCTGCCGGCTGTCCACGATCTCCACCGCGAAGCTCACCTCGGGCACCTCGGCCCGCAGCCGCCGGGCCACCTCCGCCAGCAGCTCCGGGGCCAGCGGGTCGGCCCGCAGCACCTCGTCGGCGGCCGGGTCGTAGACGACCGCGCCGTTGGCGCAGATCGCCGGGAGCGGCTCGGCGAGCTGGTCGTACACGAGCTGGAGCCAGCGGATGGGCCGGCCGGTGACCAGCACGACCGGCGTGCCCTGGGCGGAGATCCGGGCCAGCACCGCCGCGGTGTGCGGGCTGAGCGTCCGGTCGTCCCGGAGCAGGGTGCCGTCGATGTCCGTCGCGACCAGTCGAGGTGCCTCTCCCATCAGCGGGAGAGTAGTCGGTCCAGGTAGACCGCCACGCCGTCGTCGTCGTTGCGCAGGGTCACCTCGTCGGCCGCGGCGCGGACCTCCGGGTGGGCGTTGGCGACCGCCACCCGCGCCCAGCCCGCCCAGGCGAACATCGGCAGGTCGTTGGGCATGTCGCCGAAGACCAGCACCTCGGCCGGGTCGACCCCGAGGGTCTGCGCGACCACGCTGAGCCCGGTCGACTTGTCCACCCCGGGCGGGCAGATCTCGATGAAGCCGAGCCCGGCCTGGGTGAGCGTGGCCGTCTCCGGCGGGACGATCCGGCGGGCCGTGGCCAGCAGCTCGTCGACGTGGTGGTCGGCGGTCCGGGCGAACGCCTTGATCACGTCCGAGGAGACGCACTCCGCGCGGCTGCGCGCCTCGAACCGGTCCGGGTAGGGCCAGCTCGGGTGGTAGTCGCCCCAGAGCGGGGCGTCGTGCTCGTCGGAGGCCTCGACCATGACGGTGAGCGGGCCGACCGCCGCCTCCAGGTCGGCGAGGAGCCGGGCGAGCACCGGGCCGGGGAGACGTTCGTCACGCAGTACCACCGGGCCGGTCGGGTCGCTCTGGTCGACCACCCGTCCCCCGCCGGCCATCACCAGGAAGTCGGCGGCGCGGATGTCGTTGCGGGTCAGCTCGGTCAGGCGGGGTCCGCGACCGGTCGCGCCGACCACCGGGATCCCGGCGGCCCGCACCCGGTCGAGCACCTCGTGGGTGTACGCGGAGACGGTGTCGTCGCTGCGGACGAGCGTCCCGTCGAGGTCGGTGGCGATCAGCTTGGGCAGTCCCGGGCGGGTCATGGTTCCTCCTTCGCCCGCCGCCGTCGTGCCAGCCGTCCTGGTCGTCGATGCCTCGGCCCACGACCGGCGGGCAGCAACCGTACCTCGCGGAACAGGTCGCATCCATGGCTTCCCGGCGAATCGGGCACCAACCCGCGGCGACCGCCCGGTGACGGTCCGTCGGCCCTCGATCAGGCCGGCGGCTCGGGGCGGGCGAACGGCACGGTGGGCCGGACCGTCAGGTCGGCCGGCGCGGGCGGGAGGTCGTCGTCCGCCCGCCCCCGCTCCCGGCGGCGACCCCGGCCGGGCGGCCCGGCTTCCGGCTCCGCCCCGGGCTCGGCGGCGGCCCGCGCGGGCGCGGTCCGGCCGGAGAGGTGCAGCGCGGCCGCGAGCAGGACGGTGGCCAGGAACGCGGTCACCAGCCCCCGGCCGTAGTCGACCCGGATCCCCGCCTCCGAGGAGTAGAAGAGCGTCCGCTGGCCCAGGTCGTCGAGGGAGAACGTGGTCGCGGTCAGTACGGCGAGCACCGCCACCGCGAGGCCGAGACCGGCCACCCGGGCGTTGTGCCGGACCGCGGGGGTGCCGCCCAGGGCCAGCGCCACCGCGCCGGCGAGGCCGAGCAGGCCCACCAGGTAGCCGACCCCGAAGCCGTCCACGTGGGCCACCCCGCCCGGGACCCGGATCGAGGTGTTCCCCTCCGGGCCGCCGTTCGGGACCGTCATCACCAGCCACTCGCCGATCAGCGAGGCGACCGCGGCCACCGCGCCGAGCCCGGCGAGCACCAGCGGCAGCCGGTGGTCCCGTCCCAGCCCGGCCAGCGAGCGTCCGGCCCGGCCCGGCGGTTCGGGTTCCCCCTCGCCCCACTCCACGACGGTCGTCCCGTCGGACCGGTTGTCCTGCCTGGGGATGGGGAGATCCTGGGACATCGGCCACCCTTCCGCGCGTGGGCCTGTGCCGAATCATGACACAGCCGGCACTCGGCGACGGGTACCGCGAGTCGGGCGGCCGGTTGTCGCCGCTCGTCCGCGCTGGTCGGTGCGGGGCCGCCCGGTTTCGGTTAGCGTCGGGGCATGCCTATCCGTACCGCTTCCGCACGTTGGCAGGGCAACCTCACCGAGGGTGCCGGGACCGTCCGCACCGGAAAGGGCGGGCTGACCGGGAACTACTCGTTCAAGTCGCGCTTCGAGGAGGGTGAGGGGACCAACCCCGAGGAGCTGATCGGCGCCGCGCACGCGAGCTGCTTCTCGATGGCCCTCTCCAAGCAGCTCGCCGACGCGGGCGCGACCGACACCTCGGTGGAGACCACCGCCAAGGTCCACTTCGACAAGACCGACGCGGGCATGACCGTGACCCGGATCGACCTGGAGACGGTCGGCCAGGCCCCGGGCATGGACGAGGCCCAGTTCACCAAGCTGGCCGAGGCCGCCAAGGAGAACTGCCCGATCTCGCGGCTGCTCTCCCCGGGCGCGCAGATCAGCCTCACCGCCCGCCTCGCCTCCTGATCCACTCCCGCGCCGCGCTCTCCCGGAGAGAGTGCTCATCCGTACGCCGGTGGGCACTCTCTCCGTGATCTTCTAGTGATCTTGATGGATGGGAACGCGCCCGGGTCGGGGAGGATGGGGGCGTGCCGGTGGAGATGAGCCGTGAACGGTTCGAGGAGTTGGTCGGCGAGGCCCTCGACGAGGTGCCCGAGGAGCTGCTCGGGCTGATGAGCAACGTGGTGATCCTGGTCGAGGACGATCCACCGCCGGGCGAGCACCTGCTCGGCCTCTACGAGGGGCACGCGCTGACCGAGCGGGGCTGGGACTACTCCGGCGTCCTCCCGGACCGCATCCTCATCTACCGGCGCCCGATCCTGCGGATCTGCGACACGGAGGAGGACGTCGTCGACGAGGTGGCGGTGACCGTGGTGCACGAGATCGCCCACCACTTCGGCATCGACGACGCCCGGCTGCACGCGCTCGGCTGGGGCTGACCGGGCCCGCCGCTCCGCCCCCCTCGGCCGATGCCGGCCGTTGCGCGGGTCACCTAGCCTGCGGGAGAGGCACACCCGATGCAGGAGGAAAACCCATGCGCAGCGCGCTCTTCTCCGCGGAGAACCTTGAGAAGGAGTCCCAGCAGCCGGGCATGCGGCTGCAGAACTCCAAGATGCTGAAGATCGAGCTGAACGGCGAGGCGATGGCCCGGGTCGGGTCCATGGTCGCGTACCAGGGGCAGGTGCAGTTTCAGGCGCTCGGCTCCGGCGGCATCGGCAAGTTCATCAAGCAGCGCCTGACCGGCGAGGGCGTCCCGCTGATGAAGCTCTCCGGCCACGGCGACGTCTTCCTCGCCGAGCTCGCCAAGGACGTGCACATCATCGACCTGGAGCCCGGCGACGCGCTGTCGATCAACGGCTCCAGCGTGCTCGCCTTCGACTCCAGCCTCCAGTACGACATCAAGATGGTCGGCGGTGCCGGCATGGCGTCCTCGTCCGGCCTGTTCAACTGCGTCTTCACCGGTCACGGCAGGATCGCGATCACCACCAAGGGCACCCCGGTGGTGCTGAACGTCGACCAGCCCACCTACGTCGACCCGCAGGCGGCGGTCTGCTGGTCGGCCAGCCTCCAGACCGGCTACCACCGGGCGGAGCAGCTCGGCCTGGGCACGCTGCTCGGCCGCAGCACCGGCGAGGCGTTCACGATGAGCTTCGCCGGTCAGGGCTTCGTGGTGGTGCAGCCCTCCGAGGAGCCGCCGGTGCAGGGCAGCGGCGTCCAGCAGCAGCAGGGCGGCCTGCTCGGCGGCCTGCTGCAGTGACCGCCCGGTGCGCGGGACGCCCCGTCCGGGCGTCCCGGCACCGTCAGCTCAGCTCGCCGGCGCGCAGCCGCGACAGCCAGGCCGCCGCGTCGGCGTAGTCGGCGTCGGAGAGGCCGGCCGGTGCGGGGACCGGCCGTTCGGCCGCCGCCGGGCTCCAGCGGTGCCGGGGGTACGACCCGAGAAAGCGCACATCGGCGCAGACCCGCCGCAGCCCCTGCAACGCCTCGCCGAGCCGGACGTCGGCGACGTGGCCGGTGCAGTCGAGGAAGAAGACGTACCGGCCGAGCGCCTCGCCGGTCGGGCGGGACTCGATCCGGGTCAGGTTGATCCCCCGGACGGCCAGCTCCATCAGCACGGAGAGCAGGGCACCCACCCGGTCGTGGGCGATGTAGACGGCCAGCGAGGTGACGTCGTCCCCGGTGGGCGGCGGGGGTGGGCCGGGGCGGGAGACCAGGGCGAACCGGGTCACCGCGTCCGGGTGGTCGGCGATCTTGTCGGCGAGCACCGTCAGCCGGTGCCGGGACGCCCCGATCGGGGCGCAGACCGCCGCGTCGTACTCGCCGCCGGCCGCGCCGGCCGCGGCGGCGCCGTTGGAGAGCACGTCGACCACCGTCGCGTCGGGCAGGTGGTCGCGGAGCCAGCCCCGGCACTGGGTGGACGCCTGCGGGTGCGCCGCCACGCTGCGCACGTCGGCGAGGCTGGTCCCCGGACGGGCGGCCAGCACGAACTCCACCGGCAGGATCACCTCCCGGGTGATCACCAGTGGCTCGCCCTCGGCCATCTCGTCGAGGGTCACCCCGACCGCGCCGCCGATCGAGTTCTCCAGCGGCACCAGGGCGGCGTCGGCGTCCCCGGCCCGTACGCTGTCCAGCGCCTCGCCGACGCTGCGGGCCGGCGTACGGCTGCCCCGCTCGGCGGCGGGCACGGTACGCAGCGCCTGCTCGGCGAAGGTGCCCTCGGGCCCCAGATAGACGTAGCGGGTCGGCGGTGTTCCGGGCATGGCGACCAGCCTACGCACCCGGAGTGCCGTCGCAGGCCAACGTCCGGATGCCGGGCGGCCCGGCGGCACGTACCTCGGCCCCGCAGACGTCCGTCCCGGCGGTGACCAGCTTCAGTGCCCCCGGCCGGCCCCGGGTGACCACCTGGAGCTCCTCGTGCCCGGTCACGTCGAGCACGGTGTACTGCCAGTCCCCGGCGCAGAGCGGCCCGGTCCGGACCCGGACCCGGACGTCCCGGGGCAGGACCCCGGCCGCACCACGCAGCAGCGAGACCACCCGGTCTCCGGACGGGCCGGCCGGGCAGGGCACCGCGACCAGGTCCGCGGCGGTGGGGGTGGCCGTCGGCGTGGTCGGCGCCGTCGGGGTGGCGGTCGGCGTGGGCGAGCTGGGGGTACCGGTCGCGGTCGGGGCGGTGGCCGTCTGCTGGGCCGGTCCGCGCAGCTCGGGTGGGGTGCCGCAGGCGGCGAGGGGCAGCAGCGCGAGCAGCGTGACCGGGACGGTCAGCCGCCGGCGGGTGGTGGGGCGGGATGCGCTTGGTGGCACGGTCCGATCCTCGGAATCGACGGACGTCGTTGCGGCCGGGGTGGCCGAGCCCATCGTAGGAGGATCGGGCGGCGGGGTGAAGGTCACTTGCGGACGCGGTGTCCGGCCCGCTCCAGCGCGGCCGTCGCCTCGACCAGCCGCACCGCGGGGACCAGCACGTGGTCGGTGTCGTACGTGGAGAACGCCACCACGTTCACCCGGGCCCGGGCCAGCGGGTCGACCAGCGCGGCGAGGGTGCCGGTGACGGCCAGGTCGAGCGGACCGACGATCCGCAGGCACCGCCAGTCCGTCTCCACCACCGCCTGCTCCGGCACCCGGCGGGCGGGGCAGATCAGGGAGATCCCGTCGACGCTCCAGCTCACCGTCACCAGGTCGTGGTCGCCCAGTCCGACCCACAGGGTCGGGGAGAAGCTGGAGCCCGCCGGCAGCCGGCACACGGCGTACTCGCCGGGCAACAGAGCGACATCGAGCATGTGGGCACCATACGTCCTCGGCGCGGGTCGGCCCCAGCACCGTCGGGCGCGGCGAGCGCCACCCGTTGTCGCAGGTCAGACCTCGGAGAAGAAGGTGAGTGAGCCGGCGACCGAGCCGTCGGTGAGCACCGGCGTCGAGATCGCGTCGACGGTGGTGCCCGGCGCGTCGGGCCCGGACCCCTGGACCCGGAGCAGTCCGCGGGCCAGCCGGCCGGAGTGCAGGGCGAGCAGCGGCGGGATCTTGTCCGTCTCCTGCTCGGTCAGCTCGCTGCGGTTGGCGGTGAAGTCGACCAGGCGCAGACCACCCTCCAGCAGCGGCCGCCCGATCACGTCCTCCGGCGTACCGAGGCAGAGCAGCTCGCACCCGGACGCGGAGACGGCCACCACCGTGGTGTCGGCGTCGATCAGCAGGCAGGGCTCGGCGGCGTGGGAGACCGTGCTCGACCACTGCCCGAAGTTGTCGGACTCCTGCTCTGTCGGTGTCCCTGCGGTGGGCGCGAACACTTCCGAGAGCGAGAGCTCGACGTGGGCCACCGCGCCTCCTATTTGCACCGCCGGTCTGTCCACGCTATCCGGTCGCCGCGACGACCGCCCGACCGCGTTCGGGTGCACCGGAAATCGGTGCTCCTCGGTTGCCCGGGGCACCGGTGGCGCCGTGGGACAGGTGTCGGTGGGACGGGTGCCCGGTGACCGGGCCGTCGGCGACGGCGCGGACCGACCGAGCTGCCGAGACGGATCCTCGGAGCGCGTGGCGTCGCCGGTGACGTTACCGCCGGGCGGCCCCCTTGTCAGCGGCCGTTCGGCCCTCGTCGTACCACCGGTAGTCGGCTGCTGGACGGTACGTGCCGTTGAGCCAGGTGTTCGGGTGCTGGGCGACCCGGGACAGCTTCTCGGCGGTGGCGGGGCTGATCCGGTTGCCCCCGCCGACGAGGAGGCGGTCCAGCTCCCGGTGGGTCGCCATCAGGCAGTCCTTCGGCAGGCCGTACACGCTGATCACGCCGGAGCCGACGAAGGTCAGCACCGGGCTCACCGGGATCGGCAGGCCGACCGCCTCGGAGAGCGCCTTGCTCGCCCGCTTCGCGTCCCGGCGCGCCTCGGCCACATAGGGCGGACGCTTGCCGTTGATCTGCACGACGTCGCCGGCGACGAGCACCCGGGCGCGGCCGTGGTCGGCGATGGTGACCGCGAAGAGGCCGCTCGGGCCGATGGCCAGGAAGCCGGCGCGGTCGTCCCGGTCGTGGTCGAGCAGGACGTCCACGGCGTCCGTACGCGGCCACTCGATGACGTGCCAGGCGGGACCGAGGTGGTCGAGCTGGCCCAGGGCGCGGGCTCCGGCCGCCTCCAGGCGGCGGGCACCCCGCTCGGCCCGGCGACGGCGGGCCCACTCCAGAGGAGTCGGTCGGGCCGGTTCGAGGACCGAGGTGGACTCGATCCTGGGCTGTGGCACCGCGGCGGGCGGCAGTGCCCGGGTGGGTACGGCTCGACGAGCGGGAAAGACAGTCATCGCGACCTCCGGCAAAAGGTCCCTCGAAGTTATGTCTTCACTACCCTACGTTGCGGACCCCGGTGTTCGGCAAGTTGGACCGCCGGAATGAGTGTGGATGAATGCCATACTCATTCACACTTCTTTTCCGGATGGTGCCGAACCCCTGCCCTACGCTGCGAAGGTGACCCACTACGTGGACAGCGAGGTCGCCCGGCTCGGCACGGTGCTGCTGCACCGACCCGGACCGGAACTCGCCCGGCTCACCCCACGCAACAACGACTCGTTGCTCTTCGACGCTATCCCATGGGTGGGCCGGGCACAGGAGGAGCACGACGCCTTCGCCGCCGCGCTGCGCGGTCGCGGGGTGGAGGTGCTCTACCTGGCCACCCTGCTGGCCGAGACGCTCGCCGTGGCCGACGCCCGGGCCGAACTCACCGACCTGGTGCTGCGCTCGCCCCGACTCGGCGACACCCTCCGCCGCCGGATCGCCGACCATCTCGCCTACCTCGACCCGGCCGCCCTCGCCGACGTGTTCACCGCCGGGCTCGCCCACGAGGAGCTGCGGCTGGGCCGGGACCGCCCCGGCGGCCTGGTCTGGACGCTGATGGACCGGCACGACTTCGTCATCGACCCGCTGCCCAACCTGCTGTTCACCCGGGACTCCTCGGTCTGGATCGGCGACCGGGTCGGGGTGACCAGCCTGGCCATGCCGGCCCGGCGGCGGGAGACCACGCTGACCGACGCCATCTACCGGTACCACCCGCGCTTCGCCGGCACCGAGTTCGTCTACCACCCGGAGATGGAGCACCTGGAGGGCGGCGACGTGCTGCTGCTGGCGCCGGGCGTGCTCGCCGTCGGAGTGGGCGAGCGGACCACCCCGGCCGGCGCGGAACGGCTCGCCCGGCAGGTCTTCGCCGCCGGCCTGGCGCACACCATCCTGGTGGTGCCGATCGCGCAGGAGCGGGCCACCATGCATCTGGACACCGTCTGCACGATGGTCGACGTGGACGCCGTGCTGATGTACCCGAACATCGCCAGCACCCTGTCGGCGTACACGGTCATCGCCGGCGCGGACGGCGACGAGCCGCGGGTCGACGGGCCGGCGCCCTTCCTGCGCGCCGCCGCCGACGCGATGGACCTGGACCAGCTCCGGGTCATCGACACCGGACTGGACCCGGTGACCGCCGAGCGGGAGCAGTGGGACGACGGGAACAACACCCTCGCCCTCGCCCCCCGGCTCTGCGTGGGCTACGAGCGCAACGTGGAGACCAACGCCCAGCTGGAGCGGGCCGGCATCGAGGTGATCGCGATCGCCGGCTCCGAGCTGGGCTCCGGCCGGGGCGGTCCGCGCTGCATGTCCTGCCCGCTGGTCCGCGAGCCGCTGCGCCGCTGACCCCGAAGGGCCGGGACCGGTACGGGCCCGCCCGGCGCGAGGCGTCCGGCGGGCCCGTCAGGACGGTCGGGTCAGCGGAGGGTGAGCTGCCGGCCGACCAGGCCGTGCCGGGCCCGCCGGCCCGCCGCGTCCAGCGGCTCGGTCTCCTTGAGCGCCTCGGCGTACCGGTCGGCGAACGCGGCCACCGGCGCCTCCCACACGGCCGCCGGGGTCTCCTCGGGCAGGTCCCACACCGGCACCAGACGGCCGTGCGCCCGGAACATGCCGGCGAAGCGGGTGCTCTCCCCGAGGGTCAGCATGCCGGCCACGCTCAGCCGGGACAGCGCGTCCAGCGCGGCGTCCTCGTCGTCCGGCAGCACCCAGCGCACGTGGGCCTTGTCCGGCACCTGGCACCAGTACGCGGCCCGGGCGGCGGCCAGCCGGACGGTCGGGTAGACCGCCGCGTTGGCGCGTTCCAGGGACGCCTGCACGGCCGGGTCGTCGGCCGCTCCCGGGTCGAGCCAGAACTCGAAGCCGTCGTGCATGGTGATCTCCAGCGGGCCGTCCACCAGGATGTCCTGGAGGCGGGGGCCCGGACCGGGCAGCGGCGGCACGGTGACCTGGCCGCCCGGCTCGGTCCGCAGCGCGCAGAGCAGCGCCTCGGCCAGGTCCCGGGAGACGTCGCCGGACTGCTGGTGCCGCTGGAGGCCGATCAGGATCCGCCCGTCCGGCTTGGTCATCGCCGGGGCGGCCATCGGCAGCACGGTGGCCAGGGTGACCGGGCGGTCGCCGTACTCCTCGACCAGCTCGGGGGTCAGCCGCAGCGGCGCCGAGGCGGCCGGGACCAGCTCGCGCAGGGCGATCCACTCCGGCTCGTCCACCAGCCCCTCGAACGGGCGGGGCACGAAGATGTCGCGCACCTTCTCCCGCTTGGGGGTGGCTTCGGCGGCTCGCTGGCTCTTTCGACGCTTGCTCACGGCGAGACAGCCTAGATGCCGGGCCGGCGCGCGGTGGGGACGACCCGCCCCCGGGGCCCGCTCAGCCGGCCGCGACCAGGTCCGGCCGGGGCGTCGCGACCGGGTCGAACTCGGCCCAGACGCTCTGGCCGAGGCCGTCCCGCTCGACCCCCCAGCGGCTGGCCAGGCCGGAGACGATGTGCAGCCCCCGCCCGTCGACGGCGTCCGGGTTGGCCGCCCGCATCAGCGGGCCGGAGCCGGAGCCGCCGTCGGTCACCCGGAGCTGGACGCGCTGCCCCTCGGCGGTCGACCGGAGCCGCCAGGCCACCCGGACCACCCCGCCGGGCAGCGGGTCGGCGTGCCGCACGGCGTTGCCGACCAGCTCGGCGAGGACCGCGACCAGGTCGGCGAGGAGGATCGGCGCTACGACGTCGGCCAGCTCGTCGGCGAGCCGGTGCCGGGCCAGGCGCGCGCCGGTCGCGTGGTGGGGCACCACCACGCACCATGATCGTTCGGCCGAACCCGTCGACAATGTCGTCCCTCTCCACCCCCGTCGGCGCCGGGATCATCCCCGCGGCAGCCGCACCTCTGCGACGGTACCGCCACCGACCCTCGGTCGGAGGGATACCCATCCATTCTGCTGTTCAACGATCTGCCGGACGAGATAGAGACCGAGCCCGGCCCCCGGATAGCGCCGCCGGTCGCCCGACTCGCCCTGCCAGAACCGGTCGAACGCCCGCTCCACATGCTCCGGGCGGATGCCGATGCCCCGGTCGGCGACCCGGAACGAGACCGTCCCGTCGCTGGCCGACGCGCCCACCTCGATCGGGGTGTCGGGCAGCGAGTACTTCCCGGCGTTGGTGCTCAGCTCGGTCAGCACGGTGGCCAGGCTGCGCCGGTCACCGAGCGCCTTGGGCAGGTCGTCCGGCAGGTCGAGGACGATCCGGTGCCGGACGTCGGCCGGCAGGTCGGGCACCGCGGCGCGGAGGGCGTCGGCGAGGTCGAAGGGGGCGGCCGGTTCACCGCCGGGCCGGCTGTCGGTGGCCGCGGAGAGCAGCCGGTCGACGAGTCGGGCCAGCTCGTTGGCCCGCTGCCCGATGATCCGGGCGGCCTGCCGCCGGTCGTCGTCGTGGAGCGACTCCCAGTGGTCGGTGAGGGTGTCCGCGTACCCCTTGATCACCGTGACCGGGGTACGCAGCTCGTGGCTGGTCACCGCGACGAAGAGATCCCGGTCGTGGTCGCGCCGCTGCTGGTCGGTGATGTCGCGAAAGGTGACCACCCGCAGCGTGCCGGGGCCGGGCAGCTCCCCGGAGGTGACCCGCAGCCAGCGGCCGTCGGGCATCCGGTGGTCGAGCACCTGCCCCGGCGGGGGCAGCGGGAAGGGCAGCGGGCGGTTCAGCGCCTCCCCGGTCGAGCGGCTGGTGACCTGGGCGGCGGCCGGGTTCCAGAGCCGGACGTGGTGGTCCCGGTCCACCACCGCCAGCCCGTCGGCGAGGGCCGCCACCACCGGGCCGTCGCCGTGCACGGGCAGGCCGGTCTGATCGCCGTACATGTGCGCGATGCAGGAGGCGACGTAGCCGAGCACGGCGTGCTGGGAGGTGTCCTCCGGGTCGCCGTCCGGGTAGAGGGCGTGCAGGCTGCCCACGGTCAGGCCGCCGATCTCGGCGCGGGCCACGATCATGCGCAGCAGACCCCGGTCGGCCAGGTCGTCGGCGAGCACGCCCGGGATCCGGTCCACCCGCACCTGGCGTACCGGAGGGCCGGAGAGGAGGCAGACGGTGGCCGGATCGGCGGCCGGCAGCGGCCGGCCGATGGCCCACTCGGCGGCGCCGGTCGCCGCGATCACCCGGCCGCCGGTGGGGGCGAACTCAACGAACGCCAGGCTGGCCGCGCCGATGGCCGGCTGGACCACCCGGAGCAGCCGGGTGAGGACGGGCAGCCCGGAACCCCCGGCGTTGATCATTTGGATCACGTTGGTGTGGCCGGCGATGAGGGCGGTGTAGTCGGTTCGCTCCGGCATGTCCCGAGTGTGCCCCGGCCGACCGGCCCGGGGACACCCCCGCGCGGCCGACCCGCACCGACCGCCGGGCCGACCGGCGAAGCTCAGCGGCCGAGCCGGGCCAGCGCGTGAGCCGGGCGGTCGGTGATCACCCCGTCCACCCCGGCGTCCAGGACCAGCTCCAGGTCGTCGGGCTCGTTGACCGTCCAGACGTACACCTGGTTGCCGGCCGCCCGCAGCGCGGGGACGAGCTGCGGCCGGGCCCGGACCAGCCCGATCCCCGGTCCGGCGATCCGGGTGCCGAACGGCAGCCGGCCCAGCCGCAGCCAGCGCGGCAGCACCTCCAGCAGCAGCACCGTGGGCAGGGCGGGGGCGAGGTCGCGGATCCGGCGTACGGCCAGCGGGGAGAAGGACATCACGGTGACGCTCACCGGGTTGTCCGGCGTCGGGTCGGCGAGGCCGTACCGGCGCAGCAGGGTGACCAGGCGGCGCTCCACGTCCCCGCCGTACCGCGAGGGGTGCTTCGTCTCCACCAGCAGCCGGACCGGCCGGCCGGCGGCCAGCACGGCGTCGAGCAGCCGTTCCAGGGTGAGCAGCCGGGTGTGCGACACGTCGAGCCGCTCGTCGCCGTCGGCCGGCACCCCGCCGGGGTGCCAGGAGCCGAAGTCGAGCGTCTCCAGCTCGGCGAGCGTCCGGGCGCTGACCAGACCGTGGCCGTTGCTGGTCCGGTCCAGCCGGCGGTCGTGCACGCAGACCAGATGCCCGTCCCGGGTCAGCCGGACGTCGCACTCCAGGCCGTCGGCGCCCTCGTCGAGGGCGCGCAGGTAGGCGGCGAGGGTGTGCTCGGGCAGGTCGTACGAGGAGCCGCGGTGCGCGAAGACCAGAGGGTCGCCCATGCCTCGGTCCCTAGACGACCCGGCCCGGCTGCCCGTTGTCGGTGACCACCGGCCGGCCGGCGGCGGCCCAGTCACCCATCCCGCCCTCGACGTTGCGCACCTGGTCCCAGCCGTTGCGCATCAGATAGGTGACGACCTGCGCGGACCGCCCGCCGGAGCGGCAGATGACCGCGACCTCCCGGTCGTTCGGCACCTCGGCGAGCCGGGCGGGCAGCTCCATCATCGGGAGGTGGTGGGCGGCCGGCGCGTGGCCGGCGGTCCACTCGTCGTCCTCCCGGACGTCGAGCAGATAGGTGTCGTCGGGCACGGCCGACGCGGGCACGCTGGGAACCTGGGGTCCGAACACGGCTACCAAGCCTAGTCGGGCCGGTCCGGTCACAGCCGGTTGACCCAGCGGGGATTGGCTCCGGCCCACTCGGGCAGCCGGGTGCCCCGGACCGCGTCGAAGAGCCCGTTGCCGCCGTTGTCGAGCACCACGTAGGAGACCTCGCCGATGGTCTGCGGGTAGGACGGGACCTGCACCCCGCGCAGCCCGTCCGCGGGCAGCGACCGGAACGCGAGCAGCAGGTCCTCCAGCGGTACGCCGTTGGTGTCCACGGTCAGCGAGCCGCCGACCGCCCGGAGCACCTGGTCGAGCTTCACCGGGTCGCCGCGCAGGTGCGTCTCGCCGGCCTTGTCCAGCACGGCGCGGAGCATCTGCTGCTGGTGCCGCTGCCGGTCGAAGTCGCCGCCGGGCAGGTCGTAGCGCTGCCGGACGTAGTCCAGCGTCCGCGCGCCGTCCATCTGCTGGCAGCCGGGGGTGAAGAGGGTCCTCGTGTGGATCGAGCGGACCTCGGTGTCCACGCACATCCGGATGCCGCCGAGCAGGTCGATGACCTCCTTGAAGCCGGAGAAGTCGACCAGCGCGGCCCCGTCGAAGCGGATGCCGGTGAGCCGGGTCAGGGTGGTGGAGAGCAGCCGGGCGCCGGCCTGGCCGCCGCCGCCGTGCTCGTACGCGGCATTGATCTTGTCCTGGCCGCCGCCGTAGCCCGGTGCGGGCGGGATGGCGACCAGCAGGTCCCGGGGGATGGAGATCAGATACGCCTGCCGCATGCCGGCCGGCACGTGCACGATGAGGATGCTGTCCGAGCGCTGGTCCTCGGCGCTGGCGCCGGTGCGGTGGTCGGAGCCGACGAGGAGGTAGTTGAGCGAGCCGGAGAGGTCGGTCCGCCGCTGTCGGGCGGCCGGGTCGAGCAGCTGCTCCTTGACCACGGCGCGGTCGTACCGGTTGGTCAGCCAGTGCAGCCCGGTCACGGCGAGGGTGGCGAGCAGGACCAGGGCGAGGCCCGTGCCGAGCAGGAACCGGGGGAGGCGGGCGCCGCGTCCGGCCCGCCCGCGTCTGCTCCGTGCTGGCCTGGACGTGACATCCCTCCCGCAGCCGATACGTGAGACCTGCTCACGTCAGGCTACGGGTGAAACACCCTGCGGTGGCCGCTTTCGCAGCCACCGCCGGAGTGCCTGGGTCAATGCGGGCCGGTTACTTACGGGTGGAGAGAACGTTCGGGTTGGCCACCACGAACTCGGCCAGCTTGTCGTCCTTGACCGCCTGGAACATGTCCATGCTCAGCTGGTTCAGGGACTCCCGGGTGTGGTCCGCGTTGGGGCTGTAGGTGCCCCCGTTGGTGCGCAGCGTGGTGAGGTCGTTGCCGGTGACGCCCTTCATCGTGAAGATGAAGTCGTCGATCGGGACGCCGCCGGTGTCCAGGATGAAGGCCTTGCCGGCCGCCTTGATCAGCTGGTTCAGCTTGATCGGGTTGGTCAGCGTGCCGTTCTGGGTGGCCTTCTTGGCCATCGCCTTGATCAGCTGCTGCTGGTTCTGCTGGCGGTCGTAGTCGCTGTTCGGCAGGCCGTAGCGCTGACGGGCGAAGTCGAGCGCTTCCCAGCCCTCCATCTCCTTGCAGCCCTTCTTGTGCACCACCGGCGTCATCGGCTTGCCGGTCTTCTTGGCGTCGGCGTTCCACATCGGCTTACCGTCGACCATCATCATGTGGTGCGACGGCACCTCGTGGCTGACGCAGATCCGAACGGTGCCGAGAGCGTCGATGACGCCCTTGAAGCCGCCGAAGTTGATGATCGCGGCGCCGTCGAAGCTGATCCCGGTCATCTTCTTGATGGTCTTGGCCATCAGTTGGGCGCCGCCCTCCCAGCCGCCGCCGTTGCGGGCGCCGAACTGGAAGGCCGCGTTGATCTTGTCGGTGCCGTGCCCGGGGATCTGCGCCTCGGTGTCCCGGGGGATCGAGATCAGGTACGCCTGGTCGTGGCTGGCCGGGATGTGCAGGATGATGATCGTGTCCGAGCGGACGTCGTCGGCGGCCCAGCGGGCCCGGGCGTCGACGCCGAGCAGCAGCATGTCGATCGGGCCGTCCAGGCTGTTGCCGCCCTCGGCGTCGGTCTTGCCCGCCTCGCCGAGCAGATTGCGCTGCGCGATGTTGCCGGTGGCCTGGCCGATCACGGCCTTGCTGCCGACGATGGCGAGGCCGCTGGTCATCATCAGCACCGCGCCGAAGATCACCGTGAGTCGAGCCCAGAGCGGGTCCTTGCGACGGCTGCGCTTCTTGGACCCTCCGTTGCCGCGGCCGCCGGGGCCGGGCTGCGTGGGGATGAGGGGCGGCACCCGGCCTGGTGCTCCGGGATCCGGTGACTGAGGGCGACGGCTGGTCTGAACCGGCATGCGTGCTCCAGCTCGGTGATCGGGGGCTCGACCACTGTACGTACCCGTACCCGTTGTTGCGACCTCGTCGGGGAACTATTCCCGCCAATCCCGGCACTCGTCATTGCGGTTCGACCGAACGGCCAATTGAAAAGGACCGGTCGGCGGTTGGCTCGCCGTGGAGGAGCCTTGACCGCCGACCGGTGGGGTGTTCCGGAGGGGTGGGCGTCAGCCGCCGTTCCCGGCGCCGCTCTCCTGGTTGGCCTTCACCCAGTCGGCCATGGTGTCCGCCGACATCGCCTTGTACATCGCGAGGGCCTTCTCCCGGTCGGAGACCACCACCGACTCGCCGTTGATCGTCTGGCTGCCCACGTTGGGGCTGGTGATGAAGGTCAGGTTCTCGCCGCGCAGGCTGCGGAACTGCATCGCCATGTCGACCAGCGAGAATCCCTGGTCGACGGTGACCGCGTCGGTCACCGACTTGAGGAAAGCGTTCAGCTTCTTCGGGTTGGTCAATGTGCCGGTGCTCGCCGCCTTGTCCATCAGCGCCTTGAGGAATTCCTGCTGGTGGCGCATCCGGGCGAAGTCCCCCTCGGGGAACTGCTTGCGCTGCCGGATCCAGTCCAGCGCCTCCGCGCCGTCCATGTGGTTCACGCCCTTGGTGAACGTCCGGTACGGCTTGTGGATCGAGGTGATGGTCCGCTCCACCTTCAGGTCCACCCCGCCGAGCGCGTCGGTGACCTCCTTGAACCCGGCGAAGTCGATCGCCATGACGTGGTCGATCCGCACGTCGCTGAAGCACTCGACGGTCTTCACCGCGAGCGGCAGGCCACCGAACGCGAACGCCGCGTTGACCTTCGCGCGCTGGCCGGAGTCGCAGTCCGCGCCCGCGTTCTCCGGGATCCGCACGTAGAGGTCGCGCGGGATGGAGACCAGGTAGGCCTGCTTGTGGTCGGCCGGGATGTGCATCACGATCAGCGTGTCCGCCCGCCACTTGCCGGCGCTCTCCAGCGGGGCGTCCGGGTCCCGGGAGTCGCTGCCGACCAGCAGGATGTTCAGCGCGCCGTCGACGGTCTTGGTGGGCCGGCCCCCGGTGATCTCCGAGAAGGGATCGGTGCGGGCCAGGTCGTTGTTGAGGTTGCGGGCATAGAACCAGGCGCCCGCGCCGCCGAGCAGCGCGAGCACCAGCACCGCGACGCCGGCCACCAGACCGATCCGGCCCCAACGCGGGCGCGGGCCGCGCTGGCCGGGCCCGCCGGTGCCGCCGGTGCCGCCGCCCGGGCCACCCGGGCCGGCGGGTCCGCCCGGCCCGCCGGGGCCGCCGGGGCGCGGCTCCTCGTCGTACGACGGGTACCACTGGGCCTCGGTGGCGCGGGCGCGCCCGGTGGGGCCCCGGCCGGAGCCGGGGACCTGGGCGCGGCCCGCGCTCCGAAGCAGGTACGGGAGCGGGACGCCAACTGTGGTGGTCGCTGACATGTAACCGAGGGTAGGTCGGTTGAGCCAGTACCGCCCTCAGGTGCGGGCCGGTGTCAACGTCCTTCCAGCCGGGTTCAGTACCCTAGCCGCTCGCGGAAGTACTCGATCGTGCGTCCCAGGCCGTCTTCGGGCGCCACGGTGGGCTCGTATCCGAGCAGTTCCCGGGCGAGGGTGAGGTCCGGCCGGCGCATCTCCGGGTCGTCCGCGCTGCGGGTGATGTAGCTCACCTCGGAGCTGCTTCCGGAGAGTGACACGATCAGTTCGGCGAGTTGCCGCATCGACATCTCGTGCTCGGTGCCGCAGTTGATCGGGCCCGTCTCGGTCGAGTCGAGCAGCAGCAGGATGCCGCGCACCAGGTCGTCGACGTAGCAGATCGAGCGGGTCTGGTTGCCGGTGCCGTGCACGGTGATCGGCTCGCCGCGCAGCGCCTGGGAGATGAAGGTCGGGATCGCCCGGCCGTCGTCCGGGCGCATCCGCGGACCGTACGTGTTGAAGATCCGGACGATCGCGGTGTCCGTGCCCCGGCTGCGGTGGTACGCCATGGTGGCCGCCTCCGAGAAGCGCTTCGCCTCGTCGTAGACGCTGCGCACGCCGATCGGGTTGACGTTGCCCCAGTAGGTCTCGCGCTGCGGGTGCTCCTTCGGGTCCCCGTACGCCTCGGAGGTGGAGGCCATCAGGAATCGGGCGCCGTCGGCGGTGGCCCGCTCCAGCAGGTGCAGGGTGGCCACCGAGCCGACCCGCAGGATCTCCACCGGCAGCTTCTCGAAGTCGGTGGGGCTGGCCGGGGAGGCCATGTGCAGGATCGCGTCGAAGCGCTCGGCCAACGCCGGGTGGTCGGTCGGCAGCCCTTCGGAGATGTCCGCCTCGACCAGGGTGAAGGTCGGCTTCTCGAACAGGTGGGCGACGTTGTCCTTGGAACCCGTGACGAAGTTGTCCAGCACCACGACGGTGCAGTCGCGGGCGATGAGGGCGTCGACCAGGTGGGACGGCACGAAGCCGGCGCCGCCGGTGACGAGGATGCGATGTCCGGGTCCGAAGCGGGGCTCTACCTTCATGCCGGCCAGCCTACTCAGCGTGCCTTCTCCGCGTGGTGCGGCATACGGCGAGGGGCCCCGCCGGCTCGGCGGGGCCCCTCGTCACGTCGAGCGTCAGTGGGCGCCCGCGCCGGTGAGGGAGCGCACCTCCAGCTCCGCGTACTTCTCCTCGTCGTGCTCCTTGGAGAGCACGGTGCCGATCCAGCCGCAGAGGAAGCCGAACGGGATCGAGATGAGGCCCGGGTTGGAGAGCGGGAACCAGTGCCAGTCGTGGTCGGGGAACATGGCCGTCGGCGCCCCGGAGACCACCGGGGAGAAGAAGACCAGTACCACGGCGGCGAGCAGGCCACCGTAGATCGCCCAGACCGCGCCCGAGGTGTTGAACCGCTTCCAGAACAGGCTGTAGAGGATCGCCGGCAGGTTGCCCGAGGCGGCCACCGCGAAGGCCAGCGCCACCAGGAACGCCACGTTCAGGCTCTGCGCGAAGATCGACAGGACGATCGAGATCGCGCCGATGACCAGGGCCGAGATCCGGGCGACGTTCACCTCCTGCCGCTCCGACGCCTGGCCGTCCTTCATCACGTTGGCGTAGAAGTCGTGCGCCAGGCTGGACGACGAGGCCAGGGTCAACCCGGCGACCACCGCCAGGATGGTGGCGAAGGCGACCGCCGCGATGATCGCCAGCAGCGTCGCGCCGCCCAGGCTGCCGCCGAAGAAGTCCCGGCCGAGCGCCTCGGCGAGCTGCGGTGCCGCCGTGTTGCCCGCCTTGTCCTGCGCGGTGATCGCCGTGCCGCCGACCAGTGCCGCCGCGCCGAAGCCGAGGGCAAGCGTGAGCAGGTAGAAGGTGCCGATGATGCCGATCGCCCAGAGCACGCTCTTCCGGGCCGCCTTGGCGGTCGGCACGGTGTAGAAGCGGATCAGGATGTGTGGCAGGCCGGCCGTGCCGAGCACCAGCGCGATGCCGAGCGAGAGCAGGTCCATCTTGCTGTAGAAGGTCTTCAACGCGTCGCCCGGCGTCTCCACGCCGTACCGGAGGCCGGGCTTGAGGAAGTTCTCTCCCTTGCCGGAGGCCGCCGCCGCGTCGCCGAGCAGCGTGGAGAGGTTGAACTTGTAGTGCGCCAGCACCAGCAGGGTCATCACGATCGCGCCGGTCATCAGCAGGAATGCCTTGACGATCTGGACGTACGTGGTGCCCTTCATGCCGCCCACAGTGACGTAGATGATCATCAGGGCGCCGACCATGATGATGGTCGCGACCTTCGCCGTGTCGGCGTCCATCCCGAGGAAGGTGGTGCCCGGCTTGATGCCGAGCAGGAGCGCGACCAGCGCGCCCGCGCCGACCATCTGGGCCAGCAGGTAGAAGATCGACACGGTGATGGTGGAGACCGCGGCGGCCGTCCGGACCGGGCGCTGGCGCATCCGGAACGCCAGCACGTCGGCCATCGTGTACCGGCCGGAGTTGCGCAGCAGTTCGGCCACGAGCAGCAGCGCCACCAGCCAGGCGACCAGGAAGCCGATGGAGTAGAGGAAGCCGTCGTAGCCGTAGAGGGCGATGATCCCGGCGATGCCCAGGAAGGACGCGGCCGACATGTAGTCGCCGCCGATCGCCATGCCGTTCTGGAAGCCGGAGAAGGAGCGACCGCCCGCGTAGAAGTCGGTGGCGGTCTTGGTCTGCCGGCTGGCCCAGATGGTGATGGCCAGCGTGATCGCCACGAAGATCAGGAAGAGCGTGATGGTGAGGTTCCGGGCGGTGGTGCTGCCCGCCTCAGCCGCGAGAACCGTGCTCATGGGTCACCTCCCCGATCTCGGCGCGGATCCGGTCGGCGACCGGGTCGATCCGCCGGTCGGCGAACCGCGAGTAGAGCCAGGCGATGACGAACGTCGAGACGAACTGGAGCAGGCCGAAGACGAGGGCGACGTTGATGTGGCTGCCGAAGAGCTTCGTGCCCATGAAGCCCCGCGCGTAGGCGGAGAGAATGACGTAGAGCGCGTACCACAGGAAGAACGCGACGGTCATTGGGAAGACGAAGCCGCGCAGTGCGCGCCGCAACCCGGCGAACTCGTCCGACCGCTGTACGGCGAGGTACCGCTCCGCGGCGGAGTCGGCCGGCGCGGACGCGGGTGTGTCCGTGGACATCTGTGGATCACCACCTTCACAGGCGTGGGGAGTTTCGCGCACCGTAAGGAGCGCGCTCCCCGGCGGGGAAGGCCGAGATCGGCGTCGGTCGTCGGCTGCGCCGAACGGTGGTCCGGCTGCGCCGAGTGACTCAGATCACTGCGTTGACCGGTCGCCGTTCAGTCGGTCAGCTCGCGGTACCGCCCCCGGTAATGCAGCAGCGGGGCGGTCTCCTCGGCCAGGTCGATCGCCTCGATCGTGGCCTCGACCAGCAGTCCCCAGCCGTACTCCCGGGCGGTGTCGAGCCGGCAGCCGGCCCACCCGCCGGCGTCGGCCGGCACCGGGCCGTAGGGGGTGTCGGTCCACGTGCCGGTGGCGAAGAGGCCGCCGGGGGACGGGAAGAGGCCGGCGAACCGGTCGGCGAGCTGCCGGTGCGTCGGGCCGAGTGGGCAGACCGCGAACCGGCCGGCCTCATCGATCGCGGCCCACAGGTCCGACTCCGGGTCGATCAGCCCGAGCAGCCGGTCCGGTTCGCCCTCGGCGACCAGGGTGGACGAGACGGTCAGCCCGGCCGGCCCCGGCGCGGTCCAGAGGGTGACCGGGGCGGCGAGCCGCCCGCGCAGCCGGCGTACCGGTGAACGCTGCCCGGCCGGCACGGCGAACGGGTCGGTGTGGTGGATCTCGGCACCCGGCTCATGATTCACGTGAAACATTGTGCCGCCCCGGGCCCGCGCCCAACCGAGGAAGCGGTCGTGCAGGTCGGCGGGGCGGGCCTGCCCGTTGAGCTGGGCGAGCTGGTCGCCGGCCTCCGCCATCAACAGGCCCAGGTAGACCAGCAGGGCGGTCCGGTCGTCCCGGTACTCCACGAGGAGCGCGAGCCGGGCCGGCTGGCAGGGCCAGGGCGCACCGCAGGCCCGGCAGCGCCAGAGCGGACGCATCGGCGCGTGCGGCACGTACCGGCTCACCGCGCGGCCCCTGCGGCACTGGTCCCGGCGGCGGCCCGGTTCCCGGCCGCGGTCGGGGCGGCCCGGCCGCAGCCGCCACCCTCGTCCTGCCGGTCGTCGTGGCCCTGCCGGTCGCCGTGGCCCTGCCGGTCGTCGTGGCCGCTGGCGTCGCGCCGGCCGTGGTGTCGGGCGTCGCGCGGACCGTGGGCGGCTCCTTGCGCCGGTGCTCGCCTGCCGCCGGGTGGACGCCGGTGTACCGGAGAGCGATATACCTGAGCCTCATAATTATGCCTGTCAGTCATATCGCTCGCCGGCATGCCTGGCGCTGCGACGCGACACGCGGGGGCGGGAGTCACCACCGGCCGCCGTTCGCCCGCCAGGCCTGCGCCGGGGTCAGCCAGCCGGCGCGGCCAGGACGCGGCACGGCCACCGTCGGGGCGTAGGCCCAGGCCGGCGCGGCGTTCGGCCGGGTCGCCCCCGGCGCGCCCGCCGGGGGCGGCGGCGTGATTCCGCGGTACGACATCCCGCGGTACGACCGCGCGGCGGCGTTCCTGCGGCGGCGGAACAGGGTGAACATCGGGGCCTCCTCCGGTCGGAAGGGGCCGCCCCGGATCGGGGGAATGACCGGGGCGGCCCGACGCGGGACCGGCCGCCGGGTCGTCGCCTCCACCGGCCGGGCCGCATGCCTCCACCCTGGACTCAAGGACTCGGACAGGGGAGGATTCCAGGGCTTACTACGCAGCGCGGTCGCGTACTTACCGGAGAGGTACGGGATGAACGTCGAGATGTGGATCCGGGCGCTCAAGGCCGCCCGGGCCGGCGCGGACGTCTCGCAGGAGGGGCTGGCGGCCCTGATCAAGTGGAGCCCATCCACCGTGGCGGCCATCGAGACCGGCCGCCGCCGCCCGACCATGGAGTTCGCCGTCGCCGCCGACCACGCCCTCGGCACCGGCGGCCTCCTCGCCGGCCTCCTCAAGGAGAGTGAGGGCAGCAGCTCGCCATCCTGGTTTGAGTTATGGCCGAGCTATGAGCAGCGGGCGGTCCGGTTGCGCCACTTCGAGCCGTGTCTGATTCCTGGCCTACTGCAAACCGAGGATTACGCCCGGGCCATCTTTTCGGCCGGCCGTTTTCATCCTACCGAGCGGGCCGAGGAGTTGCTCAGCCTCCGGATGAGCCGGCAGCGACTACTGCACCGGGAAGACCCACCGGAGTGCGTCTTCGTCATCGACGAGAGCGCACTGCGCCGGTCGATCGGGGGACCGGCGGTCATGGATCGCCAGCTTGGCCGATTGTTGGAGGTAGCCGAGCTATCTAACGTGCGGCTTCACGTGCTGCCGCTCGATGTGGGCGCGCATGTGTCACTGGGAGGCGGGTTTGTAATCGCTGAGCTCCCCGGAAACGACCATCTGCTCTGCCTCGACAATGCTGCGCGGGGCCAGATCGCGGACTATCCGGAGTGGATTGGCCTGGTGCAGCGAAAGTGGGAACATCTCCTTGGCGAGGCGCTTTCTGCGCGCGCCACGCTTGAACTGGTCAACAAGCTAAAGGTGACGCCATGACTCGTGTCGCACCCCGTTGGCGCAAGTCGAGCCGATCAGACAATGACGGCAACTGCGTCGAGGTGGCGGACAACCTGCCCGGGGTGGTGCTGGTCCGGGACAGCAAGGACCGCTCCGGCCCTACGCTCAGCTTCGCCCCGGACGCCTGGCGCTCCTTCCTCGCCCGGTGGAGCGCGGTCCGGCCGTAATCTGCCGTGACCGACGTGGCCAACACCCGCGGCCGGTACGCGTTCATGCGCCGGCGTTGAGCGACCGGCGGGCGGCCGCCAGCACCTCCGGGTCGGCGCAGCCGGCCGCGTACCCGGCGATCCGGCGGCGGATGTCCCGGCCGAGCAGCCGGACGCCGATCCGCTCGGCGACCGGTCGCAGGAACCCCGGCCGACGGCGGAAGTTGTACCGCCAGGTGGCGATCGTGTGCCCCGGCTGCGGGGCCGGGGCGAAACGCCAGCCACCGGCGAACATCTCGAAGAACCAGGGCCCGCGCACCATCTTCATCCCGACATGGCTCGGCGGCGCCCAGGAGACGTACTCGCTGACCATGACGAGGCCGTGGCGCGACCGGGTGAAGGTACGCACGCCCTTGCCGGGGCGGGCCGCGCCGTCGGTGAAGTGCTGTTCCCGGACGAAGGGATCCCACCGGTAGCGGACCGGCGCGACGGTCTGCGACACCGCGAAGGCCAGCTCGGGCGGCACCGGCACGGTGACCACCGCCTCCACGACCGGCATCAGCGGCGCGGGGTGACGGCGGCCAGCAGCTCCGGCTGGCGGCGGTCCAGCACGTCACCGGCCAGGTACGAGCCGAGCAGCGCCGCGCCCAGCCCATACGCCAGGCCGACCGGCAGGGCCAGCCAGAGCCACAGGTCGCCGAGCAGCGCCGCGGCCACCACCATCGGCACTGCCGCCACCGCCGAGGCGACCATGGACAGCAGTGCGAGGAAGCTCTTCGCCAACCCGGTGCCGGTGTTCATCGCGAACGGGTTGCTCGTCTCCGGCAGCGCGTACGCGCCGAGCACCGAGATGAACGCGTTGATCGCCAGTCCGCTGCCGTACGCGGCGAGCAACGCGCCGGCCATCACGCCCAGCCAGGCCGGGTGTCCGAGCAGCGTGGCGAGGACGACCGCGACCACGCCCAGGATGGGCACCACGTAGAGCGAGAACGCGGTCATCCGGGCCCGCAGCTCCAGCCGCCCGGGTACGCCGGCCACCACGTTCGCCGCGTACGCGCTGCCGTCGAAGCCGAACTGGTTGGCCAGGGTCAGCGAGGCGAGCACCCCGACGAAGAGCATCGAGAGGCTGACCAGGAACGGCGAGGAGTCGGCGGTGGCCTCGCCGAACGCCTGCCCGCCTTCGGTGGCGAGCCGGGAGCCGCCCAGGTTGACCATCACCGGCACGAAGACGCCGACCACCGCGATGGTGATCAGGTTGGCGCGCCGCCGGGCGTCCCGCCACCAGTAGCGGCACTCCCGGGCGACCAGCGCGCCGAACCGGTCCCGCCGGGCCCAGCCGACGGCGCGGGGGAAGAGCTGGGCGACCGCCCCGCCGGCCGGGCCCCGCCGGTCCCGGGCCGGGCCGGCGCTGACCGTACCGACCATCGCCGACTCCAGCGACCGGGACCACCACAGCAGCAGCGCGCCGATGGTCAGCGCGGTGATCAGCAGCTTGACCGGGCCGGCCCACACCCGCCCCTCGGCCACGTCGATGCCGGCGGTCCACGGCGCCCCGAACGGGGTCCAGCCGATCACCCGGGCCACCCCGGTCAGCCGGTCCCAGTCGGCCTGGCGGACCGCCGCCAGCACCAGGATCTGCAACGGCCCGAGCAGGGCCGCGACCACCGCCAGCAGCACGGCCGCCAGGTCGCGGACCCGGCGGGAGCGGAGCATGGTGGCGAAGGCGCTGGTCACCGCGCGGGCCGCCGCCACGCAGAGCAGCAGCCCGGCGGCCGCCCCGACGACCGCGACCAGGCCGGCCGACCAGCCGCCCAACGCGCCGGCGGTGACCACCAGCCCGGACACCGCCACCAGCATCGCGAGCACCGGCACGCTGACCAGGGCGGCCGCGAACAAGCCGGTGACCAGGGTGCGGCGGCTCAGCGGCAGCAGCGCGAACCGGGCCGGGTCGAGCGTCTCGTCCACGCCGAAGAAGACCAGCGGCAGCAGCAGCCAGCCGAGCACCAGCAGGCCCCCGCCGAAGGCGGCGGTCAGCAGCGCGTACCGGGGCTCGCCGGCCAGGCCGGGCGCCGCCAGCGCGAAGAAGCCGCCGGCGGCGAACCAGAGCCCGCCCAGCACGCCGACCACGAAGAGCGCGATCCGCCAACCCTGGCCGCGGAAGTTGTTGCCGAGCACCCGCAGCTTCAGCCGGACGAAGTGCCCGGCGGAGACCCGCCGGGCCGGCCCGGCCGGCGCGGTCACCGGGACAGCCACGACAGCTCCTCGCCCGTCGCGGTCCGCCCGCCGACCACCTCGACGAAGGCCTCCTCCAGGGACCGGTCCCCGCGCACCTGGTCGAGCGTGCCGACCCGCTTGATGGTCCCGTCGGCGAGGATCGCCACGTGCGAGCAGAGCCGCTCGACGACCTCCATCACGTGGCTGGAGAAGACCACCGTGCCGCCGCCGGTGACGTACCGGTGCAGGATGTCGCGGATCAGCGCGGCCGACACCGGGTCGACCGCCTCGAACGGCTCGTCCAGCACCAGCAGCCGGGGGCCGTGCAGCAGCGCGCAGGCCAGGCCGATCTTCTTCTTCATGCCGGCCGAGTAGTCCACCACCAGGGTCCGGCCGGCGTCGGTGAGCGCCAGCACGTCCAGCAGCTCCGCCGCCCGCTGCTCGACCACCGCCGGGTCCATGCCGCGCAGCAGACCGTGGTACGCCAGCAGCTCCGCCCCGCTGAGCCGGTCGAAGAGCCGTACGCCGTCCGGCATCACGCCGAGCAGGCTCTTGGCGCGGACCGGGTCGGCCCAGACGTCGTACCCGAGCACCCGGGCCTGGCCGGCGTCGGGCCGCAGCAGTCCGACGGCCATGGAGAGGGTCGTGGTCTTGCCCGCGCCGTTCGGGCCGAGCAGCCCGTAGAAGGAGCCGGCCGGAACGTCCAGGTCGACCCCGGCGACCGCCACCTTGGTGTCGAACTGCTTGGCCAGGCCGCGCAACGCGAGCGCGGGGTGCTCTTGGGTCATGTCCCGACGTTAGTCGGCCGACGCCAGCGATCTCTCCCGCCAGGGGACGACCTCGATCTCCTTCCCGGGCAGGAGATCGGCTGCGGCCCGGGTGTGTTCCTCAAACCGCTCCGCGAGCCAGTTCTGCTCGTCCACCGTTACCTTTCCTCCCCGCCGTCCTTCAGCACTGTGAAGGACCGGAGCGGTCCGAGGTGACACCTCGAGTGGAGGAGCGACGCGTGACGTCAGGCATGAAGACCATCATCTACCCGGTCCGCGACCTGGAGCGGGCGAAGGCGCTGTACGGCCGGCTGCTGGGCGTCGAGCCGGTCGTGGACGAGCCGTACTACGTCGGGTTCGCCCTGGCCGGGCAGGACGTCGGCCTGGACCCGAACGGCTACGGCCAGGGCATGACCGGGCCGGTGGCGTACTGGCACGTGGACGACATCGAGGGGAGCCTGAAGGAGCTCCTCGATGCCGGGGCGGAGAAGGTGCAGACGATCAAGGACGTCGGCGGCGGCAAGCTGATCGCCTCCGTACGCGACGCGGACGGCAACGTGGTCGGCCTGATCCAGGCGCCCTGACGGAGACCGGATCTCGTCGGGCGTCACCGCCCCCCGGCGCCCGACGAGATCCGGGAGGATCACGACGGCCCTGACGCCCGAGGAGGATCCCCGATGACCCCGCCGCCCCGCCCACATCAGCAGCGCTGGAAGGACACCCTGCATCGGCTGGAGAACTCCCCGACGGGGTGGGCGACGCGTTCGCCGCGAAGACCGGCTTCGATCCGCGCCGGCTCACCGGCCGATACCGCTACTTCCGGGTACGCCCGCAGCGGATCCAGGCCTGGCGCGAGGAGAACGAGCTGGCCGGCCGCGACCTGATCCGGGAGGGTCGGCGGGTCGACACCATCGGGTGAGGTGTCGGCCCTGCCCCACCGGAGGCGCCCCAGCTCAGAGGCGCAGCGCTTCGGGGGCGTGCAGGCGCAGCATGGTCGCGCCGACATCGGGGGGGAGCCGGCGGCGGGTGGCGAGGGACACCGCCACCATCACGGTGAACGCCAGCGGCACGGTCCACGCCGCCGGCTGGGTGGTCAGTGTGGCCGGCCAGCCGCTCAGCGGCGGGCCGAGCACCGTGAGCAGCACGGCGCCGATCGCCGCGCCGCCGCCGACCAGCACCCCGGCCGCCGCGCCCAGGTCGGTCAGCCCCCGCCACCAGATGCCCAGCACCAGCAGCGGGCAGAAGCTCGACGCGGCGACCGCGAAGGCCAGCCCGACCACCTGGGAGACGTCCAGCCCGGAGACGTTCAGCGCGAGTACCGCCGGCACCCCGCCGGCGATCACCGTGGCCAGCCGGAAGCCGCGTACCGAGCCGCGCCCGAGCACGTCCGTGGAGATCACCCCGGCGACGCTGGTGAGCAGCCCGGATGAGGTGGAGAGGAAGGCCGCGAACGCCCCGGCGGCGACCAGCGCGGCGAGCAGCCGCCCGGTCAGGCCGTCGCCGAGCGCCGCCCCGGGCAGCAGCACCACCACCGCGTCGGTCTGGCCGGTGAGCAGCAGCTGCGGCGTGTAGATCCGACCCAGCACGCCGTAGATCGTGGGCAGCAGGTAGAAGACGCCGACCAGGGCGAGCACCACCAGCGTGGTGCGGCGGGCAGCCGCGCCGTCCGGGTTGGTGTAGAAGCGCACCAGGACGTGCGGCAGCCCCATGGTGCCGAGGAAGGTGGCCAGGATCAGCGAGTACGTCGCGAACAGCCCCCGGTCGTCGTCCCCGGCGGTGTCCGGCAGCAGCCAGTCGGTCGCCCGGGTGGCCGTGCCGGAGACCTCCGGCACCGGGTCGCCGGCCGCGAAGTCGAGGCGGTCGCCGGGGCGTACCTCCCGGACGTCGCCGTCGGGGAGGGTGAGGGTCGCGCGGTGCTCGACCACGACGGTGGTCGCGGTCCGGAACGCCGGCCCGTCGGGCGGGGCCACCGCCGGGCGGGCGTCGGCCTGCCACTGCAACGCCAGGAAGATCGCCGGTACGGCCAGCGCGGTCAGCTTCAGCCAGTACTGGAAAGCCTGGACGAAGGTGATTGCCCGCATCCCGCCGAGCGCCACGTTCGCGGTGACCACCACCGCGACCAGCAGCGCCCCCACCGGGTACGGCGAGCCGGCCACCGTGGCCAGGGTCAGCCCGGCGCCCTGCAACTGCGGCACCAGGTAGAGCCAGCCGATGAAGATCACGAAGACGGTGGCCAGTTTCCGCAGCCGCCGCGACCCGAGCCGCAGCTCGCAGAAGTCCGGCAGGGTGAACGCCCCCGAACGGCGCAGCGGTGCGGCCACGAAGAGCAGCAACGCCAGGTAGCCGGCGGCGAAACCCACCGGGTACCAGAGCACGTCGACGCCGTATTTGAGGATCAGCCCCGCCACGCCCAGGAAGCTCGCCGCGGAGAGGTATTCCCCGCCGATCGCGGCGGCGTTCCAGGTCGGGCTGATCGCCCGGGAGGCGACCAGGAAGTCGGAGGTGGTCCGGGCCAGCCGCAGCCCGTAGAAGCCGATCCCGACGGTGACCAGGGTGACCGCCACGATCGCCGGGACGACGAAGCCGTTACCCACCTCAGCGCTCCGGCCGCTGGACCAGATCGGTGAAGTCCTGCTCGTTCCGCTCGGCCAGCCGCACGTAGGCCCAGCCGACGCCGATCAGGAACGGGAACGAGGCCACCCCGAGCAGCAGCCACGGCAGGTTGACCCCGAGCAGCGTGATCCGGCCGACCGAGGGCGCGATGGCGAAGAGCCAGGGCAGCCCGCCGAGGGCGATCAGCACCACCAGGCTCAGCCGCAGGGCCAGCGCGAGCTGGGCCTGGACCAGGCCCCGGACCAGCGCCTCACCGACCCGGGTCTGCTCCGCCAGCTCGGCGCGGGTCCGCCCGGACCGGTCGTCCCGGCGGGACACCTCGGCCAGCACGATCCGGGCCCGCCGGGGCGGCTCGGCGGCGCGCGGGGCCGGCACCGGGACGGCCTCGGCGGGTCGCCCCGGGCCGTCTTGCTTCGCCGGGCCGGTCATCCTCGGCAGTCTTGCCTGCTCAGTGGGAATGTCAAGGGCATGCCGTCGCGCCGGTCTCGGCCAGATCCGGGCCGAGCACCGCGCGGGCCTGCGTCCGGCCCACGTTCGCGGCCCGCCATCCGTCCTCGGGGAGCTGCGCGGCGATCTCCCGCAGCGCGCAGGAGCGCATCGGCTCGGGCAGCCGGTCCAGCGCCGGTACGGCATCCGCCGAGAGCCCGGACAGGTAGGCAACGTCCAGCCGGTCGATGCGCTGCCACCGGTCGACGTTCCAGTCCGCGATCAGCCGGTCCGGGTTGACCACCGCGAGCCCGAGCAGGGCGACCACGGCCGCGCCCAGCGCCAGCCGGGGCAGCCACCCGCTCCGGAGCCGGACCGTGGCCACTCCGACCAGCACGAAGAGCAGCCCGAGCCAGAGCTCCGCGGTCGCCACCACCAGGCGCAGCCGGGTCGCCCCGTACGCGTCGGTGTAGACCCGCATCCGGTACAGCGCCGACGCCACGACCACCAGGCTCAGTGCGGTCAGCCCGCCGACCAGCAGCCGGATCAGCACCCGGTCCGCCCGGGTACGCCGGGGCGCCCAGCGCATCGCGCCGGCGATCACCAGGAGGGTCAGCGCGGAGACCGCGAGCAGTTGCCAGAAGCCGCCCCGGGCGTACTCGGCGTAGGTCAGCCCGGCCGTGCGCAGCACGTGGGCGGAACCGCCGAACAGCACGGCGAGCTGCACCAGGACGAACGCCGCGAAGAGCGCGTCGAGCAGGGCCAGCGGCAGCACCCACTCCAGCAGGCGGACCGCCCGGGCCGGCCCGACCCGCAGCTCCAGATCGGGCGGCGCGGCCAGCAGGTACGCCCCACCGAGCAGCACCGCGCCCACCAGCAGGAGGCGGAACACCCAGCCGAACACCCCCGGGGTCGAGACGTCCGGCAGCGCCTGGGCCACCAGGTCGGCGAAGACCGCGTCGGCCGAGGAGAAGAGCAGCCCGAACAGCAGGAGCAGCGCGACGGTGATCCCGATGCTGGCCAGGCTCCGCCCGACGCCCGGGCCGCCCGGCCGGGCCCGGGGCAACCCCCGGGCCGCCCAGGGCAGTGCCCGCAGGCTGGCGATCGGCGGCAGTACCCCGGCGGTCAGCAGGCCCAGCGGCGTACGCCCGCCCGCCACGGTGAGCGAGGCGGTGCCGAGCGCGGCCAGCAGGCAGATCGCGAAGAGCCAGCCGGCGGCGCGTACCGTGCCGACCCCGACCAGGGCGACGGTGGCGACCGCCCAGACCAGCCGGGCCGCCCGTCCCGGCGCCCCCGTGGCGTCGGGACGGGCGGCCGCGCCGGCCCCCGCGGTGGTGCTGCTCTCCTCGGATCCGCGGACCCGCGGCGATCCGGCCGCACCGGCCGCTGGCGGCGACTGTGGCCCGGCGACTGCCGGCCGGGGCCGGGTCACGGCTGCCGTGCCGAGGGCGGCGGCCCCGGCGACGGTGGCCACCAGCCAACCCAGGCCGGGCCGGTCCAGCGGTACCACGGACGCGCTCACCCCGGCGGCCACCGCCACCGCCCCGAGCACCACCGGCCGGGCCGCTCCGGTGGCTCCCGGCCAGCGCCGCTCCCACGCGGACGGCTGCGGCACCGGGCCGACCGTCGCGGGCGGCGTGGTGAGCTGCGAGCGCAGGCCCGCCGGGCGGGGCAGCGCCAGTCGGGGGTCCACGGGCGGTCGCGGCGGGGGTGCGGTGGTCATGCGGCCTCTTCTCGGACGGGTTCGGTACGTGGCAGGGTGACTTCGATCCGGCAGCCGGGGCGAGTGCCGGGCGGGTCGGCCACCCGGATGGAGCCGCCGTGCAGTTCGACCACCCAGCGGGCGATGGCCAGGCCCAGCCCGGTGCCGCCGCCGGCGGCCCGCTCGCCCCGGGTGAACCGTTCGAACACCCGGGAGCGTTCCGCCGCCGGGATGCCCTCGCCCTCGTCGCTGACCTCGACGTGCAGCTGCCCCGTCCGCTCCTCGGCGGCGACGAGCACGGTCCCGCCGGGCGGGCTGTGCCGGGCGGCGTTGTCGAGCAGATTGGCGAAGACCTGGTGCAGCCGCCACGGGTCGGCGTGCACGGTCAGCGGGGCGGCCGGCGGCCGGAGTCGGAAATGGACGTCCTGCCCGGTGCCGGCGGCCGTCGCGGCGGCGTGCTCCACCGCCTCGTCGAGGAAGTCGGCGACATCCACCCGGACCCGGCGCAGTGGCACCACGCCGGCGTCGAGCCGGGACAGGTCGAGCAGGTCGGCGACGAGGTGCCCGAGCCGTTCGGTCTGGGTGAGCGCGGCGCGCAGCGCCGGCGGCTCCGGGGTGGCGACCCCGTCGACCAGGTTCTCCAACACGCCTTGGAGGGCGCTGATCGGCGTACGCAACTCGTGCGAGACGTTCGCGATCAGCTCGCGCCGGCGCTGGTCGGCGGCGGCCAGGTCGGCGGCCATCTTGTTGAACGCGTGGGCCAGCTCGCCCACCTCGTCGCGGGAGGTGGCCCGCACCCGGCGGGTGTAGTCGCCCCGGGCCATCGCCCCGGCGGCGGCGGTCATCTCGCGCAGCGGGGAGGTCATGCCGTGGGCGAGCACCTGGGCGGTCAGCAGGGCGATGCCGATGGCGGTCAGCGCCGTGCCCGGTGGGAGCCAGCCGACGCCGTACCAGAAGTAGCCGACGGCGACCGCCCAGGAGGCGACCAGCAGGACGCCGAGCTTCATCTTGATCGAGCGGACCGGGTCGAGCGGTCGGGGCAGCACGCGGTTCAGCCAGTCCACCAGGCGGCCGGTCACGCGGGCACCTCCAGCGCGTACCCGACGCCGTGCACCGTCCGGATGAGGTCCGCGCCGAGCTTGCGGCGCAGCGCCTTGACGTGGCTGTCGACCGTACGGGTGCCGGCACCGTCGGCCCAGCCCCACACGTCGGCGAGCAGCCGTTCTCGGGGCAGCACCGTCCGCGGCCGGCCGGCCAGGTGCACCAGCAGGTCGAACTCGGTGGGGGTCAGATGCACCTCGGCGGCGTCCTTGACCACCCGCCGCTCCGCCGGGCTGATCTCGATGTCGCCCAGCCGCAGGGTGGTCGGCGGGGTGGTCGCCGCCCGCTCCACCCGGCGCAGCAGCACGTGCACCCGGGCCGCCAGCTCGCGCATGGAGAACGGCTTGGTCAGGTAGTCGTCCGCACCGACCGCCAACCCGACCAGCAGGTCGGTCTCGTCGTCCCGGGCGGTGAGCATCAGCACCGGCACCGGGCGGTCGGCCTGGATCCGCCGGCACACCTCCAGCCCGTCGAAGCCGGGCAGCATCACGTCGAGGACGACGAGATCGGGCTGCCCGTCCCGGAACCGGTCGACGGCGCTCGGGCCGTCCCCGGCGATGTCCACCGTGAAGCCCTCCGCCCGCAGGCGGGCGGCGACCGACTCGGCGATGGTCCGTTCGTCCTCGACCACCAGTACCCGGCGTTCCCTCATGGCGTCCGACTGTAGGGACCGGCCGTGGAGATCGGTGGCTCGCCTTGTGAACAACCTGTGGAGAACGCCTCACTCCTGTGGATAACCCGGTGGATGAGTGCGGGTTCGTTGTGGACGACGAGCCGCGGTGTCACGGCTACGCCTGGCTCTACGGCCGGGACGACAGGTCGGTGGGCGGGGCGAACCACGTGGTGGTCACGACTGACGGGTCGACGTGGACCCGGTTCGCGCTCCCGCACTGAGCCGGTGCGTCGGCGCCGGCCCGGGTGGCCGCGCCGACGTCGTGGCTCACTCCGGCCCGACCCGGACCGGGTGGGCGGTGGCGGAGCCGAGCCAGGTGTGCGGGTTGCCGTACCAGCACCAGCCCAGCTTCGGCGCGCCCTGGCTGATCCAGAGCGCCGGCACCCGCTTGTCGCCGCACCGGGACCCGACCAGTGAGAAGCAGCGGTTGCTGGCCAGCGCGGACGGGAACTGGGTGATGAAGGCGATCCCCTCGTCGATGGTGAGCGGCAACCGGTCCTGTGCCGCCATCCTCTCCACCGCTGCGGAGGGTGCCAGGTTGCGGAACTCCTCGCCCCGGTCGACATCGAAGAGCAGGTACGCCGGCCCGGTCGGCACCTCCAGCTCCTTGATCGGGTCGAACCGGGCGAGATCGCCCTCGGCGAAGTGTCGGTCGACGAAGCCCGGCTTGCGCTTGCCGGCCAGCGCCGTGATTCGGAGCCGCTCCTCGACCTGAATCAGCTCCCGGGTGACGACCAGCAGGAACGGCACCCGTGCCTCGGTGGGCGGCGCCAGCTCCGCTGCGCGGGGGTCTATCGCGCCGCGCAGCGGGGTGACCAGCTCGGTGAACTGCTCGGTGGACATCCCGGCGAGCCCGGGGTAGCCCTTGTCCATCAGGGTGCCGACCTGGCGGTCGAACTCGGCGGCGACGTCGAACGCGGATCCGGTCACGGGCGGGCCTCCACTCACTCGTACTGTCTACCGTACAGCGTACGGTAACCCTCCGGTATTCCCGTACGGCGTTTTTCGATGGCCGGTTGGCTACCATGCGCCGGTGCTGCTCCCCCTCGTGGCCGCCGCCACCCTCGCCGGTGCCTGCTGGGGAACGCTGCTGCCCGGACTGGTCAACCGGTACGCCGTGGAGTGGCCGGACGGGACCCCCCGGCCTCCGTGGCGACGGGGGTGCGCGCACTGCGGGGCCGCCCGGGCCGGCTGGTGGCCGTCGGCCGGTGCCTGCCCGGCCTGCGGCCTGCGGCCCACTCCCGGGCGGTGCATCACCGTCCCGCTCGCCGCCGTGGTCTGCGGGGGCGTCGCCGCCGCCATCGGTGCGACCCCGGCGCTGCCGGCGTTCCTGCTGCTCGCCGCGATCGCCGTCCCGCTGGCGCTGGTCGACCTCAAGGTGCTCCGGCTGCCCGACCCGCTGGTCGGCGCGGGTCTCGTCGGCGGGGTGCTGCTCCTGGTGGTCGCCGCGGTCGTCGAACGGGACGGGACCGCCCCGCTCCGCGCCGGGCTCGCGGCGCTGGCCTGCGGTGTCGGCTATGCGACGCTGGCGATCCTGCCCCGGTCGCAGCTGGGGTTCGGCGACGTCAAGCTGGGCGCCGTGCTCGGTCTCTACCTTGGCTGGCTCGGGTGGTTCCCCGTCGTGGCGGGGGTGCTTCTCGCCCCGGTGCTGAACCTTCCGCTGGTGATCGGCCTGGTCATCGCGGGTCGGGCCGGCCGGAAGACGGCCGTGCCGTACGGCCCGGCGATGCTGCTCGCGGCGGTTGTTGCGACCGTCCTGGCGGCCCTGCGCTAGCCCGACCGGCCACCGTCACCCTCCGCCGTCCGATGGCGTCCTGTCCGGACTTTCTCGACGATCATCCGGTGACGGATCGGCCTGCGGCGTCATTGACACATTTACTTGTAGCAGGGAAAACTCGGCTCGTTCCTTGCCCGGCGTCAACCATCTGCCGCGGTCACCGACCGCGACACCCTCCCCTGGAGCGTTGTTCAATGAACGATTTCATCCTTCGTGTGATGGCTTGGGCCAAGAGCCGGGACCGCGGCGCCAGCGCGGTCGAGTACGCGCTGATCGTCGGCCTCATCGCCGCCGTCGTCGGTGGCGTCATCTGGGTACTCGGCAACCGGGTCAACTGGATGTTCGAACAGGCCTGCGACAACGTGACGACGGGGAGCGCCGCGAACAAGTGCGTCGACCCCGCTCGCTAATGGGGGGAACGCTGCCGTGCCTCCGTTCGGCCCGGCGGGCCAACCGGAGCCCGGTCACCCGAGGCGGTCAACGCAGGCCGACGGTTGATCGGGGAGCGGCGGCGGTGGAGATGGCGCTCGTCCTACCGCTGCTGTTGATCCTCATCTTCGGGATCATCGACTTCGGACGGATGCTCAACAACCAGATCGCGCTGACCGAGGCGGCCCGGGACGCAGCCCGGGTCGCCTCGTTCGGCGGCGACCCGACCGCCCGCGCCACCCGGATCGTCAGCGGCGACGTGGTCGTCAAGGTGACGGGCAGCTGCTCCGGCCCGGGGCAGGACGCCGAGGTGACCGTCACCAACGACTTCAGCTTCGTGACGCCGATCGGCCTGCTCGGCGGCGGCTTCGACGGCGAGGTCACGCTCACCGGAACGGGAGTCGTACCGTGCCAGTGAACCGTCGGCTCCGCGCCCGCATCCTCGGCGCGCGGGGTGACCGCGGCGCGGTGGCGACGACGGTCGCGCTGCTCCTCGGCTCCGGGGTCCTGCTGGGTATGGCCGCTCTGGTGGTGGACCTGGGCAACCTCTACGTCGAACGCGGCCAGCTCCAGAACGGGGCGGACGCCGGCGCCATCAAGGTCGCCCAGATTTGCGCGACGGATCCAGCCGACTGCTCGCCCGACGTGACCGACTTCGACGACGTGGTCGACCGGTACGCCGACCGGAACGCCAACGACGGCGCGGCAGCCGCCACCGTCTGCGGCCGCGGCGGCGAACTGCCGGCGTGCGCGCCGTGGGAGAACCGACTCACCGACTGCGTCGGGCCGCCTCCGGTGGGGGGCAGCTACGTCGAGGTGCACACCAGCACCCGGGGGGACGACGACTCCACGGTGCTTCCGCCGGTGTTCGCGCAGGCGGTGGTGGGCGGCTACGAGGGTGCGCAGGTGGGTGCCTGCTCCCGGGTGGCCTGGGGGCCGCCCGCCCGGGCGACCACGCTGGCGCTGGCCGTCTCGATCTGCGACTGGAACCGGTACACCACCGACACCACCGACGGCAGGCAGTACGACGAGGAAGAAGCGGTCCTCCCGGTGTACGACGAGACCGCGCCGAAGGCCTGCGGGGTTGCCGGCACGTCGGCCGAAAACCTGGGCGGGTACCGGTGGCTCGAAGACGCTGACCGGGAATGCCGCGCCACGGCGTCGATCGCCGAGGCCGACGGATACTCGGTCAGTACGGGCGACAGCAGGCCGCGCGGCAGGGCGGACGACTGCGACAAGGCTCTGGCTTCCCTGCGGACCTCGAAGCAGCCGGTTCTGGTGCCGGTCTTCGACCAGGTGACCGGTCGCGGCGGCACCGCTCGGTACCACGTCTCGGGCTTCGCGGCGTTCGTGGTCACCGGCTGGCATCTGCCGACGTCGAAGGTGCCGTCGAGGTTGACCGGGCAGGACTCCTGTGCCGACGAGGAAAGGTCCTGCATCTTCGGCTACTTCACCCAGACCCTCGTACCCGGCGGCGGTGCGATCGGGGGCCCGGATCTGGGCGCGCACGTGGTCGCCCCCATCGGCTGACATCGGAACACTGGAGAAGGTAGGAACCCGCACTCATGGCCCGACGCATCATTCCGGTGCTGATCTCCGTCGTCCTGGCGGCGCTGGGCACCGGCGCCGTCCTGCTCTATCTCCGTTCGGCCGACGACCGGGCGCTGGCGGGCAAGCAGGCCCGTACGGTGCTGGTCGCCGACAAGCAGATCCCGGCCGGTACGTCCGGGAGGGCGCTGCGGACCAAGGGGTACCTGCGCGAGGTGCGGATGCCGGTGGAGACCCTGCCCGAGGACGCGCTGGAACAGGTGAGCGGCAGCCTGGACGCGCTGGTCACCACCGCCCCGGTGCAGCGTGGCCAGCTCATGCTGCGGGCCATGTTCGGCAGTGCGGTCACGAACGGGAGCGGCCTGGCCATCCCGGACGGCCAGATGGCGATCACGGCCCGGGTGAAGTCGGCGGTGTTCGGCCCGGCCTCGCTGCGGGCCGGCGCCCGGGTGGCCATCTTCTACACGTACACGCCGATGGACGACCAGAAGCGGGACGTGGTCTCCGGCTCGGGGCTGGAGAAGGGCCACAAGACCAACAGTGTGACCCGGCTGCTGATGACGGATGTCGAGGTGATCTCGGTGGGGCCGGCACCCGCGGCGGACGGAGCCACCGTGGCCGACCGGACCGGCGGCGGCTCCCAGGACGAGCTCTCGGTGACCTTCGGGCTGAACCAGGTCGACGCCGAGCGGCTGGCCCACGCGGTCGCCCTCGGCGGTGAGCTGAACGTCGGCGTGCTCGGCGAGTCCTCGGACGTCAAGCCGGACAGCGGCGTGGACAACCGATCGCTGTTCGAGTAGCCGACATGACGATCCTCTTCGAACCCCACCGGCAGTGGAGCGCCCACCTGGCCTCCCAGCTCGGGACCGGCGTCCTCACCACGAGCCGGCTCGAGGACGTCGAGCGCCTCCTCGCCGACCAGCACCCCGATCCGCTGGTGCTCTTCGGCCCGACCACCGATCCCGGGCTGGCGCTCGACTTCGCGGCCCGGCAGCGGCTCGCCCGGCCGGCCCTGGGCGTTCTCCTGCTGCGCGAGCGGCTGGACGTGGAGACGATGGGCCAGGCGCTCCGGGCCGGGGTACGCGACGTGGTCGACGCCCGGGACCTCCCGGCCGTACAGGCGGCCTGCACCCGCTCGCTGGAGGTCTCCCGGCATCTGCTCGGCGCCGGTACGCCGGCGAAGGCCGCCGCCGAGGCGCGGGTGGTGACCATCTTCTCCGCCAAGGGCGGCTGCGGGAAGTCCACCCTCGCCACCAACCTGGCGGTGGCGCTGGCCGAGGGCGGCCGCCGGCGGGTCTGCCTGGTCGACCTGGACCTCGCCTTCGGCGACGTCGGGATCATGCTGCAACTGGCGCCCGAGCGGAGCATCGCCGACGCGGCGAACGCCCGGGACCGGATCGACCCCACCCTGGTCCGCGCCCTGCTGACCTCGTACGCGCCCGGCGTCGACGTGCTGCTCGCCCCGGTCGGGCCGGCCGAGGCGGAGCGGATCGGGCGGGACCTGGTCGCCCGGGTCCTCGCCGCGGTCCGCACGCTGGCCGACTACGTCGTGGTGGACACGCCCCCGGCGTTCACCGACGGGGTGCTCGCCGCGCTCGACGTCTCCGACGTCCAGGTGCTGGTGGCCACCCCGGACGTTCCCGCGCTGAAGAACCTTCGGGTCGCCATGGACATGCTCGACCTCCTCGAACTGCCCACGCAGACCCGACTCGTGGTGCTCAACCGCAGCGACGCCCGGGTCGGGCTGACCGGCGCGGACGTCGAACGCGTACTCCAGACGCCGACCTCGGTGCACATCCCGTCCAGCCGGGACGTGCCCGTGTCGATCAACCGGGGGGTGCCGATCGTGGTGGAGAAGCCGGGACATCCGGTCAGCCGGGCCATCCGGGGGCTGGCGCTGGAGCGGATCGCCGCCGACCCGCCCGCCCGCTCCGGTCGTGGGCTGCGGGAGCGGATCGGTCGGGTGGGCAGCCGATGAGCCTCTCCGACCGGCTCGCGCAGCGCTACCCGCCCGGCAGCGACAGCGGCCGGACCACCCGTACCTCCGGCCCGATCACCGGGCCCACCGGCGGCACCAGCACCTCCGCTCTCCGCCTGCGCATCCACCGCGAACTGCTCGACATCCTCGGCCCCCAGCTGTACGACAACCGGACCCCGGACACCGTGCTGGAGAAGAAGGTCCGGGACACGATCAACGAGGTGCTGGCCCGCAGCGACTCGCCACTGGCCGTCACGGATTCGGCCCGGATCTCGGCCGAGCTGCTCGACGAGATCCTCGGTCACGGCCCGGTCGAGCCGCTGCTGCGCGACCCGGACGTCACCGAGATCATGGTGAACGGCCCGGACCAGATCTTCGTGGAGCGGTTCGGGCGTATCCACCAGGTCGACGCGTCCTTCGTGGACGAGCAGCATCTTCGGCGGGTCATCGACCGCATCGTCTCCCGAGTGGGCCGCCGGGTCGACGAGTCCAGCCCGATGGTGGACGCCCGCCTCCCCGACGGGAGCCGGGTGAACGTCGTCCTGCCGCCGGTGGCGCTCGACGGTTCGATGCTGACCATCCGCAAGTTCGCCCGGGACGCCTTCACCACCGACGACCTGATCGGCTTCGGCACCTTCACGCCGGAGGTGGCGCAGTTCCTGTATGCCTGCGTGCGCGGCCGCCTCGACATCGTGATCAGCGGCGGCACCGGCTCCGGCAAGACCACCACGCTCAACGTGCTGTCCAGCTTCCTGCCGCCCGACGAGCGGATCGTCACCATCGAGGACGCGGCGGAACTCCAGCTCCGCCAGAACCACGTGCTGCGGCTGGAGTCCCGGCCGCCGAACATCGAGGGGCGGGGCGAGATCACCGTCCGGGACCTGGTCCGGAACGCGCTGCGGATGCGCCCGGACCGGATCGTCATCGGCGAGGTCCGCGACGGTGCCGCCCTGGACCTGCTCCAGGCGATGAACACCGGGCACAACGGCTCCCTGACCACGGTGCACGCCAACAGCCCGCGGGACTCGGTCGCGCGGCTGGAGACCATGTCGCTGATGGCCGGCCTGGACCTGCCGGTCCGCGCGATCCGGGAACAGATCGCCTCCGCCGTCGACCTCGTGGTGCACCAGAGCCGGTTGCGGGACGGCAGCCGGCGGGTCACCCACGTGACCGAGGTGCTCGGCATGGAGGGCGAGGTGGTGACCATGCAGGACCTCTTCGTCTTCGACCACCGGGCCGGGCACGACGAGAACGGGCGGCACCTCGGCGCTCTGCGCTGGACCGGCCTTCGCCCCCGGCTGCTCGACACCCTCGCCGACGCCGGTGTCCCGGTGCCCGTCGGCCTGTTCGAGGGCCGGCAGTGGTGACCCGCCGCCTCGGGCTCGCCCTGCTGGCCGCCCTGGCCGTGCTGCTGGCGTCGGCCGCCCCGGCGGCAGCCGCCCGGGACCTGCCCGTCACGGTGGACGAGGTGAAGCCGGACCAGGTGCGGCTCGTCGCGGACCTCCCGGGCGTTTCGGCCGCCGGGATTCCGCCGGTCACCGTCGCCCGGGACGGCTGGCTGCTCTCGTCCAGCGTGGCGGTCGAGGAGGCCGGCGCGGCGCGTACGGTCCTGGTGGTACTCGACAATGGCGCTGCGATGGCCGGCGCTCCGCTGCGGGCGGCGCAGGCCGGGGTGCTCGCCTACGCCGAGCGGGTGCCGGCGGATGTCGCCATCGGCCTCGTGGCCGCCGCCGGCGAGCCGACCGTGCTGGTTCGGCCGACCCGGGACCGGGGTGAGCTGCGGGCGGCCCTCGCCGACCTGCGGGCTACCGGTGACACCGCCCTGTACGCCGGGTTGCGCGCGGCGGCGGGACTGGTGACGGACGAAGCGGAGGCGCGGCTGCTGGTGCTGGCCGGTGGGTTGGACAGCAAGGATCCGGCCCCGGCGCTGCGGGAGCTTCTCGCCGCCGGCGTCCGGGTGGACCTGGTCGGCATCCCCGGCGGGCGGGCGGTGCCGGCCGAGCTGCGGCAGCTGGTCACCGCCACCGGCGGCACCGTCCGATCGGCCGGCCCGGACGGCGTGAGCGCGGTGTTGCGGGCCGCCGCCGACACCGTCCCGCTGCGGGTCGCCATCACCGTGTCCGTCCCGCCGGAGCTCGCCGGCACCACGAGCACCCTCACCGTCACCGCCGGCACCGGTGCCGCTGCGGCCAGGGGCACCGCCCCGGTCCGGTTCGCCGCGTCGGCTTCCGCCAACTCGTCCGGATCGTCGGCGGCCGCCGACGACCGGGCCCTCCCGAGCCTGCCGGCGCTGCGGGTGGACCTGGTCGCCGTGCTCGTCTTCGGCGTCCTGCTGGTCTCGACCCTGCTCGTCGCCTTCAGCCTGAACGGGTCGGTCCGGCAGCGCCGGCTGCGGCAGGTCGAGCAGTTCCGCCCGGCCACCGCCGGCGCGCGTGCCGCTCAGTCGGGCCAACCGCCTGGGCCGACGGGCGGCTTCGTAAGGACCACGCTCGGCGTCTCCGGCCGGCTGAGGGGAGCGCGGAGCGGTGCGGACACCGCGCACGGTGGGCCGGGGAGCGAACCGAGGGCACGGTCGTCGGATCCGGCGGTGCGGGTGGGCGCGCCCCTGGCCGGCGCCGTCCTGCTCGGACTGCTCGGTGGAGTGCTCGGCGTCCTGCTCGGCGCGGCGCTGGGCTGGTTGGGCCCCAGGCTGCACCGCCGGCTGCGGGAGAGCCGGCGCCGCCGGGCCTTCGCCGATCAGCTCCCGGACGCCCTGCAGCTGATCGTCGGGTCGTTGCGGTCCGGATTCTCCCTCGCCCAGGCGATCGACGCGGTGGTCCAGGACTCCCCGCCGGGTCCGCTGACCGCCGAACTGGGTCGGGCCATGGCCGAGATCCGGCTCGGCTCCGACCTGGACGAGGCGTTGGAGCGGGTGGCGCAGCGGGTGGAGAACGACGACCTGGCGTGGGCGGTGATGGCGATCCGGATCCAGCGCGACACCGGCGGCAACCTCGCCGAGGTCCTCGAGACCACGGTGGAGACGCTGCGCGAGCGCGACCGGTTGCGCCGGCACGTCCGGGCGCTCTCCGCGGAGGGGCGGCTCTCCGCGTACGTGCTCATCGCCCTGCCGGTCGTGATGGCGATCTGGATGCTGCTGACCCGGCGCGAGTACCTCAGCCCGCTCTGGACCACACCGGTCGGGCTGCTGATGCTGGTCGGCGCGGTGGTGCTGATGGTGGTCGGCATCTTCTGGATGGCGCGCTGGATCAAGGTCGAGGTGTGAGGCATGGATTCGCTGCTGTTGCTGGCCGGCCTGGGCGCGCTGTTCCTGGCCCTGGTGGTGGCCCTGGTCGGCGCCACCGGGGGCGCTGACCGCCGTGCGGTCGCCCGTACCCTGCGGGTGGCCGACCAGGGCTACCGCCTGCTCCCGTCGACTCCGCGGCCCACCGGCCAGCCGCACGGGGCACTGGCCGACCGGGCGCGGACGCTCGGCCGGCGGCTGACCCCCGCGGATGCCTTCGAGGGCCTCGGTCGCCGGCTGGACCAGGCGGGTAATCCCTCCTGGCTGAGCATGGACGCGGTGCTGGCGTACAAGGGGGTGCTGCTCTTCGCCGGCGGCGCCGTGGGCCTGGTGCTGGCCGCTCTCGTCGCCGGTCCGGTCGCCTCGGTGTTCTGGGTGCTGGCCGGCGCCGCCGCCGGCTTCCTCGCCCCGGACCTGCTCGTGCTGCACCTGGCCCAGGAGCGGCAGCAGGAGATCCGCCGGACCCTGCCCGACATCATGGACACCCTCGTGGTGACCGTCGAGGCGGGTCTCGGGTTCGAGGCGGCCCTGGCGCAGGTGGTCCGCAACGGCCGGGGGCCGATGGTCGGCGAGTTCGCCCGGGTGCTGCACGAGATGCAGATCGGCCGGCCGCGGGTGGACGCCCTGCGCGAGATGGCCGTCCGGACCAGCGTCAACGAGCTGAAGGCGTTCTCCTCGGCGGCCGTGCAGGCGACCACCCTGGGCGTCCCGATGGCCCGCGTGCTGCGGCAGCAGGCCGCCGAGATGCGGCTGCGGCGCCGCCAGCGGGCGGAGGAGCTCGCGCAGAAGGTGCCGGTGAAGATCCTCTTTCCGATGATCTTCTGTCTCTTTCCCGCGCTCTTCGTCGTCGTGATCGGGCCGGGTGTGCTCCGGCTGCTGGACGCCTTCGGCAACTGACCGCGTACTCACCGTGCGCCGGGCGCGGACCGGGACGATGATTACCACGTCGGACCCGATCCATCCGGGTCCGTGCCGGGAATCCGTCGCACCCCGCCGGGCCGACCTGCGGGGATGGATTTCCGACAGATCGACGGGGGCACGGAAAGGGCAGACTGAGCCGGTGGGGGGCGAGGCGATCCTGGGTTACCGCTACCGGCTGGTCGACCAGATCGGCAAGGGCGGCATGGGGGTCGTCTGGCGTGCCTTCGACGAGGTCCTGGACCGGCAGGTGGCGGTGAAGGTGCTCGGCCCCCGGTTCGCCGAGGACGCGGACTCCCGGCAGCGCGTGCTGGCCGAGGCCCGGGCCGCCGCCCGATTGACCCACCCGCACATCGCCGCCGTGTACGACTACGGCGAGTCGATGACCGACGACGGTCGTCAGGTGCCGTTCGTGGTGATGGAACTCCTCCAGGGTCGCTCGCTGCACCAGCGGCTCAAGCGGGGGCCGCTCTCCGTCGAGTCCGCGCTGCGCAACTGCGCCGAGGTCGCCTCGGCGCTCGCCGCCGCGCACGCGCAGGGAGTGGTGCACCGCGACGTCAAACCGGGCAACGTGATGCTCACCCCGGCCGGCGCCAAGGTGGTCGACTTCGGGCTGGCGGCGGTGGCCGGCCAGCGCGACCCGGACGGGGAGGGGGAAGAACTGGTCGGCACCCCGGAGTACGTGGCGCCGGAGCGGCTCTTCGGCAACACGGTCGTCCCGGCCACCGACGTCTACGCGCTCGGGATGATCCTCTACCGGCTGCTCGCCGGCCGGCCGCCGTGGACCGTGCAGTCGAACGCGGAGATGCTGGAGGCGCACGCGTTCCTCGAACCCGCCCCGCTGCCCCGGCTGCCCGGCCTGCCCCCGATCGTCCGCGACCTCGTGCACCGCTGCCTGGCGAAGGAGCCGGCACAGCGGCCGGACAGCCACGAGCTCGCGGTCACCCTGGCGTACGCGGCCGGTGTCCAGGTACCGCTGGACCGCCCCGTGGAGGACGATCTCGACGATCCGGACGGGCCGGAGAGCTCTGCGGGGGAGACGGGCAGCGGCAGCCCGGCCGGCTCCGACCGGGGCAGGATCGTCGTCCGGCCCGATCCGCTCGCCGTGCTGCCCACCACCGGCTCCGCCCGTGAACCGTACGTGGCGCGGCTCGCCCGGCACCTCGACGGCTCGCTCGACCACGTCGGGCTCCGCCAGCAGGCGAGCGTGCTGCTGCGCGACGCGGTCGGGTTCGACCTGGCGTTCTGGACCGTGCTGGACCCGACCACGCTGATGTGGGCGTCCTGCGTGGTCGACGGCGGCCCGCACGACGAGCAGTTCGAACGTGAGCTGTTCGCCAACGAGTACGGGCAGGAGGACGTCCTGCGGATCGTCGACCTCGCGGAGGGCGCCCGGGTCGGCACCCTCGGCGCCAGCACCCAGGGGGACCCGTCCGCCAGTTGGCGGTTCCGCAACGTCCTGCAGCCGCGCGGCTTCTCCGACGAACTGCGTCTGGCCTGCTACGACGACGAGGGGACCTGGGGGACGCTGCTGCTGTACCGGGCCGGGGGCCGGTTCACGGACGCCGACCTCGCCCACCTCGCGCCCGCGAGCCGGCCGCTCGGCGCGGCGCTGCACCGCAGCCTCGTCCGCGGGGACGCGCCAGCGGTGACCCCGCCGCCGGAGGCCGCTCCCGAGCCGACCGAGGAGCCGTCCGCGTCCCGGTGGCTCCGGGTGCCCAGGGCCCGCCGGGGACGCGGCAGGCCGCCCGTACCCCCGGCGGCTGTGCCGGCGCAGCCGACCCGGCGCGGGTCGCCGCTGGCGGGCTCGCTGACCCTCTCGCCCGACGGTCGGCTCTTCGACATGACCGAGGACGCCCGGCACCTGCTGGACACCGCGGAGCTGGCCCGGATGGGCGCGGCCGTCACCCGGGGACGGGCTTCGGGGGTGCTCGATCCGTCGGGCGTCCACCACGACGGCCGCTGGCTGGCCTTCCACGCGGTGCCGCGGGAGGCGGCGGTGTCGGTGACCGTGCAGCGCATCCGGCCACACCAGGTGAGCGAGTTCGTCATCCGGGCCCTCGGGCTGGAGCCCTGGCAGGGGCGGTTGCTGAGGGCCGTCGCCCGGGGGCGCAACACCCGCCAGATCGCCCAGGATCTGGGCATCTCCGCGTACGCGGTGCAGGACGGCATGATGTCGCTGTTCGCGGCGTTCGGGGTGTCCGGCCGGGTCGAGCTGGTCAAGGCGCTCTTCTTCGACCACTACGTGCCCCTGCATGCGGCCGACACCCGGGTGCCGCCGGTCTGACGGGTACGCCGGTCAGCGGTTCCAGTCCTGCTTGGCCGCCCGGACCAGCTTGTCCTTCAGCTCCCGGGTGTGCCGGCGGCTCACCGGCAGCTCGGCCCCGTCGATCACCACCACGTAGCCGGAGTTGACCAGCCGCAGCTCGGCGATCAGCTTCAACTGCACCAGGTACGACCGGTGGATCCGGACGAACCCGGCGTCGGCCCAGCGCTCGGCGAGGGTCGCCAGCGACACCCGGACCAGGTGCGAGCCGTCCGCGGTGTGCAGCCGGGCATAGTCGCCCTGCGCCTCCACCCAGCGCACCGCCGAGCGGGGCAGCATCCGGGTCGTCCCGGCCAGCTCGATCGGGATGGTCGGGTCCTCCTCCGCCCGGGCCATGGCCGCCGGGTGCGACGGCACCACCCGGGAGCCGATCACCCGGCGCAGCGACTCGGCCAGCCGCTCGGCGCGGACCGGCTTGCGCACGTAGTCGGTGGCGCCCAGGTCGAAGGCGTCCACCGCGCCGTCGTCGTACGCGGTGACGAAGACGATCGCTGGCGGCCGGGCGAACCGGCGCAGCACCCGGGCCAGCTCCATCCCGTCCAGCCCGGGCATCCGGATGTCCAGGAAGACCACGTCCACGTCGCCGTCCCGGAGCACCCGCAGCGCCTCGGTGGCGTCCCCGGCCGTGTGCAGCCGGGCCACCCGCGGGTCGGCCCGCAGGTGGTACGCCAGCTCGTCCAGCGCCGGCGGCTCGTCGTCCACCGCCAGCACCCGGAGGAACCCGGTCGCGTTCAGCCCGCCGACCCGGTCGGTCCGCTCGCTCACGATCCCGCCCGTACGCCGGGGTGGAACTTCGGCACCCGCATGCTCACCTTCGTACCCGAACCGAGGCCCGTCTCCACCACCAGGCCGAACCGGTCCCCGAAGGCCGACCGGAGCCGCTCGTCGACGTTGGAGAGGCCGACGTGCTGGCCCGGGTCGTCGGTCGGGTCGCTGCCGGCGCCGGCCAGCTCGGCGATGCCGGCGGTCAGCGTCGTCGGATCCATCCCCACTCCGTCGTCCTCCACCGTGATGTGGCATTCCGCGCCCGCGTCCCGGGCCTCGATGCTCACCATGCCGGTGCCCGGCTTGCGGGACAACCCGTGCCGGACCGCGTTCTCCACCAGCGGCTGGAGGCAGAGGAACGGCAGGGTCACCGGCAGCACCTCCGGGGCGATCTGCAACCGCACCTGGAGCCGGTCACCGAACCGGGCCCGCTCGATGGTCAGGTAGCGGTCGATCGAGCGCAGCTCCTCGGCGAGGGTGGTGAACTCGCCGTGCGCCCGGAACGAGTAGCGGGTGAACTCGGCGAACTCCAGGATCAGCTCCCGGGCCCGCTCCGGGTCGGTCCGGACGAACGAGCCGATCGCGGTCAGCGCGTTGTAGATGAAGTGCGGGCTGATCTGGGCGCGCAGCGCCCGCACCTCGGCCCGGGCCAGCCGCTCCCGGGACGAGTCCAGCTCGGCCAGGGCGAGCTGGTCGCCGGCCCAGTGCGCGGTCTCCAGGGTGGCCTGCACGAGGCCCGGCGCCGGCTGGCCGTCCGCGATCGCGACCAGCGCCCCGACCACCCGGCCGTCCGCGCTCAGCGGGGCCACCACCGCGCCGCGTACCGGGCAGTCCACCAGGTCGCACTGCAGCTCCGACTCGCGCAGCACCGTCGAGCGCCCGGCCGCCGCCGCCCGCCGGGCCGCCGCGAGCAGCTGCTCGCCGTGGTGCGCGCCGCGCCCGTCGAGGGCGAGCAGCACCTCCCGGTCGGTCAGGGCCAGCCCGGCCGCGCCCACCAGGGCCCGCAGATGCCGTACGGCCTTCGCCGCGCCCGCCGCGCTCAGCCCCGCCCGCAACGGCTCGGCGGCCAGCCCGGCGGTGTGCAGCACCTCGTAGGTGGCCCGCTGGGTCGCCGTGGCGATGCCCCGCCGGGCGCGCAGCCGCAGCACCGCCCAGAGCGCCGCGGCCAGCGCGGTGATCAGCGAGACGACGCCGAACCCGGCGGAGAGGTTGCCACCCACGCAGCGATCCTGACGCCTCGCGGCCGCTAGGCCAAGAGGATCAGTACGCGCCCTTGCGGGCCAGCACCACGCCCACCGTGCGCCACAGGATGCTCAGGTCGTACGCCAGCGACCAGTTGTCGACGTAGTAGAGGTCCAGCCGGACCGCCTCGTCCCAGGACAGGTCGGAGCGGCCGGAGACCTGCCACAGCCCGGTCATGCCCGGCCGGACCAGCAGCCGGCGGCGCACGTCACCGAGGAAGTCGCCGTCGTCGGCGGGGAGCGGGCGCGGCCCGACCAGGGACATCTCGCCCCGGAGCACGTTGATCAGCTGCGGCAGCTCGTCCAGCGAGGAGGCGCGCAGGAAGCGGCCCACCGGGAAGACCCGGGGGTCCTGCTTCATCTTGAACAGCATGCCGTCGGTCTCGTTCTGGTCGACCAGGCCGGCCAGCCGATCCTCGGCGTCGACGTACATGGTGCGGAACTTCCAGACCCGGAAGGTCCGCCCCTCGTGGCCGACCCGGGGCTGGCGGAAGAAGACCGGCCCGCGGTCGGAGACCCGGATCGCGACGGCGACGGCGATGAAGAGCGGGGCCAGCAGCAGCAGGCCCAGCCCGGCGGCGACCCGGTCCAGCAGGTTCTTGACCAGCAGCGCCGGGCCCGACAGGGTCGGCTCCTCGACGTGCAGCAGCGGCAGGCCCTCGATCGGCCGGATATGCACCCGGGGACCGGCGATGTCGGTGAGCTGGGGGGCGACCACCAGGTCGACGCCGGAGCCCTCCAGCTGCCAGGCGAGCCGGCGCAGCTCGCCCGGCTCCGCGCTCGCCGAGCCGCAGACCGCGATCGTGTCCCCGCCGACCTCGCGGACCAGGGCGAGCACGTCCCGGCCGGCGTAGACCGGCACCGGGGTCTCCATGCCGCGGGCGGCGGCGTACCCGTCGGTGATGTGGATGGCCACCGGCACCAGGCCGGCGCCCGGGTTGCGGGTGACCGCGGTGTAGACCTCCAGCGCCTCCGGCAGGGTGCCGACCAGCACCATCCGGTGCCCGGCGTGGCCGGCCCGGCGGCGCACCGCGTGCAGCACGAACCGGGCCAGGAACCGGCCCAGCAGGATCAGCAGCAGGGCCCCGAGCAGGGCGAAACCGACCGTCCACCGGGACAGCAGGGTCCTCGTGGCGAAGGCGATGAACGAGACCGTTGCGGCCACCGCCACCCCGGCCCGGATCACCCGCTTGAACTCGTCCGGCCCGAGGCCGAGGTACCGCCGGTCGTAGGCCCGGTTGCCCCACAGGATGATCAACCAACCGAGCGGGAGCAGCAGGAACGCCACCGTGTGGAACCAGGATTCCTTGGCGTCCTGGAAGCCCGAGGCGGCCTGGTCGAAGGTCTGGATGGCGATCCAACTGGCCAGCGCCGCCGAACCGTAGTCGAGCAGCAGCAGCACCGCGATGTAGGGGCGGTGCCAGCGGGAGACGCGGCGGCGGGCACGGGCCCACGCCGACCGGGGTACGCCGTTGTGCGACGGCGGAGTCGGCGGCTGGATCTCGAAGCTGTCGACGTGCCGCACGCTCTTGCTCCGGCCTGTGTTGGTTACCGGGCGCTGGAGGCTTGTCGTCACCTCAACCCATGTCCTCCCGCATGACACGCGCCCTCACTCGCCGTGAGGGCCCGGGTCGCCCACCGTTCCAGTCTCCCACGCGGGCTCCGGGTCGGACGGCGACCCTAAGGACAACCCGCCCGGTGGTGCCTGCTTGGGATCCGGCCGGCTCCGCACCAGTTTCGAAGCCGGGGACCGAGCCACTATACCGATGGATGGCGGCCCCGGAAGAGCCGCGGACCGGGAGGTTCGACGCGCGCGGGCCGATTCCTCTCCGTAACCGGGAAGTGTCGTTACTCACCGTACGAGCCGGGACAACCGACGGTCAGCGAGCGGCTTGCCCCCGGTCTGGCAGGTGGGGCAGTACTGGAGGCTGGAGTCGGCGAAGGAGACCTCCCGCACGGTGTCCCCGCAGACCGGACACGGCAGCCCGGTCCGGGCGTGCACCTTCAAGCCGGAGCGCTTCTCGCCCTTCAGCTCGGCGGCCCGCTGGCCCATCGAGCGCCGGACCGCGTCGCCGAGCACCGTCCGGGTCGCCGCGTGCAGGGTGGCCAACTGGTCGTCGGTCAGCCGGTCGGTGATCGCGAACGGGGACAGCTTCGCGGCGTGCAGGATCTCGTCCGAGTACGCGTTGCCGACCCCGGCCAGCACCGACTGGTCGGTCAGCACCCCCTTCACCTGGCCGCGCCGGCTGCGCAACCGCTCGGCGAAGGTGGCCAGGTCGGCGCGGAGCGCGTCCGGACCCAGCTTCGCCACCCCGGGCACCTGCGCCGGGTCGGTCATCAGGTACGCGGCCAGCTTCTTCTGCGTGCCGGCCTCGGTCAGGTCGAAGCCGGAGCCGTCGTCGAGGCGTACCCGCAGGGCGACCGGGCCCTTGCCGGGGCGCAGCGGCGCGGTGGACGGGAACGCCTCCCGGTAGTGCAGCCAGCCGGCCCGGGCCAGGTGCACCACCAGGTGCAGGCCGCCGTCGAAGATCACGTCGAGGAACTTGCCGTGCCGGCCGGCGTCGACCACCGGCCGGCCGGCGACCGCGCTCGGCGCCGGGTCGTACGTCTTCAGGGCGCTGATCGCGGCGACCTCGACCCGGTCGACCCTGCGCCCCACCGCACGCTCACGCAGATATCCGGCGAGCGCTTCCACCTCCGGTAGTTCGGGCATCAGACAACGGTAGCCTTCTTTCCGGTGAGCGCGAGGAATGAGCTTGCGAGTCCCTCCGCGAGCGCGAGGAGTGAGCTTGCGAGCCCCGCAGTCGCGAGCAGAGGCAGGCAGTCGCGAACGAAAGGCGAGCTCCGTGAGAATCGTGGTGGCGCACAACCGGTACCGGGAAGCCCAGCCCTCCGGCGAGAACACCATCGTCGACGCGGAGATCGCCCAGCTCGCCGCGGCCGGGGTGGAGGTGCTGCCGTTCATCCGCAGCTCCGATGAGATCCCGACGATGCCGAAGGCGGCGAAGGCGCTGCTGCCGATCTCGCCGATCTACGCCCCGAAGGCCCAGCAGGAGCTCAGCCGCCTGCTCACCGAGCGCCGGCCGGACGTGCTGCACCTGCACAACCCGTACCCGCTGCTCTCGCCCTGGGTGGTGCGGACCGCGCACAAGCACGGCGTGCCCGTGGTGCAGACGGTGCACAACTACCGCCAGGTCTGCTCCTCCGGGCTGTACTTCCGCGACGGCGTGATCTGCCAGGACTGCCGGGGCCGGGCGCTGGGCGTGCCGGCGATCGTGCACCGCTGCTACCGGGGGTCCCGGGCGCAGAGCGCGTTGATGGCCACCACGCTCGCCGTGCACCGCCCGACCTGGAAGTCCGTCGACCGGTTCATCGCGCTCACCACGGCGGTCGCCGACCACCTGCGTGACTACGGCATCCCGGACGAGCGGATCGTGGTCAAGCCGAACGCCATCCCCGACCCGGGCCCGCCCGCCCCGCTCGGGGAGGGCTTCCTCTTCCTCGGCCGGCTCTCCCCCGAGAAGGGGCTGGACCTGCTGCTGGAGGCGTGGCGACGGCACCCGGACGGGGCGCTCGGCCCGCTGCGGATCGCCGGGGACGGCGAGCTGCGCCCGCTGGTCGAGGCGGCGGCCGCCGAACGCGCCGACGTCACCTTCCTCGGTCCGCTGGACCGTGCCGGGGTACGCGCCGCGCTGGACGCCAGCGCGGTGGTGCTGGCGACCTCGACCTGGCACGACGTACTGCCGACCGTGATCATCGAGGCGCTGGCCAGCGGCCGTCCGGTGCTCGGCACCGCGCTCGGCGGCATCCCGTACCTGGTCGGCGCGGACACCCCCCGCGAGCCCGCCGGCACCGGCCCGGCCGCCGTCGCCTCCGCCGTCCCCGGGGACGGCCGGGTCGCCCCGCCGGCCGGGATCGAGGCGGGCGAGGCCGGCTGGGTGGTGGCCCCGGAGCCGGCCGCGCTGGCCGCCGCCCTGCCCGTGGCGCGGGCCGGCGCCGCCGCGCTGGCTCCCGCCGCCCGCGCCCGCTACGAGCGCACCTTCCACCCCGACGTGGTCACCAAGCAGCTCATCGACATCTACGCCGGCGTCGCCCGCACCCCGACTCCCGCCTGACCCACCCACACCCCGCCCCGGGCTGGTTGATCAACTCCGGGTCGGGCCGGGGGGCTCAGCGGAGCGAGGCGCGGGCGGAGAAGGCGATGCTGGCGAGGAGGAAGCCGCCGTTGACGACGGTGAAGGCGACGATCACCCAGACCATCAGGGCGGGGGCGAAGGTCAGCACCAGGCCGGCCAGGAAGATCACCGCGCCGTAGTCGCGGACCAGCTTCACCAGGCGTACCGGCAGCGAGGTCGAGGTGACCATGCTGGCCGCGTTCGGGCCGGCCTGCATCACCGAGGTGACCAGGTTGACCATCCAGGTGCCGGCGAAGACCGCCACCAGCCAGGCCGGCGTCGACGGGCGCTGCGCCACGGCGGTCGCGCCGAGGGCGGTGACCAGCGCGATCTGGGCCGCCACGTCGCAGAGCACGTCGACCCGCGCGCCGGCGGCGCTGCCCTGCCCGGTCACCCGGGCGAGCTGCCCGTCGGCGCAGTCCAGGGCGTACGCGACCTGCCAGCCGACCAGCGCGACCAGCCCGACGACCCAGGCCGGGACGGACCCGGCGGCGACCCGGTCGGCCAGCGCCACCACGGTCACCGAGGCGGCCAGGCCGAGCAGCAGGTTGGCGACGCTCAGCGCGGTGGGGCGCAGCCCCAGCCGCTGGGCGGCCAGCGCGAAGGCCGCGCCCAGCCACTGGCTGATCGACTCGCTGAACAGGCCGCCGCCCCGGTTGACCCGGTGGAAGTCGGCGACGGTGGGGCGGGACGGCTCAGCCGAGGTGGTCGAGTGCACCGGCGTAGTCTGCCAGCCGCTCCCGCGTCTCGGTAGGCGACATCGCGAGGTGTTCGAGGATGGTGTAGCGGTCCGGCCGGGTGGCCGGGGCGAACTGCACCGCCTCCACGAACCGGTCGTCGGTCAGCCCCACGTCGGCCGGGAGCCGGGGCAGGCCGTGCCGGGCCAGGCAGGCCGACATCTCCGCGAAGCGCCGCTGGTCGCCGCGGAGGAAGGTGCAGAAGAGCGCCCCGAGGCCGGCCAGCTCGCCGTGCGAGGCGGTGCCGGGGAAGAGCGCGTCGACCGCGTGCATGATCTCGTGGCAGCCGCCGCTGGACGGGCGGCTGGTACCGCAGACCGCCATCGCCAAACCGCTGGAGATCAGCGCCTCGGCGAGCACGGTGACGAACGCGTCGTCGGTCATGTCGCCGCGGTGGGCGAGGACCGCCTCGGCGCCCATCCGGGCCAGCGAGGCGGCCAGCCCGTCGACCGGCTCGCCGCGCACCTGCCGGGCCAGCTCCCAGTCGGCCAGCGCGCTGATGTTGCTCACCACGTCGCCGATGCCCGCCCGGTTGTGCCGCTCCGGGCCGGCCTCCACGAAGTCCAGGTCGACGATCACCGCGATCGGGATGTGCACCCCGTACGAGCCCTTGATCCCGTCGGTGATGAGGCTGGCCACCGGGGAGGCGATGCCGTCGTTGGCCAGGCTGGTCGCCATGGTCACCATCGGCAGACCGCGCCGGGTGGCGGCGTACTTCGCCACGTCGATGGTCTTGCCGCCGCCGATGCCCACCACGGCGTCGTACGAGCGGGCCCGCAGCTTCGCGCCCAGGTCATCGGCGGCCTCCAGGGTGCCGCCGGCCACGGTGAACACGTCCGCCGAGCGCAGCGACGGCCGGATCAGCTCGGCGATCTGCTCGCCCTGCCCCGGCCCGACCACCACCGCCACGTCGCCCCCCGCGGAGATCCGCCCGTCGACGAGGATCGCGGCCAGGTCGGCCACCGCGCCCCGCCGCACGTCGATGTGCAGCGGGGTGAGGATCGTCCGGGCTAGTAGCGGCACGCGATCTCCCACGCCCGGGCCAGGTCGGCGTGGTTGTCGACCTCGACCCAGGAGACGTCGCCGATCGGCGCCGCCCGCACCTCGCCGCCCCGGTCGGAGAACTCCTGGTAGCCGTCCTCGTAGTAGAGGTTCGGGTCGCGCCGCCAGGTCGTCTCCAGCGCGTCGGCGAGCGCGTCGGCCACCTGCGGCTCGATCAGCGTCGCGCCGATGTACTCCCCGTACGCCTCGCCCGGGTCCATCAGCTTGGTGATCCGGGTGAGCTGGCCGGCGGCGTCGAAGGTGGTCTTCATCTCCTCCTCGGCCAGCACCTTGAGGGTGTCGATGGCCAGCAGGATGCCCGGCCCGCGCTGGGCCAGCAGGGTCTTCTCCACGCTCACCGGGTGCACGGTGTCGCCGTTGACCAGCAGCACACCCCGGGCGAAGTGCTCCCGGGCCAGCCAGAGCGAGTAGGCGTTGTTCCACTCCTCGGCCTTGTCGTTGTGCACCAGCGTGATCGTCACGCCGTACTTCTCCTCCAGGGCGGCCTGCCGCTGGACGACCGCGTCCGCCGCGTAGCCGACCACGATCACCACCTCGGTCAGCCCGACCTCGGCGAGGTTGCGCAGCGCGATGTCCAGGATGGTGGTGTCACCGTCCACCGGCACCAACGCCTTGGGCAGGGTGTCGGTGTACGGGCGCAGTCGGCGCCCCGCACCGGCCGCGAGCACCATCCCGATCATGCCGGCATCCTCCTCCGTACGACTCCGGGTCACCGGTGGAGGATAGCGCCGGGCGACTTCGCCGCTGCCGCCAGCCGTGGTCAGCCGGGCAGGGCCGCCAGGTCGGCGAGCATCGCCAGCCGCTCCTCCGCGCTCAGCACGACGTACGGCCCGGCGGCCCGGCGGTCGGTCTCCAGCTCGATCGCCAGCCGTTCCGCCCCGGACGGCAGCTCCGCGATGCTCGCCGCGGTGTGCCCCGCCGCCCGCCACGCCGCCGCGTGCGCGTCCGCCCGGTGGTACCGCAGGGTGCCCAGCCGGTTGAGCAGCAGCACCCCCGGCGGGGTGCCCTCCGGCTCGTACGGCGGGGCCATCGCGGCGAAGGCCGAGCCCGCGACCGCCGGCTCCGAGTCCGCCAGCACCAGCGCGTACGCGAGCAGCCGGCCGAGCGCCTCCACGAGGCGGACCACCCGGTCGTCGTGGCCGGCCCACAACTCCTCGGTCACCTCGGCGTGCACCTGGTAGATCCCGGCGAGGAAGGCGAGCCCGCGCTCGGTGGCGCTGAAGCCCCCGTCCGGGGCCCGGTGCAGCATCCCGTGGGCGACCTGCTTGTCCAGCGCGCGCCGGCAGGAGGCCGGGTCCCGATAGCGGGTCACCGCCGTGAAGCCCGGCCCGTCCACCGCCCCGCCGGGCGCGGCCAGTCGGGTGCGGAACTCGACCAGGAAGCCGGTCGCGGCCGGCCCGCCGTACCGTGAGCTCAGCTCGGCGCCGCCGCCGTCGCGGCCGGCGAGCATGCCGGCGACGAAGGCCCGGTCGACCGCCGGGGCGACCAGCCCGGCGAACCGGTGCGGCGCCAGCTCGACGCCGTCGCTCACAGACCGATCGACCGCAGCGCGGCGAAGCCGTTCTCGGCGATCCGCCGGATCAGCCCGTCGTTGACGTGGCGGTGCTCGTCGAGCAGCGCGACGTCGTCCTCGCCCAGCCAGCGGAACTCGGTGTGCTTGCCCGCCTCCAGCCGGGGCCGGCTGAGATCGCCGTCCACCCGGACCAGGAAGTCGGTCTCCAGCCGCTCCAGCCCGTCGTCGCCGGCCCAGCGGTACTCCCCGACCAGCCCGAGGACGTGCGAGACGCTCCAGCCGGTCTCCTCGGTGACCTCGCGGCGCAGCGCCTCCTCCACCCCCTCGCCCGGTTCCAGATGACCGCCGACGATGTCCCAGCAGTTGGGGAAGATGGCCCGGTCCGGGGACCGGCGCTGGATGAAGATGCGGCCGTCGTCGTTCACGATCAGCGCGCCGGCGCAGCGGAGAGGCTCGGTGGGCACGTGATGACAGTAGCGAGCCGGAGCCGATTTCGGCGATGCCCGGCCTTGTCCCGGTACGCATCGATGGTCCACCATGTCCGTACCGGTGCCGTCCCACAGGGGTGATGCGTGATGCAGGTTCGGGAAGCGATGTCCAGTGAGGTTCTCGTGGTCGGCCCGGAGCACACGCTCCGGCAGGCGGCCCGGATGATGTCGGCCCGCGGTGTCGGGTCGGCGGTGGTGATCGATCCGGACTCCGAAGGAGTCGGGATCATGACGGAACGTGACGTGCTCAACGCGATCGGCGCGGGGTTGGACTGCGACGTCGAACGCACCGCGGCCCACCTGACCTGGGACGTGGTCTACGCCGGCCCGGACTGGACGGTGGAGGAGGCGGCGGCGGCCATGGCCCGCGGCGGCTTCCGGCACCTGGTGGTCCTCGACGGCCGGGAGGTCGCCGGGGTTATCTCGGTCCGGGACCTGATGCGGGTCTGGGCCCGGGAGCACGCCCCGACGAGGGTCTGAAGCCGGGCCGCCCGGTCCGGGAACGGGCGAGGGCCCGGCCGATACCGGCCGGGCCCTCGCGGGGTGGTGCCTCAGGTCACGGGCCGACGAACACGGCCGTGCCCCGCCAGTCGACCCCGTCCTTGCTGGGACCGCTGCGCACGGTCGCCGAGCCGGTCGGCGCGCCGCCCGACCAGGCCATCGAGGACAGGTCGCCGGTCCTCCGGGCGACGACGTACAGCGTGTCGCCGTTCAGGAAGATGGCGCCGGCGTCGGCGAAGGCGGTCGTCCCGGCGACGGTGTTCCGCTCTGCGCCGACCGTGCCGGTGTCCGGGGTGAACCAGCGCCAGAACAGGCTGCTCTGGCCGGCCAGGGTGTAGTAGACGCGGCCACCGCTGTAGAACATGCCGGTCACGTTCGGGATCTCGGAGTAGTAGTTCGTGGTGACCCCGGCGTACGTCTGCCCCTCCGGGGCGGAGCCCGTCAGGACCAGGTCCCACTTCGCGTCGTGGTACGGGTCCACCTTGCGTGGAGTACCGAAGGTGCTGCCGTCGAACGAGCGGCTGTAGAGCTGGCCGTTCATCCCGTAGAACAGGTCGCCGCCGACCCAGAACGCGCCCTTGGCCGTCGACCATGCGGTGTTGTCGGGGTTCGACACGGCGACCGTCCCGCCCACCGCGCCTGCGCCGTCGTACGACCGCTTGGTCACGGCGTTGGCGGCGGCGCCGGTCGGCACCGGCGGAAGCTTGACGATCTCGATGCCCTGGATCAGCGGGTTCTCCAGCACGCGGCCGAAGTCGATGTCGACGTTGCCGTCGCTGGTGATGGCGAAGGCCCGCATGGTGCCCCGGTTGGTGCCGCCGGTGGCGGCCACCGGGTCGAAGTCGTTCAGCTTCAGCACGCCGTCGATGCTGACGTCGAACTTCCGCTTGCCGGCCGTGGCGGTGCCGGCGTACCGGTTGGCCAGGTAGAGCCGGACCTGGACCTGCTGGCCCGCCGGGACCGGGAAGTCCCACTGCATGTCCGGGGTGGTGGACAGGTCCCAGCGCTCGGCGTTGAACAGTTGGATCGGCGTGCCCGCCGGCACGGTGGCGTCGACAATGGCGTTGGTGGTGTACGTGCTGACGTCATTGCCGGTGTTGTGGTAGGCGCTCGGCACCGTCTTGCTGTCGCCGAACCAGGCCGGCCCGCTGGCGGGGATGAGCTCCGGCCCGCCGGCGTTGACCCGGTAGACCACGTCGGACGCGGTGGGCGTCGGCGCGGTCTTGACGATCTCGATGCCCTGGATCAGCGGGTTCTCCAGCACACGGCCGAAGTCGACGTCGACGACGCCGTCGCTCACCGTCGAGAACGACCGCATGGTGCCCCGGTTGGTGCCGCCGGTGGCGGCCACCGGGTCGAAGTCGTTCAGCTTCAGCACGCCGTCGATGCTGACGTCGAACTTCCGCTTGCCCGCCGTGGCGGTGCCGGCGTACCGGTTGGCCAGGTAGAGCCGGACGTCCACGCGGGTGCCGGCAGCGACCGGGAAGTCCCACTGCATGTCCGGGGCGGTCGCCAGATCCCAGCGCTCGCTGTTGAACAGCGTGATCGGCGTGCTCGACGGCACGGTCGAGTCCACCGTCGCGTTGGTGGTGTACGTCGAGACGTCGTTGCCGCTGTTGTGCAGAGTGCTCGGCGCCGCCTTTGTGTCGCCGGCCCAGTTCGGGCCGCCGTCGGTCGCGTTGATGGCCGCACCACCGGCGTTGACCCGGTAGAGCACCTCGGTCTGCGCCGAGCGGCCGGCCTGGTAGACGTTGCCCGGCAGGCCCTTGGTGGCGGTGGAGTGCGGAGCGTTGCCGCCGGTGAGCGGGAAGAAGGCGATCTTCCCCCGCTTGTAGTTGTAGTTGCCGATCCAGTCCTGGTCGCTGCCCAGCCAGAGCCCTTGCGGGGTCACCAGCATCTCGGTGACGCCGTACCCACGGGGGTTGCGGCCCGGGTTCCAGGACAGCGGCAGGCCGCTGGCCGGGTCGAGGGCCGCGATGCTGGCCCGGCCGACCGCGCCCGGCCCCGCCATGTCGCGGGAGATCGGGTTGTTCGCCCAGCGGAAGTGGCCGCCGACATAGACGGCCTGCTCGCTGATGCCGGTGGACAGGAAGGTGTCCCCGCCGCTGTAGTTCACCCAGGTGGGCTGCCGCCCGGGGCCGGAGGCGTCGGCCTCCCAGCGGGCCGCCGAGTCGCAGAGCGTCCCGGCGTACGAGGCACCGGTGGTCACCACCACGAAGTACTTGCCGTTCGGGGCGAAGGCCACATCCCGGATGTACGAGTCGAACGCCGAGGACTTGCAGGCCGGCGAGTACCGGTCGGTGTTCCAGTCGGCGACGCTCACCGAGTCGGCACCGAGGTCGATTCTCACGATCTGGTCGTGCAGGACCCCGTTGGCCTTCTTGAAGTTGCCGATGACGACCAGCTGCTTCTCGTCGGGGGAGACAGCGAGCTTCTCCCCGCCCACCCCCGCCTTCGCTACGCCGGTGCTGCCCGCGGTCCAGTTGTGGTTCTCGGTCAGGTTGGTGGTCAGGTAGCTGTCCACCGCGCCGGTGCTGGCGTTCAGGGAGGCCAGGCCGCCGCGGTTGACCCCGGTGCCGGCGATGGTGAAGACGCCGGCCACCAGCAGCCGGTCACCGACCTTCTGGATGTCGTTGACCAGGCCGTTGAAGCCCGGACCCTTGAAGGTGGTGACCAGCGAGCCGTCGGCGACGTTGAGCAGCGCCACCTTGCGGCGGTTCTGCCCATTGACGGTGTTGAAGTCACCGGCGATGTAGACGGTGCCGGCGGTGGGGCCGGCGATGATGGCCGAGACGTCGCCGTCGAGCACGGGGGCGAACGCCGTGTCGACCGTGCCGGCGTCGTCGAAGGCGAGGAGGTACTTGCGGGGCAGGTCGGTGGTCGAGTCCTGGTTCCGTACCTGGGTGAAGGACCCGCCCGCGATGACCTTGCTGCCGGCGTCGTGGATGGCGAAGACCGTGCCGTCCACGATGTTCGGCGTGTTCTTGGCAGGGACGCTGCTGACCACGGTGTCGTGGCCGGGTGCGGCCAGCGCGGGGCTGGCGGACAGCACGCCACCGACGCCGACAAAGGCGGCGGTGACCAGCGCGAATGATCGGCGCGTAATCGCCGGAAGATGAACCACGGGCAGCTCCGAGGGAGTGACGGAGAAAAAGGTGGCCGGCCCGGCCGACCGGACATCGGTTGGTGGCGCTGCCGATCGGGGGCGTACGGCCGGGAACAGGGTGATGGGCACACACTTCCGTATTTCTGCGACGGCGTCCACCCTGGATGACCTTTATACCCGTCTACAGGACGGGGCGGATACCGGGAGAGGTGAATCGGTCGCACGAACGGTGGAGGTCAGCTCGGCGGACCTCCCGGCGTGGTCGTCGGCACCGGCGCCGAGAAGTACGGGTCCGAGGTGAGCTCGCGGTAGGCGGCCAGGCCCTCGGGGTCGTCGTCGAAGGTGCTGTCGTATTCCGGCCCCTTGGTCTGCTTGGCCGCGAAGTACACCACCGCCTTGATCTGCGGGTGCCGCTTCACGTAGGCGCGGGCCTCCCGCAACCACTCGCCGCGCTGGCCCGGCTGTCCGTCGTGGGTGACGCCGAACTCGCCGATCAGGACCGGCCGCGGCCGGTTCCGGGCGAAGGCCATGAAGGTGTCCATCTGCTCGGCGAAGCCGACGTAGTCCTTGCCCGGGTAGACGTCCGTGCACAGCCAGTCCACCTGGTCGTCGCCCGGGTAGTAGGCGGCGGCGTTCCGGTCCGACTCGACGAAGCCGAGCACGTGCGGGCACCAGACCCAGGCGGCGTTCGTCGCCCCCACCTCGGTGAAGATGGCCCGGATGTGCTTCCACGCCGCCACGTAGTCCTCGGGCGACCGGACGCTCTGGCGCAGGTTGGGCCGGTCCATCTCCCACCGCCAGCGCAGCAGCACCGGCACCCCGAAGTCCTTGATGCCCTCGGCCCGCTGCCGGATCAGCTGGTCGTACACGCCGGCCGTGATGGACCGGGTGTCGGTACCGGACCAGGAGATCATCTGCAGCATCCCGGCCGCCTGCATCGCGTGCTCGGTGGGGCCCGGGAAGTCCTCTTCCCACTCGTGGAACATGTGGGCCAGGGCCACCCTGCCGCCGGTCTGCTCGCCGAAGGTCGTCAGGGCGTTGACCCGTCCGTCGGGCGTCTGCCAGTCCGGCTTCACCCAGGCACCCAGCCACGCGCCCTTCGCCGGCATCTCCGGGCCCCGCCCGGTGGTCGCCAGGCCGTCCACCGACCGGGGCTGGACCGGGGCGGTCGCGCTGGCCGGTGGGGCCGGTGTGATGGGTGCCGGTGCCTCCTGCTGGCAGGCCGTCAGGGCCAGCACCGATCCCATCAGGATTGCCACCGTGCCTTGGACCCGTTTCATCGTTGCCGTGCCTCCCCGTGTTGATGCCACCGGTCATGCCGGTGATCGATGTCGTGTCGGGCCGCCGGTCATCGCCTCCGGCTGCGTCGCAGCGTCCGCAGGGCGTCGAGCTGGAGCACCCGACGCAGTCGCCAGGCCGCCGCCGCGTACCCGGCGGCACCCAGCACCGCGACCACCAGCAGGGCGACCAGCCCGGGGTCGGTGACCGTGTGCAGCACCAACGAGGGCACCCCGAAGCAGGCCAGCGCCAGCCCGGCCGCGGTGAGTGTGCCCGGCCCGAACGGATGCAGCCGGAACGCCCGGTGCAGCTGGACCAGCGGCACGAGATTGGTGATCAGAATGGACGCGGACCAGGCGACCGCCGCACCCATGATGCCGTAGCGGGGAATGAGCAGGACGTTCGCGACCACGTTGACCAGGGTGCCGGCGAGCGCGTTGTAGAACGTCCAGGCCGTCTTCCCGGCCATGTTCAGCACCGTGTCGACCATGCCGCAACCGGTGGCGACCAGCATCATCAGGGCCAGGTAGACCGTGACCGTCCGGCCGGCGCCGTAGCCGGAGCCGAACAGGGCCAGCATGGGCCCGGCGAACGAGGCGAAGAGCAGGTAGGCCGGCCAGGCCAGCAGCACCAGCCACCCGGTCGCGGCCTGGTAGAGCCGCCCGGCCGCGGCCCGGTCCTCGCGGGCCAGCTGCTCCGCCAGCCGGTGCTGGACGGCGGTCGACAGCGCCTGGCCGGAGAGCTGCCCGAGGGCAAGGAACCGGGTGGCCGCGGTGTAGAGCGCCGCCTCGGAGAGCCCGCGCAGCGCGCCCAGCAGGACGATGTCCAGCCGCTGCACCACCATCTGGGCGAGCCCGCTCAGCGCCCGCGGCCCGCTGTACCGCCAGTACGGGCCGAACTCCTCCCGCCAGCCGACCGGCTGCGGGCGGTCCGGTCCGGCGGCACGTTCCGCCCGCCGGATCAGCCGGGCCAGCCAGAACATGGCGGCCAGCGCGGCCGGCGCGTACGGCAGCGCCCAGGCCAGCGGCAACGCCGTGGTGGCGGAGAGACCGAGCACGGCGGCCAGCAGCACGCCGAGCAGTTGCAGCCCGTTGCGTCCCAGCCGCTCGATCAGCAGCAGCGGACGCATCTTGCCGAAGCCCCGGCAGGCGGCCAGCGCGAAGTCGCAGAGCGCGGCCACCGGCACGAAGAGCAGCAGCGCGCGGAGCGCCGGCACCGCGCCGGGGACCGGCTCGGCGAAGGTCAGCTCGACGAGCTGCGGGGTGAGCAGCCAGCCGGCCACCGCGAGCAGGACACCCACCAGCAGCACCGGCAGCAGCCCGACCAGCACCGAGGCCCGGATCCGTTCCGGCTGCCCGAGCGTCCGGTACCGGCTGATGAAGTAGACCGAGCCGATGCCCGTGCCGAGCCGGGCGGCCGCGTACGCGATCATGAACGCGCTGGTGGCGGCGAAGAACAGGCCCGCCTCCGCCATCGACCAGCCGCGGGTGACCACGATGTTCAGCCCGAAGCCGGCGATCGCCGCCACCGCCACGCCGAGCAGGTTCAGCACACCATGCCGGGCGGCACCGCCCAGTTCGGTGCCCTGTGCCCGGATGGGCGTTACCGTCGCCACGACGGTACGCGTCCCCACCAGGTGGCCAGCCGGTCGTCGTACGGTGCGAAGTGCGCCTCCAGCCGGGCCCGCAACGCCGGGTCCATCGGCGAGCGGGACCGCGAGTTGTGCTTGCCGAACGAGATGTCCGTCCGGTGCGGCAAGCCGAGGAAGTCGCAGACCGCGTCGAAGGCCGGCCGCGGGTCGGCGAAGAAGTCGTCGGCGTCGACCACGTGCAGCCTGTCCCGACCGAAGATCGACTCCAGTCGCTCCAGCTGCTCGACGTACTGCCCGCGGTTCAGGTACGCGTTGTGCTGGTAGTGGTGGCTGTGCGCGGTCGGGTCGGCCAGCAGCCGCTCCCGCTCGCCGGCGATCCGGCTCTGCTCCAGCTCGAGCGCCCGCTCGAACGGCTCGCTCTCGAAACCCCGGGCCGACTCGTGCGCGTGCGCCGAGTACGCCCGCTCCACCGGGTCGCGCAGCAGCACCAGCAGTCGGACCGAGGGCAGGTCGGCGGCGATCCGGTCCGCGGCCAGCGGGTGGAACATGTAGTACGGACTCGACTCGCCGGTCACCCCGCGCACCCCGAGCTGCTCCCGCACCGCCTCGGCCCGGCGGACCGTCGGGAAGTGCCCGAGGTACCAGTCCATGCCCCGGTCGTAGCCGGTGTCGAAGTAGTGAACGCCCTTGTGGTAGACCGCCGGTAGCACGGCCGGGTGCTGGGAGAGCGTCTTGAACAGCGACGTCGTGCCGCACCGCTGGGCGCCCACGATCAGGAAGTCTGGGGCCAGCCGCGAGCCGGCCGTCCACCGACCGACCGTCCGCGTCACCGAGCGAACCGCCCGTCGCGCCTGTGCCTTGACCAGCGTCACTTCGCCACTCCTCCCGCACCCGGCCGGGTGGCCAGGTGATCCTCCACCGCCGGCAACAGCCAGGCGGCCACGTGTCCCAACCGGGCGCCCGCCTCGGCCTGCCGGTCGCGCAGGTAGCGCGCGGCCAGCTCGACCAGGTACAGCACTACCACCAGGTCTTCGGTGCCGGCCGGCGGCCCGAACGGCGCCAGCGTCCCCGCCGCCCCGGCCAGCAGCTCGCGGGCCGCCGTCGTCGGCTCCACCCCGGCCTTGGTGATCGCGGTCTGGAGCCGTCGGTGCAGCGCGTCGTAGCCGACCGGCACGCCCGCCGCGAACCGCTCCCAGTCCCAGACGAGCATCCGACCGTCGGCCAGCGCCGCGCTGTTGCCACCATTCCAGTCGCCGTGCCAGGCGCCGAGGTCGAGGGTCGGGTCGAGCCCGCGCACGCCCGCCAGCGCCGCCCGCAGCCGAGCGGTCTCCGGCCGGTCACCCAGCGCCTCGACCTCGGCGGCGAGCCGCTCGGCGTACCCGCTGCCGGTGAAGGGCCGGCGGTCGACGCCCAGGCAGCGACTGACCGTGACCATCGCGGCCCGCTCCCGCTCGGCGGCCACCGTCGGCGCCGCCCGGGGCAGCTCGACGGGGAGCGCGCTCTGCACGAGCAGGGCGTGCCCGCCCCAGCCGCCGTGATACAGCACCTCGGCCACCGCGATCCCGGGCAGGTCGACGGCGGCCAGCCGGCGCAGGACCTCGGCCTCCGTGTCGACCAGGCCGCGGGTGAGCGGGTCCACGCCCAGCTTGGCGTAGCCCAGCGGCCGGCCCCGCTCGTCGAGCAGCTGGATCACCGGCTTGCGGTTGGCCCGCGCCGGACCGATGTGGATGCTCAGCAGCGCCGGGCCGCCGAGCACCTCGGCCAGGTGCTCCTCCAGCGTTCCCGCGGTCGCCCCGACCAGCAGGCGATCCCGGAAGGCGAGCCGACCGACGCCGGTGCGGAAGGCGGTGGCCAGCAACGACCGGCGCAGCCGGGCCTTCGTACCCACCGCCTCCGTCGAGTGCCGGACCGCGCTCGCCGCGGCCCGCCGGGAGCCGGCGGGCACCAGCAGCCGGGGCCGCGCGGCCGACGGCACCACGGCGTAGCCGGCGCCACCGCGGCGCAGGGTCGGGTCGGCCGGTTCCGGCCAGACCACGGCGGCCAGCTCGGGCAGGTACGCGGCGCGGGCGTCACCGACGCGCGGGGTTGCGGTCATCAGCGGGTCCGCCGTTCCGGCCGGTCGGTCGATTCGCCGGACGCCGCCGCGGCCAGCGCGTCCCGGCGCAGCGACCTTAGATGCCGGTCGTTGCGGGCGAGCACCGCCACGCTGATCAGGCCGTACGCCAGCGTGGTGTTGAGCGCGCCGTAGAGGAACTGGAAGAACAGCATCAGGATCAGCACCAGGCTGCCGGCGATGCCGATGGGGGTATGGTCGCGCCGGAACCGCCACAGGCACCAGAGGAAGAACGCGCTGTAACAGAAGGCGCCGACCCAGCCCTGCCCCACCAGCAGGTTCCAGACCTGCCCGTTGCTGCCCAGCTCCCGGTTGCCGCACTGCTTGCAGTCGGCCGACTTGCCGATCGCGATCGACCGGTTGCTGCCGATGAGCGCCCGGTTGGCGCCGTAGCCCAGCACCGGGGAGTGCGTGGCCGCCTCGAGGGCCCCGCTGGACAGGGTGGCCCGGATCTCGTCGCTGTGCCCGTTCTGCATCCGCTCGTCGAGCAGGCCGCCCAGCGGGGAGGCCAGCACCAGGACCCCGGCCAGCGCGGTGGCCAGCGCCATGCCCGCGAGGACGGCGATCCGGCCGCGCAGCGCCAGCCGCAGGGCGACGTAGACGGCGGCGATCACCAGTCCGATCCAGAGACCACGGTTGAGCGAGAAGACGATCGGGAAGATCGCGGCGCCCACCAGCAGGTACCCGGCGAGCCGGCGCCACCCCCGGCCGTACACCACCCAGCCGACGATGAACCAGATGAGCAGGATGCCCATGTTCTCGCCCCAGGTGTTCGTGTACTCGAAGGGGGCGGCCGGCCGCGGCGAGCTGGCCTCGCCCTCGAGCACCTCCTGCACCTGGGCGACCTCCACGTGCATCAGCCGGTTGACGAATGGCTCCTTGGCGATGACGTCGGGCAGGATGTAGTTGAGCGGGGCGGTGAACTTCAGGTCGGGCATCAGCGCGCCGACGTACCCGCCGATCACGGTGACCACGGCCAGGAACCCGAAGAGCTGCAGCATCCGGATCCGGGGCAGCTCCTTCTCGGTCAGGTTGAGCACGTAGAGCATCGCCACGGTCAGCGCGGTGTAGTTCATCACCCGGATGCCCCAGCCGATGTACCGGCCGAAGCCGTCCGGGGCCAGGGTGTTCGGTGCGGTGATGTCCAGCATCAGCCCGGAGAGCACCACCCAGGCGAGCAGGATCAGCCAGAACCCGAACCCGGGGGGTACCCGGATGCGGTCGCGCTTGCGTAGCTGGAGCGCCATCGGCACGGCAAGGATGGCGAAGATGAACGAGGGCAGGCCGAGCGCCCACCACAGCGGGTAGAGCACGAAGAGCGCGGTCAGCGGCCACGCCGGGGGGAGCCACCGGCGCCGGGCGGCGCGGGCACCGGCGATCGTGCCCGTCGGAACCTGATCCGTCGGCACCGGCTCCGGCCGCGTGGACCGGAGCGGGGCGAGCGTCTTCATGTCACCGCTACCCGAGCCGTCGTCGGGGCGTAGATCACCCATGCGGTGCCCGGCTGCGGCCGGATCTGGTACCCGGCCAGGTCGGTAACGTTGCAGACGAGCTTCTGTCCCGGCTTGCTCCATCCCGCCTTTGCGCTCGACGGCCCGGACACCACCAGAGCCTTGCCCTTGCCGTAGACGTTGGCGCTCGGCAGCGAGCGGGGGCTGGGCTTACGGACGGTCAGCGTCCGGTACTCCATGGTGAGCACGATGACCGAGGCGGCCTTCACCGTGGTCCTGCCGACCCGCCCCACCCACTGCTGGCTCGCCTCGTCGTACGTCCAGGTCTGGGTGGGGTGGCCGGATGCGGAGACGGTGAGCTTGCCGGCAGGCGTGACGTCCTGGGTGGCCAGCGGCGTGCCCGGGGTCGCGTAGTCGAAGAGCGGCGCCGGGGCGGTGCCGCCCTTCGGCGCGGCCGCACGCAGTGCTGCGGTCGAGGTGTACCCGCTCGGGAACGCGGCCCTGCGTTGTGCCGGCGTCACGCCGGCGAGGTCGGCGGCGGACAGCTGGTTGACGAAGCCGGTGGGGCCGCCCGCGTAGCCGAGCCAGGGGCGGAGCACCCCGACGCTGCGGATGTCGACCGGGCGGACCTCGGCGACCGGGCCGATCTTCGTCGCGTCCCGGGACTGGTAGACCGCACTGAGGTGCAGACTGCCCGACTCGGCGAACTCCTGGTAGACCAGGTCCGCCGCGTCGAGCCCGGTCGGGGTGCCGGTCTCGCTCGCCCGGATCGGCACCGCGATCGCCTGTCGGGTGACCGCGGCCGTCTGGGTGAGTGGCTGTCCGGAGAGCGGCCCCGCCAGCAGGCTGGGCGTCGGGGTGGGCTTCGGCACCGGCGTACCCGGATCGACCAGGTCGCTCGCGCCCGGCGGCGGCGGCTCGGAGCAGGCGGCACCGAGCGCGGCGATGAGAACTCCCGCGGCCGACGCCACGACAGCCCGCCGAAGCCTCACTCCTGGTCCTCGACCGGGTCGAAGGCCATCGATAGCCGGCTCCTGCTGTCGACGCCATCGGTGTCGCGCTTCGACCGGTAGACGGTGGACTGCCGGACGGCGCCGGCGGCCTTGACCGACGCGGGCGAGCCGGGCTGGGCCGCGGGGGCCGTGGTCGGGGCCGGCTTGGGCGGGGTGGAGGTGCCCGCAGGCCGGTCGACCGGCCGGGGCAGGATCATGGTGCTGTCACTGGACTGCTGCGCCCCCGGGCGGAAGACGGGCTCCGGGCGCTGCCGGGGTGACGGCGACTTCTCGTCCCGCTTGGCACCCCCGGTGGCCTGAACGCCGGCCTGCTCCGGCAGGCGGGGAGCCAGCACGCTACCGAGCACCGGCGCGTTCACCTGCTCGAACTGCTGCAGGGCAGCGGTGATCTCGCTGCTCCGGGTCCGCCCGCTCTCGATCACGAGGATCACGCCGTCGACGTGCCGGGCCAGGGCCTGTGCCTCGACGGCCTGGGTGGGCCGGGCGGTCTCGATCAGCACGTGGTCGAAGCGGTCAGCGAGCTCGTTGAGGATCTCCAGCATGCTGGCGACCGGCAGCTCGAGGTCGGTGTCCAGGTCACCGGGCAGCAGGACGCGCAGCGTGTTGAGACCGGGTGCGGGAGTGAGCGCGGCGAGCGCGCCGACGTCGTGCCGCAGCACGTCGGCGAGGGTGCGCCGAGGTTTCACCCCGCCGAACATGGCGGTCAGCGGCGAGTCGGCCCTGGTGGTGACGACCGCGACCTGAGCGCCGGTGCGGGCGTACGCGGCGGCCAGGTTGCCGGCGATGAAACCGGCTGCTGGGCCGGGCGAGGTGTCCGTGAGGAGCAGTTGCCGACCGCGCCCCGGCCGGGGTTCCGGCATGATCGAGAGCAGCACGTTGCGCAGCCGGCCGAGCTCACGGGAGACCCGGTGGGCGGGCGGCAGGACGGTCAGCGACGGTGCGCGGACCGGCAGCTCCAGCAGCGTCGACAGGCCCGTGCGGGCGGCCACGTCCCGGCCCCGTCGGACGCGGGTGTCGAGCCGGTCCAGGACCAGGGCGAGCACGATGCCGAAGAGCACTCCGGCGCCCATCCCGCTGGCCAGGTTCAGCGTGCGGTTCGGCGAGCTGGGCTGCCGGGGCAGGGCCGCGTCGGAGATGATCTGGCCCGGGTCGGGCGTGTTGTCCTGCAGCGGGCTGAGCCGCTCGTTGAGCCGGGTGAGCTGGTTGGTGAGGACCTGCCGGTCGGCCTCGGCCTGAGCCCGGGCGGCGGAGTTCGCCGGGGCCGCGGCTATCTTGCCCGCGGTCGCGGCCAGCTGCTTCTTGACCTCGGTGATCTGCTGGTTGATCGAGGTGGTCTCGTTCTCCAGCGCCTTGGTCGCCGTATCGAGCCGCAGGTCGAGGTACGCCTGCGCGAAGGAGTGCGACCCGTTCTGCGCCGCCTGCGGCGTGGTGCCCTCGTACGCGATCTGGAGAACCTGGCTGTTCGGTGGGACGGTGACCGTCAGCGACCGGACCAGGTCCTCGCCGATGGTGCCGGTCTTCAACAGGGTGCGGGCCCGCTCGGCCACCACCAGGGAGCGGACCACCTGCGCCTCGGTGTCGAGATTGACCTTGGTGCCCGGGATCGCGTCCGGACCCACCTGGCGCACCAGCACCGACGTGGTGGAGGTGTAGGCGGGCGTCTGCAGGTGGGTGACGAGCAGGCCGGATCCGATGCCGAGCAGGGCCGCGACCGCGAGGATCCACCACCGGCGGCGGAGCCACTCGAGGTAGGACATCAGCGTGGGACCGTCCGCGTCGTGCTGCAGATCGGGGTGGTGAGGCGAGGGCATCGAAGTATGTCGCTCCCTTTCGACCGGACCGGCCAGTCAGCCGTGGGGCGTCCGCGCCACGGTGAACCCTGAGTCTCCCTGATCGGAGCGGAGAGTGGAAGTCGCCGAAAGTCCGCCACTTCTGCCCGGAGGGTGCCGGGACGATAATGCACGGGTGCGCTTCTGCTATCACCTTCAGAGTCACCGTTCCCCTGACCAGCTGACCAGGCTGGTTCACGCGGTGAAGCGGTACAGTCCGGACAGTATCGTGCACATCAGCCACGATGTGAACGGGGCTCCGCTCGACCTTGCTGAGCTGCGCACACTACCGGACGTAGTGGTCCAGTACCACGAGGGTGGTTACGGCGACTTCAGTCACGTCGATCGCTACATGGCGGCGGTGGACTGGCTGAACGGCGAGGGTGTCCAGGTCGACTGGCTGGTGAACATCACCGGACAGGACTATCCAATCCGTCCGCTCGACCAGGCGGAGGCCGAGCTGATCGACTCCGGCGCCGACGGGTTCATGGAGTACTGGGACGCGTTCGGTCCGGAGAGCCACTGGCCGCGCAGTCGGGTCCGCTCCCGCTACCACTTTCAGCACCGTCGGCTGGGCGGGCTCAGCCCCCGGGCCAAGAAGCTGCTCCGCCCGGTTCAGGCGGTCAACCGGCTTCAGCCGTTGATGCGGGTGCACGTGTCGTACGGGCTGGTGGTGGGTCGACGGGCCCGCACCCCGTTCGGGCCCGACCTGCGGCTGCACGGCGGGTCGGCGTTCTCGTCGCTGACCTGGCCGGTGGTGGCCTACCTGCGGGAGTACTTCGACCGGCGGCCGGACGTGGTCGACTACTTCCGGCACTGCCTCTCGCCGGTGGAGGCGGTCTTCCAGACCATCGTGTGCAGCGCGGACCGGTTCAACCTGGTGCCGGACTGCAAGCGCTACTTCGACTTCCGGAACAGCGCGTTCAACCACCCGAAGTCCCTGACCGCGGACGATCTACCCCGGGTCCTGGCCAGCGGCGCACACTTCGCCCGCAAGTTCGACTACGAGCGCCACCCGGAACTGCTCGATGTCCTGGACGCCCACCTGGCCGCCGCAGCGACCCCGGGGCAACCCGGTCAGCGGTAGTCGTATCGGCGACGCAACGGCCAGGTCATCGCGCCGACCATCCGGCGGCGGCCCGGCGCGTACTCCCGGCGCCACTTCTCGTCGAGGCTGAGCGCGATGGGCCCGCTGCGCATGCGGATCCGGCCGCCGGCCACCGCGTGGGAGCCGGCCTGCTCGAACTCGGTGCCGTGCAGGAACGACAGCGGGTCGACCTGCCCGGTCACGTCGGCCGTGAGTGCGGCGATCCGGCCCAGCTCACCCCGCGGGTCGCGGACCAGGTCCTCGTACCGGACGACCACCCGGGGCACGCCGGACCGGGCGAGCGCCGAGATCATCGCGTTGACGGTGACCCAGCGCCGGGCGGTCAGCCGGGCCGAGCGCTGGTTCATCCGGCCCTTGGCGGAGGTGCCCTCGGGCAGCTCAACGACCTGGCTCCAGGAGTAGGCCACCCCGCGCGGGTCGCGGAGGATGTGCACCAGGCGCAGGTCGATCTCCGGAGCGCGGGCCAGGATGTACGCCAGCGAGGGGCGCTTGGTCGAGTCGACCACCACCGTGGCGCCGGACACCTCGGCGATCGCGCGGTAGAGCTTGCTGATCAGCGCCGTGTAGCGCGCCAGGTCCTGCCGGAAGCCCGACGCGACCCGGGAGCCCACGATCAGCGGTACCTTGCCGGTGGCGTCGACCCGGCGCTGCAGCGCCCGCACCTGCCGCACGTCGATGTTCGACCAGCCGCCGTACGCCCGCCGGCCGACCTCACCCCAGAACGGGCACTGGTCGAAGTGCTCCCCGCAGGCGCAGCGGAAGTTCCGCTCCACCCCGGACTGCCAGAGGTAGAACAGCTCGCCGACGTCGCAGTGGTCGACGAACTGCCCCAGCATCAGGTCGAGCAGGGTGGAACCGCTGCGCGGCATCCCGCAGACGTAGAGCACCGTCACCCGGTCGGTGCCGGACGGAGCACCAGCCCCTGAACTGTCCCCTGCCAGCGGCTGCTGGGCCGTCATCGATCACGTCTCCTCGTCCCCGGTGGATGTCAAGCGGCAGTGTAGGCGCGATCGGAGGAGCGGGGGATTGGCGGAATGCTCGAAAAGGTCCGTCCGACAGGACCGTGAATCGTGGGTGCCACTTCTGTTCCTCGGGCCCGAGCCGTTAGATTGTCCCGGCGCTTCGTAGCTCGGATGACCGTCCCACGTGGGTGTCACGGGTGTGCGATGGACGGACGCGGGGAGGCGGTGGGGGACGTGGAGCCCGGTGAAGTCATGCTCGTGGGTTCCAGCGGTGGGCACCTCGCCCAACTGCTGGCGCTTGCGCCCTGGTACCGCGACCGGGCTCGGTCGTGGGTGACCTTCGACACCCCGGATGCACGCTCGCTGCTCGAGGGGGAGCGGGTGGTGTGGGCGCACCATCCCACCACCCGCAACCTGAAGAACCTGGCCCGCAACCTGCTGCTCGCGGTCCGGACGCTCAAGCGGGCAAACGTCGCCGCGGTGGTCACCACCGGCGCCGGGGTCGCGCTGCCGTTCGTCGTGGTGGCCCGGCTGCGTGGCGTCCCCACCGTCTACATCGAGGTGTACGACCGGATCGACAGCCCCACGCTCACCGCCCGGCTCTGCCGCCCGTTCCTCTCGGCGATGCTGGTGCAGTGGGAGGAGCAGCGCCGCTTCTACCCCGACGCCACCGTGGTGGGGAACCTCCTGTGACCTCGTTCATCCCCCGGCAGCGGGCGACCGGGCCGGGTCCGGCCACCGTGCTGGCCATGGTCGGCACCGACGTGCACCGTTTCGACCGACTGGTCGGCTGGCTGGAGCGCTGGTGGACCGCGCGCGCCGGCGGTGCTTGGGAGGTCCGGCTCGTCCTGCAGTACGGCAGCAGCACCCCGCCGAACCTGCCTCACGCGGTGCCGTTCCTGGCCCACGAGGAGTTGCAGCGGGCGATCGCCGAGGCCAGCGTCGTGGTCTGCCACGGCGGTCCGGCCACCATCACCGAGGCCCGGCGCACCGGTCACCTGCCGATCGTGGTTCCGCGCGACCCGACCCACCACGAGCACGTCGACAACCACCAGCAGCTCTTCGCCCGACGCCTCGGCGCGGCCGGGATGGTGCGGCTGGTCGAGACGGAGGCCGACCTGGTCGAGTCGCTCGACAAGGCGCTCGTCGACCCGGGGGCCTTCCGGTTGTCCGCCGACCCCGACCTGCCCGACCCGCGGGCCGCCGCAGCCGCGCGAGTCGGTCGGATCGTCGAGGACCTGGTACGCCAACGCACGTCGAGACGGCGGTGGTGGCGGTGACCGGGCCGGTCCGCGTGCTCTTCGTGGGTGGCCTGGGGCGCAGCGGCTCCACCCTGCTCGAGCTGATCCTCGCCCAGCATCCCGACGTCTGTGCCGTCGGCGAGGTCGTGCACCTCTGGGAGCGGGCCCTCGGCGGCGACGAACGCTGCGGCTGCGGCGAGCGCTTCACGGCCTGCGACTTCTGGCAGCGGATCGGCGACCACGCCTTCGGCGGTTGGGACGCGGTGGACCGGGACGAGGCGCTCGCGCTCAAGGCCGAGGTCGACCGGACCCGCCACATTCCCCGGCTGGCCCGGGGGGACCTGCCGGCCGAGCAGTTGGCGGCGGTGCGCCGCTACGCCGACCTCTACACCCGGATCTACCGGGCGGCGACGGAGGTCACCGGTGCCGAGGTGGTGGTGGACTCCAGCAAGCACGCCTCATTGGCGTTCGCCCTGCGCTGGGCGCCGGATCTCGACCTGCGGGTGGTTCACCTGGTCCGGGACAGCCGGGCGGTCGCCTACTCCTGGGCCAAGCAGGTCCGCCGGCCCGAGGTGGTGGACAGTGAGGCGTACATGCCAACCTTCTCCCCGTTCACGGTGAGCGGCCTGTGGACCGCACAGAACGCCGCGTTCCACCTGCTCGCCGCCCGGGTGCCGGTGGTCCGGCTGCGCTACGAGGACTTCACCGCCGACCCGCGCGGCACCGTCGCCCGGGTGCGCCGGTTCGCCGGCCTCGCCGACACCGCGGACGCGCTGCGGGTGCTCGACGAGCCGCCCGTGCCGCTGGTCCGGGCGCACAGCATCGCCGGCAACCCGCTGCGGTTCAGCGCGGGTCCGCTGAAGGTGCGACAGGACAACGTCTGGCGGGAGAACCTGCCGGCGCGCAGCCGGGCCGTGGTCAGCGCCGCGACGTTGCCGCTGCGGCTGCGGTACGGATATCTCGGCGGCGGCCGAACCGACAGCACGGAGGCGTCGTGACGGGGACCAACGCACCGCAGGTGACCGCCGTGGTCCCGACCCGGGACCGGCCGGTGCTGCTGCGCGCCGCCCTCGACGCGATCCTGGGCCAGGACTACCCCGGCGGAATCGACGTGGTGGTCGTCTACGACCAGTCCGAGCCGGACTTCACCCTTGCCGAGGACCCGCGGATCCGGGTGGTCACCAACAGCCGCACGCCCGGCCTGGCCGGCGCCCGCAACACCGGCATTTTGGCCGCCACCGGCGAGCTGGTGGCGTTCTGCGACGACGACGACGAGTGGCTGCCCGGCAAGCTGGCGGCCCAGGTGGCCGCGCTGCGCGCGGCGCCGGACGGTGCCTTCGTCAGCTGCGGCATCCGAGTGGACTACGACGGTCGCAGCGTGGACCGCTCGTTGCCGATGGACCGGGTGCCGCTGGCGGCGCTGCTGCGGGACCGGCACACCGAGCTGCACCCGTCCACCTTCCTGATCCGGCGGGACGCGCTGGTCGACGCGATCGGGCTGGTCGACGAGGAGATCCCGGGCAGCTACGCGGAGGACTACGAGTTCCTGCTCCGGGCGGCCCGGCACGCCCCGCTGGTCAACCTGGCGGAGCCGTACGTCACGGTGCGCTGGCACAAGCGGTCGTACTTCGCCCAGCGCTGGGAGACCATCTCCACCGCGTTGCAGTGGCTGCTCACCCGCTACCCCGAGTTCGCCACCGTGCCGGCGGGGGAGGCCCGGGTCGCCGGGCAGATCGCCTTCGCCCAGGCCGCGATGGGTAATCGCCGGGAGGCCGTCCGCTGGGCCCGCCGGACGCTGGCCGGCAACCCGAGGGAGCCCCGCGCCTACCTGGCGCTCGCCGTGGCCAGCAAGGCCGTGCACCCCGACCGCGTCCTGCGTACGCTGCACAAACGCGGTCGGGGCATCTGACCCGGACGGTCAGCGGGGCGCCGAGCACCAGGCGCGCCAGGCGTCCCGGCTGGGATCGTCGGTGAGCCGGAAGTCTCCCCCGGACACCTGGTAGTCGTAGTACGCCACCCAGACCGGTCGCTGGTCGTTCAGGTAGCTGCTCATCGAGCGGATCCAGGCGGCCCGTCCGGTGCCGCTGTCCCCGGCGATCCGGACGCTGCCGGTCTCGGCGAGCCCCCAGGGCTTACCGAGCGCCTTCGACTTGCTGATCATCGGCCCGAAGACCTTGGCCGGGTCGGTGTAACGGTTGAACTTGCCGCCGCTGTTGTAGCAGTCCCAGCCGAGCACGTCGACCACGTCGCCGCCCGGGTAGTAGTCGGTGAAGCTCCGTCCCGAGTTCGGGTTCAGCGTCCAGCACATCAGGATCAGCGTGGCCCGCAGCTGCGGGTTCCGGGCGCGGTCGGCGAGGCCGGCGATCCGGCGCCAGGCGGCGCGGAACTGGGCGGTGGTGTAATTGCCCGACTCCACGTCGTTCTCCGGCTCGTGGAAGTACGACCAGTAGACGTCGTGGTCACGCGGGATCGAGGCGAACCACGTCGCCAACCGGGCGTCGTGCTTGCCGGCGGCGACCTCGGCCGGCGGCGCCTTGAAGGAGACCACCACCGTCCGGTCGGCGACGTCGGCGCGGCTGCCCGACCAGGCGGGCGGCAGGCCCGGATAGAACACCCGGACCATCCGCAGCGGTCCGTAGGTGCGGTCGGAGCGGGCCAGCCCGTCGGCGAAGCTCTCGCCGTTCAGCAGGTGGATGCTCGCCCCGGGCAGGGTGGTCCGCGGCGCGGGGAACGGCACGAAGCCGGCGCCGGGCGTGGCGGACGGCGAGCTGCTGGGTGCGAGGCTCGGATTCGTGCCGATGCCCGCCACGCCGTCCGGCGGGTCGGTCGGCAGGGACGCGGCCGGGCCGGGCGCCGGCGCGGTGGTCTCGGGACCGGTCGTCCCGGTCGCGGCCGGCTGGGCGGGATCGCGGTCCTGGGTGGCCGCGACGGCGACCGTCGTGCCGAGCAGGCCGACGGCGACGATGACGGCGAGGAGCGAGCCGCGCCGGAGCCGCCAGCGGGGCCCCGGGCCCGGCGGCGGGGCCGGGGCCGGGCGGGCGTCGAGAACGGGGGCGATTGACGGGCCGGGTCCCATGGCCCTCCTCTGGATCGGCGTGTCAGCAGCTTCCCGGTTGAGCACCGGCGTCACCTCTAGTCCAACGAGCAAGGCGACGGGTCGGCGCGGGGACTCGTCTCACAGGAACCGGTCGATGGCCTTGAGCAGCTGCTCGGCGTGCTCCGGCCGGCAGACGAGCAGGTCGGGCAGGCGTGGGTTGGCGGCGTTGTAGCGCAGCGGCGAACCGTCGATGCGGGACGCGTGCATCCCCGCACCGAGCGCGACGGCCACCGGCGCAGCGGAGTCCCACTCGTACTGGCCGCCGGCGTGCACGTACGCGTCGGCCTGGCCGGTCACCACGGCGCAGACCTTGACGCCCGCCGAGCCCATCGGCACCGCCTCCGCGCCCAGCTCCTGGATCAGCTCGGGGACGAACGCCGGCGGCCGGCTGCGGCTGACCGCGATCCGCAGCGGACCGTCGGACGCCGGGGCGGTGGGTTCGTTCGTACCCAGGACCAGGGGGTTGCCGTCCGCACCGGTCCGGGCGGGCAGGCCGACGGCGCCGGCGGTCAACCCGCCGGCGGGGCCGGCCGAGCGGTCCCAGAGGGCCACGTGGACCGCCCAGTCGGTCCGCCCCTCCTCCGAGAACTCCCGGGTGCCGTCCAACGGGTCGATGATCCAGACCCGGTCGGCGTCGAGGCGGGCCGGCCGGTCCCCGGTGGAGAAGTCCTGCCGGGAGTCCGCCTGTTCCTCGGAGAGCACCTCGTCGGCCGGCCGGTAGCGGGCCAGCGCCGCCAGCATCAGCTCGTGCGAAGCGCGGTCGCCGGCGTCCTTGAGGGCGCGCGGGTCGGCGAAGCCCCGGTTGGCGCGTAACGCGGTCAGCGCCGCCCCGGCGTGGCCGGCCAGCCACCGCGCGAAGGCCTGATCGTCGAGCCGGTCGATGTCGTCGGACACCTGGCATGCACCACCTTGTCTGGCGTCGGCGGGCGGCCGACGGGTGCCCGCCGCCCGGACCGCACCATATTGGCCGGTGGGGCGGGCGGACAACAAGGGCGACGGCCGGAATGGGTACGCCCGGCTCACCGTGTTCTGCCCGCATGTTGAACTTCGCGTGTATGCGGGTCGGACCGGCGGGAGCAGGCCCTAGGCTCGTGCGCATGACCGCCGAGCAGCTGATCTCCTTCGCCCGTGGCGCTCCCTCACTGGACATCGTCGATGTCGAGGGGCTCAAGGCCGCCGCCGTCCGCGCCTTCGACGCCGACCCCGCCGGGATCACGGCGTACGGCACCTCCGTCGGCTACCCGCCCCTGCGCAAATGGATCGCGGAGAAGCACGGGGTCGAGGCCGACCAGGTGCTGATCACCAACGGCTCGCTCCAGGCCGACGCCTTCCTCTTCGACCACCTGGTCCGGCGGGGCGACGCGGTGGTGGTCGAGCGCCCCACGTACGACCGGACACTGCTCAACCTGCAGAAGATGGGTGGCGAGATCCACGGTGTGACGGTCCAGCCGGACGGCCTGGACACCGCCGAGCTGCGCAAGCTGCTGGAGTCGGGGGTGCGGCCGCGGCTCGCGCACGTCATCCCGAACTACCAGAACCCGGCCGGCGTCACCCTCTCCCTGGACAAGCGCCGCGAGCTGCTCGACCTGGCGGCCGAGTACGAGTTCACGATCTTCGAGGACGACCCGTACGCGGACATCCGGTTCCGGGGCGAGCCGCTGCCGTCGATGCTCTCGATGGACACCCGCGGCCTGGTGGTGCACGCCTCCAGCTTCACCAAGACGGTCTGCCCGGGCGTCCGGGTCGGCTACCTGGTCGGCCCGGCGGAGTTGATCGCCGCCATCGCGAAGAGGGCCACCAGCCTCTACATCTCGCCCGGCATGGTCTCTGAGGCGATCGTGCACCAGTTCTGCGTCTCGGGGGACATCGACCGCTCGATCGAGAAGGTGTCGACCGCGCTCGGCGAGCGGGCCCGGGTGCTCGCCGAGTCGCTGCGCCGGCACATCCCGGAGGCCCGGTTCGTGGAGCCGGACGGCGGCTACTTCCTCTGGGTGGAGCTGCCGGAGGACGTCGAGGTGGACCGGTTGGCGCCGGCCGCGGCCGAGCGGGGCGTGGCGGTGGTGAAGGGGAGCGACTTCGTGCTCGAGGGTGGCCGGCACGCGCTGCGGCTGGCCTTCTCCGCGGTGACCGCGGACCGGATCGACGAGGGTGTCCGCCGGCTGGCGGAGGCGATGGAGGCCGTTCGCGGCTGATTTTCTGTCGGGTTCCCGACAGTTGAGCGATGCCGGCCGGCTCGGGTCTCGCCCTGGGCCGGCCGGCGGCTCACAATGCTGCGAGCGTCGTTCACCTTTTCGGTGGCCGGTCCGACGTCCGGAAAGCGGCACCTCCGCCCCCCGCCCGGACCGCCGACGCGCGCAGCACAACTCCCGCCCCCAAGGTGCCGGGTGGGCCGTGTCGCCCCTCACCCCCCTGACGCGGCCGGCCCACCCGGCGCCCCACCGACGCCGATCGGTGACGCGGGCGCCCGGAACCGGCCGGGAAGGCGGGTCCGACCGTGAGCCAGGTCGCACTCCGTCGGGCCCGGCCCGCGTGGACGGGCCTCCGCTCCCGCTGCGGATCGCCACCGGCGGCGTAACCTGCAAGCCGCAGCAGCACCGGTGGGAGGGGGCGAGGATGACCGATCGGATCGAGCGCGGCCGACCGGCGGCGCAGAAGGGCGGCCCGGGGCTCCGGCCCCGCGCCTGGGCCGCGCCGGTACGCGCCATGACCCGCATCCTCAACGCCGACGGCTCTCCCCGTACCGCGGCGCCGGCCGGACCGGGCCGCAGCGGGATCGTGGACTGCGGCCTCTACGTAGACGGCAAGCGCCAGCCCGGCGAGTGGAACTACGCCGACGCGCTGGCGGCGGCCCGCCGGGAGCGGCACGGGTTCGTCTGGTTGGGGCTGCACGAGCCCGGACTGGACGAGATGACCGCCATCGCCGCCACCTTCGGGCTGCACGAGCTGGCGGTCGAGGACGCGGTCAAGGCCCAGCAGCGCCCCAAGCTGGAGCGCTTCGGCGAGGTCACCTTCCTGGTGCTGCGGACCGCCCGCTACTGCGAGCACACGGAGCTGACCGAGAACTCCGAGGTGGTCGAGACCGGTCAGGTGATGCTCTTCATCGGGCCGAACTTCCTGATCAGCGTCCGGCACGGCGACGCCTGCCGGCTCGCACCGGTCCGGGCCGACCTGGAGGCGAAGCGGGACCTGCTGCTGCACGGGCCGTGGGCGGTCGCGTACGCGATCACCGACCGGGTGGTGGACCTCTACCTGGAGGTGGCCGACCAGCTTGAGGACGACCTGGACGTGCTGGAGGCGGACGTCTTCGACCGGCAGGGCACCGGGCGGATCCAGCGGATCTACCAGATGAAGCGGGAGCTGGTGGAGTTCAAGCGGGCGGTGATGCCGTTGCAGCGGCCGCTGCTCACCCTCACCTCGCAGGTCAACCGGGAGGTGCCGCAGGAGGTGCGGCGCTACTTCCGGGACGTCCAGGACCACCTCAGCCGCACCGTCGAGCAGGTCAACTCCTACGACGACCTGCTCAACTCGATCCTCCAGGCGCGGCTGGCCCAGGTCACCGTCGACCAGAACAACGACATGCGCAAGATCGCCGCGTGGGCCGCGATAGGCGCGGTGTGGACCGCGATCGCCGGCATCTACGGCATGAACTTCAAGTACATGCCCGAGCTGGGGTGGACGTACGGCTATCCGGGCGTCTGGGCCCTGATGCTGGTGTCGTCGTTCACGCTGTACCGCCTGTTCCGCCGCAACGGCTGGCTCTGACCGGCCGGCGGCCTCATCCGGCGGCCCGGCATACGGAAGCGCCGGCCACGCGGGGTGACCCCGCGCGCCGGCGCTTTCCGTGACCCCGCGGTCAGCGGCGACCGCTGGCCTTGGCGGTGTTCTTCCCGTTGTTCATGGCCCTGGTGACGTCGTCGGCCGGCCGGCCGGAGACGTCCCGGGCGCCCTCGGCGACCGAGGGAGCCTTGTCGGTCGGCTGGATCACCGGCGGGGGGCCAGGGGTGGTGGTGGAGGCGCTGTCGCCCTTCGCCACCGCCGAGCTGCCGGCGCCCGTCGTCGAGGCGTCGGTCACCTTGGCGCTGGCATCCGGCGTCTCCACCACGATGGTGTCCACGTCCTCCCGCATCGGGTCCAGCTTGCCGGCCGGGTCGTACTCGGCCCACTCCTGCTGCTCCCGGCGACGGCGCATGGCCATCGCGCCGGCCAGGCCGGCGACGGTGCCGGCGGCCAGCAGGCCGGTCATCATCCCGCCCCGGGACTTCTTCTGCTTCTTCTTCGCGGCCTTCATGTTCTTCGCCTTCACCTTCTTGCTCACCGCGGCCTGTTTGGCGGCGGCGGCCTTCCTACCGGCGACTGCCTTCCCCGCCGTCTCGGCCCGCGCGTTGCGCGCGGCCAGGACCAGCGGCGCGAGCGCCGCGACCGTCGAGGCGACACCGCTCGATGCGCGGTCCCGCACGACGACCGCGGTGGGCGCGACGGCACCCCGGGCTGCCTGGACCCGCGGGCCCACCGTGGCGCCGGCACCCTTCGCCGCGTACGTGGCAGCCTGCCTCAGGTGACCGATGCCCTGGTTCAGCTCGGCCTTGGCCAGCTGCCCCTGGGTCTTTCGTCGCCCGATTCCAAACACGGTCCCACCTCCTGGGAGTTGTTCCTTCGTCATCCTCCACCTTCGGATGCCTCCGCACTGCCAGATCGGGCACATGGGAGGATCCGCATGGAACTGACCAACGAGTGAGGAGTACCCGTGGCCGAGGCTGTCTACGCCACCTTGCACACCAACGCTGGCCCGATCCGGCTGGAGCTCTTCCCCAACCACGCGCCGAAGACCGTCCGTAACTTCGTCGACCTGGCCGAGGGCAACCGTGAGTACACCGACCCGCGCACCGGTCAGCCGGGCAGCGGGCCGTACTACGACGGCACCATCTCGCACCGCGTGATCAGCGGTTTCATGGTCCAGATGGGTGACCCGACCGGCACCGGTCGCGGTGGCCCGGGCTACACGTTCGCCGACGAGTTCCACCCGGAGCTGCGCTTCGACCGGCCGTACCTGCTGGCGATGGCGAACGCCGGGCCGGGCACCAACGGCTCGCAGTTCTTCATCACGGTCTCGCCGACGCCGCACCTGAACAACCGGCACACCATCTTCGGCCAGGTGGCCGACGAGCAGTCGGCGAAGGTCGTGGACTCGATCGCGAACACCCCGACCGGGCCGAGCGACCGGCCGCTGCAGGACGTGGTCATCGAGCGCGTCGAGGTCGAGCGCAAGCCGGTCTGAGCACCGCCCGGGTACCTTTGCGGGCATGACTGAGCGCTCCGGGCAGGCGGGTGACGGGACCGGCGGGTCGGTGCCGACCACCCCGGTCTGCTACCGCCACCCCGACCGGGAGACGTACATCCGGTGCACTCGGTGCGACCGGCCGATCTGCCCGGAGTGCATGCGGGAGGCCTCGGTCGGGCACCAGTGCCCGGAGTGCGTCAACGAGGGACGCCGCAGCGTGCGGCCGGCGCGCACCGCCTTCGGTGGCGGTGCCGCCGGCCGCCACGGCTACGTGACGAAGACGCTGATCGCGCTGAACGTGCTGGTCATGCTGCTCTCCATCGCCTGGGACCGGGGCGGGGACGCGGCGGCCGGCGGCGCCGGCTTCGGCGGCCTGATGGGCGGCGGCACCCCGCTGACCGAGTGGGGTGGGGTGCTCGGCTACGCCTCGTACGTCAACTTCGGCCCGGCCCACGGCATCGCCGCCGGCGAGTGGTACCGGCTGGTCACCGCGATGTTCCTGCACTACGGCCTGGTGCACCTGCTGCTGAACATGTGGGCGCTGTGGGTGCTCGGCCGGACGCTGGAGGCGGTGCTCGGCCCGCTGCGCTTCCTGGCGCTCTACCTGATCGCCGGGCTCGGCGGCAACGTGGCGGTCTACCTCTTCAGCGCGCCCAACAGCACGGCGGTCGGCGCGTCCACCGCCATCTTCGGTCTCTTCGCGGCGATCTTCGTGATCATGCGGCGGCTCGGCCGGGACACCTCGGCCATCGTGCCGATCCTGGTGATCAATCTGATCTTCACGTTCACCGTGCCGGGCATCTCCATCGCCGGCCACCTGGGCGGTCTGGTCGCCGGCGCGCTGATGGCGCTGGTCCTGGCGTACGCGCCGCGGATGCGGCGGACCGTCTTCCAGGCCGCCGGCGGCGCGATCCTGCTGGTGGCGCTCCTCGGGCTGGCCCTGGTCCGCACCGGCATGCTGCTCGGCGGCTGATCCGCCGCTCAGGGCGCGGCGGCGGGGGCGCGAGCGGCTCAGCGGGCGGCGGCCTGCGCCGCCCGGAGCGTCTCGGCCACCTCGGCCGGCGGCGCGTTCAGGTCGTACCGGCCGAAGAGGTGCAGCGACTCCCCCGCGTCGATCTCCAGGGTCTCCGCGGTGAGTCCTCGGCGGGTACGCCGGTCCACCGTGATCGCCTCGACCTCCCGCCAGGGCAGCCGACGGTGCCCGGCGAAGCCCTGGGCCACCGTGATCCCGTCCCGGTCCGCGGCCAGCCGGACCGGCGCCACCAGGTCGCGCAGCCCCCAGCCGGCCAGCGCGGCGGCGGCCAGCCCGGCCAGCACCGGCTGGACCCGGTCGTCACCGGCGAGGAGCAGCCCGAGCCCGACCACGACGACCGCGCCGATCAGCTTCGCCACCGGCAGGATCACCGGCACCCGCCACTGGTGGACGGGGGAGGACTGTGACTGCATCGTCCCAGCATGCCAGTCCCGGTATGGTCGGCCCGGCGCCGCGGCGGGAGCCGGGGGCGGACGACCGGCCGGTGACGACGTAGGATCGGGAGCAGCCCAGGTTACCGGGGAGTAAACATGAGTGACGCGGTCATCGTCGGTGCGGTACGAACCCCGGTCGGGCGGCGCAAGGGCAGCCTCGCCGGCGTCCATCCGGTGGACCTTTCGGCGCACGTGCTGCGCGCCCTCGCCGAGCGCACCGGCATCGAGCCCGGCCAGGTCGACGACGTGGTGTGGGGCTGCGTCTCGCAGGTCGGTGAGCAGTCGTGGAACGTCGCCCGCAACGCGGTGCTCGCCGCGGGCTGGCCGGAGTCGGTGCCCGGCACCACGGTCGACCGGCAGTGCGGGTCGAGCCAGCAGGCGCTGCACTTCGCCGCCGCCACCGTCCTCTCCGGTCAGGCCGACCTGGTGGTCGCCGGTGGCGTGGAGTCGATGACCCGGGTGCCGATGGGTTCCAGCGTGGCCGGCGGGATGCCGTTCAGCGGCCAGATCCTGGAGCGCTACCGGGGCGTCGAGGGCGTCGCCCAGGACTCCCCGCTCCCGTTCAACCAGGGCGTCGGCGCCGAGCTGATCGCCGAGCGCTGGCGCTTCTCCCGCACCCAGCTCGACGAGTTCGCGCTGGCCAGCCACGAGAAGGCCGCCGCCGCGCAGGACGCCGGCGCGTTCGACCCGGAGCTGGCCCCGGTGGCGCTCGCCGACGGCGGGAAGTTCGCCGCCGACGAGGGCATCCGCCGGGACACCTCGCTGGCCAAGCTCGGCGAGCTGGCCACCCCGTTCCGGGCCGACGGCGTGGTCACCGCCGGGTCCGCGTCCCAGATCTCCGACGGCGCCGCGGCGCTCGCCGTCACCACCAGCGAGTGGGCCAGCCGGCACGGGCTGCGCCCGCTGGCCCGGGTGCACACCGCCGTGGTCGCCGGCGACGACCCGGTCGCCATGCTCACCGCCCCCATTCCGGCCACCGCGAAGGCGCTGCGCCGCGCGGGGCTGGGCATCGAGGAGATCGGGGTGTACGAGGTGAACGAGGCGTTCGCCCCGGTCCCGCTGGCCTGGTTGGCGGAGACCGAGGCGGACCCGGAGCGGCTCAACCCGCGCGGCGGCGCCATCGCCCTCGGTCACCCGCTCGGCGGGTCCGGCGCCCGGATCATGACGACGATGCTCCAGCACATGCGGGACAACGGCATCCGCTACGGCCTGCAGACCATGTGCGAGGGCGGCGGCATGGCCAACGCCACCATCGTCGAGCTGCTCTGACGGGTCCCCACCAGGGCGGCCGGCGGCCGGGGGAGGAATTGGCCTCGCCGCCGGGCCGGCCGGCACCTACTCTGCGGAGCGTGACGACGCCCCGCATCGAAGGAACCGACTGGTCGACCGACCGGTGGCGCGACGACGCGCTCGGATGGGTCGGTGACTCGCTCGCCGCCCGGGGCCATCGGATGACCGGTCCGGTCGATCCCCGGGTCCGGCCCTGGTCGCTGGTCTGGCGGGTGCCCACCGAGGCCGGCCCAGTCTGGTTCAAGGCCAACAACCCCGGCACCCGGTACGAGGCCGCCCTGCTGGCCGAGCTGCCCCGGCTCGCTCCGGGCGCGGTGCTCGACCCGATCGCGGTGGACGTCGAGCGGGGCTGGTCGCTGCTGCCCGACGGGGGTCCGAGCCTGCGCGACACGCTGGCCGGGAAGCAGGACGTCGCACACTGGGAAAGGCTGCTGCCCGCGTACGCGGCACTGCAGGTCGCGGTCGCTCCGCACGCGGAGCGGCTGGTGGCCCGGGGGGTGCCGGACCAGCGGCCGGAGCTGATGCCCGAGCTGTTCGACCGGCTGCTCGACGACGAGGAGGCCCTGCTGCTCGGCGAGCCGGACGGCCTCACCCCCGAGCTGCACCAGCGGCTGCGCGCGTACCGGCCGGAGTTCGCCGTGCCGCCGACTGGCCGAGGTGGACCTGCCGGCCACCATCCAGCACGACGACCTGCACGACGGCAACGTCTTCGTCGCCGACGACGGGTACCGCTTCTTCGACTGGGGCGACGCCTCGGTCGCCCACCCCTTCGGCACCCTGCTGGTGACGTTGCGTTCGGTGGCGTACGCCGGGGAGCTGAAGCCCGGTGACCCGGCACTGGCCCGGCTGCGCGACGCGTACCTGGAGGCCTGGACCGACCGGCACGACCGGGCGACGCTGCGCGAGGTGGCCGGCCTGGCGATGCGGGTGGCCACGGTGAGCCGGTCGCTCTCCTGGCGGCGGGCGCTGCGGTCGACCGACCCGGCCCGCGCCGAGTACGCCTCGGCCGTCCCCGGCTGGCTCGAAGAGCTCTTCGCCGACGGGCCGGTCTGACCCCGGGCTGCGCGCGCCCCGGGTGGCGGTGGTCCCGATGTCGGACACCACGTGCGATTTGCACGGATGGAAGTTCCAGAAATTTGCTGTGACCCATATCACGCCTGGTGAGCGGTCGTTGCACATTGCATGGACGTCTTCTCCCGAACGTTCCTTCCGGCCGCCGCCGAGACCGGCCTGGCGACCCAGACGGTCAGCCGGCACATGCCGATCTTCCGCCGGTGCGTCGGCTCCGGCGACGCCACCATCCTGGTCACCCGGTGCAGCCGCCCGGACCACCCGGTCGGCGGCGACTACCTGATGCTCCTCACCCACCGCCGCCTGGTGATCACCCAGCAGACCCGGGTGCTGCACCGGCTGCGGCTGCACCTCAACACCGAGCTGCGCGAGTTGAGCAACGTCACCTGGAGCCCGGACCCGCGCCTGCACAGCGTCGAGCTGGCCGCCACGGCGATCGACGGGGCCCGCGAGCGGTTCCTCATCCGGACCCACCACCCGAAGCAGGTCTGGCAGCTCGACGCGCTGCTCAACCACGCCTTCCGCACCCGCCTCAGGACGCCCGCGGAGCGGCTGGTCGCCACCATCGGCGAGCCCCCGCTCGGCACCCGGCCGGTCGCGTTCCGCCCGGCGCCGGTGCGCTGACCGGCTCCTTACCGAACCCGAACGTTCCCCGGACGTCCCGCACGGCCACCGGTCGGTAATCATGGGCCGGTGACCGCCGACACCGCGCAGCGCGGGCTCGTCCTCGTGGTGGAGGACGAGCCGGCCATCGCCGACCTGGTCCGGCTCTATCTCAGCCGGGACGGCTTCGGCGTACACCTGGAACGGGACGGCGTCGGAGGCCTCGCCGCGGCGCGGCGGCTGCGCCCGGTGGCCTGCGTGCTGGACATCGCGCTGCCCGGCCTGGCCGGGACGGAGATCTGCCGGCGGCTCCGCGAGGCCGGCGACTGGACGCCGGTCATCTTCCTCACCGCCCGGGACGACGAGGTCGACCGGATCGTCGGCCTGGAGCTGGGCGCGGACGACTACGTGACCAAGCCGTTCAGCCCCCGGGAGCTGGTCGCCCGGGTCCGGGCGGTGCTGCGTCGGGCCGCCGGAGCCCCGGCCGGGGCGGAGCAGCCCCGGGTGGTCGGCCCGGTCGTCCTCGACCCGGCCCGCCGGACGGTCACCGCCGCCGGCGCCCCGGTCCAGCTCACCTCCACCGAGTTCGACCTGCTCGCCCACCTGATGGCCCGGCCGGGCCGGGTCTTCACCCGGGAGGAGCTGCTCGCCGGGGTGTGGGGGTACGCCGCGCACGCCGGCACCCGGACCGTCGACGTGCACGTGGCGCAGGTCCGCGCGAAGCTCGGCCCGGCCAGCGTGATCCGCACCCACCGCGGCGTCGGGTACGCGGCCGATGCCTGACCCCACCGGCTCACCACCGCCCCCGGGCCCGCCGCCGCCCGGCTCATGGCCGCCGCCCGGCCCGCAGTCCGCCACGGGGCCGCACCGACCGCAGCAGCCGACCGTCGCCCTGCCGGTGATCGGGCCGCGTACCCCGCCGACGGCCCCGCGCCGGCGGTTCGCCAGCACGCTGACCACCCGCGCGGTGCTGGTCACCTGTGCGGTGGCACTGGTGTCGGTGCTGGTGACCGCGCTGGTCGCGGTCCCTCTCGCGGCACGCGGCGCGGAGCGGCGCGACCAGGCGGCGCTCGCCGCCCAGGCCCGCCTCGCCGCCGACGTGCTGCGGGTCCGCCCCGCCCGGCAGCGGGACAACGCCGGGGACCGGCTGATCCGCCAGCTCCGGCAGCAGGAGATCGACGTGTACGTCATCCGCGCCGGTCAGGTGGACCGCCCGGGCCTGCCCCGGCAGGTGGTGACCCGGGTGTCGACCGGCCGGGACGTCTCCGGACGACGGCTGGTGAACGGCGAGCGGGCCCTGGTCGAGGGGCGGGCGCTGCCCGCCGGCGACGGCGTGGTGCTGACCCGGGCCACCAGCAACGGTCCGTGGCGGCAGGTGCTGCTCAGCCTCTGGCTGCCGCTGCTGGCCGGGCTCGCCGCCGGGGTGGCGGCCGGGCTGCTGCTCGCCCGCCGACTGGCCCGGCCGATCCGGACCGCGGCCACCGCCGCCGCCCGGCTGCGCGCCGGAGACCGGGCGGTACGCGTACCGGTCGAGCCGCCGGACGAGGTGGCCGACCTGGCGTACGCGCTGAACGGGCTCGCCGCCGCGCTGTCCACCAGCGAGGGACGGCAACGCGAGTTCCTGCTCTCGGTCTCGCACGAGCTGCGCACCCCGTTGACCGCGATCCGCGGCTACGCCGAGGCGCTCGCCGACGGGGTGATCGACGCGGACGGCGTGCCCGACACCGGCCGGACGATGCTCGCCGAGGCCGAGCACCTGGACCGGCTGGTCAGCGACCTGCTGTCGCTGGCCCGGCTGGAGGCCGCCGACTTCCCGCTCGAACCGGTCCAGGTCGACCTGGCCCGGCTGGCGGCCGAGGCGGAACGGACCTGGTCCGACCGGTGCGCGGCGCTCGGGGTGGCGTTCCGGGTGGAGGTGCCGCCGGGACCGGTGCCGGCGTACACCGATCCGGGGCGGATCCGGCAGGTGCTCGACGGCCTGCTGGAGAACGCGCTGCGGGTCGTACCGCCGGGGGCGCCGGTGGTGCTCGCGGCCCGGCCGGCCGGCGCGGACCCGGCCGCTGGCGGGATCGTGGAGGTCCGCGACGGCGGACCCGGCTTCACCGACGACGACCTGGCGGTGGCGTTCGAGCGCGGCGCGCTGCACCAGCGGTACCGGGGGGTGCGCAAGGTGGGCAGCGGGCTCGGGCTGGCGCTCGCCGCCGGGCTGGTCCGCCGGCTCGGCGGCGACATCGCGGCCGGGCACGCGCCGGAGGGCGGGGCGGCCTTCACCGTCCGGCTGCCCGGTGATCCTTACCTGACCCGAACACGGGGCTGACGGTCCGCTCGCCGACGCGGGGGATGCTGGTGCTCCACGGACGAGAGGAACACTGATGGCACGTCAGGGAATCGTCACCGGCGTCACCGCGCTGCTCGCGGCGGCCGCGCTCGGCCTCGCCGGCTGCGGCCCGGCCCAGCTGGCCCAGGATTCGGCGAAGGAGACCGCGGTCGAGGTCGCCGCCGCGATGGGCGCGGACGGTCAGGCGCTCGCCGCGATGGGCTTCGACGCCGCCGACCTGGACGTGGAGCCGGTCGCGGCCCCGGCGGCGTCGACGTCGGCCGAGCCGGGCTCCACCGAGGCCGGCCCGAAGGACAGGCAGGGGGCGCGCGGGCAGGAGTGGCGCAAGCGGCACCGGGCCCGGGTGCTGCTGCGCAAGAACACCCTGCACGGCGAGGTCGTGGTCCAGACCAAGGATGGCGGTACGAAGACCGTCGCCGTCCAGCGCGGCCAGGTGACCGCGATCGACGGGAAGTCGATGACCGTCAAGTCCACCGACGGCTTCACCATGACCTGGAGGTTCGGCGAGGACCTCCGGGTGGTCGAGCGGCGTACCACGATCCAGTCGACGGAGATCAAGGTCGGCACCACGGTCGGCGTGGCCGGCGCCAAGGACGGCGACGGCGGCGTGGCCCGGCTGGTCGTGGTCCCGTTCAAGCAGGGCTGACCGCGGACCGGGCCCCCTCCGCTCGGAGGGGGCCCGATCGTCGGGTCAGTACACCCGCGAGCCGATGAAGTCGTCGTGGCCGTAGCCCACCGGGTTGGCGAACGACCGCGACTCGAAGGACCACTGCTGGCGGGTGCTGGTGGAGCAGCTGGCCAGCCGCAGCCGCGGGGTGCCCAGCCACGGGTTGTCGAACGCCACGCAGAGGTTGGTCGCGCCGGCCGGCTTGAGCTGGCTGCCGGCGAAGACGAACTTCTGGTTGAGCCCGCCGTGGCAGTCGTAGATGTTGACTGTGGTGCCCGAGGTCAGCGACCCGCCCGAGACGTCCAGGCAGCGGTCGTGGGAGAGCTCCGAGTGCAGCGACTGGCGGGTCGGGTCGTACCAGAAGCCCTGGTTGCGGCCGCCGTGGCAGGCGTACGACTGCTGGACGGTGCCGTTGCGCGAGTCGTACCCCCTGCCGTCCACACAGGTGCCGGTGGCGGCGTTGCGGAGCTGCCTGAACTCCATCAGCCCCGGGTGGAGCACGCCCTGCCCGGTGCTGGCCGGGTCGACGCAGGTCGCCTTCTCCTGCCCCGAGTTCCAGAACTGGGTGATGCACTGGGCGAACATGCCGTGCCCCCGGTAGTTGGGGTGGAACGACTGCCGGGCGGCGTTCTCGTCCCAGATCCCCACCTCGATGTAGAGACCTCGGACCGAGGTGTTGTCGGTGCAGACCTCGTGGCCGTGGAAGAGCCGGCTGGCGTCCAGGTAGCGGGTGCCGGTCTCCGCTGCCGCCGCACGCAGGGCCGACTCGAAGAGCGGCACCGCCTTGTTCCGGGCGAACGCGGCGTCGGCCAGGTAGAGCAGGCAGCCGCCGGCGTACCAGCCGGGGAAGTCCGGGTTGTCCTCCACGTCCGGGCTGCCCGGGCTCGGGTACGACATCAGCACCAGTTCGTAGTCCGAGCGCAGGTAGCCGGCCCCGGTCATGGTCTGCCGGATCGAGGTGATCGCCTCGGCGACCGCGCGCCGGCTGCCGTCGGTGCGGATCGTCCACTGGTCCGTGTACGTGGGGTAGCACGGGCCCTGGAAGAAGACCCGGCGGACCGCGCAGTCGGTGGCCACCGGTCCGAACTGGATGGTGCCGTCGCCGTTGGCCCCGGCGACCACCCAGATCAGCTTGACGTGCGTGTTGCGGGCCTTGATCGCCAGGTAGTCACCCTGGTTGAGCTCGTTGTGCTGGGTGGGCCCGCCGGCGACGAGGTTCCACGGGGTGGCGCCGGAGCAGGCCAGGTTGTACCGCTCGTCGGCCGGGATGCCGGTACGGAAGACGGCCTGGTCGTAGGAGCGGTCGCACCAGTTGCCGTCCTGGTGGGTGCCGGGGACGTAGTTGCCGACCCCCTCACCGGAGATCTCGCTGTCGCCCATGGTGACCAGCGCGCTGCGGCGCTGCTCCAGCGGGCGGATGTCGGGGGAGCCGTAGAGCGCGGTGGCCTCGGCGGCGCGGACGGTTTCGAGGGCGGTCGGGAGCGGCTGGATGGTGGGACGGTCGGCGGCGGCCGCGGGGGAGGCCGGTCCGCCGATCATCGGCAGGGCGAGGGCGGCGGCGGAGAGGACGGCCAGGGCACGCCGTCGGGTCGTCCGTTCGCGCCTGGCGGGGGTACCAAGCATCGACGCACTCCTTTCGGCTCAATCGTGGGACGTCGATTGAGTTACCAGAAGGTAACCGTCCGGGGAAGAGATGTGAATGCGTCTCGGAAACCTTGCGGCCCGGTGCGGAAGGGAACTCTTCCGGCAGATCGGGCGGCTCGGGAGTCCGGGTCGGTACCCGAGGTCGGCCGAGGCTGACCGGACGGACCGGCGCGGTACGGCCGAGTGGCCCGCGTCGAGCGGCCGGCGCCGGGTGGATCGGCGACGCCTGTGGTCCGCCGCCTCCGCCGCTTCGGGCCGTGAGCAGGGCGGTTCCGAATCCCTCGCTGACGATCATCGAGGTCGCGCCGCCCGGCGCCCGCCGCCCGACGGGGAGGTGGCGGGCTGCACCGCGACGAAGAGTCAGGCTACGCTAGGGCCGATTTGCCGTCCCCACCGTGGAGATCCCCCGTGAAGCTCTCGATCCTCATGCCGGTCTACAACGAGGAAGAACGAATCGCGGATGCCCTCAAGCAGGCATTGGCGGTTGACTACCCGTGCGAGATCGAGCTCGTCGTCGTCGATGACGGCAGCCGGGACGGCACCTCCGAGGTCCTCGGCCGGGTGGACGACGCGCGGCTGCGGGTGATCACCCACCAGCGCAACGCCGGCAAGGGCGCGGCCATCAAGACCGCCGTCGACAACGCCGACGGTGAGTACATGGTCATCCTCGACGCCGACCTCGAGTACGACCCGCAGGACATCCCGCGCCTGCTCGAGCCGGTCCTCGACGGCCACGCCACGGTCGTCTACGGCAATCGCACCTTCGGCAGCCACAGCTCCTACAGCTTCTGGTACGTGGTGGGCAACAAGGGCGTCACCCTGGCGGCCAACGTGCTCTACAACTCCTACATCGGCGACCTGGAGACCTGCTTCAAGCTGATGCCGGTCGAGCTCTACCGCTCGCTCCAGATCAAGTCGCGTGGCTTCGGCATGGAGGCCGAGGTCACCGGCAAGCTGCTGCGCCAGAAGATCCGCCCCTACGAGGTGCCGATCAGCTACCGCGCCCGCGGCCGCGAGGAGGGCAAGAAGATCACCTGGAAGGACGGCGTCGAGGCGATCTGGATCCTGAGCCGGGAGCGCGCCCGCCGCCGCCCGGTCGGTGCCGTCAAGCGCTGACGCCGGGCCCCCGCCCGCACGAACATCGCAGGACCCCGTCGCCCCGGCATGGCCGAGGCGCGGGGTCCCGCTGCTTTCGAGCCCTCCGCCGGCCCTCAGGCGAGCGCCGGCACCGCGGCGAGGAACGCGTCGACCGACCGGCGCAGGCCGGCGGCGTCCAGGCCGTGCCAGCGGCTGTGGTCCTCGGCCGAGCCGTAGCGGCGCAGCTCCTCGCGGCCCACGCCGAGGGCGAGCAGCCGGTGCGGCCGGTCGGCCAGGGCGGCGCCGACCACCCGGGCGGACGTGCCGGCCAGGTAGGGCTCGACGAGGATCACCTCGGTGCCGGCCAGCGCCCGCAGACCGGCGGTGTCGAACGGCCGCGGCCGGTGGGTGTACGCCACGGTGACCGGCAGCCCGGCGACCGCCGCCAGCGCCGGGTCCAGCAGCGGCCCGACCGCCACCAGCAGCGGCGCGCCCGGGCCGGCGTCCCGGACCACCTGGAGCGCGCCGTCGTTGCTCCGGGCCCGGTCGTTGTGCTGCGTCGAGAGCCGCAGGTACGCCGGTCCGTCCGCCGCCACCGTCGCGCGGAGCAGGGCGGGCACCTCGTCCCGGTGACCCGGCACGTGCACGGTCCAGCCGGGCAGGGTGTCGAGCAGCGCCACGTCGGCGGGCCCGAGGTGGGTGCGCCCGGCGGCCGCCCGGTCGTACGAGGCGCCGACGCTGACCAGCACCGCCGAGACGCCCTGGTGGCCCAGGTCCAGCTTGATCTGCTCGTACGCCCGCTCGACGAGGAACGGCGCGTAGCTGTGCGCCACCGGCCGCAGCCCGGTCAGCGCGAGCCCGCCCGCCACGCCGACCAGCAGCTGCTCGCGGATCCCCACGTTGAGCACCCGGTCCGGGTGCCGGCGCGCGGCCGGGGCGAACGACGCGGCGGAGATGTCCGCAAGCACCACCGCGGTACGCGGATCCTCCGCCAGCAGCTCGGTCATGGTGTCGATGAATGCTTCGCGCACGGTCACTCCCCGTCCGTGACGACCGCGACGACGACGTGCGGTCGGTGGTTGTCATGCCCGGTGAGGGCGGTGTGCAGGGCCTCGTGGTCCCGCCCGTCGACGGTCGCGGCGGTCCACCCGTTGACGGTGAACCGGCTGGCGGCGCCGCCCGGCCAGCCGTGGCTCGCGGAGCGATTGTCCAGCACGATCGCGGTGAGGCCGGCCAGCTCGGTCGCCCCGGCGTACGCGATCGCCTCGTGGTTGGAGCCCTCGTCCAGCTCGGCGTCGCCGAGCAGCACGTACACCCGGGGGGTGAGCCGGCCCTGGGCCCGCAGCCCGAGCGCGGTGCCCACGCCGAGGCCCAGCCCGTGGCCGAGCGAGCCGGAACCGATCTCCACCCCGGGCACCAGCAGCCGGTCCGGGTGGTCGCCGAGGCGGCTCTCCGGGCCGCCCTGGTCGTCCAGCCACGCCACGGGGATGAACCCCTTCGCGGCGAGCAGCGCGTAGTAGCCGGCGACCGCGTGCCCCTTGGAGAGCAGGAAGCGGTCCCGGTCCGGGTCGTCGACCGTCTCCGGGGTGATCCGCAGCACCCGGTCGTAGAGCACCTGGAGCACGTCCAGCGTCGAGTACACGTTGGGGCCGAACTCACGGCCGGCCCGGGTCCGGTCCAGCAACGCCCCGAGCACGGCGGGGTCGGTGGCGGTCGTCGTCGTCATGCGGCTAGCCTGCGACCTGAAGCTCACTTCAACTCAAGGTCGTGTGATGCACGAATCACTCACCATCGGGCAACTCTCCGCCCGCAGCGGGGTCGCCCCCTCGGCGCTGCGCTACTATGAGCGGCTCGGCCTGATCCGGGCCGAGCGCACCGGCGGCAACCAGCGCCGGTACGCGCGCACCGAGCTGCGCCGGGTGGCGTTCGTCCGGATCTCCCAGCAGGTCGGTGTCTCACTGGAGGAGATCCGGGCGGCGCTGGACTCGCTGCCGTCGTCGCGTACCCCGACGCCCGACGACTGGGCCACCCTCTCCCGCACCTGGCGGGACCGGCTGGACGAGAGGATCCGGCTGCTCGGCAAGCTCCGCGACGACCTGGACGGCTGCATCGGCTGCGGCTGCCTGTCACTGCAGCGCTGCACCCTCTACAACCCCGGTGACTCGCTGGGCGAGGAGGGCCCGGGCGCCCGGCTGATGCTGCCGCGCCCGGAGTCGGGCGCCGAGCCGTCCCCGGCGGGCGGGACGGGGTCCGCCGGGCCGGCCGCCCCGCCGCCCCGGGCCGGATCCGCCGTCAGCCGGTCGTGAGCAGCACCTTGCCCAGGTGGTCGCTGGTCTCCACCAGGCGGTGCGCCTCGGCCGCGTCGGCCATCGGCAGCCGGCGGTCCACGATCGGGCGGACCGCCCCGGACTCGACGAGCGGCCACACCTGCTCCCGGACCCCCCGGACGATCTCCGCCTTCTCCGCCAGCGGGCGGGAGCGCAGCGCGGTCGCCGCCACCGAGGCCCGCTTGGCCAGCAGCGCCCCCAGGTCCAGCTCGCCCTTGCGGCCGCCCTGCATGCCGATCACCACCAGCCGGCCGCCGGTGGCCAGCGCCGCCACGTTCCGGGGCAGGTAGGCGGCGCCGATGATGTCGAGGATCACGTCCGCTCCCCGGCCGTCGGTCACCCGGCGGACCTCCTCGACGAAGTCCTGCTCGCGGTAGTCGATCGGGTGCGCGGCACCCAGCTCGCGCAGCCGTTCGTGCTTGGCCGCCCGCGCGGTCACCACCACGGTCGCGCCGAGGGCCACCCCGAGCTGGATGGCGAAGGTGCCGATGCCGCTGCCGCCGCCGTGCACGAGCAGCGCCTCGCCCTTCGCGAGTCGGGCCAGCGCGACGACGTTCGACCAGACCGTGCAGGCCACCTCGGGCAGGGCCGCCGCGTCGACCAGGTCGACGCCGGCCGGGACCGGCAGCAGCTGCCCGGCCGGCACGGCCACCCGCTCGGCGTACCCGCCGCCGGCCAGCAGCGCGCAGACCTCCTGGCCCACCGTCCAGCCGGTCACCTCGGGACCGACCGCCCCGATCACCCCGGAGCACTCCAACCCCGGGTACGCGGGCGCGCCCGGCGGCGGCGGGTAGTGCCCCTGCCGCTGCAGCAGGTCCGCCCGGTTCACCGCGCTCGCCCGCACGTCGACGACCACCTCGCCGGGGCCGGGCTCCGGATCCGGCACCTCCGCCCAGACGAGTGCCTCGGGTCCGCCGGGTTCCGGGATCGTGATCGCGCGCATGGCCCAGTCTTACCCGATCCGGCCCTCCGTCCACGCCCGGGCCAGGATCTCGTCCACCGTCTGCGCCGAGCTGTCCAACCAGAGCCCGCGCGCCCGTTCACCACCATCCGGCGGAGCATCCACCCGCAGGTGCAGCGAGCGGGTAGTCGCCGGGCCAGCAGCTCGGCCACGGTGGACCTGCCGGCCACCATGATTCCGGTGATCAGCACAACCGCCGGGATCTCCCTGGACGGCACATCCCTGCAGCGAGGTGGGACGCCGGCTCGCCCGGTACGGGGTCCGTGGCAGACTAGGCACGGTCGCGTACCCCTGGCGGGACGTGTCCGGGAGGGTTCGCCTAGTGGCCGATGGCGCTGGTCTTGAAAACCGGTAAGGGCAGCGATGTCCTTCGTGGGTTCGAATCCCACACCCTCCGCCTGTGATCCCGCAAAACGCCCCCTGGCCAGCGCAGACGCCAGTCAGGGGGCGGTTGGCCGTACACCCGGCGAGGCCGAGGGTCTGGGCGGTCCTGCGCCGGCGCCTGCGCGTACCGGGTGGCCGAGCGTGACCAGCCCGAGGTCGGCGGCGTAGATGATCAGGTTGACCGGGCCGGCGTGGTTGGTTCAGGAAGTGCTGGCGGCGGCTCGTCCGTAGCCAGGACGGTCGGTCTGGTCGATGCCGTGCTTGGCCCACGAGTAGAGGTGCAGCTCGAGCCCGTCCGGGTCGTTGAAGACCAACAGCCAGCCGACGGTCGCGTCGATCACCGGCGAGTGTCTGATCCCGAGACTGTCCAGATGAGACGCCCAGGCCTCGATGTCGGCGCGGTCCTGGACGCCGAAGCTCACCGGGTCGAAGCCCCGGCAGCCCTCGGCCGCCTGCTGATTGACCCGAAGGGCGACGAGTGTCTCACCGAGACCCGGCAGCGGGCCGGCGACTCCACGGACGACGCCGTCCGGGTCGGGGAACTCAATGGTGGCCCGGAAGCCGAACACGCGCTCGTACCATGCCGCCGAACGGGCCAGATCGGTTACCGGGATCTTGATGTGGTGAATTCCAACGAGGCTGACCTGCGACATGGCGTTCCCTCCTCATATTCACCGCAGTGTGGCTGCGGCGAATAACGCTAGGATGAGCTTCATGGCTGATCCAGTCAAGAGGCCGTACCGATCCGCGGCTCGGGTCGCGGCCGCGGCCGCGACCCGGCTGCGCATCAGAGCGGCCGCCGCGAGCCTGTTCACCCGGAAGGGCTATGTGGCCACGACGATGCGCGAGGTTGCGGCCGAAGCCGGGGTCGGTGAGCGGACGCTCTATGACGCGTTCCCGAGTAAGGCTGCCCTGTTCCGGCACACCCTCGGGGTGGCCACCGTCGGCGATGAACAACCCGTCCGCGTCGCGGACCGGGCTGAGATCCGTGCCGCGCAACAGCAGCTCGATGCCCGGGCAGCCATCGGGCGGACCATCGAGTACACGGCGGCACTGCTCGACCGGGCCGGCGATCTCATCATGGTCAGCGTCGAGGCGGCGGGCGCGGATGCCGACATGCGGGCCGCCGCCGATGCCGGCGCCAGCGCCACACACCAGGTTTACCTGGCTCTCACCGAGGAGCTCGCCCGCCGCCGGGCGCTGCGTGCGGGGCTTGACGCCACCGCCGCGGCCGACATCCTCTACGCCCTCGGCTCACCGCAGGTGCATCAGCTGCTGTGCCGGCACCGCGGCTGGAGCCCTGAGCGTTACCGACGGTGGCTCGAAGACGTCGTGGCGCAGCAGCTTCTCGCATGAGGAAATCGACGGTGCCCAGCGCGAGGCCACGACGCGCTTTCGGTTCGCTCGGGCTGGAAAAGGGGGTATGAAGGGGCGCAGGAATTCGCGCACCCGGAAGGACCGTTTCGATGAGCCTGGAACGACCGATCGCCCCGGACCCGTACGAGCTGCTGCCGACCGTGTCGTCGTTCAACCTCACCAGCGACGACGTGCACAACGGCGAGCCGATGGAGGCGCGGTACGCGCACGGCAGCGCCGGCGGCGAGAACGTCTCCCCGCAGCTCGCCTGGTCGGGCTTTCCCGACGCGACGAAGAGCTTCGTGGTGACCTGCTTCGACCCGGACGCCCCCACCGGCAGCGGCTTCTGGCACTGGGTGTTGGTGGACGTCCCCGCGTCGGTGACCGAGCTGCCCACCGGCGTCAAGGAGAGCGACCTCGGCGGAGCGTTCAGCATCCGCAACGACTACGGCGACACCGGCTACGGCGGCGCCGCCCCGCCGCCCGGTGACCGCCCGCACCGCTACGTCTTCGCGGTGCACGCCGTCGACGTGGAGCGCCTCGACGTCGGCAAGGAGGCGAGCCCCGCCTTCGTCGGCTTCAACCTCGCCTTCCACACCCTGGCCCGCGCCGTCATCCGCCCCACGTACCAGATCAAGGAGTAACCCCCCTGCGGCCCCGCGATCTTGCACTTACGGCCCGGGCAGAGCGGACATGAGTCGCGGATTGCGGGCCCAAAGTGCAAGATCGCGGGCGGAGGGCGGGGCCGGGCGGGGTCAGGCGGGGACGCGGGCCACGGCGAAGACGGACTGGCCGAACGGGGGGCGGAGGCGCTGCTCGGCGGCCTTGGTCGCCGGGAGGACCAGGGTGTCGTAGACCTTGACCATGGGGCCCTCCTTCGGCATCAGCCGGAAGACCTTGGTGGCCATGAAGTAGCCGATCAGCCCGAGCGCGTTCGCGTAGTGGATCTTCTCCACCGTGAGGCCCGCCTCGGTCATGGCCGCGGCGAGGGTCTTCTTCGTGTACCGCCGGACGTGGCCGGTGGCGATGTCCGCCGGGCTCATCGCGAACTGGAACGCCGGCACGATGATCACCACGGCGCCGCCGGGCCGGACCAGGTCACGCATGCTGCGCAGCGCGCCCACGTGGTCCTCGATGTGCTCCAGCACGTTGTACGACACGGCGGCGCTGTAGTCGCCGCGCTCCGAGTGCGGCAGCAGCATCTGCCGGACCTCGATGGTCGGATGCTCGGTGAGCCGCTCCTTGAGCTGGACGAGTCGGTCCGGATCCGCCTCGGTGGCGGTGATCCGGGGCAGGTGCTCGGACCACTCCAGGGCGTAGTCGCCCAGCCCGCTGCCGATCTCGATGGGGTTGTCACCGAGGTAGGGCACCGCCAGCTCGACGAACCACCTGCGGTGGTTGACCGCCGTCGCCAAGCCTTCGAGCACCTCCGACTGGACGCGCTGATCCCCAGTGATTTCTGCCATGCGTCGATTCCTCACGATATGAACTGACCCGCGCCTGGACCGACAGAGTCAACCATCCGGATGGATGGCGTGGGAATCGGGGCACCGGGGGTGGCCGAAATGCGGTCGGGGGTGGGCACGTGATCGGCGGTCGGCGAACCCGGCACATAGTACGCCAGTACCCCGAAACATGTCACCTCCCTGCCATACCCTGACTACGCTCCGAATTGTTATGACTACTCCTCAATCGGACGGCGGCACGGTTGAAGGTGAGCCCGACCGGGGCGTACGGGACGGGCGGGGCCGGTGGATCGACGTCGCCGCCGTGCTCAGCTTCGTGCTGCTCGCCTTCTGGGTGACCGCGCGGTTCTGGGTGAACCCCGGCGACGGGGTGCGGGACAACCGCTCCGATCAGGCGCAGTTCGAGTGGATGATGGCGCACGGTGCGCGGGTGGTGACCGATTTTGCCTATCCGTTCGTCTCGGACAAGATGAATGTCCCGGACGGCGTCAATCTGATGGCTAATACGTCCGTATTATCCATTTCACTGCCAATGGCGCCCGTCACCGTCCTCTTCGGGCCGCGTACGGCCTTCCTGGTCTTTCTCACCGCCGGAATGATCGCCACCGGCGTGGCCTGGTACTTCGTCCTGTCCCGGGTGTTGATCGGGGCGCGGGGACCGGCCTGGCTCGGCGCGGGCTTCTGCGCCTTCGCGCCGGCGATGGTGTCGCACGCCAACGCCCACCCCAACATCGTCTCCCAGTTCGTGGTGCCGCTGATCGTCTGGCGGACTCTGCGGCTGGCCGAACCCGGGCGCTGGCTGCGCAACGGCGTGCTGCTCGGCCTGGTGATCGTCTGGCAGGCCTTCCTCAACCTGGAGATCCTGCTGATGACCGCGATCGGCCTCGCCGTCGTCGTCGGCGCGCTCGCGCTCGGCCGACCGGAGCTGCGGCGCGCGGTCCGGCCCTTCGCCGCCGGGCTGGGCGTGGCCGCCGCCGTCGCCGGGGCGCTGCTCGCGTACCCGCTGTACGTGCAGTTCTTCGGGCCGGGGGCGTACCAGGGGCTGTCCCGGCTGATCCGCGGCTACCGCACGGATCTCGCCTCGTTTGTGGCCTGGTCGCGCGAGTCGGTCGCGGGCGATGCCCGCGGCAGCGTCTGGTTGGCCAAGAACGCCACCGAGGAGAACGCCTTCTTCGGCTGGCCGCTGGTCGTACTGGTGATCGCGCTGGTCTGGTGGCTGCGCCGCAACGCCGTCGTGCTCGGCCTGGCCGCGCTCGGCCTGCTCTTCGCCCTCTTCTCGCTGGGCCGGGAGATCCGCTTCGATGGGCGGGACACCGGCGTGCCCGGGCCGTGGGCGCTGCTGGAGGACCTGCCGATCCTGCACTCGGTGGTGCCGACCCGCTGGTCGCTCGCGCTGACCCCGATCGTCGGGGTGCTGCTCGCGTTCGGCGCGGACCAGGCGCGGCGGCTGGCCCGACGGCACCCCGAGGCCCGCCCGCAGATCCGGCTCGTCACCGGCACCGTGCTGGCGATGGCCCTGCTGCCGATCCTGCCGACCCCGCTCCCCTCGGTACGCCTCGACCCCACGCCGGAGTTCGTCCGCTCGGGGGCCTGGCGGACGTACGTGGCCGGCGGGCACAGCGTCGTCACCCTGCCGCTGCCGGACACCACCTACGCCGACCCGTTGCGCTGGTCCGCCGAGACCCGGCTGGAGATGCCGCTCGCCCGGGGCTACTTCCTCGCGCCGGACACCCGGCCCGGGGCCGGCCGGGTCGCCCTCTTCACCGCCACGCCCCGCCCCACCAGCACCTTCTTCGCCGTGATCCGGGATACCGACGCGGTGCCGCCGATCACGCCGCAGGACCGGGTGGCCGCCGTGGACGACCTGCGGTACTGGCGGGCCGGGGCGGTGCTCCTCGACCCCCGGCAGAAGCAGTCGGGCGCGCTGCACCGGGGGATGACCGAGCTGACCGGGATCGATCCGGTGTTCACCGGCGGGGTGTGGCTCTGGGACGTCCGCCCGCTGGTCGACTGAGCGCCGGGCCGGCAGGCGGCCCGGAAGCGGGCGGGAACCGGGCTCAGGAGGGTCGGACGCAGCAGCCCTGGCAGATCTTCGGCCGGGGCAGCGTGAAGGCCAGGCAGCAGGTCCGCCGCTGGACGGTCGGCTCGCCGGCCGGGCCGGGCACCAACTCCACCAGGTCGGCCAGGTCGAGCGCGTCGAGCAGCGTCTCGATGCTCCGGGTGGACGATCCGGGCAGCGTGTCGGCGGCCCGCAGGATGCCGTGCGCGATGCCGGAGGCGACCGAGCCGAGCAGCGTACGGGTCCCGATCCGGACCTCGGCCTGGATGGCCGCGATCATCGGGGCGAGGTGCGCGTCGAGCAGCGAGGCGCGCAGCGCGCCGAGCAGCTCGGCCTCGTCGGCGACGACCCGGACCTCCGGCGCGCCGGTCAGCGCCAGCGGGTCGCCCGGCAGCACCGCGACCGTGGTCGAGCGGCGCAGGCCCAGGGTGAGCAGCGGGCGGTGGTCCTCGAAGTGGATCAGCACGTCGGCCGGGTCGAGCAGCGGCACCCGCCGGGCGGAGGCCCAGCCGAGCACCGCCGGCAGCGCTGTCCAGTAGCTGTACGACTTCCAGGCCAGCGCGGCGCAGGCGTGCGGGGTGCCGCCCCAGCGCACCGTCGCGGCGTGCAGGAACTCGGGCAGCAGCGTCCCGTCGACCAGCCGGGTCGCCGGGGCCCAGCGCGCCTTGTCGGAGGTGACCAGCAGGCCGGGCGCGAGCCCGGGCAGGTCGTCCGTGCCGAACATGGCGCGGAGGGTCGCGGTCACCGGTGCGAGCGGCGCGGCGACGTCCCGCCTCGGCATCACCGCTGTCACCTGACGCGTCCCCTGTCTGGTCGCCCCGCCGGTCGGTATGGGTAGGCCCATCTGAGCTAAGGCTAGCCTAACCACAGGCTTCGGGCCGGGGGAAGCGGGGCCAAGGGGCTGATGGAGAGGTCCCGGTCACTCCGCCGACCGGTCGCCGCGTGCCGGCGTACTACCCGCGGGGCGGGGGCGGAAACGCCCGGAAACGCCGCCGAGCTGGTCGAGAGGCGGCGCAAGCATCGACGTGCATGGCTGAATTGTCAAGGTGAGTGTCGAATACGAGCCAGTTTCTGTGCACGTTCGGCCACTGAGCGTGAAACTGGTACTCCCGGTCACGAGGAAGCCGATGACGACCTCCCCCATCGAACGGGCCGCCGACTCGTTCGCAGCCGAACTCGCCCGGCACCGCACCGACCGGGGGCTGTCCAAGAAACAGCTCGCCACCCTGATGGGCTTCGACCCGTCCTACGTCAGCCACGTCGAGGGCCGCCGGCACCGCCCGACCGAGGACTTCGCCCGCCGGGCCGAGGCCGTCCTGGAGGCCAGCGGCGCGATCTGGCAGCGCTTCCGGGAGTACGACGAGCTGCGGCACGCCCGCTCCGGCGGGGGGCGCCGCGAGCCGCCCGTCCCGGGCCAGTGGCTGCCCCCCGGCACCGGCCTGGTGGTCGAGCGGGAGTTGGCCACCCTGAGCCACACCGACGACGGCTACCGCTGCGTGATCCGCCGGGAGCTCTACAACGCCGGCACCGAGCCGGTCACCCGTTACCTGGTCCGCGTCGCCGTCGACCGCTACCCCAACGACCCGGGCCGCTCCAACCGGCACCACCGCGAACACCCGCTCACCTTCGCCGAGCTGCAACTGCGGGCGTACCGGGACGACGGCGGCGGGCAGCCCGAGCCGATGCACTGGCGGGCCAAGCACGACCGGGACGCGTTCAAGGAGATCTGGCTGCTCTTCGAGAACACCCAGGGCCGCTTCCCGCTCTACCCCGGCGACCGGGTCACCATCGAGTACGCGTACCGGGTGGGACGGGAGAAGTGGGGGCCCTGGTTCCAGCGGGCGGTCCGCCTCCCCACCCGGCACCTGGCCGTCCGGCTGGACCTCCCCGTGGAGCTGGACCCGCAGGTCTGGGGGGTGGAGACCTCCCTCTCCTCTGAGGAGGGGCCGCTGCGTACCCAGATCCAGCGGCACGACCGGGGCGGCCGGGCGCTCTTCGACTGGTCCACCGACGACCCGCCCCTCAACGCCCGCTACCGGCTGCAGTGGCGCTTCCGCAACCAGCCCCCGGACGCCGAGCCGGACGGCCCGGCGACCGGCGTGCGGGTCCGGGCCAGCGACCGGATGCGCGGCATCGGCATCCTGCAGCGCGGCGACGACCTGCTCCGCCAGCCCGCCCGCCAGTTCGACCTGCCCCGCCAGGAACGCACCGCCCGGGACGTGGTCGACCGGCTCTGCGCCACCCTGGCCCGCCTCGACGAACTGCACCCGTTCAGCAAGGGGGTCGGCATCGCCGCCCCGCAGCTCGGGCTCGGCTGGGCCGCCGCCGTGGTCCGCCCGCCCGACCGGGCGGCCGAGCCGGTCGTCCTGCTCAACCCCCGGATCGTCGACTCGGCCCCGGACACCGACGAGCAGTACGAGGGCTGCCTCTCCTTCTTCGACCACCGCGGCCTGGTGCCCCGACCGCTGCGGATCGACGTGGAGCACGCCCAGTGGGACGGCAGCCGGATCATCACGTCGTTCGAGTACGCGATGGCGCGCCTGGTCGCGCACGAGATCGACCACCTGGAGGGGTGGCTCTACGTCGACCGGATGGCGCCCGGGGTGCCCGTGGTGCCGGTCGAGGAGTACCGGGAGTCGGGCACCCCCTGGCGCTACTGACCGCCCCGGTACGCGGGCCGGTTGCCGGCCCGGCCCGCGCACCGGCGGACGGGGGCCGGGTCGCGTGCCCCAGCGGGGAGGGGCACGCGACCCGGCTCGGGGGGAGGAACGCCTACAGGTTGCCGAAGGTGTCGTACCGGATGTGCTCCGGCGGGACCTCGTCGGCGGCGAGCGCGCGCAGGGTGGCCCGGACCATCGGGGCCGAGCCGGAGACATAGCAGTCGTGCGTCGTCCAGGGCCCGTACCGGGTGACCACGTCGGAGATGTCGCCCAGCTCGCCGTCGAAGTTCAGGTCCTCGCTGCACGCGGGCGTCACCGACAGCCACGGGTGCGCGCTCACCAGGTCCTCCAGGCCGGCGAGGCCGTAGAGCTCCTCCGGCCGGCGGGCGCCGTAGAAGACGTGCACCCAGCGGGTCCGGTTGAAGCTGATCAGCTCCTCCACCAGCGCCTTGATCGGGGCCAGCCCGACCCCGCCGGCGACGCAGAGAATGTCCCGGGCCGACGAGCGGTCCAGCGTCATCGAGCCCATCGGGGCGGCCACCCGGAGCAGGTCGCCCGGCTTCGTCCGGCGGACCAGCGCTCCGGACAGCCAGCCGGCCGCGCCACCGGGCGTACGCACGTGGAACTCCAGCACGTTGTCGTCGTTCGGGGCGTTCGCCACCGAGTACGTCCGCCACACCCGCGGGTGGTACCGGGGGGCCTCGACGCTGACGTACTGGCCGGCCTTCCAGGGCAGTGGGTGCTGGAGGGCGCGGACGGTCAGCACGGCCGTGTCCGGGCCGTGCCGCTCGTGGGTGAGCACCTCGGCGTGCCAGAACGGCGGGTTCTCGTCCGCCTCCGCCCCGGCCAGCATCTTCTCGCAGATGCTCGCGTACGCCTCCCGCCAGGCCTGGTCGTACTCGAGGTTCCAGCCGTCGCCGGCGGTGCTGCGCAGCGCGTCCAGCAGGGCGACGCCCATGGTCTCGTAGTGGGTGGCCTCGACGTGGTACTTGCGGTGGTCCCGGCCCAGCGCGCGCAGGTACTCGTCGAAGCTCTCCGGGTCGCCGACCGTCTGGGTGGCGGTGACGATCGCCTCCAGGATCCGGTTGCCCTGCCCGCTCATCTGGACCGGGAAGAGCTTGCGCAGCTCGGGGTCGAGCAGGAAGAGCCGGGCGTAGAAGTGGGCGCTCAGCCGTTCCCGGTCCTCCTCGACCAGGGTCCAGCTCTCCTTCAGCAGCCGCGCGAAGTTCTCCACGGGGGCACGCTCCTTCTCCTGACGGCGGATCGGGCCCCCATAGAATCTCCACGGAGCGTGCTCACCGGTCGCACACGATGTGCGACCGCCGCACTCCGCCCGGCCGAGGTGTCGAGCGGCCCCGCCGTGCGGCACAGTGGTCCGGTGACGGTTGACGAACTCACCCGCCCGGTGTCCCGCCGGACCCTGAGCACCGAGACGCTGCTGGTGCTCGGGCTCTCCCTCGGGCAGTCCGCGGTCTACGCCGTGGTGTCGCTGGCCGCCAAGCTGACCGCCGCGGGCCCGCTGTCGAAGCAGACCGCGTCGCTGAACAACTCCCAGTCGGCCCGGCCCTACCTCGACCTGACGTACCAGCTCGTCGGGATCTTCTTCGCGCTGCTGCCGGTGCTGCTCGCCGTACACCTGCTGGCCCGCGACCCGGGCGACCCGGCGCGGACGCTCGGGGTGGACCTGCGGCGACCCGGGTTCGACCTGGGCTGGGGTGCCGGCCTGGCGGCGCTGATCGGCCTGCCCGGGCTGGCGCTGTTCTGGGCGGCGGCGCAGCTCGGCGTCAACGCCACCCTGGTCCCGGCCGCGCTGCCGCACCTGTGGTGGGCGGTGCCGGTGCTGATCCTCGCCGCCGTGCAGAACGCGGTGCTGGAGGAGGTGATCGTGGTCGGCTACCTGGTCAACCGGCTCTGGCAGTTCCGGTGGCGGCTCGGCGCGGTGGTCGCGACGAGCGCGGTGCTGCGCGGCTCGTACCACCTCTACCAGGGCTTCGGCGCGTTCCTCGGCAACGCGGTGATGGGCGTCGTCTTCAGCCTCTTCTTCCTGCGTACCCGTCGGGTGGCGCCGCTGATCGTGGCGCACACCCTGCTCGACGTGGTCGCCTTCGTCGGCTACGCGCTGCTGCCGAAATCGTGGTTCGGCTGGCTCTGACCCGCGCCGGCCGGGCCGGCCGCGGCATCCCCCGCTCTCCAGGACGAATCAAGCCCCGACCTGGCGCACCGCGCGACGATCACCGCCCCGGCACCCGCGGCCCGCGGTAGGTGGCGATCGCGCGGGCGGCCAGCCGCTCGGCGGCCGCCGCATCCCCCGCCGCCGCGGCGAGCATCGCCGCCCCCGGCAGCAGCCGCGACGCCAGCCGCAGGCCCAGCCAGCCGCCGGCCTGCGCGGCCAGCGGCGTCGCCAGCCGCCAGGCCGCCTCCGCGGCCCGCGGCCAGGGCCGATCCCCCGGCCCGTCGGCCGCCCGGGCCGCGTCCAGCGCCAGGCGGGCGGTGCCGGCGTCCGGGTGGACCTGGGTGAGCACCAGCAGCTCCGCCGCCCGGTCCGGATGGGCCGGGTCGCGGTCGTACGCCGCCGCCAGGTGCAGCACCAGGTTGGCCTGCGTCCAGAGCACCGCCGCCAGCTCGGCCACCGGCGCGAAGAGCCCGGCCCCCGCCGCGACCGCGCCGCCGGTCCCGGCCAGCCGGACGAACCGCCGGGTGGCCAGCCGGGCCAGCCCGTCCGCGTCCGCATCCGGGTACGTGCCGCGCAGCCGCCCGGCCCACTCGCGGGCGCGCGGCCCGAGCGCCTCGACGGCCGCCAGGGCCAGCAGCTCCGGCGCGAACGCCGGGCGGTCGAGGACGCGCGAGGTGATCACCCGCCACTCCACCCCGGCGGTACGCCCCGACGCCGGCTCCGCCGCGTCGACCGCCCGTACGGCGACCGTGGCCGGACCCGGCTGGCTGGGAATCTCGACTGCCGCCTTCTTCGCGGGGGCGGCCTTCCTGGGCGTCGCGGCCCGCGTGACCGCCTTCCGCGGCGCGGTGGCCTGCCCCGTCGGGGCGGCCTCGGTGTGTCCACCGCCACCGGCATCGTCGCCGACCTTCGGCGGTGCCGCCTCGGCACGCTGCCGCGCCGCCGGGCTCGCCTTCTCCCCCGGAACCGCCTTCTTCGCCGGGCTCGCCTTCTTCCCCGGAACCGCCTTCTTCGCCGGGCTCGCCTTCTTCGCCGGGCTCGCCTTCTTCGCCGGGGCGCGGCGCGTGGGCTTCGGGGCTTCCTCGTCCGTCGCCGACTCCAGCCGGGCCGGATCCGCCCCGGGGCCGACCGGTTCTGCCCGTTGCTCGGTCGGGACGGCTCGCGGACCGGCCCCGGGCGTCCGGGCGGCCTTCGTTGCGGCCTCCGTCCCTGTGCCTGCCAGGGCAGGGGTCGGGGTGGCCTTGGCCGCGACGCCTTCGGCGGCAGGGGTGGCATCGGTCACTGGGCCTTCAGGGGCAGGAGGCGGGGTGGCCCCGGTTGCGGGGCGAGGCCGGGGCGCGGCGGTACCGGTGGGGCGGGTGTGGCCCTCCGTCCCCGAGGCGTCGCCGGCCGAGCGGCCCGGGGCGCGGGAAACCGCCTGATCGGGGTCGGGCGGCTGGAACAGCACGGCCGGCGCGGCCTTGGCCCGCCGCGCCCGGGACTGCGGCCCGCTCTCCGCCTCCGGTTGGCGGGCCGGCGGGGCGGGCGGCTCGGGCGTCGGCGGCGCGGCGAAGGTCGGCTTCGGGGAGCGGCTCCGCCGGGCGCCGGCGGCGGGCTCGCGGCGGGGCGGATCGCTCGGCGGCTGCTCCTGCATATCGATGGAGCGTAGACCCGAGGGTGACCTCGCACACGTGGGAAACGCTGGGTCGGGGCGCCGCCTTGGTAGTCGCTTTGCCCGGGGTGGGTACGGACCTGTATCCTCGGGCGCGGTGGTCTGCGGGCCACCAGGGAGACTTCGCCTAGTCTGGTCTATGGCGCCGCACTGCTAATGCGGTTGGGGTCTTAAAGCCCCTCCCGGGTTCGAATCCCGGAGTCTCCGCGCGGAAGCCGGGTGTGTAGACTGGCCGAGCAGCAAGCGCCCGTAGCTCAATGGATAGAGCATCTGACTACGGATCAGAAGGTTAGGGGTTCGAGTCCCTTCGGGCGCACAGCAGTTGAACAGGGAAAATGCCCTTCTGGTCATCGACAACCGTCGACCAGGGGGGCTTTTTTCGCGCGCCCATGGGCGCGCGCTCGCACGCTGGCGCTGCTTGATCGTGACGGTCAGTCGCGGAAGAAGCTAGCCCGAACGTTGACGCCTGTGGCCACTGGCTCGCGATCGCCACCCTGACCGCCGTCATTGTCGGCGCCGCTGTCGACCCTGGCCCGGTGCCTCAACCCGCCCACCCCCGCGCAGGCGCGTTGCCGTCTTCGCGGCACTCAGGCCGCTGACATCGGCCAGGGGTGCGGATTGCTGGGAGTGACTTCGTAGGTCAAGCAGCGAGTTGGTAGCGGGCCTGGTGGTTGCGCTGGTGCTCTTGGCCCAGATGGTAGGTCCAGTAGCGGTCGAAGTCGCCGTTGGCGAGCAGTGCGCGGAGTTTCAGGACGGCTTCGGCGCCGGCGCTCCGCCCGGCTGTCGACGCGTTCGTCCGACAAATTCGCTACCCGGCGGCCGGAGCGCAGTGATACACAACCGAGGTGCAAAACATTTTGGAGTTCCCCGAGGTCCTGCGGCTGATCGAAGACCGCTCGGCCGCGTTCCGCGCCGCGATCGCGTCCGCCCCCGACCTTGACGTCCAGGTCCCGACCTGCCCGGACTGGACGCTGCGCGAACTGGCGCAGCACCTCGGCGACGGCCGCCGCCGCCAGGCCGCCATCGTCGCGGCGGGCCCGGGCGCTGAGCCCCCGGCGAGGACGGACCCGAAGGGCGCCCCGACCGCGCCCCGCGACCGCGAAGCCCTGGACGCCTGGCTCGCCGAGTCGACCGAGCTCATGCTCGACGCGATGCGCGAGGCCGGCCCGGACCGCGGCTGCTGGACCTGGTGGGGCCGCTCGCAGGCCCCGGAGACCAGCGGAGCCGTGGCCCGGCACCAGATCCAGGAGATCGCCGTCCACACCTACGACGCCCAGCTCACCCTGGGGGCCGCACAGCCGCTGCCGACGGACGTCGCGGTCGAGGGCGTCGACGAGTTCCTGACGACCGTCTCGGCGACGACCGTCCCCTGGCCGTTCAAGCCGGCGACCATCGACCTGCACACGACCGAGGGCCGCTCCTGGCGCCTGACTCTCAACGCCGACGGCGTCCGCTGCGACGACCTCGCCGCCGACGCGGAGCCGGGCGACATGGCAATGCGAGGCGCAGCGAGCGAACTGGTCCTCTACTTCTACGAGCGCGTCCCGCTCGACGGCCTGGAGACCACCGGCGACACCGAGCCGATGGAGCAGCTCGCAGACTGGGACCCGAACGCGTAAAGCGCGCACTTGTGACGCATCTGTCGGTTGTGCGTGCGCTCCTGCGGGCGCCACTGGGCCCGGGGTTAGCGTAGGGCCTCGCGGCCGATGCGGATCACCCGGCCGTGCACCTTGCGCAGGTAGGCGAGCAGTTTGCGGATGGACCAGCGGGTGAAGGGCTGGCTGAGCTTGGTCGGGCGGGTGGTGGCCGTCTGGACGACGAAGTCCTCGTCGTCAGGGCTGAGCAGGCGGGGACGGCCTCCCGCCCACCGAGGGTCCAGGCAGGCCGGGCCGATCTGGTTGAACCGGTGGATCACGTCCCGCACCGTGTCCTCGTCGGCCTGCACCAACTGGGCGATCACTGGAACTCGGTTGCCGTCGGCCGAGGCCAGCAGCATCATCGCCCGTCGATAGCGCACTGTGTTGGTGCTGCCCCGGCGCACGATCCGTTGTAACTGCTGGCCCTCCTGGTCGGTCAGCCTCCTGATCTTGACCAGCTCCGCCACCACGCCCCCAAACCCGTCGGATGTCCGTCTCATCCAACCGGTTCCGGCCCCGCCGCCGCCAACCCGGTAAACGTTCCCGGTCAGAGCACTAGAGGCCGGAGTCCAGGCCATCGCGAGGCTTCGCGACGCCGAGGCTCGTACCGCGTTGGTTCAGGGGCGGATCGGCTTCTACTTGGAGATGCTCGACCGACGTGGCCAACAACCGCCCATCCAGGACCGCACGGCTGAGATTGAGGCCGAGATCGCCGAGATCGAGGCAAGGCTGGAGGAGAACGGTAACCCCGACCTCCTCTCATCCTTCATGGCGCGCATCGGTCAGAACTTGTGGGAGAAGGCTCAACGCCTTGGAATCGAGCACTCGGCGTGGCCGATCCGCTTGGACTTGAGGCGTCTGACGGTCGTCGCTGACACCCGCAACGGAGCGGTCCCACTGCACGGGATGGGTAGCGGCGAGAACTATGTCGGGTACCACGTTGCGACCTTCCTGACGTTGCATGAGTGGTTCGCGACGGAGGACCGGCCGGTACCCAGGATTCTGATCATGGACCAGCCGTCGCAAGTCTGGTTTCCCTCCGACTACGCCGGCGACGGTTCGCACGTGCTGCCCGATGACGATCGGGAGGCGCTCGTCCGTACCTATCAAGTGGTCATGGAGACCATTGCGCGTCCCGACGTAGACCTCCAAGTCATCGTCATGGAGCACGCGGATCTTGAGGAGCAATGGTTCAGCGACGCGGTCAGGTATCGGTGGCGCGCTGACGGCGAGGCGTTGATACCCGCGGACTGGATCGAGGAGGACTAGCGGCGCCATCCGAGTTCGCGCCAAGCGCAGTCTTCATGGTGCATTCAGCCTCGGTGAGCGCTCCGAGGGTTCCCGTAGACACGGGAGCGTCGGCGTACGGACGCAGTCGCCACGAGGCTGCACCGTGCACGTCGCTTCCAGGACCCTGGCTCGGCGCCACCCGGCGCACCATCGGGGGCAACGGCTCCCACCAGCGCCGAGAACGCCCGGTAGAACCGGGTCCGCGAGCGCAGATGCCGTGCAGTGGCCAGTGTGCTCCGCCAGCCACGCTGACGGGCGGCAGCGAGTTTGTCCTGGTAGTTAGCGGCAGGCAGCTGAAGAATGAGACGGGAGCGGGCCGGACGATTCCCGGAGGGGACCATGAGACTGAGTCCTGAAGAGCAATGGGCGTTGAACGCGCGGCTGACCGACTTGATCGACCAGGGCGAGGTAAAGGTGGAGTACGAGCCTCGCCCGGTGAGGAACACGTACGTGTGGAGCTGAGCGAGGGCGAGCTCACATGGCTTTTCGAGGAGGCCCAGCGCCGCAGCCTCAACCCGTCGGCGGTGATCCGAGACCTGATGAGTCAGGCGCGCCGAGCGGCAGGTAGCTCGCCAGCAGATCAAGAAGCGGGCGACCGACCGGGACCACAGGATTGATCCGCGATTAACAGTGCGGCTGCGTGCGGGGCCTCCTGGTGGAGACGGCAGCCCGGAGGTGACCTACGTGTTCGTGCGGCAAGTGTCTGCGCGAGACGGCAGAGCGAGTCGTGGCCCCCACCAATGCTCGACCAGCGGCAGTCCAGACGATGCCTCCGCAGATCGATACATCCACATCAGGCCGCGCGCCCATGGGCGCGCGCTGCGGGCAGGAAACGCGCTCAAGCGTCACGTTCCGTCGACACTGCTACATACCGAATCTGGACAAACCTGCATAACTGCAGGTCGCGAGCACCCTCTCCTCCCGACTACGGATCAGAAGGTTAGGGGTTCGAGTCCCTTCGGGCGCACTTCACGATCAAGGCCGTGACCAGCAGAAGTGCAGGGTCACGGCCTTGATTCGTTCTGCTGTTCGGGACGAGTCTTCCCGGATCTTGGAACGTGGTGCTCCGATGGTGCTCCTACGTTCGAAGCCCCTGACGGGCGCCACGTGTCGCGGTGTTCCGCTGCATGGGTGCACCGCGCTCGGTCTCTGGGTGGACAGGCGCACCCACCCTCAGGCAGCGCGCCATCTGGTCGTGTCGTTGGACGCCCCGGTAAGGGCCGAGCTGCGCGAGGCGGGGAGCTGACGCGACGCTTGATCTAGCCGGTCGAGCCTCACCGGGTCGAGCCGCCCATGCGGGCCGACCCGCCCCACTGGTACCAGCAGACCGAAATCCTCTGGATCGGAAACCTGCTCACGAGAGGGCAGGCGTATCGCGCGAACGGCGGCAGGCATGCGTGAGCATCTACCCATCCGCCCATATGGCTGTGTCGCGTCTGCACGCAGCCCTGGCCGTGCGGGGAGGCTCGGCTGAGACTCTCTGCGGAGTACGTGAACGATCAAGTAGCGCTGAGCGTCTACCTGGCGTCAATGCTCGGCGAGGCCGCCGACGACCTGCGCAAGCTCAATCCCGAGCCTGGGTCAGATCACGTGCTCCTGTTCGGAAGGTCCCTTGGCTGGACGAGGCAGGAAAGGATCCAGGCCAGGCGGGCGAATAGGAGTGCGTCATGCGCTGCACGCCCCTTCTCGGTGCGATCGGCCCTGGACTGTGACCTACTGCTTCGCGTTGTCGCCCTCAGCCTGCTCGCTTAGCCGCTGCCGCTTGAGGTCCACGCGCCATCGCTGGTGCTCCTGCAACACCGAACCCAAGCCAAGCAGGGCAACGCAGACGATGAAGCAGGCGAAGGCCACCAAGGCAAGGACTAATGAGCGCCCGCCATTGCCGGCAAGCAGCAGTATCAGCCCGCCGACGCCGGAAGTGACCATGAGGGCTGCCAGGCCTCGGTTTTCCGGCGGATCTACCTGCATGCCGAGGTCTCCTCACTCGTGGTCGGCTCATACTGTCGGCCGCCAACGAGCGACGCAAGAAGCAATGTCTGCTCCGGTGGCGATGCCAGCCGACGCGCTGACCTTGACGACCACTGGTGACTACAACCAGGGTCATGTCGGTCCGCATCTAGTCCGCAAGAGGACGACGGGCGATGGGGTAGCGGTGTGAGATGTCGAGAGCCGTTGCGCGGGCAAAAGAACCCGGTCAAGGAAATCGTACGGATCAGAAGGTTAGGGGTTCGGGTCCCTTCGGGCGCACAAGATCAAGAGGCGTCTGACTTGCCGAAACGGAGGTCAGACGCCTCTTACTCTTCGTCCTCTATGGACGCGACGGCGCTCGAGTGGTGCTCGTACGACGAGCGTGCCCTATGTCCTGGCTCTTCCGCATCGGTCCATGCGAGTACGGCCTAGGCGCCTCTGGGCGCTGCTTGTCGCCAGTCACGGGCTACGTCGGATTGATCTTGGTCGTCAGGGCGCCGGGTTACCCGCAGCCGGACAGCGACCGTGGCAGCGTGAAGTGCTACCGCGACCAGCGCGGCTCACATACCTCGGAGTGCTGCGCCCGACCACCGTTCGAATGCAACTCGGGCGTGTCTCGCCTCACCCCCGCAACCGGTGTCAGCCCTGGTGCGTCTTTGAAAGACGATGGGTGTGCGGGGACCACGGCTGTGAGGACATCATGCGAGCTAGCCAGTACCAGCTGATCCGGCGTGGCGGCGACCGGCCCGGTGGGCGAAGCCGCGTCTTCGCGGCCGGGGTGCTCGCCGTCGCGCTGGCATTGACCTCCGCCTGCACCAGCGGCGACAAGGACAAGCCGTCGTCGTGGCAGGGCGCCGAGGACAAGCCGTCGTCGTGGCAGGGCGGCGGGGAAAACCCGGCCCCGAAGGCGGCCGCGACCATCAGCGAGCCAGCGGCCGACGCGAAGAACGTGCCGGCCTCTACCGGCATCACCTTCACCGCCAAGGACGCCGTCGAGACTGCCGTCGAGCTGAAGGACTCGGCTGGCAAGGCCGTCGAGGGCAAGCTCGCCGCGAACGGCAAGAGCTGGCTGCCGGTGGGGGTCCTAAAGTACGGCGAGACGTACACGGCCAGCGTGACCGCGACCGGTGACGACGGCCTTCCAGCCACGGTGACCAGCACGTTCACCACCATGGCCAAGCCCGGCAAGCAGGTGCGGGTGAGCAGCTTCCTCGGCGACGGCCAGGTGGTCGGCGTCGGCATGCCACTGATCGTCAAGTTCAGCCGGGCCGTACCGGAGGGCTACCGCGACGACGTCCAGCGGCGGATGACGGTGACCTCGGTGCCCGCCCAGGAGGGCATCTGGCACTGGGTCAGCCCCACCGAGATCCGCTTCCGGCCGAAGCAGTTCTGGAAGGCCAACAGCAAGGTCTCGTACCGTGTCCAGGCCGGTGGCCTGCCGATGGGCGACGGCTGGTACGGCCGCGCCGACCTCGCCGTCGACATCAAGGTCGGCCCGTCGTTGATCATGACGGTCGACAACAAAACCAAGCGGATGACGGTCACCAAGAACGGCGCGGTGGTCAAGACCATCCCGGTCAGCCTCGGCAAGAAGAGCACCCCCTCGTCGAGCGGCACCATGGTGGTGATCCAGAAGCTTCGCAAGACGGTCTTCGACACCATGGAGGAGCTCGGTCCGGAGGAGGGGTACCGCACGAAGATCGACTACGCCCAGCGGCTCACCTGGGGCGGGGAGTTCATTCACGCCGCCCTCTGGTCCGAGGGACAGCAGGGCAGGGTCAACGTCTCGCACGGCTGCGTGAACGTCTCGATGGCCAACGGCGCGTGGCTGTTCAGCAACACCCGCATCGGCGACCCGATCACCGTCAAGGGCACGGAGCGCAAGCTCCAGAACGGCAACGGCTGGACCGACTGGGACATGAGCTGGGACGCGTATGTCAAGGGCAGCGCTCTGCCGTACGAGCCGCCCGCCGCGCCCGCCACGCACTCGACGCCGGATTCGGACGTCACGCCCAGCACCGACCCGACCGCCTGAGCCGCCGAGCGGCGCGCAGGAGCACGCTCTGTCGAGGTACCACGTCCGGTGGTATGGAGCGACCTTGCTGTTCCTCGCCTTCGACGTGGAAATGCTGTTCATGTACTCGTGGGCGGTGGTCGTGGCTGAGCTCGGGGCCACGGCGATCGCTTGAGATGTTCGTGTTTCTCGGCGGAGTCTTTGTGGTGGTGCTGTGGGCCTGGTGGCAGGGTAGATCGAGAGGCATGAAGGGCTTGGCCGGGTGCGCGGTTCACGAGGCCCGGCGAGCGCCCCTGGGGCCGGCCTGGTCCGAGGGGAAACTGACGGCCCCGGGGCCGGTGCCCCGAGGTCCGGTCGAGAACGGCTCCACCCCGGACGATGCCGAGGGCCCCGGCTCCTCTGCTCAGCGAGTGGGGCTGCTCCCCCCGCCCAACCGCTCGGCGGCGGCGGGACCGCGGTCCTCGAACTCGTACGTGGTAGTCAGGCCCTCGGGCAGGTCGGGGACCAGGGCGTTGGTGCCGTCGACCACCTGGACGTAACGCTTCCCCTGGAAGATCGAGTAGCTCCCGTCGGCGACCTGCTCGATCCGGTAGAGCTGCGTCGGCGCGGCCGGGTCGCACTCCCGGCCGCGGACGCTGCCCGGGGCGGCGTCGTGCACGACGGTCATGCAGACCTGGCTTGCGCCGCGCGGCGTGGCCAGCATGATCCGGAATCTGTCCCCCTTGGGCTGTAGGACCCACAGCGCCCGGTCGTCGATGCCCCGCTCGGTGGTGGCCCGCACCCGGTCGTTGTCACGGCCGATCGCCAACGCGGCCCCGCCCATGCCGGGCACCACGATCAGGACCTGCCGCCGGCCGCCGAGGATCTCCTGCGGTCCCGCCGACGCGGTCACGGACGGGACGACCGACGGCGGCACCCGACCGGCTGGGCCAACACTCCGGTCCGGCGTCTCGACGTGGTCCCGCGCCTGTAGCAGGGTGGTGCCGGCGGTCACGACCAGCACGGCCAGCGCCGCGCCGGTGACGGTCGCCCGGCGCCGCCGGCGCTGGTCGCTGCGGCGGCGCAATGTCTGCGCTGCGGGCAGCGTCGTGACGTGCCGGACCCTGTCGGCGATGGCCGTGAGGTCGTCGTGCGGATCAGCCATGGGAGGCCCCCTCCTGGTGCGCCTCGGTCAGCATTCCGGCCATCGCTCTTCGACCGCGGGCGAGGTACGCCTTGACGGTCCCGATGGGCGCCTGCATCTCGGCTGCCACCTCGGCGACGCTGAGATCGTTCAGGTGGTGCAGCACGACGGCGCGGCGCTGGTTGGCGCTCAGCCGCTGCAGCGCCTGCAGCAGGGCGACGTGGTCCTCGCTGAGTCCGGGCACGCTCTGGTCGACGGCGGCCCGGTGGTGTGCGCGCATCCGGTTGATCGTCTTGCGCCAGCTGCTGACCGCGATCCGGGAGGCGACCCGGCGGACCCACGCCTCCGGGCTGTCCGCCTCCCGTACAGTCCGCCAGCGCTGCCAGGCCCGCATGAACGCCTCGGCGACGGCGTCCTCCGCCTCGCCGCGGTTACCGGTCAGCGCAAAGACGTGACCCACGACCCGTCCCGCACAGGCCGCATAGAAGGCGTCGAACTCCTCGGCGTCACGCATCTGACCTGTGCCCCCCGAAGCCTCGTCCCGCGGTCACCGCGAAATGCAACATGGCAGGAGCACTCGGTTGCACCGGCACGGCTCAGGATTGTGGCCGCTGTCACACCCCGGAAGATCAATCCGTCTACCGGGCCAGGCGTCATCGTGCCGTCCGGGAGAGACCCGTGGCGGAGAGGACGATGTGCGACGACGGCAACGACGCGCCCTGACAGCCGGAGTGCTCGCGACCGCGCTGGCCGCGGGGGGCCTCACGGCTTCCCCGGAGCAGCACGCATCAGCAACGCGCCGCGCCCCACAGCCGGGTGCCCGGCTGGTCCATGTGACCGTCGATGACGCCCTGCTGCCACTCGTGGAAGCGGGTCGGGTGTGATCGGAGCGATTCAACTGCCCTCGGTGAACAGTGCGGCGAACCGGTCCAGGTACAGCGGCCAACCCTCGTCGTGGGCGACGCCGTCACTGACGGCCTCCCAGCCGGGACCGTGCCGGTCGAGATGGCGGTGCTCCAGCTCCACCCGGGTCCGCCGCGGGGTCTCGGCGACGAACCGGACCTCGACCTCGCTGGTGTTGTCCGGGTCGGTCTCGACCTGCCACCGCGGGCTGATGTCCCAACTGAACACGACCCGGTCCGGCGGGTCGTAGGCCAGGACGCGCGCCCAGCGGCACTCGCTGCCGTCGACACCCCGGTCGTAGATGTGACCGCCGACCTTCGGCTCAAATACGGTCTCGGCGATCGCCACACCGAGCAGGTTGTGCTCCGGCGGCTTGAAATCACCGAACCGCTGCGTGAACACGGTGAAGGCCCGCTCGATCGGCGCCTCGACCACGATCTGCCGACGCACCACCACGGCTGTCTGAGTCATGAGCTCTCCTCGGTCGGTTGTTCCACGACGTCCTGGTAGCCGACCAGCGCTCGATTCCAGAACATCTCAAGCTGGTCCCGCAACGCAGCCACCCCCGCAGGGTTCAGCCGGTAGACCCGACGGGTCCCGGCAGCCGTGTCGGTGACCAGCCCAGCGGCCTTCAGCACCTTCAAGTGCTGCGACACCGCTGGCCGGCTGATCGGCAACTCATCGGCAAGCTCGCCGACAGCCCGCGGGCGCTCGGCCAAGCACGCGACGATCGCGCGCCTGCTCGGATCCCCCAAAGCGTCCCAGCCATCACCGGCTTGGTAAGTAGCCACGAACGGAAAGCTACAACTTACGGATGCGTCAAGTCAAGGCCTTCAAACCGCCGTTTGCTCGCCACAAGCGTGAGCGCTGGTACTGGGAGAACCCTCGGGTCCGCTTACGAGCCATCCAGAAGGCTGGCGAGCGAGGCAGCGACCACCGCCGGTAGCTCCTCGCCGGACGAGGGGCTCGCTGAGCCACCTTCCGGTGCCCTCGGGGTCGACACGCCAACGGGTTAGCTTCGGCTCGGTGACCCATACCGTGTCGGGCGTGTTCTGGTCCCAAGCCGCAAGTACACCGACGCCACCGATCATGGCGGGCCGAGGAGGCGGCAGGACGACGGCGCCGGTCGCCACCTCCACCACCTGGTACTGCCAGTCCCCGCTGGCGTTGTCAGGAGCGGCCTTGGACACTTCGAGGCGGAATTTTCCGGACGGAGCCAGCGACGGGCGTCCGCAATTTGTTTCGATTGTTTCCGCGCTTTGAGAATTGCAACCGGGCGCTGGCGGCGGCACGCCGCCCCCACGGGAGAGGCACTCTCCCGTACGGTGCGCTGATGCGTCACCCAGTACTCCTGACCCTGCTCCTGCCGCCGCTGCTCGTCGCCGGCTGCACGTCCGACCCGGCGGGCCCGGCGGGTGCCCCCTCGTCCCCCTCGGCCAGCCCGAGCCCGACCGTGCCGGCGGTCGACTACACCGCCTGGCGGGCCGGTAACTCGACCCCGGTGGCCGACCCGCTCTACCCGGCCCGGGGCACCGCAGCGCTGGACGTGCTGCACTACGGCCTGGCCCTCGAGTGGGCACCGCCGACGAAGACCCTCACCGGCACCGCCACCCTGCGGATCCGACCCACCAAGGACGCGCCCAGCCTGGTCCTCGACTTCATGCCGTACCAGGTGGACGGGGTGACGCTGGACGGCACGTCGGTCACCGGCACGGTGGCGAAGGAAAAGCTGACCGTCGCCGCCCCGGTCACCGCCGACAAGCCGGTCACCCTGGTGGTGAAGTACCACGGCAGCCCGAAGACCACCCCGATGCCGTCGCACCGGAAGGACGTCGAGGCCCTGGGGCTGACCGTCACCAAGGAGGGCGGCCTCTGGACGATGCAGGAGCCGTTCGGGGCGTTCACCTGGTACCCGGCGAACGACATGCCGTCCGACGAGGCGCTCTACGACATCGAGGTCACGGTGCCGCCGGGTTGGTCCGCGATCGCCAGCGGCACCCCCGCCGCGCAGTCCGGCACCACCTTCACCTACCGCAGCACCGACCCGGTGGCCAGCTACCTCACCACGCTGGCGGTCGGGAAGTATCAGAAGCTGACCGCGAAGGGGCCGCGGGGCATCCCGCTGACCTACTGGTACCGGAAGGGCACCGACGACAAGCTGCTGCCGTACCTGAAGAAGTCCCCGCAGTACATCGCCTGGCTGGAGAAGCGGTTCGGGCCGTACCCGTTCCCGACCGGCGGAGTCGTGGTGGTGGATTCGGAGTCCGGCATGGAGACCCAGCAGATGATCACCATGGGTCGGAAGATCGAGAACACCAAGGCCCGGCGGGACCGCTGGGGCACCGACCTGCTCCACGAGTACGCCCACCAGTGGTTCGGGGACTCCGTCACGCCGACCACCTGGACCGACCTGTGGCTCAACGAGGGCTTCGCCACCTACGCCCAGGACCTCTACACCCAGGACGTCCTCAACCTCAGCGAGGCCAGCCTGGACCGGTACGTGCGCCAGGCCGACGCCAAGCTGCGGGCGAAGCTCGGCCCGCCCGGCAAGCCGAACCCGAAGAACTTCGCCGAGGGGAACGTCTACCTCTGCCCGGAGGCGATGCTCCGGGAGCTGCACAACCATCTGGGCGACAAGAAGTTCTTCGCGCTCGCCACCGCCTGGGTGCAGGAGCAGAAGAACACCCAGCAGGACCGCGCCTCGTTCATCGCCTTCGTGAACAAGCAGACCGGCCGGGACTTCACCAAGCTGATCAACACCTGGCTCGACTCGAAGACCACCCCGAAGTCCACCGCGACCTGAGCCGACCGCGGCGGCGCCGGCACCGTGCCGGCGCCGCCGTACGGTCCCGAACGTCGGCCGCCCCCGGACGCCGGAGCGTCCAGGGGCGGCCGGGGCGGCGCAGCGGTCAGAAGATGGCCTTGTAGGCGTTGAAGCCGGTGGCCTTCTGCACCCGGGCGGCGAAGGTGCCGTCACCGCGACCGGCGTAGAGCCAGAGGACGCCGTTGGCGTCCCGTCCGATGAGGTCGTTGCGGTTGTCCTGGTTGAGGTCGCCGATGGGCACGAGGGTGTTGTAGATGTTCCACCCGGTGCCGATCTTGACTCGGGCGGTCAGGTGCCCCTTGCCGTCGCCGAAGTACCGGTAGAGGCCGCCCGTGCTGTCGACCGCGAGCAGCTCGCCGTTGCCGTCGCCGTTGAGGTCGCCGACTCCGATGACCTTCGGGTAGATGCCCCAGCCGGAGCCGATCTGTACCCGGGCGGTGAAACCGCCCGTGCCGGTCGAGGTGTAGAGCCACAGCTTGCCCGTGGTGTCCACGCCGACCAGGTCGTCGCGGCCGTCCCGGTTCAGGTCACCGGGGGCGAGCAGCAACCGGTACGTCAGCCAGCCCTTGCCCAGGACGATCGACTTGGCGGTCTGCGAGCTGTAGTGGGGCTGGCCGATGCCGAGGTACGCCCGCAGGTAGCCGACTCCGTCCCGCACCAGCAGGTCCGGCATGCCGTCGCCGTTGAGGTCGCCGAACGGCACGATCGCCGAGGCCTTGGTGCCGTCCACGCAGCTCAGGCACCAGGATTCGGTGTACCCGTTGTCGACGAGCCGCCCGGCGGGCTCGGCGCCGTACGGCTCGCCGTACCAGTGGCCCTCGTTGTTGGACTTGACCGCGAGCAGGTTCGGACCGCCGTAGCAGCTCACGCTGCGGAAGGAGAACGTGCCGCAGGCGACCCGGAGCGTGCCCGTGCCGACCGTGGCGGACGGCTCACCCTCGGTCGTCGTGCCGGTGAGCTTCCACAGGTAGGTGCCGTTCACCGCGGGCTGCCCCGAGGCGAGTCGACCGTCCCAGACGGCGTGCAGGTCGGTGCGGGACGGCCCGCCCGAGCTGCGGGAGACCACCTCACCGCTGGTCTTCCGGGTGATCGTCACCTCCCACGACCACAACGGGCGGGTCGGCTGGATGGTCTGGGACCAGTACCGCATCGAGTCGGTCGCCCGCGGGTACGACCAGTCGTTGCCCCCGGCGGTCGCCACCCCGGCCGCGGTGGACGGCACTCCGCTGTCCAGGACGTGCACCGCGTTGTCGGCGTCGACGTAGGCGACGCCGCTGCCGTGCTTGTCCACGGCCCAGCTGATCCCGCGGCTGTCCGCCGGGGTGCCCGCCGGCAGGTCGGCCAGCTTGACCGGGTCGTGCAGCGTGCCGTCGTGGAAGTCGGACAGGCGCAGGCTGCCGGTGCCGGTGTCGTGCCGGACCAGGAAGCCGTCGCCCAGCGTCGCCGGCCCGCTCGGCACCCGCAGGTTGCGCTTGAGGGTCCGGTCGTAGACGCCGGCCGGGCCGTCCGTGCCGCAGGCCCAGTAGATCCAGCGGGCGCTGGCCTGGACCTCGGTCGCCTTGCAGTCGGCGCCGGTGGACACGTTGACGACGGTCCCGGGGTTGGTCAGCCGTTCCGACTGGAGCGAACCGGGGCCACCGGCCGTCCAGAGGGTGTCGTACCAGAGGGCCGCGCCGGTGACCGGCCCGGTCCGGACGATCTGGGTGCCCCCGGTGAGCACCACGTACTGCTTGCCGGCGGCGGCGTCGGCGACGATCGAGTAGAGGTCGCCCGCGTCGACGATCCGCCCGCCGGTGCTGGGCAGGATCATGGTGACGATGCTGGTGTTCGTCGCCTGGTACGACCGGATGGTGTCGGTGGTCCCGGAGACCAGGTACATGGCCCCGGACCAGGTGCCGTCGACCAGGCGCAGGCACTCGACGCCGGTGGTGCACGGCGCCGTGTTGGCCGGCAGCATGGCGCCGGCCGGGCCGACGCCGTCGTCGGGCACCTGGGTGTGGTTGAACACCACGAACCGGGTCGTGCCGTCCGTCGGGTTCACCTGCGTCTGCACGTGCCGGATCAGCCCACGGTCGTAGGTCAGGCCGGCGTTGTGCTGCGGGTCCTTCACCGCCAGGACGGTCCTGTCGGTCGGCGCCTTCCCCGGCTCGGCCGTGTAGCGGTGCACCGACCAGTCCGCCGGGCCGGTGCCGCCCACCACGAGCGCGGTGCCGTCGGGTCCCTGGACGACGGCGGTGAGCCCGTAGTCGGTCTGCGGCAGCAGCGTGGTGGAATCGCCGCCTCCGATCGGGACCGACACGGCCGGGTACAGGTTCTTGGTGTTCGCCCCCTGGTCGTTGGCGCCGATCAGGTTGCCGCCCACCACGGCGACCCGGAGGGTGGCCGACGGCTGAACCTGCAGGGCCGTCCCGGCGGTGCCGGCGAGCAGTGCGGCGCGGGAGTGGACGTGGTAGGTCCCCGTCAGGTTCGCCCAGGCCACCACGTCGCCGGACACCCGCCAGGGCAGGTTGGAACCGATGGCCCCCGGGATGTCGACCAGGGATCCGGAGGCGACGTCGAGCAGCAGGTTGCGGTAGAGGTCGGTCTTGTACGGCACCACCATGACTCCGTCGTCGGTGGCCAGGGCCCGGCCGGCGTAGACGGCGCCCGTGGGGATGCCGGTGAGGTTCTCCGTGCCGGTCTGGTTGCCGTCGGTGTCGAAGGTCCGTCGCTCCAGCCGCAGCGCGGGACCCGTGGCGCCGTTGGGCGCCACCACCATCGACTGTCCGTACGCGCCCATGAACAGGTAGCCGGTGGGGATCGCCCACTGCTGCCAGGTCCGGGTGGCGAAGTTGAAGACCGTCACCTTGCCGGGCGCCGGCAGGTTGGGCACCTGGTTGATGAGGACGACGCTGTCGTCCCCGGCGCGCATGACGTTGGTCCAGCCCATACCCGCGAGTTCCGTCACGACGACGGTCTCGCCGGTGTCGTAGCGGGTCCAGAGGTACCCGCTGCCCTGGTTGTGCGAGTGCAGGAAGCCGGTCTTACCGGCGAAGTAGACCGACTCGTGCGCCCGTACGGTGGCCGCGTCCTGCGGGATGACGGTCACCTCGCGGGGCGCCGTCGAGGTTTCGGCGAGCGCCGGCGTGGCCGGCGCGATCAGAACGCCGAGCGCCAGGGACAGGGTGGTCCCCAGGGCACCGGCGGGGAGACTGCGGCCCAAAAGAGTTCCTCCTGGGATCGGGCTGCGCAAGATGAGAGGAGCGTACGGCGGCATCCGACGACGCGGATGCCGCCGAACGGCTGATCCGTCACATGCGCTCGGGCGTGCGGATGCCGAGCAGGTGCAGGCCCTGCCGCAGCACCCGGGCGGTCAGGTCGCAGAGCACCAGCCGGCTCTCCCGCACCGGCTCCTCGGCCCGCAGCACCGGGCAGCGCTCGTAGAACGCGCTGAACGCGGTGGCCAGCCGGTGCAGGTAGGCCGCCAGGTGGTGGAACTCCAGGCTCCGCTCCACCTGGGCGACCACCGCGCCGAAGCCGACCAGCTCGAAGGCGAGCGCCCGCTCCGCCGGCTCGGCCAGCGAGACGCCCGCGTCCGGCCGGGCCGCCACGCCGGCCCGCCGGAAGATCGACCGGATCCGGGAGTACGCGTACTGCAGGTAGGGCGCGGTGTTCCCGTCCAGCGACAGCATCCGCTCCCAGTCCAGCACGTAGTCGCGGTGCCGGTCGCTGGAGAGGTCGGCGTACTTGATCGCGCCGATGCCGACGGCCCGGCCCACCTCGGCGGCCTCCGCCTCGCCCAGCTCCGGGTTCCGGCTCCGGGCCAGCGCGGTCGCCCGCGCCACCGCCTCCTCCAGCAGGCCGACCAGCTTCACCGACTCGCCGGCCCGGCTGCGCAGCATCCGCCCGTCCGGCCCGAGGATCGAGCCGAACCCGACGTGCTCCGCCCGCGCCGGCGGGGCCAGCCAGCCGGCCTGTTCCGCCACCGCGTAGACCATCTCGAAGTGCCGCCGTTGCGGCAGGCCGACCACGTACAGCAGCCGGGTCGCGCCCAGCTCGCCGGTGCGGTACCGGATCGCCGCCAGGTCGGTGGCCGGGTAGCCGTACCCGCCGTCGGACTTGCGGACGATCAGCGGCAGCGGCTCGCCGTCCCGGCCGACCGATCCGGGCGGGAAGACGCAGGCGGCGCCGTCGCTCTCCCGGAGCAGCCCGAGCCCGTCCAGCTCCGTCACCACCGGGGCGAGCAGGTGGTTGTAGCTGCTCTCGCCCTGGAAGTCCCGGCCGGTCAGGGTCACGTCGAGCAGGTCGTAGACGGTCAGGAAGTAGCGTTCGGACTGCTCGACGAGGAGCCGCCAGAGCCGCAGCGTCCCCTCGTCGCCGCCCTGCAACGCCACCACCCGCAGCCGGGACCGCTCCCGGAACACCTCGTCGGCGTCGAACTTCGCCCGGGCCGCCTTGTAGAACGAGTCCAGGTCGCCCATCGACAGCTCCTGCGTCGCCTCGGCCTCGCCCAGGTCGACCAGGTGCTCGATCAGCATGCCGAACGGGGTGCCCCAGTCGCCGAGGTGGTTGGCCCGGACCACCCGGTGGCCGAGCCACTCCAGCAGCCGCGCCGCCGCGTCGCCGATCACCGTCGACCGCAGGTGCCCGACGTGCATCTCCTTCGCCACGTTCGGCGCCGAGTAGTCGACCACCACCGTCTCCGGGGCCGGGCTGGCCGGAACGCCGAGCCGCGGGTCGGTGGCGAGTGCGGAGATCAGCCCGCCGAGGGTCCGCTCGGCGACGGTCAGGTTGATGAAGCCGGGCCCGGAGACCTCCGCCGCCGCGCAGAGGTCACCCACCTCCGCGCGCTCCAGGACCTCCGTGGCGATCGCCCGCGGCGGCCGGCCGAGCCGCCGGGCCAACGCCAGCGCCGCGTCGGACTGGAAGTCCGCGCGCTGGGAGCGCCGCACCACCGGGTCCACCGGTACGCCGGCCACCGCCGCGAACGCCGGCGCCAGCCGGTCGGTCAGCAACTTCTCCAGATCCATGGGTACGCCGATCTCGCTCGGATCCGCCTCACGCGGATCTCCGGACGGGGGGATGCGGGCGGACCGAGGACGATCGGCGAGGACCGGCGGCTCGATCCGCCGGTCGCAGAGAGGATGTGTGCTCAGCGCAGGCGGTCGAAGGATCGCCGGCGTCGCGCCGCACCGACCGAAACGTCGCAGGACGTCGGCGCGAGGGTGCGGAAGTTGGCCACGGGAGCAGCCTAACCGGCCGGCCCGGGTCCGACGCAAGGCCGTTCCCGAGCCGGCTGTCCGCGTACCCGGAAGGTCAGGCCGGCGTGGCGGCGGCCTTCCGGTACCGCTCGGCCCGCCGCCGGACCTGGGTGTACGCGCTGGTCAGACCCATCGCCCGGCGGACCTCGACCAGGGTCCCGCGCACCTGCTCCCGGGTCCGCTCGGTGCCCTCGAAGATCAGCTGGTCGACCAGGCCGGGCTCGGCCTCGAACCTGGCCCGGCGCTCCCGGATCGGGTCGAGGAACCGGTTGAGCGCGACCGCCAGCTCCTCCTTGACCTCGACGTCACCGACCCGACCGGCCCGGTAGCGCGCCTTCAGCTCGGCCACCCGGGCCCGGTCCGGGTTGAAGACGTCGTGGTACGCGAAGACCGGGTTCCCCTCCACCGTCCCGGGCACGTCGGCGCGGACCCGGTTCGGGTCGGTGTACATGCCCATGACCGTGCGGCGGACGGTGGCCGGGTCGTCGGAGAGCGCGATGGCGTTCCCCCGGCTCTTGCTCATCTTCCCCTGGCCGTCGGTGCCGACCAGGGTGGGCGTGTCGGAGGCGACCATCTCGGGCACCGGGAAGACCGGGCCGTAGAGGTGGTTGAACCGGCGGGCGATCTCCCGGGTCACCTCGACGTGCGCCGCGTTGTCCTTCCCCACCGGGACGACCTGCCCCTTCACGCAGAGGATGTCGGCGGCCTGGAGGACGGGGTAACCGAGCAGCCCGTACGGCATCTCCTCCTTGCCGGCGTCCCGGGCCATCTCCTTCAGCGACGGGACCCGCTCCAGCCGGGGCACGGTGACCAGGTTCTGGAAGAGGGTGTTCAGGTCGCCGACCTCCGGGATCGCCGACTGGAGGTAGAAGGTGGCCCGGGCTGGGTCGACCCCGGCGGCGAGGATGTCGGTGACCATCTCGCGGGCGTTGCGGGAGACCTGCTCGATGTCCTCGCGAGTGTTCCTGGTGGTGAGCATGTGCAGGTCGGCGATGATGAAGAAGCTCTCGTACCGCTGGTGCAGCTGCACCCGGTTGGCGATGCTGCCGACGTAGTGGCCGAGGTGCAGCCGCCCGGTCGGGCGGTCGCCGGTGAGCATCCGTGCTACGGACATGGTGGTAGGCCTTTCGTGCCGAGGAGAACGGTGGAGGGACGCGCGGGCGCGCGGAGAGACCCGGGGTACGCCCGGATCAGTGGAGTCGGCTCGTCAGAGCGCGAACCGCCATCGCCCGCCGGCGCGGAACCGCAAGCCACCGGCACGGAGTACGTCGAGGATCTGCTCCCGACCGTCGTCGACGCGGAGCGGGAGAACCGGAGCGGCAGCCGCCGGGAGACCGTCGACGGTCTCCGGGGCGCTGGTGCTCGGCCGGACCATGGCTCCACGGTAGCCGGCCGAGCATCCGGTCGTGGGCCCGGTCAGCCCTCGCGGTAGCTCTCCTCGTAGTAGCTGCCCACCCGCTCGCGGTACGCCGGCCGGTCGAACTCGTCCGGGTCGAAGGCGGGCGAACTCCGCACCTGGTCCCGGGTGCGGTCGACGTGCACCGTGCGCTCCAGGTGGTCGACGCGGGCCACGGTCCCGATCGGCAGCAGCACCTCCCGCCCGAAGATCCACGGCCCGGTCTCCACCACCAGGTACCGGGCGTCGGCCTCCTCGCTCGCCGCGTCGATCGAGCCGATCCGGCCGTCCGTCGCCTCGACCCGGTAGCCGGTGAGGTCGACCGGGGTGCCGGGACCGGGTGCGTCCGGGCCGTCGTCGGCGCCCGCCGGCCGCTGCCGCGGCACGTCGGACGGGGTCGTCTGGTCGTACCCGCCGGCCAGCGCCGAGGGGTCCCGCCAGGTCCAGGGATTGAAGGGCTGCACGGCCACCTCCGGTACGTCGTGACGACGCCGGAAAATTGCCCGGCCGACGTCCGGCGGAAACACGCCGGCAATTCCTGGCGCCCGCCCACACCCCGTTGGGAGATACGTCATAGCCGGCGAAATTCGATCATTTCCCGCGCTCCCGTGCAGGTCACGCCGCCCGCGCCGGGCAGCCCGCACATCGCCCGGAGGGGCGGAGTGGCGCGTCGGCACATTCGGTGCCGGCCCGCGCCCCGTCCATTCTGGTGCCGCACCTGACGTCCTCGACATACCGGGAGTGCAGATGAACCGCGCCTTTCGACGGACCGGAATCGGGGTCGCCGTGGTCGCCGCGTGGGTGGGGATCGGCGGCGGTGCCGCGCAGGCCGCCGTGGTCAACCCGTACACCCCGCAGGCCCTCTGCGGGCTCGGCTACACGACGGTTTGATCAGGACCCGATCCGCAACGCCGGCACCGGGGAGCGGCTCGGCACCGTCTTCATGGCGGACGCCGCCGGCACGATCCCCTACCACGACCGGGCGAACCCGGCGATCGGCGGCATCGTCACCTGCTTCTGACCGGTCCACGCCGGGCGGGCCCCGCCGGCCCGCCCGGTCCGGCCCGCCCGGTCCGGCCCGCGCCGTCGGCCCGTGACCTGCCCCGCTGGCATACTGGCCAGCCATGATGCTGTCGCGTGGCTGGTCGCTCTTCCTGGTCGGGGTCGGGGTCTGGACCTGGGTGATCTGGCCGAGGTTCGCCGTCGCCATCTGGAACGACCCGCGCTCCTGGTCCACCGGCACGGTCGGCGAGGGCGCGGCCACGGGTTTCCTCTGGGTGCACGCGCTGCTGATCGCCGCGTCGCTGGCCATCGGCACCACCGTCGGCGTGCTCGGTGTCCGGGGCTGGCGTGCCGGCCGCCGCCGCGCCCAGCGGCCGTCAGCCTGACCGCCGTCCCGTCTCCTTCCGTTCGACGGCCTACTCCATGAACAGTGTCGGCTCGGTCCACGCCGCCGAAAGCGCCGTCCCAGCTGGCCGGGTGGGTGAAGGAGGGCGGGAATGCCTCGTCCCAATCGGCAACTGACCGGCTCCAACACCCCTGAGCAGGGAAGATAGCTTCGCGGTGATGATGTGACGCGGGACAACACCCGCGGATTTGACGATCAAACCCGCAGACGCGTAACTTTCTCTCTGCCAGCGCGGAACGGGGCAAACAGGGCGAAGGACCTGGAGCGCCGAACCGGACTGGCACCGGGTCAGGGAGGGGTAAGCTCCTCCACGACACGGTCGGGGCGGGGCTCGGCAAATCGGCCGTGAGGCGGATTTGGCGGAGCGGAACCGACCCGGTAAGGTTCTCGACCGGCAGGGAAGCGGGCGAGCTCGCGGGAGACCGCAGCGGCCGTCCTGCCAAATCCGATGATCAAGCGCAGCGGCTCGCTGCCGCGCGTGCTTACCGGCGCCAACCCGTACGAAGCGTGATACACCGGGACACACCGGTTGACACGGGGAAGACGGTAAGGTAACGTAGTAAAAGTGCCCGGCGCGAGAGCGGCGGGTGCGGCGAACGAAAATACCCCGGGTCGGGGCTCCACGGTGTGGGGTTTCTGGGCGGTGTGTGGTTGTTCTTTGAGAACTCAACAGGGTGCTTGATAAGCCAGTGCCAAATTGATTTATACCCCGGACTGGCAGTCCTTTCTTCGGGAGGGGTTTGCTGGTTTGGATTCCTTTGGCAACACTTTTTGTTGCCGGGATGACTGTTTCAACAAGTTTTTGTTGGAGAGTTTGATCCTGGCTCAGGACGAACGCTGGCGGCGTGCTTAACACATGCAAGTCGAGCGGAAAGGCCCTTCGGGGTACTCGAGCGGCGAACGGGTGAGTAACACGTGAGCAACCTGCCCTAGGCTTTGGGATAACCCCGGGAAACCGGGGCTAATACCGAATAGGACCACCGGCTGCATGGCTGGTGGTGGAAAGTTTTTCGGCCTGGGATGGGCTCGCGGCCTATCAGCTTGTTGGTGGGGTGATGGCCTACCAAGGCGACGACGGGTAGCCGGCCTGAGAGGGCGACCGGCCACACTGGGACTGAGACACGGCCCAGACTCCTACGGGAGGCAGCAGTGGGGAATATTGCACAATGGGCGGAAGCCTGATGCAGCGACGCCGCGTGAGGGATGACGGCCTTCGGGTTGTAAACCTCTTTCAGCAGGGACGAAGCGAGAGTGACGGTACCTGCAGAAGAAGCACCGGCCAACTACGTGCCAGCAGCCGCGGTAAGACGTAGGGTGCGAGCGTTGTCCGGAATTATTGGGCGTAAAGAGCTCGTAGGCGGCTTGTCGCGTCGACTGTGAAAACCCGCGGCTCAACCGCGGGCCTGCAGTCGATACGGGCAGGCTAGAGTTCGGTAGGGGAGACTGGAATTCCTGGTGTAGCGGTGAAATGCGCAGATATCAGGAGGAACACCGATGGCGAAGGCAGGTCTCTGGGCCGATACTGACGCTGAGGAGCGAAAGCGTGGGGAGCGAACAGGATTAGATACCCTGGTAGTCCACGCTGTAAACGTTGGGCGCTAGGTGTGGGGGACCTCTCCGGTTTCCTGTGCCGCAGCTAACGCATTAAGCGCCCCGCCTGGGGAGTACGGCCGCAAGGCTAAAACTCAAAGGAATTGACGGGGGCCCGCACAAGCGGCGGAGCATGCGGATTAATTCGATGCAACGCGAAGAACCTTACCTGGGTTTGACATGGCCGCAAAACCGGCAGAGATGTCGGGTCCTTCGGGGGCGGTCACAGGTGGTGCATGGCTGTCGTCAGCTCGTGTCGTGAGATGTTGGGTTAAGTCCCGCAACGAGCGCAACCCTCGTTCGATGTTGCCAGCGCGTTATGGCGGGGACTCATCGAAGACTGCCGGGGTCAACTCGGAGGAAGGTGGGGATGACGTCAAGTCATCATGCCCCTTATGTCCAGGGCTTCACGCATGCTACAATGGCCGGTACAATGGGCTGCGATACCGCGAGGTGGAGCGAATCCCAAAAAGCCGGTCTCAGTTCGGATCGGGGTCTGCAACTCGACCCCGTGAAGTCGGAGTCGCTAGTAATCGCAGATCAGCAACGCTGCGGTGAATACGTTCCCGGGCCTTGTACACACCGCCCGTCACGTCACGAAAGTCGGCAACACCCGAAGCCGGTGGCCCAACCCGTAAGGGAGGGAGCCGTCGAAGGTGGGGCTGGCGATTGGGACGAAGTCGTAACAAGGTAGCCGTACCGGAAGGTGCGGCTGGATCACCTCCTTTCTAAGGAGCACCTTCACCCGAAAGGGTGCAAGGAGCCCGCGGCCCGCGAATGTCGGGTCGGGGTGCTCAATGGCGGAGACACTGGTTAGTCTTTCCTCGGCAACGGCCGGGTTCCTTCTAGTACGGCCACTTCGGTGGTGTGGAACGAAGTCCTGGTGCGGCTGGGGGAGGATGTAAAGCACCCTGTTGGGTCCTGAAAGAACAACCTGTGGTTGTTTCTTTCGGAGCCTTTGAGCGGAGCGTGAGCTTCGCGGGCTGCCAGGCATGGCCTGGCCTCGCATACCGCCGGCGGTTGTCGGGTTTGGTGTGGGGCGGATCGGGTTGTGGGTTGGTCGTTTGTTGAGAATTGCACAGTGGACGCGAGCATCTTTGTGGTCAAGTTGTCAAGGGCGAACGGTGAATGCCTTGGCACCAGGAGCCGATGAAGGACGTGGGAGGCCGCGATAGGCCTGGGGGAGCTGTCAACCAAGCTGTGATCCCAGGGTGTCCGAATGGGGAAACCCGGCACCAGTCATGTGGTGTCACCTGCACCTGAACACATAGGGTGTATGGAGGGAACGCGGGGAAGTGAAACATCTCAGTACCCGTAGGAAGAGAAAACAAATAGTGATTCCGTGAGTAGTGGCGAGCGAAAGCGGATTGAGGCTAAACCGGCTGCGTGTGATACCTGTCAGGGGTTGCGTGGTCGGGGTTGTGGGACCTTGCTCGACAAGCTGACAATTGTCGGAGGAGTTACAAAGCCAGTTGCTAGCCGAACAGTCTGGAATGGCTGACCGTAGGCGGTGAAAGTCCGGTAGGTGAAAGTGGCTGGCCTCCTGTGAGTGTTCCCGAGTAGCGGCGGACCCCTGAAATCTGCCGTGAATCTGCCAGGACCACCTGGTAAGCCTAAATACTTCCTGGTGACCGATAGCGGACGAGTACCGTGAGGGAATGGTGAAAAGTACCCCGGGAGGGGAGTGAAATAGTACCTGAAACCGTTCGCCTACAATCCGTCGGAGCCTTGCGGGGTGACGGCGTGCCTTTTGAAGAATGAGCCTGCGAGTTAGTGGCACGTGGCGAGGTTAACCCGTGTGGGGGAGCCGTAGCGAAAGCGAGTCTGAATAGGGCGATTCAGTCGCGTGTCCTAGACCCGAAGCGGAGTGATCTAGCCATGGGCAGGCTGAAGCGCGGGTAAGACCGCGTGGAGGGCCGAACCCACCAACGTTGAAAAGTTGGGGGATGACCTGTGGTTAGGGGTGAAAGGCCAATCAAACTCCGTGATAGCTGGTTCTCCCCGAAATGCATTTAGGTGCAGCGTCGCGTGTTTCTTGCCGGAGGTAGAGCACTGGATGGTCTAGGGGGCCCACAAGCTTACCGAAATCAGCCAAACTCCGAATGCCGGTAAGTGAGAGCGCGGCAGTGAGACTGCGGGGGATAAGCTTCGTAGTCGAGAGGGAAACAGCCCAGATCACCAGCTAAGGCCCCTAAGCGTGTGCTAAGTGGAAAAGGATGTGGGGTCGCACAGACAACCAGGAGGTTGGCTTAGAAGCAGCCACCCTTTAAAGAGTGCGTAATAGCTCACTGGTCAAGTGGTTCCGCGCCGACAATGTAGCGGGGCTCAAGCACACCGCCGAAGCTGTGGCATTCACATTTCAACCTCGCTTGGACTTGATTCCTTGTGCAGGTGTGTGGATGGGTAGGGGAGCGTCGTGCCGGGGGTGAAGCAGCGGGGTGACCCAGCTGTGGACGCGGCACGAGTGAGAATGCAGGCATGAGTAGCGAAAGAAGGGTGAGAAACCCTTCCGCCGGATGACCAAGGGTTCCAGGGCCAGGCTAATCCGCCCTGGGTGAGTCGGGACCTAAGGCGAGGCCGAGAGGCGTAGTCGATGGACAACGGGTTGATATTCCCGTACCCGCGAAAGAGCGACCCTGACGAACCTCGTTGTGCTAACCACCCAAACCGGCGGCGACCTTCGGGTCAATGTTGGGGAGCGTGGGAACCTGACGGGTAGTAGTCAAGCGATGGGGTGACGCAGGAAGGTAGCTGATCCCGGCCGGTGGTTGTGCCGGGGTAAGCGTGTAGGCCGCACCATAGGCAAATCCGTGGTGCATAAAGGCTGAGACGTGATGCCGAGCCGATTCAGGTGAAGTCAGTGATCCTATGCTGCCGAGAAAAGCCTCTAGCGAGTTCTTAGCGGCCCGTACCCCAAACCGACACAGGTGGTCAGGTAGAGAATACCGAGGCGATCGGGCGAACTGTGGTTAAGGAACTCGGCAAATTGCCCCCGTAACTTAGGGAGAAGGGGGGCCGGAGACGTGAAACCCCACGCGGGTGGAGCGTTGTATGGCCGCAGAGAGCAGGGGGAAGCGACTGTTTACTAAAAACACAGGTCCATGCGAAGAAGTAATTCGATGTATATGGACTGACGCCTGCCCGGTGCTGGAACGTTAAGGGGACCTGTTAGCTCTTCGGGGCGAAGCGGAGAACTTAAGCGCCAGTAAACGGCGGTGGTAACTATAACCATCCTAAGGTAGCGAAATTCCTTGTCGGGTAAGTTCCGACCTGCACGAATGGCGTAACGACTTCCCCACTGTCTCAACCACAGGCCCGGCGAAATTGCATTACGAGTAAAGATGCTCGTTACGCGCGGCAGGACGGAAAGACCCCGGGACCTTTACTATAGCTTGACATTGGTATCCGAATTAGCTTGTGTAGGATAGGTGGGAGCCGGTGAAGCTCATACGCCAGTATGGGTGGAGGCAATCTTGAAATACCACTCTGGTTGATTTGGGTATCTAACTTCGGACCGTTATCCGGTTCAGGGACAGTGTCTGGTGGGTAGTTTAACTGGGGCGGTTGCCTCCTAAAGGGTAACGGAGGCGCCCAAAGGTTCCCTCAGCCTGGTTGGCAATCAGGTGTTGAGTGCAAGTGCACAAGGGAGCTTGACTGTGAGACTGACAGGTCGAGCAGGGACGAAAGTCGGGACTAGTGATCCGGCACTGGCATGTGGAAGCGGTGTCGCTCAACGGATAAAAGGTACCCCGGGGATAACAGGCTGATCTTCCCCAAGAGTCCATATCGACGGGATGGTTTGGCACCTCGATGTCGGCTCGTCGCATCCTGGGGCTGTAGCAGGTCCCAAGGGTTGGGCTGTTCGCCCATTAAAGCGGTACGCGAGCTGGGTTTAGAACGTCGTGAGACAGTTCGGTCCCTATCCGCCGTGCGCGTAGGATACTTGAGAAGGGCTGTCCCTAGTACGAGAGGACCGGGACGGACGAACCTCTGGTGTGCCAGTTGTCCCGCCAGGGGCACGGCTGGTTAGCTACGTTCGGAAGGGATAACCGCTGAAAGCATCTAAGCGGGAAGCTCGCTTCAAGATGAGGTATCCCACCACCTTCGGGTGGGTAAGGCCCCCAGCTAGACGACTGGGTTGATAGGCCGGAAATGTAAGCCCGGTAACGGGTTCAGTTGACCGGTACTAATAGGCCGAGGACTTGACTACAAAGAAGCTACGCGTCCACTGTGCAACTCCCGACAAACGAACAACAGACCACTGTGGTGGTGTTGTTTGACATGTCGATAGAGTTACGGCGGTCATGGCGGAGGGGAAACGCCCGGTCACATTCCGAACCCGGAAGCTAAGCCCTCCAGCGCCGATGGTACTGCACTCGGGAGGGTGTGGGAGAGTAGGACGCCGCCGGACAATCTTTCCAGATGAGGTCACCCTTCGGGGTGGCCTCATCTGCGTTTCCGGCCCCATTCCACGAGTCACCCGACAGGTGGCCGGCCGCCTTCGGTGAATCCGCCCGAACGACCCGTGCAGTCTCGTACCGTCGGTGCGGGACCGCCCGCGACGGGTCCCCCGCCGTGGTGGCGGAAACGGGACGTGGCGTACGCCTCGTCCGCTATCGGGGCGGACCGGTCGGGGTACCTGCTGATGGTTCGGCCGGAACTGACCGCCAGGCGTTGGCGGAGGCAGGAGTGGTCATGAAGATCGGAATTGTGGGGTCGGGGCACGTCGGTGGCACCCTCACCCGTCGACTGCGCGCGGTGGGGCACGACGTGACCGTGGCCAACTCGCGGGGCCCGCAGAGCCTCACCGAACTCGCCGCGGAGACCGGCGCCACGGCCGGCACGCTCGAGGAGGCGGTGCAGGGGGCGGAGCTGGTCGTCGTCGCCGTTCCGGTGAGGGCCGTGCCGGCCCTGCCGGCGGAGCTGTTCGACGGGAAGCTGGTCGTCGACGCCGACAACTACTACCCCCAGCGGGACGGGGACATCGCCGAGCTGCTCGACCGGAGCCTCAGCTCCAGCCGCTGGACCGCGGAGCACCTCAAGGGCGCCCGGGTGGTGAAGGCGTTCAACAGCATCCAGGCGCCGCACCTGATGGACAACGGCCGGCCGGCCGGCTCGCCCGACCGGATCGCCCTGCCCGTGGCCGGCGACGACGCCCAGGCCAAGCAGGTGGTGATGGAGCTGGTGGACGAGCTGGGCTTCGACCCGGTGGACGCCGGCACGCTGGACGAGAGCTGGCGGCAGCAGCCCGACACCCCGGTCTACGGCACCGACCGCGACGCGGACGGCGTACGCCAGGGGCTGGCCCAGGCGCGCCCCTGAGGTCGTACGAGAGGAGGAAGCCCCGCCGGCGATCGAGCCGGCGGGGCTTCGTCGTGCCTGACCTCGACGGGCGTCAGGCGGGGGGCTTCGGTCCGCAGATGAAGCGGGGCTCGGCCTGGTACGTCCAGCTGAACTTCTGCCGCTTGATCACCTTGCCGTCCTTCGTGATGACCCGGTGGGCGTCCTGGGCGAACCCCTCGCTGCCCGCGGCTTCGATGCAGTCGGGGCCGGGCTCCAGGTAGACCGTCTTCGGCTGGGTGATGTTCCGGCGAGGGCTGTACTGCGTCTTGACGCTGTCGTAGATCTTCGTGCTCCAGATCGACACGGTGATCGTGCTGGAGGTGTATGAGGTGTCGATCAGAACCCCGTGCGGGCTGTTGTTGCGGAACTTGAAGTCCAGAGCGGGGTAGTAGATCGTCGACTCGATCACCGCGGGGTACCGGCTGAAGTAGAACGAGTGCGGCTTGTGCTCGACGTCCTCGAGCCCGGCGTAGTACGTCGCGTTGAACAGGGTCGTGGTGAACTGCGAGACACCGCCGCCGACCCCGGGAACGAGCTTGCCGTCGACAATCGTCGGCGCGTCCTGGTAGCCCTGGTCGTAGCCGCGCTCGCCGGTGTGGCCGTTCAGCGAGAACGTCTCGCCCGGCTTCACGATCGTGCCGTCGACGTCCTTGGCTGCCTGCACGATGTTCTGGCTGCGGGGCGAGGAGAGGCCGCCCGGGAACCGGGTGGTGAAGGTGGAGACCCGCTCCTTGATGCCCAGCTCGGCGAGCTTCGTCTCGGTCAGCTCCGGCTCGGCCGGCTTGAGCTCGGCGGTGATCGTCCGGCCGTCCGCCTTCGGCAGCACGGCGAGCAGATCGCGGCTGAGCGCCGTGGCGTCCAGCTGCTGGCCGGCCCGACCAGGCACCACCTTGGGCTTGCCCGCGGCGATGGTCAGCCCGGCGTCCCTCGGCTCCACCTCGACCTTCGCCAGCCGGTCCCCGAGCGCGGTGCGCAGCCGCTTCACGTCCACCCGCGGGACCAGCTTCCCCGCCTCGTCCGCGGAGAAGCGCAGGCTACGGGCGATCGCGCTGGGCGGGATGGCGAGGGAGCCCTTGTCGGTGGTCAGGGTGACCGGGGCGGCGACCGCCGGCTTCGCCAGCTCGTCGACCAGCCGGTCCACCTCCTCGCGGGTGGTCGCCGGATGCTTCTCCACCAGCGGGACGGTCGCCGGCCGGTCGGTGAGCCAGGCCCCCGTGACCGCCTCCGCCGAGCGCGGCGGGTCGAGGGTCAGGCTGGGCTTCGGGTAGACCGGCTTCGGCGTGGTGCCGGTGAAGATGATCGCCGGCATCGTCATCTCCCGGCCCTGGCTCCCCGCCACCGCGCGGAGTGCGGCGTCGAGCCGGTCGACGTCGACGGTCACCACCGGGTCGACCGAGCGGGAGCCGACGAGGCGGCTGACCGGGTGCGCGTCGGCGGCAACCGCCGCCGCCACGGTGGCGTCCACGTCCACCGCGAGGCCGACGTCGGCCGGCTTGATCTCGGCGGTCCGCTCGCCCACCGTGACCCGGACCGGGGCGGCCAGCTCCGCCGAGCGGCGCTCCAACGCCGCCCGCAGCTCGCGGGCCGCGTCCGCCCGGCTGCGGCCGCCGAGTTCGGCACCGAGCACGGTGGTGCCGCGGGGGACGTCCCCGGCGTACGCGTAGGCGCCGGCGCCGGCCACGGCGGCCAGCACGACCGCGGTCATCCCGCCGGCGAGCAGGAGCCGCCCGCGCCGGGTGCGGGACCCGCCGGCCGGAGCCGCCGGTCCCGGCTCGTCGCCCGGCCAGCTCACCGCGGTGACCTGCACCGTGGGCCGGTCGTCGGCGGGTGGGGGTTTTTCGCCGTACAGCGTCACAGCTACCTCGATCGGAAGTACCACGTGGGGAGCGCTTCCCCCACCCGGAAGACAACTACGGTAACCAACGCTCGAACCGGCCGGGAGTGTCCCGTCGGTCATCTCCGCGTCGCGGGTCGGCCAGCTGGCGCAGGGTGTCGTGACGATCACCCACCGCCGGTCCCCACGCGCCGGGCGGGCCGTGGGACGGTGTCCGGGTGCAGACCGAGGATCGGATCATGGCGTACGGCGGTGGCTGGCTGGACCGGGCGGGGGCGCTCCGGGCGGACCCGGGGTGGATCGCCGGCCGGTTGGCCGACCCGGGCAGCGTATTGCTGCCGCTCTGGCGGGACCGCTGCCTGGTCGGGCCGGACCGGGTGCCCGTCCGGCGCGGCGTCGCCGACGCCGCCGACCTGCTCGCCGCCGCCGACGAGACGGTCTTCCTCGGCTTGGACGACGGCGCGGCGGTCTTCGCCGTGGACCTCTCCGCCCGCGCCGAGCAGGAGGCGCGGGAGCTGGCGGGGGCGGACGAGGCGGTGGACGTCCGGGCCCTCGTGGGCGGGCTGGGGCCGGCCGAGGCGGCGGTCCAGGCGTACGCCCGGGGGCTGCTGCACTGGCACCGGGGGCAGCGGTACTGCGGCGGCTGCGGGGCGGCCACGGTGGCCCGGGACGGTGGGCATACCCGTTCCTGCACCGGCCCGGGCTGCGGGCGGCTGCTGTTTCCCCGGATCGAGCCGGCGATCATCGTGCTGGTCGAGGCGCCCGGCACGCCGGGGCGCTGCCTGCTGGCCCGGCACGCCGGCGCGGCGGAGGGGGCGTACTCCACGCTCGCCGGGTTCGTCGAGGTGGGCGAGAGCCTGGAGGACGCGGTCCGGCGGGAGATGGCCGAGGAGGCGGGCATCTCCGTGACCGAGCTGTGGTACCAGGGATCGCAGGCATGGCCCTTCCCGGCCGGGCTGATGGTCGGCTTCCGGGCCACCGCAGCCGGCGAGGAGGTCCGGGTGGACGGGGTGGAGCTGCTGGAGGCGCGCTGGTTCACCCGGGACGAGCTGCGCGAGCGGGTGGCCGCCGGACGACCGCTGGGACGGGCCGACTCGATCGACCACCACCTGCTCGGCAGCTGGCTCGCCGCCGGCGACTGAGCACCGGGACCCGGGCGGTCAGCGCCGCGGGCGGAGGACCAGCCAGGCCATCACGGTGGCGGTCAGCGCGGCGGTGGCGAGCGCACAGCCGAGGACCCCCTCGACCGTACGCGGGGCGACCAGCAGGGCCGCCCCGGCCAGTCCCACGGTGGCCGCCCAGAGCGGTGCCGCGGGGAACCGGGCGCCGCTGGCCACCCGGTCGTTGACCAGCATGAAGACGACCGCGTACAGGGCGCCGGTGGCGGCGAAGAGTGGGGCCTCGTCGGCCAGGTGCAGGTAGTCGGCGCCGCCGGCCAGCCGGAACGCCAGCTCCCCGCCGAACGCGGCGGCGGCCACCAGCACGCACCCGCAGGCGAGGATGACCGCCAGGCCCAGCGCCCGGGCCCGCCGGTCGCCCCGGGCCAGCCGGGGCAGCACGAGCAGCGTCACGACCTGCGGTGCCCAGAGCGCGCCCTTGGTCAGCACCGCGCCGACCGCGTACGCCCCGGAGCCGGCCGCCGGCAGCAGTTGGCGGGCGAGGATCAGGTCGGCGTACGAGATGGTGAGCATCGCCAGCGTGGCCCCGCACGCGGTCATCACGTCCCCGGGTCGCAGCTCGCGCTCCCGGTGGCTGGCGACGGGCGTCGGCCGGCCGCCGGCGGCGAGGCGGGCGAGCAGCGGCAGCGCGAGGAGACCGGTGACCGCGCCGAGCGCCAGCGCGGTGACCGCGCCACCGCCCAGCGCCAGCCCGGCGACCAGGCCGCCGTACCGGCCGACGGCGAGCACCGTCATCGCCGCGGAGAGCCGGAGGAAACGCTGGTCACCCTGAAGTTCGCCGAGCCACCGGCCGGCCAGCACGGTGGCGAAGGTGGTGGCCGCGAGCAGCAGGGTCAGCGCCACCGGCAGCCGCAGCAGGACGGTCAGCAGCGGCGCCGCCGCGACCGTGACCGCTGCGGTGACGGCAGCGGTGAGCAGCGCCAACCGGCCGGTGGCGATGGGACCGCTGCGCGCCCGGTGTACCGCGACGGCGATCTGCAGGCCGAAGCCCGGCACGGCCGCGATCGCGCCCAGCGCGAGCACGGTCGCCAGCGCCCCCAGGTCGGCCGGGTCGAGCCGGCGGGCGCCGAGCACCGGCACCAGGTAGGCCAGCGCGTTGGTCAGCATGGTGGCGACCGTGACGGCGGCGCCGGCGGCCCCGAGCCGCCCCGCGCCGGCGTCCCTGCCGATGGTCTGTGTCATGCCGCCTCGAGTGGCCCGCCCTGCTATGAAGACCGCGGCCGACGGACGGCCGGAACCGCGGCCCGACCGGTGAGACGGTACCGGTCGGCCGACGGGCCCGTAAGCCCCGCACCCGCGACCCCTGCCCCCGCGGCCGGGAAGGGTCTAGTGTGCTGCCCCATGGCGTCGACGAACGTGGCCGCGGCAGCGACCTCCGGCCTGGCCGCGAAGCTCCCGGAGCGGTGGGTGGCGGGCGGGATCCGGCTGGTCTATCCCCGGGTGGAGCCGGAGCTGGCCCGGCTGGCCGACTTCGTGCCGCGTGGTGGCACAGCGGTCGACGTCGGTGCCTGGTACGGCCCGTGGACCGCCCGACTGCTGCGCCGCGCCGACCGGGTCGTCTCGGTCGAGCCCACGCCTCCACTGGCCCGGCAGCTGCGGGAAAGGTTCCCCACGGTCGAGGTGGTCGAGGCGGCCGTCTCCGATCACAGGGGTACTGCCTCGCTCTACCTGCCCGAGGGCGGCGCGATCGTCGGCACCTCTTCGCTGGAGCAGCCGGGGCAGGGCCACCCCGTCGAGGTACGCCGAATCACCTTGGACTCGCTCGGCCTGACCGACGTGCGCTTCGTCAAGCTCGACATCGAGGGGCACGAGCTGCCCGCGCTGCGCGGTGCGGCCGAAACGGTCCGCCGTGACCGCCCGGTGCTGCTGATCGAGGTGGAGGAGCGGATCCAGCCGGTCGAGCCGCTGCTGGGGCTGCTCAGCGGCTGGGGTTACCAGGGGTACGTGCTGCCGGGGCGTAGCTGGGTGCCGTTGGCGGGCTTCGACCTCGGGCGGCACCAGCGTGAGGCGATCGTCCGGGTGGGGCAGAGCTTCGCCCGTCGGGTGCTCTGGCCCCGCCCCCGGTACGTCAATTCGGTGCTGTTCCGGCCGAAGTGATCGACGGCCCTCGCTGGCGCGTCACTGCTGCGGGGTCGGAGTGCCGATCGCGACCTCGTTGGTACAGAGCGTCACACCCGGGTCGGTGACGCTCAGCTCGACGGTGTCCCCGCCGCCGGTGAACTCGAAGAAGATCTGGTGCAGCCCGGTCCTCACCGGGAACTGCTTCTCCTTCCCACCGAGACGGAAGGTGCCCGTGGTGTCGCCGGAGCTGAGGTAGCCGATCCGGACCACCCAGAACCAGTCATCGCGCGGCCCGGTGAGTGGCATCCGTGCCGTCTCGCCGCCGGTGACCTTCCAGCCGCACGCCTGCTCCGGGCCAGGCTGGGCGGTTGGGCCGTCGACCTTCACTGGGGTGATCCGGCCGGTGCTGTCGAAGAGCGACGGGTTCTCCGCCTCGGTGACGAAGACCGGCTCCTCCGGCAGGGCGTGGAAGAACGTCGACTGCCGGTTGTACGGCGCGGAGAGCGTTGGCACCACGTCACCCGGCACCGGCTGGTCGAAGAAGACCGTGTCGGGTGGGGCCGCCGCCAGTTCGGCCCGCACGGTGTCCAGGTAGGTGCGTCCACTCTTGACCGCCCACTCGTCACCGAAGCGGGCCGTCGTCCAGGCGGCACCGAGACCTGCGGCGACCAGGGCGAGGGCCAGGCCGGCCGAGACTGCCTCCCGGTGGCGTACCAGCACCGCCGGGAGCGGCGGGTCGTCGGGGTCGCGCCCGCCGGTGAACGCCGGTTGCTCCGGTCCCCCGGTGAGCTGGTCCGGGGGGCTGAGCGGCCCGGCCGTGCCCCCGGCCCCCGAGACCGGGCGGTCCGGTGCCGGGCTGGGCGGGAGAGACGGGGTCGCCGTTGACTGCTGCGATCCGATGCCTGCGCCCGCGCGCTGCGGTGGCGCGTCGAACGGTCGCGCCGCAGGCGGACGGTCCGGGGGCGGGGGATCGTTGTCGTACTCGGCGTGGAGGACGCCGTGACCGCGTTGGGTGGCGGCCGGGACGGCGACCCGGGGTTCGGCTCCGGTGGGCTCCGGCGCCAGCTCGCTGCGCTCGGCGTCGGCCGTTGCCTGCCCGGACGCGGTGTCGGCCGTTGCCTGCCCCGACGCGGCGTCGGCCCGCCCACCGTCCGTGGCCGGGTGGGGGTCGCCGTCCCGCTTCGTCCGGGCCGGGTCGGCCGGGTCGAAGCGGTCCGGCGCGGGCCGGAGGCCGAGCAGGGCGACGCCGATGCAGAGGGCGGCCACCACCACGACGTCGCTGACGTACCGGGGGACGGCCCCGGCGACGTCGCTGTAGATCGAGCCGAGCCGGGTGGCGGCCAGCAGGGCGGTCACCAGAGCCAGGTACGTGGCGAACAGCAGCCAGGCCCGGCCGGCGACCCGGCGCAGCCGTACGGTCAGCACCACCAGCACCAGGAAGACCGTCCAGGCGATCCACCGGCCCAGCTCCGGCGGGGCGGTCACCGGGGCTCCGTCACCGGCCGGCAGCCAGCGCCACGGCCCACCGAGCAGACCTGGCACCACGGTGGAGCCGAGCAACTGCCAGAGAAACGAGAGCACCTCCCCGAGCGAGTCCGGCCGGCGCAGCGACGACTCCGCCCGGGAGCCGTAGAGCGCGAGGAAAGCGAGCGAGAGAGCGGTCAGGACCAGCCAGGACGGCCAGTACCGACGAACGGTGGCCAGCACAGCCCGGACCGGTGGGCCGCCGACGAAGAGGAACGCGGTCAGCAGGAAGACCAGCGGCACCACCAGCAGTGCCTTCTCGAAGAAGATCAGCCCGAACAGCACCGCCAGGGCGAGGGTCGCCAGGTGCCGCTTCCTGCCGGTGCGCACGTACCGGACCTGGGCGCCGACCGCGAGCACCATGGCGATCTGCATCGGCAGCATGTTCACCCCCACTGCCCACCAGGAGGTCGCCTCCAGGGTGAGCGGGCTGAACAGGAACACCGCAAGCGGCACCAGCAGCGCCCAGCCGGGGCGTACCAAGGTGCGTAGCAGCCGGGCGAAGCTCACTGCCAGCACCGCCTGGGCGGCGGTGAGGAGCAGGACATACGGCCAGTAGGCGAGGCCGGCCGCCCGGGTCACCAGCCAGGTGATCAGCAGCGCCGCCGGCATGAAGTGGTTGTTGTAGAGGGTGAGCAGGAAGCTTGGGGTCAGGTCGGACTCCGCGGCGCGGGCGATCAGTACGTAGTCGTCGACCGCGAGGTAGCCGCGAGACGCGAGCTGCGCCCGCCAGACCAGGCTGACCAGGATCATCGCGACCGCCGCCGCCCGGACGGGATGAATGCGCGTCCAGCCGCCGAGGAGGCCGGGGCCGTCGGGGGTGATGGGCGTGCCGGTCGATGCCATGGCGGGAAGACTGCCACACCGGGCACCGGGCGTCCCATCAGGTCAACGGGTGGTTCAGGGGACGCCGGGGCCCGGCGGCCGCCGCGTACAGTGGCCGCCGGACCAGGGCGGGGGTCGCGCCCGGGCGGGCAGGGTGAGGTCGACGGATGCGCGAACGGCTGGTGCCGCACGGCGTGGCCGCCGCCGTGACGGCGGTGGTGCTCGCGCCGCTGGCGCTGCCCGGGTACGTGCTCCGCTACGACATGGTCTTCGTGCCCCGCCAAGCGTTGAGCTGGGACGTGATCGCCCCGGCCTCGGCGCTGCCCCGGGCCGTGCCGCAGGACGCCGTGGTCGCGCTCGCCACCCAGCTGGTGCCGGGCTGGCTGCTGCAACGGCTGGTGCTGGTGGCGATCCTCTGGCTGGCCGCGCTCGGCGCCGCCCGGCTGGTACCGACCGACCGGACCGCCGTGCGGGTGGTGGCCGCTCTCGGGTACGCCTGGACGCCGTACCTCGCCGAGCGGCTGCTGATCGGGCAGTGGGGGCTGCTGTTGGCGTACGCGATGCTGCCCTGGCTGGTGGCGGCGGCGCTCGGGGTGCGGGCGGGCCGGCCCGGGGCGGTGCCCCGACTGCTGCTCGCGGCCGCCGTCGCCGCGATCACCCCGACCGGCGGGGTGCTCGCCCTGGCGGCGGTGGCGGTGCTGCTGCCCGGCCGGTACCCCGGCGCCGGCCGTCGGGCGGGCACCGCGCTGGCGGCGACGGTGCTGCTCAACGCGCCCTGGCTGGTGGCCGGGGCGGGCAGCGCCACCGGTGGCCGTTCCGACCCGGCCGGCGTGGCTGCCTTCGCCGCCCGCGCCGAGAACTGGGCCGGGCCGCTGGTCGCGCTCGCCGGCACCGGCGGGATCTGGAACGGGCTGACCGTTCCGGTGTCCCGGCAGGCCGGGGTGGTGCCGCTGGCCACCGCGCTGCTGCTGCTCCTCGCCGGGTACGGCGTGCCGCTGCTGCGCCGGCGATGGCCGGCCGGCGTGGCCGGCCGCCTCGGCCTGCTGGCGGTCGGGTCGTGGCTGGTCGCGGCGCTCGGCGTGCTTCCCGGCGGGGCGGCCCTGCTCGGCTGGCTGGTCGACACCGTGCCCGGCGCCGGGCTGATCCGCGACGGGCAGAAGCTGCTGGTGCCGTACGCGCTGGCCCTGGCGGTGGCCGGGGCGCTCGGCGCGGAACGGCTGGCCGACCGGCTCGCCACCCGGTTCGACGCGACCACCGGGCGGGTGCTGCTGGTCGGCGCCGCGCTGCTGCCGGTGGCCGTCCTGCCCGACCTGGCCTTCGGGGCGATCGGCCGGTTGCGGCCCGTCGACTACCCCGCCGACTGGGCGGCGGTGGCCCGACAGGTGGCCGACCGCCCGGGCGAGGTGGTCTCCCTGCCGTTCCAGGAGTACCAGCGGTACGCGTGGAACCGCGGGCAGGTGGTGATCGACCCGGCGCCCCGGTACCTGTCGACGCCGGTGCTGATCGACGACACCCTGCGCGTCGGCGACCTCGTCGTCGGCGGGGAGGATCCCCGGGCGGCCCGGGTCCGGAAGCTGCTCACCGCCGGCCGGCCGCTGGCCGGGACGGGGGTGCGCTGGGTGCTGGTGCAGCGGGCGTCGGGGCCGCCGGTGCCGGCGTCGTCACTGGTCGGACTGCGTCTGGCGCACGCCGGACCGGAGCTGGCCCTCTACGAGAACCCGGACTGGACGGCTCCGGCGACGGCGAACGGGCCCGGCCGGGTCGGACTGGCCCACCTGCTGGCCGGAACGGTGGTGTTGGCCATCGGTTTTTCGGGCACTGCACGGGGGCTGCGACGCGTGGTAGCGTCCCGGCACGCGAGTCCCGCGGAAGGAGAAGGTGGATGAGGAACCTGCCCGCGTTCGTCGCCGTCGGGGTACTCGGGGTCGTGCTCGGCCTGCTCGGCAGCGTCGGTCTGGCGAATGCGCTCAGCCCGTCCGCCAACGAGGTCGCCAAGACCGTGAGTGAGCAGAGCTCCGACAACACCCTGTACGGCACGCGCTGAACCAGCGCCGACCGGGGCGTCCGCCGAGGCGGGCGCCCCGGTCGCGTGTCCGCCTACCGGGCGGCGGTGAGCCCGGCGACCAGCTGCGCGAAGCGGGCACCGGTCGCCGCCCAGGTGAACCGGCCCGCGTGCGCCAGCGCCGCCTCGCCCATCGCCTTGCGCCGCACGTCGTCGGCGAGCAGCTCCCGGACCCGCTCGGTGAACTCCCGCTCGTCGTCCACCAGCAGCCCGGTCTCGGTGTCGACCATCGCCTCGGCGACGCCACCGGCGTAGCGGAACGCGATCGTCGGGGTGCTCCGGGCGGCGGCCTCGACGATGGTCAGCCCCCAGCCCTCCTTGAGCGACGGGGTGAGGGCCAGCCAGCAGGAGGAGAGCAGCTCGTGCTTCTCCTCCTCGCTGATGAAGCCGGTGAACCGTACCCGGTCGGCGATGCCGAGCGAGTCGCTGAGCTCCCGCAGCGGCTGCTCCCACCAGCCCTGCCCGGCCACCACCAGCTCCAGGTCCGGCAGCTCCCCGGTCAGCTCGGCCACCGTACGCAGGGCGATCTCCACCCGCTTGTGCGGAACCAGCCGACCCAGCACCAGCAGCGACGGGTGGGTCGTCCGGGGCAGCGGGGCGCCGGTCACGGACGGGGTGCCGTTGGGCACCACGTCGATCCGCTCGCGGTTCACGCCCAGCTCGGCCAGCTCGGCCCGGCTCGCCTCCGAGACCGTGACGTAGCGGCAGCGCCGGTAGAGCCGGACCGCCAGCCGGGACTCGATCCACCAGCCGAGCCGGCAGATGACCGGGCCGAAGACCACCGGCCATTGCTCCCGGTGCACATGGTGCACCAGGGCGAGCACCGGGCGGCCGGCGTAGAGCGGGGCGAAGAAGGGCACCCCGTTGCACACGTCGACGATCAGGTCCGGCCGGCCGAGGCGACGCCGGCCCAGCGGGCCCAGGCCGAGCCGACCGGCGAGGTAGGTGAGCGCGGCGCGGGCGTAGACGGTGTGCCGGGAGCCGCGGCGCAGCACCCGCATGCCGTCCGGGTTGGTCTCGTCCGCCGCGCCCCGCTCGTGGGCGGCGCAGAGCAGGGTCACCCGGTGACCGGCGGCGATCAGTTCGGCGGCGATCCGCTCGATGTAGACCTCGGAGCCACCGCCTTCCGGGTTGCTCGTGTCGCGCCAGTTGAGGAACAGCACGTGGCGAGCGGTGGTGCTGCCGGACTTGTCCACGCTGCTCCTACCGATCAGTAAGCGGCACGATCGCGCCACCCTAGGGCGGTCGGGCCCGCGTGCGCAATGGGTCTTGTCGGCAGCGACGATCGGATAACAGCTCGTCGACCGGGGGTTTGCCGGGGACCCGAAAGCTTGGCAGGGTGTGTCAGCGCGGATCCGTGCGCCGCCGGTGGTGACACCGGTCGGGCCGTTCCGCGATACCCGTGACCTGCGGCCGGCGCCTGCCGGCCGGGCGAAAAGGCGAGGAGGTGGCCGGCCGTGGTGCGTGACGTCCCGGCGCGGATCCTCGCCCGTCGTTCCCCGGTGGTGCTGCTCAGCGCGGCCCTCGTGCTGCTGCTGGTCGGTTGGGGCGGCTTCGTCTGGCTGCGCGACGAGCGCACCACGCCGGAGTGCCTCCAGCGGGTACGCCTGCGGGTGGCCGCCGCCCCGGTGGTCGCCCCGGCGGTGGACCGGATCGCCCGTGCCACCGTCGGCCGGCAGCCGTGCGTGGCGCTGGTGGTGCAGGCGCGGGAGTCCGACGCGGTCGCCGCCGAGCTGGCCAACGGCGCCGACGTGGCGGACGCCTGGCTGCCGGAGTCCACGTTCTGGCTGCGCCGGGCCCGCTCCACCGGGGCGTTCGAGGTGCCCGGGCAGGGCACGTCGGTGGCGAGCACTCCGGTGGTGCTGGCGGTGACCGAGCCGGTGGCCCGCAGGTCGGGCTGGCCGGCCCGGCCGCTGACCTGGCGGACGCTGGTCGGCCCGAAGGCGGACGCGACGAAGGTGGGGCTGCCCGACCCGGCCGTCGATCCGGCCGGGGTCGGGGCGCTGCTCGGCGTCCGGGCGCTGGCCGCCGGGGAACCCGACCCGGGCGGCGCGGTGGCGGCGACGCTGCGCAAGCTGGCCGGCCGGACCTTCAGCCCCGCCGGAACCATGGCCTCGCTACCCCCGGCCGCCGGGCTGCCCGGCCGCTCCGACGCGGTCGCCACCACCGAGCAGGCGGTGCTCGAACACAACGCGCTGACCGGCGCGGACAAGGTGGTCGCCGCGTACCCGGAGGTCGGCGTCCCCGATCTCGACCTGCCGTACGTGGTGCTGCCCGGCACCCGCGACGCGGTCCGCGACGCGGCGGCCGGCTTCCTCACCGACCTGCTCGCCACCGCCTCGCGGGACGTGCTGACCGGGTACGGCTTCCGCACCGCCGCCGGTTACCCGCCGGCGGTGCCGCGCGACCGTCGGCTCAGCCCGGACCCCCGCAACCCGGTGCCGCTGCCCGCCGAGGAGACCGTCACCGAGATGCTGACCGGGTGGAGCGGCGTGCAGCGCAGCGCCCGGATCCTCACCGTGCTGGACATCTCCGGTTCGATGGCCGTCCGGGTGCCCGGCGGTGGCACCCGGCTCGACGCCGCCCTCGCCGCCGCCCGGGAGGGGGCCGGACTGCTGCTGGACAACAGCGAGCTGGGCGTCTGGGTCTTCTCCACCAAGGTCGACGGGGATCGGGACTACCGGGAGATCCTGCCGGTCGGGCCGCTGCGTGCCCAGCGGGCCGCGCTGGCCCGGCGGCTGGGCGAGGTGAAGGTCAAGCCGGACGGCGGCACCGGCCTGTACGACACGACGCTGGCCGCGTACCGGGACGCCCGGCGACACTGGACCCCCGGACGGATCAACCTGGTGCTGGTGATGACCGACGGCCGGGACGAGGACGCCGAGAGCATCGGACGGACGAAGTTCCTCGCCGAGCTCAAGGCCCTCCAGGACCCGCGCCGACCGCTGCCGATCATCTTCGTCGGGCTCGGTCGGGACGTCGATCCCGAGGAGCTGAACGCGATCGCGAAGGTGACCGGCGGGCAGGTGTTCCGCACCGACCAGCCGAAGGGTATGCGGCAGATCTTCTTCTCCGCGCTGGCCGAGCTGAGCTGCCTGCCGCCGGAGTGCCAGCGGTGACCACGACGCTGGCGCGTGGAGTGGCGCGCCGGGCGCTCCGGCCGGTCCGCGAGGCCCCGGCCACCGCACTCTGCCTGCTGCTGCTCACCGCCGTCGCGTTCGCCCAGCGGCCCGGCCAGGTCACCTTCGACACCAAGCTCGACCTGGCGGCGAACCCGGTGCACTTCCTGGCCCGGGCGCTGCACCTGTGGAACCCGGAGGCCACCTCCGGCGAGCTGCAGAACCAGGCGTACGGCTACCTCTTCCCGATGGGGCCGTTCTTCGCGGTCGGGCAGCTGCTCGGCGTACCGCCGTGGATCACCCAGCGGCTCTGGTGCGCGCTGCTCTTCTGCGCCGCCTTCTACGGCCTGCTGCTGCTGGCCCGGACGATGCGGATCGGCACCGAACCGACCCGGTACGCGGCCGCGCTCGGCTACGCGCTCGCGCCCCGGATGCTCACCGAGATCGGCGCGCTCTCCTCGGAGGTCCTCTCCGCCGCGCTACTGCCCTGGGTGCTGCTGCCGCTGGTCCGGGTGCACCGGATCGGCTCGCCGCGCCGGGCCGCCGCGCTCTCCGCGCTGGCCGTGCTCGGCATGGGCGGAATCAACGCGGCCGTGGTGCTGCTCGCCCTGGTGCTGCCCGGGGTGTGGCTGCTCACCCGGCGGTGGGACGCCGCCCACCTGCGGCTGGTCGGCTGGTGGTGCCTCTGCGTCGTCGGGGTCTGCCTCTGGTGGATCGTGCCGCTGCTGCTGCTCGGCCAGTACAGCCTGCCGTTCCTGGACTACATCGAGTCGTCCACCACGACCACCGCGGTCGCCTCGCTCTTCCAGGCGGTACGCGGCACCAACCAGTGGGTGGCGTACATCGTCCAGGGGGACCCGTGGTGGCCAGCGGGCTGGCTGCTGATCGACCATCCGGTGCTGATGGCGCTCACCGCGGTGGTGGCGCTGGTCGGCCTGGCCGGGCTGGCCGGCAACCTGCTGCCCGAGCGCCGCTTCCTGGTGCTCGGCTTCCTGGCCGGGCTGACCCTGCTCACGATGGGCTACGTCGGCAGCCTGGACAGCCCGCTCTCCGAGCAGGTCCGGGACCTGCTGGACGGCCCGCTGGCGCCGCTCCGCAACGTGCACAAGCTGGAGCCGGTGCTGCGGCTGCCGCTGATGCTCGGCTTCGCGCACGGCGTGGACGCCTGGGCCACCCGGCTGCACACCGCCGCCCGCCGGCGCCGCCCCGGGCTGCGGTTGCGCCCGCTGGTGTTCGTACCGGTGTTCCTGCTGGTGCTCGGGGCGGCCGCGCCGGCCTGGACGGGGCTGTTGCGGCCCGGGCCCGGCTGGTCGGACCTACCGCCGAGCTGGCGGGCCGCCGCCACCTGGCTGGCCGACCGGGACGCCCTGGCCCGCACCCTGGTGGTGCCCGGCTCGGGCTTCGGCCAGTACGACTGGGGACGGACCGTCGACGAACCGTTGCAGTCGTTGGCCCGAGCACCCTGGGCGGTGCGGCACCAGATCCCGCTCGGTTCGGCCGGCAACACCCGGATGATGGACACCGTCGAGACCGTGCTGTCCGGCGGGCGGGGCTCGGCCGGGCTGGCCGACTTCCTGGCCCGCGCCGGCTTCCGCCATCTGCTGCTGCGCAACGACATCGACCGGACCCAGGTGGACGCCCCGCCGGTGGCGGTGCTGCGCCGGGCGCTGAACGGGTCGCCGGGGATCGCGCGGGTGGCCACCTTCGGCACGACCGGCGCGGTCGGCCGGACGCCCGGCAGCCCGGTGGACGACGACGCCGGCCCGTTACCGGCGATCGAGGTGTACGAGGTCCAGCGGTCGGTGCCGACCGCTTCCGCGGTGCTCACCGCCGACGTGCCCACGGTCAGCGGCGGCCCGGAGTCGCTGCTGCCCCTGCTCGAACAGGGCGTGGTCCGATGGGACCAGCCGGCGGTGCTCGCCGGCGACCGGCCCGACATCGGGTCCGAGGCGGCCGACGGGCGGTGGATCGTCACCGACGGGCTGCGCCGGCGGGAACGGGACATCGGGCGGGTACGGGACAACCTCAGCCAGACCCTGACCGCGACCGAGGCGGGACGGCAGGGGCGGGTCGCCCTCGACCTGCTGCCGTTCTCCGGCCGGAAGCACCAGACGGTCGCCACGTACCAGGGGATCCGCAAGGTGACTGCCTCCACGGCGGCCAGCTTCGTGGACAACCTGGCCGCCGCCGATCCGTCGCACCTGCCGTTCGCCGCGGTGGACGGCGACGGCGGCACCTCCTGGCACTCCGCGCCGCTGACCGGGCCGGTGGGGCAGTGGCTCCAGCTGGACCTGGACACCCCGCGTCAGGTGGAGCAGGTCTCCCTGTCCTTCGTCGACGACCTCGGGGTCGGTTGGCCGGTCACCCGATTCCGGATCAGCACCGACCGGGGCTCGGTCGACCACGACGTCGCCGCCGGGCTGGGCGCCCAGACGTACTACACCCTGCCGGGGGTCACCAGCACGATTCGGGTCACCGTGCTCGCGGTGGCCGGCGGCCGGCTCGACGGCGGGGTGGGCATCCGGGAGTTCTCGGTTCCGGGCACCACGCCCAGCCGGGCGCTGCGCGTCCCCACCGACCTGCCCGCCGCCACCGGCCCGGTCTCCTGGTCGTTCAGTCGGGGATCCGCCGGCCGGCCGGCGTGCTTCCCGGCCTCCGGCTCCGACGCCGTCCCGCCCGTCGACGCCGATCCGACCACCGGCCCGGGCTCCCGGTCCACCACGGCCGGCGCGGGGATCCGGGCGGCGGGCACCGTCATCCGGTGCGACCGCTTCCTGGCCCGGGTCGGCGAGGAGCCCCTCGGCGTGGACCGGCTGTTCCGCAGTACGGCGCCGGGCCCTTACCGGTTGACGGTCACCGCCGTGGCCCGCCCAGGGGGTGTGCTGGCCCTCGCCGGGGCGCGAGTCACCGCCGGCGCCTCGTCGTACCTGGCGGGGGACGCGTCCGTGGCGCCGTGGGCGGCCGTCGACGGCGATCCCGGCACCGCCTGGCTCGCCGACACCGGAGATCTGCGTCCGACGCTCACCTTGAGCTGGCAGGGGAAGCGGCGGATCGACCAGCTGCGGCTGCGCCCGGCCGACCTGCCGGTGGGCTCCCTGCCCGAGCGGGTCGAGGTGCGCGCGGGCGGCCGTGTCCAGCTGGTGCCGGTCGGTGCCGACGGTCTGGTCCGCCTGGCCGCGGTGCTCACCGACCGGCTCGAGATCAGCGTGCGGGAGACGGCCGACCGGGTGGCGGACCGGCGCGGCAACGGCTGGACCGCGACCGTTGGCATCGCCGAAATCGAGGTACCGGGCCTGCATGGCCCGCTGAGGCCGCTGCCCGCGGACACCCGGATCGCCGCGCCGTGCGGTGCCGGCCCTGCCGTCGAACTCGACGGCTTCCGGTACGAAACCGCGGTCACCGGCACCCTGCGCGACGCCGTCGCCGGCACGCCGATGGCGGTGACCCTGTGCGGCGAGACCGGCGCGGTGGTGGACCTGCCGGCCGGCGGGCACCACCTGGCCACCTCCCCGTCGCGCGGCTTCGTGGCGCAGGACGCCACGCTGCGTCCGGCCGGGGCTGCGGCCGCCCCGCCCCGGCACCGGGACGTCTCGGTGCTGGACTGGGCGCCGACCGACCGCCGGGTGCGGGTGGGGGCCGGGGAGCGCGCGCTGCTCGTCGTACCGGAGAACGCGAACGCCGGCTGGACGGCCACGATGGACGGACGGACGCTGCCGGCGACCCGGGTCGACGGGTGGCAGCAGGCGTGGGTGCTGCCGGCGGGTGCCGGCGGCGAGGTGCGCCTGAGGTTCGCCCCCGACGGCGCCTACCGTGGCGGCCTGGCCGCCGGCGCGCTGAGCGCGCTCGTCGTGCTGGTGCTGGCCGCCTGGCCGGTGCGCCGAAGGACCGCGGACGGGGCGCAGGTAGCGGCCGAGGGCGCGCCCTGGCTGATCGGCACGTTGCTGGTGGTGCTGCTCGCCGCGCTGGGCGGGGTGCTGCCGGTGGCGATCGTGCTCGCCGCGATGCTGCTGCGCCAGCTCGCCCGTCGCGCGCTACCGGTGGTGGTCTTCGGCGGCCTGACCCTGGCCACGGTGACCGCGGTGGCCGGCCGGCTGCGGGGGCACGGCCAGGAGTGGGCGTACGGCACCTGGGTGCAGGCGGCGATGCTGGTGGCGATCGGCGCGGTGGTGGCGGCGGTGGTGCCGGTCCCCGGCGCGCCACCGACTCCGGACGCGGCCGGTCCGACCCCGGACGCCGGCCCGCCTCTGGAGGACGCCGAGGGGGCGGTCGGGGGTGCTGCGCCGGGGCGGGTGACAGCCCCGGGGATCGGCGACCCGCCGATCGCCGGTGAGGACGAGGACGGGACGGTAGTGCGATGACCGCTGAGCAGGGACGGGCGGCTCGCCGCCGGTTCGCCACCCTGGGTCGTTCGGTGGCCCTGTTCCGGGCCTTCCTGGTCGAGCAGACCGACCCCGACCACTTCTACGGTCTGCTGGCCGACGACTCGGTACGACAGGTCTCCGGCTACACCGGGCTGACCGGGCGGACAGTGCTCGACGTGGGCGGCGGCCCGGGCTATTTCGCGCAGGCCTTCCGCGCGGCCGGCGCGCACTATGTCGGTCTCGACCCGGACGTCGGTGACTTCTCCGCGGCCGGGTCCGCCGCCGGCATGCTGCGCGGCAGCGGCACCGCGCTGCCGGTGCGCACCGGCAGTGTCGACGTCTGCTTCTCGTCCAACGTGCTGGAGCACGTCTCGGAGCCGCACCGGATGCTGGACGAGATGGCTCGGGTGACCCGGCCGGGCGGCATCCTCTTCGTCTCGTTCACTCCGTGGCTGTCCCCGTGGGGTGGGCACGAGACCGCACCCTGGCACTACCTGGGCGGGGACCGGGCCCGGCGGCGCTACCAGCGGCGGATGGGGCGTCCGCCGAAGAACCGCTTCCGGGAGACACTCTTCCCGGTCTCCATCTCCGACGCGTTGCACTGGACCCGGGGCAACGCCGACGTCGAGGTCCTCGACGCCCTGCCCCGCTACCACCCCTGGTGGGGCCGCTGGATCGTGCGGGTCCCCGGAGCGCGCGAGATCGGCTCGTGGAACTTCCTGCTCGTGCTGCGGCGTACCGGTGGGCGGCCGGACCGCGAGCCGGCCGTCGGTACCAGGGAATCACCGGCTGCGGCCGGAAAGTAGGGCTGACCGGGGGTCGCGTTGCGATGTGACCAAGTAGTAACCTCGCGGCCATCTTGCTGATCGATATCGACGAAATTGAGCTCCTCCAGGGAGGAAAAATGAAGCACCGCGCCATAGGTGCCGTGCTGTTCGGGGTTGGCGTACTGCTCCTGGCGCTGGCCGCCGGGCTGGTGTTCGTCGTGACCCCTGCGCTGGCCAAGCTCCCCTACGACCTGGATTCTTCGACCTCCGTGGCGGAGGCCAGCAACGCGAAGTTCCTCCAGATCAACGACGGGACCATCAAGGTCAACGACGGTGATCTCAGGTCCACCGTCCTGGTCACCCAGCTCCCGAAGGAGACGGCGAACCTGAGCGGAGACCTCGACGGCAAGGCCGTGGTGTGGCAGGTCGGCCAGACCGTGGAGCGGGTCGACAACAAGCAGCTGGTCAGCGCGTACGGCGCCCAGCTGGCCCTGGACCGGGTCTCCGGCGCGGCTCTGGAGTGGAACGGCCAGTGGCTCGACGACACCGGCGAGCAGGACAAGGGGATCAGGTTCGCCGGCCAGATCTACAAGTTCCCGTTCCACACGGAGAAGAAGGACTACAAGATCTTCGACCGTGACCTGCGGAGTGTCCGGGACGCGAAGTTCGCCGGCACGGAGACGATCAAGGGCATCGAGACCTACCGGTTCGAGCAGGTGATCACGGACGAGACGCTGAACCTCGACTCGACCCGGCTCACTGCGCTGCTGGGCACGTTCGCGACGGGCGCGACGGACGGCAAGCTCGTCTACAGCAACCAGCGGACGGTCTGGGTGGACCCGGTGACCGGGGCGTTCATCAAGGTGCGCGAGGTGCAGAAGAAGGTGCTGACCCCGAACGTGGGCGCGCCGACCACGCTGCTGGACGCGGACTTCGCGTACAACGAGGCGACCATCACCGCGTCGGCGGACCGGGCCAAGGACAGCCGGGACAAGCTCCAGCTGCTGAGCGTCTACGTCCCGGTCGGGCTGGCCGTGCTGGGCCTGGTGCTGCTGGTCGGTGGCGTGCTGGTGGGCCGTGGCGGCTCGGTCGCCACGGACGGCGAGGCGCGGCACCGGGTGGACACCCCGACCCGCGTCGAGGAGCCGGTCCGGGACGCCGACCCGGCGACCGACGAGCAGCCCGTGGCCGACCGCGAGGGCGGCCCGCTGAGCGACGTGATCCCGCCGGCGTCGACGAACTGGCGCGCGGAGGACGAGCCGGCGGTGCCGGTGCAGCGCCCGGCCACCGAGGACGAGGCCGGCAAGCGCTGATGTGATCAGGGTGCGCGGAGGGCGGGTCGACGGTGTCGGCCCGCCCTCCGCGTCTCTGTGGTCACGCTGAGCGTTCGTTATATAATCGCAACCATCGATATCCTCGATGCTCAGCGTTACGGCTGCCCGCCCAGAAAGCCCACCTTTGGACGCTTGCTCCCGGGGGTCCGCCAGCGCCGCTCTCGACGGAGCGTGAACGCGCCGCATCGTCACGTGGCTCGGAAGTTACCCCACCGTAGGTAGAGGCTTGTGATCCCCGCCTCAGCGGGTGCACCATCATTCGCACGTTCGTTACCCGCCGGTAACACGCGTGACGGCCCGGCCCGGGGCCCCACCGGTCGACCGGCCCACCCCGAAGAGCACCAGCCCCCATCGAGGAGGAATCCGTGCAGGATCGGATCGACATCCCGGGACGCACCCGGTGGCGGCGCTTCGCCGCGATGATGGTGCCCGCGACGGCCGCGGTCGGCGCCATCCTGTTCGGCATGCAGAGCGGCGCGATCGCGTCCGACATCACCGTCTCCGGCCAGACCTTCAAGATCGGCGCCGAGCGGCTGGAGGGTGACGGCTTCAAGCAGTACGGCGGCGTCGTCCGGGAGAAGAACGGCACCGTCCACCCGGTGGCCCTCGCCGAGATCGGCAGCGCCGACCTCTACAAGCTCTGCCAATCCGTCCGCGCCGACCTGCCCGGGATGCCGGTGGTGCTGACCATCAACGCCGGTGACGGCAAGAACCCGGCCAAGGCCAAGGACCTGCTGATCGCGATGGACAGCCTGGACGGCAACGCGACCTTCAGCAACATCAAGATCGGCCGGGACGCGAGCGACCTGAACCCGACGGCGCGGACCGGCTCGTTCGGCCAGAACGCCGACGAGGTCACCATCACCAAGCTGGAGCAGGTGTCCCGCTACACCACCGCCTCCACCTTCAACCTGGTGGGCCTGCGACTGAAGGTCAACGTCGGGAAGGACGCCACGGGCAAGGAGTGCTTCTGAGCTGAATCGCGGGCCCGCGGTGGACGCCGCGGGCCTGTCCCCGTCCCCTCGTCCCCCCGCTCCGCCAGGAGGAGTACGTGACAACCGCTGATCCGCAACACGTCCGCGCCGGTGGTGTCGGCCGGGTGTGGCGGGGCTTCCGCCGCTGGCGGCGGACCCGGCCGTTCTGGGGCGGCCTGTTCACCGCGCTGGCCGGGGTGGAGATGTTCGCCTCCACCCGGATGACGCTCAACGGCCTGAGCTTCCACAGCGGATCCACCGGGCTGTACTCGCTGCTGATCCCGGTCATCCTGCTCACCTGCGGGCTGCTGCTCTGGTTCAGCCCAGCTCAGCGGCTGTTCTACGCGATCGTCGCGGCGGTCACCACGATCTACTCGCTGATGGGGCTCAACCTCGGCGGCTTCTTCCTCGGCCTGCTGCTCGGCATGGTCGGCAGCGCCCTCGGTTTCGCCTGGGCGCCGACCGCCCGGCCCGCCCCCGCGGAAGGCGACGGCCCCGACGGGCGGGTCGCCGGGACCCCGCCGGCCACCACTGGATCCGACGACCCGGGCCTGGTCGACGAGCTGATGCCGGCCGACAGCCGGGGCGTACCACGGCAGCGCGACGCGGCGACGGCCCGGTCCGGCGACGGGGCGCCGGCGGCCGGGCCGGACGACCCGCCCGAGCCGTCCGGCGGCTCCCGCGACCCCCGGTACTTCGCGGTGGCGCTGCTGGTGCTCGGTCTCTCCGCCGCCGGGCTGGTGGCCATCCAGCCGCAGCCGGTACGGGCGGCCCCGCCGTCGCCCGCCGCGACCGCCTGCCCGAAGCCGCCGGGGAAGGTCAGCACCCCGTCCCCCTCCGCCGGCCGCGCCCTCCCGACGTCGACACCGACGGCCAGCCCGAGCCCGTCGCCGGGGGCCACCTCGGACGGCAACATCCTCACCGACATCCTGGGTGGCATCGGGGACCTGTTCACCGGTGGGCCCCAGGCCGAGCCCAGCCCAACCCCGTCGGCGAGCGCCACCCCCACCCCGAGCGCCGGGGCGGCCGGCCCGGCCGCCGCGCCGACGCCGACCGCCACCGGGTCGGGAAGCGACTGCCCCGCCGGGAAGCCCGCCAAGCCCGCCAAGCCCGGCACCGCCCAGCCGGGCCGGCTGATGCCGAAGATCGCTCCCGAGCCGGGGCAGCCGAAGGTGGCCCGACAGCCGTCGAAGCTGACCGGTTCGAAGGTCACCATGACGGGGCTGCGGTTCGAGGGGATCGTCGACCTGCCCACCTCGGACGGGACGCTGAAGGCGCTGAAGTTCAGCATGGCCAAGGCGGTGACCGACGACTTCAAGCTGGTGGCGGACGGTCCGGCCGGCCGCAACCAGCAGTACGTGACGGACCGGCTGACCGTGCAGGGCGACGTGGCGTTCTACGCCACCCGCTTTGTCGGCCGGCTCCTCGGCATCAAGATCACGCTGACCCCGGACCTGCCGTTCCCGGACGGCATTCCGGTCACCTCGCCGATCCCGATCACCTTCACCGACCCGGTGGTCGACCTGGCCTTCGTCGACTGCGACACGCTGACCGCCCGGCCCGCACTGGCGCTCAGCCTCTCCTGACCGTCGTCCCACCACGGGTGACCGGGGGCGGGCCCGCGCCCGCCCCCGGTTCCGCGATCAGAGGCGGGCCAGCGCCCTGCGCAGCGGGTCGAGACCGAGCGAGCCCAGGTCGAGCGCCTGGCGGTGGAACTCCTTGAGGTCGAAGTCGGCGCCCTTGCGGGCCTTCGCCTCCTCGCGGGCCTGGAGCCAGATCCGCTCGCCCACCTTGTAGGAGGGGGCCTGCCCGGGCCAGCCCAGGTAGCGGTTCAGCTCGAAGCGCAGGTTCTCGTCCGGCACCCGGCAGTGCGCCCGCATGAACTCCCAGCCCAGCTCCGGAGTCCAGCGCTCGCCCGGGTGGAAGCCGAACGGGTTGTCCTTCGGGATCTCCAGCTCCAGGTGCATGCCGATGTCGACGATCACCCGGGCGGCCCGGAACGCCTGCCCGTCCAGCATGCCGAGCTTGTCGCCCGGGTCCTCCAGGTAGCCCAGGTCGTCCATCAGCCGCTCCGAGTAGAGCGCCCAGCCCTCACCATGCCCGGAGACCCAGCAGAGCAGCCGCTGCCACCGGTTGAGCAGCTCGGCCCGGACGGCGGTCTGGGCGACCTGGAGGTGGTGACCCGGCACGCCCTCGTGGTAGACGGTGGTCACCTCCCGCCAGGTGGAGAAGTCGGTGATGCCCTGCGGGACCGCCCACCACATCCGCCCCGGGCGGGAGAAGTCCTCGCTCGGGCCGGTGTAGTAGATCGCGCCGTCGCTGGTCGGGGCGAGGCAGCACTCGATCCGGCGGACCTGCTCCGGGATGTCGAAGTGGGTGCCGTGCAGCTCGCTGATCGCCTTGTCGGCGAGCGCCTGCATCCAGTCCCGGAACGCCTCCTTGCCCTGGATGGTCCGGGCCGGGTCGGCGTCCAGCGCCCGCACGGCATCATCGACAGTGGCACCGGGACCCGCGATGCGACCAGCCACGGTTCGCATCTCGCCCTCCAGGCGGGCCAGCTCCGCGAAGCCCCAGGCGTACGTCTCGTCCAGGTCGACCTTCGCGCCGAGGAAGTACTGCGAGGCCAGCTCGTACCGCTCGCGGCCGGCGGCCTGCTTCTCCCGCCCCTGCGGCGCCAGCTCGGTGCGGAGGAACTCGCCGAACTGGGCGGTCGCCGCGGTGGCCGCCGCCGCGCCCTTGCGCAGCTCGGCGCCGACCGTGCCGTCCGCGCCCAGCCGCTCGACCAGGCCGTGGAAGAAGTTGTCGCCCTCCGGGTCGGTCCACACGTCGCACTGCTTGGCGACCTCGACCAGCTGCACCCGCGAGCTGACCTGCCCGGCGGCGGCCGCCTCGCGCAGGGTCGTCTTGTAGCCCTCCAGCGCGCCGGCGAACCGGTTGAGCCGGGCGGCGATGTTCGCCTTCGCGTCGTCGCCCTCGGTCGGCATCAGGTCGAAGACCATGCGGATCTCGTGCAGCCCGCTGGCGATCACGTTGACCTCGCTGGTGGTCTCACCGGCCTCGTGCCGGGCGAGCTCCAGACCGAGGCGCTCCTGCATGGCCTCCTTGGCGGTCCGCTCCGCCTCCGAGTCCGGTTCGGTCACGTCGAGGTCGGCCAGGGTGCGCCGGGTCAGCTCGGCGCGGGCCGCGTACCCGTCCGGCGACAGGTCGTCGAGCTGATCGTCGTAGCCGGCGATGCCGACGTAGGTGGCGCCGGTCGGGCTGAGCGGGGCCCAGTCGGTCACGTACCGGTTGGCGAGGTCATCGATTCGTCCCACGGTGCGACCCTACGTGACCCTGGTGCCCTCGTGTCGACCGTGTTCGCCGTGTTCACGGCAGCAGTTCGGGCCGGTTGCTGTGGCGGTGGACACGGCGTCCGAAAAGCGCGGGACTTCGTCGTACGGCTGCGGCAGAGTGTCAGGGGTGACCGCCGCTACCACTCCTGACCGGGCCGCCGCTCGCAGCTGGCTGCCCGGATTCCTGGCGCTCGCTGCGATCTGGGGTTCGAGCTTCCTGTTCATCAAGGTCGGCATCGAGGAGCTGCACCCGCTGCACCTCACCCTCTACCGGGTCGCCACCGGGGCGGTGACCCTGCTGGTGGTGCTCGCCGTGCTGCGCGACCGGCTGCCCCGCGAGCCCCGGGTCTGGGCGCACCTGTTCGTGGTCGCCGCCTTCGGCGTGGCGGTCCCGTTCACCCTCTTCGGCTTCGGCGAGCAGCGGGTCGAGTCGATGCTCGCCGGCATCTGGAACGCCACCACGCCACTGATCGTGCTGCCGCTCGCGGTGCTGGTCTTCCGCACCGAGCGGTTGACCGCCCGGCGCGCGGTCGGGCTCGGGCTGGGCTTCCTCGGCGTGCTGGTGGTGCTCGGCGTCTGGGAGGGCGTGGGCGGGGCGCACTTCACCGGCCAGCTGATGTGTCTCGGTGCGGCGGCCTGCTACGGCGTCGCCATCCCGTACCAGAAGAAGTTCATCGCCGGCAGCTCGTACTCCGGTCTCTCGCTCTCCGCCGGGCAGCTGCTGGTCGCCACGCTCCAGCTCGCCGTCGTCGCGCCGCTGGTGGCCGGGGCGCCGCCGGTGCCGACCGGGCTCTCCGTCGAGGTGGTGGCGAGCGTGCTGGCGCTCGGCGCGCTCGGCACCGGGCTGGCCTTCGTGATCAACCTGCGCAACATCCGGGTGGCCGGGGCGAGCACCGCCTCCACGGTGACCTACCTGATCCCGGTCTTCGCGGTGCTGGTCGGCGCGGTGGTGCTCGACGAGCGGCTGAACTGGCATCAGCCGGTCGGCGCGCTGATCGTGCTCCTCGGCGTGGCGGTCGCCCAGGGCCTGCTGGGCCGTCGGACGCCCACGCCCGTCACCGCCGGTACGCCGGCCGTGCCCGCCGCCGAGCCCGCCACCCACCGCTGACCCTCCCGCCGCGCGCGCCCGGCCCGGCCCTCGGCCGGCGGGGCTGCCGCGCGGCCGGCGAGGTGGGTGGGTCGGCGGGGTGCGGACCGCGCCACCCCGGCGAGGTGGTGGCGGGTCAGCGCCGGGTGTGGGTCCACTTCACCAGGCGATCGGCCTTCCAGGTGTTGACCACGCGGTCCGCCGGGACCCCGCACAGGGCCGCGCGTTCGCAGCCGAACCGCTGCCAGTCGAGCTGACCGGGGGCGTGCGCGTCGGTGTTGATCGCGAACCGGCAGCCGGCCTCCAGGGCGCGGCGGATCAGTCGCTTCGGCGGGTCCTGCCGCTCCGGCCGGGAGTTGATCTCGACCGCGACGCCCCGCTCGGCGCAGGCGGCGAAGACCGCGTCCGGGTCGAAGTCGCTCTCGGAGCGGGTACGCGGTCGGTGCGCCCGGTCGCCCGGGCCCTTCACCCCGGCCGGCCGGGACGCCACCATCCGGCCGGTGCAGTGGCCGAGGATGTCCAGGTGCGGGTTGGCGATCGCGGCCAGCATCCGGCGGGTCATCTTCGCCCGCTCGTCGTTCAGCCCGCTGTGCACCGAGCCGACCACCACGTCGAGGCGGGCCAGCAGCTCCTCCTCCTGGTCCAGCGAGCCGTCGGCGAGGATGTCCACCTCGATGCCGGTGAGGATGCGGAACCCCTTCGGCAGCGCGTCGTTGACCGCGGCCACGTGGTCGAGCTGCCGGCGCAGCCGCTCCGCGGTGAGCCCCCGGGCCACCTTCAGCCGGGGCGAGTGGTCGGTCAGCACCAGGTACTCATGACCCAGCTCGACCGCCGCGAGCGCCATCTCCTCGATCGGTGACCCGCCGTCGGACCAGTCCGAGTGGGTGTGGCAGTCGCCGCGCAGCGCCGTCCGCAGCGCGGTGGCCGCGGCGTCCAGGTCGGTGCCCTCGGTGGCGACCAGCCGGCGCAGGTAGACCGGTTCCTCGCCGGCCAGCGACTCGGCCACGCAGCGGGCGGTGACGTCGCCGACCCCGGACAGCTCGGTGAGCGTGCCGGCGCGGGCCCGCTCGGCCACCTCCTTCGCCGGCAGCGCGCCCAGGGCCTTGGCCGCCGACCGGAACGCCCGGACCCGGTAGGTGGCCTCGTTGGCCCGTTCCAGCAGGAACGCGATCCGGCGCAGGTCGGCGATGGGATCCCGGGCACTCATGCCCTGCAACCTACGCGCCCGCGCGCGCGGGCGCGTAGGTCCGACGGCGGATGTCGCGAGTGGACCGGATCAGCCGGCGCCGCCGGTGGTCGTCGGCGCCTTCGGGCAGCCGTGCTTCCGCTGCCACGCCACGACCTCGGCGGCCGGCGCGCGGTTGCCCCGCTTGCGCCACGAGTCCAGGTAGCGGGCCGGCCAGATCACGCCGCGCCGGATCCACCAGTCGTCGTGGCCGCGGCACGCGGGCGAGATGCCGAAGTGCAGGTGGCAGACGTTGTTGGCATTGCCGGTGCGGCCCACCCGACCGAGCTGCTGACCGGCGCGGACGCGTACTCCGGCGGCGACGTCGGCGGAGATCGCGCTCAGGTGCGAGCCGTAGTAGCGCACCCCGTCGTCGCCGAGCAGCGAGATCGAGAGGCCCCCGTTGTACGGCCCCAGCGGACCCCGCTTGTCGAACCGGTCCACCCGGCTCACCTCGAGGATCCGCCCGTCGGTGACGGCGACGACCGGCTCCCCGCAGTCGGCGAAGATGTCCGTCCCCGGGTACGCGGAGTGCGTCGGGTGGTAGGCGACGTTGTCGGCGCGTACCGGGAAGACGTGCCGCAGGTCGGTGCGGGTCGGCGACGGCGACGGCTGCCCGGGCGCCGGCGTCGGGGTGGGCGCGGCGGGCTGCTGGGCCGTCGCGACGGCGCTCGGCCTGTCCCACACGTTCGTCGGCGTCGCGGTGGGACGGGTGCCGGTCGCGCAGCCGGCGGCGAGCGCCGGCGCGAGCAGCAGCAGGACCGGGTACGCCGAACGCGGGCGGCGTCCGATCGATCGCGAGCGCATCCGGTCATCCTGGCAGACCACTACCGTAGGCACGAACGCTGCGACCGCCGCCCTCGTCGTACGGTCGCGCTGCGTCACGCCGTACGCCGAGGACGGCACCCTACGGTCCGTGAAGGGAGCAGGGGCGATGAACGGGTGGAACGCCGTACCCGGCGAGCCGCGTCCGGATGCCGGCCGCCCGCTGCCGCATACCCCCTCGGGGCTCTTTCCCTCCGGGCCGCCGGCCCGGCCCACCTGGCGGGAGCCGTACCCGGTGACCGGCGGCGGGGTGGCGGCCGGCGGCGCCATGGCCGCGGCCTGGCTGCTCCTGTTCGGCCTGCTCGGCCGGGACGTGGCGGGCTACGCCTGGTGGACGGTGATCGCCGGCGGGCTGGCCTGGCTGGCCGCCGTGGTGCTGGTGCGGTTCGGCGACCGCGGGGTCGCGACGGGCGTCGCGATCGTCACCGCCGGCGGGTGGAGCATCGCCGCCGCGGTCGTCGCGGTCCGCTGGGCGCAGGGCGGGGACTGGCCGCTCTGGTGACCGTCCGTGCACGCCCGGCTGCGCAGCGAAGACCATCTTGACGTACGCGCTGTGACGGTTCACCCTCGGCGGTATGGCCTGGACCACCCCGCGGCTCGATCCCGAGCGGAGCCGCCGTCGCCTGCAACTCCTTGCCGAGTTGGCCGGTGCCCGCACGGTACGCCAACGCGAACGGCCGCAGCGGGCCCGCACCGAGCGGCTGCGCCAGCTCATCGCCACCCGCAAGCGGATTGCCGGCTGATCCGACTTTATCCTGGATTGACCGGCCCTTCGGGGCGTTGACCGGTCGTCTGCCGACCCGACCGGTTAACGTGCACGCGAGACGAGTCGGCGTGCTGCCGAGGCCAACTTTGGGGGGGACCGTGTCGTACTTCGCCGCTGCCGCGGTACGCGTCGAGGGCGGCTGGACCGCCGAAGAGGTGAGCCTGCGGGGCGCCACCGACATCGACGAGGTCGCCGACCGGCTGCGCGACGTCGAGCCGGACGCCGACCTGTCCCTGCTCTTCGTCGAGGCGGACGACGCGTACCTGGTGATCCTGCGCCTGGACGAGGGGGAGGACCTGAGGGTCTTCGGCTCCGACTCGGCGTACGCGGAGGAGTCCCGGCTGGGGGCCCTGCTGGTCGGCGACCTGAAGACCTCGGTCACCGGGGTCGAGGACGGCGACGAGCCGCGCCCGGCCGCCTCCGGCGGGGACGACGACACCGAGCAGCCCGCGGTGGACCCGGAGGCCGACCCGGTCGGCGACGCGGACATCCTCGCCGACCAGGGCATCTCCGCGCAGAAGCTGCTCGCCCTCTGCGCCCACGAGGGGATGCTGCCGGCCGACGTGACCGCGGAGATCTGCCAGGTGCTCGGTTGCGCGGACGAGGTCGAGGAGCTGCGTGAGGTCTGAGCCGTCCGGATTCGTGCCGCACGGCGACGCGGAGCCGGCTGACGCCACCGACCCGGCGCTGGAGACGCTCCGGCCGGGGCAGCCGACGCCGGGCGCGGTGGGCCGGGCCGGCCCGGGCGCGGACGAGGGGCTGGCCGACCCGGGTGAGGTGGGCCGCCGGCAGCGGCACGAGCTCTGGATGCGCCGCGCGCTGGAGGTCGCGGTCACCGGCCCGGACCAGGCCGGCCCGACCGGTCCCGAGGCCGAGCTGGCCGGCACCGCGGCGTCGGACGCCGAGTCGGCCGGCACCGCGGCGTCCGAGGCCGACCTCGTCGCGGACATTCCGGTCGGGGCGGTGGTCTACGGCCCGGACGGCGCCGAGCTGGCCGTCGGCCGCAACGAGCGCGAGCTGACCGGGGACCCGACCGCGCACGCCGAGGTGCTGGCACTGCGACGGGCCGCCGAGCGGCTGGGACGCTGGCGGCTGGAGGGCTGCACCCTGGTGGTGACGCTGGAACCCTGCACGATGTGCGCGGGCGCGATCGCCCTGGCCCGGATCTCCACCGTCGTCTTCGGCGCCTGGGAGCCCAAGACCGGGGCGGTCGGCTCGCTGTGGGACGTGCTGCGCGACCGCCGCGCCATCCACCGCCCCGAGGTGTACGGCGGGGTGCTGGAGACGGAGAACGCCGCCGTGCTTCGGGCCTTCTTCCGCTGATCCGGCCGGCGGTCAGGCCGCCGCCGGGGCGGGACGCAGCAGGGTCTCGGCGACCGCCCGGCCGGCCTCGCTCCACGGGGCGGGGCGCAGCGTCGCCGGGTCGAGCCGGACGATCGCCCGGGTGCCTTCGGCGTGCAGGATGGCGCCGTCCACCGAGCGGAACTCGAAGGCGTACCCGGCGCTGCTGGTGCCGAGGTGTTCCAGCCAGAAGTGCACGGCCACCGGACCGGTGGCGGCGATCGGGGCGCGGAACCGGATGGTGAACTCGCGTACCGCGTGGCACAGGTCCGGGGAGCTGTCCCGCCCGCGGTAGGCGTGCCCGCGGTCGGCCCAGTACGGGGTGAGCGCGCGTTCCAGCAGCACCGCGTACCGGGCGTTGTGCATGATGCCGAGGGCGTCGAGGTCGTCGAAGTGGACCGGGACGTGCTCGACGTGACCGAACCGCACGACGGGCTGGTCGAGGGTGTCGTGGGTCATCACAGGCCTTCCGGTAGCAGGTTGGGGTCGGGGCACAACGCCCGCAGGCGGTCGAGCACGCCCTGGCGGGCGTGCCGGTAGGCGGGCTCGGGGTCCAGCAGCCGGGACCGCATGGCCGCGGTCAGCCCGAGCGCCTCGATCTCGTACGCGAGCTGCTGGACGTCGGTGTCGGCGGGTAGTTCGCGGGCGGCGACCGCCTCGGCCACGAGTTGTTCGAGGAACGCGGTCCACCGGTCGAACAGCTCGGCCAGTCGGTCGCGGACCGGGCCGGGGCGGGCGTTGTACTCGAACTCGGTGGTGGCGAAGAAGCAGCCGCCGGGGAGCACCCGTGCGGCGTAGAAGTCGATCCGGGCCGTGTGCAGTGCCCAGAGCCGGCGTACGCCGCGGGGTGCGCGCAGCGCCGGGGCGGCGATCCGCTCCTGCCACTGCTCCAGCGCCCGGTCGATGGTGGCGAGCTGGAGGGCCTCCTTGGAGCGCCAGTGCGCGAAGAGGCCGGACTTGCTGACCCCGAGCTTGTCGGCGAGCTGCCCGAGGGAGAGCCCGTCGAGGCCGGCCTCGGTGGCCAGGGCCACGGCGGCGTCCAGCACGGCGGTGCGGGTGCGGTCGCCGCGGGCCACGCGGCCGTCGAGGGTCATGCGGGCAGCGTACCAAGAAAAAGCACGATCGGTCGTATTTATTTTCGGGGTGCCGAGATGCGGCCGCCCCGCCACCGAGGGTGGCGGGGCGGCGAGGCTGCGGAAGGGTCAGGCGATGGCGGTGTCGAGGGCGATCTCGACCATCTGGCTGAAGGTCTGCTCGCGCTCGGCGGAGGTGGTCTTCTCGCCGGTCTTGATGTGGTCGCTGACGGTCAGGATGGTCAGCGCCCGCGCCTTGAACCGGGCGGCGATCGTGTAGAGCGCCGCGGACTCCATCTCGACGGCCAGCACGCCGTAGTCGGCGAGGGCGTCGTAGAGGTCCGGCCGGTCGGTGTAGAAGGCGTCCGCCGCCAGGATCGGCCCGACGTGCATGGTGATGCCGCGCCGCTCGGCCACCTCGACCGAGGTGCGCAGCAGCCCGAAGTCGGCCACCGGGGCGTAGTCGATCAGCCCGTCGAAGCGCATCCGGTTCATGTTCGAGTCGGTGGACGAGCCGATGGCGGCGACCACGTCCCGCAGCGCGAGGTCCTCGCTGAGGGCACCGCAGGAGCCGACCCGGATCAGGGTCTTCACCCCGTACTCGTTGATCAACTCGTGGGCGTAGATGGAGGCGGAGGGCATGCCCATGCCGGAGCCCTGGACGGAAACCTCGACGCCGTTCCAGCGGCCGGTGAAGCCCAGCATGCCGCGGACCGTCGAGTAGCAGCGGGCGCCCTCGAGGTAGGTCTCCGCGATCCACTTGGCCCGCAGCGGGTCACCCGGCATCAGGACCCGCTCGGCGATCTCTCCCGGCTCAGCGCCGATGTGCGTACTCATGGCAAAGATCCTGCCAGGCCCGCCACCGGGATACCGGTTCGGCGTCCACACCCGCGGTCCTGTACCCTACTCGGCGGTGGCGTGTCCGAGTGGCCTAAGGAGCACGCCTCGAAAGCGTGTGAGGGTGCAAGCCCTCCGCGGGTTCAAATCCCGCCGCCACCGCTCGTGAGATGCGAGAACGCCCGGTCGGTCCGTGAGGACCGGCCGGGTCTTCCGCTTGTGGTCTCGGTTTTGGTCTCAGTTCGCGCTCAAGGGCCCCTTTTCGGGTCCTCTGCCGGGCTGTCCCCGAGCAGCCCGCCGACGCGCTGGGCGATGTCCCGACGGACCTGGGCGGTCAAGTCCGTGCGCGGGTTGACGGGGCCACCGGTCGGCGTGGCGAACAGCCAGTCGCTGCCTTCCCAGAGTTGGGCGGCGGTGGCGCGCTCCTGGTCCTGCTCGTCGCGGTGCTTGCGGAGCAGCGCCACCAACTCGTCGGGTAGCCCGATGCTGCGCCGGCCAGCCCACGACCTGGTCTCGGCGGTGTCGGCTCGCACCTGGCGGCGGTCGGGGCAGTGCCCGCCGTGCTTCCGCCCGCACGGCGAGCGGCACCCGTGCTCCCATCTCGGCCGCTGCCGGCCGCGCCGGACGGTCAGCGTCCCGGCGGGGTTTCGTGGCGCTGGCTCTCAGGAGGCGATCCGGTTCAGCTCGGTTAGCGCGTCCTCGGGGAGGTTCAGCGCAGCAGCGGAGACGTTCTGGCGCAGGTGCGTAACGGATGAGGTGCCGGGGATGAGCAGGATGTTCGGGGAGCGCTGTAGCAGCCACGCCAGCGCGACGGCCATCGGTGTGGTGCCGAGGCGGGTGGCGACTGCGCTCAGTTCCTCGGACTGGAGTGGGGAGAAGCCGCCGAGCGGGAAGTAGGGCACGTAGGCGATGCCCTGTGCGGCGAGGGAGTCAACCAGGTCGTCGTCGTCCCGGTTTGCGATGTTGTAGAAGTTCTGCACGCACACGATCGGCGCGATGGACTGTGCTTCGGCGATCTGCTCGGCGTTGACCGTGCTGAGACCGAGATGCTTAATCAATCTCTCCTGCTGCAGCTGCGCGAGCACAGTGAACGGTGCGGAGATTGGGCCGGGAGTGGGCCTGTCGAACCCGCCGACGCGCAGGTTGACGATGTCGAGTGCGTCTAGTCCGAGGTGATCCAGGTTGTCGTGCACGGCCTGGCGCAGCTGCTCGGGAGCGAGCGCCGGCAGCCAGTTCCCCTCGGCGTCTCGCAGCGATCCGACCTTCGTCACGATGCGCAGATCGTCCGGGTAGGGATGTAGGGCCTCCCTGATCAGCTCGTTGACGACGACAGGCCCGTAGAAGTCGGCGGTGTCGATGTGGTTGATGCCCAGGCGCACGACCTCGCGCAGTACGGACACGGCAGCGTCGGGGTCGGCCGGTGGGCCGAATACGTGTGGCCCTGCCAACTGCATGGCGCCATATCCCATGCGAGTGACCGTCAGATCCTCGGCCATGGTGAACGTCCCGCCGGGAACTCTGGTCGATGTCACGACGATTCCTCTCCCTGTTGTCGCAAGTTCCCTGGGCTTCCCGCCGAAGCGGCCGCCAAACTGCGGCCACGTCAGCACGGGATGGCTGCACACTCCGCCAGCGGCGCGAAACAGGCAGCGACCCGGCCGATCCTGGGAGCGGCACGGACAGGCAGACCACGATCGCCGCTGCCCACAGCGATCGTGGGGTGGGAGTGTCACCCAGGTCCTGATACCGATCTGTCACGCAGGTCCTGAGACCCGACAGCCGGCTGCCGGCCGTGTCGTACTCCGCTTGATGAGTGACAGATTGGTTCCACATGATGCGCGACACTCCCGCCGATCGTGATGTTGACGGAGAGAGTGGCGCTCGCCGGTGCTGGTCACGTCTCGCTGGGGCGGTGGGGGCCTGGTGGGGAGATCGGTGCGGGGTGTCGTCGTACACGAATGTTGTCAGTGATGACGATGCCGGTGAGGACTGTGGCGCTAGCGAGGGCGTTGACGAGCGGTCCCAGGAGCAGCATCGGCGGCAGGAGGCAGGCGAGCGCGAGTAACCCAATAACACAACTTCTATAAACGCGGCCGAATACCAGGTACCCCAGGAGGGTCCGACCGGCGAGGAACAGCGCGGTACCGCCGAGGATGGTGACGGTCGCGGTCGCGCGTGGATGGCCGAACGGGTCGTCGATGACCAGTTCGTTGCCGACCGAGGTGACGACGAGGCCGGCGATCATGACCAGGTGGGCGTAGGACACCAATTTGCTGAGCCGGTCGGGGTTGGCTGAAGCCTGGATGGCCGGCCCCATGTCTTCTCCGGCGCGGAAAATGTAGATCCGCCAGATCAATGCCGTGACGGCGAATGTCATCACGAACGCCACGGTCTGGTCGGTGGAAAAGCCGCGACCGGTGAGGCTCGATCCGATGGCCAGGATCACCTCGCCGAGGGCGATGACGAACAGTGCCCGGTTGCGGTCGGCCAGGTACTCGCCGCCGGGCGGCAAGTCCCCACCGGCCAGGCGCCTGAGTCCTGGCAGGGGGTAGCTGAACCACCGTGCGACGTAGATGAGGACAACCGCGAGCGTCCACAGCGCCGTACGTACCGTGCCCGAGGCGACCGCCCCGATAAGCCAGGGCACCCCGGTGGCGGCATGCCAGATCGTCGCCCGCCCAGCAACATGTTGCAGCTCCTGGCCCCGCAACAGGACCACGAGGAACAGATCGCGGCCGATCTGGATGGCAAGGTAGGTGACCGCGAAGATCAGGCCGGTCTTGCCGAACGCTTCGGGGACCGCCGCGGAGAGCACCAGGGCACCCACCATGGTGGCGAGGACCAGCAGTTGTACCGACGGCCGCCGCGGGTTCAACTGTCCGGTCACCCGCGCGGTGAGGGACCACACCCATCCGATGGCCAGCAGCAGCACCAGGGTCCGGAACGCGCCGGACCAGGTCAGATTATTGAACAGCTGCTGGGCGAGCGCGCGGAGCGCGAAGACGAACACCACATCGAAGAACAGCTCCAGGAACGACGCTCGCGCGACGTCCTCGAGCTTGCGAAGCAGTCCGTTTGTTCCACTCGTCGTCACCGGCCCGCCCGCTCCTACCGATCTTGGGTCGGTATTAGCGTATCCGTCCTCATCGCTTAGATGGCCAAGTCCCGAGCTCTCCCTCAAGATCGTCTAGCCGGCACTGTCCAGCCTTCATCGCCTTGTGCACCCAGACATCAAACGCGCGCTGCCGACCGTGATGCGTAGGCACCCGTGCGATCATCTCGATCGGGTCGGCTCCGCCCGCCCATACGACTGACGCGGATGCCTCTCAGGGCGCCACGTTCAGGGCTTCGAGCACCCGCTGCGCGAGCCCGCCGTCGCCGGACACCGACACCTCGTGGTCGGAGACCGCGCCACGGCCGGCGCCAAGGCGGGCGAATGATGCCCACGACAACGTCAGGTGGACGTCCGGGTCGGCCGCCGAACCGGCCGGCAGCAGGGAACCCCGGCCGTCGGCGCCCACCTGCACGCACACGTCGGCGGGCAGCTCGCCATGCGCGGTGATGCGCACGGTGGATCCGGGCGGTGCTCCGGCGAGCTTGGCCACGCTCCTGGGCAGCGACAGGATCAGTAGCTCCTGGGTGATGCGGGCCGAGTCGGTGCCGAGGTTGCCGGGGCGGCCCACCGCTTCGCGGACGTCTTGCTCGTGCGTCCACAGGTCGAAGACCCGGAACCGTAGTCCCAACTCGTGCGGGCCCACGGCGTGCAGCCGCGGGATGAACACCGTCGGTTGCTGCGCGGCGCCGGCGAGCTGACGCAGGCGCACCGGCAGCAGGTCGCGCAGCTCGGCCAGCAGCGCGGTCGGCGGCCGGCCCCGACGCTCGCGCACGTGGGAGTCGATCCACTCCTGCGTGGGCACGACGTAGTCCTCGGCCCCGCCGGCCAGCCACGCCTCCGGTCCGGTGATGTGGGCGTAGACGTCGGCGACCGACCACAGCGGGCACTGGGTGCGCGCCGCCCACGCCGGCCCGTCAAGTTGCTCTCCGAGCGTGAGCAGCTGCTGCAGGCTCTCGCCGTAGGCGGCGGCGACCGTGTCCACGGGGTTCACCGCGGAAGTGTGGCATCGCGGGGACCGTCCCGCAACGCCGCGGCGACGGCCTGGCGCTTCCGGACGAGGTCAATGAGCCGCGCGGCCAGCAAGGGGACCACCCCGCGAACTCGTCCGTGTTTCTGCTGGTCAGGGGCCGTCACTGGTCAATCGTTCGGGTCTCTGCCATCAGGCCCGGTACTGGTGGACCTCCAGACCATCGAACCTGTCGGCGCGGATGTAGACGTCGGTGGGTGCCGGGACGTCGACCGCGCCACCATGAGCCCCTGTCTGTAGGAGCCGCACGGCCGCCGGCGGCTGCCATCCGCACTGGCTTCGACCGCCATCATTCATCCGTCGACCGGTCCACCGAGGAACGCGCTGCTACTGCCGCCACGTCGCCACCATGGCCGTTGACATCAATGGCTGACATCAACCGCGATGACCAAGGACGGGCTCCCCCGTAGGTACGCGAGACCCCACGCGGACGGTACGGAACTCTGCGGACGCCATGATTCATGTCGGAAGCGCCTTGTAAGCGAGATGTCAGGCAGCATCTCGTCAGGCCCCGGATCGTGCTGGAACCCCGACCCAGCCAGCCGCAGCTCTCGACCTGCGCAGGAAGCCGTGAGTAACCGCCTCGCCGACGATCCAAGGATTCAGGACGACTGAAGGTCGTGGGGATTGCCTGAGAGTCAACGCTGAATGGTGGTTAGCGACACGAGGGCTCACGCCTCGAGGTTCTTCTTGAGCAGCGCGAGGTTTCGAGGCAGGCCCTTGCGGGTCTCGGGCTTGACGAGGAGGGGCACCAGGAGCTTGCCGATCCCGCGACCCTCGAAGTCGAGCTCGACAGTCACTCGCGAGCCGACCGCCGTCGGCTCGACTCGCGTGTCAACGAGCGGCCGGACCGGGCCATCGACCCCCCTCATCGACCAGCTGTGCGGGGCGTCGTAACTGGTGAACTCCATAGTCATGGGCTGCTCGCGCTTACCCACGCGACGGACGGTGATCACCTTGCCGCCGACGGCGAGCTCACCCTCCTGGGACGCCGATACGACGTTCTCCTGCCAGGCCGACAGATTCGCCGGGTCGATCGCGTAGGCGAAGACCTTCTCGACGGGCGCGTTGATCTCGATACTGGCGATTACGGCGGCCATGCGGGCTCCTCGGTCGGCGGCGATCGTTTGGAACTCTAGTCGCGCACTGCCGGACCCGCGCCAACGCTGTGCTGCCGGGCGAGGCACCCGGCTTGCCCTTCAACACCGAGCGTGTGAGGGTTTACGCCCTCCGCGGGTTCAAATCCCGCCGCCACCGCCAACGACCGAAGCGCCCGGGACATCCCGGGCGCTTCGTCGTTCTACCGGGCCTGCGAACCACCCAGGGAGCCGGGCCGGTCAGCAGGGGCCGTAGCCCTCGTCGAAGAGGCGGCGTGCCCAGTCGGCGTACCCGGCGATGATCTTTCGGACGGTCGTCCCGTCGTGCAGGAAGAGGTACGCGCGGTCGTCGCTGCGGGCGAGCAGCCCGTCGAACCGGTACGTGCCCCGCGGCGCCCGCAGCGGGATCGCCGACGGATAGCTGGCCCGTACCTCGCTCACCGGGGTGCCGACGGTGATGCCCTCGGGCGTGCTCATCGGGTCGTCCAGCCAGAGCAGCACCAGCCGGTCGTCGAAGAAGACCGGGCTGACCGTTCCGTGCCCGGCCAGGGTGGGGCCGCAGGCGTCCTCGTCCGAGCGCAGCACCCCGCGCCGGGTCAGTTCCGCCTCGGTGGCGCCGAACTCGATGTCGCGCAGCCCGTCGAGGTCGACCACCTCGGCGTCGCCGACCGGCCGGGCCGGCACGTCCGGCCCCTGTGGACGGACGCCGCTGCCCGCGATCGAGGCGGCCACCATCAACGTGGCAATGAAGATGAATTGTCGCAGTTTCATGGAATCCCCCAGTCCCCAACGGGACCGGGGCGATCAGGTTGCTGGTGCCGGCCCGATTGCCGGAGTTCCCACTCCTCGGCCAGCTCGTCCCAGTAGTCGGCGGTGAGGCCGCGCCGGCCGTGCGCCAGCCAGCCGGTGGTGTCGCCCTCCAGGTGCAGGCCGAGCTCGGCGAACGGATCGATCCACGGGCCTGGCTCGACGCCGAGCCGGGCGAGCGCCGCGTTGATCGGCCACTCGGCCCGCGGCCGGTCGAGCGTGCCGTCGAAGTGCGGCCCCCAGCTCACCTCGCCGCCCAGCCACACGACCGACGACTGGTGGCCCAGTCCGCCGGCGAACTCGGCCTCCAGGTAGGCCACCGGCCCCTGCCGCGACCAGCGGGCCAGCAGCTCCGCCAGCGCGGGCGAGAGGACGAGCTGGAACGGCCGCGTCGCGGACGGCTCCCCGGTGGCGAAGTCCGGCAGCGCGCCGGTCAGCTCCTCGACCAGCTGCGGGGTGACCGGGAGCAGCGCGAAGTCCTGCCGGAGCGCGGCGAGCACCGCGTGGTCCAGGCCGGCGGTCTGCTCGCGGAGCAGCTCGACGTCGGCCACGACCGCGCTGAGCTGGTAACTCATCCGATCCTTCCGCCGTCCACAGGCTGTGGATGGAACATGTGTACGACGGATCCGCCGGTGCTGCTCCGGACGCCGTACCGTCGATCATCGCAATCCCCTCCGTACCCGGAAAGGGGCCGGCCCCGGCGGGCCGGCTTCTGGACGACCGGGTGCTTCGCGTGGTGGATGGGAATCCGGTTACCGGTCCCATTCATGCCTCCGTGGCGTCGATCGACCCCGTCGATCACCGGAGGGAGCTTCCGCGAGGTTCGACGTACCTTGGCCGCGGTCGCCGTCGTGGCATCGGTCGTCGCCCGCGTCCCTGATGCCGAGTGGATGTACACCGGCGGGTACGACGAAGGGCCGGTCCCGTGCGGGGCCGGCCCTACGTGCGAGTGAGCGGAGGATACGAGATTCGAACTCGTGAGGGTGTTAACCCAACACGCTTTCCAAGCGTGCGCCCTAGGCCTCTAGGCGAATCCTCCGCGAGCCAGGATACAGGTCCGTCAGGGGTGGGCCACCCCACCACCCCCTGAAGATCCACGCCGGGTCGGGTACGCTTGGGGCACCTCCCGTGCGGCGGTACCTCGTGAACCTCCCCAGGGCCGGAAGGCAGCAAGGATAAGCGAGCTCTGCCGGGTGCACGGGAGGCCTTTCTGTCTCCGGGTGCCGGTAACGTCCCTGCGGGTCAGGTCACGGGGTGGTGGGTGGTCACCCGCGCCTGACCGGCGCAGAATGGCTCGGTCGAGAGGAGGCGGTACGGGTGGCACTGGCCCTTTACCGCAAGTACCGGCCGCGCACCTTCGCCGAGGTCATCGGCCAGGAGCACGTCACCGAGCCGCTGTCCCAGGCGCTGCGCAGTGGGCGGCTCAACCACGCCTACCTCTTCTCGGGCCCGCGCGGCTGCGGCAAGACCTCCAGCGCCCGGATCCTGGCCCGCTCGCTCAACTGTGAGCAGGGCCCCACCCCGGAGCCGTGCGGCCAGTGCGGGTCCTGCCGCTCGCTGGCCACCGACGGCGCCGGCTCGATTGACGTCATCGAGATCGACGCGGCCAGCCACGGCGGCGTCGACGACGCCCGGGAGCTGCGCGAGAAGGCGTTCTTCGCGCCGGCCAGCAGCCGGTTCAAGATCTACGTCATCGACGAGGCGCACATGGTCTCGTCGGCCGGCTTCAACGCCCTGCTCAAGCTGGTCGAGGAGCCCCCGGAGTACGTCAAGTTCATCTTCGCCACGACCGAGCCGGAGAAGGTCCTCGGCACGATCAAGTCGCGGACCCACCACTACCCGTTCCGGCTGATCCCGCCGAAGGTGCTCCGGCCGTACCTGGAGCAGCTCTGCGACGCCGAGGGCGTCACGGTGGATCCGGCGGTCTTCCCGCTGGTGGTGCGCGCCGGCGGCGGCAGCGCCCGGGACAGTCTCTCCGTGCTCGACCAGCTCATCGCCGGCGCCGGCCCGGAGGGGGTCAGCTACGCCCGGGCCGCCGCGCTGCTCGGCGTCACCGACTCGGCGCTGATCGACGAGATGTGCGACGCGCTCGCCGCCGGGGACGGCGCGGCCGCGTACGCCACCGTCGACCGGGTGGCCGAGGCCGGGCACGACCCGCGCCGGTTCGCCGCCGACCTCCTCGAACGGCTGCGCGACCTGATCGTGCTCCAGCAGGTGCCGGACGCCGCCGCCAAGGGGCTGATCGACGGCCCGTCGGACCAGATCGAGCGGATGACCGCCCAGGCCCAGCGGCTCGGCCCGGGCACCCTGTCCCGCTGCGCGGACATCGTGCACAACGGGCTGGTGGACATGCGTGGCACCACCGCGCCCCGGCTGCTGCTGGAGCTGATCTGCGCCCGGATGCTGTTGCCCGGCGCGGACGACTCCACCGGCGGGCTGCTCCAGCGCCTGGAGCGGATGGAGCGCCGGCTCACCCTGGGCGGCGGCGAGCTGCCCTCGGCCGCCGCCGGCCCCGCGCCGGTCGCCCCCGCTTCTCCGGTACGCCCCGAGCCCGCCCCCACCGCCGCGTCCCGCCCGGAGTCCGGCGCCGGTTCCGCCGCACCGGGCACCCGCGCCGACGAGCAGGCCTCCGCTGCGAGCCGGCCCGGCGCCGGCGCTCCGGCTTCCCGCCCCACGCCGACGGCTGGAGCGGCGGCCGGCGCTGATCCGGCGGCCGGGAACGGCGTGCCGGCGGAGGCCCCGGCCGCGCCCCGGCGGGCGGTGCTGCCCGACCCGGCCACCCCCGAGCCGCCCCGCCCCGGCGCCGCCCCGTCCGGCGCCCTCGACGCGGTCGCGGTCCGCCGGGTCTGGCCGGAGGTGGTCGGCAAGGTCAACCGGACCAACAAGCGCATCGCGGCGCTGATGCGCGACGCGGTCGTTCGGGAGTTGGACGGCGACACGCTGGTGCTGACCGTGAAGTCGACGGTGCTGGCCAAGATGATGTCCGACCACGCCCCGGTGCTCACCGACGCGCTCTACGAGGAGCTGGGCGGTCGCTGGCAGATCCGCTGCGAGGTGGCCGGCGAGCGGGGCGGAGTGTCGCTCGGCGGCTCGTCGCGGGCCGCCGCCCCGGCCCGCCCGGCGTCCCCGCCGCCCGCCGCCCCCACGTCGCCCGCCGGTCCGGCCGCGGCCGGTCCGGTCTCCACCGCTTCGGCCGGGCCAGCTCCGGTCTCCGCCGGTCCACCCGGGCCCGGTTCCAGCTCCGGCGGTGACCCGTCCGGCCCGTCCGGGCACCGCGCCACCTCCGGTGGCCCGTCCGGGCCCGCGGCGACCCCGGGTGGGCAGGTCGGTGGTCCGGTCCGCGCGGAGTCGAGCGGTCCGGCCGCCGGTGCGCCCACGGCGACCGTCGAGGAGGAGTGGCCGGAGCCGGCCCGTCCCGGCGGCGCCGCGGGCGGGGAAGCGGACTGGCCCGAGCCGGCCCGGCCCGGTGGCCCCGCCGCCGGTTCGGACGACTGGCCGGAGCCGGCCCGGCCCGGCGGCGCGACGGCGGCCGCACCGGCGACGGCCAGCACGCCGGCCGCCCCGACGGCGACGGCCGGGGGCAGTGCCCCCACGGCGCCGGCCGTACCGAAGCCGGCCGGTCCCCAGCCGGCCAGCAAGGCCCCCGTGAGCAGCGCGATCGCGGCAGCCCGGGCGGCGGCGGCCGGTGCCGGCGCCGCGAGGGGAGCCCGGGCCGTCCAGCCGGCGCGGAAGACCGCGGACGCCGACTGGGCGGGCGAGCCGCCGTACGACCCGGACTACGACGGACCGGTCCGCGGCGGCGGACGCCCGGCCGCGGCGGCGCCGGCGACCCCGACGTACGAGGGCTTCGACCCGGGCGACGAGCCGCTGGACGAGGTGATCGACGAGCGGACCGCCCGGCAGTCCAGCGAGGAGCAGGCGGTGCAGCTGCTCCGGGAGGCGTTCGGGGCGGAGAAGATCGATGAGGTGGACGCGCGCTGAGCGCGCGTCGGCGCTGAGGACGAGGACGTGTGCCGCCGCCCGACTAGGCTGGGCGGCGGCCGAGCAGACGAGTGCGAGAAGGAGCCATCCGTGCGCCCAGGTGGACAGCCGAACATGCAGCAGATGCTGAAGCAGGCGCAGAAGATGCAGCAGCAGATCGCCAAGGCTCAGGCTGAGCTGGCCGACGCGGAGCTGACCGGCACCGCGGGCGGTGGCCTGGTCACCGCGACCGTCGCCGGCACCGGCGAGCTGAAGTCCATCAAGATCGACCCGAAGGCGGTCGACCCGGAGGACGTGGAGACCCTGGAGGACCTGGTCGTCGCGGCCGTGCACAACGCCGCCGAGGCGGCCCGGGAGCTGACCGAGCAGAAGATGGGCCCGGTCGCGGGCGGCATGGGCGGCCTCGGCCTGCCCGGGTTCTGAGCCGGCAGATGTACGAGGGTGCCATCCAGGACCTGATCGACGAGCTGGGGCGGCTGCCGGGCGTGGGCCCGAAGAGCGCCCAGCGGATCGCCTTCCACGTCCTGTCGGCGGATCCGGCCGACGTGAACCGGCTGGCCGGCGCGCTGCGCAAGGTCAAGGAGCTGGTGCGCTTCTGCACCACCTGCTTCAACGTGGCCGAGTCGGAGCAGTGTCGGATCTGCCGCGACGCGCGGCGCACCGACGAGGTGCTCTGCGTGGTCGAGGAGCCGAAGGACGTGGTGGCGATCGAGCGGACCGGTGAGTTCCGTGGCCGGTACCACGTGCTCGGCGGGGCGATCAATCCGCTGGAGGGGATCGGCCCGGACAACCTGCGGATCCGCGAGCTGATGACCCGGCTGAGCGGCGGCGCGGTGCGCGAGCTGATCCTCGCCACCGACCCGAACACCGAGGGCGAGGCGACCGCGACGTACCTGGCCCTGATGGTCAAGCCGATGGGGATCTCGGTGACCCGGCTGGCCAGCGGACTGCCGGTCGGCGGTGACCTGGAGTACGCCGACGAGATCACCCTGGGTCGGGCGTTCGAGGGCCGCCGGGCCGTCTGACCGACGCCACGGGCACACTGGCCGGCACCTCTTCGGGTGCCGGCCAGCTCTATCCGCATACCCGGAATGTGGGACGAGTGCCGAGCGCCACGCGCACGGTTCCCGGCCCGACAGTCGGGCGATTTGTTGCGATCTGCCTGATCCCAGGCTCCGCCTCGTGCTGTGACAGGCCCGTTTGCCTGGAGATCGGGCAGTGTCAGACCCGACTACTTGGTGTCGGCTTGATAGCGATTGCCTAACGGGCGTTCCGCTTCCGTGTGTCGTGTCATAGCCTCCGGCACACGGACTGAGCCACAACTCGGCGTGGTCATGCGCATGACAGAGGTGAGAGATGCAGGCAGGCAGGCTTAAAGCGGCCGTGGCCCTCGCGGCCGCTGCCGCTCTGGCGGTCGGGGCGTCCGGCTGCGCCAAGAGCGAGCGCGACGATGCGGGCGGTGGCGCCAAGACTGGTGGCACCTTCGTCTTCGCGGGGGCCGGTGACCCGAAGAACTTCGACCCGATCTTCAACGACGACGGTGAGTCGTTCCGGCCGATCCGCCAGATGTACGACACCCTGATCCAGAACAAGCCGGGCACGGCCGATCTGCAGGGCGCCCTGGCGGAGAGCTGGGAGCACGACGCCGACGGCAAGGTCTGGACCTTCAAGCTCCGCAAGGGCGTGAAGTTCCACGACGGCACCCCCTTCAACGCGGCCGCGGTCTGCTTCAACTTCGACCGCTGGTTCAACATGAAGGGCGCCGCCGCCCAGTCCCAGATGATCTACTACTCGGACGTCTTCGGCGGCTTCGCCAAGAACGAGGCCGAGGGCGTCGGCCAGCCGGTCTACAACAAGTGCGAGGCCAAGGACGACGGCACCGCCGTCGTCACGATGAACCAGTACAAGGGCGCCTTCCCCGGTGCCTTCGCGCTGACCGCGCTGTCGATCGCCAGCCCCGAGGCGCTGAAGAAGTACGACGCCGACGCGGTGAAGCAGAACGGCGACTCCTTCGAGTACAGCGCGTTCGCCAACGAGCACCCGGTCGGCACCGGCCCGTTCTCCTTCGGCGGGTGGGACAAGGCCAAGGGTGAGATCACCCTGAACCGGAACCCCGACTACTGGGGCGACAAGGCCAAGGTCGACAAGCTCGTCATCAAGGTCATCAAGGATGAGAACACCCGTAAGCAGGAGCTGCGCGCCGGCACCGTCCAGGGCATCGACTTCCCGGCCCCGGCCGACCGCAAGGCCCTCTCCGGCGAGGGCTTCCAGGTCCTCGACCGTCCGGCGTTCAACATCCTCTACCTGGGCTTCAACCAGAAGAACCCGAAGCTGAAGGACCTGCGGGTGCGGCAGGCGATCGCCTACGCCCTCAACCGTCAGCAGCTCGTCCAGACCAAGGGCCCGGGTGGCACCAAGGTCGCCGACGAGTTCATGCCGGACACCGTGCTCGGCTACGCCTCCGACGTGCAGAAGTACGACTACAACCCGGAGAAGGCCAAGCAGCTGCTCAAGGACGCGGGCGTGCAGAACCTGACGCTCAACTTCTACTACCCGACTGACGTCTCCCGGCCGTACATGCCGAACCCGCAGGAGATCTTCACCGTCCTCGCCAACGACCTGCAGGCCGTCGGCATCAAGGTCAACGGTGTGGCCCGCCCGTGGAACGGTGGCTACAAGGACGACGTGCAGCAGTTCGGCAAGCAGGACCTGCACATCCTCGGCTGGACGGGTGACTACAACGACCCGGGCAACTTCGTCGGCACCTTCTTCGGTCGCGGCAAGGTCGAGTTCGGCGACCAGGCGATGACCGAGATGTTCGACGCCATCACCAAGGCCGACGGCACCGTCGACGAGGCCGGCAAGAAGGCCGCCTGGGAGCAGGTCAACCGCGACATCGCCGCCAAGTGGCTGCCGGCCGTGCCGATCTGGCACGCCCCGCCGGCCATCGTCGTCACCAAGGACGTCAAGGGTCTGGTCGCCAGCCCGCTGACCGACGAGCGGTTCAACACCGTCAGCGTCGGCTGATCACGCCGCTGAACCGCTGACGCCGTACGCGGGATCGGCCCGGGCCGGGCATACGCCCCGGCCCGGGCCGAACCGCTGATATCGAGAATCTGGTGTGAGAGATGTTGCGAGTCATAGTCCGCCGCCTGCTACAGCTCGCGGTGACCCTGATAGCGCTGTCCGCGCTCATCTTCATCTGGTTGCGGAACCTGCCCGGCGGCCCGATCGAGGCGCTGCTCGGTGAGCGGGCCACCCCCGAGCGGCGCGCGCTGCTGACCAAGGCGCTCGGCTACGACCAGCCGATCCTGGTGCAGTACGGCAAGTTCATGCAGCGGGTCCTGACCGGCGACTTCGGCAACTCGATCCGGACCGGTGACCCCGTCGCCGAGGTGATCGGTCGCGCCTTTCCGGCCACCATCGAGCTGGCCCTGGTTGCCATGATCATTGCGGTCGGGCTCGGCGTGCCGCTCGGCTACCTCGCTGCCCGGCACCGCGGTCGGCTGCTGGACAATCTGAGCATCGCGGGCACCCTGCTCGGCATCTCGATCCCGATCTTCTTCCTGGGCTACCTGCTCAAGGACGTCTTCACCCAGAACATCCACTGGTTCCCGCCCTCCGGGCGGCTCAGTACCGGCGTGGACAACACCGAGGTCACCGGCTTCTTCGTCCTCGACGGGCTGCTCACCCGGGAGTTCGACGCCACCGCCGACGCGCTCTGGCACCTCATCCTGCCGGCGTTCACCCTGGCCACCATTCCGCTGGCGGTGATCGTCCGGATCACCCGGGCCAGCGTGCTGGACGTGCTCAACGAGGACTACGTCCGCACCGCCGAGGCCAAGGGCCTGCGGCACCGCGTCATCCGGGGCCGGCACATCCTGCGCAACGCCCTGCTGCCGGTGGTCACCACCATCGGCCTGCAGACCGGCGCGCTGCTCTCCGGCGCGGTGCTCACCGAGAAGGTCTACAACTGGGGCGGCCTCGGCACGCTGATCACGGACTCGATCAGCGGCGGCCGCGACTATCCGGTGCTCCAGGCGCTGATCCTGCTGGCCGCGCTGGTCTTCGTGGTGGTCAACCTCCTGGTCGACCTCTCCTACGCCTTCATCGATCCGAGGGTGCGTGTGCGATGAGTGACCCGATCACCCGGCCCGGCGTGGCCGCCCCCCGCGACGGCGCGGACCAGCCCGGCACCGACGAGCGCCGTCCGGGCATGAGCGAGCGCGGCATCGGGCTGCTCGGCGAGCGCAAGAAGGCGCGACTGGACGAACTGGCCCGCGCGAGCGCCGACAAGGGCGGCGTGAGCCTCGTCCGGGACGCGATCCGTCGGTTGCGGCGCAACCCGGTTGCCATCGTCGGCGCGTCGATCGTCGCGCTCTTCGTCCTGATGGCGATCTTCGCGCCGCTGCTCGCGCCACACGACCCGGCGCAGCGCTTCGACGAGCTCACGAAGAACCTGACCGTCGACAACATTCCCGGTGCCAGCAGCGAGTTCCCGCTCGGATCCGACCCACTCGGGCGGGACTTCTTCTCCCGCATGATCTACGGCGCCCGGCAGACCCTCTTCGTCGGCGTGGTCGCCACCCTGATCGGGCTGAGCCTCGGCGTGCTCATCGGGGCGATCTCCGGCGCCTTCGGCGGCTGGGTCGACAACATCCTGATGCGCTTCACCGACGTGATGCTGGCCCTGCCCGCCCTGCTGCTGGCGATCAGCCTGGTGGCCATGGCCAGCCGGTCCAGCCAGTGGACGGTCATCTTCGCGGTGGCCATCGTCAACGTGCCGATCTTCGCCCGGCTGCTGCGTGGTTCGATGCTGGCCCAGCGGGAGAGCGACCACGTGCTGGCCGCCCGGGCGCTGGGCGTGAAGCAACGCAACATCGTGCTCCGGCACATGCTGCCCAACGCGATGACCGCGGTGATCGTGCAGGCCACGTTGACCCTGTCCACCGCCATCCTGGAGGCCGCCTCGCTCTCCTTCCTCGGGCTCGGCGACCCGGACATCAACCGCGCCGAGTGGGGTCTGATGCTCGGTGTGGACGGTCAGCGCTATTTCGAGGTCCGTCCCGAACTTGCCTACTACCCGGCGCTCGCGATCATCGTGGTCGCGCTCGGCTTCACCCTGCTCGGTGAGGCGATGCGCGAGGCGATCGACCCGAAGAACCGGCGGTGACGGCGATGCGACGGACCAGCACGGCCGGCGGACGCCGGCAGGGAGCGCGAGGAGTGAGCCTGCGAGGCCCGCTGTCGCGAGCGAAGGACCAGCGTGATGAGGAAGTGACCCGATGAGCCTGCTCGACGTACGCGATCTGAGCGTGGTGTTCCAGCGCCGCGGTGAGCGGCCGTTCACCGCGGTCGACAAGGTGAGCTTCAGCGTGGAGCCGGGGCAGACCGTCGGTCTGGTCGGCGAGTCCGGCTGCGGTAAGAGCGTGACCAGCCTGGCGATCATGGGCCTGCTGCCGAAGCGGGGCAACAAGGTCACCGGTGAGGTGCTCTTCGAGGGCGCCAACCTGCTCAAGCTGCGCCCGGACGACATGCGGGACCGGCGCGGCCGGGACATCGGCATGATCTTTCAGGACCCGCTCTCCTCGCTGAACCCGGTGATCCCGATCGGGGTGCAGGTCGCCGAGGTGCTCGAACGGCACCAGGGGATGGACCGGAGGAAGGCCCTGCGGGAGGCCCGGCAGCTGCTTGACGCGGTCGGCATCCCGGACCCGGAACGCCGGCTCAAGGAGTACCCGCACCAGATCTCCGGCGGGATGCGCCAGCGCGCGCTGATCGCCATCGCGCTGGCCTGCAAGCCGCGGCTGCTGATCGCCGACGAGCCGACCACCGCGTTGGACGTGACCATCCAGGCGCAGATCCTCACCCTGCTCAAGCAGCTCGTCGACGAGACCGGCACCGCGCTCATCATGATCACGCACGACCTCGGTGTGGTGGCCGGCCTCTGCGACACCGTCAACGTGCTCTACGGCGGCAAGGTGGTGGAGCGGGCGGCCCGGCACGAGCTGTTCGCCCGGCCCAGGCATCCGTACACGCACGGTCTGCTGAACTCCGTGCCGAGGCTGGACTCGGTGCGCGGTGAGCGGCTGCACGCCATCCGGGGCTCGGTGGCCGACAACATCCCATGGACCGAGGGGTGCGCCTTCGCGCCCCGCTGCGACCACGTGGTGGACGCCTGTCTGGAGGGCGCGCCCCCGCTGGAGCCGACCGCGACCGGCGGCGACCTGCGATGCAACAACCCCGTTCCGGTGGAGGTGACGGTCCCGTGACTGAGCGTACGGAACCATTGGTCGAACTGCGCGACGTCAAGGTCCACTTCCCGATCAAGAGCGGTCTGCTCGTCGACCGCACCGTGGGGTACGTCTACGCGGTCGACGGCGTCTCGCTGTCGATCAACGCGGGTGAGACGTACGGGTTGGTCGGCGAGTCGGGCTGCGGCAAGTCGACGCTCGGTCGGGGCCTGCTGCGGCTGGTCGAGCCGACCGACGGGGAGATCGTCTTCGACGGCACCGACATCCGCTCGCTCAAGGGCGAGACGCTGCGCCGGGCCCGGCGACGGATGCAGATGATCTTCCAGGATCCGCTGTCCAGCCTCGACCCCCGCCAGTCGGTGGAGTCGCTGCTGGTGGAGGGGCTCAAGGCGCACGGGCTCGCCGACGACAGGGCGGAGACCAGCCGCCGGCTGCGGGAGACGCTGGACGCCGTCGGGCTGCCCGCCTCGGCGCTGCACAAGTACCCGCACGAGTTCTCCGGCGGCCAGCGGCAGCGGATCGGGATCGCCCGGGCGCTGGTGCTCAACCCGGAGCTCATCGTCGCCGACGAGCCGGTCTCGGCGCTGGACGTGTCGATTCAGGCGCAGGTGCTCAACCTGCTCGAGGACCTGCAGAACGAGCGCGGCCTGACGTACCTGATCATCGCCCACGACCTGGCAGTGGTCCGGCACATCGCCGACACGGTGGGCGTGATGTACCTGGGTGGACTGGTGGAGGAGGCGTCCAGCGACGACCTCTACCGGGAGCCGATGCACCCGTACACCCGGGCGCTCATGTCGGCGGTGCCGGTGCCGGATCCGCTGGTGGAGGACCGCCGGGAGCGGATCCTGCTCGCCGGCGACCTGCCCTCGCCGACCAACCCGCCGGCCGGGTGCCGGTTCCACACCCGCTGCCCGTGGGCGCAGCCGACCCGCTGCGCCGACGAGCGGCCGGCGCTGCGCGAGGTGGTCACCGGGCACCGGGTGGCCTGCCACTTCGCCGAGGACATCGCGGCCGGCCGAATCCGCCCGCACGAGGTCGAGCCGGAGCTGGTCCGTCCGGACGAGGGCGCGGCGCCGGGCGATACCGGTGAGCTGATCCCCACCCCGTGACAACGGCACGAGGCCCCCTTCCCCGAGCCGGGGGAAGGGGGCCTCGTCGTGTCCCGGTCAGCCCTCGGGGCGGTCGAGCAGGGCGACGGCGACGGCGTGCACCGCGTCCAGGCCGGCCGGGTCGGCCAGCGCGGTCTTCCCGCCGGTCACCGCGTACCACTCGTCGGCGTCCTTGTACTGCACCCGCAGGGTCACCTGGCCGTCGGCGTACTCGGTGCGCAGGGTCAGCTCCCCGGTCACCACGCCGGCCTCGTCGGTCATCACCCCGCCCGGTCCGGCGGTGATGTCGGTGGTCCGCTGCTGCGGCCCGACGGCCGGTGCGCCACCGGCGGGAGTCGCCGGGACGGCGTCGGCGGACATGCCCGCCCCGGAGACGTCCGCGGACGCCGCCGGGGCGCCGTCCACGGTCATCCCGGCGGTGGTCGGTCCGGCGGTGGTCGGTCCGGCGCCGCCGCCGGTGGCCGCCGCGGCGTCCTCGCCACCGGCGTCCGGCATCTGCTTCGGGGCGGGCGTCGCCCCGGCCCCGGTCACGGCTTGTTCGCCCATGTGCAGCCCTCCAACATGTCCGTCAGGGCGGTCTTTTCGGCGCTGGTCACCGTCAGCCGCCAGTAGTGCTTGACCGTTACCCAGTCGGCGGCGTACTGGCACCAGTACGACCGGTTCGCCGGCTTCCACCGGGACGGGTCCTGGTCACCCTTTGCCCGGTTGGAGGTCAGGGAAACCGCGATGAGCTGTGGCCGGGTCAGATCGTTGGCGAAGTCGCCGCGCTTCGAGTCGTCCCACTCGTCCGCGCCCGAGCGCCACGCGTTGGCCAGCGGCACCACATGGTCGATGTCCACGTCCGACGGGTCGGTGAAGACCCGGCCGTCGTAGGCGCTCTCCCAGTGCCCGCCCACCACGTTGCAGCCGGAGAGCTTGATGCTCTCCCCGTCGCGCTGGAGGACGGTGTCGCGGACGTCGCAGTTCTTCCCGGTGTCCCGCCAGTGCGGGAACCGGGCGCGGCTGTAGCCCTTCATCGACCCGGCACTCGCGACGGTCAGCTCACCGAGCTGTTGGGAGACGTTGCCGGCGCTGCTCGGCGCCGCCTCCGGCTCGTCAACCGGCACGCAACCGGCCGCGCCGAGGGCGATCGCCGCGGCGAGCGCCGCCGCCACCGCGGCACGAGCTCCTGATCTGGTACGCACAGACGACACCTCTCCAGCTTGCGGGCTCCCGGCGATCCCGCACAGTACCCCCGGGCCGGTTTCTGTGATTCGTGGCGTCCGGATCGGATCGCGGGCAGATTGGTAGCCATGACCGCACCCGCTCCCGCGCTCCGGACGGGCACCGCCGCCGGGCGGGGCACGCTGCTCGCCGCCGTCCTCGCCTCCGGCATGGTGTTCCTCGACAGCACGGTGGTGAACGTGGCACTGCCCCGTCTCGGCGCCGAGCTCGGTGCGACCGTCGCCGGTCTGCAGTGGACGGTGAACGGGTACCTGCTGATGCTGGCCGCGTTCGTGCTGCTCGGCGGGGCGCTCGGCGACCGGTTCGGCCGCCGCCGCGTCTTCCTGCTCGGGGTGGTGTGGTTCGCCGTGGCCTCCGTGCTCTGCGGACTGTCCCAGGGCACCGGCTGGCTGATCGCGGCCCGGTTCCTCCAGGGCGCCGGCGGGGCGCTGCTCACCCCGGGGTCGCTCTCCGTGCTCCAGGCCAGCTTCCACCCGGACGACCGGGGCAAGGCGATCGGCATGTGGGCCGGGCTCTCCGGGGTCTCCACCGCACTCGGTCCGCTCCTCGGCGGCTGGCTGATCGACACGCTCTCCTGGCGGTGGATCTTCTTCATCAACGTGCCGCTGGCCGTGGGTGTGGTGCTCGCCGCGCTGCGCTGGGTGCCGGAGAGCCGGGACGAGAACGTCTCGCGTACCGGCGCGGGGCGGCGCCGGTTCGACGTGGCGGGCACGCTGCTCGGCGCGCTCGGCCTCGGCGGCGTCACGTACGCCCTGATCGACGCCCCGGCCCGCGGCGTCGGCTCCCTGCCGGTGCTGGTCTCGGTGCTGGTCGGGGTGGTCGCCGCGGTGGTCTTCGTGCTGGTGGAGCGGCGGCGCGGGGACACGGCGATGCTCCCCACCGGTCTCTTCAGCAGCCGGCTCTTCTCGGTGCTCAACATCTTCACCGTGGTGGTGTACGCGGCCCTCGGCGGCTTTACCTTCTTCCTCGCCGTCTACCTGCAGAACGTGGTCGGCTGGTCGGCGCTGCTCACCGGCCTGGCCACCGTGCCGATGACGGTGCTGCTGGCGGTCGGCTCGTCGCGGGCGGGCGCGCTCTCCGCCCGGATCGGTCCCCGGCTGCCGCTGACCGTCGGCCCGGTGGTCGCCGCCGTCGGCCTGCTGCTGCTGCGCCGGGTCGGCCCGGGCGCGTCGTACCTGACGGACGTGCTGCCCGGGGTGGTCCTCTTCGGAGCGGGCCTGACCCTGGTCGTGGCGCCGCTGACCGCCTCCGTGCTGGCCGCCGTGGCGGACCGGTACGCCGGGGTGGCGAGCGGGTTCAACAACGCGGCGTCCCGGGCCGGCAGCCTGCTGGCGGTGGCCGCGCTGCCGCTGCTGGTCGGCCTCTCCGGCACCGGCTACGAGCAGAAGCCGGCGCTGACCGACGCCTTCCGCGGGGCGCTGCTCTGGTGCGCCGGGCTGCTGCTGGCCGGCGCGGCGATGGCCGCGCTGCTGATCCACCGGCCGCCCCGGGAGGCGCCCGGCGCCCAGCCGTGCCCGTCGCTGCCCGCCTCGACCCCACCCGACGACCGCCGCCGTCGCGGGCCTGACGGGCGGGCGTCCACTCGGTAGGGTGTGGCGGCGGCCACCGGGCGTAGCCGGGGCTCGCCGCGACCGACCGGGGGGACCCTTGACCCAGATCGAGATCAATCCGGGCCAGTTGACCAACGCCGCGCGCGGGCTGGATCAGTTCGTCGTGCCGGACCTGGCGGACGCGGCGCGGCGAATGGCCGACTCGTACCGGCTCGACCCGCCCGGGCTGGGCGCGCTGCTGTCGTTCGCCGAGGGCTACTACAACTCGGTCGCCGACTACCAACTGCGCAATCTGGAGACGGCGGTGCAGGTCGTCGAGTCGGTCGCCGCCGGGCTCCGCCGGACGGTGGCCAACTACCACGCCGCCGAGCAGGCCAACGTCGACATGTTCCTGACCCCCGCCGCCGACGACCCGGACGGCTACCTCGGCGGGCTCGGCGACGCCGGGTTCCCCCGCCTCTTCACCGACCCGCTCGGCGGGCTGGACGGGTTGGGCGACGGCGCCGCCGAGGTGCTCACCGTGGCCACCCAGAGCATGTTCGTCGGCCTCGGGGTGGCCACCGCGGCGATGGCGCCGGACTACCTCCCCGCGCCCGTCACCGCGGCGGCGATGGTCGCGAACGGGTTCTCCGTCATCGAGGCGGCGCGGGAGCTGGGCGCGGTGGCGGCCACCCTGGAGGGTTCGGTCATCAAGAAGTTCGACGGGTACGCCACCGGGGCGACGGCCGGCTGGGTGGACGGCAGCGTGGTCGAGTACCGCGACGTCGTCGCCGAGGTCTCCCGGGAGCTGGGTCAGGTGCAGAAGGCGCTCGGTGCGCTCTCCGCGTCCCTGCTGGCCGTGGCCGGTCTGCTCACCGCGTTCTGGCTCGCCTTCATCGCCTTCACCGCCGAGTTCTTCGTGGTGATCCTCGACCTGACGCTCTCCTCGATCGGCCCGCAGGCCCTCGTGCTCCAGCCGATCATCCAGGCGCTCGGCGCGGCCGCCAGCGCCTCCTGGCTGACCGCCACCGGCACCGTGATCACGGTCGCCACGGCGGCGGTCACCCTGCTCTCCGGCGTGGTCAAGGAGTTCGCCGCGGTGCAGACCTTCGACGAGCAGGGCGACGGCACGCCGGACCTCCGGCAGATCCCGATCGCCTGGCACTCCGCCTGAACGAGGAAGGTAGCGGCGATGAGCGGATTCGACGCCCAGATCCAGCAGGCCATGCGGCAGGTGCGGCAGCGGCTCGACACGTTCGACCAGCACCGGACCGTGCTCGCCGAGACGGTGGGCGAGGGGACCAGCGAGGACGGTCTGATCACCGCCCGGGTCGGCGCGGGCGGCGCCGTGCAGGACCTGGAGATCAACCCACGCGCGATGCGGCTGGACAGCCACACCCTGCGGGACTCGCTCCTCGCCGCCATCCGCGCCGCGACCGAAAACTGGGCCGAGGCGGTACGGGAGGCGACGGCGCGTCCACCGGTCGACCCGGAGCAGCTGCTGCGGGACTTCGGCGTCGGTCCGGAGCTGAAGTCGACCATGGCGCAGTTCTCCCAGCGGGCCGCCGACATCGAGCAGAACCTCGCCGCCCTCCGCCGGGACCTGGCCGGATGATCGGGCTGACCGCCGAGCCGGGCCGTGCCGGTGAGCTGCTGGTGGTCCGTGCGCCCCGCCGGCCCGGGCACGCGGTCTTCGGCTGGCTGGTGCCGGTCGCCCTCGGCCTGGCGGCGCTGCTGGCGGTGCTGGTGGTGGTGCTGCTCTGGTCCCGGTCACCGATCGCCGCCCTCGGGGGCGCCGTCTGCACCGTCCTCTTCGTGATGTTCTTCGCCCTGCTGCCGGGGGCGACCCTGGAACATCGCCGCCGCAGCGGCCGCGACGACAGCGTCGGGCTGCCGGTGGCCGAGCTTTCCGCCGATGGCGTCCGGGCCCGGTACCGGGTGCCGAGCCTCGGCGAGCGGCGCGCCGGCGAACCGGCCGACCCGGCGTACGACGCCGCGGTGGCCTGGGCCGACGTCACCGGCTGGCGATACGGCCGGGACCCGTACGGCCAGTCCGTGATCGTGGTGGAGGTGAGCGACCCGGCGGCGGTGGCCCTGCGCCCCGCCGACCCGCTGCTCCGGTCCTACCTCGACCGGCTCGTCCGGGACACCGGCTCGCCGGTGGTGGTGCGGGCCCCGATCGCCGGGCCGGAGCAGGAACGGGCCGTCGTGAACCGGCTCACCAGGCAGGGCGTGCCCCGCACCGACGGCTGACCGGCCGCCGGCACGGGTGACCGGCGGGCCGGCCACCACTCCCGCCGGGCCGGACGGTGCCCGGGCGGCGCCCGGCGGGTGCCGGACGCCGCCGTGGGCTCAGCTCCGCGCGCGGTTGACCGCGCTGGTGACCGCCTTCACCGAGGCGGTCACGATGTTGGCGTCCGTCCCGACGCCCCAGACGGTCCGGCCGTCCACCTCGCACTCCACGTACGCGGCGGCCTGGGCGTCCCCGCCCGAGGAGAGCGCGTGCTCGTGGTAGTCGAGCACCCGCACCGCCACGCCGAGGGACTGCAGCGCGTTGACGTACGCGTCGATCGGGCCGTTGCCGACCGCGGCGAGCGAGCGGCGCCCGCCGTCGAAGCCCACCTCGGCCTCGATCTCGACCTTGCCGTCGGCGGTGCCGATGGCGTAGCCGGCCAGGTTGACCACCGGGTCGACCTGGTGGTCGAGGAGGTAGTTGCGGGCGAAGATCTCCCACATGGTGGCCGGGTCGACCTCGCCGCCGTCGTGGTCGGTGACCTGCTGCACCACGCCGGAGAACTCGATCTGGAGGCGACGCGGCAGGTCGAGCTGGTGCTCGGACTTCATGATGTACGCGACGCCGCCCTTGCCGGACTGCGAGTTGACCCGGATGACCGCCTCGTAGGTGCGGCCCAGGTCCTTCGGGTCGATCGGCAGGTACGGCACCGCCCAGGTGAACCCGTCGACCGGCACCCCGGCCGCCGCCGCATCCTTGGCCAGGGCCTCGAAGCCCTTCTTGATCGCGTCCTGGTGCGAGCCGGAGAAAGCGGTGTAGACCAGGTCGCCCGCGTACGGGTGGCGCTCGTGCACCGGCAGCTGGTTGCAGTACTCGACGGCCCGCTTGACCTCGTCGATGTTCGAGAAGTCGATCATCGGGTCGATGCCCTGGGAGAAGAGGTTCAGGCCCAGGGTCACCAGGTCGACGTTGCCGGTCCGCTCGCCGTTGCCGAAGAGGCAGCCCTCGATCCGGTCCGCGCCGGCCAGCAGGCCCAGCTCGGCGGCGGCCACGCCGGTGCCCCGGTCGTTGTGCGGGTGCAGGCTCAACACCAGGCTGTCCCGGCGGGGCAGGTGCCGGTGCATCCACTCGATCGAGTCGGCGTACACGTTCGGCATCGCCATCTCGACCGTGGCCGGCAGGTTGATGATCAGCTTCCGGTCCGGGGTCGGATCGACCACCTCGATGACCTTGGCGCAGACCTCCAGCGCGTACTCCAGCTCGGTGCCCGTGTACGACTCGGGGGAGTACTCGTAGTGGATGTCGGTGTCCGGGGTGTGGATCTCGGCGTACTTCTGGCAGAGCCTGGCGCCCTGGGTGGCGATGTCGGTGATGCCATCCCGGTCCAGGCCGAAGACCACCCGACGCTGGAGCGTCGAGGTCGAGTTGTAGAAGTGCACGATGGCCCGGCGCGCGCCGCGCAGCGACTCGAAGGTCCGCTCGATCAGGTGCTCCCGGCACTGGGTGAGCACCTGGATGGTGACGTCCTCCGGGATCAGGTCCTGCTCGATCAGCTGCCGGACGAAGTCGAAGTCCGTCTGGCTGGCCGACGGGAAGCCGACCTCGATCTCCTTGTAGCCCATCTGCACCAGCAGCTGGAACATCCGGCGCTTGCGCTCCGGCGACATCGGGTCGATCAGCGCCTGGTTGCCGTCGCGGAGGTCCACCGCGCACCAGCGCGGCGCGGCCTCGACCCGTCGGGCCGGCCAGCTGCGGTCCGGCAGGTCGAGCCGGAACTGCTGGTGGTACGGCAGGTAGCGCTGGAACGGCATCCGGCTGGGGCGCTGCCGGGCGATCGGATCGGTCTCGGCGTCGGTGGCAGGTTGAGCCATGGCGGAGTGCTCCCTGGGAACATGTGGCGTCAGCAATCGGAAGGTGTCGGCGGTGCTGCCGGGCCACGGTGCCCGGGCGGTGCCGAGGTGAAGTTCGGATGTGCTGGACGGCGCGGTTCAACTCCGCGACGAGGTGCCGGCCGTCAGGCCTCGTCGCGGCAGCCAAGAAGAAGGTACGCCTGCCACATGACAGGGTGACCCTACGTGATCACGACGGCCCGCGGTAGCTCGGTCCGTCATTTGAGACGCGGATCCCGGTCACCTCGCTCCCCCCCCGCGCCCGCGCCCGGGCCACTAGGCTCCTGCCCGTTCCGGGCAAACGATCATCGTCAGTCGGAGGTGCGGCGTGCCGATCCGCGTCACGATCACCGGTCCCGTCCCGGCGGCGGCCCGCTGAGATGGGGCTGGAACTGCCGGAGTGGCTGACCGAGCCGCTCAGCTGGGTCGGGTTGACCTGGCCGGAGGCCGACGAGGAGCTGCTCTTCGCCGCCGGCCAGCAGTGGCTCGCATTCGCCGGGACGCTCCGCGGGGTGGCGCAGGGCGCCGAGGGCGCCGCGGACGCGGTCGGGACGTACAACCTGGGTGAGACCGCCGACGCGTTCCGCCGCTGGTGGGAACGGGAGGACGGGCCGCGGCGCCGGTTCGTGGAGGACATCACCGCCGCCGAGATCATCGGCTGCGCGTTGATCATCTTTGCGGCCGTCACGCTGGCGTTGAAGATCGCCTTCATGGTCCAGCTGATCATGCTGGCGATCTCGGTGGCCGAGGCGCTGGCGGCGGCGGTGGCCACCTTCGGCGCGTCGACCGCCCTGGTCCCGGGCCTGATCGCGGCGGCCCGGGTCGCCTGCCGCCAACTGATCAAACAGGCGGTGCGCAAGGTCGAGGGGGAGCTGAAGCGCCTCTTCGCCCAGGCTAAGAAGCTCCTCAAGCGGGTGGAGGGCAAGCTCGCCCGCAAGGGGGCGAAGAAGGGCGCCAAGGCCGCGCAGGACGTGATGGCCCGGACCCGGCACTACGGCAACTCCTCACCGGCCGACTTCGGGAAGGAGTTCCCCGAGCTGTCGCACGGGGTGAACCCGAACTTCGGCAAGGACCCGGCCTTCGGCATCAACTGCCAGAGCTGCGTCACCGCCACCGACCGGTCGCTCGCCGGCCAGGCCAGCTCCGCCGTGCCCCGCCGCTTCTACCAGGACGCCAACGGGAACTTGATCAACGATCCGCGGTTCGACTGGCCGCACGGGGTCAACCAGGCGCTCGGCGGCAACAACCCGCTCCGCTCGGCCAGCGGGTACGACGACATCGCCAGCGAGCTGGAGAACGCCGGGGACGGCGCGCGCGGCATCGTGCACGGCATGCGGGTCGACGCCAACGGCAACCCGGTCGCGGGTCACGTCTTCAACGTGGTGAACCGCAACGGTACGGTCCACTTCATCGACGGCCAGACCGGCGGTTACGCGTACCTGGAGAACTACTCCGGGTTCCAGTTCATGCGGACGAATTGAGGATCACCACGATGGACGTGACGCAGGCCCGCGACACCGCCACCCGGCTGCTCGCCGCGTTCCCGCCCGGCGTCCCGGACGCCGTCCTCACCGGCGGGGCGGAGGACCAGGGCTGGTGCTGGGTGCTCCAGTGGACCACCCGGCGGGCGATGGCCTCCGGCTCCCCGGACGACGCGCCGCCGCCGGGGATCGGCCCGGTCGCCGTCGACAAGGCCACCGGCGAGGCGTTCTATTTGTCCAGCGTGCCGCTCCCCGTCGCGCTGGACATGGCCCGGGCGGCCCGGGGCCGCTGAACCTCGCCCGGCTCGCCCGGCGAGGCGGTTTCGCCGAGGCGCGGGCGACGGTCTGCCCAGGCGACCATCGGCGGGGCCGCCAGGGCGGTGGCGGTGAAGAGCGCGGCCATCGGCAGCCACCCCCAGCCGCCGGTGCTCACCCCCAGGGCGGTCAGCCCAGCCGGCGCGGCCAGGTTCTGGAACTGCCCGCCGAGCCGGAACGCGCCGACGTACGCGCCCCGGTGCGTGGCGGGCGGCAGGGTGGTGGTGATGCCCCAGGCGCCGGCCGACTGGACCAGCTCGGCGAAGGTGAGCACCACCGCCGCGCCGACCAGCACCACGATGGTCGTCACCCCGCCGGTCAGCGCCGACACCGGCAGGATCAGGCAGAAGAGCGCGATCAGCAGACCCCCGGTCCGCAGCGCCCGGCCCGCGCCGGCCACCGTGTCGGCACCCCGGCTGGCCCGTACCTGGAGCAGCACCGCGAGGATCGTGTTGAGCAGCACCAGAGCGGCGATCAGGGTGCGCGGGGCGTCGGTGTGGCTCAGCACCCAGAGCGGCAGCACCACCAGGTAGAGCGTGCCGTGCGAGCTGAGCAGCCCGGCCAGCAGCGACACGGCCAGGAACGGCCGGTCGCGGAACACCGCCAGCCGGCTGGTCCGCCGCGCGGGCGCCGCGGCGACCGGGACCCGGGGCAGCCGGTACACGAAGGCCGCGGTGACCAGCAGCATGACGGCGTTGAACCAGACCATTCCCCGGTACGCGGCCATCGTGTCCACCGCCAGCACCACGCCGCTGATCACCGCGCCGAGCCCGAATCCGACGTTCAACGCCGAGCGCTGGTACGCCAGCGCGGTCACCCGCTCCTCCGGGCGGAGCACGTTGATCGAGTAGACCTGCCGGGCCACCCCGGTGGTCGCGTCCACCACGGCCAGCGCCACCACCACGGCCAGGAAGCCGGCGAAGCCGCCCACGAAGGGGTACGCCCCGAAGAGCACCGCCTCGGCGAACATGCCGACCAGCCACACCCGCTGCGCGCCGTACCGGTCGGTCAGCGCGCCGAGCGGGACCGTCCCGAGCAGGGAGACGCCGGCGGCGATCGAGAGCCCGAGCCCGACCTGGGTGGGGCTGAGGCCGAGCGCCCGGGTGAAGAAGACCGCGCTGCCGGCCATGAAGAGGCCGTGGCCGACCGCGTACACCATGGCCTGCACGGCCAGGGCGCGGGTCAGTCCGGCCGGCGGTACGACGTGCCGGACGGCGGTGCGGATGGTGTCCCTGGTCCCCATGGTCGATGAGCAAACCGTGCCCCCCACGCGCCGGTCGAGCCTTTTAGGCTGAACCGAATTCTCGTCGGGGGTGGAGGATGTCGCAGCTGCGGTTCGGCGCGTCCGACGTCGCGGGCGTGCGGTTCGCCGTCTCGCCGGTCTGGGAGACGGTCTCCAGCATGTGGGCGCTGGCGGACCCGGTCCGGCACGCCGTGCACCTGCCCTGGCTCGACCAGGCCCGGGTGACCATCCGCCGCCCCGACGTGGCCGTCCGGGTGCGTCCGCTGGTCGAGCTGACCCGGCCGCGCGGCTGGCTGCCCGATTTCCTCACCCCGCCGGCGGCCCGTCCCGACGCCGACCTGGCCGAGCAGCTCGACCAGATCGCCGCCACCCCGCCCGACGTGGTGGTCCGGGACCTGCTCGCCACCATCCCCGCGCGCCCGCTGAGCCCGTTCGGGCAGGCGCTGCGCGACGACCCCGCCGGCCGGCTGCCGGAGCTGGTCACCGCCCTGCGGGTCTGGTACGACGAGGCGATCGCCCCGGAGTGGCCCCGGATCCGGGCGCTGCTGGAGGCGGACATCGCCCACCGGGCCGCCCTGCTCGCCGAGGGCGGCGCCGGGCAGCTCTTCGGTCAGCTGCACGCCAGCCTGCGTTGGGTCGGCGACCGGGTGGTGAGCGACGACCCCTGGCAGCTCGACTTCGACCTGGGCGGCCGGGGGCTGGCGCTCAACCCGGGCATCTTCACCGACCGGCGGGTGCTGTGGAACCTGCTGGAGGACTCGCCGCCCGGCGGGACGTACCCGGTGCGGGCGGTGGCCACCCTCTGGGAGACGCCCCCGCTGGCGGCGGGCGACCCCCTGGCCCGGGTGATCGGGTCGGGGCGGGCGGCGCTGCTCAACCTGCTCGACGCGGCGGCGACCACCACGGACCTCGCCCGGCGGACGGGGATGTCCTGCGGGAACGTCTCCCAGCACCTCGCCGCGCTGCACGCCGCCGGCCTGGTCTCCCGGTCCCGGCAGGGCCGGCACGTCCTCTACCGGGGCACCGAGGCCGCCGCGGTCCTGCTCCGGGCCAGCCGGGGGGAGTGACCCCGACTCCGCGGGCGTGGGGCGCGGGGCGGTCAGCGGAGCAGCAGCGTGGCGAGCGGGTGGCGGTGGCGCAGTTCGGTCTCCCGGCGGCGCAGCTCCTCGGGCAGGGCGTACGGGTCGCCGAGTCGCCCGACCGCGGCCACCACCAGCGGCCGGACGTCCGGTGCCAGGTCCAGCTCGGCGGCGAGCCCGGCCCGGTCGAACCGGGTGAGCTGGTGCACGTGCAGGCCGAGCGCGGTGGCCTGCACGGTCAGGTGGGCGATCGCCTGGCCCAGGTCGTACGCGGCCCGTTCGGCGGCACCGCCGGTGTGCGCGCCGACCACCAGGGCGGAGGCGTGCCGGGCCCAGCGCTGGTCGCCGGGGGCCAGGCTGACCAGGATCCGCTTCCAGGTCTCGTCCAGCCGGTGCCCGAGGGCGAACCGCCACGGCTGGGCGTTGCCCGCCGACGGGGCCCAGCGGGCGGCCTCCAGCAGCGAGGACGCCTCGTCGCCGGCCAGCTCGGCGTCCGGGTCGAAGGACCGGGGGCTCCAGCGGAAGGCGAGCAGCGGGGTGAGGTCGGCCATGGGGCAAGAGTCCCCTATGGGCGATTCGCCCTCGGATGCGGGTCGGGCGAATGTGGCGAAGAGCACCCGTAACGTGACCCAGGGTCAGGGCGTTCCCGCGCTCGGGCTGTCGGACGGGGAGGGCGCGCCCCGACCGACCGCGTCGCCCTCCACCACCGGCCCGGCGAGCTGCACGGTGGCCGGCGCCGGGCCGGGCTCGCCGGCCAGCTTGAGCGTGCCGAAGTCGGCCCGGACCGCGGTCGGCGTGCCGTCCGTCCCGTAGCAGTAGATGCCCACGTCCAGCGGGGCGTTCAGCGAGGCGGAGGTCGACTCGACCGAGTAGCACTGGCCGGTGGCCCCGGTCGGCGTGGCGGCGGGGGAGACCGCCAGCGGGGCCCGCCGGTCGGTGAGCACCTCCAGCCAGTCGGTGAACGGGTGCTGCACCCGGGGATCGAGCCGCCGGGGCACGGCGTCGTCGCGGTCGCCGAGGCGTACGCAGCTGGCCGGCTCCGGACGGCCCGCCGACGGCAGGGCGCACTGGAAGAGCCCGTCCGCCGTGGCGGCGAGCGAGACGTCCACCGTGCCGCCCAGCCCCCACGCGGGCACGTCGACCCGCCAGGTCCCGTCGTTCGCGCTGGTCACCACGACCGTCCGGTCCGGGGCGTCGGTCGTGCCGAACGCGTACCGCGCGGTGAGGTGGCGGTCCTGCGCGGCGGCCGCCAGCGCGGCCAGTTCGTCGCGCGCCGCGTCCACGCCGGCCGGCACCGGGTCGGCGGTGGCGAGCGGGGCCGGTGTCGGCTGGTCGGCGGTGCAGGCGGCGAGGAGCGCCGGCAGGGTGATCGCCAGGACGCCGGTCAGTCGCCGGGCCGCGCGGAGGTGAGCGTGCACCGGGTCATTCTGCGGTGCGGGGACGGGTGTCGGGAGCCCGCCGTACGGCTGCCGTCCCGGCGTGTCGCGCCGCCCTCCCGCCAGCGGGTCCCGCCCTGGTGAGCCGGCCCTCACCGGGCCGGATGGTGGGATCACCCGACCCGGCGGCTCGTGCCGCCCGATAGGCTGATGAGGTCTGACACGCGCCGCCGGACCGGAACCCGGCGGCGTCGGCACGCTCAGGGTCGCTGGGAGGGAGTGCACCGTCGTGGCACTCGTGGTGCAGAAGTACGGCGGGTCCTCCGTCGCCAATGCCGAGCGGATCAAGCGGGTGGCCGAGCGCATCGTGGCCGCCCGCAAGGCCGGCGACGACGTGGTGGTGGTGGTCTCCGCGATGGGGGACACCACCGACGAGCTGCTCGACCTGGCCAACCAGGTCAGCCCGCTGCCGCCGGGTCGCGAGCTGGACATGCTGCTCACGGCCGGGGAGCGGATCTCCATGGCGCTGCTCGCCATGGCCATCCACAACCTGGGGTACGAGGCCCGCTCGTTCACCGGCTCGCAGGCCGGCGTGATCACCACCTCGGTGCACGGCAGGGCGCGGATCATCGACGTCACCCCGGGCCGCCTCAAGGGCGCGCTGGACGAGGGCGCGGTGGTCATCGTGGCCGGCTTCCAGGGCGTCTCGCAGGACACCAAGGACGTCACCACGCTGGGCCGGGGCGGGTCGGACACCACCGCCGTGGCGCTCGCCGCCGCGCTCGAGGCGGACGTCTGCGAGATCTACACGGACGTGGACGGCATCTTCAGCGCCGACCCGCGGATCGTGCCGAACGCCCGGCACATCAAGCACATCACCTACGAGGAGATGCTGGAGCTGGCCGCCTGCGGCGCCAAGGTGCTGCACCTGCGCAGCGTCGAGTACGCCCGGCGCGCGGGGTTGCCGATCCACGTCCGTTCGTCATACTCGACCAACACCGGCACGATGGTCACCGGATCGATGGAGGACCTTCCTGTGGAACAGGCACTGATCACCGGGGTAGCCCACGACCGCAGCGAGGCGAAGATCACCATCGTCGGCGTACCCGACGAGCCGGGCGCCGCCGCGCGGATCTTCGACACCGTGGCCGGTGCCGAGATCAACATCGACATGATCGTGCAGAACGTCTCCACCGAGGGCACCGGCCGGACGGACATCTCGTTCACGCTGCCCAAGACGGACGGCCCGACGGCGATGGCCGCGCTCAGCAAGATCCAGGAGGTGGTCAAGTTCAAGGGCCTCCTCTACGACGACCACGTCGGCAAGGTCTCCCTGATCGGCGCGGGCATGCGGTCCCACCCCGGCGTCGCGGCCGGCTTCTTCGCCGCGCTCGGCGCGGCCGGGGTCAACATCGAGATGATCTCCACGTCCGAGATCCGGGTCTCCGTGGTCTGCCGGGACACCGACCTCGACAAGGCGGTCCGGGCCATCCACGACGCCTTCGAGCTGGGCGGCGACTCCGAGGCCGTGGTCTACGCGGGCACCGGGCGGTAGCCGGATGTCGTCGCTGCCAACCCTCGCCGTGGTCGGGGCGACCGGTGCCGTCGGCACGGTGATGTGCCAGCTGCTCTCCTCCCGGCGCAACGTCTGGGGTGAGATCCGGCTGCTCGCCTCGGAGCGCTCGGCGGGGCGGCAGGTGCCGTGCCGGGGCGAGCAGCTGACCGTCCAGGCCCTCACGCCGGAGGCGTTCGACGGCGTCGACGTGGCCATGTTCGACGTGCCCGACGAGGTCTCCGCCGAGTGGGCGCCGGTCGCGGTGAGCCGTGGCGCGGTGGCGGTGGACAACTCCGGCGCGTTCCGGATGGACCGGGACGTCCCCCTGGTGGTCCCGGAGATCAACCCGGAGCAGGCCCGCAACCGCCCCAAGGGCATCATCGCCAACGCCAACTGCACCACCCTGGCGATGATCGTGGCGATCGCGCCGCTGCATCGGGAGTACGGCCTGCGCGAGCTGGTGCTCGCCTCGTACCAGGCGGTCTCCGGGGCGGGGCAGGCCGGCGTGGACGCGCTGCACGCCCAGCTCAGCAAGATCGCCGGGGACCGGGTGCTCGGCTCGCGCCCCGGCGACGTGCGGCAGGCGGTCGGCGACGAGCTGGGGCCGTTCCCGGCCCCGCTGGCGCTCAACGTGGTGCCCTGGGCCGGCTCGCTGGTGGACGGCGGCTGGTCCTCCGAGGAGATGAAGATGCGCAACGAGTCGCGCAAGATCCTCGGGCTGCCCGACCTCAAGGTCTCGGCCACCTGCGTCCGGGTGCCGGTGGTGACCGGTCACTCGGTGGCTGTGCACGCGGTCTTCGCCACCGAGGTGGACGCCGAGGGCGCCCGCGAGGCGCTGCGCAACGCGCCGGGCGTGATCCTGGTCGACGACCCGGCCGCGGGCGAGTTCCCGATGCCGATCGACGCCGTCGGCACCGACCCCTCCTGGGTCGGCCGCATCCGCCGCGCCGTCGACGACCCGAGGGCCCTCGACCTCTTCGTCACGGGCGACAACCTCCGCAAGGGCGCCGCCCTGAACACCGCCCAGATCGCCGAACTCCTCGCCAAGGAATTCACCCAGGCCTGATCCCGGTTTGATCCGGCGCCCGACCCGCCTCCGGGTCAGGCGGCGGCGAGGCGGACGCCGTCGCGGCCGTGGCGCTTGACCGCGTAGAGGGCCTGGTCGGCGCGGCGGAGGGTCAGCTCGGGGGATTCGCCGGCCTGGGGCAGGGCGACACCGACGCTGATGGTGCGGCCGGTCCGACGGGCCGCCTCGGTGAGCCGCTCGGCGATCCGGACCGCCTCCTCGGGGCGGTTCACCTCGATCACCGCAACGAACTCGTCGCCGCCGATCCGGTACAGCTCGTCGCCCTGCCGCAGCGCCTCCTCCAGCGCCCGGGCCAGCCCGACCAGCAGCCGGTCGCCGGCCTGGTGGCCGTACGTGTCGTTGACGTCCTTGAAGCCGTCCACGTCGATCGCCAGCAGGGCGGTACGCCCCGGGGTGGCGGTCGCGATCCGCTTTCCGAACGGCCCGGTGTGCCGCAGCCCGGTGAGCGGGTCCGAGCTGGCCTGCTCGCGCAGTTGGGCCAGGGTGCGCAGCCGGTCCAGGCAGGTCCACGCCTGCCCGGCCAGCAACTCCATCAGGTTGATCGTGGTCGGGTCGGGCCGGAGCAGCCGCTCGTCCGCGACCAGCAGCACCCCGCCGGCGTCCGGCGGCCCGACCGGCACCGCCACCAGGGTGCGCGCGCCGGCGCGGGCGAGCGGCAGGTAGTCGTCGGTCGGCGGGTGCCCGGCCTCGCCCAGCGTGTACGCCGCGCCGTGCCGGTGGGCTCGGGCGATCAGCCGGCCGAGCGGGCCGGCGCCGGCCTCGGTCAGCTCGGCGCGGATCCGCGCCTCGAGCTCGCCGGGGGCGCTGGTCGGCGCGCCGAGCCGGGCGCCACGCCGGCCGGAGAGGACCAGTACGGCGGCGGAGAGGGCCGAGACGTCCCGGGCCGCGCTGATCGCGGCGGTCATCAGGTCCCATTCGGTGGGGGCGGAGGTCATCGCGGCGGCGTGCCGGAGCAGCTTCTCGCTGCGGCTCTCGGCCGGCGGTCCGCCGAGCGCCGTGATCCGGGCACCCAGTCGGACGGCGAGCCGTTCCGCGGTCCTCCGCCACGGGCCCAGCTCCACCGGGCCGCTCCACTGCAGGTCGAGCACGCCGATCGGCCGCCCCGCCGGGTCCAGCACCGGCGCGCAGAGCTCGGCGGTCACGTCGGGGCGTAGCGGGAGGTAGTCGGGGTCGGTCGTGACGTCCGCGACGGTGGCGGGCTGGCCGGAGGCGTAGACCCGGCCGACGATGCCCGTCTTCGGCGGCACGGTGGAGAAGACCTGCCAGGCGCCGGTGGCCGCGACGCACTGGAGCCGGTCACCGACCTGGAGCAGGATCGAGATGGTGGCCGGGGTGTGCCGGGCGAGCGCGGCGACGGTCCACTGGCACGCCTCCAGGGCGGTCGACGCCATCGGGAGGCGGACCGTGACGTCTCGGATGACTCGCTCGTGATCCACGTCGTTCCTGGTGGGAGGGCCCGGGCCGACGCCGGGGGACGCGATCAAGGGTACTCACCGAGCGGCGCGGCGACCTTCGTACACATGTGCTATCCACAGGCTGTGGACGCGGCCTGTGGGTACGGCGGGGCCGCGCGGCGGGGTGGTCGGCGATAGCGTGAGGGTCCCGGGCCCGAGGAGGCGTCGATGCTCATCGCCCAGCTCAGCGACCCGCACGTGACCACCGGCCCGCTCGCCGCCGAGCAGGCCGCCGGGCTGCACCGCGCCCTCGGCCGGGTGCTGGCGCTGCGACCCCGCCCGGACTGCGTGGTGATCACGGGCGACCTGGTCAACAACGGCCGCACCGACGAGTACGTCGCGCTCCGCGAGATCATCGGCCGCTTCCCGCTGCCGGTCCACCTCGCCACCGGCAACCACGACGACCGGGAGTCGCTGCTGGACACCTTCGGCGGCACGCCCTACCTGGGCGGCGGCTTCTCGGCGTACTACCACGTCGACCTCCCGGCGGGGACCGTCGTGGTGCTGGACTCGCTCGCCCCCGGCAGCAGCGGTGGGCGGCTCGGCGACGACCAGCTGGCCTGGCTCGACGGGGTGCTGGCCGGCCGGCCGGAGGTGCCGGCCGTCGTGTGCCTGCACCATCCGCCGGTCGCCGTCGGCGTCCCGGCCGCCGACGCCATCCGGCTCGCCGACTCCGACGCGCTCGCCGAGGTGATCGGCCGGCACCCCCATGTCGTCCGGGTCACCGCCGGTCACCTGCACCGCCCGGTCACCGCCGCCTTCGCCGGCACGGTGCTCACCACCGCACCGAGCACCTGGGTGCAGGCCACGCTGACGATGAGCGACGACGAGGAGATCGGTCTGGTCGCCGAGCCGACCGCGTTCCTGCTGCACCGGGTGGCCGACGGCGGCTGCGTCACGCACACCGTGCAGGTCAGCCACGCCGCCGGGCAGACCTGCTGGTTCTGAGGCGTTGGACCGGCTCTGGTACGTCGCTACATCTACTGCTGACCCACCGGGCCGCGGCGCCGGTTCCCCGTCCCTGGGAGCCGGCGCCGCCCGCGTGGCCCCCCGACCGCTCCGGGCCACCCGAGCAGGCCGGGCCGCCCGACGAAGAGCCCGACCGGGAGCCGTGACCGCTCAGCCGAGCAGGTCGGCGCGGATTGCGGGGGCGAGCTCCTCCGGCGGGACCTCGTGGAAACCGCCGGGCAGACTCCGGTGGGTCGCGCCGGGAATCGTGTCGGCCGTCGCGGCGGCGGCGTCGCGCAGCCACCGCGGGCTGCCGGCGCTGTCGACGACGACGGTGGGCGTGGCGATCGTCGCGAGCCGGGCGGCGGGCAGTGTGCCGTCACCGGTCACCGTGGTGTCGTAGGCGAGGGTGTGCGCCAGACCCTCCATCCAGGACCACTCCGGCGTCCCGCGCATCCCGGCGACGGCCTCGGCGGGCACCCCCACCGCGTCGGTCAGGAACAGCTCGACCGCGTCGCCCCGGCGGCCCGCGGCGACCAGCTCGGTGAGCCGCTCCGACAGCTCCGCCTTCGGGCCGCCCTCGGGCCCGACCTGGAACGGCGGCTCGAAGAGGGCCAGCCCGGCGATCGGCAGCCCCTCGGCGGCCGCGTACGCGGCGAGGATCGCGCCGGAGGAGAGGCCGTAGACGTACGCCAGGCCGCCGGCCGCCTCGATCAACGCCGCCACGTCCTCGATCTCGCGCTGCACCACGTACGGCGCGGTGTCGCCGCTGCCGCCCCGGCCCCGGCGGTCGTAGCCGTACGTCGTGAAGTCGGCGGCCAGCGCGGCGGCCAGCGCCCGGGTGGTCGACCGGTCGTTGAAGGCGCCGCCGATCAGGATGACCGGCGGCCCCTCGCCGGCGGTCTCGTAGGCGATCGCGGTGCCGTCGGCGGATCTGGCCGAGCCCACCGTCCAGGTCGTCCCGTCGGGAGTCATGGTTACTTTCTAACCGAGCCCCCCGACAACGGGCGGCCCTGAAGGAATTCACCTGCCGGTCATGTCGGACTCGTCGGGCAGACCGGTACAGGTCGCCGGTCGGATCCACGGTTCTGTTGTGCTGCCCCGGTCGACCGATCGCGTGTCGGATGGCAAGCTTGCCCCGGCGGGGCGGCATCCCCCGACCGCCGTCACCCGCCATCGATCCCCTGTCACGGCACGGATCAGGGTCGCCGGGCGAACCATCGTCCGGACCGTCACGCGCCGATTCTCACGAGGAGTTCCATGTCCGTCCCCGGGATGCGCCGGGCCGCCGTCGGCCTGGTCGCGCTCGCCGCGACCGCGCTCGGCACGGTCGCCGTCAACCCCAACCAGGCCGAGGCCGGTCCCAAGCCGGTCGACGTCAAGCTGCTCGCCATCAACGACTTCCACGGCAACCTGGAGCCGCCGACCGGCTCCAGCGGCACCATCGCCGGGCAGCCGGCCGGTGGCGCGGAATACCTGGCCACCCAGCTCGCCAAGCTGCGCGGCACGACCGAGGAGGAGCAGGAGCGCACCATCACGGTCGCCGCCGGTGACCTGATCGGCGCCTCCCCGCTGCTCTCCGCGGCCTTCCATGACGAGCCCACCATCGAGGAGATGAACCTCGCCGGGCTCGAGTTCACCAGCGTCGGCAACCACGAGTTCGACGAGGGCGCCACCGAGCTGCTGCGGATGCAGGACGGCGGCTGCCACCCGGTGGACGGCTGCGCCGACGGCACCCCGTTCGAGGGCGCCAAGTTCCAGTACCTCTCCGCCAACGCCTTCAAGACCGCCACCGGCCAGCCGCTGCTGCCGCCGTACGGCATCAAGAAGGTCGACGGCGTCAAGGTCGGTTTCATCGGGATGACCCTGGAGGGCACCCCGCAGATCGTCAGCCAGCAGGGCGTCGCCGGCCTCACCTTCGCCGACGAGGCGGAGACCGCCAACAAGTACGCCCGCATCCTGCGCGCCCAGGGCGTCGAGACCATCGTCGTGCTGCTGCACGAGGGCGGCGTCCAGAACGGCGGTGGCATCAACGACTGCACCGGCTTCAGCGGGCCGATCGTCGACATCGCCAACCGGATGGACCCGTCGATCGACGTGATCGTCAGCGGGCACACCCACGCCGCGTACAACTGCAACATCAACGGCAAGCTGGTCACCAGCGCCAGCTCGTTCGGTCGCCTGGTCACCGACATCAACCTGAAGATCGACCGTCGGTCCGGTGACGTGATCACCGCCTCGGCGAACAACGTCATCGTCACCCGGGACGTCCCCAAGGACCCGGCGACGACCGACCTGATCAACCGGTACAAGACCGTGCTCGGCCCGGTCGCGGACAAGGTGGTCGGCGAGACCACCAGCGCGATCACCAAGACGCAGGAGAACCTGTACCAGACCGGCGTCGACGCCAACGGCAAGCCGACGTACCAGACCGGTGAGTCGCCGCTGGGCAACCTGATCGCCGACGCCCAGCTCGCGGCCACCGACAACGAGCAGAACGCGGTCGCCGCGTTCATGAACCCCGGTGGTGTCCGCGCCGACCTCGACGCCGGCCCGGTCACCTACGCCGAGGCGTTCACGGTGCAGCCGTTCGCCAACAACCTGGTGACGCTGGACCTCACCGGGGCGCAGCTCTACTGCATGCTGGAGCAGCAGTTCACGGTCGCCCGGGTGCTGTACGCCTCGTCGACCGTGCACTACGTGGTCGACCCGAACGGCACCACCGCGGCGGCCGGCGTGCCGTGCAGCGGCAGCCGGGTGGTCCGGGGCAGCCTCACCATCAACGGTGCCCCGGTCGCCGACGCCGCGACCTACCGGGTCACGGTGAACAACTTCCTCGCCGGCGGCGGCGACGGGTTCAGCGTCCTCACTGGTGGCACGAACCTGGTCACCGGCATGATCGACCTGGACGCCTTCGTCGCGTACCTGACCGCGCAGTCGCCGGTCTCCGCGCCGACGCTGAACCGGATCCAGACCACCACCGAGGTTCCCGTCGCCTGACGGCAGGCTCTCGCGACGACGGGCCCCGGAGCATCCGCTCCGGGGCCCGTTCGCATTCCCGCCGCGTCCGCGCCGGCCCGTCGTCAGAGGGCGGCGGGTTCCGGGTCCCGGGCGGGGGCGGGGGTGAGGCGGCCGTCCTGGGCCGGGGTCAGCAGCCGGCGCAGCGACAGGGCCAGCGCCGAGGCGGTCAGGCAGCCGCCCACCACGACCACCACCCAGATCTTCCCGTCGGCCGCGCCGATCAGCGGGCCGGCCGTGACCGGGCCGATGATCCCGCTCACCCCGAAGATGATCGAACTCATCGCGTTGTACCGGCCGCGCAGCTCGTCGGTGGCGAGCGCGTTGGTCAGCGCGGGCATCACCGGCGACAGCATCGTCTCGCCGAAGCCGAAGATCGCCGCGCAGGCCACCACGCCGAGCGCGGCGACCAGCGCGTTCCCCGTACCGATCAGGCCGGCGGCGCCGAGCACCAGCCAGGCGGTCGCGAAGACCGCGCCGACCGCGGCGAGCGCGCCGGTCCGGCTGCGCCCCTCCATCCGGCGGATCACCAGCAGCTGGGAGAGCACGATCATCACGGTGTTGCCGGCGAGGGCCCAGGCCACCACCCGCGGCGTCACCTCGACCACCCGGACCGAGTACGCGGTGAAGCCCACCTCGATCTGCGCGTACCCGCAGGTGGTGAGGACCAGGCCGAAGATGACCAGGCGGCGGAACGGCCGGTCCCGCAGCACAGTCAGGTAGCCCCCGGTCGACGGCCGGTCCCCGGCGGTCGGGGCGGCGGCGAGCCGGCGGCCGACGTGCGGCAGGGTCAGCAGGATGAGGCCCGGCATCAGGTAGGTCAGCGCGTCCAGCAGGTAGATGGCCTGGAAGGTGATCGGCCGGGCGGTGTCCACGATCGCGCCGGAGATCAGGCCACCCACCCCGATGCCGAGGTTGAGCAGGGCGAACTGGAGGCCGAAGACCCGCTGCCGCTCGCCGTCGTCGGTCAGCGAGGCGAGGATGGTGGTCTGCCCGGACCAGAGCGCCGAGCCGCCCACCGCGATCAGCGTGGCCACCGCGAACGCCGACGCGGTCGAGTCGACCAGGGCGAGCGAACCGGTGCCCACGGCCTCCACCGCCAGGCAGGGCAGCACCACCCGGCGAGCCCCGAACCGGTCGATCAGCGTGCCGCCCACCGGCGACAGGGCCAGGGTCACCGCGCCGAACCAGCCGATCACCAGGCCGGCCCGGGTGTCGGTCAGCCCGCGCACGTCGGTGAGGTAGATGAAGAGGAACGGCAGGGTCAGGCCGCGCCCGACGGCCGAGAGCAGGGTGCCGAGCAGGATCCGACGGGCTTCCGGACGGGCGGGCAGGGCGCGGCGCAGCATGCCTGGATTCTGTGCGGTGGGTACGACGCCCCGCGAGCCGTTTACCGGCGGCCGCGCGTACCGGCGGGCCACCGGGTGAGCAAACACACGCGGTCTGGGATGCTGGGGCGGTGACCGGCACCTGGCGACACCTGCCCGCCGCGGCCCGCGAGATCGCGGTGGCCGCCTCCGACGCGGTCGCCGCCGCCCAGGCCCGGGACGCCGGGGCGTACGAGCCGGCGGTCGACCGGCTCACCGGCGTCGACCGGGCCGGCCTGGTGCTCGGCGGGGTGGTCCGGCTGCTGCTGGAGGAGACCCACCCGGACGGGCTGGACGGCGACGACGTACGACAGGTCCTCGAACGCTGCGTCCGGGACGTGGCGGCGTGGCGGCCCGACGTGGACCCGCACGTGCTGCTGGTGCTGCTGGCCAGCGCCCTCGGCGTCTATGACCCGGGCGACGACGACACGCCGCCGGACCCGGCGGCGATCGCCCGGCACGCCCCGCTGCTCGTCGCCGATCTGCTGGCGGCCAGCGGCCGACCGGTGTCGGGCTACCTGACCACCGCGTTCGCCGAGGTCGCCCGCACCGAGCTGCACGACTGAGCCGCCGTCGCGGGGCAGCGGGGCCGGCGGGCGTCACGCCCGGGTCGCCACCACCTCCAGGTACTCCGCCGGGATGCGGACGGTGCCGTCGGTGGAGCGGTCGTACCGGCGCGCCAGCCCGACCAGATCGGCGTGCAGCGCCGGCCGCCGCGGTTCGTCGAGCGCCTCGAACGCCTTCAGCGTGGGCCCGTAGTTGACCCGGAAGAAGTCGGCGAACTCCTCCGGCGCGGTGAAGCGGAAGACGAAGGTCCGCCGGGTTGCCCGCAGGTCGCGCAGCGTCGCGCCGAAGAGCTCGGCCAGCCGCTCCTCGCGGCCCCAATCGACCGGCCCGCGCAGCCCCGCGGGCGGCGGGACGTGCCGGCCGACCGTGCGGAACAGGTCGCCGATGAAGCCCTCCGGCGTCCAGGCGGCCAGCGCCACCGTGCCGCCGGGCCGGCAGACCCGGACCAGCTCGGCGGCGGCGCGCTCCTGGTCCGGCGCGAACATCACCCCGACGCAGGAGAGCACCGCGTCGAACGAGGCGTCCGGGTAGGCCAGCCGCTCGGCGTCACCGGTCGCGAAGGTCACCGGCAGCCGCTCCGCCACGGCCCGCGCGTGGGCGCGTTCCAGCAGCTCCGGTACGTAGTCGACGCCGGTCACCCGGCAACCGCAGCGGGCCGCCGCGATCGCCGCGTTGCCGGTGCCGGTCGCCACGTCCAGGACGGTCGCCCCGGCGGCGAGGTCGGCGGCCTCGACGAGCAGCTCGGAGACGAGGTGGATGTGGGCGGCGACGGCGCCGTAGTCGCCGCTGGCCCAGGTCTGCTGTTGCCGCGCCTTGACGGCGGCCAGGTCGATCGTGCTGGTCATGGCGGTGCCCTCCGTTCGGTTGCCGGTGACGCTAGGACTGCGGCGGCGGCCGGACATGGGGAGAACCACCTATGTTGGCGGCACCAGCCCCTGCCGGCGCGCGACCGCGGCGGCCTGCCCCCGGTTGGGCACGGCCAGCTTGCCGAGGACCGCGGAGACGTGGTGCCCGACCGTGCGCGCCGACAGCGACAGCCGCGCGGCGATCTCCGCGTCGCTGAGCCCGTCGGCGACCAGCGCCAGCACCTCCAGCTGCCGGGCGGTCAGCCCGGGTGGGTTGGCCGCCGTCGCCGGTCGCGGGCCGCGCGGCACCCGGGCCAGGCCGCGCCCGCGCAGCTCGGCCCGGAGCCGGCGGGCCGTCCGGACCGCGCCCAGGGCGTCCAGGATCCGCAGCGCCTCGCCCGCCGCCTCCGCGTCCCCGCAGGCCAGGGCCTCCGCCCGGCGGTACGGGCAGCCGAGGCGCCGCCACTCGTCGGCCGCGCCGGCCCAGTCGCCGTCGAGCAGCCGCCGGTACGGCGACGCGGCCACCTCCGGCGCCGACGTCAGCTCCCCGGCCCGCCACCGCCAGTACGCCAGCTCCCCGGCGGACCACGGTTGTCCCGCCGCGACGGCCAGCTCGTAGCCGCGGCGGGCCTCGGCGGCGGCCTGCTCCGGCTCGCCGTCGAGCCAGTGGTGCTCGGCGAGGGCCGCCGCCGCCGGGCCGACGAACTGGAGCTCGCCCGTGCCGTACGCCCACCCGGCCACCTGGGTCAGCTCGTCCGCCGCCGCCGGATCGCCGTACCGGGAGCGGAGCAGGCCGCGGACGAGCAGCGCCGGCACCAGGCTGCCGCCGGGTTGCCCGGAGCCGGCGAGGGCGCTCTCGGCGTCGGCCAGCGCGCCGGTCCAGTCACCCCGGAGCAGCCGCAGCCGGGCCCGGTAGCCGAGCAGGTGGCGGGCGTACCCGTCGAGGTCCCGCCCGGTGGTGAATTCCAGCGCGCGGTCCAGTCGGGCGCCGGCCGCGTCGAGGTCGTACCGCTCGACGGACATGGTGGCCAGGTTGACCAGGGCCCGCGCGGCATGGTCGTCGAGCCCGTCGAGCGCGGCCCGGACGTGCGCCTGCTCCAGCAGCTCGACGCCGTCCGGGTCGCCGCGCTGCAGCCGCGCCGACCCGACGTTGACCAGCGCGTGCGCCTCGGTGTCCCGATCCCCGATGCGGCCCGCCAGCGCGAGCGCCCGGCCGCCCCAGTCGATCGCCTCGTCGTCCCGGTTGGCCAGCATCAGCAGCTGCGCCATCCCGCTGTACGCCATGGCCAGCTCCCGGCCGGGCGGCGCCGACTCCAGCACCTCGACCGCCCGGGTAACCGCCGCGCGGGCGGCCGCGCTGTCGCCGGTCCACCAGCAGAGCCGGGACAGCCAGCGCAGGTTCTCGCCGATCGGGACAGTGTCGCCGTCGGCCTCCCGCAGCGCGAGCGCCTGCCGCCGGGCGGCGAGGGCCTCCGTGCCCAGCCCGGCGAGGTAGGCGGCGGACGAGTACGCCTCCAGCAGCTCCGCCCGGCTCGCCGCCGGCAGTCCGGCCGCGCGCGGCAGCGCCACCGCGTAGTGGGCGACGACCTGCCGGTGCGCGCCGACCGCCGGGGCCCGGCGCGCGGCCAGCGGCGCCCACCGGAGCACGGCCGCCGCGTCGTCGGCGTGGTGCGCGTGGTGCACCAGCCGGGCGACGTCCACGTCGGACCGGTCGGCGAGCCGGGCCAGCACCGCCGCGTGCAGGGCCGCGCGGCGCACCGGGGAGAGGCCGTCCCGGACCGCCCTACCGAGCAGTTCGTGGCGGAACCGCACGCCGTCCTCCGCCGGCACCAGCAGCCCGCCGGCCAGGCACTCCTCGACGGCCGCCGCCGGCTCCCCGGCGAGCAGGTGCGACTCGGTCCGGGACGGCACCACCGACACCAGCCGGGCCACCTCCCGCGCCGCCGGGCTGAGCGCGGCGAGCCGGGCGGCCACCAGGTCGCGTACGGTCGGCGGGACGCCGGGCCCGGCGGCGGCCAGCACCTCGGTGACCAGCAGCGGATTGCCCCCGGTGGCCTGGTAGAGGCCGGCGGGGGAGCGACCGGCCCGGCGGGCCAGCTCCGCGACGGCGGCGGTGGAGAGCGGTGGCAGCGGCAGCCGGCGCACCAGCGCGCGGGGCAGCCCGGCGAGCACCGCGTGCAGGGGGTGCTCCGGACCCACCTCGTCGTCGCGGTAGGTGAGCACCAGCAGGGCGCGGCAGCCGGCCAGCCGGCGGCCGAGGAACGCGGTCAGGTCGAGGGTGGCCTCGTCCGCCCAGTGCGCGTCCTCGATCACCAGCACCGGTCGGCGGCGTTGCCGGGGGCCGGCCAGCTCGTCGAGAAGGGCGTCGAAGAGCACGCCCTGCCGGTCGCCCTCCCGCCCGTCGGCGGCCCGGCTGTCGGCGAGCCGCTCGGCGAGCGCCCCGCCGACCTGCCGGCCGATGTCGTGCAGCGGGCCGAGGGCGCGCGGGGTGAGCAGCGGGTCGCAGCCGCCCTGCAGCACCCGGGCCTGGGCCCCGACCGCCGCCGTGAACGCGCTGACCAGGGCGGACTTGCCGGCACCCGCCTCGCCGGCGACGAGCGCGATGCGGCCACCGGCGGCACTGGCCGTCAGCAGCTCGTCCAGCGCGTCGAGTGGGTCGGCCCGCTCCAGCAGCTCCATCGTGGCCGATGCTAGTCACGGCGGGCGGCGGAGAGCTCGTCCTGACGTCGAGCCGACTGGTCCGCGCCGGTCAGGAGCGGTAGCGGATCACGGCGTTCGCCGTAATGCCCATGCGCTGCGGGCCCACTCCCACCCCCGACAGCGACGCCACCTCGTCGAGCGGGGCAGCGGCGGCCCGCTCCACCGTCTGCTGTGGCCGCCCATGCGAACCGAACCGATAGTCATAGACCGGGTCGACGGGCCGGTGACGGTCGAGGTGAACACGTTCGGCAACCCGCGGGTCCTGGTGGGCGGAATCCCGGGGACCGGCCGGCGGGACGTCTTCGATCTGCCCGCAGTGGGCGGTGGAACGGTCCGCGCCAAGCTGAAGACCAAACTCCTCGACGCGTACCCGGTGATCGAGATCGACGGGGTTAACCACCGGACCGGGCCGGAGACCCCGGTCGTGCTCCGGATCCTGATCATGATCCCGTTCCTCCTGGCGATCAAAGGCGGGCTGATCGGCGGCGCCTTCGGCGTGGTCGGCTTCGTCGGCAACCATTCGATCGCCCGCAATGATCGGTCGACCGGGGCGAAGGCGGCCCGGATGATCCTGGCGACGCTGGGCGTGGGCTTGGCGTACCTGGGCGTGGCCGGCATCGTCGTGGCGGCTCTGGACCAGCCGGCGTGACCCCCGGCGGGCGTCCCCGGCGGAGGACCGCGACCGCCGGACCCCGGACGCCCGCCGCTACGGACTGGCCGCGAGGAAGACGAAGGCGGCGAGCAGCACCAGGTGCACCCCGCCCTGGAGCACGGTCGCCCGACCCGGCACCACGGTGAGCACACCGGTCACGGCGGTTGCCTTCTTCCTCGACAAACCATGTCGGTCACGGCAGCGTGGAAGAGACCTCAGCGATCTAATGGCCAAGTGCTCACCGCGCAGAAGCGGGGCACGTCATCCCATCAGCTGTCCAGCCTCCTCACGACCAGCGGGCGCACGGTCTGCCGCAAGACCTTGAAGGCCTGAAGAGTGGAGTGCTGACCCGCCAGCCGCTACCGGAGCCATCCTGCACCAGCAGGCTGACAGAGCCCATTAGAAGAGTGCGCCCGATGTCCGAGGTGATCGTCCCCGAGCCCTCGGATCTCCCGACGAGGTGCGGCACGATGGTCCCGTGGACGGCAGCAAGCTTCGGCGAATCGTTCTGGTAGACGACCTGCGCTCCTTCGTTGATGGCCGTGATGCCGCGGTGGCACGCAGCAGCGCCGCCGGGGTCGCCCTCCTCGAACGCCACCGCGACGAGCGGCTGGACGAGCTGTGGCTCGATCACGACCTCGGTGAGGCCGACACGATCTGGCCGGTTGTGGAGGTGTTGGAGCGTGCGGCCTTCGAAGGGCGTCCGTTCGACATCGGCGTCGTCCATGTCCACTCCGCCAACCCGGCCGGCGCGGGCAAGATGGCTCAGGCTCTGCAACGTTGGGGCTACCGCGTCCGGATCGCATCCGGCTCCGCGGCAGTCGGCTATCTGAACGAGTAACCGAGAGTCTCGGTGTGGATGGGGTTCGAGCAGTCAGCGACGAATCAGTGAGTCTTGTCAGCCCCGCCGAAAACGGCATTCGTCCGACCGCTCGTTCGAAGGGCGCCGCGTACCCTGCTCGCGTGGTGAAGCTGATGATCTACGCCGGCGCCGCGGCAGCAGACGCGTCGGGAACCCGGACGGGCGGAGTCCCGCTCACGCCGCCGGAGTTCGAGTGGCCTCGGTGCCGCGAGTGCGAAGGGCCGATGCAGTTCCTGGCTCAGATCTGCCTTGCTGACGCCGATCCCGGCAGTGCCGGTCTGCTGTCGGTCTTCATGTGCCAGAACGAGCCGGGGCTCTGCGAAGAATGGCATGCCGCCGCGGGCGGAAACAGCGCCTTCGTGTTCGGGTCCGATGCCACGCGGGCCGCCCCGGTACCCGATGACGGCGTCACGCTGCTCGACGAGACGTCCGCGATCGGCTTCGTGCAGATCGAGGGGGACGACTATCTGGGAGCGCGGGGCCGCTGGGCTCGCGAGACCGGTCGGTCCGGGCCGGAGGTGCTGGGCCAGCTCGGTGGTCGGCCGGCGTGGCTGCAGAACGACGAGACACCCGACTGCGGCGTCTGTGATCAACCGATGTCGTTCGTCGTGCAGCTTGAGGAAGGACACGATTACCGAACCTCGGCGAACTTCGGCGGTGGTGGCTGTGGTTACGGATTTCGTTGCCGATCCTGCGGCGACGCCGCGTTCCTTTGGCAACGATGAAGCGACTGAGGCCGACCCAGGACCGTCACCCAGGGCAGCGCAGAGCGGGCACGCGACGGTGGCACCGCCGCACAGCACGACGCGGTAATGCCTGAACTACAGCAGGCGCACGGTCGGCGGCGGATGCGGATGTTCGAACCTGAGGTCGCGGGCCCCGAGCCTAGGCTGCGCCGCCATGAGTGAAGAACTGCTCAATCAAGTCGTGTACACCGACTACGGCCAGCTGACGTTGGAGTGGGGGGAAGAGATCTGGGACGGCGACGCTGACCGATTCTTCAAGGATCAACAGAACGGGCTCGTCGGCGCAGCGGTCTCCGGCAACGTCGTGATCCTGCTTGCCCGTCGGTCGGGCGGGTCCGCGGTACGCATCGTGCTAAAGGCCTCCGAGCCAAGAGCGAATGCCGACTGGGAAGACGTCCTCGAGGCATCGTTCGACCTGCCCCCAGGTCGTGTCATGCGATGGTCGACCTGGGCGGGTGAGTCCGGCGGGTCGCTCGCCGTGCCGCCAGGGCAATACCGTCTGAGAGCGTCGGCCGTGGGTCGGGATGCCGGCGTGCAGAACGAGTTCGCCGACGAAGTGGCCGATAGGTATCTCCTCGAACTCTGGCCTGCACCGGCAGCGCCGGATGCTGTACTTCGCGTGGGCAGCGACGATGCCCGCCGCTGGCATCAGACATGGGGAAGCCGCCGCTGAGCCGCCTCACCAATCTTTGGCCGGGGCCGGCCACGGGCTCTCCGGGGTCGGAGTTCCAGAGAACGGTGTCTGCTTGGAGACTCAATGGCGAGGTTGTCGACCGCGTACATATAGGAACGAGCGGGCCGCGGCATGACAGTAAGTTGATCTCGGCTTTTGTAAGTAGACGCAGCACAGTAGGCACCGGCGGTCGCGGTAGGTTGCACAGTTATGGCCACGACCGCGGACGTCCGTCACGAACTCGCCAGCCTCGCCGACCCGCGACGGGCGGAGGGAGTGAGCCGGTTTCTGCAGATGATTCCCGGCGGGTATGGCGAGGGCGACCGGGCCATCGGCGTCTCCGTGCCGGAACAGCGCCGGGTGGCCGGCCGGTACTGGCGCGACCTCTCCCTAGCCGAAACGGCGACGCTGCTGAAGAGCAGTGTGCACGAGGAGAGGCTGACGTCGCTCTTCATCCTAGTGCGAAAGTTCATCAAGGGGGACGAGGAGGAACGGGGCAGGATCTTCAGCATGGTCCTGGCCAACACCGGCCGCATCAACAACTGGGACCTAGTGGACTCATCCGCGCCGTACATCGTCGGCCCCTGGCTGATCGACAAGGACCGGAACGTACTGGATCGGTTGGCCGAGTCGAGCCTGGTGTGGGATCGGCGGATCGCCATCATGGCAACTCTCGCCTTCATCAAAGCCGGCGACTTCCATTGGACCTTCCGGCTCAGCGAACGGCTCCTGCGCGACCCACACGACCTCGTACACAAGGCGGTCGGCTGGATGCTGCGCGAGGTGGGCAACCGTGACAGAGCGGCGGAGGAGGAGTTCCTGGCCCGACGTTACCGGGTCATGCCACGGGTCATGCTGCGGTACGCGATCGAGAAGTTCGAACCGCAGCGACGTAGGGAGTACCTATCCGGCGTGGTCTAGATGATCGATGCGCGCCGGATGGTGGGCGTCTCTTTGATAAGACTCGCCTTTTGGGCGCAATTCGGAGCCCGCGATGCACAATCTTCGGCAGTTTCGAGCAGCGGCCCACCGGCGTCGAGTCACGCTGCGTGACACGCGGATCGCGGCAGAAGCGGATGTTTGCATGGGTACGTCTCCGTGTGCGTTGCGCTTCGCCTCGCTACGTAGCCAGCTTCTGTTGATCGTGTTGCCGCGTTCCAGGGGTAGCGACACGAGCGTGAGCGCGAACCTTTCTATTTATCGTGCTGTCTGCGCACCATCTCGTTGATCCAGATGGGCGCGAACGGAGACGTGCAGTTCGGGGGAGTCGGGTAGTCCTTGAGCACCTCCAGGCGCTCACCGATGTCGATTGCACGGGCGCGGTGCTCGGCGTGCTCGATCCCGATCTGAGCCAGGCAGTGGTTCATCGCCCACTGCAGGCGATCCGGGGCGTCTCTCATCGCCGCCTCGATGACGTCGAGCAGTCCTGCGAGGTCGAGGCCCTCGGGCTTCTTCGCCACGCGTTCGGTGGTCAGCGCCCAGCCGGCACTCGCGACCACTGGATCCGGATCGGCGGACCAGGTCATGCGCAGCTCTTCGGAGTGCGGGTTCTTCTTGACCACGTAGTTCACGAGCCAGTCGTGCACCTTGGGGGTGCGCGCCTCGCGCAACATGACGTCCAACTCGTCACGCTCGAACGCTTTCGGGCGGCAGATCAAGATCGCCAGCAGTCTCGCCGCAGTGTCATCCGTCTCCCAGAGCTGGCGCGCGAGTTCCTGCTGCGTCTTCAGCCGCTTCGCGAGCGCCCGCAGTTTGCTGAGGTTCACACCGTGATCGTCACCGTGTTTCTCGTTCACCTCGCGTGTCTTCGGGTCCTCGAGCGCGGCCAGCTCGGCCATCACCTCGGCCACCGTCGTCTCGACCACCTCAGCCTCCTGCCCATCACGTGTGAGATTCAGCCTACGAGGAAGCACGGTCAACCAGGTGATCAGCAAGCGCATAGTCAAGGCCACTATCCGCTATTCGGCAGTACCGGAAGCTGAAGCACATGGCGGACCAGTCACCGTCTGTGACGCGCGATCAGCGGCAGATGAGTGCGCCTGATCAGAGGCGGGTGCGGGCGCGGCGTGACGCCTCAGGGCTCGCGCTTCTCGACCCGAGTCCACCCGGCCCACCCACGCTCAGCGATCAGCTCCCGCAGCCGCGCGACGGCGGGGTGGGCACCATCGGCGAACGCGTCCATCAGGCGGATGAACTCCGCGTCGGGCACGTGCTCGTCCCGCCAGTCCAGCTGCCCATTGACCGCCGCCTGCTCGAACAGCTCGCTCATCAGGTCGGCCGTCTCGCGCAACAGTTCCTCGTCCTCCCAGTCCTCCGCGATCCGACCGATGAGCTGGTAGAGCCGGACCATCTTCGGGTCGGCCAGCTCGGCCACCTTCTGGGCCATGAACGCCGGGATCGCCTCCGGCCAGCGCGCCGCTATCAGGATCCATGCGTCGCGCTCGGCCACGATCATCGCCTCCGGCGCTCCGGTGGCACGCAGGCGGTCCAGGTAGTCGACCACCTCCTCCGGGAGAGCCAACGAATCTCCGGAGTCCAGCCTCGCGATCCGCCGCCGGTGCTCCTGCAGCGCGCGGATCTGCGCCCGCAGCTGCCGGTCGATCTCGGTGGTCGCGGCGGCGAACGTCTCCGGGTCGGCGTCGAGCAGCTCGCGGATCCGGGCCAGCGGGACGCCGGCCTCGGCCAGGGTCCGGATCCGGATGAGTCGCACAACCGCGACGGCGCCATAGGTCCGGTAGCCGGAGGCGTCGCGCTCCGGCTCCGGGAGCAGTCCGATCTGGTGGTAGTGCCGTACCGCGCGGATGGTCACTCCGGCGTAGGACGCCAGCCGTCCGATCGTCAGCATGGCCTCATCCTGCACTAAGGCGACACAACATCAACTGATCTTGCGGCGGTAGATGGCCATCGCGAGGGTGTACGCGACGATGAGGAGGCCGGCACACCAGGCGAGGGCGATCCAGATGTCGCCACCGACCTGCTGCTGAGCGAACAAGCCGCGGATCGCGTTGACGATGGACGTCACCGGCTGGTTCTCGGCGAAGGCGCGCACCGGGCCGGGCATGCTTTCGGTGGGTACGAAGGCCGAGCTGATGAACGGCAGGAAGATGAGCGGATAGGAAAACGCGCTCGCGCCGTCCACGGACTTCGCGGTCAGGCCCGGGATGATGGCGAGCCAAGTCAGGGCCAGGGTGAACAGCATCATGATGCCGGTGACCGCGAACCAGTCCAGCGCGCCGGCCCCCGAGCGGAAGCCCATGACGAGGGCGACCAGCACCACCACCACGAGCGAGATCAGATTGGCGACCAGCGAGGTCAGCACGTGCGCCCACAGTACGGACGAGCGTGCGATCGGCATGGACTGGAACCGCTCGAAGATGCCGCCCTTCATGTCCAGGAAGAGCCGGTATGCGGTGTAGGAGATGCCCGAGGCCACCGTGATGAGCAGGATGCCTGGCAGCAGGTAGTTCACGTACTTGTCCGACCCGGTCTGGATCGCGCCGCCGAATACGTAGACGAACAGCAGCATGAAGGCGATCGGCATGACCACGGTCGTGATGATGGTGTCCGGGCTGCGGCCGATGTGGCGCAGGGACCGGCCCAGCAGGACGGTGGTGTCACCGAAGAAGTGCTTGGTCATCGAGGGTCCTTAGTTGTTCGTGCCGTCGGGGCTGGCGGCGCCTACTTTGCTGTCAGTGCCGTCGTCACCGACGATGGCGAGGAAGACGTCCTCGAGGGTCGGCTGCTTCTCGACGTACTCGACCTTGGCGGGCGGGAGCAGCTGCTTGAGCTCGGAGAGAGTGCCGTTGGCGATGATGCGCCCCCGGTGGAGAACCGCGATCCGGTCGGCGAGCTGTTCGGCCTCGTCAAGGTGCTGCGTGGTGAGCAGCACCGTCGTGCCCTGCCCGGCGAGCTCCCTGACGGCCTGCCACACCTCGAGACGCGCCTGTGGATCGAGCCCGGTCGTCGGTTCATCGAGGAAGATCACCGGCGGGTTCCCGATGAGGCTCATCGCGATGTCGAGGCGGCGGCGCATGCCACCCGAGTACGTCGACACCTTCCGTGTCGCCGCGTCAGTCAGTGAGAAGCGGGCCAGCAGGTCATCCGCGATCCGGCCCGGATCCCTCAGATGCCGCAACCGGGCGATCAGCACCAGGTTCTCCCGCCCGCTGAGGATCTCATCGACGGCCGCGAACTGTCCCGTCAGGCTGATGGACTCCTGCACGTTCGCCGCTTGCGTGGCGACGTCGAAGCCGTTGACGCTGGCCGTTCCCGCGTCCGGCTTGAGCAGCGTGGACAGGATCCTCACGACGGTGGTCTTACCCGCCCCGTTGGAGCCGAGCAGGGCGAAGATGCTGCCCCGCGCCACGTCGAAGTCCACGCCACGCAGCACGTGCAGATCCTTGTACGACTTCTCCAGGCCCTGGACCTGGATCACAGGCCCGCGGACCTGCTCGGTTGACATCTGAGAATCTATGGACATGGTGCCAGCATGCAGGGTTGACGCAGCGTCAAGGTCAAGCCCGGGAGCAAGGCAGCGTTATCTGCTCGTGAGTGGGGTCAGGGCTCCATCCACCGCTCACTAATCGGCTATGAGAGGTCATCTGGCTGCGGCGGGATCGCGGGTACCGCCGCCACGGACGCGTGACCGGGCCGTTGTGCCACACAATACCTAGCAGTACTATGCACAACACTTCTAGGGTATGGAACGGGGTGAGTTCTCGTGAAGGTCGCCAAGGATCTGGTGGCCGCCTCGGCGACACCGATGGTGCTCGGCATCCTGGCCGAGGGGGAGAGCTACGGCTACGCCATCCTCAGGCGGATCAACGAGCTGTCCGGTGGCGAGCTGGACTGGACCGAGGGGCTGCTCTACCCGTTGCTGCACCGGCTTGAGCGCCTCGGTTATTCGGAGTCGAGCTGGCAGTCGGTAGCCGGCGAGCGGCGGCGCAAGTACTACCGCATCACTGACAAGGGCCTGGCTGAGTTGGCCGAGCAACGCCGCCAGTGGGACACGGTCACCGACGCGCTCAAGGAGATCTGGCTTGGCCTCGGCGACCGCAGGCCGCTGACGGCGATCCCGCTGGGGTGCCGGGCATGACGGCGCGGGAGGGTCAGGAGGAGTTGGAGGCGCAGTTCCGGCAGTGGCGTCAGTACGTACAGCGCCGCCGGGAATTGCAGCCGTCCGACGCCGACGAGCTCGAAGACCATCTCCGCGGCTCCGTCGACGAACTCGTCGCGGTCGGCCTGAGCGCGGATGAAGCGTTCCTGGTCGCGGTCAAGCGGATGGGTAGCCTCGACGAACTGTCCCGCGAGTTCGCGCGTGAGCATTCGGAACGGCTGTGGAAGCAGCTGGTGCTGACCGGCGAGGCCGGCAGCCCGGCGGCGGACACGCGGTCGCGGCGGGACCTGTGGGCGATGGTCATCTGCGCGGCGGGCGCGGCGGCGTCCATCAAGGTGCCGGAGCTGTTCGGGTTGAGGTTGGCGGACGACGGCGCGTTCTACGCGCGGAACTTCACCCTGTTCGCCCTGCCCTGGCTGGCGGTCTTCCTGGCTTGGCGCCGACAGGCCCGACGCCCGCTGATCGGGACACTGGTGGCGCTGTTCGGGCTCGGCGCGGTGGCGGCCAACGCCTACCCCCTGGCCGAGGAGTCAAAGTCGCTGGTCCTCACCAGCATCCACCTCCCCATCGCCCTGTGGCTTGTGGTGGGTTTGGCCTACGTTGCCGACGACTGGCGCTCCTCGCGCCGACGCATGGACTTCATCCGCTTCACCGGCGAGTGGTTCATCTACTTCGTACTCATCGCCCTCGGCGGCGGTGTGCTCAGCTTGTTCCTGTTCCACACCTTCAATGCCATCGGGATCATCCCGCAGGAGTTCATCTCGCAGTGGCTCCTTCCCTGCGGCGCCGTGGCCGGGGCTGTCGTGGCCGGGTGGCTGGTCGAGGCCAAGCAGAGCGTGGTCGAAAATATCGCCCCGGTGCTCACGCGGCTATTCACTCCGCTGTTCACGGCAGCACTGCTGGCCTTCCTCGTCGCCGTCGTCTGGACCAGCCATGGCATCAACGTGGAGCGCGAAGCGCTGATCCTGTTCGACCTCCTGCTGGTCGTGGTGCTGGGGCTACTGCTCTACTCGATCTCAGCGCGCGATCCGCTGGCCCCGACCGGCCTGTTCGACAAACTTCAGCTCGCTCTCGTGGTCAGCGCGTTGGCCATCGACGTACTGGTACTGCTCGCGATCACCGGACGCATCACCGACGAGTACGGCACCACACCCAACAGGGCTGCCGCGCTCGGCGAGAACGTCATCCTGCTGGCCAACCTCGCCTACTCGGCGTGGCTGTTGCTGAGGTTCATCCGGCGGCGCACACCGTTCGCGGCGCTCGAGCGCTGGCAGACCGGCTACCTACCCGTGTACGCCGTGTGGGCCTGGACCGTGGTCCTCCTCTTCCCTCCGTTGTTCAGCTATGTCTGACCGAGAAGGTCCAGCCCATGACGGCGATGTCGACGGCCCGCCCATCGGTGTGACCGGCCTGCCGCATCGCTTGCGTGCCAAACACGCGCGTCCGCCCCAATCGTGCGCAGGAAACGCGGATGGTCCTCCGCAGGTGCCCTCATCGGCAGAGTGTGTGCGCTATCAGCGGCAGAAGAGGATGTCTACGTCGATCAGTAGAGCCACGCCGATCCCCTCCCCATGATTCACGAACAAGACAGCGACGCACTGTTCTCGGTATGCGAGCGTGTCCGTCAGGGGGTGGTCACCTGCCTCTATAGGTACTGTCATCGAGTTCGTTGTAGGGCCACCCCCGGCGCCATGAGCGGTCACGCCGTGCCGTATCTGCAGACGAGGGGCGAACATCCGCGACACTCAGACCTGCTCGACCTCCCCAACTGTTCGCGGTTTTGCCGGGGAGTCCAGCGGGCGAGTGTGCGTTTCGAAGGACGGAGGTCGATCCTTTCCTCAGTCACTACGCCGGGGCTGCCTTGAAACGGAGTTTCCGGGATGGTGTCGTATCAAGGCGTAGCCGTTCGTGGAACCAGTGTGCGGCGGCCGGCTGGGCCGCCGGACACGAGGAGTCGGGAAAGGCCCTCGTCCGGGACTGAGAGGAGACGACCATGACGGAGTACCTGATCACCTTCAACGATGAGTGGGTGCCCGACCACACGGCGGAGGAGCTGCGCGAGAAAGGCACGGCCGCCCGGGCCGTGATCGAGGAGATGCAGGCCGACGGTGTCCTGATCTTCACCAACGGCGGGCTCGACCGGTCCACCGCGGTGTGCAGTGTCGAGCCGGTTGACGGCAAGGCCGTCTTCACCGACGGCCCGTACGTCGAGACCAAGGAGCACCTCGGCGGCTTCGCCGTCGTGGACGTGCCCGACGACGCGGCGGCGCGATACTGGGCCGGCAGGCTCGCGACCGTGCTCGACTGGCCGCAGGAGGTGCACCGGTTCCGAGGTCCCGGGCAGGCCCGGCGTAACGGCTCTGGGGAGAAGTGAGCGCGGTGCCCAGGTACCTGCTGTCCGTCTACGGACCGGCCGAGCGCACCGAGTTCGGCACCTACCCCTCCCAGAAGGCCATGCTGCAGGCGTTCGCCGACACCGGTGCCTTCACCGAGAGGCTCCAGAGGGACGGTCACTTCGTCTTCGCCGACGGCCTGGAGCCCGCGACGACCGCCACCACCGTCGACGGGCAGGGCGAGAAGTCGGCCTTCACCGACGGGCCCTACCTGGGGACGAAGGAGTACCTCGGCGGCTTCTGGGTCATCGAGGCGGCCGACCTCGACGTGGCCCTGGCGCTTGCCGCCGAGGGGTCGAAAGCGTGCCGCGGCACGGTCGAGGTGCGTCCCTTCCGAACCGAGGAATCCGTCCGAGCGCTGCTGGCGCCGTGACCGGTCCCACCGTCGAGCAGGCGATCACCCGTGTCCACCACGAGGAGTGGGCGCGGGTGGTCGCCGGCCTCGCGCGCCGTTTCGGCGACCTCGACGTCGCCGAGGAAGCGACGGCCGAGGCGTTCGTAGCGGCTGCCGAGCGGTGGCCGCGCGAGGGCGTACCGTCCAATCCCGGCGGTTGGCTCGCCACCACCGCGACCCGCAAGGGGATCGACCGGCTCCGTCGCGAGTCGCAGCGCGACGCCAAGCACCAGGCGGCCCGGATCGTGTACGACGACACCCCTCCTGAGCCGACCGGCCCGGTCGAGGACGACCGGCTCAGACTGGTCTTCACCTGCTGCCACCCTGCGCTCGCGATGGAGGCCCGGGTGGCGCTCACCCTGCGCCTGCTCGGCGGCCTCACCGTCCCCGAGATCGCCCGCGCCTTTCTGGTGCAGGAGACCACGATGGCGCGGCGGATCACACGCGCCAAGGCAAAGATCAAGGCGGCGCACATTCCCTACCGGGTGCCCTGGGCCGACGACATCCGTGAGCGGCTCGCCGGCGTGCTCGCGGTCGTCTATCTCGTCTTCAACGAGGGGTATCTCGCCGGTGAGGGGGACGACCCGTTGCGAAGCGACCTCACCGACGAGGCGATCCGCCTCGGCCGCCTGCTCCGAGCTCTCCTCCCGGACGACGGCGAGGTGGCCGGTCTGCTTGCCCTAATGCTCCTCACCGACGCCCGGCGGCTGGCGCGTGTGTCCCGCACCGGGGAGCTGGTGACCCTCGACGAGCAGGACCGCGGCGCGTGGGACCGCACCCTCATCGCCGAAGGCAAGGCCCTGGTCCGCGAGCGGCTCGAGGCGGTGGCGGCGGGCGGTGACCCACCTGGGCGCTACCAGCTGCAGGCCGCGATCAACGCGGTCCACACGGATGCCCCATCCGCCCGAGACACCGACTGGTCCACCATCGTCGCCCTCTACGGCCGCATGGTGCTGCTCGACCCCTCGCCGATCGTGCGACTCAACCGGGCGGTCGCGGTCGCCGAAGTCGACGGCCCCGGGGTCGGGCTCGCCGAGATCGACCGGCTCGGCGAGGTCCTTGACGGCTACCATGCCTTCCACGCCGCGCGCGCCGACCTGCTGCGGCGACTCGGGCGCGGCGGCGAGTCGCGGGCGGCGTACGACCGGGCCATCGGTCTCGCCGGCAACCCCGCGGAGCGGGCCTACCTCACCCGCCGCCGCGACCAGCTCGCCGGCTGACCGACACGTGGAACCGGCCCGTTCCAGCACCGTTCGCGGCAGATGAGTGCATCCGGTCGCTGCGGAAGTTCGGCCTGAAATCGCCGCCACGACCAACTTACGCCGCGTTCAGTCCGCAGCGGATTTCGGCTCGAAGACTAGGTAGCGGGTCGGCCAGAAGCTCGGCGGCGAGGACGACATCACCGACTGGTTGCGGCGCCGCCTGACGGACCATCTCGGTCGGGACCGCGTCATCCTCGCCCGGGAGCCCCAGGTCGAACGCATCGCGGTCAAGGGCTCCGGCACGCGCATCGACCTGACCGCAGGCACCCCGACCCACACCGCGCCCATCGGAGTCGCCGAAGCGATTATTGAGGCGAAGCTGGTCAACAACGACGAGGTGCCCACCGCACTGCGGGATCAGCTCGTGCAGCGATACCTCGCAGCGACCAACCAGCGGCACGGCATCTACCTCGTGTACTGGCTTCCGCCCGAACAACGGACCTCCAGCTCGCGGAAGTACGCCGACAAGCAGGAGCTCCTCGACGACATGCGGCGCTGGGCCACGGAGGTGGCACCGCAATTCGACGTGAGCGTCTACGTGCTCGACGTCAGTTGGCCGAAGCGTCAGAGATGACGAGGCACGGCGGACCTGGAGGTCCTGACAGCGGGCACGAGCACACCCTCGCCGTGCTCGCCGCGCTCCCGAGGCGAGACGGACAAGACCTGAGACCGAGCGACGACCCCACCTGCAAGGCATAGACCGCAGTGGACCAGATCAGTGCCGCCACGCGGATCGCGGCAGATCCGGATGCTGTGGGTCGTTGCCCATACTTGCATCGTGACCAACCAGAGCGATGCCCTCCCCGTGCTCGTCATCGACGGAGCCTCGTTCGCCGACTTCACGGGGTTCGTACGCGAGACGCGTACCGAATGGTTTCCGCAGATCCGTGTGAGCGTCGCCGCCTTTCTAAAGCTGCGACGATAAGCTTTTTGATCAGCAGGGCGTCCGCGTCAGCCATCGCTCAGGGCCAGGTCTGACGGGCGAAACGCGGGTCGGACGGATTCGGCTGCGTCGCGGCGAGAGATTTCTCCGGGGCCGTGTCGATCCGCGGGCCGCTCGTTCGACGTGTGGGTGCGAGGGCTGAGAGGCGGCCCCGCCGGATGAGGAGAACGCGATGCCGAAGTACATGCTGATCATGCGGGGCACCGATGAGTCGAACGCCGCCATGATGGCCTCGATCGAGGAGGGGATTGCCAGGACCCGCCTCTTCATCGAGGAGATGATGAAGGCCGGCGTTCTCCTCGGGGCCGAAGGGCTGGACGATCCGGGCCAGGGCGCCGTGGTCGACTTCAGCGGCGAGGCCCCGGTGGTCACGGACGGGCCGTACGGAGAGACCAAGGAACTGTTCGGGGGCTTCTTCCTGCTCGACGTCGCCTCGAAACAGGAGGCGGTCGAGTGGGCCAAGCGGGTCCCGGCGGCCCCCGGGTCCAAGATCGAAATCCGGCGGGTGCCCGAGGAGGACGAGGTCCCGCAGGACAGCACCGTCCAGCGCTGATGGGTACGGCCGACGTCGAGGCCGTCTGGCGGATCGAGTCGGCGCGGATCGTCGCCGCGCTGACCCGGTTCACCGGCGATTTCGGGCTGGCCGAGGACGCGGCCCAGGAGGCCGTGGCCGAGGCGCTGGTGTCGTGGCCGCTCGCCTCTCCGGCCAATCCGGCCGGCTGGCTGATGGCCACGGCCCGGCGGCGGGCGATCGACGCGATCCGCCGCCGGACCGCCCTGCAGGACCGATACGCCCTGCTGGCGACCGACCCGGCGGTCGACGAGGAAATCGACCCCGACAGGATCGACGACGACGTCCTGGCGCTGATGTTCGTCAGCTGCCACCCGGTGCTCTCCCCCGAGGCCCGGGTGGCGCTGACCCTGCGCGTGGTCGGCGGCCTGTCCAGCGAGGAGATCGCCCGCGCGTTCCTCGTACCCGTGCCGACCGTGCAGGCCCGCATCACCCGGGCCAAGAAGACGATCGCGGCGGCCGGGGTGCCGTTCGAGCTGCCGCCGGCCGGCGAGCGCCGGGGGCGGCTGGGCGGCGTGCTCAGCGTCCTCTACGTGATCTTCACCGAGGGGTCGACGGCCACGTCGGGCGACCGGCTACTGCGCCCCGACGTCGCGTACGAGGCGATCCGGCTGACCCGCACGCTGGCCGCGCTGCAGCCGGACGAGCCGGAGGTGCACGGCCTGCTCGCGCTGTGCGAGCTGACGGCCGCGCGCTTCCCGGCCCGGACCGGCCCGGACGGTTCGCCGGTCCTGCTCGAGGACCAGGACCGGCGGCGGTGGGACTTCTCGGCGATCCGCCGTGGGCGGGCCGCGCTGGCCAAGGCATCGACTCGCGGCCTCGGCCCCTACGGCCTGCAGGCCGCGATCGCCGCCGCCCACGCGTCGGCGCCCTCGGTCGAGGCGACCGACTGGGACCGGATCGTGGTGCTCTACGAGGCGCTCGGCCGGGTCGCGCCCTCGCCGGTGGTCGAGCTCAACCGGGCCGTCGCCGTGGCCATGGCCTCGGGGCCGGCGCAAGCCCTGGCCATCGTGGACGAGCTGATCGCCTTGGACCGGCTCCCCGGTTCGCATCTGGTGCCGACCGTACGCGGGGAGCTGCTGGCCCGCCTCGGCCGGCGACCGGAGGCACGCGCCGAGCTGGAGCTGGCGGCCCGGCTGTGCGCCAACCAGCGCGAACGCTCAGTGCTGCTGCGCAAGGCGGCCGCGCTGGGCTAACTTTCTCCGGCGCGGCCGGCCGGGATTCGAGTGCGGCCCGGATGCCGTCGATCGCGTCGGCCCCGTCGGCCAGGCGCAGCGGCGGCTCCGCCATGCCGGCGATCGCGACGATCGCGTCCGCCGAATCCCCGAACGCGGACGGCGGGAGCGCGGAGAACCCGGTGAGAAACTCGCCCACGGTCGGCGCGTAGACCTCGTCGGGCGTGACGACGTGGGCGGTGCTGGCGAAGTCGGTCGCGAACGTGCCGGGTTCGACGACCGTCACCCGCACGCCGGCCGGGCCACTTCCGCGGCGAGCGCCTCGCTGAGCAGCTCGACGGCCGCCTTCGAGGCCGAGTAGAGCCCGGACGACGCCCACGCGAACTGCCCGGTCAGCGAGCTGACCTGCACGATCCGGCCGTGCAAGGCCGCAGGGCGGGCAGGGTGGCCCGCAGTACCTCCTCGGCCTCGGGCGCGGTGAAAAGACCACGTGCATCGATCGCAGGCCTTGAGCGTCCTGGGCCAGACGCCCTGGCTCGGCCAGCAGCACGTCGAAACGCTGCCGTGGCCGGCCCCGACGGCCGGCAATAGGCGGGTAGCCGTCGAGCAGCTCGAGCAGGATCTGGTGGAGTTGGTCGAGCACGCCGGCATCAATCCAGCGGTTCAACCGCGGCACCCGTGAGCTGGTTACCTTACGTGACGAGCGCTACGCGGCATGAGCGTGCATTCGATCAACCTTCGAACCGAGTATGAGGCCCGTGTGATCACCAATGGGCGACGATCCGTGTGACGGGGCGGCCGAGAAGGACGGCCACGTCAGCGAGTTCCTGATCGTCGAGGTCGTACTTCGCGCGAGTCGCATTCATGGCGCTCACCTGTCGGCCGCGCGGGTCCACGACACCCCGCGGCTCTGGGTGCAGGACGCCGAGGTTGTCGGCATCGGTCACCTCGGCTCGTGGGTCATCGCCGTTTGATCCAGTCGCCCAGGATCGGCTGGCGATTCGCTGGTGGCCGACCGGCGGCCTCCGTAAGAGGCGACCAACGCGTCCGCCACGATCGCAGCGTCTGCCTCCGCCACGTCCGCCGGGTACTCCGGCAAGAGGTCGTCCCAGACGACCAGCCACGACCCGTACAGCTGGGCCTGTCCCTCGGGCCGGGCGAAGAACCAGATGTGCAGGTGTGCAGCACCGTCTCCGATGCGGTAGACGTGGGCCCGCGAGACGTGCGGCAGTGCCTGCATGTGGCGGACGATCCGTGTGCTTAACAGTCCCAGCTCGGCGGCCAGCTCATCGGGCAGGTCCGCCATGTCGTAGTGATCGCGCGGATATAGCATGAGCACCAGCGGCACGCCGACTCCCGTGATCTGGGCCAGCCGCCAGTGGTCGTCGAACCAGATTCCTTCGTCCCGGTTGCGACAGACGTTGCAGTCCGATGGGTCCTCGCCGTGCCGCGCTGCCTCGGGCAGAACCGGCGGGCGCAGCGGCGCGACGCGCAGCCCGTCCGGCTCGAACGGACTGATCTCCCACCCCGTCATACGTGCCAGCGGGAGCCGGCGCGCGCTATCCGCAGCGGCGACTGCGTGGTCATAGAACTCATCCGGTTGCAAGGCCATGATCCGCAGACTAGTACGACAGAGACTCTTCATATCTAGAAGCTCAGTGTGCCGGCCGGGCGCCGTCCGGAGCAGGCCCGGCACCCCACGCTCGGTGGCCCGGGTGAGCCCGAACATCCGCTCTTCGGCAGTCCCGGACACCGATCGGCAGTCTCCGACGTCACCTTATGTAACGCACGGATCGCGGCTACCTGTTGACTGGTGGTACGACCGCAGCCCGGCCAGGCTTGGTCGAGGTGACCGGTGGGGTCGCTCTCATCGCGGCTGCCCACCGCTGTTTGGTGTGGCTCTCATCTGGCGTGCGCCCCGCCGGTCACCGCGGCGGAGAGAGGCTCAAGAGGGGACTGCCCGGCTCAAGGTAGCGCTGCCCTCCCGTCGACGAACACCGTCGGATCGAGGGAGGACAGGATGGCTCAGGTCATCATCGGCGTGGACCCGCACAAGCGTTCCGCCACCATCGAAATCATCAACGCGCGGGAGAAGACGGTCGGGCAGGGCCGGTTCGGCACCGACCGCGACGGCTACCAGGCCATGCTCGCCGCCGGCCGCAAGCACAAAGACCGCCTTTGGGCGGTCGAGGGCTGCAACGGCATCGGGCGGCACGTCGCTCAACGCCTGGTCGCCGACGGCGAAACCGTCGTGGACGTTCCCGCGAAGCTGTCCGCCCGGGCCCGCGTGTTCGCCACCGGCCAGGGCCGCAAGACCGACCCGGTCGATGCCCGCAGCGTCGCCGTGGTCGCCCTGCGCACCGAAGGTCTGCGGCAGGTCGTCACCGACGACACCACGGTCGCGTTACGGCTGCTGGTCGACCGGCGTGACCAGCTCGGCCGGGCCCGCACCGAAGTGGTCTCCCGGCTGCATCACCTGCTACTCGAGTTGGTGCCCGGCGGCGCGAAGAAGGACCTGTCCGCCCAGCAGGCCCGCGCCCTGCTGGGCACTGTTCGCCCGCGCGACGTGGTCGGCAAGACCCGTCGCCGGCTGGCCTCCGAGCTGATCGGCGAGCTCGTCGTCATCGACAAGAAGATCAAAATCGCGAAACAGGAGCTCACCGACCTGGTCAACAGCACCGGAAGCCGGCTGATGGACCTGACCGGCATCGGACCGTCCGGCGCGGCCCGCCTGCTCGGCGACATCGCAGACATTGCCCGGTTCACCAGCCGCGCCCACTTTGCCTCGTGGAACGGCACCGCACCGATCGACGCCTCGTCCGGCGAGCAGAACCGGCACCGGCTCTCCAGAGCCGGGAACCGGCGCATCAACCGGGCGCTTCACATCATGGCCATCGTCCAGCTGCGCCGTGACACCGCAGGGCGCCGCTACCACCGGCGCAGACTGGCCGAGGGCAAGACCTCGATGGAGGCCCTACGGGCACTGAAGCGGCGCCTGTCCGACATCGTCTACCGGCAGATGGTCGCCGACACGAAGCTGGTCAGGACGGGCCCGGGAGGACACGCGGGGGCGACTCTGCAATCCAGCGCGGCCGATCTGAACCCCGAGATCGACACTTCGGAAAAGTCACTTCCCGGACCCGCCGAACCCCAGCCTAGAACACCCCTCTTGATCATCACTTGACACAGAGGGGTGCCAGATCAGTACACCTGACCTTCGTCGACGCCCAGCCACGGGTGAGGCAATGCGCCCGGCAGCTGTCCGAACGCATTGACATCGGCAGGGTCAAAATACCGGCCGTCTCCAGCCGGTGGCGTCGGCGGCGATCAGTTTCCTGATCAGAAGGGGGGTGCGTCCTCGCCCATCAACGCCAGCACGACGCCTCCCTTCCCGCTCTTGAGGCTCTGGACCACGACCTTGCCGGTGCTGCCGTCGGGCAGCTCCAACGTAAAGGTCTTCCCGACGGCGTTCTTGGGGCCATTGCCGGCGCTGTTGGCGGGTCGGAAGTCGCCTGCCCACGGCGGGGTCCCACCCTTGCGGGCGGGCTCGGCGAAGAGCGCGGCGGTGCCGGGGGTCCTGGTGCCGTCCGAGGAGAGAAGCACTGAGGCGCTGCGATAGGTAGCCATATACGCCAAGGCTATCCCGGACTGCGCTCGATCGCGCCACGACAACTGCCCCGTAACGCGAACGGCCACGAGGAGCGACCTTGATCTGCTCTCACCCCTTGGGTTGACCGTGCGTGGGCCGGGACGCCCAAGCGCGGGCGGATGCGTGCTGGGTGCCGGTCGCTCCGGGCCCGACGCCGCACGGGCTGCGGCATACCCACAAGAACCTCATGGAGGAGTTGGGCACGCCTCCCAAGCTGATGGATGAGCGGATGGGGCACGAGGACGGGTCGGTGCAGGCCCGATACTCGCACGTGACGGCGGAGATGCGCCGACGGCTGTTGGACGGGCTGACGGAGCTGTGGGCGGCGGCGTTGGACGGGCGGCGGGCGCTGGCTCCGGGGTCGCCGGTGGCGGCGCTGGATCAACTGCTGGCGGCGCGGGGAGAGGTGGGAGAGTGAAGGCTCAAGATCTTCTCCCAGATTTCTCCCCGAGTGGTCCCGAGATGCAAATCAGGGCCGGTCTCCCTCAATGGAAAACCGGCCCTGAACTGCTGTTACCTCTGGTCGGGGTGGCCGGATTCGAACCGACGACCTCTTCGTCCCGAACGAAGCGCGCTACCAAGCTGCGCCACACCCCGAGGCGTGCCGACAAATAGTAGCCCACCCGGTCCGATGGTCAAACTCGGTACCCCCCGCCCCTGGGCCGGACCGGCCCCGGACCTCAGCGGGGGATCAGGGTGAGGATGCTCGCCTCCGGCGGGCAGGCGAAGCGCACCGGCGCGGTCGGGTGCGTGCCGAGCCCGGCGGAGACGTGCAGCCACGAGTCCGAGCCGGGCCAGCGGTGCAGGCCGCGGGCCATCGAGCGGGGCAGCCCGCAGTTGGTCACCAGCGCGCCGTAGCCCGGCACGCAGACCTGGCCGCCGTGGGTGTGCCCGGCGAGCAGCAGCCCGAAGCCGTCCGCGGCCATCTGGTCGAGGACGGCCGGCTCGGGGGAGTGGGCCAGGGCGATCGCGAGCTCGGCCGAGCCGGACGCCGGGCCGGCCACCGCGGCGTAGTCGTCCCGCTCGATGTGCGGGTCGTCGACGCCGACCAGCTCGACCTCCCGGCCGCCGGCCTTCACCGTGGTCCGGGCGTTGTTCAGGTCGGCCCAGCCGGCGCCGGTGAAGACGTCCCGGAGCTCCTCGTACGGCAGCGCCGCGCCCTCGGTGTACTCCCGGTCGGGCAGGAAGTAGGTGAACGGGTTCTTCCAGACCGGCCCGGTGTAGTCGTTCGAGCCGAAGACGAACGCGCCCGGGAAGTCGAGCAGCGGTTGCAGGGCCCGCAGCACGCCGGGGACGGCGTCGGGGTGGGCCATGTTGTCCCCGGTCACCACGACCAGGTCGGGGTCGAGGGCGGCCAGCGAGGCCACCCAGTCCTGCTTGCGCCGCTGGCCGGGCATCATGTGCAGGTCCGACAGGTGCAGCACGCGCAGCGGCTCGGCGTCGGCCGGGAGCACCGGCACGTCGTACCGGCGGAGGGTGAACATGTTGCGTTCGACGAGCGACGCGTACGCCAGGGTGGCCACGCCCGCGGCGACGGTGCCGGCGGCAAGCCGGAATAGTGTGCGCTTTCGCATGGCGTTCAGGGTAGTTTGACCGTCCATGAGCACGCTGAAGGACCGCCTCACCGCAGACATGCGCGCCGCTCTCAAGGCGCGCGACGAGCTGACCACCTCCACGCTGCGGATGGCCCTCGCGGCCGTCGGCAACGCCGAGGTCGCCGGCAAGGCCAAGCGCGAGCTCACCGACGACGAGGTGCTCGCGGTGCTGACCAAGGAGGCGAAGAAGCGGCGCGAGGCCGCCACCGCCTTCGCCGACGCCGGCCGCGCCGAGCAGGCCACGAAGGAGACCTCCGAGGGTGAGGTGCTGGAGCGCTACCTGCCGAAGCAGCTCTCCGACGACGAGCTGGCCGAGCTGGTCGCGGGGGCGCTCGCCGCGGGCGGCTTCACCGGCAAGGCGCAGATGGGCCCGGCCATGAAGGCGGCCCAGACCGCGGTGGCCGGCCGGGCCGAGGGCGGTCGCGTCGCCGCCGAGGTACGCCGACAGCTCGGCCTCTGACCCGACCGGCTGCCGCCGGACGTACGCGAAACGGGCGGGCACCCCCTCGTGGGGTGCCCGCCCGTCCGTGTCACGGATCAGCCGCGTGGTCGCCCCGGGCGGGTCGGCGGTGTGCCGGGCGGAGTGGCGTCGCCGCCGGGGGTGGCCCCGCCACCGGCGCTCACCTCGATGGTGACCACGCCGCCCTTGATGGTGCGGCCGTCCGGGCTGGTGCCGGCGGCGGTGTCCTTCGGGCAGCTCGACGCGACCTTGCTGGTGGAGACGACGGGGTCGAACCCGGCGCCGCGCAGCCGCGACTTGGCGGCGTCGATCGGCTGGCACTTGACGTCGGGGATGGAGCGCTGGTCACCCAGGATGATCTTCCCGCTGGGCGGGGTGAACTCGATCCGCTCCTTGTTCTTCATCGCGTCGCGCAGCGTCTCGTACACCGCCGGGTTGATGCCGTTCGGGACGTCGTGGCCCATCTTCTGGTTGGTCTGCGGCCAGTCCGGGTCGGCCATGATGCCGGCGACCGCGTACTGCTTGGTCATCGCGACCAGGGCGGAGGTCTTGTCCGAGTCGGTGGTGCCGGACTTGCCGGCCACCGGCGCCTTGACGATGCCGCGGACGTTGCCGGCGGTGGCGCCGGTGCACTTCGAGGTCGACGACCTGTCACCGACCGGGCAGCGGGCCGCGTCCACGGCGGCCCGGGCCACCTCGGTGCTGATCCGCTGCTCGCAGTGCGGGTTGGCGATGTCCAGCTTGTCGCCGTCCGGGCCGCGGATCTCCTGGACCGGGATCGGCTCGCAGTACTTGCCGTCCGCGGCCAGCGTCGCGTACGCGTTGGCCAGCTCGAGCGGGGTGGTCTGGGAGACGCCGAGGCTGAACGCGCCCCACTGGTGCGCGTAGTCCTTGGTCGAGGCGAATCTGGCGTCCGAGGGTGCGCGGAAGGTGATGCCGAGCTTCTGGGCGACCTTCACCACGTTCTCCGCGCCGACCTGCTGCTGGAGCGGGATGAAGTAGGTGTTCACCGACTTGCCGAACGCGCTCCACATGTTGTGCACGCCGGTCATGCTGGCGCTGGCGTTCTTCGGGCAGTAGAAGTGCGTGCCCTTGCAGGCCGCCGGGTTGCTCGAATCGATGATGTATTCCGACTTGAACTGCGGCTGCGCGTTGATGGTGTAGCTGAGCGGGATGCCCTTCTCCAGCGCCGCCACCAGCGCGAACATCTTGAAGGTCGAGCCGGCCTGGTACCCGGTGATGCCGGGCCCGCCGGTGACCAGCGGGTTGACCGTGTTCGGGTAGTTGCCCAGGATCTTCTTCTTGGCCTTCTTCGGGTCGCTGGAGATCTTGTTCTTCGGGTTGTCCGGATTGTCGATCTCGAAGTTCCGGTTCACCGAGATCGCCCGCACCCGGCCGCTGCCCGGCTCGATGACCGCGACCATCCGGGCCGCCTTGCTGTTCTCGCCCAGGTGGTTGCGGACCGCCTTGTCGGCGCCCTTCTGCGCCTGCACGTCGAGCGTGGTGGTGATGGTGTAGCCGCCGCTCTTCAGCCGGCGCTCCCGGTCGTACGAGGTCGAGCCGAACGTCTCCTGCTGCAGCCACCAGCGGTAGAAGTAGTCGCAGAAGAAGCCCCAGGTCCGCTGGTTGGTGTCGACGCAGCCGTTCGGGGTGCGCTTGTTGTTGACCTTCAGTTTGATCTTCTTGGCCTGGTCGGCCTCCGCCTGGGTGATCGCCCCGATGTCGGCCATGTTCTGGATGACGTAGTCCCGCCGGGCCACCGCCTCCGGGTAACCGGCCCTGGTGGTCGGGTCGAACGCGGTCGGCGCCTTGACCATGCCGGCGAGCATGGCCGACTCCTGGATGTCGAGCTTGCTCGGCGGCTTGCCGAAGTAGACCTGGCTGGCCGCGAAGATGCCGTACGCGCCGTTGCCGAAGGCCGCGATGTTCAGGTAGCGCTCCAGGATCTCGTCCTTGGTGAGCTCCTTGTCGATCTGGAGCGCGTAGCGCATCTCGCGCAGCTTCCGGGCGCTGGTGTCCTCGGTCGCCGCGACCACGTCGGCCGGGTGCGTCGCCGAGTACGCGATGGCGAGCCGGACGTACTGCATGGTCAGCGTCGACGCGCCCTGGCGGGAGTTGGCACCGGACTGGTTGTTGACGAACGCCCGGGCGACACCGTTGAGGTCGACGCCGTTGTGCTTGTAGAAGTCGTGGTCCTCGGCCGCGATGATCGCCTTCTGCATCAAGGGTGAGATGTCCTTGAGCTTGACGTCCTTGCGGTTCTCGTCGTACATCGTGGCGAGCGGGGTCTTGCCGTCCGAGGCGAGCAGATAGGTGATCTGCGGCGCCCGGGCCACGGTCAACTCGTTGGGCAGCGCGCCGAAGGTTTCGGCGCCGGCCTTGGCGGCCAGCCCGGACATCGCCACCGCGGGGAAGGCCGCCGCCGCGACCACCACGCCGGCCAACAGGCCACAGATGAGTAGCGATGCGGCGTTGGTCAGCACATTGTGGTCACGTTTCCGCATCCAGGTCACCTCGACAGGGTACGCGAGTAGGGAACGAGGGGCGCTGGGGCGTTCTTTCCCCATTTCCTGCGCGCGCCGACCTCGTTGTGCTAAACGCACGAACCCCGGTGCGTGGTTGCGTGAACCCGCCGACGAGTCTCCTCCGAACGGGGGAGCCGCGCAGCGTTTTCACGGACCTCGGCCGGGTAGACGGCGGGTGAAGGCCCGGGAAGCCGGGAGTGTCCGGAATGATGGATTTCGCCGACAACGTTGCGTAATCAGGTGACTACAGAGCATGATGGTGGCGGCGACAGAGCCACACGTCGTCCGTGCCTCCTTGGGGAAGGACGGGCCGGACGACCGGGGGGAATCGACGGCTGGTCGCGCGAAGTCGGTAGGTACTGCAAGGGGGGACGTGTACACATGGGCATGATCACTGACTGGCCGTCGCTGGCGGCATGTCAGAACGGGGACCCGGACGCGTTGTTCGTACAGGGCGCCGAACAGAACGTGGCGAAGAGGATCTGCCGGAGCTGCCCAGTTCGGTACGAGTGCCTGGCCGATGCGCTCGACAACCGGATCGAGTTCGGGGTGTGGGGCGGCATGACCGAACGCGAACGCCGGGCGCTGCTGCGCCGTCACCCGCAGGTGACGAGCTGGCGCAAGATGTTCGAGGCCGCCATGAAGAAGAACGCCAAGGAGAAGGCCGGCAAGGACAAGGTCCTGGTGACCGCCGCGAACTGACCGCCGCGCCTCAGGCCCGGCTGATCGCCGCGCCGATCGTCCGCAGCCCGTCGACGTCGTGCACGTCGGCGGGCTGCGCCGCCACCGACACCGCCGGCACCGCCGGGAACGCCTCCGTGAACTGGGCCGCCACCCGCTGCTCGCGTACCGCCTGCTGGGCCAGCGCGGCGTGGGCCCGCAGCACGTCGGCGGTGCCCTCGTGGCCACTCAGCTCGGCCAGCCGCTCCGCGGCGGCCAGGCTCTCCGCCGCGTCGAGCGACGTGACGGCCGGACGGTGGACCCGGTTGAGCACCAGGCCGGCCAGCGGCATCCGCTCCTCCCGCAGCCGCCCGGCGAAGTAGGCGGCCTCCCGGACCGCGTCCGGCTCGGGCGCCGCCACCAGCAGGAACGCCGTCTCCCGCGCCTGCAGGATTCGGTACGTCTGCTCGGCCCGCTGCCGGAAGCCGCCGAACATGGAATCCAGCGCGGCGACGAAGCCGGACAGGTCGGTGAGCAGTTGCGCGCCGATCACCTTCTGCACGACCTTCGAGAACATCCCGAAGCTGGCGGTCACGAGGCTGAACATGCTCCGCCCCCCGCTGCGCGCCGGGGCCAGCAGCAGCCGCAGCATCCGCCCGTCCAAGAAGCGGGAGAGCCGGGCGGGGGCGTCGAGGAAGTCCAGCGCCGAGCGGGACGGCGGGGTGTCCACCACGATCAGGTCCCACTCGCCCCGGGCGTGCAGCTGCCCGAGCTTCTCCATCGCCATGTACTCCTGCGTGCCGGCGAAGGTCGAGCTCATCGCCTGGTAGAAGGGGTTGGCGAAGATCTCCGCCGCCTTCGCCGGGTCGGTGTGCTGGAGCACCACGTCGTCGAAGGTGCGCTTCATGTCCAGCATCATGGCGTGCAGCTCACCGCCGCTGACCTCGACGTCGATGCCCTTGACCTGGCGCGGGGTGTTGTCCAGCTCGGTCAGGCCGAGGGACTGGGCCAGCCGGCGGGCCGGGTCGATGGTGAGCACAACCGTCCGCCGGCCGTGCCGCTCGGCGGCGCGCAGCGCCAGCGCGGCGGCCGTGGTCGTCTTGCCCACTCCGCCCGCCCCGCAGCAGACCACTATCCGTACGCCGGGGTCGGCGAGGATCTGGTCGACGTCCAGCGGTGGCGCCGCGTCTTCGGAAGGCACCAATCGAGCGTATCGGGCTGAGGGGTGTCTCTGCTCCGTGCCGGCCGCAGGTGTGAGTCAATCCGCCCGGACGAGCACCCTGGCCAGCGTCTCCAGCCCGGCCCGGTCGACCCCGTCGGGCAGCAGCGGCAGCTCGGTCAACGGCACGCCCAGCTCCACCAGTTCGGCGCGGAGCGAATCCTCCAGCTCCCGGCGGACGAGCTGGTCCCGGGCCTCCCCGGCCAGCCCGGCCACGGTGTCGCGGTCGGCGGGCAGGCCGGCGGCGAGCAGGCCCCGCTTCAGCTCGGCCTGGCTCAACGCCCGCCCCGCCGGCACCGGTGGCCGGGCGCCGTTGACGATCACGCGACCGACCGGGAAGCCGAGCTGGGTCAGCTCGGTGATCGCGTCCACCGTCTCCTGGACCGGCATCTCCTCCAGCAACGTCACCACGTGCACCGCGGTCATCGGGGAGCGCAGCAGCGCGGAGACCCCGTCGCTCTGGGTCTTGATCGGACCCATCTTCGCCAGCCGGGCGGTCTCCGCGGTGACGTTGAGGAACCGGCCGATCCGCCCGGTCGGCGGCGCGTCCAGGACCACGGCGTCGTACGTCCGGCGCTGACCGCTGGTGCGGGTGGTCGCCTCCTTCACCTTGCCGGTGAGCAGCACGTCCCGCAGGCCCGGCGCGATGGTGGTGGCGAAGTCGATCGCGCCGAGCTTGCGCAGCGCCCGGCCGGCCGCGCCGAGCTTGTAGAACATGTCCAGGTACTCGAGCAGGGCCTCCTCGGCGTCCACCGCCAGGGCCCGCACCTCGCCGCCGCCGGGGGCGTCGGCCAGGTGCCGTTCCTCGTACGGCAGCGGGTCGGTGCCGAAGAGCTGGGCGATGCCCTGCCGCCCCTCCACCTCGACCAGCAGCGTGCGCCGGCCGCCGGCGGCCAGGCCGAGGGCCAGCGCCGCGGCCACGCTGGTCTTGCCCGTGCCGCCCTTGCCGGTCACCACGTGAAGGCGGGCCGGCCAGGTGTCGCCCCGCTGCTCAGCTGCTCGCACCCGTCGAGCCTATCCAGCCGCCGGGTTCAGGCGACCTCGCAGACCCACCAACCTGTCTTCCGCACCACGGTGAAGCGCAGCTCCTGGTCGGCCACCTTCTCGTCGGAAGTGGTCATGGTGACCTTGGTGGTGACGGTGGCCCGGTCGCCGGTCTGGTTGTCGACCTTCGGGGTGGTCCAGCGGAAGCGCGGGTTCTGGTACTCGGCCGCGTACTTCTGCACCTCGGCGACCTTGCCGGTGATCTTCTTGTCGTCCCGGGAGGCGGAGCAGACGAAGGTGGCCGCCTTCCTGGCGTCCCGGTCCTTGTAGACGGCGGTGAGGAAGCCGTCCACGGCGACCGCCGGCTCCTTGGCGCCCTGGCCGTCCTCGGTGTCGCGCAGGGTGAGGAACGCGGCCGTGCCGCCGCCGCCGCAGAGCAGGATGGCGGCGGCCAGCACGATCGAGGCGATCAGCAGGCCGCGCCGCTTCTTCGGCGGCGCCGGGCTCTGGTACGGCGGGAAGCCCGCGGCCGGCGGCGGGAACGCGCCGGGGGCCGGTGCGGTGGCCGGCACGGCCCCGGCCGGCGGCTCCGCGCGGAACGGGCCGTCGGGCGAGCCGGTGGCGCCACCGATGGGCGGTTGGGTCATGTCTTCCCCCGGGGGTGCGGCGCCGTCGCCGCCCCAGGCGGCGAACGCGTGATCGAGCGTGGCGGGCGAGCGTGGTCGCCCGTCCGACGGGAAGGGTAGCGGTCGATGGGCGACTTGCCAGCCCCGCGTGGGTCCGCGGCGCCCTCACCAGCCGTGGACGTGAAGCGGCCGCCGTCTTCCAAACGGGTCATGTGCCGCGCGGAGAACATTCCTCGAGCCCAGTTCCCGCCCGGTGACCGGGCCCGCCGGCCCGGCGACGCCGAGCTCCCCGGCCTGCCGTTCAACGAGCGGTCGTACCGCCGATGCGTCGAGCCGGCCGAGGTGATCCGCGCGCTGGTCCGCCCCGGCGAGCGGGGGCGTGACGAGGAGGAGCCCGGGTACGTCATCCACCTGCCGGTCCGGGTCGCCGACCTGGCGGCGGCCACCGCGCTGGCCGGCACCGTCGCCACCTCGCTGGGCTTCCTCAGCGAGCTGGACGCCGGCGAGACGACGGTCTCCGCCGCCGACGACCAGAACAACCGGCACCGGGTCTTCTGCGACCTGCTGCTGCCAGACCGCGGCCGGTGCCCGCAGCGCTACGACCACGCTGGCCCCTGCGGTGAGCTGCCCGTGGCGCCCGAGCAGCGTCCCGCACCCAGGCCGCCGTCCGGACCGTAGTCTGTGCCTGGAAGTGTCCATGCCAGGCAAGGGAGCCTTCACCCGATGCAGAAGTGGGAATACGCCACGGTCCCGCTGCTGGTCCACGCGACCAAGCAGATCCTCGACAACTGGGGCGAGGACGGCTGGGAGCTGGTCTCCGTGGTTCCCGGCCCGAACCCGGAGCAGCTCGTCGCCTACCTGAAGCGCCCGAAGGGTTGAGCGGCATGAGCAACGGACCGCACGCGAAGCTCGCGGAACTCGGCCTGAGCCTGCCCGAGGTGGTGCCGCCGGTGGCCAGCTACGTGCCGGCCGTCCAGTCCGGGCAGCACGTCTACGTCTCCGGCCAGCTGCCGATGGCGGAGGGCAAGCTGCTCGCCACCGGCAAGGTCGGCGCCGGGGTCTCCGCCGAGCAGGCGAAGGACCTGGCCCAGCGGTGCGCGCTGAACGCCCTGGCCGCGATCGACTCGCTGGTCGGCCTGGAGAACGTCGTCAAGATCGTCAAGCTTACCGGCTTCGTCGCCAGCGCGCCCGGCTTCACCGGCCAGCCGGGCGTCATCAACGGCGCCTCCGACCTCTTCGGCGCGGTCTTCGGCGAGGCCGGCCGGCACGCCCGCTCCGCGGTCGGTGTCGCCGAACTCCCCCTGGACGCCCCCGTCGAGGTAGAGGTCATCGTCGAGGTCGCCTGACGCTCCGTACCCGCGATCTTGCAGATGTCGCCCCGACGAAAGCCCTGAACGGGCACGAATCAGGGGCCGGAACTGCAAGATCGCGGGGACTGGCGGGCGGGGTCGTACGATCGCTGGCATGGGCGGGCATGTGACCGGGGCGGCGGGGGCGCTGGCCGACGAGTTACCCGGGTGGGTGACGCTGCTGCGGGCACCGAACCCGGGGCCGATGACGCTCGACGGCACCAACACCTGGGTGCTCCGGGCGGCCCCCGGTGAGCCGGCCGTGGTGGTCGACCCCGGGCCGGCCGACGAGGACCACCTGGCCCGGATCGTGGCGCACGGACCGGTCGGGCTCGTGCTGATCACCCACGGGCACCCGGACCACACCGAGGCCTCCGCCCGCCTGCACGAACTGCTCGGCGGTGCCCACGTGCTCGCCGCCGACCCGGCGCACACCATCGGCGGCGAGCCACTGACCGCGCCCGGTGGGCACCTCGGCGGCTTCGGGGTGGCGATCCACCTGCTCCCCACCCCCGGACACACCGCCGACTCCGTCTGCTTCCTGGTCGAGCACGAGGACGAGCGGGTGGTGCTGACCGGCGACACCATCCTGGGGCGCGGCACCACCGTGGTCGCCCACCCGGACGGTCACCTCGGTGACTACCTGGCCAGCCTGGAACTGCTCTCGACGTACCGGGGGATCCCGGCGCTGCCCGGCCACGGCCCGGCGCTGGCCGACTGCGGCGCCGCCGCCGAGTTCTACCTCGCCCACCGCCGGGCCCGGCTCGACCAGGTCCGGGCGGCGGTCGACGCGGGCGCCACCACCGCGCCGGAGGTGGTCGAGCGGGTCTACGCGGACGTCGACCGGTCGCTCTGGTGGGCCGCCGAATGGTCGGTCCGGGCCCAGTTGGAGTACCTCGGGGTCGAGCCGCGGGAATCCGGCGCCGGGGGTGCGGAGTTGAAGCAGCCGTGACCTGCCCGGTGTGTGGAACCGTCGCCGTACCCGGCGCGCGGTTCTGCCACAACTGCGGCGCGGCGCTGCCGGCCGCCGCCACGCTCCCCGCCGCCGAGCGGCGGGTGGTCACCGTGCTCTTCGGCGACCTCTCCGACTTCACCTCCTGGTCCGAGGACCTGGACCCCGAGCGGGTCGGCGCGGTCACCGACCGGGTGCTCGCCGCGCTCGCCGGCGCGGTGAAGACCTTCGGCGGGCACGTCGACAAGCTCACCGGCGACGGGATCATGGCGGTCTTCGGCGCGCCGGTCGCCCACGAGGACGACGCCGAACGCGCGGTCCGGGCCGCCCTGTCGATGCAGCGGGCGGTCCGCCGGGTGCTCGACGACGAGCGCGGCGGCGGCGCGCCGCTCGGCCTGCGGGTCGGCCTCAACACCGGCGACGTGATCGCCGGTATCCAGGCCGCGATCGAGTACACGGTCATCGGCGACACGGTGAACACCGCCGCCCGGCTCGCCGACGCCGCCGCCGTCGGCGCGGTCTACGCCGGCGCCCGCACCTCCGCCGCCACCCGGCACGTCGCCTCCTGGCGGGCGCTGCGCCCGCTGCGGCTCAAGGGCAAGCGCGAGCCGGTCGAGGCGTACGAGCTGCTGGGGCTGCTCGACGCGCCGGGCACCCGGTCCGGCCTCGGCGACGAGGCGCCCTTCGTGGGCCGGGAGACCGAGATCGGCCGGGTCGCCGGCCGGCTCGCCGAGGTGATCGACCGGGGCGACCCGAGGGTGCTGCTGATGACCGCCGAGGCGGGGATCGGCAAGTCCCGGTTCGCCGCCGAGGTGGAACGCCTCGCCGCCGGCTACGACGTCGGCGCCGGCCGGTACGCCGCGCACACCGGCGCCCGGGTGCTCTCCGTCCGCTGCGCCGCGTTCGGCGAACGCCGCCGGCTCGCCCCGCTCGCCGACCTGGTCCGGGCGGCCGTCGGCCTGCCCAATGACGCGGCCACCGCGCTCACCCGGCCGGCCGTGGAGGAGCGGCTACGCCGGCTCGGCCAGCGGCTCGGCCGGCTCCCCGGCGACCCGCCCCCGATCGCCACCGACCAGCTCCTGGCCCTGCTCGGGTACGCCGAACTCCCCGCCGCCGCCGAGAACGGCGAGTGGAACGCCGCCGCCCCGCCGCCGGACGCCGAGGCGGTGCCGAACGCGGTCGCCGGGCTGCTCAGCGGGCTCGCCGTCGAGGCGCCGCTGGTGATCGTGGTGGACGACCTGCACGACGCCACCGCCGAGACCATCAAGGCGCTCGCGCTGACCCTCAACCGGCTCAGCGGCCCGGTGCTGGTGCTGCTGCTCGGCCGCCCCGAGCTGGTGCGTACCGCCGGGGCGCTGACCCGGGTCGCGGACGCCGAGGTGCACGCGCTGCCCGCGCTGCGCGGCGCCGACGCCGCCCGGCTGCTGACCAGCTACCTCAACGGCGGGAAGCTGCCGCCGGCCGACGCGGACCGGCTGCTCGCCACCGCCCAGGGCAACCCGTTCTACCTGGCCGAGCTGGTCACCCTGCTCCGCGAGCGCGGCGCCCTGACCGCGGGCGCGGACGCCGGCTGGCGGCTGGTCCCCGGCTCGCTGGGCAGCCGGCTGCTCTCCCGGGACCTGGCCGCCGTGCTCGCGGCCCGCATCGACGCGCTGCCGGTGGACGCCCGCTCGGTGCTGCGGGACGCGGCGGTGGTCGGCGACACCGTGCCGGCCGGCACCCTGGAGGCGCTCCGCGAGCAGCGCGCCGGGCGGGACGGCCGACCGGCGGCGGTCGTCGCGGTCGAGCTGGACCGGGCCGTGGAGGAGCTGCTGCAACGCCGCATGCTGCACCGCACCCGCACCGGGTACGCGTTCGCGACGCCGCTGATGCGGGAGGCCGCGTACGCCGGGGTGAGCAAGGCGGAGCTGGCCGAGCGGCACGCCGCGCTGGTCCGCTGGGCCGCGGCCGAGACCTCCGGCGCCGACCCGACGGGCGGCACGCCCGGCGGCTTCACCGGGACCGCCCGGGACGACTTCGTCGCCGAGCACGTCGAGCGGGCCGCCACGCTCGCCGACGCGGTGAAGCTCCGCCCGGACGCGCCGGCCCGCGCGGTCGTCCCGCTCGGGGTCGCCGCGCTGGGCCGGGCCGCCCGCCGGTCGCTGCGCGCCGGGGAGCCGGCCCTCGCCGTCGAGTACGCGGAACGCGCCGCCGAGCTGGCCCGCGACGGTGTCCCGCTGGCCGACCGGGTGGTGCACGCCCGGGCGCTGCTCCAGATCGGCCGCCCGGCCGACGCGCTCGCCTTCGCCGAGAAGATCGCCGCCAACGCCGGCGACGCGGCGACCCGGGCCAGCGCGCTGCTGCTCGCCGGGCAGGCCCACCAGACCCTCGGTGACCAGGGCCGGGCGGAGTGCTGTTGGCAGGAGGCGTTGCAGGTGGCCACGGCGGGTGAGCTGCCGACGCTGCGCGCCTCGGCGATGCGCCGGCTCGGGATGGCCGACTTCATCGCCGGCCGGCTGGGTCAGGCGAGCAGCCGGCTCGCCGCCTCCTACCAGGTCAGCCTCTCCGCGAAGGACCCGCGCGGGCAGGCCTGGTCGTTGCAGAACCTGGCCTGGGTGACCACCACGCGGGGCGACTTCGCCGGCACCGACGCGGTGCTCGGCCGGGCCGCCCGGCTCTTCGCCGGGCTGAAGGACCCGTACGGCCGGGCCTGGCTGCGTGGCACCACCGCGTTCGCCCGGCTGCTCGCCGGCCGGCTGCGGGAGGCCTGCCGGCTGGCGCAGGTCTTCCTCCCGTTCGGGGAGCGGGTCGGCGAGGCGTGGGCGGTCGGCACGCTGCGCGCGGTCGAGGCGTACGCCACCGCCGAGCTGGGTGAGCTGGCCGAGGCGGACCGGGCGGCGCGGCGGGCGTACCGGGAGTTCGCCGAGGTCTCCGACGACTGGGGGCAGGGCTTCGCCCTGGTCGTCCGGGGTGTGGTGGCGCGCGGGCTGGGCGAGCCGGAGCACGCGGCCGACCTGCTCACCGACGCGCTCGTGTACGCCGAGCGGACGTCGCACCCGCTGCTCACCGGGATGGCCGGCACGCTGCGCGGCTTCGTGGCGCTGGACCTGGGCGACTGCGACACCGCCGAGCGGAGCGCCCGCGCGGTGCTGACCAGCGTCGAGCCGCACAACCCGCAGGCCCCCGCGCAGGTGGGCCCGCGGGTGCTGCTCGCGATGGCCCGGCTCGCGGCGGGTGACTCGGCGACCGCGGTGGGGCTGCTCGCCCCGGTCGCCACCGCCGCCGCGAACAGCCCGTCGCTGCTCTTCTCCCGCCGGCAGACGATGGCCCGGTACGCCTCCGCGCTGCTCGCCCACGGCCAGCGGGAGCAGGCGCTGGACTGGGCGCAACGGGCGGTGGTCGCCCCGGCGGAGGACGTCCGCAGCCAGGTCGTCGCCGCGATGGTGCTGGCCCAGGCGCTGGCCGCCTGCGGTCGCCCGGTCGAGGCCCTGGCCAGCGCCGACGATGCGGTACGCCTGGCGTACGCCACCGAGCAGCGCAGCGAACGCTCCGCCGCCGACGCCCTCCGCGCCCGCCTCGCCCTCCTCTGACGCGCGCCCCACACCCGCGACCCTGGTGGGAACTGAGCGCCCGGCCGGGGCGGCCGGAGGTTTGGCGGTTCCGGGGATGTGGGCGTCGGGGGTGGCGGCTAGCGTGTGTCTGATCGAGACGGCCGTCCACGGTGGTGGTCGCGGGTTGGGGAGGACAGATGAGGCTGCCGCGCTCCGGCGCCGGCTGGACGATGGCCGTCTTCGGCGTCCTCGCGTTGCTGCTGGGTGCGCTCGGGTTGATCTGGCCGGAGGCGCAGCTGCGGCTGCTCGGCTTCGAGGTGCCGGCCACCCGCGCGGCCGGTGACTACACCGGCACGTTCCTCACCGCGTCCTCGATGGCCGCGTTCAACATGGGCGTCTACTACCTGCTCGCCACCGCGACCGAGTGGCGGCCCTTCTACCGCTTCACGGTGGTCTTCCGGCTGGTCACGTTCACCGTCTTCACCATCGCGGTGCTCTCCGACGTCGCCCCGGGCCGGTTCTTCGGGGTCGCCGCCTGGGAGGGGCTGGGCGCGGTCGCCACCGCGGTGGGCCTCTGGTGGGACGCCCGTCGTGCCGCGCCGGCGGTGGACGGCATCGATCCGGCTGAGCAGGCCGGCGCGGCCGACGGCGACGCCCCGGCCGGGTCCGCGGCGGCGGACGACGCCGCAGGTAGCGCGCCGGCGGCTGGTCCGGTCCACTGAGCCGACGGTGGAGACAGGTATTTTCGAGCCGTGACCGACACCCCGCCCGGCGCCCGTCGGCTCCCCATCGTGCCCGGTCTGACCGATCTGGAGGTCTTCGCCCGGGGCGGCTACGCCACCGTCTACCGGGCCACGCAGATCTCGGTGGGGCGCGAGGTCGCGGTCAAGGTGGAGAACCGCACCCTGGACAGCGAGCGGGACCAGGCGCGCTTCCTGCGTGAGGCGCGGGCCGCCGGGAAGATGTCGTCCCACCCGCACGTGGTCGACCTCTTCGACGTCGGTGTCACCGTCGACCAGCACCCCTACCTGATCATGGAGCTCTGCGACGGGTCGTACGCGGAGCGGATGCGGACCTCGCCGCTGGGCCCGGCGGAGGCCCGTGACCTCGGCGTCAAGATCGCCGACGCGCTCGCCCACTCGCACGCGGCCGGAGTGCTGCACCGGGACGTCAAGCCCGCCAACATCCTCTACTCGCACTTCAACCCGGCGGTGCTGGCCGACTTCGGGCTGGCGGTGCTGGCCGAGGTGCGGGACGCCTCGGTCACCCTGGAGGTGCTCACCCCGGCGTACGCGCCGCCGGAGATGTTCAGCCACAGCCCGCCCTCACCGGCGGTCGACGTGTATGCGCTCTGCGCGACCCTCTATGCGGTGATGCACGGCCGGCCACCGCGCTGGCAGTCCGAGCGCAACCCGAGCCTGGTCACCGTGCTGGAGATGTTCCAGCAGCCGGTTCCCGGGCTGCCCGGCGTGCCGGAGGAGCTGGTCGACGTGCTGCGGGCCGGGATGGAGAACGACCCCGGCTCGCGGCCGTCCGCCGTCGAGCTGCGCGGGCTGCTCGCCGGGCTCCCGCTCGACCCGGGCGCCGCGCCGGTCTCCGGTGCCCCGGTCTCCGGCATCCCGGTCAGCGGCGGCGCCACCGGTCCGCACACCGTCGGCCGGACGGGGCAGCCGGCCCAGCGCCCGCCGACGGAGGACGCGCACCCGACGGTGCCGACGCCGGTGCGGCGGTGGCGGCGGCGGTGGTTCCTGGGCGGCGCCGGGGTCCTCGCGCTGGGCGCCTCCGCCAGCGTCGGCGCGTGGCTCGCCGGGGGCGCGCCGGCCGTGGTGTCGCCGACGCCCGTGGCCACCGGGGTCAGCGTGTCGGGCGGCGGAGCGGACGTGCTGCCGGGCTGCCGGGTCGGCTCGTCCGGCGTCAACCTGCCGGCGGGCGCCCGCTGTGCGTCCGGGTTGGAGTGTTTCGGGCCGGTCCGGCTGCGCGGTGCCCGGGCGGAGGCGGCCCGGATTCCCTGCGACGGCCGGCACACCTGGGAGACCTACGCCGAGGGGGAGCTGCCGGATGCGCTGGTCGGGGCGGGGCACGCGGCGGTCAGCGCCGACCCCTTGATCCGCGGCGTCTGCAACGCCCGCACGTTCCGGCTCACCAGCGGCATCCGGTACCAGGCCGGCTGGAACCTGGAGGTGCTGCCACCGGCCGGGTCGGACGGCGACCGGACCTACCGCTGTCTGGCCGGGCGCGGCGTGGACGCGCTGGCCGCGCCGACGCTCACCGGTCGCTGATCCCGTTCACCGACCGGCTGTCCCGCACTGCGCGTGGGTCCAGCGCCTCCAAGGTGTCCGCGTCCAGTCCCCGGCGGTCCCGCACCGCGCGCGGGTCCAGCGCCTCCAGCGTGTCGGCGTCCACTCCGTAGCCGCCGGGCAGCGGCTGCCCGGGCGGTGGGTGGGCGGCGGTCGGCGTGGCGTCTCGGCTCTCCCGCGCCGCGGTCACGGCCACGCCCGCCGTCATCGCGAGCAGCACGAGGACCAGCGCCAGCACCACGGCCAGGATGCCGTCCGGGCGCCAGATCAGCATGGTCACCAGCAGGGCGACCGCGGCCAGCGTCGCGGCGGCGGCCCGGAAGCGCGCGTCGGGCTTGGGGAACAACCTCACCCGACAAGCATGGCTCAGGTCATCCGGCTGTCAACCGCGGGACCGGTTCCGCGGTCGATGCGTACCTGCTGAAGGTGGCGCTGCCGGCGAAGGGGACCCGCTGCGTCGGTGACTCCCAGCCGCTCGTGGGGGGGTGCCGGAGGCCGCGCGGGCGGCGGCGAAGAGCGAGCTGGCCCGCGTCGGCGAGCCGGACCGGGGCGAGCCGAAGCGGCGCCCGCCGTACCCCGGGCCGTGCCGTCCGGGGCGGGCCCGGCGACCTGGGAACGTTTTCAGCCCCGCTCCGGGATGGAACGATAACGGGATGTCAGCGCTGTCGATACCCGACGTGACCTACCTCGGTGGGCATCCACACCGGACGGCCGAGACGCGGGCGCTCACCGCCGCCGTCGACCGCTCCGGCATCGTCCTCCGCCGGCGGCTACGCCGGTTCCTGACCTTCCGCTGGCCCGACCTGCGCGGGCTGGAGGTGCGCCGGCCCAACCTGTTCGCCATCATGCTGAGTTCCGTCCCCCGGGGACCGGCGACGGGGCGACCCTGCACCTGCATCTAGACCACGGGGTGTGCCGGTTCCACATCGGCGGCACCGGCGCGGCGGCGCTGCGGGAGCTGCTCACGTCCTGGGCGGTACGGGAGGCGGGCCCACCCGAACCGCTGCCGGCCATGCCGCCGCCACCCGCGCGGGAGCTCGCCGATCCGCTCGACGTGGCCCGGACGTCCCTCGACGTCTGGCGCGCGGCCGGCCTCGGTCGCGAGTCGCTGCACAGCCGCAGCACCCTGGCGTACCGGCTGGACGTCGCCGAGGACCACCGTCGGTGCGGACGCTTCATCGAGGCGATCGCCCTGCTCCATCCCCTCGCGGAGGCCGCGGCGCAGGCGTTCGGCCCGGTCGACGAGGACACGCTGAAGGTCCGGAACGCGCTGGGGCAGGCGTACCTCGCCGCCGGGGACGTCGACGACGGGCTGGACGTGCTGCGCGAGGTCGTGGTCACGGCCGAACACCTGCACGGCTCCGACGGCGACCTCACCCTGGTCCTCCGCAACAACCTGGCGGTGGGCTACCAGCAGGCCGGCCAGTACGCGCAGGCCATCGCACTGCACGAACAGAACGTCCGGCACAGCGAGCAGAACCACGGGCGCGACGACCTCCGGACGGTCGGCCGGCGGAACAACCTGGCCGCGACCCTGGCGTTCGCCGGGTACCGGGAGCGGGCGATCGGCCTGTACTGGGAGATCCTCGATGCGATGCCGGACGTCGGCAGCGACCACAGCCTGGCGGTGACCGCGCGGCAGAACCTGGCCATCCTGCACAACCCGTCCTGGAAGCCGTGACGGCCCGAGGGCCGGGCGTCACGGGTGCGGCATCGACCGCGGCGGGTGCGCCGTCGCGGCGGACACCGCCCGCCGGGAGCGCGGCACCAGGTCGTCCTTGCGGACGATCGCGGTGATCTGCTCCCCGAGCTCCGCGGTGAGCGGGCCCGGGCAGGGCAGCCCCAGCTGGACCGCCAGGTCCCGGCCGTGCAGGTCCACGGCGGCTTCGACCAGGTCGGTGTAGACGCCGACGGCCAGGCGCGCCCGGTACCGGGCGGTGAGCAGGGTCGCGAGGCCGATGACCAGGGCAGGCCACCAGAAAGCCCCGAGGGCGGCGTACAGCACGCCCCACCCGGCCAGCCGGGCCGCCGACGCACACCGATCCTGGACGGCCGCCAGCTCGCCGCGCACCTCGTCGGGGAGGACCAGCCACAGTCGCGGCCACACGGTCACCAGGTCGACCCGGTAGCTCCGGTGCACCCGGACGTCAGCCGCGTGCAGCCGGTCGCCGATCCAGGTGGGGCGTTCCGGCTCGACGAGGCAGACCGCCGCGCGGCGGGCGATGGCCCGCCGGGCCCGGGCGCGCAGCGCGGGGTCGGCGGTGTCCACCAGCAGCGCGCGTTCCGCCTCCGCCACCCCGGCGTCCGCCTGCTCCCACCGGCGGCGGCGCCGGTCGACGAGCCGGCGCAGCACCGGCACGGATCCGCCCAGGCTCCAGGTCCACGCGACGAAGACGCCCACCGCCTGGGCGGTGAGCCCGGCCGCCGCCGCGCCGAGCAGGAACGCGGCCACGGCGATCAGCAGCGCGGTGCCGCGCCCACCGGCCGGGGTGGCGGTCAGCCCGTCCAGCCCGACCGGCAGGGCCCGGAGGTCGACGGCCTGCTGGTGGCCGAGGACGTGGGCCAGGACCACCGCACCGGCGAACAGCGCCCCCGGCACCATCAGCGCGACGGTCCACCGGGTCACCAACTGCTTGCCCAGCTCGGCGAGGAACGCGTTCACAACGGGATCCGGGTCTCCACGAACGGTGCGCCGGTCAGCGCGCACCCGGGCCGCTCTCCGTCGCCGACCGGCACTGCCCGGGGACACGGCCGCGGGCTCGGGCAGGTCCACGCGGTGATCGTCGGATGCCCGCCCCCGCCGGGCCACGGTTCGAACCCACGGACGCCGGTGGTGAGCCCGTCGACGCCGTTGCGGGCGAACGCGGCGTCGAGACGGTCGAGGTCCTCCGCCAGGTGCGAATCGACCCGTCCCTGCCGGACGGCGGCGACGATCCGGTCCAGCACCTCGACGACGCCGTACCGCTCGGCATGTTCCCGTAGCTGCCCGCCGACAGCCTGGCCGCACAGCCTTCCGACGCGGTGCGCAACGAGTTCCACTGCCGCTCCCCGTGCCTCGGTCGGCCTCTCCCGCTGCCACAGTAGCGACCCGGGCAAGCCGCCGGCGTCCTGTCTGGACGGCGCCGTCCCGCTTCCGCCCGCCGTCGTCGGCCGGCAGGATCAGGGGGAGCCGAGGCGATCGCCGCCTCCGCACCGGCCGCAGCGACGGAATGGACAAGCGATGTCGCGATGGACCATCGGCACTGCCCTGCACCGGACCACCGCCGTGATCGCCGAGTACGAACGCACCGGGAATTCGGGGGTCCTGTGGCACACCGACCTCTCCGCGGAGCAGCAGAGCCTCGCCGCTGCGGTCGGTGACCGTGGAACGGGACGGCAGGCGGCGCAGGCGCTGGCGCGACTGCACTGGTGCCGCTATCTGGACCTGCCCGGGGTCGACGGTCTGCGGGAGCGCCGCGCGGCGGTCGACCTGTTCCGCCGGCTGTACCGCCGGGATCCGGACCTGGTGCCCGAACCGCTCCGGGACGAGTGCCGGGAGACTGATCGGCCCGGCGCACCGGTGCTGTCGGACGTCCTGTTGAGTCAGCAGCAGGCCGATCGGGTCGCGCGTCTCCGGCAGCGGCACCGGGCCGGCTCGGAGAAGGCCCTCCGGATGCTCGTGACGCTGTACCAGGAGTGGCTTCCCCACCTGGCACAGGAACGCGACGGGGCAGCTCGACTGCTCCGCGCCGCGCTGCTCACCGATCTCGCCGAGGCGCTCGCCACGCTCGCCGAGGAGACCGGCGACGCGCTGACGCTCGACGATGCGTTGGACACCGCCACGAGGGCGCTAGAGGCCACGTCGGCGCAGGACCCGCACCGGGTCCACCGTCTCGGCCGCCGCGGTCGCCTCCTGGAGCACTACTTCGACCGGGGCGCCGGCCCCCGGGCCTTGGAGCTGGCCGTCGGCGAGTACCGGCGGGCGGCGCAACTCGGCTGGCAGCGGCACCCCACCGACCCGACCGTGGTGGCGCGGCTCGGCGCGGCGTTGTGCCGGCTGCACGAGATCCCGGAGCTGGCCTCGGTCGAGATCCTGCTCGAGGCGACCGCCGCCTGGCGCGATGCGGTCCACGCCGCCGCCGCGGACCAGCCCGCGATGGCGTCGGCTCTCCAGCGGCTCAACGCGGTCGCCAACCAGTTGGCGGACGCCGTCGGCCCCGACCCGGTACTCGCGATCGTCACCGCGGCCGACCAGCCCGACGTACTCGACCAGCTGCTGCATCGTGCCGAGGAACGGGCCGCACGGATCACGGTCGACGCCTCACCACCGGCGCTGTCCGCGCGGTACGAGTCGGCCGCCGTGCTGTTCGCGGCGGTGCCCGCCTTCCACCCGGCCCGGCCGCAGGCCCTGCTGCTGCTCGGCGGGGCCGAGCGTGATCGCTGGGAGCACGGCGGCGAGCTGAGCGGGGCCGGGCGGGCGGCGACCTGGGCACAGTTGGCCCTGGACGCCGCCGGACCGCGGCACCCGTTGCGGCGGGAGGCACTGAACCTGCTGGCCGGCACCGCCGCCGACGCGGGACTGCACGGCGGGGCCGAACAGCTGGTCGAGGTCGCCCTGTCCGCCGCCCGCGCGGCCCTGGAGCTGACCGACGAGCAGCCGGACGAGCGCCCGCACCAGCTCGTCGTCCTGGCCGGTACGTTGTCCGACGCCGGCTGGCTGACCCGCGATCCCGACACCCTGGACGAGGCGCTGCTGCACCAGCGGGAGGCGCTGCGGCTCACGCCCCCGCAGCACGAGTCGTACGCGTTGCGGCTGATGGGCCTGTCCAGTCTTCTGGTGCGCCGTGACGCGCTGGCACCCGACGACGGGCTCCTCGCCGAGGCCGTGGCGGCCGGCCGACGCGCGGTCGCCGCCCTGCCCGACGACGATTCCCGCCGCGTCGGCTTCCTCTACAACCATGCGAGCAGCGTGACCCGGCACGCCGTGCGGCGGGAGGACCAGGCCGCCCTGCTGGAGGCCGAGCGCACCCTCCGGGAGGCCCTCGCCCTGCTGCCGCCGGACCACCCGGACCAGCCGCGGATCCGCAGCACGGTCGCCGACGTGTTGTACCAGCGATACCGGCTCGGCGGCGACCTCGACGTCCTGTCCAACGCCGTGGACCTGGCCAGGGAGGCGGTCGAGGAGACTCCGACCGACCACCACTGGTGGCCGCTGCGGGCCGGGCTCCTGGCCCGGTCGGCAGCCGATCTGGCGCGATCGGGAGGACCGGACGCCGACCGGGCCCGCGCCGAAGCCATCGCCACGTACGCCGCGCTCGCCGCCTCGCCGCTGGCCGATGCGCAGCAACGGATCGAGGCCGAACGCCAGCAGGCGGCGCTGGCCCGCGAAGCAGCGGACCCGGCCGCCCGGCTGGCCGCGCTGGAGCGGGCGGTACAGCGGATGCCGTCCTCGGTAAGCCGGTCGTTGGCCGGCCGCCGGCGGCTCGGCGCCATCGCTGAACTGGGCGGGCTGGCCGCGGAGGCCGCCGCGGTGGCGATCGCGGCGGGGGACACCGACGGCGCCGTCGAGCTGCTGGAGCGCGGGCGGGGGCTCCTGTTCCACGAGGCCCTGGGCATCCGCAGCGGCTGGGCGGAGCTGCGGACCACCAGTCCGCAGCTCGCCGCGGAACTCGACCGGGTCGACCGCGAACTGTCCGAGGCGGACGCCTACACGCACGTCCGGAAGTTCACCGTCGAGGTCGAGCGCCGGGCGGAGTCCGGCGAGGTCCTGGACTCCGCCACGACGGAATGGGATCCCCGACCCGCCTGGGGGGCCCGGACCCGGGAGCTGGCGGTGGAACGGGACCGGTTGGTCGAGCGCATCCGCCGGCTGCCCGAGTTCGCCGACTTCCTGCGGCCACCGTCGCTGCCCCTGCTGCGCCAGCGGCTCGCGGGAATGCCGGTCGTCGTCCTCACCACGCACGGCGACCGGGGCGACGCCCTGATCATCCCGCCGGAACCGGACCGAGGCGTGCAGCTGGTCCGGTTGCCCGACCTGCGCGAGACCGTCGTCCGGCAGCACGTCTTCCGGTTGTCCGCGGCGGTGTCCGACGCGATCGACCCGGCGGTGCCGTTCGACCGGCGCGCCGCCGCCCAGGAAGACCTGCTGGGCATCCTGACCTGGCTGTGGGACGCCGTCACCGGGCCGGTGCTGGACCGGATCGCTCCCGTGTCTGGTCCGGCTCCCCGGATCTGGTGGTCGCCGGCCGGCACGCTGGCCCGCCTTCCGCTGCACGCGGCCGGGCACCATCGCGAGCCCGGCCGCCCGCGTACCGTCTTCGACCGGGCCGTGTCGTCCTACACACCGACCCTCACCGCGCTCGCGCACGCCGTGGCGGAGCGTCCGCGCCCACCGACCACCGCCACGGCCGCCGTCGTCGGCGTACCGACGGCGGGAGACCTGCCCGCACTGTCGCAGGTCCACGCCGAGGTCGAGCACGTCGCGCGACTGATTCCGGGTTCGACCGTGCTCGCCGGCACGGCGGTGGAACCGGTCGCGGTCGAAGACGCGTTGCGGGCGCACCCGATCGCGCACTTCGCCTGCCACGGCGAGGCCGACGCCAGTCTCGACGCCACGCTGAGGGGTGGCCTGCGCCTCGGCGGAGGCGGCATGCTCAGCCCACGCATGGTGGGCTCCTATCACTTGGAGCGGGCCGAGCTGGCCTTCCTCTCCGCATGCAGCACCGCCGAGACGCACCCGACGTTCACCGACGAGCCGCTGCACCTGGCCGCCGCGTTCCAGCTCGCGGGCTTTCGCGGTGTCATCGGTACGACGTGGCGGACCACGGACAGCGCCCGGATCGCCGAGGCGTTCTACGCCGGGCTGACGAACGGTGGCACGGAGCCGCCCGACCCGGCCGCCGCGGCGTGGGTGCTCAACGACACGGTGCGAGCCGTCCGTGACGAGTTCCCCTCGACCCCGACCCGGTGGGCCGGGCACCTTCACGTCGGGCTGAACCGACCGCTGTGAGAGCCCTCAGTACGACTTGTCCTGGCCGAGGACGTGCTGGGCGACGAAGTTGAGGATCATCTCCCGGCTGACCGGGGCGATCCGGCCGGCGCGGACCGCGCCGAGCAGGGTGGCCACCCCGTACTCGGTGGTCATGCCGGCCCCGCCGAGCGCCTGCACGGCGGTGTCGACGGCGAGCGCGGCGGCCTCCCCGGCCGCGTACTTGGCCATGTTGCCGGAGACGCCGGCCTCCAGGTCCCGCCCGGCGTCGTAGAGGGTGGCCGCCTTGTGGATCATCAGGCGGGCCAGCTCCACCTGCACCGCCGCGTGCGCGAGCGGGTGCGCCACCCCCTGGTGGGAGCCGATGCTCCGGCCGCCCCAGACCTTCCGGGTGGCGGTGTACTCCGACGCCCGCTCGATGGCGTACCGGCCGGTGCCGGCGCCCATCGCGGCGACCGTGATCCGTTCCGGGTTCAGCCCGGAGAAGAGCGCCGGCAGGCCGGCGTCGAGGGACTCGCCGACCAGCGCGTCGGCGGGCACCCGCACGTCGTCGAGGTAGAGCAGGAACTGGTTCTCCGGGCTGACGATCTCCATCTCCAGCTTGGAGCGGGTCAGCCCGGGCGCGTCGGTGGGCACGATGAACAGCGCCGGCTTCAGTTTCTGCGGAGCCGCGTCCGCTGAACCGGCGTTGCCGTCTCCGACGGCGACCCGCGCGACGACCAGTACGTACCGCGCCTCGTCGACGCCGGAGATGTAGCACTTGCGGCCCGACAGCAGCCAGTCGTCGCCGTCGCGGCGGGCCACTGTGCCGAGCCGGTGGAAGTTCGAGCCGGCCTCCGGCTCGGTGATCGCGAAGACCACCTTGAGCGAGCCGTCGGCGAAGCCGGGCAGGTAGCGCTTCCGCTGCTCGTCCGTGCCGTGCTTGGCGATCACCGTGGCGGCGATCGCCGGGGAGACCACCAGCAGCAGCAGCGGGCAGCCCGCCGCGGCCAGCTCCTCGCAGACGATGGCGAGTTCCGTGATGCCACCGCCCCCGCCGCCGTACTCGGTGGGGATGTTGACGCCGAGGTAGCCGAGCCGGCCGGCCTCGTTCCACAGCTCGGTGGTGTGCTCGCCGGCCTTGGCCTTCGCCACGAAGTAGCCGTGACCGTACTTGCGGCCCAGCGCCCGGACGGCGTCGCGGAGCTGGTCCTGCTCGGGGGTGAGGTCGAAGTTCATCGCGGGTCCTCCTCGGGGTTCGACGGCTCCGGGTCGCGGCGCGGCGTAAGACGCGCCGAGCTGGAGTTGTCGATAACGGCCAGCACGGCACCGGTCTCCACCTGGCCGCCGGCCGGCACCGGCAGCTCGGCGACCACACCGTCGGTCGGGGCGAGCACGGGATGTTCGAGCTTCATCGCTTCCAGGGTCAGCAGCAGCTCACCGGCGGCGACCCGCTGGCCGACCTGGACGTGCACCCGGGTCACCGCGCCGGGCAGCGGCGCGAGCAGCGACCCGGCGGCCAGCTCCGCGATGGGCAGCGGGAAACGGGGCAGCTCGACCAGGCTCGCCGCCCCGTCCGAGCCGTCCACGAAGATCTCCGACCCCACCCGGTGTACGCGGACCACCCACCGCACCCCGTCGACGTCCAGCGCCACCCGGCCCTGGGTGACCGTCACCAGCGCGATGGTCGACGGCTCTCCGGCGGTCCGGAGGTCGGCCGCGTCCGGGTCGGCCGCCTCGCCGGGCCCGCCGTTCCCGGCAGCCGCACCGGAGGTGACGAGCGGTGGGACGGTGGCCCACTCCGCCAGCCCGCCCGTCCGGTCCAGCCGGTAGCGGACCTCGATCTCGCCGTTCGGTCCGGCGAAGCGGGCGACCTGCGGGAACGCCGGCACGTTCCGCCAGCCCGACGGGAGTCCGGCGAGCACGGTCGCCTCCGCGCGCCGGCCGGCGGCCGAGGCCAGCGCGGCGGCGAGGGCGGCCAACGGGACCTGCTCGGCCGGCAGCAGCGGGGCGAAGACCTCCTCGTGCCGGTCCAGGAAGCCGGTGTCGATCTCCACGGCCCCGAATTCGGGGCTGCGCAGGACCCGGACCAGGAGGTCGCGGTTGGTGGTGACGCCGTGGAGTTCGGCCCCGGCCAGCGCGCCGGCGAGGGCCCGGGCCGCCTCGGCGCGGGTCGGCGCCCAGGCGATCACCTTGGCCAGCATCGAGTCGTAGTGCACGCCCACCACCGAGCCGTCCACCACGCCCGAGTCCAGTCGCAGCCCCTTCGTCGGGGCGAAGGCGCCGGTCACCCGGGGGACGGCGAAGCGGTGCAGGGTGCCGGTGGCCGGGCGGAAGTCCTGGCCGGGGTCCTCGGCGCAGAGGCGTACCTCGATCGCGTGGCCGTCGGTCGGCGGGGTGGCCGCCGACGGCAGCGGCTCGCCCTCGGCGACCAGCAGTTGCAGCCGGACCAGGTCCAGCCCGGTGACCGCCTCGGTGACCGGGTGCTCCACCTGGAGCCGGGTGTTCATCTCCAGGAAGAAGAACTCCCCGGTCGGGGCGAGCAGGAACTCCACCGTGCCCGCGCCGACGTAGTCGACGGCCCGGCCGGCGGCCACCGCGGCCTCGTGCAGCCGTTGCCGCAGCTCCGGCGCGACAACGGCGGGGGCCTCCTCGACGACCTTCTGGTGCCGGCGCTGGACGGAGCAGTCCCGCTCGCCGAGCGCCACCACCGTGCCGAGGGTGTCGCCGAAGATCTGCACCTCGACGTGGCGCCCGCGCTCGACGTACCGCTCGACGAAGACCGTGCCGTCGCCGAACGCGCCGGCCGCCTCGCGCCGCGCGGAGGCCACGGCCTCGGCCAGCCCGGCGGGGTCGCGGACGATGCGCATCCCGCGGCCGCCGCCCCCGGCGGACGCCTTGACCAGCACCGGGAAGTCGGTGATCTCGTCCGCGTCGGTCCAGGTCGGCAGCATCGGCACGCCCGCCTCGGCGAGCAGCGCCTTCGCCTCCATCTTGTCGCCCATCGCGGCGATCGCCTTGGCCGGCGGCCCCACCCAGGTCAGCCCCGCGTCGGTCACCGCCGCCGCGAACTCGGCGTTCTCGGCGAGGAAGCCGTAGCCCGGGTGGACGGCGCCCGCGCCGGTCCTGCGGGCCGCGTTCAGGATCAGGTCGATCCGCAGGTACGTCTCGGCCGGCGTGTTCCCCGGCAGGCGGACCGCCTGGTCGGCCTCGGCGACGAAGGGCGCGTCGGCGTCGGCGTCGGAGTGCACGGCGACGGTCGCGATGCCGAGCGCCCGGCAGGTGGCGAAGACCCGGCGGGCGATCTCGCCCCGGTTCGCGACCAGCAGTTTGGTGATCATGCGCGCTGAGCCTGCCTTTCGTTCGCGACCGCGGGACTCCGCTTCGCTGCGTTCCTCGCGCTCACGGCTACATCCGGAAGACGCCGAAGCCGTCGGCGCCCTTCACCGGTCCGCTGTGGATCGCCGACAGGCAGAGCCCGAGGATGGTACGGGTGTCCCGGGGGTCGATCACCCCGTCGTCGTAGAGCCGGCCGGAGAGGAACAGTGCCCCGGACTGGGACTCGATCTGCTGCTCGACCATCATCCGCATCGCGGCGTCGGAGTCCTCGTCGTACTCGCGTCCCCGGGCGGCGGCGGCCTGCCGGGCCACGATGGACAGCACCCCGGCGAGCTGCGCCGGGCCCATCACCGCCGACCTGGCGTTCGGCCAGGTGAAGAGGAACCTCGGCTCGTACGCCCGGCCGCACATGCCGTAGTTGCCGGCGCCGTAGGAGGCGCCCAGGTTGACCGTCAGGTGCGGCACGGTCGAGTTCGACACCGCGTTGATCATCAGGGCGCCGTGCTTGATGATGCCGCGCTGCTCGTACTCGGTGCCGACCATGTAGCCGGTGGTGTTCTGCAGGAAGATCAACGGGGTGTCGGCGGCGTTGGCCAGTTGGATGAAGTGGGTCGCCTTCTGCGCCTCCTCGCTGAACAGCACGCCCCGGGCGTTGGCCAGCACGCCCACCGGGTATCCGTGCAGCTCGCCCCAGCCGGTGACCAGCGCGGTGCCGTAGCCCGGCTTGAACTCGTCGAACTCGCTGCCGTCCAACACCCGGGCCAGCACCTCGCGCGGGTCGAACGGCACCTTCAGGTCGGCGCTGGCGATCCCGAGCAGCTCCTCCGGGTCGTACTTCGGTGGCTGCGGGACGGGGTTGCGGGGCGGCGGGCCCTGCTTGCGCCAGTTCAGCCGGCGGACGCACTGCCGGGCCAGCCGGATGCCGTCCCGCTCGTCCTCCGCCAGGAAGTCCGCGAGGCCGGACTTCGTGGCGTGCATGGCCGCGCCGCCCAGCGACTCGTCGTCGGTGACCTCACCGGTGGCCATCTTCACCAGCGGCGGCCCGGCCAGGTACACCTGGGACCGCTCGCGGATCATGATGGTGAAGTCGGACATGCCGGGGATGTATGCGCCGCCGGCGGTGGCGTTGCCGAAGACCACGCTGACCGTCGGGATCTTCGCCGCGGAGAGCCGGGTCAGGTCGCGGAACACCCGGCCGCCGGGGATGAAGATCTCCGCCTGGGTGGGCAGGTCCGCCCCGGCCGACTCGACCAGGTTGATCATCGGCAGCCGGTTGGCCAGGGCGATCTCGCCGGCCCGTCGGGTCTTGGCTAGCGACCAGGGGTTGACCGCGCCGCCGCGTACCGTCGGGTCGTTGGCGATGACCAGGCACTCGACGCCCTCGACCACGCCGATGCCGGTGACCACGCTCGCGCCCACCGGGAAGTCGGTGCCGTACGCGGCCACCGGCGACAGCTCCAGGAACGGGCTGTCCCGGTCGAGCAGCAGCTCGATCCGCTCCCGAGGGAGCAGCTTGCCGCGCTTGTGGTGCCGGGTCACGTACTTCTCACCCCCGCCGGAGCGGGCCCGGTCGAGCGCGGCGTCCAGCTCGGCGAGGCGTTCCAGCAGGGCCTCGCGGTTGGCCGTGGCGGCCGGCGAGGACGGGTCGAGCGCGCTCTCCAGTGTGGTCACAGGCCCATGCCCTTCGCGATGATCTCGTTCATGATCTCGGTGGTGCCGCCGCCGATGCCGAGGATCCGGGCGTCCCGGTAGTGCCGTTCCACCTCGGCGTCGCGCAGGTAGCCGAAGCCGCCGTGCAGCTGCAGCGCCTGGTCGACCACGTGGTCGCAGGCGGCCACCGCGACGTTCTTCGCCATCGCCACCTCGGTCACCACCGGCTCACCGGCCGCGACCCGGGCGGCCACCTCGTGCACGTACGTCCGGGCGGCCTCGGCCCGGGTGTACATCTCGGCCAGCCGGTGCCGGATCAGCTGCCGGCTGGCCAGCGTCCGCCCGAACGTGGACCGGTCCCGGCACCAGCGCGTGGCCAGCTCCACGCAGCGCTGCGCGGTCGCGTACGCCTGGGTGGCCAGCGAGAGCCGCTCGGCGGCGAAGTGCTGCATGATCGCCAGGAAGCCGGTGTCCTCCGCGCCGATCAGGTTCGCCACGGGGACCCGGACGTCCACGAAGGAGAGCTCGGCGGTGTCCGAGCAGTGCCAGCCCAGCTTCTCCAGCCGCCGCCCGACGGTGAAGCCGGGCGTGCCCTTCTCGATCACCAGCAGGCTGAGCTGGCCGCTGCCGGGGAAGTCGGTGCAGACCGCGGTGGTGACGAAGTCGGCCCGGATCCCGCTGGTGATGTAGGTCTTCGAACCGTTCACCACGTAGTGGTCGCCGTCCCGGCGAGCGGTGGTGCGGATCGAGGCGACGTCCGAACCGCCGTCCGGCTCGGTGATCGCCAGCGCGCCGATCATTGTCCCGGCCAGGGTCGGCCGCACATACCGCTCGATGAGGTCGGCGTCACCCGAGGCCACCATGTGCGGGAGCGCGATGCCGTGGGTGAACAGGGCCGCGACCAGCCCGGACGAGCCGCCCGAGCGGATGATCTCCTCGGTGACGATGATCGAGTCGAGCAGGTCACCGCCGCTGCCGCCGACCGACTCGGCGAAGCCGACGCCGAGCAGTCCGATCTTCGCCGCCGTCTCGTGCAGCGACCGGGGCACCTCGCCGGCCCGCTCCCAGTCGGCCAGGTGCGGCAGCACCTCCCGGGTCACGAAGGCCCGGGTCAGCTCGCGGAGCTGCCGCCGCTCGGGGGTGTCCATAATGGTCACGCGCCCACCTCCCCGGGCTGGGCCGCCGGTGCGGGCGGCAGATCGGCGGGCAGGTCGACGACCTGGGAGCGGAGCAGCTCGCCGAGCGCCTTGGCCTGCGGGTCGAACCGGGTGGAGGCGGCCACCCCCTGGCCGAGCAGCCCCCGGACCACGAAGTTGACCGCCCGCAGGTTCGGCAGCTCGTACCGCTCGACGGTCAGCGCGGCGGTCTCCGGCAACAGCCAGGCCAGCCGCTCGACGGTGAGCCAGCCGCGGAGCCAGGCCCAGGTCGCGTCGGTGCGCGCCCAGACGCCCAGGTTCGCGTCGCCGCCCTTGTCCCCGGACCGCGCCCCGACCAGCTCACCGAGCGGCCCCCGCCGGGTCGGCCCGGCCACCGGCAGCGGATCGGGGGCCGGGGGCGGAACTTCCTCGACGGCGTGCGCGGTGCGGACCGGCGGGGCGATCGGCACCCGCTCGCCGCCGGGCAGCACGGCGACGTGCGCGACCGCGTCCTGCGGCACGAAATCAGCGGTGAAGACGCCGTAGGGGGTGGCGTCGCCGGGCAGGGTGGTCAGCGTGCAGCCCGGGTAGGAGGCCAGCGCCAGCTCCACCGCGGCCGCCGAGAAGGCCCGCCCGGTCCGTGCCTTGTCACCGTCACGCAGGTGTACGTGCAGCAGCGCGCTCGCCGCCTCGGTCTCCGTGGCGTCCGGGTGGTCGGTGCGGGCCAGGGTGAACTCCAGCCCCTCCTTGCCGACCGCCTCCTCGAGCTGCCCCCGGACCAGGGCCGCCTTGGCCGGGATGTCCAGCCCGCAGAGCACGAAGGTCATCGAGTTGCGGAAGCCGCCCAGGTTGTTGACGCCCACCTTCAGGGTGTCCGGCGGCGGCGTGCCCCGGACGCCGGAGACGCGGACCCGGTCGGGCCCGTCGGCGGTCAGGCTGACCGTGTCCAGCCGGGTCACCACGTCCGGCCCCAGGTACGCCGGCCCGCCCACCTCGTAGAGCAGCTGGGCGATGACCGTCTCCACGGTGACCGCGCCGCCGGTGCCGGGATGCTTGGTGAGCACCGAGGAGCCGTCCGGGTGCAGCTCCGCGATCGGGAAGCCGGGCCGGTGCCCGCCGTCGGGCAGCTCGGTGAAGAAGCTGAAGTTGCCGCCGGTGACCTGCGCCCCGCACTCGATCAGGTGCCCGGCGACAGTCGCCCCGGCCAGCGCGTCGAGGTCGTCGCGGCCCCAGCCGAAGCGGGCGATCGCCGGCCCGACCGCCAGCGAGGCGTCGGTGACCCGGCCGGTGACCACCACGTCCGCCCCGGCGTCCAGGCAGGCGGCGATGCCGAACGCGCCGAGGTAGGCGTTGGCGGTGAGCGCGTCCGGACGTTGCAGGGCGTCGCCCTCGACGTACCCGATCCGCACGGTGAGACCGAGCCGGTCGGCGAGCGAGCCGAGCGCGGCGGCCAGGCCGGCCGGGTTGAGGCCGCCGGCGTTGGTCACGATCCGCACGCCCCGGTCGAGCGCGGTGCCGAGGCAGCCTTCGAGCTGGCGGAGGAGGGTCCTCGCGTACCCGAGGGCGGGGTCGCGCAGCCGGTCCCGGCCGAGGATCAGCATGGTCAGCTCGGCCAGGTAGTCCCCGGTCAGCACGTCCAGCTCGCCACCGTCGAGCATCTCCCGCCAGGCGGTGAACCGGTCGCCGTAGAAGCCGGAGGCGTTGCCGATCCGCAGCACGCCGCTCACGGCGTCGCCCCGGCGCGCGCGTCCCCGTCCGGTAGGGCGGTCGCCCGGCCGCCGTCGGGCGGTGCGGTCGTCGGCTCGCGGCCGGCCCCGGGTGGGCCGGCGAAGGCCTGGGCCACGTCCAGCCACTCGTCGGCGATCGGACCGGTGGCGACCAGGGACAGGTCGGCGCGGTGGCGGCGCTGGGTGACCAGCAGGCAGAAGTCCAGCGCGGGCCCGGTGACCCGGTCGGCGGCGTCCGCCGGCCCGAAGGTCCAGGTGTCGCCGTGGGGTGCGGTCAGCTCGACCCGCACCGGCGCGGTCGGCGCCGGCCGGCCGTGGGCGGCGAAGCCGTGTCCGAGGGTACGGAAGCCGAGGTGGGCGATGTGGCGCAGGCGGGCGGTGGCCGGGCGGGTGACGCCGAGCGTGTCGGCGACGTCCTCGGCGTGCGCCCAGGTCTCCATGATCCGGGCGGTGACCATCGAGGCGGGCGACATCCGGGTGCCGTACCAGGGCACCTTCTCCCCGGGCGGCACGGCGGCGAGGGCCGACGCGAGCGCCGCCCGGCCGTCCCGCCAGCGGGCCAGCAGCTCGGCGGGCGGGGCGAGGAACGACTCGGCCCCGTCGTCGACCAGCCGGGCCGGGTCGGGCGCCGAGAGGACCGAGGCGTAGAAGGCCTCGGCGTCGGTGGCGGCGAGCCGGGCCACGTGGTCGGTCCAGGCCAGGTGGGCGATCTGGTGGGCGATCGTCCACCCGGGGGCGGGTGTCGGCCGCGCCCAGCCCTCGGGTGGCAGCCCGGCGACGAGGGCGTCGAGCTGGTCGGATTCGGCGGCGAGATCCGCGAGCAGTGCGAGCAGGTCGACCATGGTGCCTCCGGGCGGGGGTGTGCCGGTCAGGGCGTTCGGGTCAGGGCCCCGCGCGTCCCGGGCCGCCGGTCGCCGGTGGCACCGCGTCCGGCGATCCGGGGTTCGGGGCGAGCAGGACGGCGAGCTGGCGTTTCCAGGTGTGCAGGAGGGCGGTGCGGCGGGGCGAGTCGTCGCTGAGCAGGTTGGCCACGCCCAGCCCGCGGAGCAGGTCGAGGGTGGCCTGCACGGCCTCCCGGACGCCGGGGCGGCGCTCGTCCACCCCGAGCAGCTCGACGGTCAGCCGGTGCATCTCGCGGCCCACCCGGGCCTCCAGCGGCACCAGGGCGGCGCGCAGCTCGGCGTCGGTGCGGGCGGCCACCCAGAGTTCGAGGGCGGCGACGAAGAGCGGCCCGGTGAAGGCCGCGCCGAGCAGGTCGATCACCCGGTCCAGCCGCTGCGGGCCGGCGGGCAGGGCGTCCGCCTCGGTGCGCAGCTCCGCCGCCCGGCGTTCGGTGAGGTGGGCGACGGCGGCGGTGACCAGGGCGGCCTTGGTGGGGTAGTGGTGCAGCTGGGCGCCGCGGGAGACGCCGGCCCGGGCGGCCACCACGGTGGTCGTGGTGCCGGACCAGCCGTGCTCGACCAGGCACTCGACGGTCGCCTCCAGCAGCCGGGCCTGGGTGGCGCGGCTGCGCTCCTGTTGGGGGACGCGGGTCGATGCGGCGGGCACGGGGACAGCGTGCCGCCCTCGAAACAAACAGTCAAGACTGACTTTTTCAGTCGACTCAGCGGTGACGCCCGGTGCCGGGCGGATGGCTGTCCGGGCGGCGATGGTGCTGGGGCCTTCCTTTGGAGCTGATGTCGTAGACGATTCACCGGCCTGGCGGGCGGGGGCGCCCTCGACGGTGCCGCCGCGATGTCGCAGACGATTCAGCTCCAAAGGACGCTGACAGCGGAAGTTCGGGTGCCGGTCGGCGAGGGAGCGGCCTGGCTGCCAGGTCCCTGGACCTGCCCGCACGGCCGGCACCCGCACACCGGCCGGCACCCGCGCGGCAGGAGTCCGCGCTGCGGCGGCCGCCCCGGCGATCCGAGGGCCGGCCCCGGCGTCGTTCAGCGGCCGTCGCCGGGGCCGAAGACGGCGAGCGCGTCGGCGTCGCTGTGTTGGGAGCGGAGGTACTCGCCGGCCCACTCGGCGGCGTCCGGGTAGGTCGACTCGGCCGCCACCCGGGCGCAGGCCGCGTCCACGTCGTACCTGGTCCGGCGGAGGTGCACCCCGGGGCCGAGCAGCGCCCACCAGGCGCCCGCCCCGCCGTACGGCATGCCGACGCTGCCCGGGTTGACCACCAGGCGCCGGTCGACGAGCCGGCTGAACGGCATGTGGGTGTGTCCGCAGACCACCGTGCCGACCTCGGCGGGCAGCCCGGCGAAGACCTCCGCCCAGCGTTCCAGCCGGGAGTCGACCAGCACCATCTCCTCGTCGTCCCGCGGCGTCGCGTGGCAGAAGAGCACCTCGCCCAGTCCGGCGACCGGCAGGGTGACGGTCAGCGGCAGCGCGGCCAGCCGGGCGACCTGGTCGTCGCGGAGCTGCGCCGCCGCCCAGTTCGAGACGTCGTGCGGGGAGGGCCGGCCGGCCCGCGCCTCGACCAGTTCCCGGTCGGCGTTGCCGCCCACCCAGCAGGCGCGCTCACCCAGCGCGGCGAGCAGGTCCAGCACCTCGACCGGCTGCGGGCCGGCGGCGATGTCCCCGGTGAGCACGATCAGGTCGGCGGCGGCGACGTCCGGCTCGGCCAGTACGGCCTCCAGCGCCGGCAGCGCGCCGTGGATGTCGGAGAGGACGGCGACACGTTCGAGCATCAGCCCACCGTGCCCGTCCGGCCGCCGGACGTCGAGGGGGTTCTGCGCCGGGCAGAACGAGGACAGGGACCGCCCCGGAGGGCGGTCCCTGTCGATGCTGTCCTGACTCGGTCAGACCCGCGCGCGGCGGGCCAGGCGCTCCGGGTCGAGGATGATGATGCTCTTGCCGTCCAGCCGCAGCCAGCCGCGCGAGGCGAAGTCGGCGAGCGCCTTGTTGACGGTCTCCCGGGAGGCGCCGACGAGCTGGGCGATCTCCTCCTGGGTCAGGTCGTGGGTCACCCGCAGCACGCCGCCGTCCCGGGTGCCGAACCGGCCGGCCATCTGGAGCAGGTTCTTGGCGACCCGCCCCGGCACGTCCGTGAAGATCAGGTCGGCCAGCGAGTCGTTCGTCCGGCGCAGCCTGCGGGCCAGCACCCGCAGCAGCTGCTCGGCGATCTCCGGCCGGTTGTTCAGCCACGGCCGCAGCGCCTGCTTGCGCAGCCGCACCAGCCGGGTGTCGGTCACCGCGGTGGCCGTCGCCGTACGCGGGCCCGGGTCGAAGAGCGACAGCTCACCGACCATGTCCGACGGGCCCATCACCGCGATCAGGTTCTGCCGGCCGTCCGCCGCGCGGCGGCCGACCTTGATCTTGCCGGACAGCAGGATGTAGAGACTGTCGCCGGGCTCGCCCTCGTTGAAGACGATCTCGCCCTTGCGAACCTCGATCGTCTCCATCTCCTTGGCGAGCGCCTCGGCAGCCTCCGGGTCGACACCCTGGAAGATCCCGCTGCGGGCCAGTACCTCGTCCATCGCGCACCTCCGCCAGCGCGTGCCGTCCGTCGGCCGGGTCCGCCGTCCGCTGATCCCCTCGCGCGCCGCCAGTCTAGGCGCACGTCAGCATGAATCAGAGGTGCACCCCTGGAATCTTGATCGTTGGACGTAACCTACCCGACCTGATCAACGACTACCATCCCGCGCCCGGTGCGGGTGGTCACCGCCGGTCCCCACCTCGATCGTAGGGTCGGTGCCGTGCTGAACGAGCCCTTCCTGACCACCCGTCACGAGGACGGGTGGGACATCCCAATGCTGGTCTGGCGGGCCGCCGAGCCGCTGTTGGCCGCCGGCACCAGCCCGCTCGGCGGCGGGATCGGCGTACGGCGGTGGGTGGTCAACGCGACCGTGCCGATGTCGTACCACCGGGACGACCCGGCCGCCCACCTGGCCGAGCTGGCCGACGGCCTCGGCCTGGACGGGCCCGGGGTCGGGCTGCTGACCGGGGTCGACGTCGCCGAGGTGGTGGCCCGGGCCGACACCGGCGTGCGGGTCTGGGCGACGGTCGGGCTCGGCACCCCGGTCTGGGCCGCCGCGCCGGCCCCGGCGACACCCGCGCAGCGGGTCGGCACGGTCAACATCATCGTGTCCGTCCCGGCCCGGCTCGGGGACGCGGCGCTGGTCAACGCCGTGGCCACCGCCACCGAGGCGAAGGCACAGGCGATCTGGGAGCTGGGGCTGCCCGCCACCGGCACGCCCACCGACGCGGTCACCGTCCTCTGCCCCGCCGACGGCGAGCCGGCCCCGTACGGCGGCCCCCGGTCGACCTGGGGCGGCCCGCTGGCCCGGGCCGTGCACGCGGCCGTGCTCGCCGGCGGCGCCGGCACCGTCGTGCCCTGGTCCGACCGCTGGACCGGCTGACCCGGCCGGCGGGCGGCCCTTCGGTGGGCCCGGTTTTCCGACCGATCGGCCCTCGTCGGAGCGTTTGCCGCGCGGTAGCGTCGCGCACGATGTACTCTGCCGTCCGCTCCGCGTCCCGCCCGCGCCGTCGCCGCCTCACCGGCGCCCTCGGCGCGCTGCTCGTCGCGCTCCTCGCCGCCGGCTGCGCCAACGACGACGCCGGCGGGGCGCCGGTCTGGCAGCCGGGCGCGGGCGGCGGGTCGACCGGCTCGCCGGTCCCGCTCGACCCGGCCGGGTCGGCGGACCCCGGGCCGGCGGAGGTGGCCGGGCAGGCCATCTCACTCGCCGCGACCGGCGACGTCATCATGGGCAACGCCCCGTCCCGGCTGCCGCCCAACGACGGCAAGGGCTTCTTCGACCAGGTCAAGGCGGCGCTCAAGGGCGACCTGGTGATGGGGAACCTGGAGGAGCCGCTCACCGAGGACACCGGCGCCGGCAAGTGCGGACCGAATCCGCAGAACTGCTACCAGTTCCGGGCGCCCCCGGAGTACGCGGCGCACCTCCGCGACGCCGGCTTCGAGCTGCTCAACCAGGCCAACAACCACGGCTACGACTACGGCCCCAAGGGCTACCGGAACACCCAGCGGGCGCTGGAGGAGCACGGCCTCGAGCACACCGGCGCGCCCGACCAGATCACCGTGGTCGAGGTCGAGGGCGTGAAGGTCGCGGTGGCCGGCTTCTCGTCGTACGTCTGGTCCAACAGCCTGGTCGACATCGAGTCGGCGAAGCGGGTGGTGGCGAAGGCGGCCACCATGGCCGACCTGGTCGTGGTGCAGGTGCACATGGGCGCCGAGGGCGCCGACCGGAGCCACGTGAAGCCGGGCACCGAGCTGTTCTTCGGCGAGAACCGGGGCGACCCGGTCCGCTTCTCCCACGCCGTCATCGACGCCGGGGCGGACCTGGTCGTCGGGCACGGTCCGCACGTGCTGCGCGGGATGGAGTTCTACCGGGGCCGCCTGATCGCGTACAGCCTGGGCAACTTCGCCGGCGGCGGCAAGTCGCTGAACAGCTCCGGCCGGCTCGGCTGGGGCGGCGTGCTGAAGGTCTCCCTGAAGCCGGACGGCACCTTCACCGGCGGGACGTTCACCTCGACCGTCATGAGCAGCGTGGGCCGGCCGTCGATCGACTCCGGCCACCGGGGTCTCGGGCTGGTCCGGGAGATGAGCCGGGCCGACTTCCCGAGGACCGGGGCGCGGCTCGACACGGCGGGCCGGATCACCGCGCCGTAGGCCGGGCCGGGGCGGTCCACGCCCGCGTCGGCCCGCCGGGACGTCGCCCGCGCGACGTAGGCTGGCCGGCGTGACCATCAGTTCCCCCGAGACCGACCTCGGGCGTACGCGCCGCGCCCGGCGGATCGGTCGGGTGCTGACCGAGACGCACCCCGACGCGCACTGTGAACTCGACCACTCCAACGCGTTGGAGCTCGCCGTCGCCACGATCCTCTCCGCGCAGTGCACCGACAAGAAGGTCAACGAGGTCACCCCTAAGCTCTTCGCCCGCTACCGCAGCGCCGCCGACTACGCCGGGGCGGACCGGGCCGAGCTGGAGGAGCTGATCCGGCCGACCGGCTTCTACCGGAACAAGACCAGCTCCCTGATCAACCTCGGCCGGGCCCTCCTGGAGCGGTACGACGGCGAGGTCCCCGGCCGGCTGGCCGACCTGGTGACCCTCCCCGGGATCGGGCGCAAGACCGCCAACGTGATCCTCGGCAACGCCTTCGGCGTCCCCGGCATCACCGTCGACACCCACTTTCAGCGGCTGGTGCAGCGGTGGAAGCTGACCGCCGAGACCGACCCGGTCAAGATCGAGCACGCGATTGGGGCGCTCTACCCGAAGCGTGACTGGACCATGCTGTCGCACCGGATCATCTTCCACGGCCGGCGGGTCTGCCACGCCCGCAAGCCCGCCTGCGGCGCCTGCACGCTGGCGAAGCTCTGCCCGTCGTACGGGACCGGGCCGACCGATCCGGCGGCGGCCGCCAAGCTGCTCAAGGGCCCCCGCGCCCGGGACCTCGCGGCGGCCGTCGGGATCGACCCGGAGCTGGTGCCGCAGCAGGCCGTCGCCGCGGAGGTGCCGTGAACCGCCGACTCGCGGCCCTGCTCGTCCCGGCGCTGCTGGCGGTCGCCGGCTGCACCGCCACCGACCAGGGGGCGGCCCCGCCGGCCGCCACCCGCGCCGAGCGCCCCTCGCCGTTCGCCGACTGCGCCGCGCTGACCGCCGCGCCGGCCTCGGCCGCCCCCGCGCCCACCACCGGGCCGGGTGAGCCGCTGCCCGAGCTGACCCTCTCCTGCTTCACCGGGGGAGCCCCGGTGAACCTGCGGCAGGTGAAGGGCCCGGCGGTGGTCAACGTCTGGGCGTCCTGGTGCCCGCCCTGCCGCAAGGAGCTGCCCGCCTTCCAGCGGCTCAGCGAACGCGCCGCCGGTCGGTTCCAGGTGATCGGAGTGAACAGCCGGGACAGCCGCGGCGGCGCCCAGTCCATCGGCGAGGACTTCGGCGTCCGCTTCCCGATGCTGGTCGACCAGGGGGACGCGTTCGAGCGGGCGCTCAACCGCAACGCCTTCCCGCTCACCCTCTTCGTCGGCGCGGACGGCCGGGTCCGGCACACCGACGCCACCGGCGCGCTCGACGACGCCACGCTCACCGAGCTGGTCCGTACGCACCTCGGCGTGGGGGTGGACGCGTGAGCGCGCGGACCGGGCCGCTCCGGCGGGCCCCTCAGTCGGGAACGGAGGTCACCCCGTGAACCGGCAACCGCCGCCGTGGCTCGATCCGCTGCTCGGTCGGCTCGGCACCGCCCGCGCCGAGGACTTCACCCGGCTCGCCACCCCGGAGAGCGGCGGTCGGGAGAGCGCGGTGCTCGTGCTGCTCGGGGAGGAGCCCGGCGGCGGCCCGGACGTGCTGGTCCTCCAGCGCGCCGCCACCCTGCGCAACCACGCCGGCCAGCCGGCCTTTCCGGGCGGCGCGGCCGACCCGGAGGACGCCGACGCCAGCGCGACCGCGCTGCGGGAGGCGAACGAGGAGGTCGGGCTCGACCCGGCCAGCGTCACCGTCCTGGCCGAGCTGCCGAAGCTCTGGATCCCGGTCAGCGACTTCGTGGTCACCCCGGTGCTCGCCTGGTGGCACGCGCCGCACCCGGTGCACCCGCGGGAACCGGCCGAGGTCGCGCACGTCGCCCGGCTGCCGATCGCCGAGCTGGTCGACCCGGAGAACCGGATGCGGGTACGCCACCCGAGCGGCTGGATCGGTCCGGCCTTCTCCGCCCGGGGCATGCTGGTCTGGGGGTTCACCGCCGGAGTGCTGGCCACGCTGCTGGAGATGGGTGGCTGGGCCCGCCCGTGGCCGCCCGGCCGGGTGGTGGAGCTGCCGCCGACCGCCGCCGCCCCGGCGCCCTCGGCCGGCACCGACGAGGTCGACGAGAGCCCCGTCCGCTGACCTGACTGTCACGTTGAGCGAGCGGTGGGCCGCTTCCGTGCCGGCTGCCCGTACCCTGGACGCGTGTCCGTCGTGGATCTCGTCCTGCTCCTGCTCATGCTCGTGTTCGCGATCAGCGGATACCGCCAGGGCTTCGCCATCGGGGCGCTGTCGCTCTCCGGCTTCTTCCTGGGCGCGCTGGTCGGCCTCCAGATCGGCCCGCTGTTCGCCCGGCAGTTCGCCGACAGCGGGATGCGGGTGCTGATCTCCCTGGTCGCGATCTTCGGGCTCGCCGTGCTCGGGCAGGCCCTCGCGGGGTGGCTCGGCTCGCACCTGCGCAAGACGATCACCAACGACGTGGCCAAGCGGCTTGACGACATCGGCGGGGCGATCGTGTCGCTCGTCGCCGTCATGCTGGTGGCCTGGCTGGTCGCCGTGCCGCTGGGCTCCTCCGCGGTGCCCGCGGTGGCCTCCTCGATCCGGAACAGCGCGCTGCTCACCGTGATCGACCGGATCCTGCCCGACAAGGCCCAGGAGCTCTCCACCGCGCTGCGGGACACGGTCGACACCAACGGCTTCCCGGACGTCTTCGGCGACCTCGCGCCGACCCGGGCCCGGCAGGTCTCCCCGCCCGACCCGGCGCTCGCCGGCTCCACGGTGGTGGCCAACAGCCAGCGGGCGGTGGTCAAGGTGCTCGGCTCCGCGCCGAGCTGCGCCCGCCGCATCGAGGGCTCCGGCTTCGTGTACGCGGACGACCGGGTGATGACCAACGCGCACGTGGTGGCCGGCACCCGCTCGGTCGCGGTCGAGTTGCGCGGCGAGCGGTACGACGGCGAGGTGGTCGTCTACGACCCGGCGCGGGACCTGGCCGTGCTGCACGTGCCCGGGCTGCCCGGCCCCTCCATGCGCTTCGCCGCCGGGCAGGCCGGCAGCGGCGCGGACGCGATCGTGCTGGGCTTCCCCCTCGACGGCCCGTACGACGCCCGGCCGGCCCGGGTGCGGGACGTGGACCGGATCACCGGTCCGGACATCTACTCCTCCGCGGACGTGACCCGGGAGATCTACACCATCCGGGCGCTGGTGCGCAGCGGGAACTCGGGCGGCCCGCTGGTCTCGGCGAACGGGCTGGTGCTCGGGGTGATCTTCGCGGCGGCGGCCGACGACCCGAACACCGGCTTCGCGGTGACCGCCGCGGAGGCCCGGCCGGTGGCGCTGGCCGGCGCGGAGCGTACCCGGGCGGTCGGCACCGGCGAGTGCACCTGAGCCGGCGGACGGCGTCGGCCCTCGGCGGACGCCCGGTCAGCCTCCCGTGGACGCGCGGGCGGTGGCCACGTCCTCGCCCGAGCGGCCGAGCGGCAGCTTCGCCCGACCCCAGTTGAGACTCCGGTCGAGCACCGCGCGGGCCATGATCGCTACGCAGATACCGCCGTTGAGGAACGAGGCCACCACGTCGCTGGGGTGGTGCATGCCCCGGTACATCCGGGTGACCGCGACTCCGATCGGGACCACGATCAGCAGCGTCCACCAGGTGATCTTCGCCGGGGTGCTCCTCGCCCGCAGCGCCAGCAGCACCGCGATGCCGACATAGAGCGCCACCGAGGCCGAGGTGTGCCCGGACGGGAAGCTGGAGGTGGGCGGCGAGACGTCCATGTGCTCGACGGCCGGCCGGCGGCGGTCGATGGCCATCGTGGTGAAGAGGAAGATCAGCGCCTGGGCGGTGACCGCGGCGCAGAGGAAGAGCGGCTCCCGCCAGCGGTGCAGCACCAGCCGCAGCACCAGGGCCACCAGCACCGTCACCACCACGATCAGCTGGGTGCTGGCCAGCGTGCTGAAGACCAGCGAGACGTTGTTCCAGCCCTCGGTGCGGTCGGCCGCCAGCTCGCGGTTGACCGTGTCCTCCACGGTGAACGGCCAGGTCCGCGCGAGGACCCGGGTGACCAGGAGGCCCAGGGCCACCATGACGGAGAAGAGCAGGACCAGCGGCAGCAGGACCCGCCTGGTCACCTGGACCGCGACATCGGACATGGGCCGCCCATTACCCCACCGGGCGCGGAACTACGCGTGCTCCCCGCGCGCCGCGTCGGGTTCCGGCCCGGCCAGCTCCGGCTCCACCCCCTCCCGGGCGGTACGCGCCGGCCGCCGACCGGTCCGGGTGCGCCAGGTGCGGAAGGCGGCCGAGGTCGCCGCGACCACCGCGACGCCGAGCAGCCAACCGCCCAGCACGTCGCTGGTCCAGTGCACGCCGAGGGCGATCCGGCTGACGCCGGTGACCACCGCGAGCACGATCGCGGCGGACCAGAGCGCCCAGCGCAGCGGCCGCCGGTCGTGGGTGAACGGCAGGAGGACCAGCAGCAGCACCCCGGCGGTCAGGGTGGCGTTCAGCGCGTGCCCGGACGGGAAGGAGAAGCCGGCCGCCCGGGCCACCGGGTCGAGCAGGTCCGGCCGGTGCCGGCCGACCAGCAGCTTGAGCAGCGCGCCGAGCAGCCCGCCCACCACCATCGTGGTGACCGCCCAGAGGGCCAGCCGCCGCGCCCGGCGGAACAGCAGCCAGGCGACGACGACGGCGGTGGCGGCCCGCAGCGGGCCGGGCGCGAAGACGTCGGTCCAGACGCTCATCACCCGCACCCAGGCCGGATGGGCGATGGCGTACCCGTGCAGCGCGTCGGTCACCGAGGCGTCCAGCCGGAACAGCGGCGGCCAGGCCCCCAGCACCAGCAGGGCCAGCAGGGCGAACGGCACCAGCACCAGGAACGCCGCGGCGGCGGCCACGGTGAGCCGGAGGCCCAGCGAATGGTCCGGGTCCAGGCGGCGGGTCCGCCAGGACCGCTCGACCGTGGATATCCGACTCTGCTCACCCGACCCGCTCATGCCCCAGCACTACCCAGCCGTCGGCCCGGTCAGACCGGTCGTGCCGGGGTCACCGCTGTGACTGGCGGAACCGGCGGACCACCAGCGCGGCGCCGGTGACCAGGGCGACGAAGAGAGCGAGGCCGCTCCAGAGCCGTTCCGGCGCGGAGTCGTCCGACTGGCCCGCCGGGTGGGCCGTCCACCGGGCCTGCTGCTTCGGGGCGGTGAAGCTGAACGGGTCGGTGCCCTGCCCGGCCGCCCGGTCACCCTGCCCCGACCCGGGGGCCGAGCCGAAGCCCACCACGCCGGGGGAGTCGTTGTCGTCGAGCGGGTTGTACCCCACCGCCGGCACGTCGGCGGTCAGCGCGGCGACCGGATCCACCATGCCGTAGCCGAAGCGGTCGTCGCGGCCGGTGGGTCCCAGGTCCTTCGCGGTGGTGATCAGCCGGTTGACCACGTCCCCGGCGGACATCTGCGGGTAGCGGGCCCGGACCAGGGCGGCGGTCGCGGCGACCAGCGGGGACGCGAAGCTGGTGCCCTGCACCGGCCAGTACCCGCCGGGGCGGGCCCCGATGAGCGCCGTCGCGGGGGCGGTGAGAATGGCCGCGCGGCCGGTGATCGAGCCGGACCAGAGGTTCTCGCTGTTCCGTTCCAGGCCGGCGACGGCGAGCACGCCGGGCTCGCGGGCCGGGTACCAGACCTTCGGGCTGGTCGACGTGGCGAGGTTGCCGGTGCAGGCGACCACCACGACGTCCCGGGCGAAGGCGTAGTCGAGGGCCGCGGCGAGGGCCGGGCTGTCGCCGCTGCCGCCCAGGGACAGATTGATCACGCGGGCGCCGTTGTCGACCGCCCAGCGCACCCCCTTGGCGACGATCATCGCGTCGTCGTACCGGTTCTCCTCGTCGAGCACCCGGACCGGGAGGATCCTGGCGTCCGGGGCCAGCCCGACCACGCCCCGGTCGTCGTCGTTGCGGCCGGCGATCAGGCCGGCGACCGTCGTGCCGTGCCCCACCGGGTCGGGCCCGTCGGCGCCGTCCGGGGTGACCAGGTCGGTGCCGGGCAGCACCTGGCCGGCCAGGTCGGGGTGGGAACCGTCCACTCCGGAGTCGATCACCGCGACGATCACGCCGCGGCCGGTCGAGCTGCGCCACGCGGTCCTGGCCTGCAACTCGTCGAGCTGCCACTGCTCCTCGCGGACCTGGTCGACCCGGCTCGGGGTGTCCACCGGGGCGAGCCACCCCGGTTGCCAGCCGGCCGCCGGCAGGGCGCCGACCTGCCGTGACGTCGCGACCGTCGAGGTGGCCGCACGGGCCGGGGCGGCATGCGCCGGCGGGGCGAGCGGGCCGGCGACCGCAGCGGTGGCGGCCGCCACACCGAGCAGCGTGCGTCCCACCAGATGTCGGGTCGCGGTCGGAGCTCCGTGCCGATCCCTGGTCACATTCCCCAGCCATTCATCGCGACAGAAACATGCTGCTCGGAGATTACCGGGTTTCCCGTGCGTCACGGTGCAGGACGGTGACTCCGGTCACGGCGGCGGCAGGTGGGCCAGCTGCACCAACCGGACCCCCTCCCGGCGGGTCACCAGCCGGCCCCGGCCCGGGGGCAGCGGGCCCGCCTTCACCTGCCCCACGAGCGCCCCCTCCTCCGGGCCGCCCGACATCACCAGACCGGTCGTGGAGAGCTCCCGCAGCCGCTGGATGATCGGCTCGAACTGGGTCCGGCCGGCGCCGCCGGACCGGCGGGCCAGCACCAGGTGCAGCCCGACGTCGCGGGCGTGCGGCAGGTGCTCCTCCAGGGCGCGCAGCGGGTTGGTCGGCCCACCGGCCACCAGGTCGTAGTCGTCCACCAGCACGAACAGCTCCGGCCCCGACCACCACGACCGGCCGCGCAGCTGGGCCGGGGTCACCTCGGGGCCGGGGAGCCGGCCCTGCAGGTAGCCGGCCGCCGACTCGATCAGCTCGGCGGCGTGCGGGGCGGCGGTGCCGTACCCGATCAGGTGCGGCGTCTCGATCGTGCCCATCAGGCTGCGCCGGTAGTCCACCAGGATCACCCGGGCCTGCTCCGGGGCGAACCGGGTGATGATCGAGGTGGCCAGCGCCCGCAGGAACGACGACTTGCCGCACTCGGCGTCGCCGAAGACCACGAAGTGCGGCTCGGTCGCCAAGTCCAGCACCACCGGGCGCAGGTCCGCCTCGGCCACCCCGACCGGGAAGGCCAGGCCGGTGGTCGCCGAGAGGTCCAGGTCGGCGTACGGCAGCACCGGCGGGAGCAGCCGGACCCGGGGCGCGGCCGGCCCGGCCCAGGCGCCGACGACTGCCTTTACCAGGTCGACCGTCTCCCCGCCCAGCCCGGCGACCCGGGGCAGTGCACCGAGGAGGTGCAGCCCCTCCGCGGTGATCCCCCGACCGGCCTGCTCCGGCACGTTCGCCGCCACCGCCCGCTTCACCACCACCGAGTCCGACGGGTCGCCGAGGCGCAGTTCGAGCCGGGAACCGAACAGGTCGCGGATCGCCGGCCGGAAGTCGGTCCAGCGCACGGAGGCGGCCACCACGTGGACGCCGTACGACAGGCCGCGGGTGGCCAGGTCGGTGACGAGCGGCTCCAGGTCCTCATAGTCGTTGCGCAGGGTGCCCCAGCCGTCCACCACCAGGAACACGTCGCCGAACGGGTCCGTCCCCGGCTGCCCGTTGGCCAGCGCCGCCGCCCGCCGCCGTCGCCACGCCGCCATCGACTCCACGCCCAGTTCGGCGAAGCGGCGTTCCCGCTCGGCCAGCAGGGCGGCGATCTCCCCGACGGTGCGGCGCACCGCGGTCGGGTCGGAGCGGCCGGCGACCCCGCCGACGTGCGGCAGGTCGCGCAGCACGCCGAGCGCCCCGCCGCCGAAGTCGAGGCAGTAGACCTGCGCCTCGGTCGGGGTGTGGGTGAGCGCCAGCGCGCAGATCAGCGTGCGCAGCAGGCTCGACTTGCCGCTCTGCGGCTGCCCGACCACCGCGACGTGCCCGGCCGCGCCGTCCAGCGCCAGCCAGAACAGGTCCCGGCGCTGCTCGTACGGCTTGTCGACCACCGCCACCGGCACCTGGAGGGCCCCGTGCAGCTCGGGATTGCCGACGGTGAGCCCGCGTACCGGGTCGGCGGCGACCGGGCCGAGCAGCTCGTCGAGGGTGGGGGAGGAGTCCAGCGGCGGCAGCCACACCTGGTGGGCCGGGGGCCCCTGCCCGGCCAGCCGGCCGACCAGGAGGTCGAGCAGGGTCTGGGTGGGGGCGTCCTCCTCGGCGGCGGGCAGCGCGGCCGGGGTGGCCGGCTCCGGCTCCGGCACCAGGTGGGTGGAGAAGGTGAGCAGCCGGGGCGCGCCCGCGCCGGCCGCGCCCGCCGGGCCGCCCCGGCGGCGGACCGCGCCGGAGACGTACGCGGCCTTGAAGCGGACCAGCGGGTCGGTGCCGGCGCGCAGGTAGCCGTGACCCGGGGAGCGGGGCAGCTCGTGCGCATCGGGCACCCCGAGCACCGTCCGGGACTCCAGCGCCGAGAAGGTCCGCAACCCGATCCGGTACGACAGGTGGGTGTCGAGCCCCCGCAGCCGCCCCTCTTCCAGCCGCTGGCTGGCGAGCAGCAGGTGCACGCCGAGGGACCGGCCCAGCCGGCCGATCTGGACGAAGAGGTCGATGAAGTCGGGCTTGGCGGAGAGCAGCTCGGAGAACTCGTCGCAGATCAGCAGCAGCGACGGCAGCGGGGCGAGCGGGGTGCCGGCCGCGCGGGCCCGTTCGTAGTCGCGGAGGCTGGCGAAGTTGCCGGCCCGGCGCAGCAGCTCCTGCCGGCGGACCAGCTCCCCGTTGATCGCGTCCACCATTCGGTCGACCAGCGGCAGCGCGTCGGCCAGGTTGGTGATCACCGCGGCGGTGTGCGGCAGCCGGTCGAACGAGGCGAAGGTCGCGCCGCCCTTGAAGTCGACCAGCACGAAGTTGAGCTGCTCGGAGCTGTGCGTGGCGGCCAGCCCGAGCACCAGCGTGCGGAGCAGCTCGGACTTGCCGGAGCCGGTGGCCCCGATGAGCAGGCCGTGCGGGCCCATGCCGTCCTGCGCGGACTCCTTGAGATCCAGCTCGATGGCGCCGCCGTCGGCGCCGACCCCGATCGGCACCCGCAGCCGGTCCCGGGCCGGTCGGGGCGCCCAGCCCTGCTCGGCGGTGAAGCCCTCCGGGTCGCCGAGGCCGAGCAGCTCGGGCAGGCCCGGCTCGGCGCCGGGCGGGGCGTCCGGTCCGCGTACGGTGCCGGCGAGCCGCAGCGGGGCGAGCCGGCGGGCGACCGCCTCCGCGTCGGCGAGCTCCAGCGCGTCGGCGGCGCCGACCTCGGCGTGCCCCGCCGCGGAGTGCGAGTGCAGCCGGCTGTCGGCCAGGTCGAGCAGGAGGGCGTACCGGTCGAGCAGCCGGGGCGGCGGGGTGTCCAGGTCGACGACGGTGACCGCGTCGATGCCACCGTCCCCGGCCAGGTCGGTGGCGCCGGTCAGGTCGCCCCCGTCGAGCACCACCACCACGTGCGGCCCGTCGGTGGCCGGGCCGGCCGGGCTGAACCGGGACCGGCTGGCCAGCACCTCGTCGAGGAGCCGTTCCAGCTCGGCGGCGGAGCTGCTGACCAGGCGGACCGGGCCGAGGGCGTCGGCGCGGGTCGGGTGCTGGGCGTGTGGCAGCCACTTGACCCAGTCCCAGCGCGCCCGCCGTTCCGGCCCGGCGCAGACCGCGATCAGCAGCTCGTCCGGGGCGTGGAAGACGGCGAGCTGGGCGAGCACGGCCCGGGTCAGGGCCTGCGCGGCCGGCGAGCCGGCCCCCCGCGGGCCGGCGGGACCGCGGACGAAGACCCGGGCGAAGCTGCGCAGCGAGAGCGCCACCGGCAAATCCGGCACCACCGAGTACGCGTCGAGGAAGCGCCGGAGCGCGCCCGCGGTCATCGGCTCCAGCTCCTCCAGCGGCCGGGTGACCGGCGGGACGAGCGGGGTGGCCAGGGTCTGCGGGCCGACGCCCACCCGGACCACCGCGAAGTCGGGGTCCCCCGGCCGGCGTTCCCAGACCCGGTGGCTGTCGACGGTGGACCAGAGCCGGCCCGGGTCGGGGTGCCGGTAGTAGAGCCCGGCGCGCTGCGCCCCGGCGGTCTGCCGGACCCGGCGGCGCAGCGCGGTCAGGTGTCGCAGGTACTCCCGCCGGGCGGCCATCATCTCCGACTTCTTCGGGGTGCCGGCGGCGCTGCCCCATGAGGTGACCAGCATGGCCACCGAGGAGAGCCCGAACATGCCGCCCACCACATAGGAGTAGGCCCCGCCGCCCCGGCCGAACATCATCGCCATCGCCACCGTGCCGCCGAGCATGGGCAGCACCATCAGCGCCTGCTGCCAGCGTCCGCCGGCGGCGACGGGGATCTCCGGCGGCGCCTCCACGGGCAGCTCACCGATCGGTATCTCCGGCGCGGGACGCCGCGGTGGGCGCTTGATGACGACAGTGGACACTGAGCCTGCTTCCTACTTCTTGCTCGTTGTTGAGCGGTTCGGATGGTTCGCTCTCCGCTCGGCGATGGCCGGGCTGGAGTCCTGGACCGGCAGTCTGGTCCGGTGGCGATCGGTCCGGTCCCGCAGGATCTGCTTCACCGTGTGGTGTGGGGTGTGAAGGGCGATGTCGGGGTCGCCGGCTCGGTGCAGGATGTTGATCGCGGCGTTCACGTCGGCCTGCCACACCACCCCGCACCAGGTGCAGTGAAACCGGTCCCCGCTGCGTCGGCCGAGCCGGCCGCAGCGGTGACAGGTTTGTGAGGTGTAGGCGGCGTTGACGTGTACGAGCGCAGAACCTCTGCGCTCCGACACGTTTGTTAGGGCCTCGGCGGTGACTCCTTTGGTCCACCCGGCGAGGCGCCGGTTGATGTTCTTGCCGAGCGTCTTGCGTCCGGCGAAGCGTTTGGTGAGGTCTTCGGCGACGAGCGTGGCGGCCTTGTCGACGACCCGGTGCACGGCGGTGAAGATCTTCGTACAGACCTGGGCGCGGTGGCGGGCGGCCTGCCGGTCCCGCTTGACGATGCCGAGGTTGTTGGCGGTGATTCGCTGCGCTTTCGCGTGATCTCCGCGGGCGGCGGCGGTGTTCGCTATCGACCGCAGCTTCGCCCGCCGCCGGTTGCGTTCCTTCAGCCGGTCTGACTCGGCGGTCAGCAGTTCGCCGAGACCGGTGCCGTGGTGGGTACCGTCGGAGTCGGTCAGGGCTTCGGTGTAGCCCTTGTCCACACCAACCGTTCGCCCGCCGCAGGGCCGCTGCGACGACCGCATCCGCGACGCGTCGATCTGGTAGTGCACCTCGACCCGACCCCGGCGCAGGATCAGCCGCAACGTGCCCGTCGGGGCGACGGCCGTGGACAGCGGGATCCTGACCATCTGGCGGCGCTCGAGGCCCGGGACGGCCAGCCACAACCGGCCCCGCCCGTCGGTGACGGTGCTGTACTTGTCGGCGCGCACCACGATCTGATGATCTGTGCGATTGCGGCCACGCTTCCAGTGCTTACGCATCTGTCGAGCCAGGAAGGGGTCGCCAGCCCACCGGTCAGCCGCCAGCGCGGCCAGCATTCGCTTGCGCTCGCCAGGATCGCTCGTGCACCGGAAGACCGCCCGGCGGACCTGCACCTTGGCCGAGGCCAGGTTCGCCGCGATGTCGGCCATAGCATCGCGGACGGTTTCCTTCCACGCATTCGCCAGCACACCGAACCGCGTGTGCGTGCGGTCGGCCAACCACCGGTCCCGCACCTGCCGATCCCTCAACCCCGAACCGACACCCGCGACCGAGCCGTAACGCTGCCAGACCTCGCTGCGCACCCGGCCCAACCGGCGGGCCTGTTCTCGCAACGCCGCGTACTTACCCGCGTTCAGGCCCGTCGAGTAAGCGATGCGGGTGACCTTCACCGGTGACCAGTCCCGGTCAGGTCCGCTCCGTCGAGTTCCTCGGCGCGCACGACCGCCGGCGGGTCCTCCACCAGTTCCTGCCGCGGGGACAACGTCACCTGCTCGGCAAGCTCACCGATCCGGTAGACGCTACGCACAACAAGCAACCATAGATAGACATGCAGAGAAAATCGACACCTCTCCGTGGCTCTCGGTAACCCGAGCCTGGCTCATCGTGGGTAAAGTCCTCTCGTCCGTCAGCCACTGTTCCCGCTCGATATGGAGAAACGTCGATGACAACCGGGCTGGCCCGGGTCACGATCAACACCCCCCAGCGGCGGGTGGACGTGGCCCTGCCGGAGCAGGTCCCCCTGGCCGAGCTGCTGCCGGAGGTGCTGCGGCACGCCGGCGAGGGGCTGGCCGACGACGGGGAGCGGCACGGCGGCTGGGTGCTCCGGCGTACCGACGGGGCGGTGCTGGCGACCGCGCAGGCGCTGCTGCCGCAGGGGGTGCGCGACGGCGAGGTGCTGCACCTGGTGCCGGCCCGCGCGCAGTGGCCCGAGCTGGAGTACGACGACGTGGTCGAGGCGATCGCCGACGGCGCCCGCCGCCGGGGCGGTGCCTGGTCGCCGGCCGCCACCCGGGCCGCCACCCTGGCCGGGGCAGCCGTGCCGCTCGCCGTCGGGCTGCTCGCCGTGCTGGCCGGCGGCCCCGGGCAGCGGACCGGCTGGCCGGTCGCCGCCGCCGTGGCGCTGCTGCTCGTCGTCGCCGGCACCGCCGCGTCCCGGGCGTACGGGGACGGCCCGGCCGCCGCCACCCTCGGCGGGTACGCGCTGCCGTACGCCGCCGCGGCCGGCACGCTCGCGGTCAGCTCGGGTGACCCGGTCGGCCCGTTCGCGCCGCTGCGCTGGCTGGGCGCCCCCGAGTTGCTGGCCGGCTCGGTGGCGCTGCTGCTGCTGTCGGTGCTCGGCCTGCTCGGCGTGGCCACCCGGTCCCGGGTCTTCGTGGCCGGCGCGACCGTCGGCTCGGTCGGCGGGCTCGCCGCCGTCGGCGGGCTCTTCCTCGACCCGGCGGCCACCGCGGCGGTGCTGCTCTGCGCGCTCGTCTTCACGCTCGGCGCGCTGCCGCTGCTGGCCATCCGGCTGGGCAAGATGCCGCTGCCGCCGATCACCCTGCCGGCCGCCGGGCCGGGCGGGGAGGCATCCGCGGTCCGGGACCTGCCCGACCGGGGCCGGGTCCACGCGGCGGTGGCCCGGACCGAGGAGATGCTGACCGGGATGCTGCTCGGGCACGCCGTCCTCGCGGTCACCGCCGCGGCGGTGCTCGCCTCGGCGGGCGGGGTCGCCGGGCGGGTGCTGGTCGCGGTCGGGTCGGCCGTGCTGCTGCTGCGGTCCCGGCTCTTCGTCGCGCTCCGGCACCGGGTGCCCGCCGTGACCGCCGGGCTGGCCGGGTCCGCCGTGCTCGGCGGGGTGCTCGCCGGCCGGGCCGGCTCCGCCGGCCTGCTCGCGCTGACCGTCGCCGGGCTCGTCCTGGCCCTGGTCGCGGTGGTGGCCGGCACCACGTACGCCCGGCGGCCGGTCTCCCCGTACCTCGGTCGGCTGGCGGATCTCACCGACACCGCGCTGGTGGTCTCCGTGGTGCCGGTGGCCTGCGCCGTGCTGGACCTCTACGACCGGGCCCGTGGCCTGCTCGGCTGAGCGGACGGGAAGGCCCGGACCGCCGAGCGGCCCGGGCCTGTCACACGTCCGAAGATCAGTGCGCGTCGCCGTGCTCGGCGGCGTCCTTGGCGCGCTGGTACGAGGCGCGGATCTCGGCCTCCGCCTCGGTACGCCCCACCCAGGTGGCGCCCTCGACCGACTTGCCGGGCTCGAGGTCCTTGTACACCTCGAAGAAGTGCTGGATCTCCAGCCGGTCGAACTCGCCGAGGTGGTGGATGTCGCGCAGGTGCTCCTGGCGCGGATCCTCGTAGGGCACGCAGAGGACCTTGTCGTCGCCGCCCTTCTCGTCCGTCATCCGGAACATGCCGATGGTGCGGCAGCGGATCAGGCAGCCCGGGAAGGTGGGCTCGGGGACCAGCACGAGGGCGTCCAGCGGGTCGCCGTCCTCGCCCAGGGTGCCCTCGATGAAGCCGTAGTCGGCCGGGTACTGCGTGGACGTGAAGAGGGTGCGGTCCAGCCGGATCCGGCCGGTCGCGTGGTCCACCTCGTACTTGTTTCGGTGACCCTTCGGGATCTCAACCGTGACGTCGAAATCCATCTCCCACGCTCCCTCGTTTGCCCACGCTGGCTAACGGAAACCAGCGGCGCCGCCCCCGGACAGGTGAATGCCCACCCGCCGGCTCCGGCCGCCGCATAGTGTTCGGACCGAAGTAGTGTCACCCAAGGTGCTTTTCGACGGGGGAGGAGGGGGTCGTGGGGAGGGAAGATTCACATTACCGCCCGGAGGGGGTTGACGGGCGGAAGTTCGGCGGTCCCGGTTCCGGCGGTGCCACCGGGCGCGTCCCGGTCCCCGACGCCCAGCTTCCCCGTGCCCCCGGCGACCCCGGCCGCCGCCCCGACGCCGGCTCCGCGCCGGTCGGCCGGGCGAACCCCCAGCAGTACGGCCCCGACCCCGTGGGCCGGCCCAACCCCCAGCGGTACGGCCCCGAGCCGGTCGGCCGGGCGCACCCGCAGTCGTACGGCCCCGAGCCGGTGGGCCGGCCCAACCCCCAGCAGTACGGTCCCGGGCACCCCCCGCAGTACGGCCCCGGGCACCCCCCGCAGTTCGGTCCCGAGCCGGTCGGCCGGGCGCGCCCCGAGCAGTTCGCCGGTCGGGCCGAGCCGCAGCCGTACGGCGGTGGCCAGGTGAGCTGGCCGGACCAGGACGGCCGGGGCGGCGGGCCGGTCGGCCGGGCGGCCCCGCCGGCCGCTCCCGAGCCCCCGCCGGCCCGTCGCCGGCGGCGGCTGCCGCTGGCCGTGCTCGCCAGCGTGCTGATCGTCGTGCTGGCCGCGGTCGGGCTGGCCGTGGTGCGGCCCGGGCCGGTGGCCGGCTGGCTGGGCAGCGAGGCCGTCGCGCCGGCAGCCAGCGCGCAGGCGCCCGAGCCCGACCCGCCGGCGGTGCTCGCCGGTCCGGACCCCAACGCCCCGGTCCCGTCCGCCGACGGGGTCCGCGCCGCGCTCGACCCGCTGGTCCGCGCGGCGGCCCTCGGCGACCGGGTGAACGTGTCGGTGGCCGACGTGACCACCGGCAAGGCGCTCTACGGCAGCGGCCAGGACGCGCCCACGGTGCCCGCCTCGGTGACCAAGCTGGCGACCGCGGTGACGGTGCTGGCCGCCCGGGGGCCCGCGTACCGGATCCCGACCCGCGCGGTGGCCGGCGCGACCCCCGGCGAGGTGGTCATCGTCGGTGGCGGTGACCCGACCCTGGCCGTGGACAAGAACGGCTTCTACCCGGGCGCGGCCCGGCTGGACGACCTGGCCGCCCAGGTACGCAAGGCGCTCGGCGGCACCGCGCCGACCCGGGTCATCGTCGACTCGTCCCTGTTCAGCGGCCCGGTGTACGAGCCGGGCTGGGACGACGACATCCCGACCGGCGGCTTCGGCGCGCCGATCACCGCCCTGATGACCGACGGCGCCCGCCGGGACGCGGAGGCGGCCCGGAAGAACTTCGACGACACGCACGGCGCCGCCGAGCGGGTCTCCCAGCCGGACCTGACCGCCGGCCGGCAGTTCGCCCGGCTGCTCGGGCTCTCCGGCGACGCCGCCGAGGTGAAGCGCGGCAGCGCGCCCGCCGCCTCCGGGGCCAGCGCGGCGGCCGGGGCGCCGGGGACCGAGCTGGGCAAGGTCCAGTCGCTGCCGATGGTCCGGCTGGTCGACATCATGATCAGCGACAGTGACAACGTGATCGCCGAGACGCTGGCCCGGCAGGTGGCGCTGGCCCGGAACAAGCCGGCCTCCTTCGTTGGCGGTGCCGCGGCCACCGACGCGGTGATCGGCGAGCTGGGGCTGCCCGCCGACGAGATCAGCCTCGCCGACGGCAGCGGCCTGTCCCGGACCAACCGGATCAGCCCGTCGCTGCTGACCGACCTGATCACCCTCGCCGGCAACGGCAGCCACCCCGAGCTCGCGGCGATCTTCGGGGGCCTGCCGGTGGGCGGCTGGTCCGGCACCCTCGACGACCGCTACCAGGCGGCGGTGACGAAGGCCGGGGCCGGCGTGGTCCGCGCCAAGACCGGGACGCTGAGCCGGGTCAACGCCATCGCCGGGCTGGTCACCACGGCCGACGGCCGGCTGCTGACGTTCGCGGTGCTCACCGACCAGGCTCCGGAGGGCACCCTGGACGCGACCCGGCAGGCCCTCGACCGGATCACCTCGGCGCTGGCCGGCTGCGGCTGTCGCTGACCCGCGCGCCGGTGCGATCGCCGTCGATCGGCCGGCGCGAGCCCGGGCCGGGGTGTTCCGGCGCGGGTACGGTGGGTGCATGGCGCAGTTCGTGGACTGGGATCTGGCCGCCGCGACCGCGGGGGCGCTGGGCAAGTCGGGCCCCCGGGTGTCGTACGCCGAGGCCACCGACGTGGTCGGCGAGCTGCGGCGGCTGACCGGGGAGGCGGCCGGGCACGTCGCCGACTACACCGGGCTGCGCTCGCAGGTTGCTCACCCGCCGGTGAAGGTGGTGGACCGCCGGGACTGGGCGGCCGCCAACATCGCCGGGCTGCGTGAGGTGATCACCCCGCTGGTGAACCGGCTCTCCGGGGACAAGCGGCCCGGGCCGCTCACCGAGGCGATCGGCTCCCGGCTGACCGGGGTGCAGGCCGGCACCGTGCTGGCCTACCTCTCCGGCCGGGTCCTCGGCCAGTACGAGGTCTTCTCCGGCGACCCCGGCCAACTGCTGCTGGTGGCGCCGAACATCGTCGAGGTGGAGCGGAAGCTTGGCTGCGACCCGCGTGACTTCCGGCTCTGGGTCTGCCTGCACGAGGTGACCCACCGGACCCAGTTCACCGCCGTGCCGTGGATGCGCGCGTACTTCCTCGGCGAGGTGCAGGCGTTCGTCGACGCCTCGCAGGGCGGCGAGCACCTGCTGGAGCGGCTGCGGCGCGGTGTGGCCACCCTCTCCGACGCGGTGAAGGACCCGGAGAGCCGGGCCAGCGTGCTGGACATCGTGCAGACCCCCGCGCAGCGGGCGGTGCTCGACCGGCTCACCGCGCTGATGACCCTGCTTGAAGGGCACGCCGAGTTCGTGATGGACGGCGTCGGCCCGCAGGTGATCCCGAGCGTCGAGTCGATCCGGGCCGCGTTCAACCGGCGGCGGGAGTCCGGCAACCCGCTGGAGAAGGCGATCCGCCGGCTGCTCGGCATCGAGGTCAAGATGCGCCAGTACGCCGAGGGCCGCAAGTTCGTCCACGGCGTGGTCGACCGGGTCGGCATGGAGGGCTTCAACAAGATCTTCGGCTCGCCGCTGACCCTGCCCCGGCTCGAGGAGTTGGGCGACCCGGACGCCTGGGTGGCCCGGGTGCACGGGCCGGCCGCCGCGACCCCGACCGCCGGCTGAGCCGCCCGCCGTGGCCGCGCTCGCCCCGCCGGTCGCCGCGGTCCGGGTCGCGGTCCGCCGGATGCTGGCCGGGCTGACCGGGGACGGGCCGGTGCTGGTCGCCTGCTCCGGCGGCGCCGACTCGCTCGCCCTGGCGGCGGCCACCGCCTTCGTCGCCCCTCGGCTGGGTCGACGGGCCGGCCTGGTGACCGTGGACCACGGCCTGCAACCGGGCTCGGCCGAACGGGCCGCCGCGGTGGCCCGGTGGGCCGCAGGGATCGGTTTCGACCCGGTCGACGCGGTCCCGGTGACCGTCGCCGGCCGGCCGGGCGGCCCCGAGGCGGCCGCCCGGGAGGCGCGCTACCAGGCCCTCGTCGCCACCGCCCGCCGGCACGACGCCGCCGCGCTGCTGCTCGGCCACACCCGCGACGACCAGGCCGAGACCGTGCTGCTCGCGCTGGCCCGGGGCGGCGGCCCGCGGGGCCTCGCCGGGATGCCGGCGCGTCGGGAGCTGGACGGGGTGCCGCTGCTCCGTCCGCTGCTGGACGTCGGCCGGGACGACACCCGTAAGGCCTGCGCCGCGCTGGGGCTCACCCCGTGGGAGGACCCGCACAACGCCGACCCGGCGTACGCCCGGTCCCGGGTCCGCGCCGACGTGCTGCCGGCGCTGGCCCGGGCGCTCGGCCCGGCGGTGCTGGACAACCTGGCCCGGACCGCCCGGCTCGTGGCCGCGGACACCGCCGCCCTGGACGAGCTCGCCGCCGCCGCGCTCGCCGCCGCCCGGTCCCCCCGGGGCGGGCTCGCGGTCGACGCGTTGGCCGCGCTGCTCCCGGCGGTACGCACCCGCGTGCTGCACGCCTGGGCCCGGGAGCTGGGCGCGTCGCCCGCCGCGCTGTCGCACCGGCACGTCACGGCGCTGGACGCCCTGGTGACGGGGTGGCACGGGCAGGGCGCGGTCCACCTGCCCGGCGGGCTGCGCGTGGCCCGCCACGAGGGCCGGCTCGTCCTCGCCGAACCCCGCTGACCCGCGCCGGTCCGCTGCGCTTCCCCGCGCCGGACAGCGCCCGGTCGCTCGCCGGAGACACACCTCGGGCACGTCCTTTGCTCTGCTGCAGCGGAGGCAACACCTGCCCGTCCACCTGTTGCGTGGGCTGCAGCAGAGCAAGGGGAGTGAGGTGGTACCTGTCGGCCGGCGGCCTGCTGCGCGCCGGAGCGCCGGTGATCCTCGCCGGGAGCCGCCGCAGGCGGTAGACATGGCGGATGGCGTACCCCCGACAGCCGCTCTTCGCCCCGAACGGTGCCGTCGCGACCAGCCAGCCGCTCGCGGCGGCCGCGGGCCTGGCCGTGCTGCGGCGCGGCGGCAACGCCGTCGACGCCGCGCTGGCCACCGCGATCACGCTGACCGTCGTGCAGCCGCCCTCGAACGACATCGGCGGCGACCTCTTCGCCATCGTCTGGGACGGCGAGCGGCTGCACGGGTTGAACGCCTCCGGCCGCTCGCCGGCGGCGCTGACCCGCGAGATGGTGCTGGCCGCGACCGACCGGCGGGGTGCGACGCCGGTCGACGCCCTCGGCGGCGCCCAGGCGGAGGGGCCGGCCATGCCGGCCCGGGGCTGGCTGCCGGTGACCGTGCCGGGCGCGCCGGCCGGCTGGCGGGACCTGCACGAACGGTTCGGCTCGCTGCCCTTCGCCGAGCTCTTCACCGAGGCGATCGGCTACGCCGAGCGGGGCTACCCGGTCGCCGCCGGCACCGCCGCGACCTGGGCCCGAGCGGTCGCCGCAGGCGGTCCGACGGGACCGGAGTACGCCGAGTTCGACCGGGTGTTCACGGTGGACGGGCGGGCGCCCCGCCCGGGTGAGCGGTGGCGCAATCCGGACGCGGCCGGAACGCTGCGGCGGATCGCCGAGTCCGGCGCGGCCGACTTCTACCGGGGGAGCATCGCCGCGGCGATCGACACGCACGCCGCCCGGACCGGCGGGCTGATCACCGGGGATGACCTGGCCCGGCACACCTCCACCTGGGTGGACCCGGTGAGCGTCCGGTACCGGGGGCACGAGGTGTGGGAGCTGCCCCCGAACGGGCAGGGGGTGGCGGCGCTGCTGGCGCTCAACATCCTCGACGAGGTGGACCTGGCCGCGTTACCGCTCGAGGAGCGGCTGCACTGGCAGATCGAGGCGGTGAAGCTCGGCTTCGCCGACGCGCACGCGTACGTCGCCGATCCCGAGCGGGTGCCGGTGCCGACGGCGGCGCTGCTCGACCCCGGGTACGCGGCGGCCCGGCGGGCCCTGGTCACGGACCGGGCCGGCGACCCGGTGGCCGGCGACCCGGAGCGGGGCGGCACCGTCTACCTCTGCACCGCCGACCCGGGCGGCATGATGGTCAGCCTGATCCAGTCGACCTACCTGGCCTTCGGCTCGCGGGTGGTGCTGCCCGGCCACGGCTTCGCGCTGCAGAACCGGGGCACCGGGTTCCGCCTCGACCCGACGCACCCGAACGTGGTGGGCCCGGCGAGGCGTCCGTTCCACACCATCATCCCGGGGTTCCTGACCCGGGACGGCGAGCCGGTCGGGCCGTTCGGGGTGATGGGCGGGCACATGCAGCCGCAGGGGCACGTGCAGCTGGTCTCGGCCACCCTGGACGCCGGGCGGGACCCGCAGGCCGCCCTGGACACCCCCCGCTGGTACTGGCACGCCGGGCGTTCGGTGCTCGTCGAGCCGGCGCTGGCGGCGGAGCAGGACCTGGTCGCCGGCCTGCGGGCCCGGGGGCACGAGGTCACCGTCGCGGCGGAGCCGGCCGTCTTCGGGTACGGGCAGGCGATCTGGCGGCACTCGGCCGGCGGGTACGTCGCCGGCTCGGAGTCCCGGGTGGACGGGGCGATGCTGGGCTGGTGATCAGACCTCGGCGCGTTCGCGGAAGGTCGTCCGGTACGCGTGCGGGGTGGTGCCGACCCGACGGGTGAAGTGGTGCCGCAGCGCCGCCGCGTCGCCGAAGCCGGCCTCGTCGGCCACGGTCTCCACGCTCAGCCGGGTCTCCTCCAGCAGCCGCCGGGCCAGCAGCACCCGCTGGTTGGTCAGCCAGTCGTGCGGGGTGGTGCCGGTCTCGGCCCGGAACCGGCGGGCGAAGGTACGCGGCGCCATGCCGGCCCGCGCGGCCAGCTCCTCCACGGTCACCGTCCGGTCCAGGTGGCCCATCAGCCATTCCAGCACCGGCTCGAGGGTGGGCGCCTCCGGCGCCTTCGGGATCGGCGCCTCGACGTACTGGGACTGGCCGCCGTCGCGATGCGGCGGGACGACCATCCGTCGGGCCAGCCGGGTGGCCGTCGCCGAGCCGTGCTCCTGGCGGACCAGGTGCAGGCAGGCGTCGATCCCGGCGGCGGTGCCGGCGCTGGTGAGCAGCTTGCCGTCCTGCACGTAGAGCGAGTTGCACCGGACCCGGGCGGCCGGGTGCCGGCGTTGCAGCTCGTCGACGTACAGCCAGTGGGTGGTGCAGTCCCGCCCGTCGAGCAGCCCCGCCTCGCCCAGCACGAACGCGCCGGAGCAGACGCTGAGCAGCCATGCCCCCCGGTCGGCGGCCCGGCGCAGCGCGTCGAGCACCGGGGCGGGGACGTTCGTCTTCCCCGCGTGCGCCGGCACCGCGACCAGGTCGGCCTCGTCGACCGGGCTGAGGTCGGCGTGCGGGGTGAGCAGGAAACCGGAGCCGCTGCGCACCGGGCCCCCGTCGGCGGTGCAGACGGTGAAGCGGTAGCCCGGGAAGCCGTCGGCGGTCCGGTCGGTGCCGAAGACCTCCGACAGGACGCCGAGTTCGAAGGGGGCGACCTGTTCCAGCGCGATGACGGCGACCGAACGAAGCATGTGACGAGGGTAACCGGAGAGGTGGCAGGAAATCGATGCCCACTGGCATTCCTGCCACTTTTCGGCCGGCCCGGATGGTCGCAGACTGGTCTCAGTCCGGTGCGCACCGGCGGCGAAACCCACATCAATCACGCGAAAGCGAGCGCCGCCATGGAGTTCCTGCTGCTCTTCCTCTTCCTCGTCGTCCTGGCCGTCGCCTCGGCCGCCGGCCTGGGCGCCGACACCCGCGACTCGGCCGACTGGAAGCCCACCGCCGACGGTCGTCGCTGGCGCTCCAGCACCTGCTGAGGTGATTTGCACCTTCCGCGCCGAAAATCCCCGGCGGGACCGCGGCGAAACGCGCGGCCCCGCCGACGGAGGCCATCGGGCGTACGGCAGGCTAGATGCATGGCTGACGGCTCCTGGTACGACGCCGACATCGACCACGTGATCATTTCCGAGGCGCAGATCCGCGAGAAGACCGCGGAGCTGGCCAAGCAGATATCGGCGGACTACGCGCACGTCGAGGACGGACTCCTGCTGGTCTGCGTGCTCAAGGGCGCGGTCATGTTCATGGCCGACTTCGCCCGGGCGCTCGGCCGCCAGGGTCCCCCCGCCGAGCTGGAGTTCATGGCCGTCTCCTCGTACGGTCAGGGCACCACCTCCTCCGGCGTCGTCCGGATCCTCAAGGACCTGGACCGCGACATCGCCGGCCGGCACGTGGTGGTCGTCGAGGACATCGTCGACTCCGGCCTGACCCTCTCCTGGCTGCTGCGCTACCTGGAGTCCCGCTCGGCGGCGAGCGTCGAGGTGGTCGCCCTGTTCCGCAAGCCGGACGCGGTCAAGGTGCAGGTCCCGGTCAAGTACGTCGGCTTCGACATCCCGACCGAGTTCGTCGTCGGCTACGGCCTCGACTTCGGTGAGCGGTACCGGGAGCTGCCCTACGTCGGCGTGCTCAAGCCCGAGGTCTACGCCCGCGCCTGAGTCGCCCCGCCGACCTGCGCGTATCGGCGTTCGTCGAGCGGACGTTCAGCGGACTCTCAGCTCACCGGACTACGGTAGGGGTCGGTGACGTGGAGGCACCCTCCGCGGCACGCCGGCCCAAACCCCGGTTCGCCGTCCGCGTAAGTGCTGGGCTCGCAAGCTCACATCTGGCACGAACGGTGTACCGTCGAATGACCGCGGCGCGGCAATTCGCGCGCTTCGGGGTCGAGGCCGGCCCGCACGGCGGCTCCGGCCGCCGCCCGAGGCGGCGACACCATTCAGACGGTCAGGACGTCGATCAGGAGGATGCGGGCGTCTCGGCGCCCGACAACAGTATGGAACGTACGCGTTTCTTCCGCCGACCGGTGGTCTGGATCATCCTGGTCATCCTCGGCGCCGTTGTGCTCAGTCAGCTGTTCACCGCTGGTCCCAGCTACCACCGGGTGGACACTTCCGTTGCGCTCGACCAGCTCCACACTGCCAAGATCAACAAGGCGGTCTTCCAGGACAAGGAGCAGACGCTCCAGCTCGACCTGGCCCAGAAGACCAAGTTCGGTGAGACCACCACCGACAGGATCGAGGCGCAGTTCCCGTACCAGGCCGGCGACCAGGTCTGGAACGAGGTCCTCGACGCCAAGGCCGCGAACCGGGTCACCGGCCCGGCCGACACCAAGGTCTCCTCGGACAGCGTCTGGGTGAGCCTGCTGGTCAACCTGCTCCCCATCGCCCTGCTCGTGCTCCTGCTGCTGTTCTTCATGTCGCAGATGCAGGGCGGCGGCTCGCGGGTGCTCAACTTCGGCAAGTCCAAGGCGAAGATGATCACCAAGGACACGCCGAAGACCACCTTCGCGGACGTGGCCGGGGCCGACGAGGCCGTCGAGGAGCTGCACGAGATCAAGGACTTCCTGCAGAACCCGGCGAAGTACCAGGCCCTCGGCGCCAAGATCCCGAAGGGCGTGCTGCTCTTCGGCCCGCCCGGTACCGGTAAGACCCTGCTCGCCCGGGCGGTCGCCGGCGAGGCCGGCGTGCCGTTCTACTCGATCTCCGGCTCGGACTTCGTCGAGATGTTCGTCGGTGTCGGCGCCAGCCGGGTCCGCGACCTCTTCGAGCAGGCCAAGTCGAACGCACCGGCGATCGTCTTCGTCGACGAGATCGACGCCGTCGGCCGGCACCGTGGCGCCGGCATGGGCGGCGGCCACGACGAGCGCGAGCAGACCCTCAACCAGCTCCTCGTCGAGATGGACGGCTTCGACGTCAAGGGCGGCGTCATCCTGATCGCCGCCACCAACCGGCCGGACATCCTCGACCCGGCGCTGCTGCGCCCGGGCCGCTTCGACCGGCAGATCCCGGTGGACGCCCCCGACATGGAGGGCCGCAAGGCGATCCTGCGGGTGCACGCCAAGGGCAAGCCGTTCACGCCCGACGTCGACCTCGACGCGGTCGCCCGGCGTACCCCGGGCTTCAGCGGCGCCGACCTGGCCAACGTGATCAACGAGTCCGCCCTGCTCACCGCGCGCAAGGAACAGCGGGCGATCTCCAACGACTCCCTGGAGGAGTCGATCGACCGGGTGATCGCCGGTCCGCAGCGCCGGACCCGGGTGATGAGCGACCAGGAGAAGAAGATCACCGCGTACCACGAGGGTGGGCACGCGCTGGTCGCCTGGGCGCTGCCGCACGCCGCGCCGGTGCACAAGGTGACGATCCTGTCCCGCGGTCGCTCGCTGGGCCACACCCTGGTCCTGCCGACCGAGGACAAGTACACCCAGACCCGCGCCGAGATGATCGACACCCTGGCGTACGCGCTGGGCGGCCGGGCCGCGGAGGAACTGGTCTTCCACGAGCCCACCACCGGTGCCGGCAACGACATCGAGAAGGCCACCCAGCTGGCCCGCGCGATGATCACCCAGTACGGCATGAGCTCCAAGCTCGGTGCGATCAAGTACGGCACCAGCGGCGACGAGCCGTTCCTCGGCCGCAACATGGGCCACGAGCGGGACTACTCCGACTCGGTGGCCGCCGAGATCGACGGCGAGATGCGGGCGCTGATCGAGCTGGCCCACGACGAGGCCTGGGAGATCCTGGTGGAGTACCGGGACGTGCTGGACAACATGGTCCTGGAGCTGATCGAGAAGGAGACCCTCTCGACCGCCGACATGGCCCGGATCTGCGCCCGGGTGGTGAAGCGCCCGCCGATGGCCCCGTACCACGGCTTCGGCAAGCGCCAGCCCTCCACCGAGCCGCCGGTGCTCACCCCGGCCGAGAAGGACAAGCTCAAGGCTCAGGCCGAGGCCGACGGCGCGTCGGTCGGCGGGTCCTCGAACAACTCGGACGGTACCCACTGAACACGGACGCTGCGGCCAGCCCCGACAAGGGGCTGGCCGCCTCGTCGACCGAGCCCGACGGTGACGAGGCCCTCGACTACGTCGCCGCCCGACTGATCAGCGGCAAGCTCACCGGCCGCCCGGTCGAGGAGACCATGGACCTGGCCCGGATCGAGAAGGCCGTCCGCGAGATCCTCATCGCCGTCGGCGAGGACCCGGACCGGGACGGCCTCCAGCAGACGCCGGCCCGGGTCGCCCGCGCGTACGCCGAACTCTTCGCCGGTCTCCGGGTCGACCCGGCCCAGGTGCTCAGCACCACCTTCGAGGCCAACCACGAGGAGCTGGTGATCGTCCGGGACATCGATCTGATGAGCCTCTGCGAGCACCACCTGCTGCCGTTCCGGGGCAGCGCGCACATCGGCTACATCCCGGGGCCGGACGGCCGGATCACCGGCCTGTCCAAGCTGGCTCGGCTGGTCGAGGTCTTCGCCCGCCGCCCGCAGGTGCAGGAGCGGCTCACCTCGCAGATCGCCGACCTGCTGATGAGCAAGCTGGAACCGCGCGGCGTCATCGTCGTCCTCGAGTGCGAGCACATGTGCATGGCGATGCGCGGCATCCAGAAGAGCGGCGCCAAGACGATCACCTCGGCCGTCCGCGGCGTGCTCCAGCGCGACGCGAAGTCCCGCGCCGAGGCGATGTCGCTGATCATCCCCCGCTGACCCGGCGCGCGGCCGACGGAGCCCGTCAGCCGGCCAGCATCGCCAGCACGATCCCGGCGGTGGTCGCCACCGCCGGGACCAGGCAGACCAGCGCCCCGAACCGGGGCGTCCGGTCCACCCGGTCCTCCGGCCGGGGCCGGAACAGCCGACCGACCGCCAGCCAGCCCGCCATGAAGGCCACCGCCGGCATCGGCAGCCCGACCACCAGCGCCACGATGCTCGCCGGGCCGGTGCCGGTGCCGAACAGGACCAGCAGCTGGATCAGCGGGAAGACCAGCGCCAGCGGCCCGTACACCAGCAGGTTGCGGGGCCGGGACGGCCAACGCGCCAGCCGGGGCAGCCCCCGCGCGGCCAGCGTGTCGTCCGCGGCGTCGGCCCACCGGCGGGCGGCCTGCAGCGAGGTCAGCACCGCCGCCGGCCCGGCCGCCATCGACCGGGCCGCCTCGGTCAGCTCCGGCGGAGTCGGCTGCAACGAGATCGCCGGCACCCCGAGCTCCCGCAGTTGCGCCTGCTGCGGGGCCAATCGGGCCCGGACGACGGTCAGCTCCTCCCGGGCGGCCTGCACCGAGCGGGCCTGCTCGCCCGCGGCGGTCGTCGCGGCCCGGCGTACCCCGTCGAGCTGGCGGGCCGCCGCGACGTAGTCCGCCCAGGCCGCCGCGGCCGGATCCGGGGTGTCGGCCGGCGGGCGCCCCGGCCGGGGGGCGGGCACGGCGGTTCCGGTCTCGCTCACGTCGCCGGCTCCTCCCCGAACGGCACCAGCACCGTCCCCAGCTCGCCCGGGCCGTCCCACAGCACCGCCCGGCCCGGACGCGGACGCCACAGCACCGGCCGGTCGAAGAGCGACTCCAACCGGGCACCCGGCACGTCCGTGACCACCACGGCGGTCAGCTTGTCGATCTCGCCCTCGGGGCCGAGCAGCCCGGCCAGCGGCCCCACCGAACGCCACCAGCCGAGCAGGTGCAGCCCGGCCGGCGGCCCCTCCAGCAGCAGCGACCGCAGCCGCTCGCCCGGCAGCTCCACCGCGTCGGGCACGTCCAGCCCGAACACCACCAGGTAGCCCGGCTCACCCGCCTCCATGGCGGCCCGCAGCCCGGCCACGTCGACCGTCTCCACCCGGTGCCGCTCGGCCAGCTCGGCGGCCAGCTCCGCGGCCGGCTCGTCCGACCCGTTCGCCAGTGGGGCCAGCACGAACCGGGTGGCCGCGTGGTGCGCCGCGATGCTCCGCGCGGCGGTCACCAGCAGCCGGGCCGCCTCCTCGTCGCGGCCCAGCACGGCGAGGTTCCGCCCGGCGGCCGGGCCGAGCGGCACCGTCACCGTGGAGCGGTGAACGTCCACCGCACGACCGAGCAGCGCCGCCGGCGCGTGCGCCCGTCCGGCCAGCGCCGCCCGGTGCCGCGGGTCGTTGCCGAGCAGCGGGCGCGCGTACCCGGCGAAGACCACCGGCGGGCCGGAGCCCTCCGGCCGGGCCGCCCACAGCCGGTGCCGCAGCTCGGCCAGGGTCTCCGGATCCTCGTGCGGATCGGGAAAGCGGATCATCCGCTCGTGCCCCCGGGTGGCGCCGCGCGGCCCGCCCAGGCCGCCGGCGGTGTTCACCACCGCGCTGCCCACCGGCAGTCCGGCCGCGGCGTCGTTCGTCGGTTCCAGCACCGCCGACCCGCCGGGCAGCGCGACCCGCACCGGGAACTGGCCCAGCAGCGGATCGCGCGGGCCGCCGACGCCGAGGTCACCCTCACCCGCCAGGACCAGATGGATGCCGTACGCCCGGGCGGCGCGGGCCAGCACGTCCAGCCGGGCCAGCAGGTCCGTGGCGAGGCGGTCGCGCTCCCGCAGCAGCAGGGGGAAGTTGTCGATGACGCAGACGATCCGCGGCAGCGCCTGGTGCTCGCGCAGCTCCGCGTAGCGCTGCCCGCCGGCCCGCCGGCCGGCCTCCTCCCGGCGGTGCAGCTCCGCCTCGAGCTGGCCGACGAGGTCCGCCATGTACTCCCGGTCGGCGGCCATCCCGGCGGCCCGGACCTGCGGCACCCACGAGCGGTCCCGCTCGGTCTGCAGGAACTCCACGAAGGACTCGCCCTCGTTCAGATCGGCCAGGTAGAGCACCAGCTCGTCCGGGCCGTACCGGGCGGTCAGCCCGAACAGCACGTTGGTCAGGAACGCCGACCGCCCGGCACCCGACCGGCCGCTGACCAGCCAGTGCGGGGTGAGCTCGGTGAAGCCGAGGCTGACCGGCCGCCCGGCGGCGTCGCCCACCACGGTCGAGAGCCCGTCCACGGAACCGGACTCCCACAGCTCCCCGCCGGGCAGCAGGTCGGTCAGGGAGAGCCGCGAGCCGTCCTCGATCTGCCGGGCGAGCCGGCGGCAGACCCCGGTCACCAGCTCGTCGGGCGGGTCCTCCTCCACGAAGACGGGCGAGTTGAGCCCGCCGGCCGTCTCCGTGCCCGGACTGCTCAGCGCCTGCCCCGGCGGATCACCGACCAGCGCGTACGCGTTGCGTACCGCGACGGGGGTGGCCTGGGGCAGCGGAGTGTCGGGCGACCAGCCGGCGACGACCAGGTGCAGGCCCGCCCGGTGCCCCCGCGCGGCCAGCTCCTCGATCCGACCCCGGTCGGTCGCACCGGCGCCGGCGGGGAGCGCGGCCACCACCAGGAGCAGCGTGCGGTCGTGCCCGCGCTGCCGGGCCGTGCCGGCGGCCACCCACTGCTCCGCCTCGGTGAGCACGGTCCGCAGCCCCGCCACGTCCACGGCCGACGGCGGCAGCAACCCCGCGTCGGACAACACCGCGAACCCCGCGAAGGCGCCGCCGGTCGGGTCCTGGCCGGCGGTGGCGTCCACCGCGCGGACCAGCAGCGAGCCCGCCGGCGCGGCGGCGAGCAGCCGGAGCAGGAGGGCCCGGAGCAGCCCGGCCACCCGGGGGTCGGTGGCGTCGGTGTCGACGCTCAGGTGACCGCTGCCGAGCAGCGGCACCAGCGCCGGGAACCGAGCGTCGTCCAGCGGCGCGGCGGTGCCGACCCGGACAAAGGGCGGCGGGTGGTCGCCGGGCGGGGTGGCCGCGGACAGCGTCTCCAGGGCGGCGCCGGCCCAACCCGGGGCGGCGAGCGCCGCGGCCGTGCGCAGCCGCTCCGCCAGCTCGTACTGCCGGTGGTGGTCGGCCGGGGCGGGCCGGATCTCGTCCAGAATGCCGGCGGCGGCGGTCGCGGTGGCCGCGGCCCGCCGGTGCAGGGCGGCGGCCCGGCCGGCTCGCGCCTTCGGACTGGCCACCGCGTCCACCTCTCTTCCCGAGGCCGACTCTTCTCCCCGAGCAGTGACGGTATCCCAGCCGACGGCCCCGCTCCGGGATGTCGATCGGCGCTGCGCGGTCTTTGCGAGCCAGCCCACCGCGCTCGGCCGGGCATTGTCCCGCCTCCGGCCAGCGGGCGGACGCGATCGGTGAATCTGGGGCATTGGGTACGAGGCGTGCAGCCGATAGCCTCAGGGGGTGGAATCAGTGCAGCCCCCCGCCGGTTCCCAGGTCTCCCGCGTACCGGCGCAGCGGACCCCGCCCGAGCAGCTGGCGCCCCCGGCGCCGGCTCCGGTGCCGGAGCGCCCCCGGCGGCGGCTGCGCACGGTGCTCTCGGTGGTCGCCGGGCTGCTCGCGCTGCTCTGCGTCGGCGGCGGCGTCACCGGATTCATCCTGTACGACCGCGCCACCGCCCCGGACCGCAGCGCCCCCGACGTGGTCGTGGTCAACTATCTCCAGGCCTTGCTCGTGGCCCGTGACGACAACAAGGCCGCCCTGTTCACCTGCGACGGCTCGATTCCGTCGGTCGATGGTTTCCGCGATCAGATCGTCCGTCGTGAGCAGGAGCTTGGAGTCTCGTTCTCGATCAACGTCGAGAACGTCGCCGCGTCGAAGACCGATTCGTCGAATGCCACGGTGACCGCGGTGATCCGGAGAAGCGCCTCGGTCGACGGCGTCCAGCAGAGTCTCACCGACAGCTGGCGCTTCGCAGTACGACAGCAGGACGGCTGGCACGTCTGCTCGGCCCTGCCCTTGTGAAGGGCTACTCGATCCAGAGCAGGTGGACCGGAACCTCCAGGGTGGTCGGTGCCTGGCCGCGCCAGGCCCAGCGGTACCACTCCAGCTCCGAGGTGACCCGGACGCAGATGTCCCCCTCGGCACCGGAGTAGGTCTCTGTCACCGCCCGCAGATCACGGTGCTCGGTCGGCCCGACGACGTGCACGACCCGCCGGCCGGCCACCGCGTCGGCCTCGAAGACCGGGGTCGGCACCCGGTGTGCCGGCGCGTCGAGGGAGACCAGCCGGATCCCGGATTCGCGGGGCGCGGCGCCGATGCCCTTCCGGTCGCCCACCGTCTCCACCCAGACCCGCTCCACCGGTACCAGCGGCGCGAAGACCTCCACCTGCTCGGATTCGGCGCGGTACCACTCGTGTTCGGCGATGACGGGCACGTAGGTCCGGCTGCCCTGCACCACCTGCTCGTCGGCGCGCAGGTCACCCCGCCAGCCCAGGCCGGGCAGCCCGACCAGCACCCGACGACCGCGCAGCTCCACCCGGCCGGTGGCGGGGACGATCTCGACCGGTCGGGGCGGCAGCGGCGCCCAGTCGGGCTGGTCCGCGAAGGGGTCGGGCAGCGGGCCGGTCATCCGTCGGCCGGCCTCACGTGTTGCCGTCCAGCGGCGCGCCGCGTTCCCGCATGAACGGCACCGGGTTGATCGCGCCCCGGCTGGACCGGTCGCCCTCCACGTGCACCTCGAAGTGCAGGTGCGGCCCGGAGGAGTTGCCGCTGGTGCCGACGAGGCCGATCACCTCACCGGCCTCCACCAGCTGACCGGGGACCACTCGGGGGCGCTCGACCATGTGGCAGTAGCGGGTGATGTAGCCCCCGGCGTGCAGGATGTCCACGAACCAGCCGCAGCCGCCCTTGCCCGGCCAGCCGTCGCGGTCGCAGTCGCGTCGCCCGGAGCGGTCCGGGTCGCAGCGGGCGACCAGCACCCGGCCGGTCGACGCGGCGTGGATCTCGGTGACCCGCTTGGGCGCGGCGATGTCCACTCCGTTGTGGCTCGGCCGGTCGGCGGTGCGGAAGCCGGAGCCCACACCGCCCGGGATCGGCGCCGTCCAGCCCGAGGCGGCGATCCGGGCACCGGCGGCCGCGTCACACACCGCCCTGCCGGCGATCTGCACCGTCCGCGCGGCGCCGCCGGCCAGCGCGTCGACGATCCGGCCGGCCAGCTCCTCGTGCTTCGCGTAGGCGTCGGGGAACGCGCTGACCTGCACCCGCTGCGCCACCACGGTCAACGGTCGGTCCTCCCACCTGGGCACCCGGACCAGCTTCTCGTAGAACTTGCGGGCGGTGTAGGAGGGGGTCATGCGCTGCTGGACGTTGCCCCAGCCGGGCCGCTGCTGGAACAGGCCCAGCGAGTCGTGGTCGGACCCGACGCCTTCGTGCGGCAGCGCCAGCGACGCCGGCACGGTGCTGTTCGCCAGGTTGCGTAGTGCGGACTCCTGCATCGCGGTGGCCAGGGCGATGACCCAGCCGCGGGCCGGCACCTTCATGTCCTGACCGACCTTGATGATGACGGCCGCGTTGCGCAGCTGACCCTCGCCGTACTCGGCGAAGCGGGGCATGTCCCCGGTGATGCTGACCCGGTGGGCCGCGTCGCAGGCCAGTCCGGCCACCGTCGCGTCGTCCTGCTCCTCGCCGCCCAGCTCGGTGAGGAAGAAGGCGGCGGCGCCGCCCACGCAGCAGAGCAGAGTGAGGGCCGCCGTCAAGGCGGCGGCCACGACGCCGACCCGCAGCTTCCGGCGTCGGGGCGGAGGTCCGGCGTCCCCCCACTGTTCGGTCATTGGCGCTCCCAGTCCACCGCGTCCACCAGCCACCGGCCGTCGGGGGCCACCAGTTCCAGTCGGAGCCGACCGTTGTCCAGCGGGACGAGGACCTCCACGAAGGACTCCGTCCGGGGGCGGAGCGTGACCTGGCCGGTGACCCGCCGGGCCGGGACGCTCTCCGGGTCCGCGCCGGTCAGCTTCTCCGTCAGCGCGGGGGTCGACATCGGGCGCAGGCGCGCCTGCCAGTCGTCCCCGCTGCTGCCCGGGCCGGCCAGCCACGCGGTGGTGAACCGGCTGGCGGCCTGCTCGGGGCTAAGCTCGCCCGGCCGGGTCTTCGGCCTGGGGGGCGCCGGGCTCGACAACACCCCGTCATCACCGGCCTCCGGGTCCACGGTGCTGATCGGCTCCCGCGGCCGGTTGCTGAGGCCGGTGGACGGGTCGACGGGGCCGGAGACCAGGCGGGCCGCCCCGATAACGCCGAAGACCAGGACGGCGATCACCACCGCGACGCCCAGCCGGGACCGCAGTGCCCGGGTGAACAGGAATTCCAGCGCCCGTCGCATCGTGCTCACCGCGCCTCTGAGCGCACCCGCGGACTCGGGTTGGCCGGCGCGCGTTCGGCGGAGCCCGGACGGTAGATGGCGAAGGAGGGCGATTCCTCGGGCACGTCCGGTTCCGTCCAGGTGGCTGGCTGCCGACGTCGGGGACGCGGTGCGGTGGTCCGGCCGCCGCCCGGCTGCTCCGGTGTCGGCGCCTCGTCCGTCCGCTCCCGCCCGTCCGGCCGCTGCCGGTCGGCGGCGGCGTGCGACGGGTCCTCGTGCCGGGCCTCCGGCCGGAGGCTGCCCTGGCCGAGCGCAACGCCGCGGCGCCGGCCGAGCGCCGGCTCGGCCGTGCCGCCCGGCTCGACCACGTCCAACCGGGCGGCCACCCGCACGTCCCGGAAGAACCGGCGGTGCCACGACCCGGCGGAGCTGATCGCCTCGCTGCTGTCCTTGCCGCCGAGCTGGGTGATCCGCCGGTACGGGCGCAGCAGCAGCCAGCCGACCACGCCGCAGAGCCAGACCAGCACCACCTGGAGCCAGCCGGGCAGGGTGGGCGTGTTCATGATGAGGTCGACGGCGAAGAGGTAGATGGCCGCGCCGGTGCCGAAGATGGCGATGTTGAAGACCGCGGCGACCACGGCGTTCGCCAGCCGGCGCAGCCCGGCGCTGGCCGGGCGCATCAGACCGACCGTGCCGAGGATCGGCGCGGCGATCACCGCCCACCGGAAGATCAGGAAGCCCAGCAGTACCAGCAGCGAGGCGGTCAGGTCGAACATCGCGAAGAGCAGCGAGGCCAGCACCGCGATGAAGCCGGCCCCGATCCGGTCCATGTCCCGGACGCCCTGGAGGTATTCGTAGGCCTCCGGGTCCTCCGTCTTGATCTGCTCCGCCACCTTCATCCACTGCTGCTGCTTGGCCTTGATCACGGCCTCGCGCGTCGCCGGGTTGGCGCGGATCGACTGTGCCTCTCCCCAGGTGAGTGAGCGGGCGTCGTAGAGGGCCGGGCCGTACTTCTTGGCGGTCTCGCTGTCCGCAGAGCCCAGGATGCCGCGCAGCCAGTTCCGGTAGAGCATGGTCTCGGTGGCGGTGTCACTCGCCCGGACCGCGGGCGAACGTAGATCCTTGCACCGGTCCGGGTTGGGATCGATGCAGCGGCCGGGAGCGGGATCCTTGGCCTGCGGCCCGACGGCATCGTGCACGACGCTCAGGGTGGTGATCAGGGTGTTGTCGGCGATGTTCGCCGACTTCACCGGCCATGCGGCCAGGGCGGTGACCGCCACCATCACCAGCAGCGCCCAGCCGGCCGTGGTCATGGCGTTGCTCATGTCCGACTGACGGGAGCGCCAGAGCAGGTAGAGGCCGACCACGCAGAGCGTGATGATGCCGAAGACGCTGAACACCTTCTGGTAGACGGCCTTGGTGGCCTGGTCCACCAGCGGATCTGCCCAGCCCCACATCGAGCGTGGATCCCAGGCCCGCTCCCGCAGCGCGTTCGAGGCGCCGATCACCGCCGTGGCGATCATGAACTCGCCGTTCGCGACGGTGGTAGTGAACTTGTAGTCGGGGTGAAGGACGGTGGAGGCGCACCCGCCGTCGACGTCGTACGTGGTGTAGTTGTAACCGGCGTACCCGTAGAGGCTGTAGCGGCCGGTCACCCCGCCTGCGGACTCGGGCGGAGCACTGGCGAACCAGCCGGCGAGACCGGAGTCTGGCGCTCCCGGTGTTGGCGGTTCGAGGCATTCCGCTCGCGCCGACGAGACTTCCTTGAGCTTCGCGACGCAGGCGCGGAAGTCGGCCTGCCACTCCTTGGTGCTGCACAGCTCGGCCCGGGCCTGGGCGGCCGGCTCGGCGGCGTACGCGGGTGTCGCCCCGATCACCGGCCAGGCGATGGTGGCCACGGCGAGTACGCCGAGCGCGAGGAGGAGCGCCGCGATCCGTGCCCGGGCCCTCGCCATGTCACGCCTCCAGATCAGCCAGGACGGTCGGCAGCTGCCCGGCCGCCTGGGCGACGGCGGGAGTGGTGTCCAGGTGCTCCAGCAGCCCGTCGACGTACGACACGTCGACCCGGACCTTCTGCACCCGGCCGTCGACGTCGCGCATCACGAACTCGCGGAAGCCGAGCCGCGCGGCCGAGCCGGCGTCCGCCGTGGACAGCGAGGCGAGCGTTGCCTCGTAGCCGTCGTTGACCGGCACCCGGAGCAGCCGGAGCGCCTCGGAGGCGATCTCGGCGTCCTCGGCGATCCGGCCGACGAAGACGGTGGAGACCAGGTTCTGCACGTCGAGGCCGAGGATGTCCTTCGGGTTCTGCGAGGCGACCAGGGCGGCGAGGTTCCACTTGCGGGAGTCCCGGGCGAGGCGGACCAGGAACGAGCGCCCCGAGCGCCAGCCCTCCATGAAGTGCGCCTCGTCCAGGCCGACCAGCTTCCGCGACGACATCGAGCCGCCGTAGCAGCGGCGGACCGCGAGCCGATGTGCGGTGTGCAGCATCGGCAGGGCGAGCGACTCCTCGGCCGACCAGTACTCGCGCTCGATCTTGAGGTCGGGTAGCCGCAGGCCGGCCATCGTGATCACGGTGAGCGCCGCGTCGGCGCCGAGCAGCCCCTCCGGCGGGCGGCCGAAGAAGAGCATCGCGAGCGGCATTTCGGCGGTGTCCAGCAGCAGGTTGGCCAGCTCCCGGCCGGCGTCGTCGTCGAGCCCCTGGAGGCAGGCGACCACGTCGTCCAGGGTGGAGGTCTCCTCCGCCGGCACCTGGCGTACGGCGTGCCGGAACAGGGTGGCGGTGGAGGCCTCGCGGGCGACCTGCGGCGGCACCAGCATCATGCAGATGTCCTGCACCAGCATCCGGCGCTCGGCGCGGGCGTTGGAGACCGCGATCTCGAACTCCCGGTCGCCGGCCGAGCCCGGGCCGAACTCGCTGCGCAGCGGCGTCGGGATCAGCGCGTACGGCGCCAGCGTCCCCTGCTCCGAGCCGGTCAGGTTGAGCACGCGGGAGTACGGCCGCAGCTCGGGCATGGCGCAGAGCCGGGCCAGCGGGCCGGACGGGTCGAGCAGGGTGACCTGCACCCCGCGCCGGGCGGCCAGGTAGCCGAGCGCGCCGAGCAGGGTGGACTTGCCACCGCCCGGCTCCGCGACGAAGACCGCGAGCCCGGAGCGTTCCCGGACCTCCATCGGGAAGTGCAGGTCGAGGAAGACCGGGCGGCGGCAGGTGCCGGCGGTCCGCCCGATCAGGTCGCCCCGCCGGTCGCCGACCGTCGAGGCGGCCTGCGGCAGCGCGGCGGCGAGCAGCGGGACCGGCATCCGCCGGACGTAGCCGGTGTTGGCGATCGGCTCGCCGGGAATGAACTCGCGGGCCAGCCAGTCCTGGTTCTTCGGGTGCTGCAGCGAGATGCGCAGCTCGCGCGAGTAGAGCTGGATGAGCCGGCGGGCCCGCTCCAGGCACTCCTCCCGGGTTCGGCCGCCGACCGCGATCCGGTGCCAGCCGTGCGCCCGGGCCGAGTCCACCGGCAGCCCGGTGGTCATCTCGTCGCCGATCACCAGCGCCCGCTTGGCCAGTCGTTCCAGCTCGGGCGGGGCGTCGATGCCGTGCTCGGCGTAGTCGAGCTGCTGGGACCGGATCATCCGGAGCCGGTGCTCGAGGTTGCGGAAGGAGTCACCCGAACCGAGGATGTCGACCCGGGTGGAGATCTCCATCGGCCAGGGCAGCCGCTCGTGGAAGTGCAGCCAGGGTTCGTGCCGCTCGGGGATCTCCAGCGGCTCCATCCGGCCGACGGCGAGCACGGCGACATGCCGTTCCTCGCCGGTCATCCGGTTCACCAGCTTCACCGTCGAGCCGTACGGGGTGCGGTAGCGCTCCACCTGCTCGGTGAGGGCGAGCAGGTCGCCGCGCTCCCACCGGCCGTTGGTCACCGGGGAGAGGGTGCCCGGGGGCGACATGCAGAGCGCGACGGAGCGGTAGAGCAGCCACTCCAGCTCCTGCGCGGTGACCCGGCGACCCCGCATGCCGAACGCGCCGAGCACCTCGTCGAACTGCTCGACCGTCCGGCCCAGCTTGCGGCGCTCGCCGTCGGCGGTGCCCCGGCCGAAGGTGCGCAGCAGCCGCTCGGTGAGCGAGTCGCCGAGCGACCGGCGGGCGAAGGTGACGCCCAGGTAGGTCTGCCCCTCGGCGTGGTTGACCGCCATCAGGTGCCGCTGGGCGGCGACCAGGTGGTCGGCCCAGCCGGCCGTGCCGGGCACGTCGGGCAGCGGGGACGCGGTGTGCGCGTCGATGGTGCGGGCCCACTCGTCGGCGGGGAACGGCCGGGTGGTGCGACGCAGGTGCAGCCGGAAGCCGGCCAGGCCGGCGTACTGCTCCGAGATGGCGGAGAGCAGCGCCTCCCGCTCGGCGTCCGGGCGGAACGCCCAGCGCACCTCGGGCAGCCAGTACCAGGCGGTGACGGTGTTCGGGGTGAAGGTCAGGTGACCGGCGATTTCGGTGATCGCCAGCTCGACCGACGGGTCGCGGTCGCCGAACTTGATCTTCGGGGGGCGGACCCGGACCGGCTTGGCGGGCCGGCCGCTCCGCTCGGCGGCGGAGCGCTGCCGGGGCGTGGCCACTTCGCGGGCGGGTGGCGCCGCCACCTCCCGGCTGGTCGGCGCGGCGATCTCGCGGACGCCCGGCGCGGCGAGCCGCGCCGCGTCGGCGCGGCGCTCGGCCCGCTCGGCGGCCTCCGGTTCGCGGCGCGCCAGACGCTCCGGCGAAGGCTCGGCGCCGGGGTCGGTCAGCTCCGGTTCGGCGGTCGGCCGCAGCGCCGGGAGCCGGTCGCCGGGTTGGTGCGGCACCCGGTTGCGGCCGGTCGTCGCGGGCGCCGGGTCGAGGGCGGGCACCCGGTCGGACGGGTCGTCCGGCAGCTCGGGAACGCGCGGCGTCGACCGCGGGACGTCCATGGTGTCGCCGGGGCGGCCGACGTGCTGGTGCGGGATCGGCAGCGCCTCCCGCCCGACGCCGCGGCGGGGCGGTGCGACCACCGGGGCCGGCTCGGCGGCCGGCGGCGCCGGGGGCCGGTTCAACGCGGGCGGCGCCGCCGGGCGTCGGCCACCGGGCTGCGTACCGCCGAAGAGGTCGAGGAACGGCGAGTCGATGTCGCCGCTGTCGCCGACCGTCGGCGCGGGCTGCTCGCCCGCCGACTGCTCGCCCGCCGACTGGCCGCGCGGCCCGGCGGGCCGGGGCGGCTGGAAGACGCCGACCCCGCCGTGCCCGGGGCTGGTCACCAGGGCCGGGTCGAGGGCGACCTCGTCCAGCTCCTCGGCCTCAGGGTAGTCGAACGATCGCGCACGGTTACCGTGCGGACCGGCGTGCCGCCCGGCCGGGGAGCCCGGCGTGGAAGAGCGATTCATGCGACCGCCTCACCCGCGTCGTTCGTCTGCCCGATCGGCGTACGCCCGGTCATGCCAGTTCCTCCCGGATCCTGATCCGGCTCGCCACCAGGCGCGGGTCGCGCAGCTCGGCGGCCGGCTCCCGGGTGCGTCGCCAGTCGGTCAGCGCGGTGCGGATGACCATGCGCGCCGGCCGGTCCGGGTCGACGTACCGGAAGATGAACGAGGTGGTCACGATGGCGAGCGAGATCTCCCACGCGGGGAACAGCTCGACCTTCAGCGTGAACAGCCAGTGGATGAACATGTAGAGGGGTACGAGCAGCATGAACAGGCCGTACTGGGCGTACGGCAGGTGCACGGGAAGGGTGTAGCCGGGCGGCCCGAGATAGACGAGACGTGCCCGGTAGATGTCGTCGTCGGTGCGCAGCCGCATGGTCGCCCGCGCCTATTCGAAGATCAGGTTGATCAGGTAGTCGCCGATGAAGAAGAGGGTGGCGGCACCGGCGATGAAGGCCAGGCCGACGATGGCGATGGCGGAGCTGGTCAGCACCTTCGAGATCTCGCCCCGGCTGGCGCGGCCGATGAAGATGACGCCGAGGACGGCGAGCAGGATCGGCGCGATCTTGCTGGCGAAGAAGGTGACGACACCCTCGGTGTCGATCCCCTTGGGCGCCGGCTCGGCGAGTGGAGTCGACGCCAGGGTGTGGAGCGCGTGGTCGACGGCGGACGACGCCGTCCCCAGGAGCTCGATGGCGATCACTGGAAACCTCCCCATATCGCGGCCGGCGACGCCGCGGTGGTGCAGTAGTCAAGCCTGGCGGGATCGGTGCTCACTGTGCGCAGCGTCGGCGACACTGCGTTCGTTACTCACCACGGAGAGTGGTGAGCTTTGGGGGAATTTCTCCCGCTTCGGCCCTCCCTCCAGGCTTCGCCATCTCGATGCTGGGCAATTCCAAAGCGTACGGCCCGGCCACCTTTGCGACAACCCGCGAAGAGTCGACCCGCTTCGCCCCGGACGACCGATCGTACACCTGTTCCAATCGGCATGTCAGGGCCGTCGCGGACGGTCCTGGGCCGGGTCGCCGGAGGCCCTGCTGGCGACCGGTACGGTCTAGTCGTGACCGATCTGGAACGGGCGCAGGCCCCGGTGGTGATGGGCGTTCTCAACGTCACGCCCGACTCCTTTTCCGACGGCGGCAGGTACGCCGATCTCGACGCCGCCGTCGGACACGGAGTGCGACTGCGCGCGGCCGGCGCGGACCTGGTGGACGTGGGCGGGGAGTCGACCCGTCCCGGCGCCGACCGGGTCGACCCGGAGACCGAGACGGCCCGGGTGCTGCCGGTGATCCGCGAACTCGCCGCCGCCGGCATCCCGGTCAGCATCGACACCAGCCGGGCCCGGGTGGCCGAGGCGGCCCTCGCCGCCGGCGCCGACGTGGTCAACGACGTCTCCGGCGGCCTCGCCGACCCGGACATGGCCCGGGTGGTCCGCGACGCCGGCTGCCCCTGGGTGCTGATGCACTGGCGCGGGCACTCCCGCGGGATGCGCGACCTGGCCAGCTACACCGACGTGGTCGCCGACGTCCGGGCCGAGCTGAGTCAGCGGGTGGACGAGGCGCTGGCCGCCGGGGTGGCCGCCGACCGGATCATCATCGACCCCGGGCTCGGCTTCGCCAAGACCGCCGCGCACAACTGGGAGCTCAGCGCCCGCCTGCCCGAGCTGCTCGAACTCGGCTTCCCGCTGCTCTTCGGGGCGAGCCGCAAGTCGTACCTGGGCCGGCTGCTGGCCGCCCCGGACGGCACGCCCCGCCCGACCGCGGACCGGGAGGCGGCCACCGTCGCCACCAGCCTGCTCGCTGTCGCCGCCGGCGCCTGGGGGGTCCGCGTGCACGACGTCCGCGCCACCGCCGACGCGCTCGCCGTCTGGGCCGCCACCGGCCGCCCCCGCCTGGTCGCCGGGCCTGCCGACCGGCCCGCCGGCAACGGCGGAGAGCCGCCCGGCCGGAGCGGGAGCGACGCTGCCGGCGGGGGCGGCCAGCCGCCGCCCGGCGAGGAAGAGGCCCGGCCGGCGGGTGCGGCGCGGGGAGAGGGAGCACGATGACCGACCGGATCGAGCTGACCGGGCTGCGGGCGCGCGGCCGGCACGGCGTCTACGACTTCGAGCGCGCCCAGGGGCAGGAGTTCGTGGTCGACGCGGTGCTCGAACTCGACCTGGCCCCGGCCGCCCGCTCCGACGAGGTGACCGACACGGTGCACTACGGCGAGCTGGCCGAGCGGCTGGTCGCGGTGATCACCGGGGAGCCGGTGAACCTGATCGAGACGCTCGCCGAGCGGCTGCTCGCGGTCTGCCTCGCCGAACCGCTGGTCGGCGCCGCCACGGTCACCGTGCACAAGCCCGAGGCCCCGATCCCGCACGCCTTCCGGGACGTGGCCGTCACGATGCGGCGTACCCGGTGACCCGGGCCGTGCTGTCGATCGGCAGCAACCTCGGCGACCGCCTCGACCACCTGCGCTCGGCGGTGGCCGCGCTCGGCGACGCGGTGCGGGTGGTCTCCGGCGTGTACGAGACTCCACCGTGGGGGGACGCCGAGCAGCCGGCGTACCTGAACGCGGTGGTGCTGGCCGTGGACCCGGCGGCGATCGCGCGGGACTGGCTGGAGCGGGCCCGGGCCGCCGAGGCGGCCGCCGGCCGGGTCCGCGACCCGGAACGCCGGTTCGGACCGCGCACCCTGGACGTCGACGTCGTCGCGGTCTGGGACGACGCGGGTGAGCCGGTGCTCAGCGACGACCCGGAGCTGACCCTGCCGCACCCCCGCGCCCACCTGCGGGCCTTCGTGCTGCGGCCGTGGATCGACATCGAGCCGCACGGGCGGCTGCCCGGCCACGGCTGGCTGACGGACGTGCTCAACGCCGAGCCGTTGGCCGGGGACGCCCTGGAACTGAGTCCCCGACCGGATCTGGCGTTAGAGTCGGACGCATGACCCACTGGAGCCGGACGGCATGAGCCAGGCGCAGTCCCCGCGCGACCCCGACCGCTTCCGGATGGGTCCGACCCGAATCTCCACGCTGGTGGTGGCCGCCCTCGCCGCCGCCGCGGTGGCCTGGCTGCTGATCAGCATCTTCTACTACGACGTCGCGCCGAGGCTGCCCTGGCTGCCGGTGGTCACGCTGGCCGGCCTCGCGGTGCTGGAGGCGTACGCGGCGGTGAACACCCGCGGCCGGATCGAGGGGCTCAGGCCGGGCCGGGAGCCGGTCAACCCGCTGCTGGTCGCCCGGTTCGTGGTGCTCGCCAAGGCGTCCGCGCTGGCCGGGGCGATCTTCGCCGGCTTCTACGCGGGGATGACCGCGTGGCTCTTCCTCGAGCGGACCAACGCCGCCGTCGACGACCGACCCGCCGCGGGCGCCGGGCTGCTCGCCTCGCTCGCCCTGGTCGGCGCCGCGCTCTGGCTGGAGCGGGCCTGCCGGGTGCCGGAGCAGGAGGACGACGAGGACCGCGAGCCCGGCGACCGGGAGAGCCGTCCCGGCCAGCGTTGATCAGGGGCTTCCCCCCACCCCTGCCCGCAGGTACCGTCCCTGGCGACCGGAAGCAACGGCCGCCGCCGGTCCGCCCGTGCGTCGGGCCGGACGGCCGGCGACGTGGGAGGCGCGGGTCATGGCGTACGACGAAACGGGCCGGGATGCACCGGCGGAGCCGTCGTCGGGTGTGCCCGCCGCCGTGCTGGAGAACGTCTTCGACGATCCCCTGCACGGCGAGCCGGGGCGGGACCGGATCGCGGTCCACGTGGTCTGGGAGTTCGTGCTGCTGGCCGGGCTGGGCGGCATGGCGTACCTGCTCTGGCGGGAGAACGCGGACGCGTTGCGCGGCGACGGCCTGAAGTCGCTGCTGGTCGACGCGGTCGCGCTGGGCCTGCTGGCCCTCGCCGCCGGGCTGAGCCTGCGCGCCGCCGCGGTCAACCTGGCGGTCGGCCCGGTCGCGGTGGCCGCCGCGCTGCACGTCGCCGAGCAGGGCGACCGGGGCCTGCGGGAGGCGCTCCTCCCGGCGCTGGTGGTGGCCGCCCTGGGCGGCGCGGCTCTCGCCCTGGCGGTGGTGGTGCTGCACGTGCCCGGCTGGGCGGCCAGCCTCGCGGGCGCGGCCGGGGTGATCGTGTACATCGAGCGGCGGGCCAGCCCGGTCGTGGTCCAGGGCACGTACGACCCCCGGGGCATGGCCGTCAACCTCTTCGCCGGCTTCGCCGCGGTGGCCGTCCTCGGCGGCCTGTTCGGCGCGGTCAAGGCGATCCGGCGGCTGGTGGGCCGGTTCCGGCCGGTCACCGACCCGGCCCGGCGCCGGGGCGTCGTCGCCGCGATGGTGACCGTCCTGGCGCTGGTCGGCTCCACCGTGCTCGCCATGCTCGCCGGGGTGCTGATCGCGACCAACGGGACTGGGCCGGTGGCGCCCACCTCCGGGCTGGACTGGTCGATCCTGGCCGTCGGCACGGCGATGCTCGCCGGCACCAGCGCGTACGGCCGGCGCGGCGGGATCCTCGGCACCCTGATCGCGGTCAGCCTGGTCGTGGTCTTCCTCGCCTGGGCGCAGGCCCGCGGCTGGACGGTCAGCCGGTGGGCCGTCGGCGGGGCGGTGCTCGGCGGCGGGCTGCTGGTCACCCGGCTGGTCGAGGCGCTCGGTCGACCGCGAACGGCCACCGGCGAGGCGCCCGAGCTGGCCCCGGCGGGGGACGGCACGATCAGCACGGGCTGGGCGCTGACCCGGTCCGGCCCGGTTGACACCTGGCCGTCGGTGCTGCCCGTGCAGGCCGAGGAGACCACGGCCGACCCGTGGGAGGCGCACCGCTGGGAGACCGGCCCGCAGCGCTGGGACGCCGACGACCGCTGACCGGGTCGCGTCCGGTGCGCCGAGCCTGATCTCGCCGGTTAGGCTCGGCGGCATGACCGAATCTCCTGCCACCGGCGGCCGTACCTTCGACCAGCTCGACCAGCTCTCCACCGAGGAGTTGCGCGAGCAGGCGTTCGCCCTGGCCCGGGAGCGCCGCGACGTGGCCTTCTTCTGGTCGGTGCTGCGGCACCTGCCGAACGCGGACGAGGCCGCCGCGCTGGACGGCGCGCCCAACTCGGTCGGGCCGATCATCGACGAGGCCAACGCCCTCTGGCGGGAGCTGACCGGCCACGGTTACGAGGAGTCCGAGTCGTTGCTGCGGGCCGCCTTCATCGACTACCTGCTGAAGCACTGACGTCCGATGGCTCTCCGCCGGCCCGCGGCGGTCGCGCGTACGCGCAGGTTTGCCCGGCGGCGCGAGCCGGGAACTGAGCGCACCATGGCCCTCACCAACCGCCCCCGGACCGCCAGCGGGTACGGCACCGCCGCGGGCACCGGCACCCTGGCCGCGCTGCTCCTGGTCGGAGTCGGCGGCAGCCCCGCGTACGTGGGATGGGTCCAGGACCACACGGACCCGAACGGCGCGGGCGGCTGGTTCCTGCGGCTGCTGGCCTGGCCGGCCTGGCGGCTGCACTCCGACGACCCGGCGCAGGGGGTGTTCGCCACCGACCTGCGGGCCGTGCTGATGGTGATCCTGGCCGCGGTCCTCCTCTACCTGCTGCCCGCCTCGCAGGTGGCCCGGGTGCAGGGCTCGGTCAGCCAGTTCTTCTCCGGTTGGGCGGCGTACGCCCTGGCCGGCGGCTTCACCGGGCTGCTCGCCACGTTGCTCGGGCCGGACGGGTCGCTGCTCACGGCCTTCCAGGCGGCGAGCACCGGCGCCACGTACGGCCTCTTCGCCGGCTGGGTCGTCGGCACCGCCAGCCTCGGCGGCCGCGCCTGACACCGCCCGGCCTCGACGCGGCCCGGCGGACCGTAGTCAGCTCGCCACCGCCCCCAGGCCCAGCACCCGGTCCCGGCTGAGCAGCCCGACCGGGTGGCCGTCCTCGGTGACCAGGGCGTGCTCGGCGGCCGAGGTGAGCAGCACGCCCAACGCGTCGTACGCGGACCCGCCCAGCGGCACCGCGGGCAGGTCCGCCCCGCCACCCACCGGGAGCGGATCGAGCACCGCCCGGGTGACCGGGGTGACCGCCAGCCGGCGGATGCCCCGGTCGGCGCCGACGAACTCGCGGACGAACGGCGAGGCGGGCGAGCCGAGGATGGCGGCCGGGGTGTCGTACTGCTCCAACCGGCCGCCCTCGGAGAGCACCGCGATCCGGTCGCCCAGCCGGACCGCCTCGTCCAGGTCGTGGGTGACCAGCACGATGGTCTTGCGGACCTCGGCCTGGAGCCGGAGGAACTCCTCCTGCAGCCGGGTCCGGACGATCGGGTCGACGGCGGAGAAGGGCTCGTCCATCAGCAGCACCACCGGGTCGGCCGCGAGGGCCCGGGCCACCCCGACCCGCTGCCGCTGACCGCCGGAGAGCTCGTGCGGGTAGCGGCGGCCGAACTGGGCCGGGTCGAGGCCGACCAGGTCCAGCAGCTCGTCGACCCGCCGGCGGGTCCGCTCCCGCGGCCAGCCGAGCAGGGCGGGCACGGTCGCCACGTTCGCGCTGACCGTCTGGTGCGGGAAGAGGCCGACGTTCTGGATCACGTACCCGATGCGGCGGCGCAGCTTGACCGGGTCGACCCGGGTGACGTCGTCGTCGCCGAGCAGGATCCGGCCGTCGGTCGGCTCGATCAGCCGGTTGATCATCCGCAGCACGGTGGACTTGCCGCAGCCCGACGGTCCGATCAGCACCGCCAGCTCGCCGGCCTTCACCTCCAGGCTCAGCTTCCGCACCGCCTCGGTCCCGTCCGGGTAGCGCTTGCGGATGCCCTCCAGCGTGATGGAGGCAGCGCCGTGTCCGGCGTCGCCGGTGGTCCCCGGGGTAACGTCCACCTGTGTCCCTCCACCTGAGCTACCGGGCCGAGCCGGAGAACCCGTGGTTCTCGTGGCAGTACGTGCGGGACAACTCTGACACGATCCTCGCCGCGCTGCGCGAGCACGCCTCGCTGACCGCCCGGGCGGTGCTGATCGCCGCGGTGGTGGCGCTGCCGCTGGCGGTGGCGGCGTACTGGTTCCGGTCGCTCGCCGGGCCGATCCTGGCCCTCACCGGCGTGCTCTACACGGTCCCCTCGCTGGCGCTCTTCGCCTTCCTCGCGCCCTACCTGGGCATCGGCGTGGTGACCGTGCTCAGCGTGGTGGTGCTCTACGCCCTGCTGGTGATCGTCCGCAACGCGATGGCCGGGTTGAACCAGGTGCCCCCCGAGGTCCGCGAGGCCGCCGAGGGGATGGGGTACGGCCGCTGGCGCCGGCTGTTCCGAATCGACCTGCCGCTGGCCCTGCCCGGCATCCTCACCGGGCTGCGGCTGGCCACCGTCTCCACGGTGGCGCTGGTCACGGTCGGGGTGGTCGTCGGTCGCGGCGGGCTGGGGCAGCTCATCTTCGCCGGCTTCCAGAACAACTTCTACAAGGCGCAGATCATGACCGGCACGCTCCTCTGCGTCCTGCTCGCGCTGGTGCTGGACCTGGTCCTGGCCGGGGTCGGCCGGCTGCTCACCCCATGGCTGCGCGGGCGCGTCTCGTGAGCGCGAGGAGTGCAGCGCAGCGGAGCCCCCGCAGTCGCGAACGGAAGGCCGGCACGGTGAGCGCGAGGAGTGCAGCGGAGCGGAGCCCCGCAGTCGCGAACGGAAGGCCGGCACGGTGAACGCGATCGAACAGGCCGTGCGCTGGCTGAACGACCCGCTGAACTGGACGAACCCGGGCGGCATCCTGGACCGGCTCGGCGAGCACCTGAGCATGTCCGCTGCGGCGGTGCTGCTGGGCTGCCTGGTGGCCTGGCCGATCGGGCTCTGGCTCGGGCACACCGGCCGGGGCGGCGGCGCGGTGCTGCTGGTCTCGAACGTCAGCCTGGCGATCCCGACCCTGGCCCTGCTGACCATCCTGCCGCTGACCTTCCTCGGGTTCGGCCGGCCGTCGGTGGTGGCCGCGCTGGCCGTCTTCGCGGTGCCCCCGCTGCTGGCGAACGCGTACACCGGGGTGCGGCAGGCCGACCCGGAGGCCCGGGACGCGGCGCGCGGGATGGGACTCTCCGGCGGGCAGCTGCTGCGCCGGGTGGAGCTGCCGCTCGCCGTGCCGTACCTGGCCGCCGGCTTCCGGACCGCCGCCGTGCAGGTGGTCGCCACCGCGGCGCTGGCCTCCTTCGTCAACGGCGGCGGGCTGGGCCAGATCATCCGGGCCGGCTTCGGGCTCGACATCGCGGCCGGCGGTGGCCAGATCATCGCCGGCGGCGTGCTGGTGGCCGGGCTCGCCGTGCTGGTGGAGCTGCTCCTCGCGCTGGTCGAGCGGGTGGTCACCCCCCGACCGCTGCGCCGCGCCCGGCGCGGGGCGGACCGCCGGGCGGCGGACGCCGTCGCCGGGGGCGGCTGATCCGCCGGTACGCCCCGAACCGCTCGTGCCGGAGGTGACGGTGACGATCCGGTGACGAAGGTCGCCACATGTTGTCGGTGCCTCCGGGAAAGATGTTGGGTGGACTTCGCGGGCGTTCACAGACCGATCGCCCGTCGGACACGCGGCCGGCCCGAAGGGGCCGCGCCGGGACACGGAAGGCGGGCATGATGCGCGCACGTACACGCCTGGCTGTCGGGGCGGTCGGCGCCCTCACCGCGGCCGGGCTCCTGACCGGTTGTGGTGGCGCCGGGTCCTCCGGCACCGACGCGCCCGAGAAGGGCGCCTCCGGAGCCGGTTGCGCCCCGGTCAAGGGTGACCAGCTGGTCGTCCTCACCGACGACAAGAAGCTCCAGAACACCGACAACGTCATCCCGGCCATCAACGCGAAGGCGGCCAGCCCGCAGCTCGTCGCCGCGCTGGACAAGGTCTCCGAGAAGCTGGACACGCCGAAGCTGATCGAGCTGAACAAGTCCGTCGACGTGGAGCGCCAGACCCCGCAGGTCGCGGCGAAGGAGTTCGCCGACTCCAACGACCTGACCGAGGGCATCGAGCAGGGGCCGGGCGGCTCGATCACGGTCGGCGCGGGCAACTTCAGCGAGAGTCAGACCATCGCCGAGCTCTACAAGATCGCGCTGACCGCGGCCGGTTACCAGGTCAAGGTGCAGACGATCGGCAACCGCGAGCTCTACGAGCCCGCCCTGGCCAAGGGCGAGATCCAGGTCGTCCCGGAGTACGCGGCCACCATGGCCGAGTTCCTCAACACCAAGGCCAACGGCAAGGACGCCCAGCCGGTCTCCGCGCCCGAGCTGGACAAGACGGTCAGCGCGCTGAAGGCGGAGGGCGACAAGGCCGGGATCACCTTCGGCAAGCCGTCCGCCGCGCAGGACCAGAACGCGTTCGCCGTCACCAAGGCGTTCGCGGACAAGTACAAGGTGGCCACGCTCTCCGACCTGGCGAGCAAGTGCTCCGGCCAGGCGACCGTGCTGGCCGGCCCGCCGGAGTGCCCGCAGCGGCCGAAGTGCCAGGCCGGCCTGGTCGAGGTCTACAACTTCAAGGCCGGCTCGTTCAGCTCGCTGGACGCCGGCGGTCCGCAGACCAAGAACGCCCTGAAGACCGGCCAGGCGAGCGTGGGCCTGGTCTTCTCCTCGGACGGGGCGCTCGCCGCCAGCTGACCCGACCGGTCGCCGACGGGCCCGGGTGGCCCGTCGGCGACCGTCCGCGGTCGGGGTGACGGGTGCGGCGTCCCTGCTGAATCGGTGCGTTCGGCCCGTTCCCTGCCAGGGGAACTCTCGGTACTCTGCACAGCCATGCCCGCCCCCGTTGCGCCCGCCGAGAAGCGCACTTCGCCGCTGCTCACCGTCCTGTTCTGGATCGGTGTGGCGTTCGCGCCCATGGCGGCGCTGATCCTCCTCGTCGCCGACGGCAACGGCCCGCTGCGCTTCGGCGCCGTGCTGGCCATCCTGGCCGTCGTGCTGATCGGTCTCTCCATCGCGCTGCGCGGCGAGGGCGGCGAGTCGCCGGGCTCCGAGCACCTGCTCGACGAGATCGAGCAGCTGCGCCGGGAGTTGCGCGGCGAGATCGTGGCCGCCGCGCAGCGCGGCAACCAGGCGCTCGACCAGGCCCAGCGCGCCCAGGAGTCGGTGACCGCGCTGCGGCGCCGGCTGGACGTCGCGGCCGCCGGCATCGCCGCCGCCGCGGGCATCTCCGCCGCGGCCGCCGAGGAGCAGGCCGGCGGCCGCGCCCGGGTGCCGGCCGCCGAGACGTACGACGACGCGCCGGGCCGGGGCCGCTACGCCGCCCAGGACGAGGCCCCGACCGGCTGGGGACAATCCGCCGGCGACCGCCGTGACGAGGAGGAGGCGGTCCGCCGCCCCCAGCCCGCCGGCCGGTACGCCGCCGAACGCCCCGCCGGCTACGCCGCCGAACGCCCCCAGGCCGGCGTGTACGGCGCCCCGCGCGCCGCCGAGCCGGAGGCCCGCCCGGAGCCGGCCCCGCGCCAGGTCGGGGTGGTGCACCACACCGAGACCGTGCACGTCACCACCCGGCACACCATCGTGGACGGCGCCGACCCGGTGGCCGGCAACCGCTACGGCGGCGGGTACGCCGGCCGGCGGTCCCCGGCCCCGGAGGAGCGGCCCTGGGGCGGTGCGGAGCCGGAGGAGCGCTCGTGGGCCGGTCACCGGGAGCCGGAGGAGGACCGGGCCTGGTCGGCCGACGACCGGTCGCGGGCCGCTCAGGCCGGTGCCCGCGAGGACCGTGCCTGGTCCGGGCCGGGAGCCGCCCGGGACGACCGGTCGTGGCCCGGTGCCCCGGCCGACGAGCATCGCTGGGCCGGGGCGGCCCAGGACGACCGGACGGGAGCGGGCACGCCGCGCGACGACCGGGGCTGGGGAGCGGGCGCGCCGCGCGACGACCGGGGCTGGGGAGCGGGCCAGGACGCGCCGCGTGACGACCGGTCGTGGGCGGGTCAGGGCGGGGCGCGTGACGACCGGTCGTGGGCCGGCCAGGGCGCCTCGGGTGACGACCGGTCCTGGGCCGGTGCGGATGAGCCGTACGCCGCCCCGGAGGCCCGCGCCTGGGGCGCGTCCGAGCAGCCCGGCCGGGCCACCGTCCCGGCGTCGGACGACCCGGACGGCGACTACTGGTCGGAGCTGCGCGCCGGGGACCGCTGGGCCTCGGTCCGCGACGACGAGCACGGCCGCGAGGTGCGGGTCGGTGAGCGGCGCGCGGCGGTGCACGCCGACGGCGTCGGCACGGAGTTCCGGGTCGAGGACCGTTGGGCGTCGGTACGCCGTGGCGAGCCGCGCCGCGACCAGGACCGGGACGCCGAGCCCGGCTGGGGTGGCGGCTGGTCCGAGGAGAGCCGCCCGGCGCTCCCGGCCGGCGGGGTGCCCGTACCCGACGAGTGGCGTCCCCCGGCGCAGCGCTCCGCGCAGTCGGCGGGCGACTGGCGGGCGGCCGAGCCCGAGCCGGTGCGGTACGGCCGGCCGCGCGGCGAGGAGCGGTACGGCTACCCGCCGCAGGACGACGTGCCGCGCGCCGGTGGGGCGCGGTCCGCCGACCGCTGGCGCTGACCGCCCCCCGCGGCTACTTGTCGATGTCGCCGACCACGAAGAACATCGAGCCGAGGATGGCGATCAGGTCCGGCACCAGGCAGCCGGGGAGCAGGGTGGCCAGCGCCTGCACGTTGGCGTACGAGGCGGTGCGCAGCTTGAGCCGCCACGGGGTCTTCTCGCCCCGGGAGACCAGGTAGTAGCCGTTGATGCCGAGCGGGTTCTCGGTCCAGGCGTAGGTGTGCCCCTCGGGCGCCTTGACCACCTTGGGCAGCCGGGTGTTCACCGGCCCGGTGAGCCGGTCCACCCGGTCCAGGCACTGCTCGGCGAGGTCCAGCGAGACGTACACCTGGTCGAGCAGCACCTCGAAGCGGGCGTGGCAGTCCCCGGCGGTCTTGGTGACCACGGGCACGTCGAGCTGGTCGTACGCCAGGTAGGGCTCGTCCCGGCGCAGGTCCAGGTCGAGGCCGGAGGCCCGGGCGACCGGCCCGGACGCGCCGAACGCGGCGGCGTCGGCGGCCGACAGCACCCCCACCCCGACGGTGCGGGCCAGGAAGATCTCGTTGCGTCGGATGAGGTGGTCCAGGTCGGGCAGCCGGCGGCGTACCTCGCCGATCGCGGCGCGGGCCCGGCCGGTCCAGCCGGCCGGCACCTCCTCCTTGAGGCCGCCGACCCGGTTGAACATGTAGTGGATCCGGCCCCCGGAGACCTCCTCCATCACCGCCTGGATCGTCTCCCGCTCGCGGAACGCGTAGAAGACGGGGGTGATCGCGCCGATCTCCAGTGGGTACGAGCCGAGGAACATCAGATGGTTGAGCACCCGGTTCAGCTCGGCGAGCGCCATCCGCAGCCAGACCGCCCGCTCCGGCACCTCCATGCCCATCAGCCGTTCGACGGCGAGCACCACGCCCAGCTCGTTGGAGAAGGCGGAGAGCCAGTCGTGCCGGTTGGCCAGCACGATGATCTGCCGGTAGTCGCGGACCTCGAAGAGCTTCTCCGCCCCCCGGTGCATGTAGCCGACGATCGGGTCGGCGGAGACCACCCGCTCGCCGTCGAGCACCAGCTTCAGCCGGAGCACGCCGTGCGTGGACGGGTGCTGCGGGCCGATGTTGAGCACCATGTCGGTGCCGAGCTGCTCGCCGCCCGCGCCGGTGCCGACGGTCAGTTCGCGGAGGTCGCCGGCGTCCGTGGTCATGTCCGTCATCGTGCCATGAAGGGATCGAGGGCGACGCCGACCGGTTGCAGCAGCCACCAGTGCCCGCCGAGCCCGGCCGGGTCGGTCAGCTCGGCCGCCGTCGAGGCGGCGGCGAGCGCCCGCACGTAGCCGGCCGGGTCGCTGGCGGCCAGGCTCAGCGGTGGTCGCCCGCCGTCGGCCCCGAGCGCCCGCAGCGCCTCCCGCTGCGGGACCAGGGTGTACGCGCACCGGGCGACCCGCGCACCGGCGGAGGCGACCGAGTCCACGGCGACGTGCGCGGTGACGTCGCACGACCCGTCCGGCACCGGCACCACCTGCCGCCCGCCGCGGTACCCGGTGAGGCTCCCGGCCACCGGCCGGTCGTCGCGCTGGTGCCCGTAGTCGACGGCCACGGCCAGTCCCCGGTCGACGCTGCCGACCGCGCCGGCCCACGCCACGTCCCGGCTGCGCCCGATCTCGGCCAGGCTGTCCGCCCCGGCGGCGGGCCACCACCGGTCGAGCCAGTCGGCGTCGGCCGGGTCCACCCGCTCACCCGGCGCCTCCACCCCGGTTGTCGGGTCGACCAGCAGGTACCGCCAGCCGTCCCGGGCCCGTACGGCGAGGTCCAGCGGCACGTTGTCCAGCCACTCCGTCGCGACCGACAGCCCCACGGTCCCGTTCGGGATCTCGCTCACCCAGGCGATGTCGTCCGGCAGGCCGTCCGGCCGTCCCGCCCGCTCGACCGCCGTCAGCCGCAGCCGGTCCCGCAGCGGCGGCGTCCCGGCACCCGGCTCGGCGGCGGCCAGCGTCAGCAGCGCACCCAGGAGCTCACCCCGCCCCGCGCCCACGTCCACGACGTCGAGACGGCACGGGTGGCCGAGCGCGGCGTCGACCCGGCCGAGGAGGCGGAACAGGGCGGCGGCGAAGATCGGGGAGGCGTGCACGCTGGTGCGGAAGTGGGCGGCCGGGCCAGGCCCGGAGACGAAGAAGCCGCCCGGCCCGTAGAGCGCCTGCTCCATCGCCACCCGCCAGGGCAGCAGCTCCGCGGAAGAGGTCACCCGCCGACCGTAGCGGTGCCCCGAAATTCCGCCTTCCACACGCCCGGTGAAGGTTTTCACACATGCTTGTTTTCGTTCCGTAACCCCGGCGCATACTTGCGGTCGACCGGTACCCACTCGCAGGACTGGATCGATTGCCATGAGCGCACCGCTGCGCCCGCGTACGGCCGCCCCGCACGGGCCCGCCGTACCGTCGGGCGGCGCCTCTTCCGGCGCCCCGCTGGTCTTTCCCCGCACCCTCACCGTCGGCGTGATCGGCGCCGGTCGGGTGGGCGCCGTGCTCGGCGCGGCCCTCGCCGCCGCCGGCCACCGGATGGTCGCCGCCTCCGGCATCTCCGGCGCCGTGAAGGCCCGGATGGCGCTGCTGCTCCCCGAGACCCCGAACCGGTCCGCGACCTCGGTCGCCCGCGCCGCCACCGACCTGCTGATCGTGGCGGTGCCGGACGACGCCCTGGCGGGCGTGGTCGCCGGCCTGGCCGAGACCGGGGCGCTGCGCCCCGGCCAGGTGGTCGCGCACACCTCCGGCGCGCACGGGCTGGCGGTCCTCGCCCCGGCCGCCGCCGTCGGCGCCCGGCCGCTCGCGCTGCACCCGGCGATGACCTTCACCGGTACGCCGGACGACCTGACCCGCCTCGCCGGCATCTCGTACGGGGTGACCGCGCCGGCGGAGCTGCGCCCGTTCGCCGCCCGGCTGGTGGCGGACCTCGGCGGCGTGCCGGAGTGGGTGGCGGAGGCGGACCGGCCGCTGTACCACGCGGCCCTGGCGCACGGCGCGAACCACCTGGTCACCCTGGTCAACGAGGCGGCCGACCGGCTGCGCGACGCCGGGGTGGACCGGCCGGAGAAGGTGCTCGCCCCGCTGCTCCGGGCGGCGCTGGAGAACGCCCTGCGGCTCGGCGACGACGCGCTGACCGGCCCGGTCTCCCGGGGCGACGCGGGCACCGTGCGCCGGCACCTGGAACGGCTGGCGGCGACGGCGCCGGAATCCGTGGCGCCCTACCTGGCGTTGGCACGACGGACCGCGGACCGTGCAATTGCCGCGGGCCGGCTGCGCCCGGCGGACGCCGAGTCGCTGCTGGACGTGCTGAGCGGGGGGACCTACCGGGAGGTGGCGGCGTGAGCGTGGGGAGTGAGCCGATCTTGCGAGCCCCGCAGTCGCGAAGTGAGGTGACGGCGGAGTTGGTGCACACGCGCACGGAGCTGGCGGCGGCGCGGGACGGGCTGACCGGCACGGTCGGCGTGGTGATGACCATGGGCGCGCTGCACTCCGGGCACGAGACCCTGCTGCGGGCCGCCCGGGAGCGGGCCGACCACGTCATCGTCACGATCTTCGTGAACCCGCTCCAGTTCGGCCCGAACGAGGACTTCGACCGGTACCCGCGCACCCTCGACGCGGACCTGGAGGTCTGCCGGCGGGCCGGCGCGGACGTGGTCTTCGCCCCCTCGGTGGCGGACATGTACCCGGACGGCGAGCCGAAGGTGCGGCTCAACCCGGGCCCGCTCGGCGAGGACCTGGAGGGGCTGAGCCGGCCCGGCTTCTTCCACGGCGTGCTGACCGTGGTCATGAAGCTGCTCCAGCTCACCCGCCCGGACCTGGCGTTCTTCGGCGAGAAGGACTACCAGCAGCTGACCCTGGTCCGGCGGATGGTCCGCGACCTGGACGTGCCGGTCGAGGTGGTCGGCGTGCCGACCGTGCGGGAGCCGGACGGGCTGGCCCTGTCCAGCCGCAACCGCTACCTCTCCGCGCCCGAGCGGGCGGCGGCGCTGAGCCTCTCCGCCGCGCTGCGGGCCGGGGTCGCGGCCGCCGAAGAGGGCGGGGACGCCGGCGCGGTGCTGGCCGCGGCCCACCGGGCCTTCGACTCCGGTACGCCCGGCGCCCGGCTCGACTACCTGGTGCTCACCGACGCCGACCTGGAGCCGGGGCCGGTGTCCGGTCCGGCGCGGCTGCTGGTCGCGGCCTGGGTCGGCGCCACTCGGCTGATCGACAACACGGCGATCCACCTCGCCCCGCAGTCCTGACACCCACCACCACACCTGTTGAAAGGCGCCCGATGCTTCGCACCATGCTCAAGTCGAAGATCCACCGGGCCACGGTGACGCAGGCTGACCTGCACTACGTCGGCTCGGTGACCGTGGACGAGGATCTGCTCGACGCGGCCGACCTGATCCCCGGGGAGCAGGTGGCGATCGTGGACATCACCAACGGGGCCCGGCTGGAGACGTACGTCATCCCGGGTGAGCGGGGCAGCGGCGTGATCGGCATCAACGGCGCCGCCGCGCACCTGGTGCACCCTGGTGACCTGGTCATCCTCATCTCGTACGGCCAGATGGACGACGCCGAGGCCCGCGCCTACCAGCCCCGGGTGGTCCACGTAGACGCCGCCAACAAGATCGTCGACCTCACGGCCGACCCCACCACCGCCGCCCCCGGCACCGCCGGCAACCCCGTCCCCAACCCCCTGGCCGCCACCCCCGCCTAACCCCCACCCCCACCCCCCCGGATCTTGCAGTTGGGGCCCGCGCTCTGGGGCTTTTGTCGCGTTCGGCGGGGCGACAAGTGCAAGATCGCGGGGGTGTGGCGGGTGTGCGGTCTGTCACGGGAACGTCATTTCTGGTTACCCTGATCGCGCCGTCGGTGTGACGGTCGTCGGCTGGGGAGGCCGCGATGCGCCGTGCGATGACGATCCTGGTCGCCGCGTTCGCGGGGGGTCTGCTGGCCGGCTGCGCCTCCACCGCCGGGCTGGACGGCGACCTCACCGACGACTGGGCCGCCCCGCCGGGGGCCGGCGCGTTCACCCCGGTGGCCGGGGTCTGCCAGCTGGCCGACCCGGGCGGCACGCTGACCCTCGCCGCCTACGAGCCGGTGGGGTGCGACCTGCCGCACCGGGTGGAGACCGTGCACGTGGGCGTCTTCCGGGGCGGGCCGGAAGCCCCGCCGGCCGTCGGCTCGGTCGAGCTGCGGGGCGCCTTCGCCGACTGCGACACCCGGGCCACCGGGTACGTCGGCGACGACTGGCGGGCCGGCCGGCTGCGGCTGGCCGTCGCGGTGCCCTCGGCGCCCGGCTGGACGGCCGGCTCCCGCTGGTACCGCTGCGACCTGGCCGAGCTGAGCACGGTGGAGGCGAAGGCCGAGGTGGTCACCCGGACCGGCAGCCTGCGGGACGCGCTGACGGGGGCGTCCGCGCTGCGGCTGGGGTGCCAGCGGACCGGGACCACCGACGGCCGGGGGGTGCGCACGCTGACCCCGGTGGCCTGCGGCACCCGCCACGACGCCGAGTTCGTCGGGGTGTGGAAGGCGCCGGACCGCCCGTACCCGCGGAAGGACGCCGACTGGGCGCCCTTCTACACGGGCTGCGGCCGGGTCCTCGCGCGGTACGCCGGGGTGCCCGACGACCCGACCCTGCGCTTCCGCAGCGGCGTGGTGGTGCGCCCGCCCGCCCGAGGGCGCTGGACCGTGGGCGACCGCGGCGTCCGCTGCTACCTGTGGCTCAGTGACCGTACGGTGAGCGCCTCCCTGAAGGGCGCCGGCCCGGCCGGCCTGCCGGTCCGGACGCGGTAGCCGAAACCACTCGTCCCGCCCCCCGCCGCCCGGGATGAGGGGCGTTCGGGTTGACTGTGCTCATGGACCTTCCGACCGTCGACCTGCCGGCCCTGCCCAGGCTGCTGGCCGCGCCCGCACCCGGCTGGGTGGAGACCACCGACGTGATCGTCGTCGGCTCCGGGGTCGCCGGCCTGACCGCCGCGCTGCACCTGCGCGAGGCGGGGCTGCACGTCACCGTGGTCACCAAGGTCAACATCGACGACGGTTCGACCCGCTGGGCGCAGGGCGGCATCGCCGCCGTACTCGACCCGGCGGACACCCCGGCGGCCCACGCCTCGGACACCGAGATCGCCGGGGTCGGCCTCTGCGACCCGGCCGCGGTGCGGGTCCTGGTCGAGGAGGGCCCGACCCGGCTGCGGGAGCTGATGCGGATCGGCGCCGAGTTCGACCGGAACCCGGACGGCTCGCTGATGCTCACCCGGGAGGGCGGCCACCGGGCCGACCGGATCGTGCACGCCGGCGGCGACGCCACGGGCGCCGAGGTGCAGCGGGCGCTGCACGCGGCGGTCCGGCGGGACCCGTGGATCCGGTTGGTCGAGCACGCCCTGGTGCTCGACCTGCTGCGCGCCCCGGGCGACGGTCCCGGCGGGCTCGGCCCGGCGTGCGGGATCACCCTGCACGTGCTCGGCGAGGGCAGCGAGGACGGCGTCGGGGCGCTTCTGGCCCGGGCGGTGGTGCTGGCCACCGGCGGCATGGGGCAGATCTTCGCGGCCACCACCAACCCGGCGGTCTCCACCGGCGACGGGGTCGCCCTCGCGGTGCGGGCCGGCGCGGCGGTCACCGACGTGGAGTTCGTCCAGTTCCACCCGACCGCGCTGATCACCCCGGCGGGGGCGGGCGTGCCCGGCGTCACCCGGGCCCAGCAGCCGCTGGTCTCCGAGGCGCTGCGCGGTGAGGGCGCCCACCTGGTCGACGCCGACGGCAAGCGGTTCATGGTCGGCCAGCACGAGCTGGCCGAGCTGGCCCCCCGCGACGTCGTCGCCAAGGGCATCCACCGGGTGCTGCTGGCCACCGGCGCGGACCACGTGTACCTGGACGCCCGGCACCTCGGCGGGGACTTCCTCGCCGGCCGCTTCCCGACCATCGTCGCGTCCTGCCTGGCCATCGGCGTCGACCCGGCCACCGACCTGATCCCGGTCGCCCCGGCCGCCCACTACGCCTCCGGCGGCGTCCGCACCGACCTGCACGGCCGCACCTCCATCCCCGGCCTGTACGCCTGCGGCGAGGTCGCCTGCACGGGCGTGCACGGCGCGAACCGGCTGGCCAGCAACTCGCTGCTGGAGGGGCTGGTCTTCTCCCGCCGGATCGCCGAGGACATCGCGGCCGGCCTGCCCGAGCAGGCCCGGCCGGCGGAGACCGGCGCCTGGGTGGGCGGGGCGGGCTGGGTGGTGCCCGCCGAGGGCACGCCGGCCCTGCAACGGGCGATGACCCGGGGCGCGGGGGTGCTCCGCTCGGCGGAGACCCTCGCCGGGACGGCCGGCACGCTGATCGAGCTCGGCGGGGGACGCGGCGTGCCGCGTACCGCCGACTGGGAGGCGACGAACCTGATCACCGTGGCGTCGACGCTGGTCGCCGCCGCGTACGTCCGTCAGGAGACCCGGGGTTGCCACTGGCGGGAGGACTTCCCGACGGCCGACGAGCGGTGGCTGGGCCACCTCGTCGCGGCCGTCGGCGCGGAGGGCAGGTTGACGCAGCAGTGGGAGGAGTCGGCGTGAGCGCGAGGAGTGAGCCGATCTTGCGAGCCCCGCAGTCGCGAACTGAGGAGAAGTGGTGAGGGAGTCGACGGAGCAGGCGTTGCGGGCGGCGAGCCTGGACCCGGTGTGGGTGCAGCGGGTGATCGTCGACGCGCTCACCGAGGACCTCGGCCCGGACTTCCTCGACGTGACCAGCGTGGCCACCATCCCGGACGCGCAGAACGACACCGCCGACCTGGTCGCCCGCGCCGACGGCGTGGTGGCCGGGCTGGCCGTGGCCGCCGCCGTGTTCGAGCTGGTCGGCGAGGTGACCGGGTCGGACCGTACGGTCGAGGTGTCGTTGGTGGCCCACGACGGGCAGCGGGTGGCGCGCGGCGACGTGCTGGCCACGGTGACCGGCCCGACCCGGCTGCTGCTCACCGCCGAGCGGACGGCGCTGAACCTGCTCTGCCGGATGTCCGGGGTGGCCACCCACACCCGCGCCTGGGCGGACGCCCTGGCCGGCACGAAGGCGATGGTGCTGGACACCCGGAAGACCACGCCGGGCCTGCGGGCCCTGGAGAAGTACGCGGTCCGCGCCGGCGGCGGCACCAACAAGCGGATGGGCCTGCACGACGTCGCGATGATCAAGGACAACCACAAGGTCGCCGCCGGCGGCATCGGCGCGGCCTACCGACGGGTCCGGGAGGCCTTCCCGGACGTGCCGGTGCAGGTGGAGGTGGACACCCTCGCGGAGGCGGTGGAGGCCGTCGAGGCCGGGGCCGGCTTTCTGCTGCTGGACAACATGACCCCGGCACAGCTGCGCGAGGTGGTCGCCGCGGTGGGGGACCGGGCGGAGCTGGAGGCGACCGGCGGGCTGACCCTGCCGGTGGCCGCCGAGTACGGCGCGACCGGCGTGGACTTCATCTCGGTGGGCGCGCTGACCCATTCCTCGCCGATCCTGGACATCGCCCTGGACCTGCGGGAGGAATGAGCGGCTGAGCCCCCTTTCGTTCGCGACTGCGGGGCTCGCAACCCCGGCTCACTCCTCGCGCTCACCGTGCCGCCTTTTCGTTCGCGACTGCGGGGCTCGCAGCCCCGGCTCACTCCTCGCGCTCACCGTGCCGCCTTTCGTTCGCGACTGCGGGGCTCGCAACCCCGGCTCACTCCTCGCGCTCACCATCCAGGGCGCCGTCTAGGCTTCGTGCGTGCTGCTCTGCATCGACATCGGAAACACCAACACCGTGCTGGCGACCTTTGACGGCGACAAGCTGGTGCACTCCTGGCGGATCAAGACCGACGCCCGCTCGACGGCGGACGAGCTGGGTCTGATGTTCCGGGGGCTGCTGGCCGGTGACGCCGTGGAGATCACCGGGGTGGCCGCCTGCTCGACGGTGCCGGCCGCGCTGCGTTCGTTGCGGACCATGCTGGGCCGCTACTACGCCGACCTGCCCAGTGTGATCGTCGAGCCCGGGGTGCGGACCGGGGTGCAGCTCGCGATCGACAACCCCAAGGAGGTCGGCGCGGACCGGGTGGTCAACACCCTGGCCGCGTACACCCTCTACGGCGGACCGTCGATCGTGGTGGACTTCGGCACCACCACCAACTTCGACGTGATCAGCGGCCGGGGCGAGTTCCTCGGCGGCGCGTTCGCGCCGGGCATCGAGATCTCCTTCGACGCGCTGGCCGCCCGGGCGGCGCAGCTGCGCAAGGTGGAGGCCACCATGCCCCGCTCGGTGATCGGCAAGAACACCGTGGAGTGCCTCCAGTCCGGCCTGTACTTCGGCTTCGCGGGCCAGGTGGACCGGATCGTCGAGCGGATGGTCGAGGAGTTGGGCGAGGTGAGGGCCGTCATCGCGACCGGCGGGCTGGCCTCGGTGGTGATCGGCGAGTGCCGGACCATCACCCACCACGAGCCGATGATCACGCTGATCGGCCTGCGAATGGTCTACGAGCGCAACACCTGACCCCGGCCGCCGCCGGGGTCCGGGCACCGCGCGGGCGATCAGTGCCGCCGGGCCCGGAACACCAGCGTCCGGTACGGCAGCTCGACGGTCTCCCGCCCGGCCAGGTCCGGATGGGTGGCGAAGAGCTCCCGCACCTCCCGGTCGACCCGCTCCCGCCCCTCGGGCGCGGCCGTCAGCCAGTACGAGCGGGTGTGCAGCATGCCGAGCACCTCCGCGGGCGTGAGCGTGGTCCGGTGGGTGAACTCGGCCAGCTCCACCGGCCCGAAGGCCGGGCCGAAGTCGGTGATCTTCTCGACCAGGTTGCCGGCGTGGTCGCGCAGGTCGGCGATCCGGCCCAGCTCGGCCACCCACTCCACGGTGTCGTCCCGGGTGTTCCAGATCGGGGCGAACGTCCCGCCCGCCCGAAGCACCTGGGCGATCTCGACGTGCGCCCGCTCCTTGTCGAACCAGTGGTACGCCTGGCCCACCAGCACCGCGTCGACCGTGCCGTCCGGCAGCGACATCGACTCGGCGCTGCCCGCCAGCGCGGTCACGCCGGGGGTGGCGGCGTCCAGCTGGGCCCGCATCCCCGGGTCGGGCTCCACCGGGAGCACCTCGTGGCCGAGGGCGAGCACCCCGCGGGTGAGGATGCCGGTGCCGGCGCCCAGGTCGACGACCCGGGACGAGGTGTCCAGCCCGTCGAGCGCCCAGCGCAGCGCCTCCTGCGGATAGCGGGGTCGGAACCGGTCGTAGTCGGCCGCCGCCGCGCCGAACGACAGTGCCTGAGTGGGGTCGGTCATGGCGGGCAGGTTATCCGGTAACGCCTCCCTGGGGGCTTGAGTACGCTCGGGGCCTGACCCCGCCGATATCTCCTTTCCGAGGAAGCGTGCCGTGACCGAGCAGAACGCCGTGCCAGTCGACCCCGCCGACGACCTTCCCGAGCAGATGAAGGTCCGCCGGGAGAAGCGGGACCGGATGCTCGCCGAGGGCGTCGAGCCGTATCCCGTTGGTTTCCCCCGGACCAGCACCCTCGCGGAGGTCCGCGCGAAGTACGCCGAGCTGCCCACCGACACCGCCACCGGGGACAAGGTCTCGGTCACCGGCCGGGTGATCTTCGTACGGAACACCGGCAAGCTCTGCTTCGCCACCCTGCGGGACGGGGACGGCACCGAACTCCAGGCGATGCTCTCCCTGGACCGGGTCGGCGCGGAGCGGCTGGACGACTGGAAGCGCCTGGTCGACCTCGGTGACCACGTCGGCGTGACCGGCGAGGTGATCACCAGCCGCCGGGGCGAGCTGTCGGTGCTGGCCGACGAGTGGGCGGTCACCGCCAAGGCGCTGCGCCCGCTGCCGGTGGCGCACAAGCCGCTGAGCGAGGAGGCCCGGGTCCGGCAGCGCTACGTGGACCTGATCGTCCGCCCGCAGGCGCGGCAGATGGTGCGTACCCGGGCGGCCGCGGTGCGCAGCCTCCGCGATTCCCTGCACGGGGAGGGCTTCATCGAGGTCGAGACCCCGATGCTCCAGTTGCTGCACGGCGGCGCGGCGGCCCGCCCATTCGTGACCCACAGCAATGCGTTGAGCACCGATCTGTATCTGCGAATCGCGCCGGAACTGTTTCTCAAGCGCGCCGTGGTCGGCGGCGTCGACCGGGTCTTCGAGATCAACCGTAACTTCCGGAATGAGGGAGTCGACTCCTCGCACTCGCCCGAGTTCGCGATGCTCGAGGTGTACCAGGCGTACGGCGACTACGACACGATGGCGGAGTTGACCCGAAATCTGGTGCAGCGGGCGGCGATCGCGGTGAGCGGCTCGACGGTGGTGACCCACGCCGACGGCAGCGAGTTCGACCTGGGCGGCGAGTGGCGTTCGGTGACCCTCTTCGGGGCCCTTTCCGAGGCGCTCGGCGAGGAGGTCACCGTGCGCACCGACCGGTCCCGGCTGGTCGAGTACGCGGACAAGGTCGGCCTCGCCGTCGACCCGAAGTGGGGGCCGGGGAAGCTGACCGAGGAGCTCTTCGAGGAGCTCGTCGTTCCGTCGCTCCAGGCGCCGACCTTCGTCCGGGACTACCCGGAGGAGACCAGCCCGCTGACCCGGGCGCACCGCAGCGAGCCGGGCCTGACCGAGAAGTGGGACCTCTACGTCCTCGGTTTCGAGCTGGGCACCGCGTACTCGGAGCTGGTCGACCCGGTGGTGCAGCGGGAGCGGCTGGTGGCCCAGGCGCAGCTCGCCGCCCGCGGCGACGACGAGGCCATGCGACTGGACGAGGACTTTCTCCGGGCGATGGAGTACGGAATGCCGCCGGCCGGTGGTATGGGAATGGGAATCGACCGGCTCTTGATGGCGTTGACCGGGCTGGGAATTCGGGAAACCATCCTCTTCCCGTTGGTCCGCCCGGAGTAGCCCGCAACCGTCTCCGGGTCGTTACCGCATCCTATTGACGCGGCAAGCAGCGCGCGGGTTATTGTGCTTCTGTATTGTCGCAGGAGCACACCCTGCTCGAAAGGAATGTGGGACGTGGCCAAGCAGATCATTCACAAGCTGGTCGATGACCTGGACGGCGGGGACGCTGACGAGACCGTCAAGTTCGCGCTGGACGGCGTGCAGTACGAGATCGACCTCTCGACTTCGAACGCGGAGAAATTGCGCGACGTATTCGCCCCGTACGTGGCGGCGGGCACGAAGGTCGGCCGGGGCGGCGTCGTCGTCGGCGGGCGGGCCGCGCGCGGGCGGGGCGGCGCCACCGCCGACCGTGAGCAGAACAAGGCCATCCGCGCCTGGGCCAAGAAGTCCGGCAAGGACATCTCGGACCGGGGCCGGATCCCGCAGGAGATCGTCGACGAGTACCACTCGAAGGCGGGCCACTGAGGCTTGACCCGTCACCGGGCGACACCGACGCCGGACCGGAGTGCCACTCCGGGCCGGCGTCGCCGTTTCCGCCCGGTCGCGCCGAATGTCCGGTTCGCGCCAGCTGGCCCGCCGCGCCCGTCGCGCCGGCTGCGAACCCCGCCGCCGGATGGGAAGAACCCGGGGTGGGTGGGCGTTGTCCACAGGCGGTGGAGATTGCATCCACAGGCTGTGGAGAGACGTTCCGGGGTGACCCCGGGTTCGAGCGGGCCGGTTTCATCCGTGCCTCGCGGCTCCACGAATTTCGCTCTGCGCGTACAGGTAGGGGTACCGGAACACCTCCTGAGCGCGGACGGTTGTCAGAAACGACGCGTACACGGCATTCCACGGGGACACACGACCTCAGCGGAGTCGGTCCGCGGCGATAGAGTAAGGAGGCACGGACGCCCGTCCCGGACGTCCGCGCACCGGCCCCGCCAAGATCTAGACCATCAAGGCGCACGGCACGTGAGGAGCACGAGGGCATGTTCGAGCGGTTCACCGACCGAGCGCGACGGGTTGTCGTCCTGGCCCAAGAAGAGGCCCGGATGCTCAACCACAACTACATCGGTACGGAGCACATCCTGCTGGGCCTGATCCACGAGGGTGAGGGCGTCGCCGCCAAGGCTCTGGAGAGCCTCGGCATCTCCCTGGAGGGCGTCCGCCAGCAGGTCGAAGAGATCATCGGCCAGGGCCAGCAGGCGCCGAGCGGGCACATCCCGTTCACGCCGCGGGCCAAGAAGGTGCTGGAGCTGTCCCTGCGCGAGGCGCTGCAGCTCGGCCACAACTACATCGGCACGGAGCACATCCTGCTCGGTCTGATCCGCGAGGGTGAGGGCGTTGCCGCCCAGGTGCTGGTCAAGCTCGGCGCCGACCTCAACCGGGTCCGCCAGCAGGTGATCCAGCTGCTCTCCGGCTACCAGGGCAAGGAGCCGGCCGCGGCGGGCGCCGCGCCGGGCGAGGCCGCGCCGTCGACCAGCCTCGTGCTGGACCAGTTCGGCCGCAACCTGACCCAGGCCGCCCGCGAGGGCAAGCTCGACCCGGTCATCGGGCGCGAGAAGGAAATCGAGCGGGTCATGCAGGTGCTCTCCCGCCGTACCAAGAACAACCCGGTCCTGATCGGTGAGCCCGGCGTCGGTAAGACCGCCGTGGTGGAGGGGCTGTCCCAGAAGATCATCAAGGGCGAGGTGCCCGAGACCCTCAAGGACAAGCAGCTCTACACGCTCGACCTCGGTGCCCTGGTTGCCGGTTCCCGCTACCGCGGTGACTTCGAGGAGCGCCTGAAGAAGGTGCTCAAGGAGATCCGCACCCGCGGCGACATCATCCTGTTCATCGACGAGATCCACACCCTGGTGGGTGCGGGTGCCGCCGAGGGCGCGATCGACGCGGCGAGCATCCTCAAGCCGATGCTGGCCCGTGGCGAGCTGCAGACCATCGGCGCGACCACGCTCGACGAGTACCGCAAGCACCTGGAGAAGGACGCCGCTCTCGAGCGCCGGTTCCAGCCGATCCAGGTGGGTGAGCCCTCGCTGGCGCACACCATCGAGATCCTCAAGGGCCTGCGTGACCGGTACGAGGCGCACCACCGGGTGAGCATCACCGACGCCGCGCTGGTGGCGGCGGCGACGCTCGCCGACCGGTACATCTCCGACCGCTTCCTGCCGGACAAGGCGATCGATCTGATCGACGAGGCCGGTGCCCGGATGCGCATCCGCCGGATGACCGCGCCGCCAGACCTGCGCGACTTCGACGAGCGGATCGCCCAGGTCCGTCGCGACAAGGAGTCCGCGATCGACGCGCAGGACTTCGAGCGGGCGGCGCAGCTCCGGGACAAGGAGAAGCAGCTGCTCGGCCAGAAGGCCCAGCGGGAGAAGGAGTGGAAGGCCGGTGACCTGGACGTCGTCAGCGAGGTTGACGACGAGCAGATCGCCGAGGTGCTCGGCAACTGGACCGGCATCCCGGTCTACAAGCTGACCGAGGAGGAGACCTCGCGCCTGCTGCGCATGGAGGACGAGCTGCACAAGCGCGTCATCGGCCAGGAGGACGCGGTCAAGGCGGTCTCGAAGGCGATCCGGCGTACCCGGGCCGGCCTGAAGGACCCGAAGCGCCCGTCGGGCTCGTTCATCTTCGCCGGCCCGTCCGGCGTCGGTAAGACCGAGCTCTCCAAGGCGCTCGCCGAGTTCCTCTTCGGCAGCGAGGACGCCCTCATCCAGCTGGACATGTCCGAGTTCCACGACCGGTACACGGTGTCCCGGCTGGTGGGTGCCCCTCCCGGCTACGTCGGCTACGACGAGGGCGGGCAGCTGACCGAGAAGGTGCGGCGTCGGCCGTTCTCGGTGGTCCTCTTCGACGAGATCGAGAAGGCTCACCCGGACGTGTTCAACACGCTGCTCCAGATCCTGGAGGACGGGCGGCTCACCGACGGTCAGGGTCGGATCGTGGACTTCAAGAACACGGTCATCATCCTGACCACCAACCTGGGCACCCGGGACGTCGCCAAGGCGGTCTCCCTGGGCTTCCAGGCGTCGGAGGACTCCGAGTCCAACTACGACCGGATGAAGCAGAAGGTCAACGACGAGCTCAAGCAGCACTTCCGGCCTGAGTTCCTGAACCGGATCGACGACACCATCGTCTTCCACCAGCTGCGCCAGTCGGAGATCCTCTCGATCGTCGACATCATGATCCAGCGGATCGAGACGCAGCTGCGCAACAAGGACATGGGCCTGGAGCTGACCGACAACGCCAAGAAGTACCTGGCGAAGAAGGGCTTCGACCCGGTGCTGGGCGCGCGTCCGCTGCGTCGCACGATCCAGCGCGACATCGAGGACAACCTCTCGGAGCGGATCCTCTTCAACGAGCTGACCCCGGGTCAGATCGTGGTGGTGGACTGCGAGGGCGACCCGGAGAACATCGACAAGTCCAAGCTCGTCTTCCGGGGCGCGGAGAAGCCGGTGGAAGTGCCGGACGCCGTCCCGGCCGACCTCGGTGGCGCCGCCACCGCGGGCGCGGACGAGTAAGCAACACCTGACAGGGCGACGGCCCCGGTTGGCGAAAGCCACCGGGGCCGTCGCCTTTTCACGCCCACCCCGCCCGGCTCGCTGGGCCGGATCGGCTGATCAACTACAGGTCGGCGATGTGGCGGTGGGCAAGGGGTTGATGCCGCCAGGTCGGCGACCTGGAGTCGATCAACCGGGGAGGGGGACCGCGGGGCCGTCGCCGGCCAGGCGGAAGGACGCCTCGCCGACCGGCTCGACCAGGCCGTCGGTGACCAGCCCGGCGAGCGCCCGGGAACGCTGCACGTCGTCGGTCCAGACCTGATCGATGCGCTGCCGCGGCACCGGTCCGGTGGCCTCCCGCAGCACCGCCAGGAGCAGGCCGCGTACCTGCCGGTCGGTGCCGGCGTACCGCTGGGGGCGGCGGGTCGGGCCGGTGGGGGCGGCCTGGCCGGAGGCCCGCCAGGCGCAGACCGGTTCCACCGGGCACACCGCACAGCGGGGCGAGCGGGCGGTGCAGACCACCGCGCCGAGCTCCATGAAGGCCGCGCTGGCCAGCGCCGCGGCGGCCGGCTCGACGGGCAGCAGCTCCTCGGTGGCGACCAGGTCGGCGGGGCGGGTGGCGGGACCGGCGTCCGGTTCCCCGGCGACGGCCCGGCAGACCACCCGGCGGACGTTCGTGTCCACCACGGGGTGCCGCTGCCCGTACGCGAACGCCGCGACCGCCCGGGCCGTGTACGTCCCGACTCCGGGCAGCGCGAGCAACTGGTCCAACCGGTCCGGCACCTCGCCGCCGTGCCGCTCCACGATCGCCACCGCGCAGTCGCGCAGCCGTACCGCCCGGCGGGGGTAGCCGAGCCGCCCCCACATCCGGATCGCCTCGGCCGGGCTGTCCTCGGCCAGCGCGGCCGGCACCGGCCAGCGGGCCAGCCACGCCTCCCAGGCGGGGAGCACCCGGACCACCGGCGTCTGCTGGAGCATGACCTCGCTGACCAGGATGGCCCAGGCGCTGGTGCCGGGCTTGCGCCACGGCAGGTCGCGGGCGTTCTCCTCGTACCACCGGCTGACCAGGTTGGCGAATGTTGGCTCAGTCATCGCGCAGCCGATGATGTCACGGGTCGGATTCCCGCAGGATGGGCGGGCGGGCCGGGGTGCGGCGGCGGCCCCGGGCGGGCGGGGCAGAATGTCCGGATGAACGAGCTCGCGATCACCGTCATCGGCCGGGACCGGCCGGGCATCGTGGCCGACGTCGCCGAGGCGCTCGCCCGGCTCGGCGCGAACCTCACCGACTCCACGATGACCCGGTTGCGGGGGCACTTCGCGATGACGCTGATCTGCGTGGGCCCGGCCGCCGCCGACGTCGAGGCCGCGTTGGCCCCGCTCGCCGCCGACGGCCAGCTGCTGGCCACCGTACGCGCGGTCACCCCCGACGGCGAGACCACGCCGACCGGCGAGCCGTACGTGCTGGCGGTGCACGGCGCCGACCGAATGGGCATCGTCGCGGCGATGACCCGGGTGCTGGCCGACGCCGGTGGCAACGTCACCGACCTGAGCACCCGGCTGACCGGATCCCTCTACGTGGTGGTCGCCGAGGTGGAGCTGCCGCCCGGCAGCTCCGACGAGGTGGCCGGCCGACTCGCGCGTACCGCCGCCGAGCTGGGCGTCGGGGTCAGCCTCCGCCCGGCGGACACGGACCTGCTGTGACGGCGGAGTACGTCGGCCTCGACGGCTGGACCCCGGAGGCGCTCGCCGTGCCGGGCGAGGTGCGCCCGGTGGTCTCCGCCCCCGACCCGGTGCTCAGCCGGCCGGGGCCGGCGGTCGACCCGACCTCCGACGAGGTGGTTCGCCTCGCCGCCGACCTGGTCGCCACCATGCGCGTCTCGCCCGGCTGCGTTGGCCTCGCCGCGCCGCAGGTGGGGGTGAGCGCACAGATGTTCGCGGTGGACGTCACCGGCCACCCGAAGGCGGTCACCCTGCACGGGACGTTCGTGCTGTGCAACGCCCGGGTGGTGGAGGCCAGCCGGTGGAAGGCCGGGCGGGAGGGCTGCATGTCGGTGCCGGATCTGACCGGTGACGTGAAGCGGGCCAGCCGGCTGGTGGTCGAGGGCGTACTGCCCGGCACGGGCCGGCCGCTCCGGCTGGTCACCGACGGTTTCGAGGCGCGGGCGCTCCAGCACGAGATCGACCACTGCGCGGGCCTGCTCTTCCTCGACCGGGTCGCCGGCGCGCACGCCATCTACCAGCGCAAGGTCTACCTCTGACCGCCGCCGCAACGTGGCGGCGGTAGCCGCGCCCTCCGCTCCCATGGTCGACGCCGGACGAGGGACGTGGCGCGTCGGCGGTGCCGGGGCATGCCGGGGTCGGCGTCGTGGGGTGGCCACGCCGGTGGCGCTGCGCGCGCGGGTCCGGTCGGTGACCGGCCGGCCCGGTCCGGCTGTCGCCTGTGGAACGCCGACCGGGTGCCGTGCTCGCCCCGGCGCGTCGCACCCCGCCCCGTGCGGTACGCCGCTACGGTGAACGCATCATGCGTCTGACGGTCGGCCCCCTGCCATCCGCTGTCTACTGGCGGCGTCGCGCCGTCGTACTCGGAGCGGGGCTTCTCTTCCTGATTGTCCTGGTCTATTCCTGCAGCAGTCCGGACCCCAACACGGGCGCGACCCCGGCGTCGACGTCCTCAGCGACGGGCGCCGCCCCGTCGGTGGGCCCGGAGCCGTCCGGACCGGTGCTGACCCCGCGGTCGGGTGATCCGTCCGCCGCGCCGGGCGACTCCGGTGGCGGCTCGGACGGCGGGCCAGCGGGTGGCGGCACCGCGACGACCGACGCCCCGGCCGCGCCCGCGGCCCCGGTGGCCGACGACGGGACCTGCACGGACGCGGAGCTCCTGGTGACCCCGGTGGCGCAGCCGGCGACCGCCCGGCAGGGCACCGTGGTGGATCTCCAGCTCAAGATCAAAAACAAGTCCCAGCGCACCTGCAGCCGGGACGTCGGGGCGGACCTCCAGGAGCTGTTCATCAAGTCGGGCGCGGAGAAGGTCTGGTCCTCGGACACCTGCGGCACCGGCAAGGGCTCCGACGTGCAGTCGTTCACGCCCGGCTTCGAGCGCCTCTATGAGCTGGGCTGGAACGGGCGGGACACCAGCCGCTGCAACGCCGGTCTCGCCGCCGGCCCGTACGCGCCGGCCGGCACGTACCAGCTCTTCGCCCGGGTGGGCACGAAGCTCAGCGAGCCGGTGAAGCTGACCGTCACGAGCTGAGCCGGCCGGGCCGGCTCAGACGTACCGCTCCAGGATGGACGCCTCGGCGAGCCGGGAAAGGCCCTCCCGGACGCCCCGGGCGCGGGCGTCGCCCACCCCCTCGACCGCCTGGAGGTCTTCCACGGTCGCGCCGAGCAGCCGCTGGAGGCTGCCGAAGTGCACCACCAGCCGGTCGACCACCGCGACCGGGAGCCGGGGCACCTTGGCCAGCAGCCGGAAACCGCGCGGGCTGACCGCCGCGTCGAGCGCGTCGGAGGCGGACGGGTAGCCGATCGCCTTGGCGACCGCCACCAGGTCGATCAGCTCGGTGGCGCCGAGCAGGTCCAGTTCGACCAGCCCCTCGTCGAGGGTCCGCGACTTGCGGCCCACCGGGAGGTAGTCCCGGATGACCAGGGTGCGGTCGGCGTCCACGCCGGCCATCAGCTCGTCCAGCTGGAGGGCGAGCAGCCGGCCGTCGGTGCCCAGCTCGACGACGTAGCCGGCGATCTCGTCGGCGATCCGGCGGACCATCTCCAGCCGCTGCACCACGGCCACCGCGTCCCGCACGGTGACCAGGTCCTCGATCTCCAAGGCGGAGAGGGTGCCGGAGACCTCGTCGAGGCGGAGCTTGTACCGCTCGAGGGTGGCCAGCGCCTGGTTGGCGCGGGAGAGGATCGCCGCCGAGTCGTCCAGCACGTGCCGCTGGCCGTTGACGTAGAGGCTGATGATCCGCATCGACTGGCTGACGGAGATGACCGGGTAGCCGGTCTGCCGGGCCACCCGCTCGGCGGTGCGGTGCCGGGTGCCGGACTCCTCCGTCGGGATGGACGGGTCGGGCATCAGGTGCACGCCCGCCTGCACGATCCGGGTGCCGTCGCTGGAGAGCACCACCGCGCCGTCCATCTTGCACAGCTCGCGGACCCGGGTCGCGGAGAACTCCACGTCCATCGGGAAGCCGCCGGTGCAGATCTGGTCGACCACCTTGTCGTAGCCGAGGACGATGAGCGCGCCCGTACGGCCGCGCAGGATCCGCTCGAGCCCGTCGCGAAGCGCGGTACCCGGCGCCATGAGAGCGAGATTTGCCCGCAGCGGGTCGCCGCCGGCCCCGCCGACGCTCCCGGTCACGCTGACGCTGATCGGACGGGCGGGCGAGCCCACCGCCGTGCGGGCGTGCGGCGTCGCCGCCGCGGCGGGCTTGGTGGCATCGCGGTCGATCGGCACGGGCACAGTCTACGGACTGTCGTGCGTTGGGTGCTCTCGTGGTTACTGTGATGTGTCACGATGTCCGGCTTCCGCCGCCGCCGACGGGTCGGGTCAGCTGTCCGATATCGCCCAGCCGGTCCCGTCGCGCGGTCACCCTGGGTCACTCGGCCGACGCGCGGGCGGCAGCCTGGAGCGCCGCCCGCACGTCCGTGACCTCGATCACCCGCATGTTCTCCGGAGCGACCCCGCTGCTGCCCGGGCCGCAACCGGTCGGCACCAGGGCCAGCCGGAACCCGAGCCGGGCTGCCTCGGCGAGCCGGCGGGGCACCGCGCCGACCCGGCGCACCTCGCCGGTGAGGCCGACCTCGCCGATCGCCACCAGGTGCGGGGCGATGGCGAGGTTGAGACCGCCGGACGCCACCGCGAGGGCGACGGCCAGATCCGCCGCCGGCTCCACCACCCGGATGCCGCCGACCGTCGCGGCGAAGACCTCCCGGTCGTGCAGGGTCAGCCGCTCCGTACGCCGCTGGAGCACCGCCAGCACCATCGCCAGCCGGGCCCCGTCCAGCCCGGAGACCGTGCGCCGGGGGGAGCCGGCCACGGTCGCGCCGATCAGCGCCTGCACCTCGGTCACCAGGGCCCGCCGCCCCTCCATCGCCACCGTGACGCAGGTGCCGGGCACCGGCTCGGAGTAGCGGGTGAGGAAGAGACCGGACGGGTCGGCCAGGCTGCTGATGCCGCCCTCGTGCATCTCGAAGCAGCCCACCTCGTCGGCGGCGCCGAACCGGTTCTTGACGCCCCGGACCATCCGCAGCGAGGAGTGCTTGTCGCCCTCGAAGTGCAGCACCACGTCGACCAGGTGCTCCAGCACCCGGGGACCCGCCACCTGGCCGTCCTTGGTGACGTGGCCGACCAGCACGGTGGCGATGCCGCGCTCCTTGGCGACCGCGACCAGGGCGGCGGTGACGGCGCGGACCTGAGTCACCCCGCCCGGGACGCCCTCGGTGCCGGTGGTGGAGATGGTCTGCACCGAGTCGAGCACCAGCAGCCCGGGCTTGACCGCGTCGAGGTGGCCGAGCACCGCCGACAGGTCGCTCTCGGCGGCCAGGTAGAGCTGGTCGTGCAGGGTGCCCATCCGCTCGGCGCGCAGCCGCACCTGGCTGACCGACTCCTCGCCGCTGACCACCAGCGACGGGCTGCCCGCGTTGGTCGCCCACTGCTGGGCGACGTCGAGCAGCAGCGTCGACTTGCCCACCCCGGGCTCGCCGGCGAGCAGCACCACCGCGCCGGGGACGAGGCCGCCGCCGAGCACCCGGTCCAGCTCGGTGACGCCGGTCGGCCGGGCGCGGGCCGGGGCGGCGCTGATGGTGGCGATCGGCCGGGCCGGCTCGGCGGGCATCCGGGAGCTGACCACCCGGCCGGAGACCAGCGGGCCGGTGACCGTGCACTCGACCACCGAGCCCCACTCGCCGCACTCCGGGCAGCGCCCGACCCACTTGGGCGGCTGGTGGCCGCAGGCGTCGCACTCGTAGGCCGGTCGCGGCTCGCGGGCCGAGGCCCGGCTCCGGCCGGCGGTGGACGCGCCGCGGGGGGAGGTCGAACGGGACGTGGTCACCCCAGGACGCTAACCGGGCGGTACGACGAAACCCAGCCGGAGACGAAGACACCGCCGGCGTGGCGGTCACCACGCCGACGGTGCCGTCGACAGTTCGTCCGGCGGATCAGCCGTGGCCGCCCTCGGTGCCGCCCTCCTCGCCACCCTCGCGGGTGATGATCGGGGAGGCCGGCGCGGCCGGGGTCAGCGGGACGCCGATCGGGGCCGCGGTCTTGATCGTCCTGCCGTTGCCGAAGTCGAAGACCAGGTTGACCTGCTGGCCGGCGAGCAGCTTGTCGTTCAGCCCGACGAGCTGGAAGTGCTGGCCGCTGGCGCCGGCGAGCTGGGCGTAGCCGAGGGCCGGGATCTCGATCCGGGCCGGCTGGCCGGCCGGGGCCGACTCGCTCGCCGGGGCGGACGGGCTGGCCGGGGCGGACGGGCTGGCCGAGGCGGACTCGCTGGCCCCGATCGAGCGGCTCGGCGACGCGCTGGGGTCGCTCGGCGTCGGCGACTCGGAGGCCGGCTCGGTCGGCGACCCGCTCGGGCTCGCCTCGGCGCCGCCCGGTGTCGGGCCGGCGAGGACGATCTCGCGGGCGCTGTCCGTGGTGACGGTGACGGTGACCGGGGTCTTGCTGTCGTTGTAGATCACGACGTTCAGCGGGGCGTTCGCGCCCGCCCGGTAGCCCTCGACGCCCGGGTACTGCACGTAGAGGCCGCGGACCTTGTACAGGTTGTCGGAAGTCTGGACGTTCACGCCCTGGACCGACGGGATCTTGTTGGCGGTCTCGGCCACCTGGCCGGCGCCACACCCGGACAGCAGCAGGCTCGCCGCCGCCGCCGTACCGGCCAGCAGCAGGGCCGCCCGTCCGGAACCCCTGATCGAGCGCGTCACGTCGGTCCTCCTCGTCACGATCCCCACCCGGCCGTACCCCGGGCACGGTGGCCATACCCGCGCAGACCGCGCTCCAGGGTAGTTGGGGCTGATCGACGGTCGCACGCCGACCCGGTAATGCCACCTTCCCGGGAGGCGGTCAGACCACCCGACCGCTCGCCACCAGCAGGACCACGTCGATCAGCGCCACCACCATCACCGCCCGGAAGGCGGCCACCGGCCGGCCGCCGGCCCGGGTCGCGCCGCGTCCGCCGTACCCAGCGACGGCCGGCACCAGCACGGCGGCGGCGACCGCCGACAGCCCGGCCCACGACGGCGGCCCGGGCGGCCCGAAGACCAGCGTGACGGTCGCCGCGAGGAGCAGCCCGGCCGCGGCCGCCCGGCTGCCCGCCGCGCCGAGCCGGTGCGGCAGGCCGCGCACCCCGGTCCGGGCGTCGTCGGCCAGGTCGGGCAGCACGTTGGCGAAGTGCGCCCCGGCGCCGAGGCAGGCCGCGGCGGTCACCAGCCAGACCGGCGGCGCCGGCGCGCCGGGCAGCGCCAGCACCACGAAGGCGGGCAGCGACCCGAAGGAGACCGCGTACGGCAGCACCGAGACCGGGGTCGACTTCAGCGGCCAGTCGTAGAGCAGGGCGGAGAGCAGGCCGACGGTGGCCCAGACCGCCGCCACCGGGTTCGTGGTCAGCGCCAGCACCGGGGTGGCCACCGCGGCCAGCACCGCGGCGAGGCCCGCGGTGCGCCGCCGGAGCGCGCCGGCGGCGACCGGCTTGTCGGTACGCCCCACCGTGGCGTCCCGGTCGGCGTCGAGCGCGTCGTTGCTCCAGCCGACGGCGAGCTGGCTGGCGAGCACCGTGCCCACCACGGCGGCGATGCCGGCCGGCCGGTGCCCGACCCCCCACGCCAGCAGCCCGGCCACCGTGGTGACCGTCGCGGCCGGCTCCGGGTGACTCGCCCTGACCAGCCCTAGTGCGGTGCCCACTAACGTTCGCCGAGTTTGCGGTGGGCGTTGTGGATCCTCGCCTTGGGGGCGGGCGACTCCCGGGTGGCGATGCTGGCGGCCGCGACCAGGTCACGGTGACCGGAGAAGCGCAGCAGCCCGAAACAACGGCGCCGCTGCCCGGCTGTCACGCGCAACGCGACACGCGCCGTGCGATGCACGACCCGCAGCGCTGCGGGATCCCGACGACGAGGCACGAACCGAAGCCAACACCACCGGTACGACATTTTCCCAACCCCGACCAACCCGGCCAACGTTTGTGGACACGGCCCTAGCACCGTTGACGACATGAGGGAAGTCTGGTCGTTACCGGGGAGTCGTGCCACGCTCGGTCCATGCGAGACGCGGCCCCGGTGTCCACCCCGCCCCGGGTGCTGCCGCGCAACGACCCCCGCCAGTACGACGACCTGGCCGGCGAGTGGTGGCGGCCGGACGGCGCGTTCGCGATGCTGCACTGGCTGGCCCGGGCCCGGGCCGCGCTGGTGCCGCCGGCGTTCCGGCCGGGCGCCCTCCTGGTCGACCTGGGCTGCGGCGCCGGGCTGCTCGCGCCGCACCTGGTCGGTAAGGGCTACCGGCACGTCGGGCTGGACCTCACCCGCTCCGCCCTGGCGCAGGCCGCCGCGCACGGGGTGACGGTGGTCAACGCCGACGCCACCGCCGTTCCGCTCGCCGACGGCTGCGCCGACGTGGTCTCCGCGGGCGAGCTGCTGGAGCACGTGCCGGACTGGCGGCGCGTGGTCGCCGAGGCGTGCCGGCTGCTCCGCCCGGGTGGCCTGCTGGTGCTGGACACCCTCAACGACACGGCGCTGGCCCGGCTCGTCGCGGTGGAGATCGGTGAGCGGCTGCCCACCGTGCCGCGCGGCATCCACGACCCACGGTTGTTCGTGGACGCCCGGGAGCTGGTGGCCGAGTGCGCCCGGCACGGGGTCGAGCTGCGGCTGCGTGGCATCCGCCCGGAGCTGCTCGGCACGCTGGGCTGGCTGCTGCGGCGGATGCGCGGCGCGTCCGCCCGCCGTCCGGTGGGGACGGAGGCGGGCGGCGGACCCCGGATCGTGCCGACCCGGTCCACCGCGGTGTTGTACCAGGGTCGTGGGCTCCGGGGCGGGTAGCGGGGGCCGCCCGGGGTAAAGGGGACGCCGAGAAGGGGGCGACATGACTGTGGACGCGCTGGAGGCAGCCCGCCGGTTGGCGCCGCGACTGGCCGCCCGCGCGGCGGAGCACGACCGGCAGGGCTCCTTCCCGGTCGACGACTTCGCCGACCTGCGGGAGGCCGGGCTCTTCGGGCTGATGGTGCCCCGGGAGCTGGGCGGAGCGGGGGCCACCTTCGCCGAGTACGCCGCCGTCGCCACCGAGCTGGCCCGGGGCAATGGCGCGACCGCCCTGGTGTTCAACATGCACGCCTCGGTCACCGGCGCGCTCGGCGCGGTCACCGAGGAACTGGCCGAGGCGCTGGGCGTGCCGCAGGAGGCGCTGGCCGCCCGGGACCGGCTGCTCCGCGCGGCGGCCGAGGGCTCCTGGTACGCGGTTGCGATGAGCGAACGCGGCGCGGGCGCCCGGTTGTCCCAGCTCAGCACGGTGTACGAGCCGGTGGACGAGGGCTGGCACATCAAGGGCAGCAAGACGTTCTGCTCCGGTGCCGGGCACCCCGACGGTTACCTGGTGGCCGCCCGCAGCGCCACCGACCAGTCCGTGGTCTCCCAGTTCCTCGTCCCGGCGGGTGCGGGGCTGACCGTCGAGCCCACCTGGGACTCCCTCGGCATGCGCGCCACCTCCTCGCACGACCTGCACCTGGACGTCAGCGTCCCGGCCGACCGGCTGCTCGGCGGGGTCGAGGGGCTGGCTCTGGTGGTCGCCCAGCTGATGCCGCACTGGCTGGTGGCCAGCTACGCCGCCGTCTACGTCGGGCTGGCCCGGGCGGCGATCGACGCGGCCGCGGAGCACCTGAACGCCCGCAACCTCGCCGGCCTGCCGGCGGTCCGGGCCCGGCTGGGCCGGGCGGACGCGGCGGTGGCGGCGGCCGGACTGGTGGTCGCCGAGGCGGCCCGTCGGGTCGACGAGGCGCCCGGCGACCCGGAGACGAACCGCTGGGTGTGGCGGGCCAAGCTGCTCGCCGGCACCACCGCCGCCGAGGTGGCGGCGTCCATGCTGGAGGCGGCGGGCACCTCGGCGACCCGCCGGGGACACCCCCTGGAGCGGCTCTACCGGGACGCCCGGTGCGGCTCGCTGCACCCGGCCACCTCGGACGTCTGCGCGGACTGGCTCGGCATCGCGGCGCTGGGCGGCGACCCGGACCGCGACGGATCGGCCCCTCGTTGGTGAGCGCGAGGAGTGAGCCGGGGTTGCGAGCCCCGCAGTCGCGAACGACGGCCGGTCCGGTGAGCGCGAGGAGTGAGCCGGGGTTGCGAGCCCCGCAGTCGCGAACGAAGGCCGGTCCGGTGAGCGCGAGGAGTGAGCCGGGGTTGCGAGCCCCGCAGTCGCGAACGAAGGCCGGTCGTTGGTGAGGGTGCAGGGGGAGCACGACGAGAGGTGGGGGAGATGTCCGTGCCGGTGATCGCGGGCCTGGGCACGGCGCAGCCGCCGGCCGCCGCCCAGGACGAGCTCTGGGAGGGCTTCTTCGCGAAGCACTTCTCCGGCACCACCCGGGCGCTGGCCGAGCGGATCTTCGCCAACTCCGGGGTGTCCCGCCGGCAGGCGGCGGTCAACCCGCTGCTGGAGGACGTCTCGGAGTGGCCGACCGAGCGTCGGATGCGGCGGTACCAGGTGGAGGCCCTGCCGCTGGGCAAGGAGGCGGTGGGTCGGGCGCTCACCGCGGCCGGCCTGGACGCCGGGGATGTCGGGCTCTTCGTGGTCTGCTCCTGCACCGGGTACGCCACCCCGGGGCTGGACATCCTGCTCGCCCGGGACCTGGGCATGGCCCCGGACACCCAGCGGATGTTCGTCGGGCACATGGGCTGCTACGCCGCCCTGCCGGGGCTCGGCGCGGCGAGCGACTTCGTCACCGCCCGGGGGCGGCCGGCGCTGCTGCTCTGCGCCGAGCTGACCAGCCTGCACATCCAGCCCGCCGGCGCGCGGGTGGACACCCAGCAGATCGTCTCGCACGCCCTCTTCTCGGACGCCGCGGTCGCCGCCGTGGTCGTCCCCGGCGGCCGGGGGTATGCGCTGCGCGAGGTCGCCTCGGTCACCGACACCTCGACCGCCGATCACATGACCTGGGACGTGACGGACACCGGCTTCCGGATGGGGTTGTCGCCGAAGGTCCCGCAGGTGCTCTCCCGCCACGTCCGGGGTCTGGTCGACGGCCTGCTCGCCCGGCACGGCCGGACGTCGTCCGAGGTGGACGGCTGGGCGGTGCATCCGGGCGGCCCCCGCATCCTGACCGTGGTGGAACGGGAGCTGGCGCTGCCGCCGGAGGCGCTGGCGGCGTCGCGGGCCGTCCTGGACGAGCACGGCAACTGCTCCTCGCCGACGGTGCTGCTGATCCTGGACCGGCTGCTCCGGGCGCCGACGCCGCCGGACCGGCTCGTGATGCTGGCGTTCGGCCCCGGCCTGACCCTGTACGCCGCTCTCCTCGAGCGCGGCGACTGACCGCCGCCGTTCGGGGCCGGACGGTGGGGCGGCCGGGCGCTACGCTCGCCGCATGGGCGCGAGGGCGGGCGACCGGTTGCGCGGTGGGCTGCTGGCCGGGTTGGCCGTGGGTGCCCTGGTCGCCGGGGGATGGTGGTGGCGGCACGCCGCACCGGCCACCGGCCCGGTCCCGTCGGCGCTCAGCTCCGCGCCGGCCACGCCGGTCCCGCCGTCGGGGGCCCGGCGGGTCCTCATCGACCCCGAGGACGGGCACATCATCCAGGGGCCGGAGGCCGATCTGGATGATGTGCTGGTGTTCCACCAGGAGTCCGGCGCCCCGAACGCGACGCTCGTCTCGCACACCGTCTGGGAGGACACCTCGCACCTCACCAAGAGTGATCGGCCGCTGATCCGGCAGACGTCCCCGTCGGCGGGGGAACGCTACCTGCTCGTGGTCGGCTGCGCGGGTGCCGGGAAGTTGACCGTCGCGTTCTCCGGTTCGGGGGACGAGGGGCCGGGTCAGCGGGTCACCTGTGCAGAGCTGCCGCTCACCGTCACGCTGACCGCAGCCGGGGGGCCGTTGCAGGTGCGGTTCACGGTGGCCGATGGCGAAGTCGACCTCGACGCCCGGCTGTCGGCCCTGTTCTGAGCCGACCGGCCGTCGTCAGCCGGCGAGGCCCGCCAGGTCGGCGCGGTAGTCCTCGACGGTCTCCAGCTCCGGCACCACCCGGACCAGGGTGCCCGCCCGGTCCACCAGCAGCGCGGTGGCGGCGCCGGCGTGGGGCGGGAGGTGGAGGTAGGCGCGCAGGCCGCCGGCCGGGTCGGCCAGGGCGCGTACCGGCGCTCCCGCCGACGACGGGGCGGGGCGTACGTCCCGGTCGCCGGTCACGGTGACCACGGTGATTCCCGGCGGCGCGGCGGTGGCCGCCTCCGCCACCTGGTCGGCGCAGGCGCAGGCGTCGACGAGGAGGATCACCGCCGGCAGCAGGGCGCGCAGCGGCACCGGGGAGTCGTCGGCGTCGACCAGGTCCAGCGCGGGGAGCGGCCCGACCGGGTTCGGCGTCGCCGGGTACGGGATGACCGTCGGGCTCCCGTCGGAGCGGGGCGACCGGGGCCAGGTGACCGCCGCCAGCCCGCCGAGGGTGGTCAGCACCGCGACCAGGAGGATCAGCACCGGCAGCGCGAGCGAGGGGCGGCCGTCGGGGCGGTGGGTTCGGCCCAGCCGGCGGCGCCAGGCGGCCCGCCGCCGTGACCGGCGCAGCTCGCGGCGGAGCTGGCGGGCCTCCTCGGCGAGCGCGGAGGCGTCGTCCGGTACGACCACCCGGCCCCACTCCGGGGGCAGGTCGGGCAGCCCGTCCGGTGGCCCGTGGCCTTCTGCGTCAGGCATGCCCATCGGACCCCCAGGAACCGTCGCGCTGAGCGGGCGTCGCGTCCACCTCAAGCGTCCCGCACCGATCGGCGTACCGCTACACCTGGGCGCACCTCCAATCGGCGGGATACCATGGAGGAGCGCATTGCCCTAGATATCGACGCTCCGATCACCCGTACCGGGTTGTCATCCGTTGGTCACGGAGCGTGTTGAAACCATCGGTTTGACCGCCTGTCAAGCTGAAGAAATACCTCTCACAGGGCCCCTGAGCTGCGCCAACGGTCAGGACAGCGGTGAGACATCGGTGCCTGAGCGTGTTACCCTAGACACAGCGAAAGGGGTTTCGAACCTATGGTTTTCAGTGTCGGCGAGACCGTTGTTTACCCCCACCACGGGGCCGCACTCATCGAGGCAATCGAGACTCGGGTCATCAAGGGCGAGCCTAAGCAGTACCTCGTCCTGAGGGTCGCGCAGGGTGACCTGACGGTCCGGGTGCCCGCCGAGAACGCCGAGATCGTGGGTGTGCGCGAGGTGGTCGGCGAAGAGGGCCTGGGCAAGGTCTTCGACGTGCTCCGTGCACCGCACACCGAGGAGCCGACCAACTGGTCGCGGCGTTACAAGGCGAATCTGGAGAAGCTGGCCTCCGGTAACCCGCTGAAGGTCGCCGAGGTCGTCCGCGACCTGTGGCGTCGGGAGCGGGAGCGGGGCCTGTCGGCGGGCGAGAAGCGCATGCTCGCCAAGGCCCGCGACATTCTCGTCGGCGAGGTCGCGCTGGCCGAGAAGAGTACCAAGGACGAGGCGGAGTCGCTGCTCGACAAGGTGCTGGGCGAGGCCTAGTCCCCACAGCATCGTCGTACCCACCCCGTAGCAAAGAAATCCGAGGACCGCGACGTGACCGCGCAGCTCAATCCGCGCGGTGACGTCGCGGTCCTCGTTCCTGCGGCGGGAGCCGGCGTGCGCCTCGGCCCGGGAGCGCCCAAGGCGCTCCGGCCGCTCGCCGGCGAGCCGCTCCTGGTGCACGCGGTACGCCGCATCGCCGCCGCCCCGTCGGTGCACACCATCGTGGTGGCCGCCCCGGCCGCCGACGTCGCGTCGGTCCGGTCGATGCTGGCCCCGGTGGCGCCGGTGACCGTGGTGCCCGGCGGCGCGGAGCGGCAGGCTTCGGTGGCGGCCGCGCTGGCCGCCGTCCCGGCCGGCCCGGAGATCGTCCTGGTGCACGACGCCGCCCGCGCCCTCACCCCGCCCGAACTGGTCGAGTCGGTGGCCGAGGCGGTCCGCTCCGGCCACGACGCGGTGATCCCGGTCCTTGCGGTGGTCGACACGATCAAGGAGGTCGACGCCGGTGAGCGGGTCCTCGGCACGGTCGACCGGTCCGCGCTGCGGGCCGTGCAGACGCCTCAGGGCTTCCGCCGGTCCGTGCTGGCCGCCGCGCACGCCGCGGCGGGTGACCCGCTGACCGACGACGCCGGCCTGGTCGAGAAGCAGGGCGTCGCGGTGGTCTGCGTGCCCGGCTCCGAGCACGCCCTCAAGATCACCCGGCCGTTCGACCTGGCCCTCGCCGAGCACCTGCTGGCGGCCGGCGCCTGACGCGTACCCTCGGCTCATGATCGTTCCTCGGGTGGCCATCGGCACGGACGTGCACGCCTTCGAAGCCGGCCGGCCCTGCTGGGTCGCCGGCCTGCACTGGCCGGACCAGGACGGCCTGGCCGGCCATTCCGACGCCGACGTGGCCGCGCACGCCGCCTGCAACGCGCTGCTCTCCGCGGCCGGCCTCGGCGACCTGGGCGCCAACTTCGGCGTCGACCAGCCCGAGTGGGCCGGCGCGCCCGGGGTGGCGCTGCTCACCGAGAGCGCCCGGCGGGTCCGCGCCGCCGGCTTCCGGATCGGCAACGTCTCGGTGCAGGTGATCGGCAACCGGCCGAAGATCGGTCCGCGCCGCGAGGAGGCGCAGCGGGTGCTCTCCGAGGCAGTCGGCGCCCCGGTCACCGTCTCCGCCGCCACCACCGACGGGCTCGGCTTCACCGGCCGCGGCGAGGGGCTCACCGGCATCGCGGTGGCCCTGGTGTACGAGGCCCCGGCCGCCTAGCGCGGCGACCGGGTCGCCCGGGTCCCGTTCGCTCCTCCGGCTCAGTCCACGTCGGTGCAGACGTTGTGCGTCGTGCCGTGGACCATCGTGATGGTCTTCTCGTAGGTCGGGCTGAACTCCACCACGAACTGGCCGTCGACGATCCACAGGCCCTTCGGCAGCGAGCCGGCGTTCTCCCGGAAGCCGAGCAGCACCGGTCCGGTCACGTACCAGGTCATCGAGCCGTCGGTGCGGTAGTCGACCAGCGCGCTGCCGCTCGCGTCCGCTGTGGAGGTGGCCCCGGTCTCCAGGTTCGTCACCCGATCGATCAGGGCGCCCCGGTACAGCTCCCGCTTCGGGGAGCCGTCCTCGTACGTCGCCAGCGTCAGCTTTCGGACCTCGTCCACGATCGGCTCCACCCGTACGGCGAAGTCGCACCGCGCTCCGGCCGGCAGCTCGAACGCCGCCTGCGGGGCCGGCTCCCAGGCACCCGGGGCGATGTCGTCGCTCGCGGCGGACGCCGAGCTGGGAACGGCCGCGACGAAGGAGGCTACTGCCGAGGCCACTGCCACGCTCATCCTGAACCGCATGATCACTCCATCCGTGCTTCCGAATCAGGGCCGGACCAGGATCACCAGCTCCGCTCACCACCCGCTCACCGCGCGCCGCGGGGTACACGCCGAACCGGGCCGGGCACCGTGCCTGTCGCCGCGGCACCCACCATTCGCGCACCGGCCGTGACAACCGCCGGCGCGGGCCAGCCTGTCCTGTTCGGTATGGAATTTCGACTGCTCGGACCCTTCGAGACCCGCCACGAGGGCGACCTCGTCGAGGTCGGATGCCGACGCCAGGAGCGCTGCCTCCTCGGTATCCTGCTGCTCGACGCGGGACGTGTGGTCACCACCGACCGCCTCGTCGACCTGCTGTGGAACGGCCGCCCGCCGGTTTCGGCGCGCGGCGCCCTGCAGACGTACATCGGGCGGTTGCGGGGGTCGCTGACGCCGTACGGGGTGCGGATCAGCACCCGGGGCGACGGGTATCTCGTCGAGGCGGACGGGCACCGGATCGACGTCGACGAGTTCGGCTGGCTCGTCCGGCAGGCCAGCGGCGCCGCCGATCCCGCCGAGCGGGTGCGCCTGCTCGACCGTGGGCTGGCGCTCTGGCGGGGACCGCTGCTCGCCGACGCGGCCGACGACGAGCTGCGGGACCGGCTCCACGGGACGGTCGAGGAGCTCCGGCTGGTCGGGTTCGAGCTGCGCGCCGAGGCGCAGCTCGCGCTGGGCCAGCACGCCCGCGCGATCGCCGAGCTGGTCCCGCTGGCCGCGCGGTACCCGAGCCGGGAGCAGCTCGTCGCCACCCTGATGACCGCGCTGTACCGGGGCGGCCGGCAGGCCGACGCGCTGCGGCTGTACCGGACCACCCGGGAGATGCTCGTGGACGAGCTCGGGATCGAGCCGGGGCCGAGACTGCGTGAGGTGCACCGCCGGATCCTCCGCGGCGACGACCGACTCGATCGGCCCGGGCGCCCGGTGTACGAGGTGCGGGTACGGGACGAGAGCCTGCCGTGGAGCGTGGGGGGCCATCCGGCGCTGGAGTTCTGCAACACCTTCGCCGGTTGGGGGCACGAACCGCCGCTGCCCGGCTCGGAGTGGCTGCGCGGCTACCCCACCCTGGCCGTGTGGGCCGGTCACGTCGGTCTGATCGATGACGTCTCGGTGAGCCGGCTCCTGCAGCTGGCCGGGCGGGACCCCGACCAGGCGGACGAGGTGCTCACCGAGGCCCGGCACCTCCGGGCCGAGCTGTACGCCTGCCTGACCGACCCGGACGACCGGCGGGCGTTCGACGTGGTCGCCCGGTACGCGGAGGCCGCCGCGAAGCAGTTGGTGTTCCGGCGCGACACCGACGGGCGCGGGCGCTGGTGGCCCGACCTCGCCGCCGGGCTCCGGTTGCCCCTGCACGCCGCCGCGTGGAGCGCCGCCCAACTGCTGGCCGATCCACGCCGGTTCACCGTCCGGACCTGTCCCGACGAGCGCTGCGGCTGGCTCTTCCTGGACGAAGCCGGGCTGCGACGCTGGTGCAGCCTGGGGACGTGCGGTCGCCCGGTCGCCCAGTCGCCCTGCCGCAGCGCCTGACCGGCCTTCCGCCGATCGGCTGGACGGTCGGATCGGCGGTGGCGGCTGTTCCGGGCGGCGGCGATCGGCGTTCCCGGGGGAGGGCGACTAGGCTCGCCGGGATGTCGAGTGACGCCGCCCCCGACCAGTCCGCCGCTGACGGCTACCTTCAGCGCGCGCAGCTCCTCGCCGAGCTGGGCCGCTACGAGGAGGCCGCCGGTGAGCTGGGCTTCGCCGTCGCCCTGGACCCGGCGAACGCCGAGGCGTTGACCATGCTGGCCCGGGTGCACCTCGCCGCCGACCGGTCGACCGAGGCGCTCACCGCCGCCGAGGCCGCGGTCGCCGCCGCCCCGGGCGCCGTACCGCCGCTGGTGGCGCGGGGGTTCGCGCTGGTCGACCTGGGCGAGTTCAAGGCCGCCGCGGGGACCGCCGACGAGATCCTGGCGCTCGGCCCGACCGACGCGTACGCCCAGCGCAGCGCCGCCGCGATCCTGGCCGGCTCGCGCAACGGGCAGCAGGCCCTCAACGCCGCCTGGCGGGGCGTCGAGCTGGCCCCGGAGGAGCCGCAGGCGCACCTGGTGCTCGGTCTGGTGTCGGCCCGGCTGGAGGTGTACGACCTCGCCGAACGGGCCTACCGGGAGGCGCTGCGGCTGGACCCGGAGCTGGCCGTGGCCCGGCACGACATGGGCGTGATCCGGCTGGAGCAGCGCCGCTACGCCGAAGCGCTGGAGCACCTGGTCGAGGCGGCCGCGATCGACCCGGCGGGGACCGACACTCGTCGTACCATCTCGGACGGTCTGCGCCGGCTGGTGCTCTACGGCGCCGGCTGGTCGCTGATCGCGACCGTGCTGGTCGCCTTCCTGGCTCCGGCCGGGCCGGGCTTCTCCCGGGTCTTCGCCGCGCTGGCCGCGCTCGGCGGGGCGCTGGTGGTGTGGCGCCACTCGACCCGGGTGCCGGGGCTGCTCCGCATGATCCTGCCCGGCCTGCTCCGCTCCGACCGGAGCCTGGCGCTGGCGGTCTACGCGGTGGCCGCCGGGCCGGTGCTGCTCCTGCTCTACGCGCTGGTCGGAACGCCGTGGCCGCTGGTCGCCGCGATCGTCGCCGCCGCGTTGGCCGAGCTCGCGGTCTTCGCCCGTTCCCTGCGCTGACCGGTGGTCGGGGTTTCGCGACCCCGATCGTGGCTACGGACGCCGCGCCCAGGTCCAGGCGTAGCCGGAGTCCTCGCAGGCCGATGCCGCGTCGCAGAGGTCGAGGGGCCGGAAGGTGTCGACCATGACGGCCAGTTCGTCGAAGAAGTCGACGCCGATGGAGCGCTCGGCGGCGCCCGGCTGGGGGCCGTGGGTGAAGCCGGACGGGTGCAGCGAGATCGAGCCCTGCTCGATGCCGGAGCCGCGCCGGGCCTCGTAGTTGCCGCCGGTGTAGAAGAGCATCTCGTCGGAGTCGACGTTGTGGTGGTTGTACGGCACCGGGATGGCGTCCGGGTGGTAGTCCACCTTGCGGGGCACGAACGAGCAGATCACGAAGTTCGGGCCCTGGAAGGTCTGGTGCACCGGCGGCGGCTGGTGGATGCGCCCGGTGATCGGCTCGAAGTCGTGGATGGAGAACGCCCACGGGTACATGTGCCCGTCCCAGCCGACCACGTCGAACGGGTGGTGGGCGTAGCCGTACTTCGTCCAACCGCGCCGGTGCCGGACCAGCACCTCGACGTCGGTCTCGTCGACCAGCAGCGGGGTGTCCGGCCCCCGGACGTCCCGCTCGCAGTACGGCGCGTGCTCCAGGAACTGGCCGCGGACCGAGAGGTAGCGCTTGGGCGGGCCGATGTGGCCGGCGGCCTCGACGGCGAGCAGCCGGGCGGGTTCGTCGCCGGTGGGCACCAGCCGGTGGATGGTTGAGGTGGGGATGATGACGTAGTCGCCGGCCACCGCGTCGAGCACGCCGAACGGGGACTCCACCCGCAGCGAGCCGGACTCCAGGTAGAGGCAGTGGTCGCCGGTGGCGTCGCGGAACAGCGGGGACGGCCGGTCGGCCAGCACGTACGCGATCCGGACGTCGTCGTTGGCGAGCAGGTACTGCCGGCCGAGCACCGGGTCCGCGCCGGCCCCGTCGAGCTTGTGGGTGCGCAGGTGGCGCGGCTTGAGCGGCAGGTTGGGCACCCGGGTGAAGCCGGGCGGGGTGAACTCCTCGGCGGCGACGATCGCGGTCGGCGCGTGCCGGTGGTAGAGCAGGGACGAGTCGGAGGAGAAGCCCTCCTGGCCGACCAGCTCCTCGGCGTAGAGGCTGCCGTCGGGCTGGCGGAACTGGGTGTGGCGCTTGCGGGGCACCTCGCCGACGCTACGGTAGTACGGCATCTCGCCTCCCGATATGTCGCGTTCTCCGGCCGGTGACGTCCGATAATCGGACGCTGTTGTCCGTTCCTTGTAGCGTCCCGTAAATTCTTGTCTCGTGTCAACGCAGGTGCCCCGCCTCTTCGCCGGTCTCGTCGACGACGCCGCCGTCTTCCCGCCCGGCAGCGCCGCGCTGCCCGACGCGGTGGTCGCCCACCGGCGGCACCGCAGCGCCTGGTACGCCGACCTGGTCGGCCCGCTGCTGCTGCCCGCCTCGACGCTGCCGGAGCTGCCCGACCTGCTCGACCCGGACGAGCCGGTGGCGGTCGGCGTCATCGGCGACGTGCCGATCGGCCAGCTCGACGCGGTGCTCGCCGAGGCCGACCCCCGGATCACCGCCCGGCAGGTCGAGGCGGCCGTCGCCAAGCGCGGCGAGGACCCGCAGCCGGGCCTGGCCGAGCTGGTCAAGCTCGCCGAGCGGCTGGGCGGCATCCCCGTGCACGCCGAGATCCCGCTGGCCTTCGGGCTGATGGGGGCGCTGGACGCGGTCGCCGAGGCGCGGGCCGGCGGGCTGCCGGTGGCGGCGAAGTTCCGCACCGGCGGCCTGGCCGCCGAGCTCTTCCCGACGCCGGTCGAGCTGGCCGCGGTGATCTCCGCCTGCCGCGACCGGGAGCTGCCGTTCAAGCTGACCGCCGGGCTGCACCACGCGGTGCGACACCGGGACCCGGAGACCGGCTTCACCCACCACGGCTTCGTCAACGTGCTCGCCGCCGCGCTCGCCGCCACCGACGGCGCCGAGGTGGACGCGGTGGCCGAGCTGCTCGCCGCCACGGACCCGGTCCGGCTGGTCGAGCGGGCGCGGGCCGACCGCGACGCGGAGCGTCCGCTCTGGATCGGGTACGGCTCGTGCAGCATTGAGGAACCACTGACCGATCTGATCCGGCTGGGGCTGGTGAACGGGGGCTACGAGCAATGACCTGGGTGACGGAAGCCAACGGTTCGCCGTACGGGGTGCGGAACCTGCCGTACGGGGTGTTCCGGCGCGGCGGGCAGGAGCCGCGGATCGGCGTACGGATCGGGGACTTCGTGCTGGACCTGGCCGGCGCGGAGGCGGCCGACCTGGTGCTGGCCGCAGGGGCGCTCGGCCGGCCCACGCTGAACGACTTCATGGCGCTGGGCCGCCCGCAGTGGATTGCCGTCCGGCAGCGGGTCACCGAGCTGCTCACCGACACCACCCACCGGCCGGCGGTGGAGCCGCTGCTGGTGCCGCTGCGCGCGGTGGAGCTGCTGCTCCCGTTCGAGGTCGCCGACTACGTCGACTTCTACTCGTCCGAGCACCACGCCGGCAACGTCGGGCAGATCTTCCGCCCCGGCCAGCCGCCGCTGCTGCCGAACTGGAAGCACGTGCCGATCGGCTACCACGGCCGGGCCGGGACGGTGGTGGTCTCCGGCACCCCGGTGGTCCGCCCCTGCGGGCAGCGGGCCAGCGCGCAGGGCCCGACCACCGGCCCCTCCCTACGCCTGGACATCGAGGCCGAGGTCGGCTTCGTGGTCGGCGTGCCGAGCGTGCTCGGCGACCGGGTCGCGGTGGCCGACTTCGCCGACCACGTCTTCGGCGTGGTGCTGGTCAACGACTGGTCCGCCCGGGACATCCAGGCCTGGGAGTACCAGCCGCTCGGGCCGTTCCTCGGCAAGTCCTTCGCCACCTCGGTCTCGGCCTGGGTGACGCCGCTGGACGCGCTGGCCGACGCCTTCGTGCCCGCCCCGGACCAGGACCCGCCGGTGCAGGAGTACCTGCACGACATCCCGCGCCTCGGGCTGGACCTCAGGCTGACGGTCGAGTGGAACGGCGAGCGGGTCAGCGAGCCGCCCTTCGCCACCATGTACTGGACGCCGGCCCAGCAGCTCGCCCACCTCACCGTCAACGGCGCGTCGCTGCGTACCGGCGACCTCTACGCCTCCGGCACCGTCTCCGGCCCGGACCGGAGCCAGGTCGGCTCGTTCCTGGAGCTGACCTGGGGCGGCGCCGAGCCGGTCAAGTTCGCCGACGGTGGCACCCGGACGTTCCTGGAGGACGGCGACACGGTCACCATCACGGCCACCGCGCCCGGCCCGGACGGCACCACGATCGCCCTGGGCGAGGTCACCGGGAGCATCCTCCCCGCCCGCTGAACCGGCCCCACCGCGATCCGCGCCGGGGCGATCCGGCGCTGAACCGACCCGTCCTCCGGTGCCCCGCCCGGGGCGCCGGTGGCGGAAATGTCACCGAGGGCTCCCCGTTTCCCGTTCACGCGCCGTACCGTGGACGACACGGGAGGTGTCATGTCGACGGTGACGGTTACCGCATTCATCGAAGCGCAGGACGTCGACGTCTGGCGGCTCCTCACCGACCTCGCCGGCCGGGCCGGCTGGCTCTCCGGCGTCGGCGCGGTGGAGGTGCTCACCACCGGGGGCTTCGCCGCCGGCACCGCCTGGCGGGAGACCCGGGTCCGCCCGGGCGGCGACGAGGAGTCCGAGGAGTTCCTCGTGGTGGAGGCCGTCGCGCCGCACCGGCTGGTGCTCAGCTCCCGGGGTGCCGGCGTGGACTACCGGATCACCTGGACGCTGCGGACGGTCGAGCGGCGCCGGCGCGGCTGCACCCAGGTCACCGTCGAGCAGGAGGCGGTGCCGACCGCCCCGTACGGCCGGGTGCTGGCCCTGATCCTCGGCGGCCTCGCCGCCCGCGCGGTCGAGGGCGCCCTCCGGCGCGACCTGGCCGACCTGGCCCGCGCCGTCGCCCCCGCCTCCTCCGCCGAGGCCGCCTGACCCGACCCGCCTCCACCTGACAGGGGGATGCGGGGTTCTCGGGCAACTCCAGCTCGGCGCGTCTGGCGCCGCGCTGCGACCTGGAGCCGCCGCTGGGTAGGGTGCCGGGCGGAGGTGCGGCATGGGGTTCCCCACGGGACGACGGCGGGTCGTGACGGCGCTCGCGGCGGTACTCGCCGTCGGCGCGGTCGCCGCGGTCGTCTACCGGGTCCTCGCCCCTGCCGAGGTGAGCACGGTCGCCCGGGGCGCCTACCCGCCCGCGGCCACCCCCGAGGTCGGGGTGATCGGCCGGCTGCCGGTGGCCCCGCTGATCGTGGACGGCCGGCTCCGGGTCTACGCCGGCACCCGCCAGGTGTACGCCGACCAGCCGGTCGACGGGAAGCACCGGGTCACCCCGTTCTGGTCGTACCGGCGCTGGCCGGCGAAGCTCGTCGGCGTGCTGGCCAGCGGCACCACGGTGGTCAGCCGCTGGTCCGACGGGACCCTCGTGGCGCTGGACGCCCGGACCGGGCGGGTCGCCTGGCGGGCGGACGGGCCGGAGCCGGAGCCGGTGCCGAAGCCCCGGCGTACCTTCGCGTCGACGGTCTGGGACCAGGCGGGGCTGCACGTCACCCGTACCGCCGACGGCCGCGCGGTGCTGGTGGCCGCCGGCCGGCGGCAGGTGGGCGGGTTCGCGCTGGCCGACGGCCGGCAGCTCTGGCGGGCCGACCTCCAGGGTGGCTGCCGTACCGACGTGGGGACCACCGCGACCGGCGAGCTGATCGCCGTGGACGGCTGCGCCGGCCCGGCGACGGTCGAGTTCCGGGACGCGGCGACCGGGGCGGTACGCACCCGCTGGCGCCCCCCGGGCGGCGCGAACGAGCTGGTGGTGACCCCGGTGGGCTGCGTCGACGGGCACTCGGAGTGCCGGGGGCTGCGGACCGCCGGGCCCGGCGACGACGCCGGCCGGGGCTGGCTGGTCGGGGTCGGCGAGCCGGTCGCCGCGCCCGGCCTGGACGGGCCGGACGCCGAACTCGCCGGCGAACGGGCCGTCGGCAGCACCGGTGGGGTGCTGACCGGGCGGTCGGCGCGGACCGGCGAGGAGCTGTGGCGGCGGGCCGACCTCGGGCCGGTGCGGATCATCGCCGCGCAGCCCGGTCGGGTGCACCTGCTGACCGAGCGGAACGACCTGGTCACCCTCGACCCGAGCACCGGCGCCGGGCGGTCCCGCTTCGCGATGGACATCGGCCGAGACGGGGTGGGCTGGGTGCCCGGGCGGGCGTACGCGGCGGACGGCTACCTCGCCGTGGAACGGGTCCGGGAGCAGGCCACCCCGGACTCGGACGACCAGGCGTACTTCCTGATGTCGGAGCCGGTGCTGCTCACCGCGACCTGACCGGGTCGGGTCGCGGCGAGCAGCCCGGTCAGGCCAGCGCCGACTCGGCGGCGGCGAGGAAGGCGTCGTTCTCGGCCGGGGTGCCGATGGTGACCCGCACCCCGTCGCCGGCGAACGGCCGGACGATCACGCCGCGGGCCTCGCACGCCTTGCCGAACTCGACGGCCCGGTCGCCCAACGGCAGCCAGACGAAGTTGGCCTGGCTGGCCGGCACGTCCGGGACGAACTTGCGCACCGCCTCGGTGACCCGGTCCCGCTCGGCGACGACCAGCGCGCACCGGCGCTCCACCTCGTCGGCCTGGGCCAGCGCGGCCAGCGCGCCGGCCTGGGCGGCCATGCTGGTGGAGAAGGGCGTGACCACCTTGCGGACGGCGGCGGCCACCTCCGGGGCGGCGACGAGGAAGCCGATCCGCAGGCCGGCCAGGCCCCACGCCTTGGACAGGGTGCGCAGCACGACGACGTTCGGCCGGTCCAGGTAGGTCAGGCCGTCCGGCACCTCGGGGTCGGTGACGAACTCCCGGTACGCCTCGTCGATCACCACCAGCACGTCCTCCGGCACCGCGTCGAGGAAGCGGTCCAGCTCCGCCTTGCGCACGGCGGTGCCGGTCGGGTTGTTCGGGTTGCAGACCAGGATCATCCGGGTCCGGTCGGTCACCGCCGCGGCCATCGAGGCGAGGTCGTGGCCGTGCCCGGCGTCGTTGGGCACCCGCACGCTGGTCGCGCCGCTGGTCGCGGCGATGATCGGGTACGCCTCGAAGGACCGCCACGAGTAGAGCAGCTCGTCGCCGGGGAGGCAGGTGGCCCGGACCAGGTGCTCGGCCAGCGCCACCGAGCCGCAGCCGGTGGCGATCCGCTCGGCGTCCACGCCGTACCGCTCGGCCAGGGCCTGGCGCAGCGCCACCACGCCCATGTCCGGGTAGCGGTGCGAGCCGGCGGCCGCCTCGGCGACCGCCTCCACCACGCCGGGCAGCGGGCCGTACGGCACCTCGTTGCTGGCCAGCTTGATCGCCTCGGGCAGGCCCAGCTCGCGGGCCAGGTCGGCCGGGCTCCGGCCGGGCACGTAGTTGGGGAGCGCGTCGAGGTCGGCGCGGGTCAGCCGCAGCGGCGGCTGGTGACGTCCGGTGTCGGTCATGGGGTGTCTCCCGGTGGGTTGGCGCGGTCGCGCGGGGCGGTACGGGTGTCGGGCTTGCCGCGGGGGACCTGGACCACCACGGTCTGGGCGCGCTTGTCGTGCAGCGCCTGGCGCAGCGGATGGTCGAAGAGCGGGGAGACCGCGTCGATGAACTGGAGCAGCAGCCCGAAGCCGGCGCAGTACCAGAGCAGGGTGGGCAGGCCCAGGGTGCTCCACCGCCGGGTCGCCCGCCCGAAGCCGAGTGGCTGGTCGGCCTCGATCGGCACCGCCCGGACCCGCATCACCCGCTTGCCGAAGGTCTGCCCGCTGGCGGCCATCGCCGGCACCTCGTAGGCGAACCACAGCGCGGCGGCGATCAGCACGATGGCGAGCCACAGCGCGTCGGTCTGCGCGCCGGCGGGCGGTGGCGGCGCGGTGGTGGTGTCACCCGTCTCGGCCCGCCGCCAGAGCTCCTGCCAGAACGGAGCGACCTCAGCGATGAGGCGCCAGACGAACCAGCCGTTCACGGCGACGTTGAGCAGGAGCAGGATGCCGAAGTCGATCAGGCGGGCGACCAGTCGGACGCCGTACGAGGCGAGCGGCAGCCCGTGCGGGCGCGGCTCGGGCGGCCGTCCCGGCCAGGTCGGGTACGGCCAGCCGGGCGGCGGTCCCTGCGGGTGCCCCGGTCCGGGGGCGTACCCCGGTCCCGGCCAGGGCCCCGGGCCGGGCTGCGCCGCGCCCGGGTGACCGGGGTGCGGTCCGGGGCCGGGGCCGGCGGAGACGGGGGCCGGGGACGGCGGGGCGGCCGGGGGCGCCGGGGTCGGTTCGGCCGGCGGCGGGCCCTCGGGTGGGGTGGCGTCGACCGGGATCGGCGCGCCGATCCACCCCTCGCCGTCCCAGTACCGTCTGGTCTCGGGCTCGGCGGGGTCGACGTACCAACCAGGTTGCACTGTCACGGAGCAACCTTAACTACGACGGTGCCCGCGAACTTGTCGTGCAGGCATTGCTGCCAGGGCTTGTCCCAGACCTGCCAGAGCCCGTCGACGTAGTTGAGGAAGGGAACCAGCGAGCCGGCCACGAACTCGATCAGGTACCGCTTGCCCGCCATGCCCCGGGTCAGGGTCCGCGCCGGGTCGACCGGCACGATCCGGATCTTCATCGCCTTCTTGCCGAGCGTCTGCCCGGTCCGGTGGGCGTACTCGACGTGGTAGAGCCAGTAGAAGACGAAGAGCACCAGGATCAGTCCGGCCTCGGCGAGCAGCAGCGGGACGACGAAGTCGCTCATCATCCGCGCCGGGTCGGGCTCGGTCATCGTCCCGTCCGGGTTGACCTTCAGCATCTCGGTGAACATGCGGTACCAGATCCAGCCGAAGAACGGTACGAAGAGCACGATCGCCAGCAGGCTCGCCACGGCGGTGTCGATCAGCCAGGCGAGCAGCCGGTCGGTGAAGCTGGCCAGCGGCTGGCCGTTCGGGGCCAGCGGCGGGGGCGGATAGCCCGGGTGCTGGTAGCCCGGGTGCGGCGCCCAGCCGGGCCCGGGCCCGGGGTAGGCCGGCAGTCCGGCGTACGTGGGCGGGGTGTGCTGCCCCGGCACGGCGTACCGCAGGGGGGCGGCGCCGGTGGGCGGCGCGAAGCCGCCGCCCGCGGGCGGGGGCCCGGCGGGCGGCGGCGTGCTGTTCGGGGGAGGCTGCGTCACGCGGACAGTGTTACAGGTTGCCGCGCGCTTCCTGCTCCCGCTCGATGGCCTCGAACAGGGCCTTGAAGTTGCCCTTGCCGAAGCCGAGCGAGCCGTGCCGCTCGATCAGCTCGAAGAAGACCGTCGGCCGGTCCTGCACCGGCTTGGTGAAGATCTGGAGCAGGTAGCCGTCCTCGTCCCGGTCGACCAGGATCTTGCGGGCCTTCAGCTCCTCGATCGGCACCCGGACCTGGCCGATCCGGGCGCGCAGCTCCGGGTCGTCGTAGTACGAGTCCGGGGTGTCCAGGAACTCGACGCCCGCGGCGCGCATCGCGTCGACGCTGGCCAGGATGTCGTTGGTGGCCACGGCGATGTGCTGGGCGCCCGGGCCCTGGTAGAACTCCAGGTACTCGTCGATCTGCGACTTCTTGCGGGCCACGGCCGGCTCGTTGAGCGGGAACTTCACCTTGCGGGTGCCGCTGGCCACGACCTTGCTCATCAGCGCCGAGTAGTCGGTGGCGATGTCGTCGCCGATGAACTCCGCCATGTTGCTGAAGCCCATGACGCGCTTGTAGAACTCCACCCACTCGTCCATCTTGCCGAGCTCGACGTTGCCGACCACGTGGTCGATCGCCTGGAAGAAGCGCTTCGGCTGGATGCCGGCGTCGATCATCGGCTGCCGGTCCACGATCGGGCCGCGGGCCACGAAGCCGGGCAGGAACGGGCCGGTGTAGCGGGACCGGTCGATCAGGGTGTGCCGGGTGTCGCCGTACGCGGCGATCGCGGCCGTCCGGACCGTGCCGTGCTCGTCGCTCACGTCGTGCGGCTCGACCAGGCCGGTCGCGCCCTGCGCGACGGCGTGCGCGTACGCGGCGTCGACGTCCGGCACCTCCAGCGCGATGTCGGAGACGCCGTCGCTGTGCTTGGCGACGTGCTCGGCGCCCTCGGCGTCGGGGCGGACCGCGCCGGTCAGCACGAACCGGGCCGAGCCGCTGGTCAACACGTACTGGGCGTGGTCCCGGTAGCCCTGCTCCGGACCCCGGTACGCCACGCAGGTCATGCCGAACGCGGTGGAGTAGTAGTGCGCGGCCTGCTTGGCGTTGCCGACCAGGAAGTGCACGTGGTCGAGGCCCTTGACCGGGAACGGGTCGCGGCTGATGTCGTGGTCGACGGCGCCGACGAGCGCGTCGACGTCGACCTCGTCCGTCGGTCGGTCGATCGCCTGGGTCATGGTGGCCTCCCTTGCGTACCGGCCGGCCTCGTGGGCCGCCGTTGTTTGCTCGTGTGGCGAGGATCGCTGGGTCCCGCCGGGTTGGGCAACCCTTCGCCGAAATGCTGGTCAGGTTGCGCATTCGGTAGGGTGTTACCCCATGAACGCTGGTCAGGATGTACAGCTCGACGAGCTGGACGTGCGGTTGGTCGAACTGCTCGCGGCGGAGCCGCGGATCGGGGTGCTGGAGTGCTCCCGGCGGCTCGGGGTGGCCCGGGGCACCGTCCAGGCCCGGCTGGACAAGCTGGTCGACCGGGGCGTGATCGCCGGCTTCGGGCCGGAGATCTCACCGGCCGCGATCGGCTTCGGGGTGACCAGCTTCGTCACCCTGGAGATCAGCCAGCGGCACGGGCACGACCCGGTCACCGCGCACCTGGCGGCCATCCCCGAGGTGCTGGAGGCGCACACCATCACCGGCTCCAGCGACCTGCTCTGCCGCATCGTGGCCCGCTCCAACACGGACCTCCAACGCGTGATCGACCAGATCGTCTCCTCGGAGGGCATCACCCGCGCCTCCACGATCATCGCCCTCGCCGAGCAGATCCCCTACCGCACCCTCCCCCTGGTCCGCTCGGCCGTGCGCTGAGGCCCGTTCGGTGCAAAACGCCCAGATCGGCGAAGAAAGCTCGGCGACACGGCCACTCGGGGGCTCGGGGAGACGGTGATCGTCGCTACCGTGTCCGATGTGGCGAAGGGGAACGGCCCGTGCGTGAGGTGCTACCTGTTCCTCGCGCTGATCGCGGTCGTCCTGCTCGCCGCGACCGGGGTGTGGAATCCGTTCCCGACCGTGTGGGACTGGGTCGACCGGAGCCAGCCGATCTCCGAGCCGGACGTGGTCTGGCAGCAGCGGGTCGGCGGCACCCCGAAGAGCGTCACCATCGCCGGCGACACCGTCATCGTCGAGCAGCGCACCCGGGTGGAGGCGCGCAGCCTGGCCACCGGCACCCAGCTCTGGGAGCGCAAGGCGGACTGGTCGGCGGTGGCCGGCGGCGACCGGGACCCGGTCGTCGCCGTGGGCAAGCTGCTGGTCAAGGGGTACGAGCTGCTCGACCCCACCACCGGGGCGGTACGCCGCCGGGACGGCGACGCGGTGGCGGTCTGGACGTACCGCAACGCGATCCTCGACGTCCGCTGCGTCGAGGCCACCGATTGCACCCTGAGCGCCTGGGAGCCGCGCGGTACCCGGCCACTGTGGACCGCCTTCCTGCCCGGCGTGCACAGCGGCCTGCTCGCCGACAACCCGGACCTGCTCGGCACCCGCCGGTTCACCGCGCCGCGCATCGACGGCGGGGTGGCCGGCCCGGAGTCCGTCCCGCCGCTGCTCGGCTTCCCGGTCGACGGGCGGGTGCACGTGGTGGACACCGCCACCGGCCGGGTGCTGCAGAACGTCCAGCCCGGCCGGGAGGAACGGCTGGCGGTCATCGGTGGCCGGCTGCTCCGGATCACCGCCACCTCCCGCGACGGCACCTGCTACTTCACCGTCTCCGGCCAGGACCCGGCCACCGGGCAGGAGGTGTGGCGGCGTACCGGGCTGAACCTGCGGACCTCCGACTACGCCGGGTGCGTGCAGCGGGAGGACCCGCAGGGTGCCCGCAACGTGCTGATCGGGGTCGGCCCGGACGGCCGCGAGGCGGTGATCGACGGGTACGACGGCCGGCTGCTCCAGGTCGGCGGCGACGGGGCGAAGCTGCTCGCCGTCGACGACCGGTACGCGCTGGTGCGCAGCGCCGACAAGCGGTCCATCCTCGGCCGGGAGCTGTCGGTGGACCGGACCCGCTGGACCCGGGCCGCCGGCGGGAAGAGCGGCGCGGCGCTCACCCCGTACGCGGCGGTGATCGCCGAGGAGAAGCCGTCCCGGCTGATCGCGGTCGCCCCGCGTACCGGCGGCGAGCTGGCGGTCCTGCGGACCTCGGCCAACGTCCTGGCGGTCGGCCGCAACGGCATGATCATCGGGGAGGGCCGGGAGATCGGGTACGTCCGCTGGGGCGCCGGCAGCTCCGTGCCGGCTCCGCCCGAGGAGGGCGGCATTCCCGGCCCGAACCCCGGCAGCACCTGGCAACCCCCCTCCGACGAGGGCAGCTGCGGCCCGAAGCGGGAACTCTGCGACTGAGCCGACGGTGCCGGGTGAGAGCGGCGTCCCAGCACCCACCCGGCGGGTGCCAACGATCGACCGGCCTGCCCTAGGCTTTTCGTCCATGAGCAGTGCCGCCGCGTTCTCGTACGCCCCCTTGCTGCCGACCGGTCCCGATCAGACGGAGTACCGCCTGGTCACCGACGAGGGCGTCGATGTCGTCAACGGCCCGGGTGGCCGTCGGTTCCTCACCGTGGAGCCGTCCGCGCTGACCGCGCTGACCGCCGAGGCGATGCACGACATCGCCCACTTCCTCCGTCCGGCGCACCTGGCCCAGCTCCGGTCGATCATCGACGACCCGGCGGCCTCGCCGAACGACCGGTTCGTCGCGCTGGACCTGCTGCGCAACGCCAACATCGCCGCCGGCGGGGTGCTGCCGATGTGCCAGGACACCGGCACCGCGATCGTGATGGGCAAGCGGGGCCGGCACGTGCTCACCGACGGCGCCGACGCGGAGGCCATCTCCCGCGGCGTCTACCAGGCGTACACGAAGCTGAACCTGCGCTACTCCCAGCTCGCCCCGCTGACCATGTGGGACGAGCGGAACACCGGCAGCAACCTGCCCGCCCAGGTGGAGCTCTACGCCGAGGACCCGGACGGGCACCCCGACGCGTACAAGTTCCTCTTCATGGCCAAGGGGGGCGGCTCGGCCAACAAGTCGTACCTCTACCAGGAGACCAAGGCGCTGTTGAATCCCACCCGGATGATGCAGTTCCTGGAGGAGAAGCTGCGGCTGATCGGCACCGCGGCCTGCCCGCCGTACCACCTGGCCATCGTCATCGGCGGCACCTCCGCCGAGTACGCGCTGAAGACCGCCAAGTACGCCTCCGCCAAGTACCTCGACGCGCTGCCCACCGCCGGCTCGATGAGCGCGCACGGCTTCCGCGACCTGGAGCTGGAGGCCGAGGTGCTGGAGCTGACCCGCAACTTCGGCATCGGCGCGCAGTTCGGCGGCCGGTACTTCTGCCACGACGTGCGGGTGGTCCGGCTGCCCCGACACGGCGCCTCCTGCCCGGTGGCGATCGCCGTCTCCTGCTCGGCGGACCGGCAGGCCGTCGCCAAGATCACCCCGTCGGGCGTCTGGCTGGAGCGCCTGGAGACCGACCCGGCGCGCTTCCTGCCCGACGTCACCGACGAGACGCTGGACACCGAGGAGGTCGTCCGCGTCGACCTGAACCGGCCGATGGACGAGATCCGTGCCGAGCTGTCCAAGTACCCGGTGAAGACCCGGCTGTCGCTGACCGGCCCGCTCGTCGTGGCCCGGGACATCGCCCACGCCAAGATCGCCGAGCGGCTGGACGCGGGCGAGCCGATGCCGCAGTACCTGCGCGACCACGCGGTCTACTACGCCGGCCCGGCCAAGACTCCAGAGGGGTACGCCTCCGGCTCGTTCGGCCCGACCACCGCCGGCCGGATGGACGCGTACGTGGAGAAGTTCCAGGCTGCCGGCGGCTCCCAGGTGATGCTGGCCAAGGGCAACCGGTCCGCCCAGGTGACCCGCTCCTGCCACCAGCACGGCGGCTTCTACCTCGGCTCGATCGGCGGCCCCGCCGCCCGGCTGGCCCAGGACTGCATCAAGCACGTAGAGGTCCTGGAGTACCCGGAGTTGGGCATGGAGGCGGTCTGGAAGATCGAGGTGGAGGATTTCCCGGCCTTCATCGTCGTCGACGACAAGGGCAACGACTTCTTCGCCGAGGTCACCAAGCCGGTGCTGACGGTCGGCCGCCGCTGACCGACGGGGAGCTGGGAGGGGCGCCGGGCCGTAGGCCCGACGCCCCTCCGTCGTCCGGTGCTCATTCGACATCGGTGCGCCCGGCCGGGCGATGCCGGTCGGGCGCACCGCCCCCGTCGGATGCCGTCACCGACAACCCGGCACGAGTGTCGACTCCACCGCTGTCGATCCGCTATCACATCGCTATCGCCTGCTCGGGGCGATTGGTTACCGGCGGGTTACTCTGCTGGAAGTTCCACAGACGGCGTGCGGGGGGCAGATGCGGTTCGGGATCCTGGGACCCCTGCGGGTCGGTGGCGGCGAAGCCACCGTCACGGCGGGTCGGGACCGGGTCGTGCTCGCCATGCTGCTGCTCCGCGTCGGTCGGGTGGTGCCCCTCGAGGAGCTGGTCGACGCGGTCTGGGAGGAGCGACCGCCGGCCACCGCCCGCGCCCAGCTCCAGATCTGCGTGTCGCGACTGCGACAGCGCCTCGCCGCACTCGGAGTGCCGCCGGAGATCATCGTCACCGACCCGGTCGGGTACGGGATCCGGATCGAGCCGGCCGACCTGGACGCGGAGGTCTTCGCCCGGGGCGTCGAGGCCGCCCGGGCGGCCGTCGTCGCCGGGCAGCCGACCGAGGCGCGCCAGCACTACCGGACCGCGCTCGCCCTCTGGCACGGCCCGGCGCTGAGCGGCATCCCGAGCCGGAGCGTGCGCCGCCGCGCCCAGCTGCTCGACGAGCAGCGGCTCTCCGTGCTGGAGGAGTGCGTCGACGTCGAGCTGCGGCTGCGACAGGCGGCCGACCTGATTGACGAGCTGACCGAGAGCGTCGACCAGAGCCCGCTGCGGGAGCGGCTGCGGGGACAGTTGATGCTCGCTCTCTCCGCGGTCGGTCGGCAGGCCGACGCCCTCGGCGTCTACCGGGAGGGTCGCCGGACCTACGCCCAGGAACTGGGGATCGAGCCTGGCGGGGCGTTGCAGGAGCTGCACCAGCGGGTGCTCGCCGGCGATCTGGCCCTGACGGGCTCCGAGGAGGCGCCCCTCGCGCCGGTCCGCTCCCTGCCCCGGGCGATCAGCGACTTCACCGGCCGGCAGCAGACGGTGGCGCGGCTGGTGAAGGAGATCGAGGACGACGCGGTCCGGATCCAGCTGATCGACGGCATGGCGGGCAGCGGCAAGACCACCCTCGCGGTGCACCTGGCCACCGCCCTGGCGCCGCGCTACCCCGACGCGCAGCTCTTCATCGACCTGCACGGCCACAGCGACCGCGAGCCGGTGTCGCCGGCCGCCGCCCTGGCCGGCCTGCTCCGCCAGCTCGGCGTGTCCGGCGAGCGCATCCCCGCCGACTCCGACGAGCGCGCGGCCCTGTGGCGCAGCGAGCTCTCCGGGCGACGGGCGATCGTCGTCCTCGACAACGCAGCCAGGGCCGCCCAGGTCGCGCCGCTGCTCCCCAACGGCCGGGACTGCCTCACCCTGATCACGAGCCGCCGCCGGCTCACCGGGCTGGACGGCGGCAAGCCGTCGTCACTGGCCGTGCTGGATCCGGAAGAGGCCGTCGAGTTGCTCGGCAGGGTGGTGGGGGCCGACCGGGTGGCCGCCGAGCCGGAGGCGGCCGCCGAGGTGGTCCGTCGCTGCGGTCACCTGCCGCTGGCGATCCGGGTGGCCGGCGCCCGGCTCGCCCACCGGCCACGATGGCGGGTCCGGGACCTGGCGGACCGCCTCGTCGCCGGCCGCGATGCGCTCACCGAGTTGTCGGCCGGCGAACGCTCCGTCGGTCAGGCCTTCGCCCTCTCGTACGCGCAGATCGGTCCGGCCATGCAGCGGATGTTCCGGTTGCTGGCGCTGCATCCAGGGGGCTTCTTCGACAACCGGGTGGCGGCGGCGCTCGCCGACCTGCCGCTGCCCGAGGCGCAGGACCTGGTGGACGGCCTGGTCGACGCGCACCTCGCCGACGAGCCGGAACCGGGCCGGTTCCGCTTCCACGACCTGGTCCGGGACTTCGCCCGGCACCGGCTGGCGGAGCCCGACGCCGCGGTGGAGCGGCCGGCGGCGGTGGAGCGGCTGCTCAACTTCCACCTGCACGCCGGCGCCGAACTCGCCCGTCTGGTCGACCGCTCGGCCAGCGCGGCGGCGTTGCCCCTTTCCCCGGTGGCCCGCCCCGACCTGATCGAGGTGTGTCGGTCGCAGGGCCTCGACTGGCTCGACGAGAACCGCACCACGCTGGTCGCGTTGGCACGACTGGCCGAGGAGGAGGGTCAGCTCCGGTACTGCTGGCAGTTGGCGCGGGCCTGCTGGAGCTACTGGTTCGCCGCTGGCCACCTCGACGAGCTGATCGAGGCCCACACCATCGGTCTGCGCGCCGCCGAGCGCTCGGGCGACGACGACGCGGTGGCGACGATGCACAACTATCTCGCGTCCGGCTATTACCGCCTCGCCCGTTACCGGGAGGCGCTCACCTCGATGGAGACCGCCCTGCGGCTCCGGGAGCGGCTGGGAGACCGAATCGCCCAGGCCGGCACCCACAAGAACGCCGCGATCGTCTGCGCCATCAGTGGCGACATGGCGAGCGCCCTCAGCCACCTGGACCGGGCGCTGGTGTTGCTGCGCGCTGCCGGCCACGCCCGGGGGACCGTGGCGCTCTTCACCAACAAGGCGGCGATCCTGCTGATGGCCGGGCGTCCCGAGGAGGCGCTGCTGGTGTCCCGCCGACAGCTCGCGCTGTCCCGCGACGTCGGCACGCTGCACGACGTGGCCAACGGGATCGGGCATGTCGGGATGGCCCGGGCGCGGCTCGGGCACGCCGGGGCCGCCGTGCGCCGCCTGGAGGTGGCGCTGCGCTGGAAGCGCCGGATCGGCAACCACTACGGGGTGGGCGAGCTGCTCAACGAGCTGGGGGCGATCGAGCGCTCGCTGGGCCGGCCGGACGCGGCGGCGGCCCGGCACCGCGAGGCGCTGGTCGAGATGACCGAGGTGGGGGACCGGATCGGCCAGTGCGCGTCCCGCAACCTGCTGGCCCGGGCGATGCGCGACCAGGGGGACGCGGCCAGCGCGCTGGACCTGCACCGCCGGGTGCTCACCGATGCCACCCGGCTGGGTGCCCGCTACGAGCTGGCCCGGGCGTTGGACGGGATCGCCCGGTGCCTGCGGGACACCGACCCGGCGGCGGCCCGGTCGCACTGGACCCGGGCGCTGGAGCTGTTCCGTCAGGTGAGGTCGTCGGACGGCGAGGAGGTCGTCCGGCTCCTCGCCGAGCTGGACTGAGCGATCATCTGCGAGTCGGCGGCGGGCGCGGCAGGATGGTACGCGTGACGACTCCAGAGGCGACCGGCTACCGGATCGAACGCGACTCGATGGGCGAGGTCGAGGTGCCCGCCGAGGCGCTGTGGCGGGCGCAGACCCAGCGCGCGGTGCAGAACTTCCCGATCTCCGGGCGGGGCCTGGAACCGGCCCAGATCAAGGCGCTGGCCCAGATCAAGGGCGCCGCCGCCCAGGTGAACGGCGAGCTGGGCGTGATCGGCGCGGACGTGGCCGAGGCGATCGCCACCGCCGCCGCGCATGTGGCCGACGGCGGCTACGACGACCAGTTCCCGGTCGACGTCTTCCAGACCGGCTCGGGCACCTCGTCCAACATGAACACCAACGAGGTGATCGCCACCCTGGCCAGCCGGGAGCTGGGTCGTCCCGTGCACCCGAACGACGACGTCAACGCCTCGCAGTCCAGCAACGACGTCTTCCCGTCCTCGATCCACCTGGCCGCCACCCAGTTCGTGGTGGAGGATCTGATCCCCTCGCTCCGGCACCTGGCCGGGGCGCTCGAGGAGAAGGCGGCCGAGTTCGAGACCGTGGTCAAGGCCGGGCGTACCCACCTGATGGACGCCACTCCGGTCACCCTGGGCCAGGAGTTCGGCGGCTACGCCGCCCAGGTCCGCTACGGGATGGAGCGGCTGGAGTCCGCGCTGCCCCGGCTGGCCGAGCTGCCGCTCGGCGGCACCGCCGTGGGCACCGGCATCAACACCCCGTTCGGCTTCGCGGCGAAGGTGATCGAGAAGCTGCGCGGCTCGACCGGCCTGCCGTTGACCGAGGCGCGCAACCACTTCGAGGCGCAGGGCGCCCGGGACGCGCTGGTGGAGACCTCCGGGCAGCTGCGCACCATCGCCGTGGGGCTCTACAAGATGGCCAACGACATCCGCTGGATGGGCTCCGGTCCCCGCGCCGGCCTGCGCGAGCTGCGCATCCCCGACCTCCAGCCCGGCTCGTCGATCATGCCCGGCAAGGTGAACCCGGTGGTCGCGGAGGCGATGCGGCAGGTCTGCGCCCAGGTGATCGGCAACGACGCCGCGGTGGCCTTCGCCGGCAGCCAGGGCGACTTCGAGCTGAACGTGATGCTCCCGGTGATGGGCCGGAACCTGCTCGAATCGATCCGGCTGCTGGCCGCGTCGAGCCGGCTCTTCGCCGACCGACTGGTGGTCGGCCTGGTCGCGGACGCCGAGGTCTGTCTCGCGTACGCGGAGGGCTCGCCGTCGATCGTCACCCCGCTCAACCGTCACCTCGGGTACGACGAGGCCGCCTCGATCGCCAAGGAGGCGCTGGCGAAGCAGATCTCCATCCGCGAGGTGGTCATCGCCCGCGGCCACGTCGACTCCGGCAAGCTCTCCGAGAGCCAGCTCGACGAGGCCCTCGACCTGCTCCGGATGACCCACCCCTGACCGGGCCCCGGCCGGCCGGACGACGCCACGTTGCCGAGGTGGCGGTGCGACGGAGTGACGGATATTCCCTCGCCGGGCCGGCGTCGGCGCGGCATCATCCGGCCATGCTCGGAGACGACGACCGCGTGCTGCTGGAGACCGGGCGGCTGCGGCTGCGCCGGTTGACCGTGGACGACGTGGGCCACCTGGTCGAGCTGGACAGCGACCCGGAGGTCATGCGCTTCCTGACCAACGGCCGGCCGACCCCGGTCGAGACCATCCGGGAGCAGCTGACCCGGACCCTCGCGCAGTACGACCGCCATCCTGACCTCGGCCGCTGGGCGGCGCTCGACCGGGTCACCGGGCAATTTCTGGGCTGGTTCGCGCTCACCCCCTCCGACGACGGCACGGAGGCCGAGCTGGGTTACCGGCTACGCCGGTCGGCCTGGGGGTCGGGCCTGGCCACCGAGGGTTCGCGGGCGTTGGTCCGGCACGCCCTCGGGACCGCGGGAGTACGGCGGGTCTGGGCGGAGACGATGGCGGTCAACGTGGCGTCGCGGCGGGTGATGGCGAAGGCGGGCCTGCGGTACGTCCGCACCTTCCACCTGACCTGGGACGACCCGATCCCGGGGACGGAGCACGGTGAGGTGGAGTACGAGCTGCGCCGGGAGGACTGGCGTCCCGGCGGTCACGAGCGGCCGGCCGCCTTGCGGGCCCGGTAGGCGGTGACGGCGGCGCGGTTGCCGCAGCCGGCGTCGCAGAACCGGCGGGACCGGTTCTTCGACAGGTCGACCAGGACGTTGTCGCAGTCCGGGTGGTCGCAGATCCGCAGCCGGCTCAGCTCGCCGCTGCGGACCAGGTCGGCCAGCGCCATCGCCGCCTCGACCGCCATCCGGGTCGCCAGCGGCGCGTCGCGCGGCACGGCGTGCAGGTGGTACGGCTGGTCGTCGTGCCGGATGAGCTGCGGCAGGGCGCTCGACTCGCGGAGCAGCCCGTTGACGATCGCCACCACCTCGTCGGTCTCCGCGTGCCAGAGCCGGCGCAGCCGGGGCCGGAGGGCGCGGACCGAGCTCAGCTCCGCCTCGGTGTGCTCGTGCCGGCCGGTCCAGGAGTGCGCGGTGAAGAACTCGTCCAGGGCGGCCACGTCGGGCAGCCCCTCCAGGTCGGGGCCGACGGTGTTGACCAGCGCCGCCGTGGCGGTCAGGGCGCTTTCGGTGTCATGGGCGAAGAGCAACTTGACTCCTGTCAGGGTGCCGGCCTAGCGTCATGAGCGTAACCCCATTTGACTCATGACCGGCCGGCGGGCCAAGGAGCGTACCGATGCGTGAACGGCCCGGAGTCGGCCTCGGCCTGGCGTTGCTCTCCGCTCTCACCTTCGCCACCTCGGGCACCTTCGCCCGCCCACTGATCACCGGGGACTGGTCGGCCGAGGCGGTGGTGGTGGCCCGGGTCGGCATCGCCGCGCTGGTCCTCGCCGTGCCGGCCCTCCTGGCCCTGCGCGGCCGGTGGGACGTGCTTCGCCGCAACGCCGGCACCGTCGTCGTGTTCGGACTGCTCGGCGTGGCCCTCGCCCAGGCGTGCTTCTTCAACGCGGTCCGCTACCTGCCGGTCGGCGTCGCGCTGCTGCTGGAGTACCTGGGCATCGTCCTCGTGGTCGGCTGGATGTGGCTGGTCCACGGCCAGCGACCCCGGGCGCTGACCGTGGCGGGATCGGTGACCGCCCTGTGCGGGCTGGTGTTCGTGCTGGATCTGACCGGCGCCAGCCGGCTCGATCCGGTCGGCGTGCTCTGGGGACTGGGCGCCGGGGTCGGGCTGGCCGGCTACTTCGTGATTGCCGGCCGGGTCGACGACCGACTGCCGTCGGTGGTGATGGCCAGCGGTGGCATGGCCGTCGGCGCCCTGGTCCTGCTCCTGCTCGGCGCGGTCGGGGTGCTGCCGCTGCGGGCCGGCCTCGCCGACGTCAGCTTCGCCGGGCACCGGATGAGCTGGCTGGTGCCCATCGCCGGCCTGTCGCTGATCGCCGCGGTCGTCGCGTACCTCACCGGGATCGCCGGGGCGCGGCTGCTCGGGGCGCGGCTGTCGTCGTTCGTCGGGTTGACCGAGGTGATGTTCGCGGTGCTCATCGCCTGGCTGGTGCTGAACGAACTGCCGACCGTCGTCCAGCTCGCCGGTGGCGCGCTGATCGTTGCCGGCGTCGCCCTGGTCCGCGTCGACGAGCTGCGCGCGACGCCCGAGCCGGCGCGACCCGGGCACCCGGCCGAGCCGGCCCTGGCCACCGAGCGGTGAGCACGCCACCACCCGGGCCGGCGGAAGGCGGCGAGCGCCCCACCGGCCCGCCGACCGCCGTCGTCTTCGACGCCGACGAGACCCTGCTCGACCTGCGCCCGGCGGTCACCGGCGCGCTGGTCGCCGTACTGGCGGAGATGCGGCGCCGGACCCCGGCGGCGGCCGCGGTCCGCCTCGCGGACCTGGAGGCCGACTGGGGTGCCGTCTTCGGCGCGCTCAGCGCCGCGCCCGTGCAGGAGATCCGGCGGACCGCGCTGGCCCGGTCGCTCGCCCGGGCCGGGCTCGACGAGCACCTGGACGAGATGGCCGCCCTCTTCTTCGCCCGGCGCTTCGCGCTGACCCGACCGTTCCCCGACGCGCTGCCGGCGCTCGCCGCGTTGCGGCGGCGCCACCTGCTCGGCTTCGCCACCAACGGCAACAGCCGCGCCGAACGCTGCGGGCTCGCCGGCGAGTTCGCCTTCGAGCTGTACGCGCACGAGAACGGTCTGCCGAAGAAGCCGGCGCCCGAGTTCTACGCCGCGGTGGTGGCGGCGGCCGGGGTGCCCGCCGAGCGGATCGTGTACGTGGGTGACTCGCCGGAGCACGACGTGGTCGCGCCGCAACGGGCCGGACTGCGGGCGGTCTGGCTCAACCGGCTCGGACTGCCCCGTCCGGCCGGTCTCTCGCCGGACGCCGAGGTGTCCACCCTGGCCGAACTGTCGGACGCGCTGGTCAAGCTGGAACCGACGAATGCCTGATTGAGGTCTATTCCGGACGGTTGTCTGGCGTAAATCAGCTCTGGTGTTATGTGATGGCTGCCACGTCCCTCAACGAGAGGATCTGATGTGGTGAGCAAGCGCTTCACCGCCGGCGGGGTCGCGATCGCGGCCGCGCTGGCACTCACGGTGACCGGTCTGGTCGCACCGGCCAACGCCGGGCCGACCAGCACCCGGACCTTCACCGTGGTGGCGAAGGACGGTGTCTCCGCCAGCACGGCGATCGCCGCCATCAAGGCCGCAGGCGGAACGGTGGTCTCCAGCACGAACAGCGTCGGCATGTTCCGCGTGGTCAGCAACCGTGCCGACTTCGCCAGCAGGGTCGCCGGCAGCGGCTCTCTGGTCGGCGCGGCGCAGCGGAAAGCCGTCGGCTACGCACCGCGGGCCGACCTCGACAAGGTCGAGCGCGAAAACCTGGCGACCGCCGCGAAGACCAAGGGCAGTATCGAACTGGCGAAGGGTCCCACCGGCCTCGACCCGCTCGACGACAAGCTGTGGGGCCTGTCGATGATCCACGCCGACCGGGCCCGCGCCGTCGAGGACGGCAGGTCGACCGTCAAGGTTGGCATCCTCGACACTGGTATCGACGCCAGCAACCCGGACATCGCGCCCAACTTCGGCTGGTCGCTGTCGAAGAACTTCGCGCCGGACATGACTGACATCGACGGTGCGTGCGAGGTCGCGAGCTGTCTCGACCCGGTCGGCACCGACGACGGCGGGCACGGCACGCACGTCGCCGGCACCGTCGGCGCGGCCGCCAACGGCTTCGGGGTCTCCGGCGTCGCGCCGGGCGTCACCCTGGTCGAGCTCAAGGGTGGCCAGGACTCGGGGTACTTCTTCCTCGACCCGGTCGTCAACGCGCTGGTCCACGCCGGCGACAAGGGCCTCGACGTCGTCAACATGTCGTTCTACGTCGACCCGTGGCTCTACAACTGCACCAACAACCCGACCGACTCGCCGGAGGCCCGGGCGGAGCAGCGGGCCATCATCACGGCGATGAAGCGGGCGCTCAACTACGCGCACGACCACGGCGTCACGCTCGTCGGTGCCCTCGGCAACAACCACGAGGACCTCGGCAAGCCCCGCGTCGACACCAGCAGCCCGGACTACGGCCCCGCGCCGTACCACCGGCCGATCGACAACGACACCTGCCTCGACCTGCCGGCGGAAGGGCCGCACGTGATCGGCGTCTCGTCGGTCGGCCCGTCGGGCCGTAAGGCCGACTACTCCAACTACGGCACCGAGCAGATCTCGGTCGCTGCGCCGGGCGGCTGGTTCCGCGACGGCTACGGGACCGACGCCTACCGCACCGACGCCAACATGATCCTCTCCAGCTACCCCAAGAAGGTGCTGCAGGAGGAGGGCTCGGTCGACGAGAACGGCAACGTCGTGCCGGACGCCCAGACCTTCGTCTTCAAGCAGTGCACCGCCACCGGTACGTGCGGTTACTACACCTACCTGCAGGGCACGTCGATGGCGTCGCCGCACGCCGCCGGCGTCGCATCGCTGATCGTCAGCCGGTTCGGCAGCGCGACCCAGGGCGGGTTCGGGCTCGCGCCGGACGCGGTGGAGAGCCACCTCTACGCCACCGCCGACGAGCACGCCTGCCCGCAGCCGCGGACGCAGACGTACCAGCGCGAGGACCGCAGTGGCCAGTTCAACGCCTACTGCGAGGGGGGCGAGGAGTTCAACGGCTTCTACGGGTACGGGATCGTCGACGCGTACGCCGCGGTGACCACCCCCATGTGACAGCCGGCACCACCGTGCGGGCCCGGGTGACCGTCGGTCGCCCGGGCCCTCGCGTGTGCGCTGCTCGGCTCGGCCGGCCCGTCAGGAGAGGGCGGCGGCGATGGCCGTGGCGGCGGCGGCCACCTGGGCGCCCACCACGTCGACGTCCAGCGGGGCCAACGACACCACCCCGACGCTCGCCTCCAGCCCGGGCACCCCGAGCACCGGCGCGGCCACCCCGTACGCCCCGGACTGCAGCTCCCCGCTGGTGCTCAGCGGGCCGGCGGCGCCCGACCGCCCGGCCAGGATGGCCCGCCCCGCCGCCCCGCGTTCCAGCGGATGGCGGGACCCGGCCCGGTATGCCACATGGAACGACGTCCAGCTCGGCTCCACCACCGCCAGGGCGACCCCCTCGCCGCCCTCGACCACGGTGAGGTGCGCGGTCGCACCGGCCTGCTCGGCCAGTCGGCGCAGCGCGGGCAGCGCCCCCTCGGCGAGCAGTGGCTGCGCCCGCCGGGCCAGGTGCAGCACCCCGGCGCCGAGGCGTAGCCGGCCGTCGCCGTCCCGGCGCAGCATGCCGTGCCCGGTCAGCGCGCCGACCAGCCGGTAGACGGCGGCCCGGCCGATGCCCAGCCGGTTCGCCGCCTCGGTGACGGTCAGCCCGCCGGGGGCGTCGGCGACCAGGTGCAGCAGGCGCAGCCCCCGGTCCAGCGTCTGCGCCGTCTCACCGCCGCGCGCGGCGGGACCGGCCGCCGTTTCCCCGGGCCGGGTCAGCGGCTCACCCGCGCGTGCCGACGTGTCCACAGCACGCAGCGTACGACCCGGCTCCCGCCAACCTCGAAATGCACGGACGGCTACCCTTGCATGGTGACGCTACGCCTGTATGACACCGCCACCCGATCGGTGCGGGACTTCGTCCCGCGGGAAGCCGGCAAGGTGGGGGTCTACCTGTGTGGTCTCACCCTCCAGTCCCCACCGCACATCGGTCACCTTCGCTCCGGCGTCAACTACGACGTGCTGCGCCGCTGGCTGCTGGCCGCCGGCTTCGAGGTCACCTTCATCCGCAACGTGACCGACATCGACGACAAGATCCTGGTCAAGGCGATCGAACAGGGCCGCCCGTTCTGGTCGATCGCGTACGCGAACGAGCTGATCCTCGCCGAGTCGTACCGGGCGCTCAACGTGCTGCCGCCGACCTACGAGCCGCGCGCCACCGGGCACATCCCCGAGATGCACCAGCTGATCAGCCGGCTGATCGAGACCGGGCACGCCTACCCGGCCACCGACGGCTCCGGCGACGTCTACTTCGACGTGGCCTCCTGGCCGGCGTACGGGTCGCTGTCCGGGCAGTCCCCGGAGGACATGCAGTCCGCCGGGGACGCCCCCGAACGGGGCAAGCGCGACCCGCGCGACTTCGCCCTCTGGAAGGGTGCCAAACCGGACGAGCCGGCCGACGCCTACTGGCCTTCGCCGTGGGGCCGGGGCCGCCCCGGCTGGCACATCGAGTGCTCGGCGATGTGCTGGCGCTACCTGGGGGCGGAGTTCGACATCCACGGCGGCGGGCTGGACCTGACCTTCCCGCACCACGAGAACGAGATCGCCCAGTCGCAGGCGGCCGACCTGCCCTTCGCCCGGTACTGGGTGCACCACGGGCTGCTCAGCATCGGCGGCGCCAAGATGGGCAAGTCGCTCGGCAACGCCCTCGACCTGGCGTACGTGGACTCGCTCGGGGTGCGCCCGGTCGATCTGCGCTACTACTACGCCGCCGCGCACTACCGGTCGGTCATCGACTACTCGGAGGACGCGCTGCGCGAGGCCGCCGTCACGTACCGGCGGATCGAGGGCTTCGTGGTGCGGGCCGCCGAGCGGGTCGGCGGCGGCCAGCCCGGCGAGCTGCCGGCCGCGTTCGTCGCGGCGATGGACGACGACCTCAACACCTCGGCCGCCCTCGCTGTGCTCCAGCGCACACTACGGGACGGTAACAACGCGCTCACCATCGGCGACGATGTGACCGTCCGCACGACCCTGGCCGCCGCACGGGCGATGCTGGATATCCTCGGCGTCGACCCCCTGGACCCGGCCTGGACCGGCGGCGGCGGCACGGAGGACCTGCGCGGCGTGGTGGACTCGCTGATCGCGCTCGCCCTCGAGCAGCGCGCTCAGGCCCGCAGCCGCAAGGACTGGGCCGCCGCGGACGCCGTACGTGACCAGCTCAAGCAGGCCGGCGTGGTGGTCGAGGACACCCCCCAGGGCCCGCGTTGGACTATTGGAGAGCAGGACTGATGGCCGGCAACTCGCAGCGCCGTGGCCGGCGACTGAGCCCGAAGGCAGGCGCCCCGAAGGGCTCCGGCGGCAAGAACAAGGACTCCCTCGCCGGCCGGGGCAAGACCCTGCCCGCCGACGAGCGACCCTGGCACAAGGCGTACTCGGGCACCGAGAAGCTGCCCCAGCGCACCGCCTGGAAGCAGGACAAGGAGCGCCGCGCGGCGGCCGAGGAGGGGCGGGCCCCCAAGATCGGCCAGCCGGGCAGCAAGGACACCACCTGGGGCAAGGGCGGCGGTCGGGGCGTCCCGGCGGCCCGGGGCGCCGGCGGCCGGGGCGGCAAGCCCACCGGCCGCTCCGGCCCGCGGGTCGCGCCGGGCCGCAAGTCCAACCCCGCCAAGGACAGCCCGGAGCTGCTGGTCGGTCGCAACCCGGTGCTGGAGGCGCTGCGCGCCCAGGTGCCGGCGACCGCCCTCTACACGGCTCAGGGCATCGACATGGACGACCGGATCAACGAGATCATCCGGACGGCCGCCGACCGGGGCATCGCGATCCTGGAGATCAGCCGCGCCGAGCTGGACCGGATGACCGGAGGCGTGCTGCACCAGGGCGTCGGCCTGCAGGTGCCGCCGTTCGCGTACGAGCCGTTCGAGGACATGATGGCGGCCGCGCTGGAGCAGCCCGCCCCGCTGCTCGTCGCGCTGGACGGGGTCACCGACCCGCGCAACCTCGGCGCGGTGATCCGGTCCGCCGCCGCGTTCGGCGCGCAGGGTGTCTTCGTACCCGAGCGGCGGGCCGCCGGGATCACCGCGACCGCCTGGCGGACCAGCGCCGGCGCGGCCGCGCGGGTGCCGGTCGGCCAGGTCACCAACCTGACCCGGGCGCTCAAGGCCTGCAAGGACGCCGGCTTCATGGTGGTCGGCCTGGACGCCGACGGCGACACCGACCTCTACGACCTTGAGGCCGCGGTCGGGCCGCTGGTGGTGGTGGTCGGCTCCGAGGGGCGCGGGCTGTCCCGGCTGGTCGGGGAGACCTGCGACCTGACCGTCAGCATCCCGATGATCTCCGAGGTCGAGTCGCTCAACGCCAGCGTCGCCGCCGCGGTCACCCTCGCCGAGGTCGCCCGCCGCCGCGCCCAGGAACTCTGAGCACGTAGGAGAGGCCCCTGCCCTGCCGCGTCGGCGGTGGTGGCAGGGGCCTCTCCGCGTTCCTAGATCTGGTGGGTCCAGGCGACGAAGAGCAGCGCCCCGGCCAGCGCGATCAGCAGCGTGACCGGGATCAGCCAGGGCGCGGGCCGCGCCCCGTCCAGGCCCCGGGTCAGGCGCTGGTGCACGGCGGCGATCCCGACCAGCGCGGCCAGGCCGGCGGCGGCCAGCGGCAGGCCGACGAGGAAGTGCGCCAGCCACGCGCCGGCCCGGGTCGGGCCGCCCCACGAGTTCGTGTACGGACCGGGGTCGACGATGCCGTACAGGACGCCACGCAGCACCATCAGCAGTTCGACGCCGAGCGGCACCAGGGCCGCGACGCCGAGCAGCAGGCTCAGCACTCCGTGGCCGGCGACGGCGACCGGGCCCGGTCGCCGTCCGGGGCCGGCGACCGGTGGCGCCCCGAGCAGCCCGGTGCGCAGAGCCCGCCACCGTGCGGCGGCGGTGTCGGACCGGCCCAGCGGGGCGGCCACCAACGCGACGAAGGCGACCGGGGCCAGCGCCGCGCAGTAGGCCAGGCTGCGGCCGGCGAGGCGGGCCGTCCGGTACGCCCGGGAGCGCGGTGACGGCTGGCGGGTGGCGGGGTCGGACATGGTGGTCATGGCATCTCCTCGGGTCGGGAAGCTGCCGTGACGCTATGAGCGGAGTGGGCCGTACCGGATCAACCCGAGGAGCCACTTCTCCCGTGGCTCCCAGGTAGCAGGAGCGCCGCCGGCGGCACCCCGGTACGACGAGAGGGGCGGTCCGCCGAAGCGGACCGCCCCTCTCTTGTCGCGTACGTCAGATCCGGGTGCCGGTGGCGGCGTGGAAGACGTGGCTCTGGCCGGCGCGCGGCTTGACGAACACGGTGTCGCCCATGTTCGGCATGTGGCGCCGGTCGGTGCGGACGACGAAGCGCTCGTTGAGGCCCTCGAGCGCGGCGTGGCCGTAGACGTTGGCGTCGGAGCCCAGGTCCTCGACCAGCTCGACCACGACCGGCATGCCGCCCTCGGTCGGGCTGACCATGTCGCAGTCCTCCGGGCGGAAGCCGACGGTCACCTTGCCGTCGCCGCCCTCGGCGCGGGCGGCCTCGACCTGCTCCCGGGTCAGCGGGATGTGCATCTCGGCGAAGGCGGCGCCCTGCTCGGTCAGCGGCACGGTCTTGATGTTCATCGCGGGGGAGCCGATGAAGCCGGCGACGAAGACGTTGGCCGGGGTGTCGTAGAGCGCCCGCGGGGTGTCCACCTGCTGGAGCACGCCGTCGAGCATGACCGCGACCCGGTGACCCATGGTCATGGCCTCGACCTGGTCGTGGGTGACGTAGACCGTGGTGATGCCCAGCTTGGCCTGCAGCGAGGCGATCTGGGTACGGGTCTGGACGCGGAGCTTGGCGTCGAGGTTCGACAGCGGCTCGTCCATGAGGAAGACCTGCGGCTCGCGGACGATGGCGCGGCCCATGGCGACCCGCTGACGCTGACCACCGGAGAGCGCCTTCGGCTTGCGGTTGAGGTACTCCTCCAGCTGGAGAAGCGCGGCCGCCTCCTTGACCCGCCGGTCGATCTCCGACTTCGAGGTCTTGCGCAGCTTGAGCGCGAACGCCATGTTCTCGTACACCGTCATGTGCGGGTAGAGGGCGTAGTTCTGGAAGACCATCGCGATGTCGCGGGCCTTCGGCGGCAGGTGGGTGACGTCGCGGTCGTCGATGTAGATCGCGCCGTCGTCGACGTCCTCGAGGCCGGCGAGCATCCGCAGGCTGGTGGACTTGCCGCAGCCCGACGGGCCGACCAGGACGAGGAACTCCCCGTCGCCGATCTGGAGGTCGAGCTGGTTGACCGCGGGGCGTTCGGTGCCCGGGTAGATCCGGGACGCCTTCGCGTAGGTGACCGTAGCCATGGTGAAGCGCTTCCTTTCACCGGCAGGAACGTGCCGGACGATCCGAGTGAAGGAGCGACCGGCGCCGTACGGTGCCGGCCAGCGGGCGTTGCCCGGGCAGCCGAGGCCAGCCGGACCGTCGTCCGTGCACTGCACGGTAAACGGGTTTTCCGACCCTGCCAAGACGAGGGGCAGCCGTTGGGACGGACGGCATTGCGCATTCCGGTCACGCGGGCACTCCCGGGCATCAACCTCACCGGTACTGGGCGGCTTCCGGCGTCGATCCGTCGGTGTCGGGGGTCGGGAAGTTGACGTTTCCCATGCTCGGGAGGCCTGCCGAGCGGGAAATTCGGACGCCAGTCGCTATGCTGACGACGGCACCGCTCGCCCCTGTAGCTCAGCTGGCCAGAGCACTCGCCTTGTAAGCGAGATGTCGCCGGTTCGACCCCGGCCGGGGGCTCCAATTCCATCAGGCGTTTCGTGGCGGTGGCCGCCGCGAGAAGGCCGGATGACAGCAACGCTGACAGCAACGCGCTTCATGACAGCCGCCCGTCGAGCTTGCCGAGCGCCTGGCGCATCGCGTCAAGGTTGGCGTGAGCGTAGACCTTGAGCGTGATCTTCACGTCGGCGTGCCGGGCGATGGCCTGGACGACGTGCGGCGGGACGCCCAGCTCCATCAACAGGGACACGACTGTGTGCCGCAGGTCGTGCAGGCGGACACCGGGTAGGCCGGCGGTCTCCCGGAGCCGGGCGAACGAGCGGCTGAGGTTGGTCGGCTCCATCGGGGTGCCCCGCTCGGAGGGGAACACCAAGCCGTGGTCTTTCCAGACCTCGGCGAGCGTGGCTCGCTCGGCTTGCTGGCGCTCCTGGTGCTCAAGCAGAGCGAGCCAGGTGATCTCGGGCAGCGGCAACACCGCCTCGGAGTCCTCGGTTTTGGCGTCCTGGACGTGGAGCAGTCCCGCCACCCGCTGGACGGTCTGCTGAACCCGCAGGGTGCCTTCGTCCAGGTCGACGTCCGACCAGCGGAGCCCGACCAGTTCACCGCGCCGAAGGCCCATCGTGGCGGCCACGACGTAGAGGGCGTGGAGGCGATGTCCGGCGGAGGCGGCGAGGATCTTGCGCACCTGGTCGACCGACAGCCCCTTGCCGACCTTGTAGCGGGGCGAGGGAATCCGGACGAGCTTGGCGACGTTGCGGGACACCAGCTCTTCGCGCATGGCGTGTTGGAGCGCGTTGCGCAGCACCGCGTGCACGAACTGAATCTGTCGAGAACTGGGGTAGTGCTGGCAGCAGCGGCCAACGGAGCAGCACCGCCGGTCAGCAGGGCGGATCTTGTCGAGGCCGTTAGTGCAGCAGAGGCACTTGCGCCGGAAGTCGTCCATGAACGCTTTGACGTGCTGGACCTGCAAGCTGTCGAGGCCTTTGGTGCCGAGTGCCGGGATCAGGTGCAGCCGGACGGCGCTCTCGTAGCCACGGGCGGTGGTGGGCTTGAGATCGGTGACGTACGCGGCTAGCCAATAGGGCAGGTAGTCGGCGAGCTTCCAGGCCCGGTCGGGTACGGGTATGCCGCGCTGGGATCTGGATTTCAGCTCGACGAGCTTGGCGTGTGCTTCCTCCCAGGTGGCCCCGTAAACGAACGTGCGTTTACGGGTGCCGTCGGTGGCGAGGACGTATGCCTGTCCGACCCAGCGACCGTCGCTGGACCGCTGGTAGATGGAGCCTTCGCCGTTGGGGTTCCGGCGGGCGTTGGTCTGACTGGGCTTGGGCTGTCTGGGCATCAGGCGGCTTCTTCCGTGAGCGTGGTGATGACTTCGTCGATGGCGGCGGCGGGGATGAGGCGGCGGCTGCCGACCTTGAAGGAGCGCAGTTGGCCGGAACGGATCAGGTCGTAGGTGAGTGAGCGGCCGATGCCGAGCGCTCGGGCGGCTTCCTCGACGCGCAGCACGCGAGGAGTGATCAGAGGGGCTTTGTCCAACGGTTGGCCTTCCTCGTGTGGCGGGACAGGGTCAGGCAGCAGCCGGCGCAGCATCGGCCGGGGCGGTGCCGAGTTCGTGGGCGAGTTCTTCGCGGCCGGTGGTTCGTCGCTCTCTGGCCATGGCGGCGGCGGTGTTGGCGAGGAGGGCGTCTCCGGTGGTGTGCCAGCCGACGCCGGCGAAGGTGAGGGTGCCGACGATGAGCGCCGTGTCCTCGTCGAGATGGGCGGTGGGTGGGCCGCCGGCGGCCGGGTGCTCGTGGGCCCGGTCCTCGTGCCGTCGGTACGCGATGCGGGTATCGCGCAGGAGTTGGAAGGTCACCGAGTAGCGGCGGCCCTTGGTGAGGAAGTGGCCGCCGAAGCCGAGCATGTGCGCCCAGCGCCGCAGCCGGGCGTACGGACTGGCCGTCGGTCTGCTGGCCGGTTGGGCGTCAAGGGTGGCTTGACGGTGGGCGATGCAGACGGGGCAGGCGGCGTAGCGGGTGTGGGTGCCGCAGTCGGGGCACTCCCAGCGGTCGACGAAGCCGGGCGCGGGCCGACGGTCGCGGGGCCGCTCGGACAAGGGCCGTGGCGTGCTGGTGGGTCGGCCGAGTCGCCAACACGCGTCGATGAGGCGGGCGGTGTGATCGCCGTCGGGGTCGGCGTAGTCCCCGATCGAGTCGGCGTCGAGCCTGACGGAACGGTGCCCGGTTACCTCGGTGCTCTTGGTGGCGTACTTGGCAAGGTATCCGGCGACCATGCCGTCGGTGACCTCACCGCTGCCGCTGGTGCTGATCGGCCGGACGTCGACCTGCTCGCCCCACCTGATGAGCCAGCCCTCGAGGCGGTCCGGGTGGGGCGGGGTGTGGAAGGCGATCTGGGCGGCGGCGTGCCGGAGCGCGTCGACGAGGTCGGCGACGGTGAACCCAGCCGGCGGTGGGACGACCGCATCGGGGTCGGAGGGGTCGACGCCGTCGAGGCGGGCGATGGCGTGGAAGTGCACCGCTCCCCGCGCTTGCAGTTCGGCGACCTTCCCGGGCGAGAGCCGGACCGGGGGGACCTTCCGCGTGTTCCCGGAGGCGGTGACAACTTCGACACGGGGGATGCCCCGGCGGCGGGCGAGCTTGGCCAGCCACCGTTCCGCGGCTTGCTTGGTGCGGTGCCACAACTCGCCGGAGAACAGGTTCCAGGCGACCTGGTGGTCGTGGTCGTAGCAGTCCAGGCACAGCGGCTGTCCGAGCACGGCGTCGCCGGGCTCGTGGCGTGCCCAGCAGACGGCGGGCCGGCCGTGGGGGCAGAGGCCGGCGGCCGGGTCGATGGCGCGGCGAGCGTGACACGGGTCAGGCCGGCAGTCGCACCGCTTCCGGTTGCCGCACGTGTGCCTGCGGACGACCCGGACGTGGACCGGCCCGAACGATGGAGCGGTGAAGGTCGCGAACACCGCCGGATGCGAAGCGACCGTCTCCGGGACGCCCTTGCCCCCGACCAGGCCGGCGCGCAGGAGCTGGAACGCGTCCCGCTGGTAGGTCTGCGCGCAGGACGGACAGACCGTTGCCCGACGGTTGCCGCAGGCGGTGTAGATCACCGAGTCGGGCATCCCGTCGGTGTGCCGCTGCTCCAAAATCCGGCCGGTCGAGGGATCGACGGTGAGCAGTTGGCCGGCGAGGCGGACGGGGCGGGTGCAGCCGGCGGCGGCGCGGACGTGTTCCAGCCAGCCGAAGTAGTCGGGTCGGGTGGCGCGTTGGAAGGCGGAGCCGGCGGCGGTGTAGTCGAAGACCGGGGGGATGGTGTCGGCGTTCGAGCCCACACCCCGGGCCGAGGCGCGGGGTGTGGGGTCCAGCGTCGACGCCATCAGGCCGCTACCTCGGTTGCGAGGGTGCGGGTGGTGATGGTGCGTTCGGTGACGATGACCCGGCAGGCGCCGCACTGGCGCTTGGCCGGCTCGTGCCGGTGACAGGGGATCTGGGTGACGGTGTCGCCGCAGCGGATGGTGACCGGTGCGCGGCAGGGTCCGCCGGGGGTGACGTCGACGAGCGTGCGGCGGATGTCGAACGGGTGCGTCTCGGTGTGAGCCGGGCAGGAGTGCATGACCTGCTCGATGTCGACGAGGTAGATGGTCATCGGGCACCACCGGCGATGGTGGTGAGGAGCTGCCCGGCCATGGCCGGGGCGACGTCGAGTCGGTCGGCCAGCTCGGCGGCGGTGATGGGTTGCCCGGTGGACTGTTCGTGTTGCACGGCAGCGAAGCGGGCGGTGGGCAGCAGGTGCGTCGGGACGGTGATGGGTTCCGGCTTGGGGGCCGGGGTGATGGCGGCCGGCGGTGCTGGCTCGGTGGTCTGCTTGGCCATCTGAACGCGGATCGGCTCAGCCGGCGCAGAGGCCGGCGGGGTGTCCTGCGGCCCGGCCGGTGCCGGGGCGAGGACGAGCTTGACCAAGGCCATGAACGCCAAAGCCGGGACGGCGGACAGGAGCCACCCGGAAGGGCCGGCCTTGGCGACCGCGAGTTGCGCGGCCAGGGAGAGGCTGGCGGCGGCGATGAGCAGGAACAGCGGGTAGCCGATCGGAGCGCCGGCCCGGCGGCGTCGGCGGATGGTCAACAGGGAGGCGATGGGAACGAGTTCGGAGATGACCGCGTTGGCCCAGCCGAACCATGCCCCGGTCCCGTCCGGGGAGTTGGCGAGCGTCCAGTCCTTGACGTGGGTGAACGAGGCCGCGCCAGCGAAGCCGGCGACAAGAAGAAGGATGAGGACCAGGGCGAAGCCCTCGATGCGAGGACCGGCTGCGTTCCGGTCAGTGCCGGTCATGGCCGGTCACCCCCTCAGGCGTGGAGGTGACGGCGCGCTGCTCGGCGAGCAGACCCACGAGGCCGACCCGGATGCTGTCGCAGGTGGCGCAGTGCTCGCCGTCGCCGGCGGTGCAGTCGGTGAGGTGGGCTTCCTGGATGAGCCGGATTGATTCGGCGTAGTAGCCGGACAGGAACCGTTCGAAGGACAGGGGGCCGCAGTCGGCGAAGTAGCCGGCGAGGGCCGTCACGGCGTAGTCGTCGGGAGTCATCCGCTCTTCGGCGGCAAGGTTTGCGGTGGTGGCGGTCATTGGGCACCTCCCGGGGTGCAGTCGAGGCAGGAGCCGGTCCGGCGCGGGATGTAGTAGGGCTTCACCCGCTGGCAGGTGCGGCAGGTGCGGCGGGCGCGAAGGGCCTTGGCGATGGCCTCCCGCTGGGCCGGCGTGGCGGTCCGCTTCGGGGCGGCGAGGTCGAGCCGGTAGAGGTAGGCGACGCGGCGTTGCGCCCGGTGCCGCCAGAGGATCTGAGCGACCGGGTCATGACCGCCGGGTCGAAGACCAGCGGCGCGCAGTTGCCGGCGGGCGGCCAGGCCGGCGGGCGCAGTCAGGTAGGGGAAGGTGGGGAACCCGTAGCGGGTGCCGGCCGGGTCGTAGAACTCGACCCGGATGCCGGTGCGCCCGGTCAGGGCGTCGAGGTCGTGGCTGCGAAGGTCGGTCATGACTGGCCTCCCCAGCGTTGCTGGGCGGCCTGCTTCGAGATGCCGAGGCGGGAGCCGATTTCGGCCCAGGAGTAGCCGAAGGCGTGGAGGCCGATGACGGCTTCGCCGATCGCGTCGTCGAGGTTGGCCGACAGGGCGACGAGGTCGCGGAGGGCTTCCACGTCTCCGGTGGCGACGCGGCGGCCGTGGGCGCGGACGATGCGGCGGGCGAAGGCCGCGAAGGCGTCGTTCTCGACGACATCCCGACGCCGCCGGGATCGCGGGAGGTGCGTCAAGGCGTGCTTGACGGTGCTCATCGGTTCTCGCCTCCCTGCTGGTGGAGGCGGTCCCATTCCTCAGCGGCTCCCTTAAGAGCCGTGATGACCTGCTCGGCGGTGCAGAGCGGGTCGTCGTTCCAGGAGTAGGGGGAGGTGTGTTCGTCGATGCAGTAGCCGTCGTCGTCGAACAGGTGGATGGGGTAGTGGTCGTCGAGGTAGTCGACCAGGACGGCGATGGCGTCGAGGTAGGGGTGCCGGTCGTCGGGGTCGAGGTCGGAGAAATGGTTGACCCGGTGTCCGGCGCAGGCGATGCCGATCGCACCGACGGCGCAGGCCGGCGGCGTGGGGTGCTCGGCGGGGACGTCGGTGGCGTAGTAGGTGCCCTGGGTCCAGCCGTGCCGGCGCAGGTAGAGGGCAGCCATCCGCAGCAGGTCAGCAGAGGTGACCTGCCCGGTGGTGGGTGGGTTTTGGGTAGCCTTCATGGCAGCCACGTCCTTTCAGTGGGCTGTGGTGGGTGGTCGGCGGAACCGGGTTTGCTTTCCAGGGCTTGTGCCGGTTCCGTCGGCCGTTTCTTGATGCGGGTCAGCAGCCGGGGCAGTGCCGTTTGCCGCTGCCGGTGGTGCCGCGCAGGGCGGCGAGGATGAGCGCCGCGATGGCCAGGAGGCCGGCGATGAGAGCGGCGTTGTCGACGAGGAACGCCACCAGGTGGCCGACGAGGTAGACGAGCGCTACGGCCAGGCCGATGACGACGACGGCGGCCGTGACGGTGGCCGCGATGACGATGCGGCGGCGGGTGCGTCGCCGTTGCGTGTGCTGGACGCGGTTGGTGATGTGCGTGCGCAGCGAGGTGACCCGCACCGGCGGGGTGGCCGTGGTGGTGTCGTCGACGAGTCGGACGACGACGCGGACGCGCGGGTCGGTGGGCGAGACGGACCGGGGTGCGGTCACCGCGACCAGGGTTCCGGCGGTGTGGTGGTTGCGGATGACGTTGGCGACCTGCTCAGGCAGGCCGATCAGGGTCGTGTCGCGGTAGCCGATGGTGCTCATGCGGCGATCTCCCAATCCGTGCGGCTGCCGGTCGCGTCGGCAGGCTTGGTGAGGTTGGCGGGTCGGCGGATCCAGGTGGCGTAGTCGGCGATGCCGGCGATCTGCGCGTCGGTGAGGTAGGCGACCTTGATGCGGCGGGGGATGCCGCCTTCGGCGATGAGGTAGGCCGCGCCCTGGTTGGTGGGCTGGATGTCGGTTGCCGTGTAGCCCTGCTCGGCCCAGCCGTGACCCAGCACGATGTTCGAGCTGTTCGGAGTGGTGCAGCGGAAGGCGGCGCGGTAGCCGAACAGGTCCCGCAGCGAGGTCGGGATGATGTCGAACGACGGCCGCTGAGTCGCGGCCACCACGGGGATGCCGGCGGCCCGACCCCGGGCCACGAGGTCACGCAGGAGGGCGACGAACTCCTCTTGCTCCTGCTTCGAACCGACGGTGGCGGAGTAGAAGGCGATCTCGTCGACCAGCACGGTGATGACGGACAGCCCGTCAAGGGCAGTCACCTTGCGGCGGCCGTGGGCGCGGAGCCAGGCGTAGCGGTTGTTCATCACGACCTGCAGCCGTCGCAGGACGGTCAGGGCGTCGGTGATGTTGGGGCCGATGAACGCGTCGGCACAGTCTTCCCACTGGCCGAGTTCGACGAGCTTGCCGTCCAGCAGGACCAGGCGGGAGTCGACGCTGAGGGCGGCGTGGGCGGCGATGGTGTTGAGCAGGCCGGATTTGCCTCCGCCGGGTTCTCCGCCTGCGAGGAGGTTGCGGTAGGCGAGGGTGATGTAGACGGGCTGACCGAACTCGTCGATGCCGACGAAGATGGGGTCGAACATCGACAGGCCAGGCCCCACCGGCACCCCCGCAGCAGGGGCAGTGGTGGCGGTCATGGAAGCCCTCCTTCGGGCGATGGGTGGACGCGAGGAACCACACGAACGAGCCGAAGCAGCCCCTCGCATCCGGGTTGGGTGTGGGTCAGATCCAGTCGGAGATGTCGTCGTCCGGCACGGACGACGAGGTCGCCGCGGGCTTGCTGCCGTTGGCGGTGGCCGGCGGCTTCTTCTGCGTCGGCAGGGTGACGGTGGGGACGTCGACGTCGGGCAGGTCCAGGGCGGTCGGCACGGTGGCCGCGATCCGCTCGGCTGCCGGGATCTCGGGGTCGATGACGTCGACCAGCGGCGAGGCGACCGTGGCGGTGAGGACCTCGCGGCGTTTGATGTCGAACCGCAGATAGGCGGCGTTGCCGTCCGAGGCCCGCTCGACCAGAACGGTGGAGGCGTGGCAGGCGACCGCGATGCGGTCGAGACGGCCTTCCAGGTCCGCCATGGCCAGGCCGGGGCGCAGGTAGACCCAGACCCGCTCACCGACCGGGGTGGGTTTGGCCCACAGGATGAGCGGCAGGCTGCCGGACTGGTTGGCGATGATGAACTGCGCGAAGCACACGCGCAGCCGGTGCCTGACGACGAAGCACCAGGTCCAGGCCACCAGTTGGTGGCGGGTGGCCGGGATGGCGGCGGGGACGCCGACGACCAGGGCGACAACCGCGAGAGTCACCAGCATCGGCGTGCGGTTGACGATCTGCACCCAGCCGAAGCCGAAGACGGTGGTGATGCCGACTTCCGGGGTCCACCACCACAGCAGCCGCAGCACCGGCCAGATCCGCACCAGCACCCAGACCAGACCGCCCAGCGGTGCGCCGATGAGGGCGCCGGCGAACAGGGCGAGGATCGGGTGGATGTAGGAAGCGGCCACCACGGCCGCGAGCAGGCCGACGATGACCGCCGTCAGGATGAACGCCAGCCGGGCGTTCCGCGCCGAGGAACGGTGAACCTTGGCCTCGATGACCGTCACCGTCCCGCTGGACTTCCGCCCGAAGGGACGGCGAGGGCTAGACTTGGACACGACGAGTCCTCCCTTGCACGAGGGTGGATGAGTTGGAGGGCACGGGGTCGGCAGATGTAGGAGTCGGACCGACCCCGCGCCAGCTCTTGCAGGGTGTGAGTGTGACCACCGGTCGTGGTCACCAGGCCGGGAGCGTAGGAGTCGGAACCACTCCCGGACTGCGTGTTCAGTTGGATGGGTCAGCGGACCTCAGCCGCTTCGGATGCTGTTGACACCAGTGGCAGGCACAGCACTGCGAGCGGGACCTACTTGGCCGCCGAGGTACCCGTCTTCGGCTTCAGCGTGGTGGCACGGAACGCGACGCCGTTGCGCCCGTTGGTCGCCCACGGAATGGCCTCCAACTGCTCGACAGCGACGAGCTGACCCACCGTCACGTCCGGCTTCTCACCCGCCGTGGTGATGGTGATGATCTCGCCGCCAGTGTTGTCGAGAACGAAGACCTGGGTTGACCACATGGGCCGGCCCGTTCCCTTCTCCGACTTCTGGATGCCGTTCGGGTCGTTCTTCGGCGCGGGGTCCTTCGTCGCCTGGAACTGCTTGCCCTCGGTGTTCACGAACAGCTTCACAACAGACCTCCTGTGTCTAGGCGCATCCCTTGTTGGATGACTGCCTTGCGGTCAAAGTACCAACTCAGTTGGTACTACGCCAGGCCTTCGCCGGAATTCCTCCGGTGTTTCACTGACACCCACAACGATCGCCTTGACTGTCCTATAGCGACAGGTGTCACTGCGGTGACAGGTCTAAGTCCCCTCGCCATGTCCCCTCGGCCGGGGTGATACTGGCTGCATGGCTGACATCGCTGCCGACCTTGACCGACCGGTCTGGGCAACCAGGCTGAGGGCCGAGCGCACAGCCCGGGGGTGGTCTCAGGGAGAGGCCGTGCGCGCGATGCGGGCACATGCCACCGAGCAGCTTCCCGCCGATAGCACCCTGCTCCGGAACTGGAAGAGGTGGGAGGCAGGCAGCTCCGAGCCCGACGGCTTTTACAAGGCGCTCATCGCGAAGACGTTCGGCACAGTTACCGCAGCATTCTTCCCACCCGCGACACCCAGGGAAGCTGATGCGGAACTGATCGCGGGCACTGGCATGGAGACGGTTGAGATCCTCGCCCGTCTGCGCAGCTCCGACGTCTCAAGCGCCACGCTTGAAGCGCTACGGATAACTGCTGACCGCCTGTGCTGCGAGTACCCCTACATGACGTCAGAACAGCTACGGGTAGAGGGCCGAGCGTGGCTGCGTCGGATCACCGCCCTGATGGATCGCCGGCTAACGCTCGTCCAGCACCAGGAGGTGCTAACCCTCGCAGGCTGGGTCGCGTTGCTCGTCGGCTGCGTCGAGTACGACATGGGGCTCAAGCGCATCGCCGAAGGCACCCGCAAGGCTGCATTGACGCTTGGCGAAGAAGCGGGTAACGCCGCCATCTCGGGCTGGGCCTACGAGATGCGGGCCTGGTACGCACTGACGCAGGGCGACTATCGAGGCGTTATCGCGGCCGCCGAGGCTGGCGAGGCAGTCGCGGCCAATGACGGGGCGGCCGTGCAACTGACAGCACAGCGCGCCAAGGCATGGGCGCGGCTTGGCGACAGGCGACAGGTAGAAACGGCGCTGGACAAGGGCCGAACACTGCTTGAATCTTTGCCGTATCCCGAGGACACCGACCACCACTTCGTGGTCGACCCAGCCAAGTTCGACTTCTACGCCATGGACTGCTACCGCCTTGCAGGAGAGGACCGCCTCGCGGAGATGTACGCCCGCGAGGTCATCCGCTCCTCGACAGCGCCGGACGGGACCGAGCGGAAGCCGATGCGCAACGCCGAAGCCCGGATCACCCTCGGCGTGGTGGCGGCCAGGGCGGGAGACCTTGAGCGCGCAGTTTCCTACGGCCGGCGGGCACTAGAAGGAGACCGCAAGTCGCTGCCGTCACTTCTGATGTGTTCGAAGGAGTTGGCGACCCTGCTGCGGGAGCGGTACCCGAGGGAACCGGAGGCCGTCTCGTACCTCGACGAGGTTCGAGCCCTCAGCGCGAGCTGACCCCGTCGTCGCTCCCGCCTTCGGTTGTTTGGCTTGGGCGACCGCCGACGCCAGGGCGGGGACGGCTCTCATGCCACGACACGACCCGGCTCGGGCGCCACATGTGAGTGCGCCCGACCGTCGCATCCGGCTCCGGCATCTGACCCCGCTTCCGGTAGTTCGTCACGGTCGCGACCTTGACGCCGAGGTACGCGGCGACGTCGGATGTTGTCCACCACTCCGCAGTTGTGTCCGGGCCAGCTCCCACGGCTTCATTCTGGCATCAAGGGCCGCATGGGAGTCGACGCCGGCTGACGGCGATAGCTACGAAGCCCGTAGAGGCATATGTTGGCCGTGTATGGGACCAGGGGAGGGACCAGCTCTGCCAGGTCGTCGAGCGGCGGCTAGCAAGTCGGCATTGGTCCGTTCGCCGCGTCATTGGCCGTGGGTGGTTCTCTCGCTCGTAGCCGTGCTGTGTACCGGGATCGTGGCGGTGCCGGTGTCGTGGGCTGTTCTTCGGCAGGCCGAGGCAGAGCGCGGGGAGGCGACGCCGGACGCGGCGGTGAACGTGTACGTGCTCCAGATGCGCAGCGGAGAGGAAATCGGCCTGTCGCGGGTGCTGGTCGCCGGGCGTCATGACGAGCTGCTACGGCAGTGGCGTCAGTACCGCGGCGAGATGGAACGCGGCAACCTGCCGTCGAAGCTGGAGACGGTCGGACCGATCGAGGTCGAGGACCAGGACGACGACCGCGCGACGGTGACCGTCCAGGTCCACGCAATCTGGTGGAACGAACAGGCCAACCTCAGCGGCGAAGCCCACCCGTGGCGGTTCGAGACCCGCCGAGACGCCGGCGGCTGGCGGGTGTGGGCGGCCGAGCTGCCGCCGTGGTGCGGTGTGCACGTCCGGGCAGACGCGTGCCGTTGAGCGCTGCCGGCCGGCGGCCGGAATAGCTAGTGAGCCCGCCGGCGGTTGGCCTCCTGTTGGACAGCCTCCGTGAGATCACGCCAGGTGCCAGCCGATGTCTTCATCATCCGGTCGACCATCTTCCGAGCGGATCCTTCGTCGGTGAAGTCGTAGGAGACCTGCAGCCCGCCGTCACCACCATGGCGGCCACGCACCTTCCAGAGCCGGCCGTCCGAGAGCAGCCAGATGTCCCGCCGGGCCATGCGGCCCCAGCTCCCGTTCCACCAGCGACCACGTACCTCCACCCGCAGGAGCCTACTCGAACACGCGTTCGATTCCGGTCGATTGCTGGTTTGTCTGGTCCTCGTGACGGGACGGACGGGAAGCCATACCGCCGCTATGTGGAGCTTGGCTACGTCGGCCCGCAGGCCGCCCGCTAGCGGTACACCGTCTTCTCCTCCCTCATCACCGGCCGCATCGCCGTGGTGGAGATCGACCGCATCGAGGACTTCGGCGGCGGCCAGCGCGCCATCGTCGGCCGCGTCCTCGCCCCGGGCCACCCGGTGCACGACGCGCTCATCGACCAGCCCGGCCTGGGCCACTACCGCAACCCGATGACCTACCCCGACCACCCGGCCGACCACCAGCGCACCTGTGCCTGCGGCTGTGGCGAGGGGTCGCCGGCAGCCGGATCTTCCTACCCGGCCACGACCAGCGCGCCATCCACACAAGGATCTCCGCCAAGTGGGGCGACACCCTCGCCTTCATCAACTGGTTCGATGAGACCTACGGCGCGCCGCACGACGGAGCCGGCTCCATCCCGACCAGGCGCACGGAGGCGCACTGACCTGACCGTCAGCGACACTCGCGGCACAGCAGTTCCGCCCTGGCCACCCCCGTACTCGACGCTGCCGAAGGCGGTCCGGCGCGGCATGCCGGTCACGTGGACGGATCCGGCCAGGCGAGTGACACGATGCCGGCACCGTCGCGGATACGGGACTGGGCTGCAACCTGGACCGGCGGGTCTGTTGTAGGCCGGAGGTGCCCGCCGCGGGTTGCGGCGCCTTAGCTCCTCCAAGGCGCATACGACCGACGTTAGGGGGTAGTCGGCTGCGTTCGTGAGACATCGCCGGGATCAAGGGGGACCCGACATGGTGGCGACCCACACTGACGGCTTCGTACAGGTTCCCAATTCGACGAATCGAGGCAACCTCGCCGGGGGGCGCGCGTACCCGCTGCTCTCGGTGCCCAAAATCGCGATACGGCGGATTAGGCCTCAGCTTCCTCCAGGCGTAACCCCGGGCTTGCAGATTGTCATGGTGGCTGGCAGGACGGTTCCGGCGCGCGTGTCGTTCGACCTGCAGAGCAATGCTGCAGGAGGACATTACAGCTGGGCGCGGGAGATCGCCGACAGGTGCCAGGCCGATGTTTGGATCATGGAAGTGCAGGGCCACGGCGCGTCCAGCCGGCCAGGCCCGATGTCCGACCCATGCAACATCCTAAAGGTTGACCAGCAAAGTGCGTTCGGGCAGGTGTTATGCGAGCCGCCGAGCTGGACTGGGAATTGCGGCAGCTCGGATTCCGAGTGGCAGGAACTCGACGCCGTTGTCGACCACGTCCGAAGCGAGACCCTCCGGGACGACCCGTCCTGGGCCTCTCGGTTCACCGGGCGGGTCGTTCTGATCGGCTACTCGGCTGGAGCCAATGTCGTTGGCCCATACGCCATGCAGCATCCGGAGAAGGTGTGGGGTCTTCTGCTGCTCGCACCGATCTTCCCGCCCGACGGCCCCTCAGACAGGCCAGGCCCGCCAGCAGACCCAGTAGTTGCGCCGGATCCCACCTGTACGGAGAAGTTCTACGGCGCCCCGATGGGAGTCCTGACCAACCAACCAAAGGGCGCTTTTTGGCCGACGCTGGGACCGAACGCTTCCTGCCCGGAGCCGCCGCGCAACGAAGCCGTCATTGACGATATATGGAACGCAATGATGCAGGACGAGCCCGGCTCTGGCTTGGTCCCAGGGCACCAAATTTACCGGTGGCCGACTCGGTACTGGTGGGGCTGGAACCAGTCCCTCGTGAGCGCAGATCCGCGTCTCGGAAAAGAACCGGTGGGTGGTGCCCTCGTCACCGATGTCGGCATCCCCGTACTCATCATCGCCGGGCTGCGGGACGGGACCATTCGTGCGAAGAAGGATCTCACTGACGGCCGAGGGGCATTTTCGGTCGACAGCCTCTACGAAGCCATTGCCGGACGAGGCAAAGCAATGATGTACGACATCGAATGTGGCTCGCACCTTATCATGTGGCAAGAGCCATATCGCCACAAACTTCACGACCTGTCCATCGAGTGGCTGACCGGCTTCGCCAACTATGTCGGTCCCGCACGGCTCGCCCCCACGCCTAGCAACCCCGGCGCTAGCAACCCCGCCTTTAGGCCGGTAAGTCTTCCCCATGGCGGGTCGGGACGATACTTCGTCCCCCGGAATGGTGGCCGGCCCCGAGAATGGAATGGACACGTTCTCGTAGACAGCCGGCCTCGAAGAGATCCAATCATTGTTCGGCCAAACGGATGATCACGCTAAACCGCGGCTGTCGGCACCCGCGGGCGAAGGATGAGCCCGTCGTCACCGGCGGTTTCCTGTCGGCCCGGCGGGTCCGCGACGGCAGAGACCCGGACACGCCATGGAGTGAGCGGAACTCCTGACGCCGGTGGTGCAGGTTCCTCGCCGGCCTGCCGAAGTTGCTGCACGGCGGCCGTTCAGCCTGACAATCGGTGCAACATTGCGCACTGGCCACCTCCGTGACCGCAAGCCCGGCCTGAACCTCCAACACGGCCCGATACCGCTGTTCGGTCACGCTCATCTCCACCAGCACTCGGCGGAGTGTCACGCAGGTCCTGATACCGATGTGTCACGCAGGTCCCGAGACCGGACACGCTGGCTGCCGCCGGCTGCCGGCGGTTGGTTCAAAGTTTCTGTACGTCTTCAAGGCGGCCCGCAACGGGCCGCACGCGCCGCCGCCTGGGCGCGCGGCCTGCACTCCGCTGGCGCTCCGCTCCGGCCACGGCAGGACGGCCCGCGGCTGGCGCGGAAGCGGGGAAGCCCGGGTGGGCCGCCGCAGACCGACAGGCTGTTGAGTGGCGTCGGTGGGCGGGCAGCCGGCCGGGGCGCGGCCGCCATGCACCGCCGCGCCGTAGCGCGAGTCACCGCCGGCCGTGGTGGGGATGCGGCGCGGAGGATGCGGGGCCGCCCCTCCAGCGTCAAGGGCGCTTCGCATCGCTACGCGACGGCCCTGCCGGGCCGCCCTTGACCCCGGAGCCTCTGCGACCCCTCGGGCGGCTATTGCCGGCAGGCCAGGGGCCTGCCCGGGGTACACGCGCCGCATCCCCACCACGGCCTTGTGGCCTCGCTCGGACCCACAGCAACGTCAAGTTCTCGTTGACCCCGGCAAGGCGCTAGCAAGACCTGCGGCCGCGACATGGTCAGAAGTCCCAGTCCCCTCTGGACAGAAGCCGGAAGCCGCTATTACAGAAGTCACGGCTGCGCGAGAGTGCGTTGTAAAGCGCAACCTTCCAGCTGTTTACCCCGGCCTTGCTTCGTTCACTGACTGCTTCGACGCGTAACATTGTCGCCAGGCCCTGCTCGCCGCCGTTGTACTCGTATTGGTAGTGGAAGGCACCAGCTCGGCCGGTAAGCTCATCGAAAGCCTCGCTCTCAAAGCATTCGTTAAGTTTCAGGGCCGTAAAGTGGTATTCCAAGTTGTCAACCACGGGATCTACCAAGCCATTCGGCCGGTCGATCCGATACTTGACGAACACCGACGAGTCAATCACGACGTCAGCAACGAGGAGTTCGATGTCAGGCAGCAGATCATAGTATGCATGAATAAACCTTCTGCCCAACTCGTCGCCGAGTTTGTCGGCCTTCTCGTGATTGCAGTATGGGCATACCGGGACCAGGTTTCGTGACAGTGCACTGAACTCCGGGTACACCGCCTTGGGAAGATAGTGATCTAACGTGGCCACATCACGGTGGCCGCACATCGGGCACTTCTTGTTCGGGGCTGCCGCCAGCAACTGGGCGCGCAGTGGGTGAAAAGGGCGGCCAGAGTCGAGAAGGTCGTAGTTGCCTTTTAGTGCTAGCCTCTCCTCCTTGGTTACCTTCAAAGCGGAGTCCTTGGAGGGTTTCTGGTAGTGGCGGTCATAATCAGAGTATGCGGCAAGCACTCTCGCAGATATTGCCGCCAGTATCGATCGCGCTTGAGGAGACCGACGCGTGCACATGGTCCGGAAGTCTTTCCAGTCATCGCGTGCGGGAGGGGCGAGAGAGTGCATAAACCTACCCGATCGACCGGCGGACGTTTTCTATGTAAGCCCTAGCGGGCAGACTCAAGGGATTGCCGAAAAGCTCCTCTATTTCAGTCAGCGTGTGGCTCTGCGCCAACTCCCGCAGTATTGAGTGATGGTCAGTGGCAGAAGTGTTTAGATTGAAGACGTTCTTCGTAAGGAAGCCGACGTTCTCGCCGAAGGTCTCCTCCGTCGGCCGTTCAACAACTGTGACTGAGTCGAACCGCCGCATGATAGTCACGTACCGGCGTGGAACCTCTTGCAGTACTACTGGCGAATGAGTAGCGATCACTCCGTATGAGTCGTAGATATCGAGGGCAGTGTTGATACCGCGGAGCAATGCAGCCAAGAGTGGCGGATGCAGATGAGACTCCGGTTCGTCAATCAGAACAAGCGAACGGAGGCCCAGGTGAGCCACAAGCTGAACAGCGATGTTGAGAACGATCTTGTGACCCGTGCTCAGGCGCGTGAATACGTCTGGCACGAAGTTTGGATCATGTATCGAGTGCAGATCAACCCCGAGCCGAAGGAACGAGGACTCATTTAGGACGTTTGCGAGAACATCTTTGAGCGGCTCTCCACGAGAAGGATGTCGTGTTGCGGCGAGTGCGGCCTCAAAGTCCTCGGTGATCTCTTGGATGGACTTCAAACGGTCAGGTTTGTCGCCCTCCGGACTACCATCATCGCTCTCGTCGTTGTCAGCATCATCTTCCGCAAAGCTACGTAGGCCGGCGTATACATAGCCAAAGATTTCACCACGACGCCCCAGCTGCTCACGTTCCTCTTCGTGGCCGCCTGGCACATCGAAAGTATCAAAGGCGCTATAAGAGACGGCGATTACGGAACTAAACCGGAAGTCATGTGATTCGACGAAGGCCCCGTTCTCGCTGACGAAATCAGCCTCACCCCTAGTCTTCAAACCAGCATGAGCCACTTGGGCCAGATTTGCCAGAAGTCGTGTCTTGCCGCTCCCGTTGTACCCGATTAAGGCGTTGATTCGGCCGGGTATCTCAGGCACTTCGTTGAATACAAGAGGCACCTGAAACTGGTTTCCGCCTACTGAGGTTTGGAACCGGATAGATACAGCTTCGCCGGCGGTGCTGGTGGTCGTCGCGCGAAAGAGTGGGGCAGCATCACTAATTGCTCGAACAGAACTGCCGAAGCGTTCCAGCGAATCCTTGAAGCCTCGGTGGGCAAGGAATGGCTCGGCTATTCCAGGCTCATACACGATATCACGCAAGCCAGTGAGGATTGCTGGGTAATACCGGTCGCCTAATTGCTTGAGAGTCTGGTAGTAGGACAGCGACTGGCCAAGAGAGCAGTACGAGTCGCCGAGCTCGTTGAAGGGCGAAGCGGGCATTGGCGTAGCACCCGAAGTCTGGCTGTCCTTCAGGATCTTTACGGCACCGATCTCAGTTAACCGGTTTCGATCTAGAGCTATTAGCAATGTGTAGGTCGTCTTGAAGCCGTAGTCGTCCCAGTTGTCCCAGTAAAGGAGGCCGGCAGGGTACTCCAGGGCTGATGGTGTGCTCCGGTAGTCTTCGATGACGTAGAACTTCAAAGGACTTCACCGCTCGGAGGCTGTGGCGCGGTGCCAATAGGTCTAGCCGCGCTTGCAGTTTGTTTGAAGGGACGCTCTGCCGTGGGCGCAGGCATCTAGAGCATCCTTGGGAAAGGCCGATAACTATGCTGATTCGCATACGCAGAGGCCGAAGCTAGCTTCACGCCGCCTCGGCCTCTGCTCATCAAGTTGTAGTAGCAGTCTCAGCAACCCGCCCCGGCTAGCTGAACCTTGAACCTAGCCGGGCGCCAATCATTCGGCACCGTCAGGTGCGTCTTGGGACGCGTTTGCGCGTCCATCGTGTCATACAGCATGCCGATGCTGGCCGATGCGCCGACATTGGAATCGTCATCAGTTGGGTTGGACGAAGGAGGGTAATCGACCTGGCCTATCTCCATAAAGACAAAGCCGTACGGCTTTGCGGATGGCCGATGTACTGCAACGATGACGGGTGGTTTCGTCTCATTAACTATTCGTGAAAAGACTTCGGTAACGGGCTCGTCGTCGTAGGCGACGACCACCGTTGTGCCCGATACGTACCCGTTTCGAACCATGTAAGAGCGAAAGTCGGGATCACGCAGCCGCTGAGCTAGATCGAATGCGGCGCTACGTTCGTCGATGCTACGCGCTGTCATCGTTCCACCTCCGCAAATTCTCTTCCCAGTTATCTTGCATCATTGCTACCGCTTCGGCATAGCTCCTATCGACCACGTCCCAGGCTCCATCCGTAGGAATCACTTGCAGTTCAAGATCTTCTGCGGCCTCTGACTGTGACGATCTCGTGTACTGACGGAGCCTCACCGACCCACCCTCCTGGAGGATCTGAGCCACCTTCATCCACTGGCCATCAGCCCGGATGCTCTGTGTAACGCTGAAGTCGACGATATGGTCTCGATAGGTACGACACGCGACATACAGCTCTTGACCGGGCTTTGGCAGCCGGAAGGGGAGGGTGTGTACCTGGCATGCCTTGGCGGGTGGGGGGCTGTATCGGCGCTGTAGCGGCACTACTGACATCTCAGCCTCCCCCTCCCCATGATGGCCTTGAGCCCCGGTCACCATGCACCTCCAAGGTAGGCCGACCCCCCGACAGTCGTAGCTGTGAGGATACTGACCGCTGCTCTCAGTTAGAAGGCCTGGACCGTCCAAGATGGCTGGTCAGAGGTCCACTCACCATGCCGGACAGTGGTCGACTACGCCACATCTGTCGGCTACCCGACAGTAGAGAACCGAGTTTGCCCTTCATGTGCACGCACGACGGGGCCATTAGCGGGGACCAGGGCCGGCTCGCCCTCTCTAGCTGGTTCGGGCGGATCCGGAACTGGGTGGTTCCGTCCTCCACTTCCACGTGGTCGGGAGCAGTGCTAACGACAAGGATCTGGTCCTCCTGCTGACCGACGACATTGCACCTCACGAACGCCGGCCGGGGCAGAGAATCGCCAGGAAGGATGTGGTCATCCACGAAGAAGACTGGCATCTTGTCGACGAAGAACCAGGTTCGTCCGTCGGCGTCGACCAGGCGCACACGGACCCACCCCGGCCAGTCTTCGTCGACCCATGCAATCGCCTCGCAGCGCAGCAACCCGGCGGACCTCATCACCAGGCTGATCCTGCGAGGTCGGTCACCTGTGTGGCGGCGCGCGGCTGTCTGGGGCACACAGGGGGCACGAGACACTGTCGAACATTGTCGATCAGTGAGTAGCCCTGGCAGCCTGCGACGCCGTGTGAGCAGATGTCGAGCACCGTCCCGCTGGTGAACCGATCACGGCTCGCAGTTCCGCTTCAGCTCATCAACTTGTAGGCAGCTGTGTGCTGCCAGCTGGCATGACCTCCAGGCCGTGGGCAATGGCGTACGCGGTCACGATCTCGGCGGCGAGTCGGCCACGCACTCCGACCGGCAGCCCTTGCTCTCGGGCCCAAGCGCGGATGGCTGGGCCGGAAGCTGGCAGCGGTGAGCTGGTCGTGTTGTCGACTTTCGCTCTGGGGCTCGGCTGAGCGGGCACGGGGGCAGTTGTTGTTTGGGCACGGATCCCCGCCTCGGTCTCTGCCGCCTGGATGTAGAGGACCAGCTCGGCGAAGACATGCGGTGTGACAATTCGGGTCTTGAACTGACGGGCTGCCTCGGCCTTGGTCGTGTAGGGGTCGGCTCCGTCGGTGACGAGGACGGCGGTCCTGCGGGACACGGTGCCGGTCACGCGGAGGCCGGCGGCTTGGGCTCGGCCTTCCAGGCGGGCGCGTAGAAGTTCGTCGCATCCGGTGAAGGCGACGCCATCGCCGATGCGTAGGGGTTGGCCGTGAGGCCATGAGTTCGGCAGGGGCCTGCAATCTTTGCCGCGCTCCTCGGCGAGGGCGACGCGTGCTTCGTCGAGGACTGCCTTGACGATCCCGTCGGTGAATCCGAGGGTGGCCGCGGTGGCAAGGAGCTCTTGGCGTTCGTCTCGCGTGACCTTGCCGTCCTCGATGACTTTGTGCGCGAGCGCCAGCAGGAACCCGCGGTGTGCCGCGTCGACCTGGTCCCGGGATAGTGAGTAGGTCTTGGCGAGGCTCGCGAGGGACGCTGCTTCATCGTCAGTCAGCACGCCGTCTTCTAGCACCTCAGCGAGCAGTTCGAGGTAGGCGGTCGCGCTGGCCGGTGCGCCTTCCTCGACAGCGGCGGACAGGGAAAGGTCGTCGAGGAGGGCGGAGAGCGCGCCTGCCTGCGCCGGCACAGGGGCAGGGCCCGTCGTGCTTCTCGGCGCCACGTCAACGGGGTGGCGCGGAACCGGAGGCCACACGACTCGCGTGGCGTGGGCGGGTAGGTGCAAGTGGTCAGGCTGCGGACGACATCCGGAGTTCGGGTCGAGGTACGACGACAGCAGAGTTGCAGTTGCACGAGCGTCGCCCAGTGCCGAGTGGGCGTTGTCGAGACGGATGCCAGTGGCCCAGCAGCAGTCAGATAGGCGCCGGCGACCCAGCGTTGGCAGGTAGGTCCAGCTGGCGTCCAGCGTGCACAGGTGCGGGCACGCGGGCATGGTCCATCCTGCTCGCTCATACTCCGTTTGTAGGAACCCGAGGTCGAAGCGTGCGTTGTGGGCAACTAGCGCCCGACCGGCGAGGCGGGCGTTCATTTCGCCGATGAGATCCGTGAAACGGGGTGCTCGCCTGACGTCGGCGGCGGTGATGCCATGGATCTTGGTTGCGCCGACCGGACCGTCTGGGTTCACCAGCGTCGTCCACTCATCGACGATCCGGCCGACTGGGTCGGTCGAGATCACAGCAATTTCGACTACGCGGTCTCTGGAGGTGACCAAGCCGGTGGTCTCGACATCGATCACGGCGAACCCGCCCAACGGCGGGGACCAGGAGGTTGCGGGCTCGGCGGAGCTCGGCCGCTGTGCTTGACCATGGTGTGGTCCGCCGGGCAGGCGCCGACGAATCGCATCCAAGATTCCCACTGCAAACCCCCGTCTTCGCGAAGCCGTATGGTCCGGCACGCGTCCACAACCTGCAAGGGCCGACCGGCCCACGGTCGGATTCCGGACAGCTCATGGGGCGCCGGCAGGGGCACGGACACGCGAAGGTTGGCATGCGGAGCGGGAGCCTACCGCGGAACTCTTGCCGAGAGACTGGTCCGCCCACTTTGACTTCAACGTCTGACGTGGCCGTTGCTACGAAGCCACGCACCGGAGGATCGCGCCGCAGCGCGGACGCATCCGCAGCCAGAGCCAAGGCGTTGGATGAACGCTTTTCATCTACTACCTTGAGTCGCAACCGTTGTGCTCTCTGCAACGACGCGCCGTGGTCTTCGTCTGATGGGGGATCGCTCGTGGCCAAACGAAAGTCGTTGTTCGCCCAGATGTATGCAGCTCGCAAGAAGGCCAAGCTAGACGAGGAGCGGGCGCGTCGGCAGTACGAGGTAGAGGAGCGAAGGCTCGCCGCGCAGTTGGAGAGGGAAGCTGAGCACCAGCGCCGAGCAGAGGAGCGCGCCGAGCAGGAGAGATTGAAGCGGAAGCAACTGGCGCAGCGGGAACGGGAACAGGCGGCCGCGAAGGCGAAGCGGTTGGCTGACCAGCAGGAGAAGGCTCGCCAACGGCAGGCAGCTAACGATGTGCGGGAGCTGCAGCGCCAGCAGGCGGAGGAGCGGCGCCTGATGGGACAGCGCCAGGTGGCTGAGGCTGAACACAGGACCGAGGCCGTCCGACAGCAGCTCACCGCGCTCGAACGCCTCCTTGAGAGCCGCAGTCGAGAGCTGGCGAGAAAAAGTCGTCGGGCAGAGGAGGTGTTCAACGCCCAAGGCCCGGCCGCTTTCGTCGCAGCGGTACAGCGAGCACTGGCAACGTCGGACTACCCCGAAGGCTTACACGGGTCCTGTGCGGCCATGTACCGACCCGAGGCCCGAGAGCTGTTGATTGAGTACGAGCTGCCGCGGCAGGATGTCGTCCCTGCGGTGGTGGGCTACCGATACATGAAGTCGAAGAGCCTCGTCCAGCCTGAACCCCGCAAGGAAGCCGAGATCAAGAAGCTGTACGGCGATCTGATCGCGCGGGTGACCCTGCGAACTTTGGCCGAAGCGTTCGACGCCACGCCGGTCACTCTGGTCGACGGCATCGTCTTCAACGGCTACGTCTCGGCCAAGGACCGAGCAACCGGCAAGCCGATCAGGCGCTTGCTGATCAGCATCCACGCGACCCGCGACTCCTTCGCCGAGATCGTGCTCGACGAGCGCGAACTCGACCCGGTGGTGTGCCTACGCGGCTACCTCAACGCGGTGGTCTCGCCGCACCCATACGACTTGGAGGCGGTCCGCCCAGTCGTGCAGTTCGACCTTTCCAAGTACAAGTTCGTCGAAGAGATGGACGTAGTGGCCGGCTTGGACAGCCGGCCGGACCTCTTGGCACTCAAGCCCGTGGAGTTCGAGCACCTCATCCGCCAACTCTTCGAGAACATCGGCATGAAGTCATGGGTGACGCAGGCATCTCGCGACGAAGGCGTAGACGCGGTCGCCTACAACGACGATCCCATCGTTGGCGGGCTCTGCATCGTCCAAGCGAAGCGCTACAGCAAGATCGTCGGCCTGGAGGCGGTCCATGCATTAGCCGGGGTGATGGAGGACAAGCACGCCGCCAAGGGAGTACTAGTGACGACCTCCTGGGTCGGCAAGGCAAGCCGCGACTTCGCCGCCCGCAACGGAAGGATCGAGATCATCGAGGGACGACACCTCAAGCACATGCTCCTGGAACACCTCGGACTAGACACACTGATAAGCCTGCCCAAGCTGCCGCCCGACTGGGAGCAAGCAGATATCGCCTAGCAGCCGAGCAGCCAACGGAGCAGCCAACCCGGCGAGCATTGACGGACGGTCGCGGACACGAACAGCAGTTGGCACGGAGCGAGCATCCGCGTGAGGGCTCCTTCACGCGGCGGGGTCGACTTGGGGCAGGAGTGGAACGGCTGTCGACAACAACGCATTAGCAACGCCGCCGGACGGCAGCGCGCTGACGAGTGCTGGCATGGCTAAGGCTCTTGGCGTGCAGCCGTTGCCGCACGTGTGCGGACGCGACGCACAGAGCTTGCAAGCGAGAGGTTGGCGCAACCCGCTGGACGGGGATCAGCGGAGCACCGACACTCGGCACTCGTCGCGCCGCCGCCGACTCTCGTCCGTGATGATCGTCCGGTTTCGGGATGGCGCAGGCTAAGAGGCAGACACGAAGCTGTGGAGGTGGCGACCTTCATCCTTACGTGGGACGGCAGCGAGTCGGTCTATCCGCCGAAGGAGTACCAAGGCCATGTGGCGGCGACCAGACGGGGCCGCGCCGTGCCGTTGACCTGGAGCGTGGGGTCGCGCCGAGGCGGGATGAGCGTCGGCGACCGGGTCTTCCTCCTGCGCCAGGACAGCGACCGCGCCATCGTGGGCAGCGGTTGGTTCTGTGTTCCGCCGGGCCACGGCTCGGTCGCATGATCAAGCTCGGCCCAACTGGCTCATTGGCGGAAGACGCATGACGCAATATCGCCGACGTGGTCATTGGCGTCGGGGAAGGGCCGGCGGGCTCCACTGGGTCTCGGATCACACCGTGAATCGGGGCCGGAAGTCCTCAGGCTGGGCATGGTGGTCCTCCCCACAGCCCACTCGCACCAAGTCGGTGAAGCCGTCGGCCACCGTGTCGCGCCCTTGGTACCCGACCGCCTCGGCGAGCTACTCGCCCTTGGCGAAGCCGAATGCGAAATGCCCAGTTTGCGACGCCGCCGTGTACTACTACGCCAACGAATTCGGGAGCAAAGTCTACTTTGACGCAGTAGGAAAACCCTGGCCGAAGCACCCATGCACGGACAATCAAGAGGACTCCTCGAACCCGTTCGGAAGCAGTTCCACGTGGGCAAGTCCCAGCCGGCGAGCCCCCCCGCCGCATCGCGAGGCAGCTGGACCTCCCAACAGGACCAGCTACGGCGCCCAGTGGAAGCCCGTGACGCCTGGGCTTCCTGCCGCGTCAACGGTCCCGAGCGGCGTGGTGGCAATAGACCTCTCGAATAGGCCGCCCCGTCGACGCTGGTTACGCTGGAAATGGTTGGCAGTTTTTGCGCTCTTTGTCCTGCTCGTCCTGTTGTCTCAGGGCGTGATACCTAACGACATCTATCGGGAGGTGGAATGCACTAGGCAAGCAGTGGTCGCAGGGAGGGGTACCTATGACAGGGCAGCCGCAGAGGTGGGTACCTATAACGCGGAAAAAAAGCAGTGCGAGGATTGGGTGTACAACCGTGGCCCGAAGCCGTCTGGTGTCACAGTGGAGTGATCCGGCCGTCGATGGGGCAGCCGGTGGCGATGGCGGATGTGGCGGATCAGCCCGTCGCGTCGGTGCTCCAACGGTTTCTGCCCCTTGATCCCCTAATGCCAACGGGCTAGGGGCCACAACGTCGTAAGCCGCCATCCTCACTGTCTGCAGCCGACCCACACTCCGTGGATCGGGCCTGCCCCGGGGTGACAAGGTGGAGCGCCCTACCGGACTGAACAACCTTGGCAACCCGGGGCAGGTCTGCGACCTGTACTGGCGATTTGGCTAGGACATCGGGAAGGTCTTCGGCAAGCGACGGCATCGCCGCAGTCTCCCGCAAGGCGGTGGTCGGGACACTCCGGGGACCGGTGCGACCAGCCGTCCTCGGCTCCCGGAAGCGGAGCCAAGGGCGAGCCAGAATCACGACGCCACACCGTAGGTAGCAGAGAGGCAGCAAAATCGCCGATACGCGAGAGCAAGGGACACGATAGGACCGTAAACGACCCGTACGACCGCACAGCGGAGAGCGACAGACCGCAACGGTTGCCAGGCCGTCACGGCGTTCACACGAGGTGCTTCTCTTCATACCGTTGCAAGGCGCGTACCAACCAGGAGGAGCTAGAGATGATCGAGATCGTTGCCCGCGATGGTCAGCCACAAGCTCTGCTGTGTCCTGCCCTGGTGTGCGACGTCTGCCGGCTGCAGGTGGCAGGCCCAGGCAACATCGTCTGGTACGCGCGTACCGAGCCAGAGCGTCAGTCGAGCCCGATGTTCGTGGCACACAAGCCTTGCAACCGGCGTTTGGAGGCCATGTTGGAACCGGTCTACCCACGTGACAAGGGCTGGATGGGGCTCTGGGAAGAGGCCGATAGGTTCATTGCGCAACTAGCCCACAACAGCAGGCATCCGTTTGCCGAGGACCCAGACGGCACCTACCTAGACCAGGTGGTGGTGCAACCGGGGGGCCTCATCCTGCCGAACATCCATCGCAACGCGCAGGCCCTGTGAGCGGCCTTCGCAACCGCTTGACATCCCCAGCTGACATCAACGGAGCCAGCCCTCGGCGGGTATCACCGGACGGACCAGGCGCAGGCCCCGGACGTCACGGACGGCGACGGACGCCACGACCATGGCCGAGCGCGCCTTGTAAACGAGACGTAGGCGGTTCAGTTGAGGGGATGGGGTGCCGAACTCGATGATTGTCCGGCTGCCGGCCCGGGAGCCGCGCCGACCGCTAACGGATGTATTCGTACTGTGTAAGACGGCTGCTCGGCCCATTCCTCCGTGTACCGGATCTGCCTGACCTGGCGGTCATCGAGATAGAGGGCCACCTGCCTGAGGGCGCCCAGATGGGCCAAGTCGAGGTTGCCGGTGGCCTTGACTTGCAGCACGTCGCCAACACCGCCGAGGTAGTTCGTCGCATCCGAGGGTGCTTGATTAGGCCCGCGTACCACCAGGTCAAGCGCGATCTGGCAGGCCAACGGGGGCCACCCCAGTCGTGCCGCTGCTTGCCCGGCGGCGTTCAGCAGCGCGCGGACCCGCGCGGCGTGGCTGTGACCCGCCGACAGCAGCGAAGTGGCCTCGTTCTTGGTTGGCGGCCATCCCGGCACGTCAAACGCGATCTCCGCGGTTCCCTCGGTGCCATCGGGGAGGTCAGTCATGTCCTCGACTGAACCATGGTGCATCGGAATTTCCTGGCCGCGTGGATAGCCGTACTTGGACGGCGAGCGATGGACTGGATAGATCATCTGGCACAAGCCGGGCACAATTGACGGCGACAAGGGCCGTCAAACGCTGGAAGGCAACGCGCGACCTCGCGCAGGTCAGCAGGCCGATCCACCCGATTGCGGATGATCACCTGACTACCAGAGGGGCTCAGGGTTCGAGTCCCTAGCGGCCCACTGGTAGGTCGGGAGCTGCAGTGAACATAGCTCCGAACCAGCTTTCAAGACTTGTGTCGGCTCCGCCTGAAAACTGACCCCGTGGTTCCGGGCGAATTTTGACCCCTTCCGGAAGCATCGGGAGGTGCTGAGCGTGGAGGACTGGGCGGAGATCCGCCGGTTGCACCGGGCGGAGGGGATGGCGATCAAGGCCATCTGTCGCCGGCTGGGGGTCTCGCGGAACACGGTGCGCAAGGCCTTGGCCAGTCATGAGCCGCCCCGCTATCAGCGGGCGGCGAAGGGGTCGATCGTGGATGCGGTCGAGCCGCAGATTCGGGCGTTGTTGGCGGAGTTCCCGGACATGCCCTCGACGGTGATCATGGAACGGGTCGGGTGGACCCGAGGGAAGACGGTGTTCTGCGACCGGGTGCAGCAGTTGCGGCCGTTGTTCCGCCGCCCTGACCCGGCCCAGCGCACTGACTATCTGCCGGGTGAGCTGGCGCAGTGTGATCTGTGGTTCCCGCCGGCGGACGTGCCGTTGGGCTTCGGTCAGGTTGGCCGTCCGCCGGTGCTGGTGATGGTGTCGGGGTATTCGCGGTGGTTGTCGGCGGTGATGATCCCGAGCAGGCAGTCGGCGGATCTGCTGGTCGGGCACTGGACGCTGATCTCCAGCTGGGGTCAGGTGCCGAAGGCTCTGGTGTGGGACAACGAGTCCGCGGTCGGGCAGTGGCGGGCCGGGCGGCCGCAGTTGACCGAGGCGATGAATGCCTTCCGCGGCACCCTGGGCATCAAGGTGATCCAGTGCCGGCCGGCGGACCCGGAGGCCAAGGGCCTGGTCGAGCGGGCCAACGGCTATCTCGAGACATCGTTCCTGCCCGGCCGCCGGTTCGGCTCACCAGCTGACTTCAACGCTCAGCTCACCGAGTGGCTGGTGCGGGCGAACCACCGCCGGCACCGGACGCTGGGCTGCCGGCCGGTGGATCGGTGGGACGCCGACCGGCAGGCGATGCTGCCGCTGCCGCCGGTCCCGCCGGTGGTCGGCTGGCGGCAGACCACACGGCTGCCCCGTGACCATTACGTGCGTCTGGACAGCAACGACTACTCGGTGCACCCGTCGGTGGTCGGCCGGCGGGTCGAGGTCACCGCCGACTGCGACCAGGTGACGGTGCTCTGCGACGGTCGACCGGTGGCCAGGCATGACCGCTGCTGGGCCAAGCATCAGAGCATCACCGACCCTGCCCACCGCCAGGCCGCCGCTGACCTGCGCATCGCCGCCCAACGCACTCCGGCAACCGCCGTCGACGCCCAGGTCGAACGCCGGCCGTTGAGCGACTACGACCGCCTGTTCGGCTTGGATGAGGTGGCTGCGTGATGGCCGGCAAGACCAGCAACCGCAACGTGGCATCGGAGATCGCGTTCCTCACCCGCGCACTGAAGGCGCCGTCCCTGGCCGCGTCGGTGGAACGTCTGGCGGAGCGGGCCAGGGCCGAGTCGTGGACGCACGAGGAGTTCCTTGCCGCCTGCCTGCAACGCGAGGTCGCCGCACGGGAAGCCCACGGCGGTGAGGGACGCATCCGGGCAGCGAGGTTCCCGGCCCGCAAGAGCCTGGAGGAGTTCGACTTCGACCACCAACGCTCCTTGAAGCGGGAGACGATCGCTCACCTGGGCACGCTCGACTTCATCACCGGCCGGGAGAACGTGGTGTTCCTGGGCCCGCCCGGCACCGGCAAAACCCACCTGTCCATCGGGCTTGGGATCCGGGCCTGCCAAGCCGGACACCGGGTCGCGTTCGCCACCGCCGCCCAGTGGGTATCCCGCCTCGCCGACGCCCACCACGCCGGGCGCCTGCAGGACGAGCTGGTCAAGCTCGGCCGGATCCCGCTGCTGATCGTCGACGAGGTCGGCTACATCCCCTTCGAAGCCGAAGCCGCGAACCTGTTCTTCCAGCTTGTCTCCAACCGCTACGAACGAGCTTCGCTGATCGTCACCAGCAACAAGCCCTTCGGCCGTTGGGGCGAGGTCTTCGGCGACGACGTCGTCGCCGCAGCCATGATCGACCGCCTCGTCCACCACGCCGAGGTCATCTCGATGAAGGGCGACAGCTACCGCCTCAAAGACCGCGACCTCGGCCGCGTCCCCGCGGCCACCAAGACCAACGACTGAACATCAACAACCAACGAGGGGGTCAAAGTTCGGACGGACCACAGGGGTCACGTTTCAGCCGGCGTTGACAACTTGGCGCTCCGCTGCCGGCCGGATCCCACCTCGTGAGCCAGCCGTACACGTGGGCTCGGGCTCGGTCGGCCCTGGGTCTGTCAACGGCGACGAAGCCTGTCCAACAGCGACCTTTGCCGCGGCGGTGGCGCGGGTGGTCCGCCAAGCGAGACGCTTCCATTGCCTGGCCACTCCTGGGATGCAGCGGTCAGATCCACTGCATGGTTAAGGGTTTCGTTTGGCATGCCTGGGGTTATGTAAACCAGCTGCGCCACGGAAACGCCAATTGTGAGTGGTCTGGTCTCGGCCGCTTCACGCATCATCAGGTATCTGGTCTCGACCAACCCGGCGACGTCTGAGCGGCATGCTGGGTCCACCCAAGCCGCGGTGATTAGCGCATAGAGCGCGGCTTCGGTAATCCAGTCCTCGACACCGTAGGCCAGCTCGATCAACATTTGTCGCCTGGTCGATGTCGGCCACGGTTGCTCCGGTCGATGATGCAGCAGGCCCAGGCAGCACCACGCCTGGATGTAGCGCTCCCACAAGCCTGGCAGGCGATCCCATCGGCCTGCCGGCATCTGCGGCGGATGAACCATGCTGGCCAGCAGGTCCTCTGCCTCAATGTCTGCAAGCGGACCGGCCGCGTCATACATCATCGGCGGTGGCGCCCACGGCAGGCCGGCAAAGTGAGCTGCGATAGCGGCAGAACCAGCGGTGCTCGGCGGGCTCAACGCCGGCGACGCGTTGACACCGTCGAAACGCCACTGCACGATGCCGGGCTTCAACGGTTTCCGCGGATCGGGCTGCCCGGGATCTCCCATAGCGATGACCGCCTTTGGCCACCAACGGCGGAAGGTGGTCAGGGCACTGGGCACCTCCATCGAGGAGATACCGAGCTCGCAAGGCATCGAGCGGGTCTTCGGGTCAGTCTGGGCGAGAATCTTGATGCACGACTCGGTGGCAGCCGGGACACGGCCGAGCCACGGCAAACCTTCGCAGCTGGTGACCAGCTCGAGACGTTCATGGCTTTGCGCTGGTTTGGCTCGTAGGCGATCAGCCAGAGCGATCAGGCTTGCCGCATTGATGTCTTCAGGCATGTCGCCTCCCCCGTGAACGCGCAAGGCAACATCTCAGGCCGCAGGCGGCCGGAGTGATCGACGTACAGCACAGAAGTACAGCAACGCGAGCGACCGCAGGAGCCGCGACGGGCCCGAACCGCGCCTTCCGATGTCGCACGGCACCGCACGAGACTGCGCCGCCGTGACCTACGGACCAGAAGGTGCCGCGTCAGCATAAAGTCAGCGAACGCTGTGCTGCGCGACCGACTCCAATGGTCACAGCCGGCATGACACCGAAGGCAGGACCACAGGGAACGACACCCGCTGACACTGGCCGACAACGCCGACCAGGCTCCCCCCGACGGGGGTCGTCCCATTCTGAGCTGAACACCCCGCAGCAGCTCACAGGGTCGTCTCCGTCCTCGTCGAGGCAGTGACTACGGGGACTACCTGCGACCTGGTGCAGCTGTCATGCCAAGGTGACCTCGCGAAAGTAGGTCAGCGGCGTGATTGTCGACGCGCCGTCCAGGTGTCGTAGGACTTCCTCGGCGAACCCCAAGTAGTTGGAACCAGTGGCGGTGATGATGTTGCCGTCGACAACCAGCGGCTGGGCGAGTTGCGTACCGCGCCCGACGATCCCGGCATAGGCGTCGTCGTCGGGGCCTAGCGAAGCGGTGTAGCGGACGCCGTCGAGTGCGCCGGCGGCGCCGAGCAGGGCCGGGCCGCCGCAGATCGCGGCGAGCAGTGAATCCCTGGCCCCCATGGTCCTGATCAGGTCCGCGAGCAGAGGATTCTCCAGCAGCGGGGTCGGAACGCCCCCTGGGATGATCAGAGCGTCGTAGTCCGCTGCGTCGATGTCGGCAAGCCCCGCGTCGGGCTGAACGGACAGCCGCCCGATCGACGTGACGGTCGCGCGGGTCGGTCCGACGGTGGTCAAGCTGTGCTTGGTCGCTCGCATCGCGGTGACCAGGATGGCGACCTCGAACTCGGCGAAGTCGTTGTAGACGAACATGAGGAGCTTCTTAGGCATGGTCAGCGCAGCTTAGTCGAATGCACCGCGAGCCGGCGCCGCGATCAGCCGCAGCGTCGACCGGCGACCGAGACGCGAATTGGCAGCCTGCGCCCGGCTCCCCCCAGTTGGGCTCAGGCCCGGCTGGATTCGACCCCCGGTCGCAACGCTGTCGACAGCAGTGCTGACAGCAACGGCCATGGACGGCGGCGCGCCCGGGAGTGCGGAGATGGACGAGTCTCCGAGCTGACGACCGTTGCCGGACGGGCGCAGACGCGATGCACAGAGCTTGTAAGCGAGATGTCGCCGGTTCGATCCCGGCCGGGGGCTCCAATTCCACGAGGCAATTCTCGGCGGACACTGACGCGAGTCGGCCGGTTGACAGCAACGCTGACAGACATCCCATGAGCGCTGCGGTCAAGCAGCGGCGTCTTGGTGGTGCTGTTCGCGGTGGTGCCAGGCGGTGGCTTCGTCGTAGTGGGTGCCGGTTTTGAGGCAGCCGTGGAGGATGCCGACGAGGCGGTTGCCGAGTTGGCGTAGTGCGGCGTGGTGGCCGAGGCCGCGGTGGCGTTGCTGGTCGTAGTAGGCGCGGGCGCCGGGGGAGGCTTTCAGGGCGGCGAAGGCCTGCCGGCCGAGGGCGTCGATGAGTCGGTCGTTGTGCACGTAGCGGGCCAGCACGATCTTCTTCTTGCCGGACTGGCGGGTGATCGGGCTGGTTCCGGCGTAGTTGCGGCGGGCTTTGGCGTCGGCGTATCGGGTGGTGTCGTCGCCGAACTCGGCTAGCACCCGGGCGCCGAGGATTCGGCCCAGGCCGGGCTGGCTGAGGTAGATCTCAGCGTCCGGGTGCTGCCCAAAATGCGCCTCGACCTGCTCTTCCATTGCCTTGATCTGGGTGTGCAGCGTGGTCAGGATCGCTACCTGGGCGCGGACGGTGGCTGCGTAAGCCGCGGTGACCACTGGCGGCTGGCCCAGCTGCTGGGTGCGCAGCGCGGCCTGCACCTTCTCGGCCTTGGCCGGCACGTCGCGACGGCGGGCCCGTCTCAGCGCGGCGGTGATCTGCGCAGTGGTCAGCCGGGCCGCCGACGCCGGGTCGGGAGCCTTGCCCAGTAGCTGCAGGGCGTCGACGGCGGTCAGGTCGTCGAACGCGACCAGGGCGGCGGGGAAGAACTCCCGCAGCGTCTGCCGCAGCCGCAACGTGTGACGGGTGCGTTCCCAGATCAGCGTCTTGTGCGCCCGGGCCACGACCTTGACCGCCTCGGCTGCAGCGCTGTCGCCGGCGACCGGGCGTAGCTGATGCCGGTCGGTACGCACCATGTCGGCCAGGGCGTGGGCGTCACCAGCGTCGCTTTTCGCACCTGAGACGGCGTGCCGTTCCCGATACCGGGCCACCTGCAGCGGGTTGATCGCATACACCTGATAGCCGGCCGCGATCAGCGCCTGCACCCACGGACCCCGGTCGGTTTCGATGCCGACCACCACCTGGACCGGGTCGCCGTCCTCGCCCAACTGCTGGCCGATCAGCGCGTGCAGGCCGGCGATCCCCGCGATCCCTTCCTCGAGTTTCGCCTTGCCCAGCCGTCGGCCCGCCTCGTCCTGTATCTCGACATCGTGGTGGTCCTCGGCCCAGTCGTCTCCCACGAACAGCACGTCGTCCTCCCGCAGGTCCACAGTCGCGCGAGCTGTCTGGCAGCCTCCGGGAGACCTTCCGCAAGCTAATGATCAAGTGCTCACGCACCTGCGGCGGGCACGACATCCCATCAGCGATTCCGTCTCCCGACCACCGGCAGGGGCACGATCTGTCAATAGGACTGCAACGCGTCCTGCAACCGGGAGTGCTCACCCGCCAGCGGCTACCGGTGCCGAGTCTGCCGCAACCGACCCGGCAAGTCTCATTAGCAACCGGGTTCACGAAAGCCGCCCGTCGAGCTTGCCGAGTGCCTCACGCATCGCGTCGAGGTTGGCGTGAGCGTAGACCTTGAGCGTGATCTTCACGTCGGCGTGCCGGGCGATGGCCTGGACGACGTGCGGCGGCACCCCCAGCTCCATCAGCAGGGAAACCACGGTGTGCCGCAGATCGTGCAGGCGGACCCCGCCCAGCACCTTAGTCGAACACACGTTCGATCCGGCCGGCCGCGGCGTGCCGGGCACACAAGGTGACCGGAGCCTTACCCGCAAAGGCTCAATGTCCACTTCTCCCGCATGATGTGGACCGATCGTCGGATCTAGATCAGCCTCCCAGGCATTAGCGTCAGCACGATTCGCGGCCAGGGAACGGAGACGCAGTGCAACAGAAGCTTCAGACCCGTGCGTTCGAGCATGTGACGCCGATCCTGCAGGCCGGTGAGCAGCCGGTCGTGGCGACGCGGGCCATGGTCGGGAAGTTCTCGTCCAGTCGAGTCGGGACGGTCGTCAGCCAGGCGATCAGGCTTGAGGGTGGCGGAGCGTTGTTGGGGGCGGCGCTAGCCTCGACCCGTAAGCAGTTCGTCGTGCTCACCAACCGTCGACTGATCTTCCTGCCGCAGACGTTTCTAGGGGGCCCCGGAAAGAAGGTCCTCGGTGAGCTGCCCCGCGAACAGGTCTCGCTGGCCGAGGCCAAGATGGGCGTCGTGAGCCTGCTGCGCCTCGCGTTCGGTACTCCGGGCGACGGCGTGGCTCTCACCTTCCCCCGGGTGGACAAGAAGAACGCCGAGGCGCTCGCGGAAGCCCTGCGGCAGGCTCCGGCCGCCTGATCACCGGGCCCGCTGCCGGCGTGTCGGGCTCCACTTGATGCGTGACGGATTTGTGCCGGATGATGCGTTACATGACCGGCTAGGACTCGCCTACCTGCCCGGCCGGGTCCCGGCACGCCGAGGTCAGATGTCGAGGAGGCCCTCGTCGTACCAAACGTCCTCGTAGCCGGGGCCAGTACCACGCCCCAACCTGGTGGAAGAGCGAGATACGGCCCGAGCTCGGGGGCGTAGTCGTCCAGGTGCTCAACATGTAGTGGGGCGAAGAACTTCTCGTCGTCCCCGGGGATCGCTGGGCCGCGCCACACGAACCAGCCGTTGCTGCTGCCGGCGACCGGATGCCGCAGAGCGTTAAGCGGCTCCAGGTGGCGTGGGCGTGAAATTGCGAAGCCGACCATCGTCCGCTGTCCGGGCGGCGATGGCTCGACCGCGAAGCGTCGGCACATGTCGCGTTGGCCAGGATGGCAGCAAGACTGTCAATGGTGCGCTGGGCATCGTTGGCATCCGTCTCGTTCACCCAGCCCTGTAGCCAGGGGCCGTCGGGGCCGGCGATCGCAAGCAGCGCTTGATGAGCGAGCGGGACGAGGCCGACTGCTGGCTCCGGTAGCGCTGCGGCGGCTGGATGGCGGAGGTGCTGGCCGTTGGGGAGGCTGGCTGCCACGAGTGCAGCGCACGCGACGACTTCGTCTGGGAAGACGTCGCGCATGAGGGCTGCCGGCTCCCGCAACACCAGGGAGAGCATGCGCCCGACTTCATCGGCCCGTGAGTTGGCCGGCTGGTCGGCCAGCTGGTCGACCAGGTCTTGAGCCCCGTCGCTATCGAATGGACCGGTGCCGAAGGTGCCCGTGCGCTGTCCCTGCTGCGAGTCTTTCACCAAGTTCGGCTGTGATCATGTCAAGCATCTGGTGGGACGCAAGTGTCAAGCATCAGCCGGGACACGACCCATGCCGGCTGCCGGCGTGTCGGGTCTCAGGACCTGCGTGACAAATCAGTCTCGGGACGTGGGTGACACCTCCGGCTAGACGATCATGGCGTGCCCCCGCCTCCGGTCCATCCTGGCGAGGAAGGGGACCTGCCCGCCTGAGACGATGGGTGGGTGAACATCACCCGACTCGTTACCTCGGAGGATGCGCCGGCCCTGGCCGAGTTGCTCCACGTCAACCGTGAGTTTCTCGCGCCGTGGGACCCGATCCGGAGCGGGGACTACTTCACGGCAGACGGCCAGCACGCCGTCATCGAAGCCGATCTCCAGCAGCACGAGCAGGGATCGAAGCTGCCCCACGTCATCCTCGACGACTCCGGTCGCGTGATCGGCCGCATCAACCTGAACGGCATAGTGCGCGGCCCGTTCCAGTCATGCGCCATGGGCTACTGGGTAAGCGCCAGCCACAATGGCCGAGGGTTCGCGACCAAGGCGGTGCGCGAGATCGTGCGGGTGGCCTTCGAGGACTTGGGGCTGCACCGGGTGCAGGCAGAGACCCTGCTGCACAACGTCAGATCGCAGCGCGTGCTGGAACGCAACGGATTCGTGCAGTTCGGCATGGCGCCGGAGTACCTCAACATCGCCGGCCGGTGGCAGGATCACGCCATGTACCAGGTGGTGAAGCCGTCGTCGGCAACCGGCTGAACGTCATCGCCCCACCACGGGTGCGCTGAAGCCGCGCCTTGCGATCACGGTGCCCGGTGTTCGCTGACACCTACCGCGCCAGCCCTCGGCACAGTGTCACGCAGGTCCTGATACCAATCTGTCACGCAGGTCCCGAGACCGGACATGCCGGCTGCCGGCGTAGTCGGGAGCACCGCATGGCGCGCTACGGGGGCGGCAAGTATGGCGGGATCGAGCCCTCGCGGAGCACGCACAACGTTTTCCTCTACTCAGATCCCCAAGCGGGCAGTCTTTACGGCTACAACTACGACGGTTGGAGCGCCGACGGGTCGGTGTTTCTCTACACCGGCGAGGGACGACGCGGCCACGCCCATACATGACCGGCGGAGCGCAGCAGCCCGAAACAACGGCGCCGCTGCCCGGGAATCACCCGCAACGCGACGCGCGCGGTGCGATGCACGACCCGCGGGGCGGCGGGATCCCGACGACGAGGCACGAACCGAAGCCAACACCACACCTACGACATTTCCTCAGCCCCGATCAACCCGGCCAACGTTTGTGGAGACGGCACTAGCTGCCGGCCAACCCCGCCGCCGCGGTGCACGGGTCGTCCGTCGTGGTCGTCGACGGGCGTACCCGCATCGCGATCAGCTTCACCGTCACCAACCGCGCCATCGGCATCGAGGTGGTGGCCAGCCCGGACCAGCTTCGCGCTCTCGACGTGGTCGTGGGCTGACCGGCGTCGCCCAGCCCGAGCGGTAACCTGACGGCGATGAGCCGCGCCGTGGAGGAGTCCAACCGGGCGATGCTGCGCGCCCGGGACGCCATGGACCGGTCGTACGCCGAGCCGCTCGACGTGCCGGCGCTGGCCCGGATCGCGCACGTCTCCGCGGCGCACTTCATCCGGACCTTCCGCGCCACCTTCGGCGAGACCCCGCACCGCTACCTGCAACGCCGTCGGGTCGAGCGGGCGATGTACCTGCTGGTGCAGACCGACCAGCCGGTCACCGAGATCTGCTACGCGGTCGGGTTCGGCAGCCTGGGCACCTTCAGCCGCACCTTCCGCGACATCGTCGGCGAGTCGCCCTCGGACTACCGGCGGCGGAAGGCCCCTGCCCCGGCCGTGCCGAGCTGCTTCGCCAAGGCCTGGATGCGGCCGAGCAGCGTCCGCTGACCGGTCAGCGGCCTACCCGCCTGCGCACCTCGCCCCAGATCCGGTTGCCGAGCCGGGTCCGCTTGATCCAGCGCAGCCGGGTGACCAGCGGGTGCGTCGGCGTACGCGGGCGCGGGGGTGCGGTGATCCGGGCGTACGTGGCGGTGGTGGTGGTGGGCCGGGTGGCGCCAGGTTCGAGCTGGTGGGAGGCGAGCGCCAACCAGGTGAACTGCTGCAACGTCCGGGCGTCGGCGCGACCGCCGTTGACGGCCGCCCGCAGCACCTTCACCACCGCCGGCCGGTGGATCACCTCGGTGATCGGGCCGTGCGCCGTGTCGAGCAGATCGGCGATCACCTCGATGCCGTCGCCCTCCCACACCCGGGTGGCGGTGGACCCGCCGGTGCTGACGCTGACGAATGGGACCTCCGCCCACTCCGGGACCAGCCGTTCGATCAGTCCGGTGTGCAGCAGCCGGCCGCGCTTCTGCTCGGGGGTCAGGCCGAACGTGGCGGCGACGAAGCCGGGGGCGAGGAACGGGGTGACCATGCCGGTGGCGTTGGCGGAGGTGCACCAGCGGCGCATCCGTTCCACCAGGTAGAGGTGATCGAGGAGGTGCAGGTCGCGCAGGCCGATGTCGCGGGCGTGGCGGAGCACCGCGGCGATCCGGTCCTGCTCGGCGGCGACCGCCGGCTCGGTGGCTGCCGCTCTCGGCACCGCCGCCAGGAGTTTCGCCAGCCCGGCCTGCTCAGGTGACGCCGTCTCCGCGTCCGCGGGTGGATACCAGTAGCCGGTGGCGAGCTCGCCGGCGGCGCCGGTGAAGGTGGCCGGGCGGACCCGCTCGTCGAGGCGGGTGGCGGCGGCCGGGCGGACCACGTAGCTCGAGGGGAACTGGTAGTCGTGCAGCCGCTGCAGCCGCCTGGTGCGCTCCCGCAGGCCGGTGCCGAGCACCCGGGCCGGCGCCCCGGCGAGCCGGAACTCGTGCTCCGGGTGCAGCCCGCGCTTGTTCCGCAGGATCTGCACGAGCTGCCGGGCCACCTCGCCCTCCGCCCCGGTGTCCTCGTTGGTCACGAACCTGGGGGTGCCGCCGGCGGCGAGCAGCGACGCCGCGATGAGCCGGGAGTCCTTGCCGCCGGACAACCCGAGCGGGATCTCGTCGGCGTAGAGCCGGTGGACGCTGGCCGCGGTTCTGGTGAGGGCGTCGGCCGCCCGGTCCAGCAGGTCGTCGAGCGACCCGCCCCGGCCGGTGAACCCGCTGGTCACCACGTCGTCGGTGGCGTACCGGGTCGAGGTGGTGAGGTCCCAGCCGCCGTCGGCGCGGCGGCGGCCGGTCACCCGCTCGCCGGGCCGGAGCAGCCGGGTGCCGGCCACCGGCGAGAGGTCGCCGCCGAAGTGCCCGCAGAGCGCGTAGGACCGCCACCCGTCGGGGTCGGGGCGGACGTCGCCGTGCAGGAAGGCGGCGAGCGGGCTGGGCCGGGTGCAGAACGCCGTCACCCCGCCCGACGTGCCGGTGAATACCCGGCACATCCCGAGCCAGTCCTGCTGCAGGGCGAAGCGACCGGCGGCCTGGAGAGCGAGCAGCCCGAACGGCGGCACCACCTCCCGGTGCACGTCCTCGCCGGCCAACAGCCGGTCGGCCAGCGCGGTCGGGCCGCCGGTCACGTCGAGGCCCACCGGGAGCCCCAGCGAGACCGCGGTGACCGGACCGGTCACGTCCACGGTCGACCATCGGTACGCCCCAGGTTCGTGCGGGTGGAGAACGGTGACGCCCCAGTCCTCGCCGCCGAACTCGTGCCGACGGAAGCTCGCCGGGATCACCTCGGCGAGGCTCGCCTCGAAGCGGTCCCGGGCGGCCCGTCGGGTCTGTTCGGGCAGCGTCCGGTCGGCGAACCAAGCCAGCATGATGTGCATCGGCGATCCTCCGGACCCGCGGGGCGGCAACCCCGTGACGCAAGTAAACACAGCGCACACCTGCCGCGGTGTCCCGCAAGAACAAACGAGGAACATCAGGCAAATGTCGTACCGGTACCGTCGGCCGACGCTTTCGCCGAGGCGAGCAGTTTTGGAGAAGCCTGAGATGAAGGCCCCCGTCTAGCGTCGTTGGCATGACGATGAACTCGATTTCCCGCTCCCAGATCTACGTCCTCGACCAGGACGAGGCCCTCGACTTCTACGTCGGCAAGCTCGGCATGGAGGTCAACACCGACCAGGACCTCGGCTTCATGCGCTGGCTGACGGTCAACCTCCCGGACGACCCGGACCGGGAGATCCTGCTGGAGAAGCCCGGTCCGCCGGCCCTCGACCCGGCCACCGCCGAGCAGGTCCGGGAGTTGCTCACCAAGGGGGCGCTGGGCGGCTACCTCTTCATGACCACCGACGACGCCCGCAAGACGTACGAGGACCTGGTGGCCAAGGGTGTGGACATCACCGACGAGCCGACCGAGCGTCCGTACGGCATCGACTTCGGCATCCGGGACCCGTTCGGCAACCGGATCCGCATCGGCCAGATGCACCCGAAGGCCTGAGGGGGCGGCCAGATGACCCAGGCGATTCCTCTTCGGGTGCGGCCGGCCGCGGTCGGCCGGGACCGGGCGTTGCTGGCCGGCGGCGTCCTCGCTGGCCCGCTCTTCGTCGGCTCCGTGCTGGTCCAGGGCTTCAGCCGGGACGGCTTCGACTTCCGCCGGCATCCGGCGAGTGTGCTGAGCAACGGCGAGCTGGGGTGGGTACAGATCGCCACCTTCCTCGCCAGCGGGCTGCTGGTGCTCGGCGCCGCCGCCGCGCTGGGCCGCCGGGACACCGGCGCCCGGTGGCTGCCGAGGCTGCTCGGCCTCTACGGGGTCGGGCTGGTGCTCGCCGGGATCTTCCGGGCCGATCCGGCCGACGGCTTCCCGGTCGGTACGCCGAGCGGCCCCGGCCAGGTGAGCTGGCACGGCGGGCTGCACTTCCTCGGGGCGACGGTCGGCTTCGTGGCGCTGATCGTCGCCGCGGTGGCCGCCGCCCGCCGGGGCGCCCGGCGGGGCGAGCGCGGCTGGGCCGCGTACAGCCTGGCCAGCGGGGTCTGCTTCGGGACCGCCTGGGTGGCCCTGATCGTCCGGCCGGTGCCGCTGACCATGGTCGGCTTCGGCCTCGCCGTGGCGGTCGCCTGGGCCTGGGTCAGCGGGACGCTGTGGCGCATCGACCACGGTCGGAACGTCTGAGGTCGGCACGATCGGGAGGCGCGGGCTAGGCTCGCGTCTCCCGATCATGGGTGAGGTGACGGATGGCGAGCCGGTTGCTCTACCTGGCCCGGCACGGTGAGCAGCACCGGGCGGAGGACGAGGCGCCGGAGACGGGGCTCGCCGACCGCGGCCGGCGGCAGGCGACCCTGCTGGGGGAGCGGCTGCGTGGGCTGCCGTTCGCGACCATCCACCATGGACCGCTGCGCCGGGCCGCCGAGACCGCCGAGCTGGTCGCCGCAGCGCTGCCGGGCGTACCCGTGCACGCCGCGGAGATGGTCGGGGACCACCTGCCGCACGACACGGACCCGGCCGGCCTGCCCCCGGCGTACGCGAGCTTCCTGGCCGGCTTCGACGAGCGCGAGCGGACGGACGGGCCGCGCCGGACGGCGGAGGCCGTGGCCCGGTTCGCGACGCCCCCGGCCGACGGGGGACGTCCGCGAACTGGTGATCACGCACAACTTCCTGATCGCCTGGTTCGTCCGGCACGCCTTGGACGCCCCAGAGCGGCGCTGGCTGGGCCTGAACCACCACAACTGCGGGCTGACCGTGATCCGCTACAGCTCGGGCGGGCCGCCGAACCTGATCGCCGTCAACGACGTGGCCCACCTGCCGCCCGAACTGCGCGGCACCGGCCTGCCACCGGACTACGTCGTCTAGTCAGGTCGTACCCGGACGGGTCGACCTCGGTGGCCTTCGGGGTCTGCTCCACACCGGCGGTGGCGAGGAAGTCGTTCTGGGTCTTGTCGTTCTCGTCCCGGCCGTCCAGCGGCGGCTGCCCGCCGGCCACCGAGACGAGGTCCACCTCGCATCGTTGGACCTGCTCCGGAGCTTCCTCGCCGTGCACCGGGGTCGGTGACCGGGGCGGCCGAGCTGCTCGGGCTGGCCCAGCCGACCGTCACCGCCCAGCTCCGAGCGCTGGAGGAGATCGTCGGCCGGCCGCTCTTCGGAGCGGCTGCCGGAGCCGGTGACCCCGCAGGCGCTGCGCGACGTGCCACTCGTCGCGTACGCCGAGGAGGCCCCGATCGTGCGCCGGTACTGGCGGACCGTCTTCGACACCCGGCTCACCCGCACGCCGAGCCTGGTCGTGGCCGACCTGCGGGCGGTCCGGGCGGCGGTGCTCGCCGGCGCCGGGGCGAGCGTGCTGCCGACGTACCTCTGCCGGGGCGAGCTGGCCTCCGGCGCGCTGCGCGAGCTGCTCGCGCCGCCGGTGCCGCCGCTCAACACGCTCTTCCTCGCGGCCCGGCCGGCGGCGGCGGGCCGACGGGAGATCCAGACCGTCCGCCGCGCCCTGCTGGCCGCCGCCGACGGCTGGTGAGGTCGCCGGGGTCGCCCCCGCGGGTCAGGTGGTGGCGCGGGTGAGCAGCTCCACCACGGCGGCGGTGGCCGCCGGGCGGTCGGGATCGGTGGGGCAGTCCACGTAGCCGGTCGTCCGGTCGCCCACGGTGAGCTGGTAGGTGAACGCGTCGGCGCAGCTGCTCGGGGCGGTGGTGGCGGCCGTCTCGCCGGCCAGCCGGGAGTCGGCGGTGAGCTGGCGCAGCCGGTCGAGGTCCGCCGGGCCGAGCTGCCCGGAACGGGTGGCGCCGGTCTTGTCGGCCACGGTCCACCGGCCGTCGGGCTCGACGGTGACCGTGTCCCGCAGCCCGGCGATGCCGCCGGATTTCGCCAGCACCACCCGAGCGGCAAGGGTGGCGGACGCCGAACCGGAGGCGGGGGCGCCGGGGGTGGCCACGGTCGGGTCGGTCGTCGCGCAGCCGGCCAGGGCGACGAGAAGTGCGGCGAGGAGGGCCGCCGCGCGGGGGTTCGATCTCATGCCGATCGGACGCGCGGCCGTGCCGCCCGGTTCCCGTCACCTGGACCGCCTCATCCGAACGGCCAGTGTCCCCGGCAGGAAAGCGCTCGCCCTCTTCCCCTTTCTTCGATGTATCGCTATATCTACATGCGTGACTACCCCCGTCACAACTTTCCCCCGTCAGGAGGGCCCGTGAAAAGACCCCTCGCCGCAGTCGGCGCAGCTCTGCTCACCAGTGGCGTGCTGACCTGCGTCGCCACCACGGCGCACGCGGCAACCCCCAGCGCCCCCGCTCCGGAATCCACCGCCGCAGCCCGCGCGGACAACCTGCTCCGCACCAACCCCGGCGCCGTGCAGGGCGCCGGCGGTGAGGCGTACCAGGCGGTCCGCACGAAGGTGGATGCCAGCGGCGCCGCGCACACCCGGTACACCCGGACGTACCACGGCCTGCGCGTGTACGGCGGTGACTTCGTCATCCACACCGCCCCCAACGGCAGCTACGCCGGCACGTCCGTCGGCCTGGCCGCACCGCTGACCCTGGGCACCACCGCCAAGGTCGACGCGGCGGCCGCCAAGGCGAGCGCACGCCAGGCCTTCTCCGGCTCGCTCACCTCCGTCGGTGCGCCGGAGCTCTTCGTCGACGCCAGCTCCGGCCGGGGCCGGCTGGCCTGGGAGACCGTCGCCTCCGGCATGAAGGCCGACAAGCAGACCCCGTCGAAGCTGCACGTCATCACCGACGCCACCAGCGGCAAGGTGATCGGGTCGTACGACGACATCGAGACGGTTGCCGGCACCGGCAACAGCATCTACTCCGGCACGGTCAGCATCGACACCACGCTCTCCGGCAGCACCTACCAGATGGTGGACCCGTCGCACGGCAACGGCCGTACCTGCGACATGAACAACGGCACGTCGACCTGCACCACCTTCACCGACGCCGACAACACCTGGGGCAACGGCGCGAACTCCAACCGGCAGTCCGCCGGGGTCGACGCCCACTTCGGCGCCGCCAAGACCTTCGACTACTACAAGAACGTGCACGGCCGCAACGGCATCTTCGGCAACGGCACCGGCGTGCCGAGCCGGGTCCACTACGGCAACAACTACGTCAACGCCTTCTGGGACGGCTCCCAGATGACCTACGGCGACGGCTCGAGCAACTCCCGTCCGCTGGTGGCGCTCGACGTGGCCGGCCACGAGATGAGCCACGGCGTGACCGAGAACGTGGTCCCCGGCGGCCTGACCTACTCCGGCGAGTCCGGCGGCCTCAACGAGGCCACCAGCGACATCTTCGGCACGATGGTGGAGTTCTACGCCAACACCACCGCCGACCCGGGTGACTACCAGATCGGCGAGAAGATCAACATCAACGGCAACGGCACGCCGCTGCGGTACATGTACAACCCGTCGCTGGACGGCTCGTCCGACAGCTGCTGGACCACCAACACCAAGAACAAGGACGTGCACTACTCGTCCGGTCCGGCCAACCACTTCTTCTTCAACTTGGCCGAGGGCACCGGCGCCACCGCGTACGGCACCTCGCCGGTCTGCGGCTCCGCCCCCGCGGTGACCGGCGTCGGTCGCGCCAAGGCGGAGAAGATCTGGTTCCGGGCGCTCGACGTCTACTTCACCTCGAACACCGCGTACGTCAACAACACCACCCCGTCGAACACCGCCCGGGCGTACACCCTGCGGGCGGCGACCGACCTGTACGGCAGCTGCTCCACCGAGTACAAGACCGTCCAGGCGGCGTGGACCGCGGTGGCCGTCTCCGGCAACGACGCGCCCTGCTCGACCGGTAACGACTTCTCGGTCTCGCTCTCGCCGACCTCCGGCTCGGTGACTGCGGGCGGCTCGGTCTCCACCACCGTCTCGACCGCGACCACCTCCGGCACCGCGCAGACCGTGACGTTCTCCGCGTCCGGCCTGCCGAGCGGCGCGACCGCGTCGTTCAGCCCGTCCTCGGTGACGTCCGGCGGGTCGTCCACCCTCACCATCAGCACCACGTCGAGCACCGCGGCCGGCACCTACCCGGTCACGGTCACCGGCACCGGCACGTCGGTGACGCACACGGCGACCTACACGCTGACCGTGAACGGCACCGGCGGCGGCTGCACCGGCGCCGGCCAGAAGCTCGGCAACCCCGGCTTCGAGTCCGGCAACACCGTCTGGGCGTCCACCTCCGGCGTCATCGGCCAGTACGGCTCGTCCGGTCAGCCGCCCCGCTCCGGCACCTGGAACGCCTGGCTGGACGGCTACGGCACCAGCCACACCGACACGCTCTCCCAGGCGGTGAGCCTGCCGGCCGGCTGCACGTCGTACAACTTCAGCTTCTGGCTGCACATCGACACGTCCGAGACCACCACCAGCATCGCGTACGACACGCTCCGGGTGCAGGTGCTCAACTCGTCCGGGACGGTGCTGGCGACCCTGGCCACGTACTCGAACCTGAACAAGGCCGCCGGGTACACCCAGCGGTCGTTCTCGCTGGCCTCGTACGCCGGCCAGACCGTCACCCTGAAGTTCACCGGTGTGGAGGACATCTCGCTGCAGACCTCCTTCGTGGTGGACGACACCGCGGTCAACGTCTCCTGACGTAGCCGTACCGTCGGCGGGCCCGGCGGCCACCCCACGCGGGTGGTCGCCGGGCCTCCGCCGTTATGGTCGGCCGGCGGTCTGCACGCTGGTGTCGGCCCTGGTCGCCGTCGGCTCTGAAGGGGGAGAACATGTCGGACGCGGAGCTGACCGTCGAGGTGGCCGGGCCGGTGGCCACGGTGGTGATCCGGAACCCAGGGCGACGCAACGCGATGACCCCGGGGATGTGGCGGCAGCTGCCGGTGCTCCTCGACGGGCTGGAGGCCGATCCGGCGGTGCACGCGCTGGTGCTGACCGGTGCGGACGGCACGTTCTGCGCCGGTGCGGACCTCGGCGACCTGGACGAGCTGCTGGAGGCCGGCGACGGGAGCATCGCGGTCGCCGCGGAGGAGCGGCTGGCCGCCTTCGCCAAGCCCACGGTGGCCGCCATCCAGGGCGCATGCGTCGGCGGGGGATGCCAGCTCGCGGTCGCCTGCGACCTGCGGATCGCTGCTGCGGACGCCCGGTTCGGCGTACCGCCGGCGCGGCTCGGGCTCGTCTACCCCGCCCCGACCACCCGGCGGTTGGCGCGGCTGATCGGGCCGTCCGCCGCGAAGCACCTCCTCTTCACCAGTGAGCTGATCGACGCCGAGCGGGCGCTGCGGGTCGGTCTGGTCGACGAGGTGCTGCCGGCCGACGTGGTGACCGTCCGGGTGGAGGCGATCACCTCCGCGATCGCCCAGCGCTCCCGGCTGACCGTCGCGGCGGCGAAGGAGATCATCGACGACCGGGCCGACGAGGCGAGGATCGCCTGGTGGCACGGGCAGGTGCGGGACAGCGGCGAGGCCCGGGAGGGGGTGGCGGCGGCCAACGAGCGCCGGCCGCCGCGCTTCGGCTGGGCGCCGCCCGGCCGTCCCTGACCGCGGTTTGACCGACTCTCGTCGATGGGTACGGAGGAATCCCCGGTCGGGAGAGGCCGACCTCGCCAAGTCCTGACAATCCATCGGGCCTGTCGGCGCTGCGCCGCCGCCGTGGAGGAAGAACAGGACCGGCGGGCGCCGCGCCGGAGGCGTACCCCCGACGCGGCCCCCTGTGCCCGCCGGCCGGTCCGTCACCGCCCGGCGAGCGCCGCCCAGCTCGGCGTGGCCGGCTCCCGCCGCAGCGGCATGCCCGCCTCGGCCGGGGTCCGGTCGCCCTTGCGCTGGTTGCACTCGTAGCAGGCGGCGGTGGTGTTCTTCCAGGTGTTCCGGCCGCCGCGTGAGCGGGGCAGGATGTGGTCGATGGTGCTGGCCGGGGCGTCGCAGTAGGCGCAGCGCCGGCCGTCGCGGCGCAGCACTCCGGCCCGGGACCAGGCCGGCCCGGCGCTGAACCGCCAGCGGGTCACCACGTACCGGACGAGGCGGACCACCCGGGGCAGCGGGAAGACCCCGATCACCTGGTCCGGCTCTGCCTCGTGGATCTCGGCGACCCGCCGGCAGAGCATCCGGATCGCGTGCTGGACGGTGACCCGGTGCAGCGGGCCGAGGTCGGCGTTGACGACGAGGACGGCGTCCACCGGGCACTCCCTTCTCACGAACGACGGTGGTAAGCGGTCCGGACAGCGAAAGGCCGCCCGGTCCGGCGATCGGACGGGCGGCGGGACCGCGTGCGGGCACGCGTCAGTCGGGCCACCCGATGATGGGACCTTCGGCTCGGCAACCGTCGCTGAGCAGCCACGACGTCGCGGTGGTGACGTGCGGCTTCGACATCGACGGCTCCCGGAGCGGTGGTTGACCTTGCCCGGTCACGGTAGATCCACGCTGGCGAGGCGGGCAACGCATTTCGATCCGTTCCGCGCCGGGTGGTGTGGAATCGGGATCATCGCCGGCCGGCGAGCAGGCCGCGGGGGCGGATCGAGCGGACCGGCTCGGCCGCCGCGCCCTCGGCGCGCAGGATGTGGTTCGCCGCGAGGATCCCGGTGGCCGCCGAGCGCTCCATCAGCGCGCTCGGGAACCCCGTGGCGATGCCGTCCCCGGCCAGGTAGAGGCCGTCGGCGTCGGTGCGTACCCCCGGCCGCCAGGCGTTGCTGCCCGGGGTGAACGCGGGGGCCTGCGCCGCCACCCGGGCACGCAGCTCCCGGACCCGCAGCCCGGCCGCCTCAGGCCAGAGCCGGGTCAGCTCCGCCCGCATCCGCTCGGCCAGCTCGTCGGCCGGCACGTCCGGCTCGCAGGCGTACGCGTGCAGCTCCACCACCGAGCCGCCGGTGCGCTCCGCCCAGCGGCGCGGCTCGTTCTCCAGCCGGTGGTAGAGGGTCACCGAGTCGAGGGTGGGCTGCCGGGACACCCCGCTGAACACCGCCCGTTCGGCGCGGACGTCCCCGTCCATCCAGTACCGCGCCACCGCGTACGGCGGACCGGGCCGGCCGAACGCGGGCATCCGCGCCACCAGCTCCGGCGCCACCGCGGCCAGGCCGGGCGAGGCCGCGACCAGCGCGGCCAGCGCGGGCGGGTCGACGGCGAGCACGACGTGCCCGGCGGCGTACGACGAGCCGTCCGTGGCGGTCACCCGCCAGCCCGCCGGCTCCCGGTCCAGCCGGGCGGCGGCGACGCCGGTGACCACCCGCCCGGCGTGCTTCTCGACGTGCCGGGTCAGCGGCTCCCAGATCGCCGTGGCGTAGTCCTCGTCCGGGCAGTCGAAGGCCAGCCCCTCCGGGTTGCCGAGCAGGTAGAAATGGAACTGGGCGATCAGCTCGGCGGCCGACATCTCCGCCTCGTGGTTGAAGAACGAGTGCGAGAAGACCTCGAAGAGCATCGCCCGGGCCCGGTCCGGCAGCCGCAGCGAGCTGAGCAGCTCGTCCGAGGTCATCCGGTCGAACTCGGCGTAGGTGCGCACCGGGTCGTAGGTGAGCAGCGGCAGCGCCGCGTCCCGGTCCATCCCGCTCAGGTCGGCCAGGCGCAGGCTCGGGCTGCGCAGCAGCAGGGCGAGCAGGTTCGCCGGCGGGGCCGGCGGCAGCTTGCCGAACTCCTCGGTGGGCCACTGCTCGCTCAGAATCGGGTAGCCGGGGACCGGCTTGAGGAAGCCCAGGTCCGGGTCGACCCGGCGGAGGATCGACCGCCAGTTGTAGTACTGCCGGAAGAACGCGTGGAAGCCGTGCTCGTTGCGCTGCGCCCCGTCCGTCAGCGCCTCCGGCCAGGCGCCCAGCCGGCCGCCCAGGGTGGGCGCGGCCTCCAGCACCGTCACGTCCACCCCGCGCTCGGCCAGCACCACCGCCGCCGACATGCCGGCGATCCCGCCGCCGACCACCACCGCCGCGGCCGCACGCGGCACGCGGGGAGCGCCGCCACCGCCGGGGTCCACCACGTGCTGCCGTACGCCGATGAGCCGACCGACCACTCGCGACAACGCCATGGGCACCTCTCCGACGGCGGGCCTCCAGTCTGCCCGGTCACGCCTCCGGTGGCAGCAGGCAGCGCCGCTCGCGGTCCGAGGCGGGCCAGACGTACTCCAGGTCGGGCGGGATCCCGCCGAACCACGGGCCGTAGTGCGCGGGGTCCTTGCGCAGCAGCGACGAGCGGTGGCTCAGGTGCAGGTCGTCGCGGCCCAGCCAGGGCGGCAGCTCACCGGCCCCGGCCAGCTCGGCCTGCGTACGGACGGTGGTGATGCCGCAGGCGGTGGCGAGGTCGGTGACCATGGTGGCGGCGCAGGTGTCCGCCCGACCCGGCTCGCACCAGACCGCGCAGACGTCCAGCCCGTACCGGGTGAGCGCCTCCTCGTAGCCGGCCCACATCTTCACCGCCGGGTGGTTGCGCCAGCCGTAGTCCGGGCGGGTCAGCCCGCGCAGCACCTGGATCGTCTCCACCCGCTGCTTGCCCAGCCGCTTCTGGTCCAGGGTCCGGGCGCTCGCCAGGAAGTCCGGGTACGGGAGGAACGTCTGCATGCCGCTGCTCTACCCGTCCCGGTGTACGGCATGCCTTCATGATCGCGGGGCTGCGCGCGCTGCGAGCGGTTCACTACGATCCGGGCATGGCCGAGCCCCTGCGCGACCGCGCCCGCCGCGCGACCGGCTGGCGGCTCCGGATGAACGGTGACACCCGCCCGCACTTCGTGGTCTGCGGCTCCGACCCGCTCGCCTACTGGGTGGTCCGGTCGCTGCTCGCCACCGAGTCGGCCGCCGGCCGGGTCCGGGTCACCCTGGTGGTGCCCGAGCGTCGCCGCTCAGACGGGCCGGACGGCCGCGACATCGAGGGCGTCCAGGTGATCCGGGCCGACCGGCTGGACGAGACGGCGTTCCGCCGGGCCGGGCTGGCCGGCGCGGACGGGCTGGCCCTGCTGCGCCAGGACGACGTCGGCAACATGCAGGCCGCGCTCTGCGCCCAGGAGGTCGAGCCGCGGCTGCGCCTGGTGGTGCGGATGTTCAACACCAGCCTCGCCAACGGCCTACGGCAGCTCTTCCCCGACTCGGCGGTGCTCTCCGACGCCTCGATGGCCGCCCCGGCCTTCGTGGCCGCCGCACTCGGCGAGCTGGCCCCCACCCACTTCCGGCACGCCGGACGCACCCTCTACGTGGCCCGGCGCGCCGACGTACGCCCCGAGGACGTGCTCTGCGGCCTGGCCGTCACCACCGACCCCGACCTGATCCGGGTCCTCCCGGCGGACGAGCCGGCGGCCGACGTGGTGCTGGCCGAGGCGACCGGGCAGCCGCCCGGCACCGAGCTCGCCGCCCGCCGGCTGGTCCGGGCCCGGCGCCGGCGCCAGCCCGTCGCGGTGCTGCTCCGCGCGGTCCGCAGCTTCGCCACCCGCAAGATCGGCATCGCGGTGATGCTGCTACTGGCGGTGATCGCCCTGCTCGGCTGGCTCAACGGTCGCGCGGTGGACGTGAGCTGGGCGGAGGCGCTCTACCTGACGTTGGTCACCACGCTCAGCGGGCAGGACCCGGACGTCACCAAGCCGGCCGCCGCGCAGATCATGCAGGTGGTGCTCAACCTCGCCGGGCTGGCGCTGATCCCGTTGATCACCGCGGTGGTGGTGGACGGCATCGTCAACGCCCGGCTGGCGCTGCACGCCGGGCGGATCCAGCCGGACCGCTCCGGGCACGTGGTGGTGGTCGGGCTCGGCAACATCGGCACCCGCGTGATGGCCCAACTGCAGGACTTCGGGGTCGAGGTGGTGGCCATCGACAAGGACCCGGACGCCCGGGGCGCGGCGCTGGCCCATCGGCTGGGCGTACCGCTGATCGTGGGGGACGCCGGGCTCGAGGAGACGCTGCGGGCCGCGTCGGTCGACACCTGCCAGGCGCTGGTGGTGGTCTCCACCGACGACGGCACCAACCTGCGGGCGGCGCTGAACGCCCGCTCGCTCGACGCCGACCTGCGGGTGGTGCTGCGCCTCTTCGACGGCGACTTCGCCAAACGGATCCAAGAGGCGTTCGGCATCGGCATCTCGCGCAGCGTTTCGTACCTGGCCGCGCCCGCGTTCGCGGTGGCGCTGCTGGATCGCGCGGTGATCGCCACCATCCCGATCGGCCGGCACGCGCTGCTGGTCACCGAGGTCCCGGTGGTCGCCGGCTCCCCGCTGGACGGCCGCCCGCTCGCCGCGGTGGCCCGCCCCGGCGAGGTACGCCTGCTCGCGCACACCCGGGCCGGGCAGAAGACCGACTGGACCGCCGATCCCCGGATGGTGATCTCGGCGGGGGACCGGTTGACCGTGGTCGCCCGGCGGGCCGGGCTGAGCGCCCTGCTCCGCGAGACCACCCCGCCCGCGGAGCCGGCCCCGGCCGGCGTGCCGGTCCCGAGGCAGCCCGAGGAGGAGTGAGCCTGGTTCAGCCGCGTCCGGTGTGGCGCAGGGCGTACCAGGCGGCGCCGAGGGCGAGGACGCCGAAGCCGGCCAGCACACTCGCCGCCGGCAGGTTCACCGCCAGCACCAGGCAGCCGACCAGCCCGAGGGCGGCGAGGAGCTGCACCGGAAGCTTCCGCTCCGGGTCCCGGCCGAGGGTGAGCGCGGAGGCGTTGGTGATCGCGTAGTAGACCAGCACCGTGCAGCTGGAGAAGCCGATCGCGCCGCGGATGTCGCCGAGGGCCACCACGACGATCACCACGGCGGCCACGGCCAGCTCGGCGCGGTACGGGACCCGGTAGCGGGGGTGCACGGCGGCCAGCGCGCCGGGCAGGTCGCGGCGGCGGGCCATCGCCAGCGTCGTCCGGCCCACCCCGGCGAGCAGGGAGAGCAGCACCCCGGTGACCGCCACGGTCGCGCCGGCCCGGACCAGCCAGGCCAGGCCGGGCAGCCCGGCGGCGGTCACCACCTCGGCCAGCGGGGCGGCGGAGGCGGCCAGCCGCTCCTCGCCGAGCACGCCGAGCGCGACGACGGCCAGCACCAGGTAGATCGCCAGCACGACACCGAGCGCCAGCGGCACCGCGCGGGGGATGGTCCGCTCCGGTTCGCGTACCTCCTCGCCGAGGGTGGCGATCCGGGCGTACCCGGCGAAGGCGAAGAAGAGCAGGCCGGCGGCGGTCAGCACGCCCCGGATCCCAATGTCGGCGAGGCCGTCCAGCCGATCCGGCGCGACGTGCGGTGCGCCGGTCACCGCGACCAGGGCGAGCACCGCCAGCACGAGGCCGACCAGCGCGCGGGTCGCCGCCGCGGTCTTGCCGATGCCGCGTACGTTCACCGCGGTCACCGCCACCACCGCGGCGACCGCGACGAGCCGCGCCCGCCCCGGCCAGAGGTACGCCCCGATGGTCAGCGCCATCGCCGCGCAGCTCGCCGTCTTGCCGACCACGAACCCCCAGCCGGCCACGAAACCGGCGAACGGGTGCAGCCGTTCCCGGCCGTAGACGTACGTCCCGCCGGACTCCGGGTAGCGGGCGGCGAGCCGGGCCGAGCTGGTCGCGTTGCACCAGGCGATGAAGCCGGCCAGCGCCAGCGCGATGATCAGCCCCGCACCGCCGGCCGCCGCGGCGGCCGGCGCGAAGACCACGAAGACGCCCGCGCCGAGCATCGACCCCAGACCGATGACCACCGCATCGGGTACGCTCAGCCGCCGCCTCAGTTGATCCACGAGCGCAGGCTAGGGGACCGAGGTGAACGGGCGGTCCCAGTTCCGTAACCGGCCGGGCAGCGGCAGGTCGTCCCAGGGCACCCGGTGCAGCAGCCGGTCCAGCAGCAGCCCGAGCAGCAGCCCGGCGACCGAGTCGGTCAGCCAGTGCCAACCCAGGTAGGTGGTGGTGCAGAACACGATCACCGGCGGCAGCACGCGGACCGCGGTGATCAGGTGGTCCGGCACCGGGCGGTGCAGGGTGCGCAGCAGCGCGGGCAGCAGCAGCGCAAGGATCCCGTACCAGACGATCGAGTTGGCCACGTGCCCCGACGGGTAGGACACCCCGTACGGGCCGTCGGTGTGGAAGATCTGGACGGTGTCCGGTTCCGGCAGGTAGGGCGGCTTGACGCTGGCGGTGGGCGCGGCCCGGTCGGACCAGAGCTTCAGCGGCCCGATGGTCAGGACCGTCAGCACGAACGCGACCACCGGCGGTAGCACCGGCCGGATCGACCGGGACCGGACGGCCACCAGCACGCCGAGCCCCGCCGCGAGCAGGGTCAGCGGCGTCCCCTGGCCGAGATAGTTGAGCACCCGCGCCACCCAGTACGCCGCCGCCGGCCGGTGCGCGTCCGCCCAGTCGGCGACCGCACGGTCGAGGCCGAGGAAGTGGCCGCTGGCGAGCGCCACGGTCAGCCCGACCAGGGCGGCGAGCAGCAGCGCGTCGTACCACCACCCGGCCGGTCGGACCGGTCGGAGCCGGACGGTGCCGCGTACTCCCGTGGTCTCCCGCACGCGACCACGCTACCGGCCGCCCACGATGCCGGGCCGGCGCGGGCGTCGGTGGCTGTGGGCCCAGCCACGAAGGGAAGCGCTCCGGCGGGGCAGCCGTCACACTTGTCCCCGTGCGGATCACCTCGGCCCTCGTCGACCCGGCGCTGCTCGACCTTCCCTGGTCGACCCCGCTGGAGGAGTGGCCTGCGCGCCACCTGGTGGCGCTGCCCCAGGGCATCTCCCGGCACATCGTGCGCTTCGTCCGTCTCGGCGAGTACGTCTACGCGGTGAAGGAGACCGGCGAGCGGGTCGCCGAGCGGGAGTACGACCTGCTCCGGGCGTTGGAGCGGATCGACTTCCCGTCGGTGGAGGCGATCGCGATCGTGGCCGACCGGCAGACCGACGACGGCGAGCCGCTCGATCCGGTGCTGATCACCCGGCACCTGCAGTTCTCGCTGCCCTACCGGGCGCTCTTCTCCAACACGCTCCGCCCGGAGACGATGAACCGGCTGCTGGACGCGTTGGCCGCGCTGCTGGTGCGGATGCACCTGACCGGCTTCTTCTGGGGCGACTGCTCGCTGTCGAACACGCTGTTCCGCCGGGACGCCGGGGCGTTCGCCGCGTACCTGGTGGACGCCGAGACCGGGGCCCTGCACAGCTCGCTCTCCAACGGCCAGCGGGGCGAGGACCTGGAGATCGCCCGGGTGAACATCTTCGGCGAGGCGCTGGACCTCCAGGCCGCCGGGCTGCTGCACGAGTCGATCGACCCGGAGATGGTCTGCGAGGAGGTCGTGCAACGCTACGAGCGGCTCTGGCACGAGATCACCTACGAGCAGCAGGTCGAGCGGGAGGCCCGGCACGACATCGAGGGGCGGATTCGCCGCCTCAACGAGCTGGGCTTCGACGTCGCCGAGGTGGCCCTGTCGACGGTCGACAACGGGCGTTACCTGGTCCGCCCCAAGGTGGTCGACGCCGGCTACCACACCCGCCGGCTGCTCCGGCTGACCGGCCTGGACGCCGAGGAGAACCAGGCCCGCAAGCTGCTCAACGACCTGGACGCGTACCGGGTGGAGAGCGACCTGACCGACGAGCAGCAGGCGGCGCACCGCTGGCTGACCGAGGTCTTCGAGCCGGTGGTCCGGGCGGTGCCCGCGCACCTGCGCCGCAAGCTGGAGCCGCAGGAGCTCTTCGCGCAGATCATCGAGCACAAGTGGCTGCTCTCCGAGCGGGCCGGCCGGGACGTGGGGATGGGTCCGGCGGTGCAGTCGTACCTGGCCGACGTGCTGGTGCACCGCCCCGACGAGCAGGCCGTCCTCGGCGTCGAGGTCCCCGCCGCCGGCTGACACCCGGCCCCGGCGCCGGCCCCGGAGCCGGGCTCCGCCCGGTCAGTCCACCCAGGAGCCGGCGCGCATCACCCGTACCACGTTGAGGTCGTCGTCGAGGAGCACCAGGTCCGCCCGGAGGCCGGGCTGGAGCGCGCCGACCCGGTCGCCGAGGCCGATGGCCCGGGCCGGGGTGGTGGCCACCATCCGGCAGGCGTCCGGCAGGGCGACGCCGGCCGCCACGGCGTGCCGCAGGGCGGCGTCCATGGTCAGGGTGCTGCCGGCGATCGCGCCGCCCCGGGCCAGCCGGGCCACCCCGTCGGCCACGGTGACCTGCTGACCGCCCAGCTCGTACTCGCCGTCGGGCATGCCGGCGGCGGCCATCGCGTCGGTGATCAGGGCGGCCCGCTCCGGGCCGGCGACCGAGGTGGCGAAGCCGAGCATGCCGTCGTGCAGGTGGACGCCGTCGGCGACCAGCTCGCAGACCACGTTCGGCGCGTCGAGCAGGGCCACCACCGGCCCCGGCTCCCGGTGGTGCACCGGGCGCATGCCGTTGAACAGGTGGGTGCCCACGCTGGCGCCGGCCGCCACGGCGGCCCGGGTCTGCTCCCAGGTGGCGTCCGTGTGGCCGACGGCGGCGACCACGCCGTGCGCGGTGAGCAGCTTGATCGCGTCCAGCGCCCCGTCCCGCTCCGGGGCCAGGGTGACCATCCGGACCGCGCCCGCGCCCACCCCGATCAGCTCGGCCAGCTCCTCGGTGGACGGGTCGCGGAGGAACTCCGGGTTCTGCGCGCCGCAGCGGTCCGCCGACAGGTACGGCCCCTCGAAGTGGATGCCGGCCAGCACGCCGGCGTCGACCAGCGGGCGGTAGGCGGCGGTGGCGTCCCGCATCAGCGCGAAGGGGGAACTGACCAGGCTGGCCAGCAGGGTCGTGGTGCCGTGCCGCAGGTGGAACGCGGCGGCCTCGCGGGCCGAGTCGGCGTCGCCGGTGGTGAAGGTGTGCCCGCCGCCGCCGTGGGTGTGCATGTCCACGAAGCCCGGCACGATCCAGTGCCCGTCGCGCACCGACGGGTACTCGGCGACCGCCCGGATCCGGTCGCCGGCGATCTCCACGCAGCCCTGCCGGATCACGCCGGTCGGGGTCACCACCTTGCCGTTCACCCGCAGGGTCATCAGCTCTCTCCTCCAGAGTCCGGGGGGTCAGGGCCGGGGCCGGGCGTCCAGGGCCAGCAGCGCGGCGCCGAGGCAGCCGGCCTCGTCGCCCAGCGCCGCCGCGACCAGGCGCGGCTCCCGGTGGAACGTCAGCCGCTCGCGCAGCGCCCCGCGCAGCGGGTCCAGCAGCCGGGGACCGGCCTGGGCCAGCCCGCCGCCGATCACGATGGTCGCCACGTCGAAGAGGGCCTGGCCGGTGGCGAGCCCGTCGGCGAGCGCCTCGACGGCCTCGCGCCAGACCCGACCGGCCAGCGGCTCACCGGCCGCCGCCCGGTCCGCCACCTCGGCGGCGGTCGCCGGGGCGTCGGCCAGCTCCGCGTACCGGCGGCCGATCGCGGCGGCCGACGCCACCGCCTCCAGGCAGCCGGGGCGACCGCAGCCGCAGCGCGGGCCGTCGGGGCGTACCAGGATGTGGCCGATCTCCCCGGCGGCGCCGTGCGCGCCGACGGCGGCCGACCCGTCGACCACGTGGGCGGCGGCGATGCCGGTGCCGATCGCGACGAAGAGCACGTGGCCGGCGCCGCGCCCGGCACCGAGCCGGGCCTCCGCCAGGCCGCCCGCGCGCACGTCGTGGCCGAGGGCCGTGGGCAGGCCGAGCCGCGCCTCCGCCAGCTCCCGCAGCGGTACGTCCCGGAAGCCCACGTTGGCCGACCAGACCGCCACCCCGCGAGCCTCGTCCACCACCCCCGGTACGGCGATGCCGCAGGCCACCGGCGTCAGCCCGTCGGCGCGGGCCTTGCCGGCCAGCCCCTCGGCGACCGCCAGGACCGTGTCGACCACGGCGTCCGGGCCGCGCCCGGCGTCGGTGGGGTGCCGTTCGGCGTGCACCACCACGCCGTCCGGGCGGACCAGGGCGCACTTCATCCCGGTGCCGCCCACGTCCAGCGCGACGACGACCTGGGTGACTGCGGTCACGCCAGGACCACGGAGCGGGTCAGGTGGCGGGGCGCGTCGGGGTCGAGGCCGCGGCTGGTGGCGAGCGCGACGGCGAGCCGCTGGGCGAGGATCAGGTCGGCCATCGGGTCGACCGGGGTACGCCCGGCCGCCCAGCTGGTCAGCACGGTGCGGCAGCCGTGGGTGCGGCTGTGCACGAACGTGGCCCCGGTGGCGGCGACGTCCTCGGGCAGCCCGTCGGGGATCCCGCCGAACGCCCAGACCAGCCGGCCCGGCGCGGCCACCGAGATCGGGCCGTGCCGGTAGTCCATCGCCGGGTACGCCTCGGCCCAGAAGGTGGCCGCCTCGCGGCACTTCAGCGCGGCCTCCTGGGCCAGCCCGACCGTCCAGCCGCGACCGAGGAAGGTGACCTGCTCGATCCCGGCCGGGTCGATCGGCAGCGGGGCCCGGACGGCCACCTCGGCGTCGGCGACCAGCCGGCCCAGGTCGTCGCCGAGGTGGGCGCGGAGCAGCGCCAGGGCGGTGGTGGCGAAGCGGGTCTGGACCACCGACCGCTCGTCGGCGAAGGGCATGGTCACCGCCGCGTCGGCCAGCGCGACCGCCGGGGAGCCGGGGTCGCCGACGAGCACCGTGGTGGGCACCTGGCCGCGCAGCGCGGCCAGCAGCTCCAGCACCTCGGTGGTGGTGCCGGAGCGGGTGATCGCGATGAGCCGGTCGTAGCGGCGGCCGGCGGGGAACTCGGAGGCCTGAAAGGCGTCGGTCTCGCCCTGTCCGGCGTGCTCGCGCAGCCCGGCGTACGCCATCGCCATGAACCACGACGTGCCGCAGCCCACGACGGCGACCCGCTCGCCGGGGCGCGGCAGGCGGTCGGCGACGGTCGGGGCGAGCTGCGCCGCCTCCCGCCAGCAGTCGGGCTGGCTCGCGATCTCCGCGTGCACGTACGCCATGACAACTCCTCGCAGGGGAGACCGTTGCGCAATACGGCTCATTATGGCCGTCTTTCGCGCGTTATTCTGCGCGAGCCCGGGTGGCCGTGGCAACCAGCTCCCAGATCGCGCAGCTCAAGGTTTTGCGTACCGGTAGTTTCGCGCACTACTGTGCACGCAATCAATCACCGTCCGTGCAGAGTCTCTGGAGGCCCCCGCGGTGGACCGCTACGCCCGATGGAACGCGCTGCTCGAGATGCTGACCGACACCGGTCGGGTCAGCGTCGAGGAGGCAGCCGAGCGCCTGGACGTCTCCCAGGCGACCATCCGGCGTGACTTCGACCAGCTCGCCCAGCAGCAGATGATCACCCGGACCCGGGGCGGCGCGGTGGCCAACGGCGTCTCCTACGACCTGCCGCTGCGCTACAAGACCGCCAAGCACTCGGCCGAGAAGCAGCGGATCGGGGCGGCCGCCGCGGCGCTGGTGACCCCCGGGACCGTGGTCGGCCTCAACGGCGGCACCACCAGCACCGAGGTGGCCCGGGCCCTGGCCGTCCGGCCGGATCTGAACACCAACGCGGAGGGCGCCCAGCTCACCGTGGTCACCAACGCCCTGAACATCGCCAACGAGCTGCTGGTCCGCTCGCGGATGAAGGTGGTGGTGGCCGGCGGCGTGGTCCGGCCCAAGTCGTTCGAGCTGGTCGGCCCGCTGGGCGGGGCGCTGCTGCGCGAGGTGACCCTGGACGTCGCCCTGCTCGGCGTGGACGCGATCGACCCGCAGCTCGGCGCCGCCGCCCACCACGAGGGCGAGGCGGCGATGAACAACCTGATGGTGGCCCGGGCCAAGCGGGTGGTGATCATCGCGGACTCGTCCAAGTTGGGCGGTCACGCGTTCGCCCGGATCTGCTCGGTGGACCGGGTGGAGACGCTGGTCACCGACTCCGGCGCCGCGCCGGCCGTGGTGCAGGCCTTCCGCGACGCGGGCGTGCACGTCATCTGCGCCTGAGGCGAAATCGGGGAAACCCCGATGCATACCCGGTACTGTCTCCCGCTGCATACCGCGTATGGTGTCCGCTGTCACCATTACTCATCGGGGGAGGTCAGCTTGTCGGCTGTCCTGGAGATAGCAGGTCTCCGCAAGACGTATCGGAGTCGTCGACGCGGGGTACGGCACGCGCTCGACGGCTTCGACATGCGGGTCGAGGCGGGCCAGGTGCACGGCTTCCTCGGCCCCAACGGCTCCGGCAAGACCACCACGCTGCGGACACTGCTCGGCCTGATCCGGCCGAACGGCGGCCGGATGGCGATCCTCGGCCACGAGGTGCCGCAGGCGCTGCCGGTCGTCGCCGGCCAGATCGGGGCGATCGTGGAGAGCCCGCAGTTCTTCCCGCACTTCTCCGCGCGGGACACCCTCGGGCTGCTCGCCGGTGCGGGGCAGCTGCCCCGGCAGCGGGTCGACGAGGTGCTGGAGCTGGTCGGGCTCCGCGACCGGGCCGGCGAGCGGGTGAAGACCTACTCGCTCGGCATGAAGCAGCGGCTGGCGGTCGCCTCCGCGCTGCTCAAGAACCCGAAGCTGCTGATCCTCGACGAGCCCGCAAACGGCCTCGACCCAGGCGGCATCCGCGAGATGCGCACCCTGATGCGGGACCTCGCCGCCGCCGGCATGACCGTGGTGCTCTCCAGCCACATTCTCGGCGAGATCCAGCTCATCTGCGACTCGGTCACCATCATCTCGCTGGGCCGCCGGGTCGCCTTCGGTCCGGTCGAGCAGGTGCTCGCGGAGCACTCGCAGGGCGCGGTCCGGGTCCGCCTGGAGGCGGTCACCGACCTGCCGCGGGCCGCCGACGTGCTCACCCGGGCCGGGGTGCGGGTCGCCGCCGAGCCCGACCACCTGATGCTCGCCGGCGTCGACAAGCCGGCCACGGTCAGCCGCCTCCTCGCCGAGCAGGGCCTGTACGTCAGCGAGCTGGCCCCGGTCGCCGTCGACCTGGAGAGCGTCTTCCTCGAACTGACCGCCACCGCGCCGGTACCCGGCCAGCACCGGCAGGTCGACCAGTCCACGAAGGTCGGTGAGCCGGGGGCCGGCGGCACCGGGGGAGGTTGGGGCGCATGAGCCTGTACGTCACCGAGCTGCGCCGGCTGGCCAAGCGCCGGCTCACCCGGCTGCTGCTGGTCCTGCTCGTCCTCGGGCTGGCCGGCATCGCCACCGCCTTCAGCTTCTCCAGCCACAAGCTCTCCCCGGCCGTGGTCGCGCAGGCGCAGGCGAAGTCCGACACCGACTACCGGCAGGCGGTGAAGGACTGGGAGCGGTCGGTCGCCGAGTGCGACGCCGCCACCGCGCGCGGCGAGAAGACCGAGGACCGGTACGGCCCCGACTGCGGCCGGCAGTGGCAGCCGCAGCCGGAGATGTTCGATCCGAAGTGGAACCTGCCGTACCAGTTCGACTTCCGCGGCGAGTTCGCCACCTTCATCGCCGTCTTCGCGGGCGCGGTCGCGCTCTTCGCGTTCCTGGTCGGGGCGTCGTTCGTCGGGGCCGAGTGGAGCACCGGCGGGATGATGAACCTGCTGCTCTGGCGCCCGAAACGGCTCGCCGTGCTCGGCGCCAAGCTGGCCGCCGTGCTGACCGCGCTGCTCGGGGTGACCCTCGTGCTCGGGGCACTCTGGACGCTGGCCTTCTGGCTGATCGGCACCTACCGGGGCAGCGCCGCGAAGGTGACCTCCGGGGTCTGGCAGTCCACGGCGATCAGCGGCGTCCGGGCGCTGGCCCTGGTGCTGGCGGTGGGGGCGGTGGCCTTCGCGCTCGCCTCGCTCGGCCGGCACACCGCGATGGCGCTCGGCGCCGCGGTCGGCGTCGGCGTGATCAGCGAGGTCGGCATCCGGATCGCCGTCACGATGGCGGGGGTGCGCTTCGGGGACCGCTACGTCCTCTCCACCTACGCCCTGGCGTGGTTCCAGAAGCAGTGGAAGCTGATCGACTACCGGTCCTGCGAGTTCGCCCAGGGGCAGTGCAATCCGAAGGAGATGCTGATCACCTGGCAGGACTCCGCGCTGGTGCTCGGCCTGGGCGGGGCGCTGGTGCTGGTGGCCGCCTTCTGGGCGATGCGGCGCCGGGACATCTCCTGACGGTGACCGCCGCGGACACCGCGTCCGATGCGACCGGGGCGGACCCTGGTTAGGCTGGGGTCCCCCCGGTCGGTGCCACCGCGCCGGCCCCCGCCCTCCCGAGGAGCGCCATGTCCGCCGACGCCTCCGCGGCCGCCACCGACCGGCCCGAGCCGTCCGGGCGCGTCGACGTCGAGCGTCGGCAGGGCGGCGGGGTGGTCCCCCCACCGCGTTCCGCCCCCGCCGTCGAGGCCGATCCGGCAGCGGCGACGGAGCCCGCGGATCGGGTCGGGTCGGCCGAGGACGTCCCCGCCGACGGACCGGCGGCGGAGGCCGGGCCGGCGGACGGGCTCACCGAGCGGGAACGGCGGATCCTCGCCTTCGAGCAGCAGTGGTGGAAGCACGCCGGGGCCAAGGAGCAGGCCATCCGGGACACCTTCGGGCTCTCCGCGACCCGCTACTACCAGCTGCTCAATGCGCTGCTCGACCATCCGGCCGCGCTGGCCGCCGAGCCGGTGCTGATCGGCCGGCTGCGCCGGCTTCGCTCCTCACGCGCGCGCAACCGGCGTCGCTGACCGGTTCACTTCTCGTACGTGCGCAGCCCGTTGCCGACGGCGAAGAAGGTCGGCGCCCACTCCAGGGGGTCGGTGGTTGCCCGCATGGCCCCGGCCGAGCCGGGTAGGCGGGCGGCGACGGAGGGAGCGAACGGATGGGGGCACCAGACCGCCGGTACCCGATCGGGAGCCGGCCGGCGCGGCCGGTCGGGGTGGCGCCGATGATGCGGGTACGTTCCGCCTCCGCCGCCGCGCCGGGCCGGCTGGAGAACGAGGACGTGGTCTTCCGCCTCGGCCCGCTGGTCGGGGTGCTCGACGGGGCGACCGTGCCGGAGGGCTTCGACACCGGGTGCGTGCACGGGCCCGCCTGGTACGTCCGGCACCTGGCCGCCCGGATCGGTCTGGCGCTCGCGGCCCGCCCGGCGGCGACCCTGATGAGCAACCTCGCGGCGGCCATCCTGGCGGTCCGCGCCGACCACGGCGGCGACTGCGACCTCGGCCACCCGGGCACGCCGTCCGCCACCGTGTGCCTGCTCCGCGAGGGCGGCGACCAGGTGGACTACCTGGTGCTCTGCGACAGCCCGCTGGTGCTGGACGCCGGCGCCGAGGTGAGCGTCGTCTCCGACGAGCGGCTGGACACCGCGATGGCGGAGCTGCGCCGCACCGCCGCCGACCTGCCCGGCGGCGAGGTCGATCCGCTGACCCGGTTCCGGCAGGCGGTCATGGTGCAGCGGGAGCGGATGAACCGGACGCACGGCTACTGGGCGGCCGCCGCCGACCCGGACGCCGCGTACCACGCGGTGACCGGGACGCTGCCGCTGCGCGGACCCGGGGCGTTGCGCCGGGCGGCGCTGCTCAGCGACGGGGCGTCCTGCGCGGTCGAGCAGTTCGGCCTCTTCGACTGGGCGGGGTTGCTGGACGTGACCGCCGCCGAGGGGCCGGAGGGCTTGATCGCGCGGGTCCGGGCCGCCGAGCGCGACCACCCGGACCGGCTGCGCCGGCACAAGCGGACCGACGACGCTTCGGTGGTGTTCTGCGAGTTCGACCCGGCGGACTGACGCGGGCGCGTGACAACTGAGCGTGAGGCAGGACACGGAGGCGGTCCGACCGGCCGGTACCTTCCGCCGGACCGGCAGTCCCCGCCCGAAGGGCTGGACTCGGGCCGGTGCGGGCGGCAGACTGCGGCACGTGGCGGGTGCGGTACGGCTTGAGCCGGTGGACGAGCAGAACCTGGAGCCGTTGCTCTCCGTAGCGGCCGCCGAGGCGGAGCCCGAGGACGTGATGCCCCCGGTGGACGCCCCGGCCGGCTGGTCGCTCGCCCGCCGGGAGGCGTTCCGCGACTTCCACCGAGCCAGCTTCGCGGGCCTGGACGGCCCCACCCGCACCCGGATGTACGCCATCCTGGCCGCCGGCGAGGTGGTGGGGATGGTCCGGATGACCCGCTGTGATCAGCCCGGCACCGTGGAGACGGGGATGTGGCTGGGGCGGTCGGCCCGGGGGCAGGGGCTCGGCGCGGCGGCGCTGCGCGAGCTGCTGAACGCGGCCGCCGCGGCCGGCATGCGCACCGTCGTCGCCGAGACGACGCCGGACAACGCCGGTGCGATATCGGTGTTGCGGAAATGCGGCGCGCGATTGCGGGAGGATGCCGGCAAGGTGCGCGCGGAAATGTGTCTGGATTCGGCCCTGCCGGCTCTCTGAGTACTTTGCTTGCCTTGCGTCGGCTATCGGCTTGTAGCTGGTCAGAGCGGTTCGTCTGACCGATTTGCGAAGATCATCCGCCACCGTGACGGCCCATCCGAATACCCGGTGACGGGCCCTGCAGGAATTGCGGGGAATGTTTCGCGGATGGGCCCTGGGGTACTGCCGGCCGGGTCCGCTAATACGGGATGCCCGGTCGCAGGCCCATTTCGCGCTATTCCCCGGAGCTGTCTTCCGGCCTGCCCCAACATAGCGGTGTCCGCGTCCCCGGGGAGCGAAGGAGAACCGATGAAGAGCGGAACACGGGTCGCGCTGGCGGTGGGGTTCGGGTATCTCCTGGGCCGCCGCAGGAAGCTGCGTACCGCCCTCACGCTGGCCGCCGCGGTGGCCGCGGGCCGGGCCAGCCAGAACCCTGGCGGGCTGCTGAAGTACGGCACGGACCTGCTGAACTCGTCCACCCAGCTGGGCAACCTCTCCAAGCTGGGCGCCCCCCTGGCCACAGCCGGCAAGGCCGCGGCGACCGCCGCCGCCGGCAGCGGCATCGATGCCCTCAGCGGGAAGCTGCGCGGCAGCGCGGACGCGCTGCGCCGGAAGTCCGGCGGGGGCCAGCCGGAGGAGGACGCCGCCGTCGAGGAGCGGTCGGCGCCCGACGAGGAGCAGGAGCTCGCCGAGCAGCCCGAGGCCGGGGACGACTACGACCGCGACGAGCGGCCGGTCGTGGCGCGTCGGCAGCGGGGGCGATGACCATGGCGGCCAATCCCAACCTCGCGGACCGGGCGCGCGACCAGCTCGGCGGGGAACTGCGCAACCTCGCGAGCGCGATCGGCGAGCGGGCGGTCCAGGTGGTGACCGAGCGGCTCACCGGCGCCACCGGCCGGCTCAGCGAGTACGCGAAGGCCGGCGGCGGGCCCGGCCTGATCGCCGCCGCCACCGGCGCGCAGAAGCTCGCCGAGGGGCACTCCCCGATGAAGGCCATGTTCCATGCCGGCCTGGCCGGCGGTAAGGAGAAGTTGATGTCGACGTTCGGTGGTGGCGGCGGCAAGGGTGGCAAGGGCAAGAAGAAGCTCAAGGTCACCAACATCGTCGAGGCCATCGAGGTCGGCGTGCCGGTCCGGGTCGCGTACAACCAGTGGACGACGTTCGGCGACTTCCCGAGCTTCATGAAGAAGGTCGAGCAGGCCGACAACGAGTCCGACGAGAAGATGACCTGGAAGGCACAGGTCTTCTGGTCGCACCGGAGCTGGGAGTCGACCATCGTCCGGCAGATCCCGGACCAGCTGGTCCACTGGCGCTCGAAGGGCGAGAAGGGCTCGGTCGACGGCACGGTCAGCTTCCACGAGGTCGGCCCGAACCTCACCCGGATCCTGGTCGTGCTGGAGTACCACCCGCAGGGGCTGTTCGAGCACACCGGCAACCTGTGGCGGGCCCAGGGCCGACGGGTGCGGCTGGAGCTGAAGCACTTCGTCCGGCACGTGATGACCCAGACCGTCCTGGACCCGGACTCGGTCGAGGGCTGGCGCGGTGAGATCAAGGACTCCCAGGTGGTCAAGGACCACGAGACCGCGCTGCGCGAGGAGCAGGAGCAGCGCGAGCAGGAGGAGGCGGGCCGGGCGGAGGAGCCCGAGGAGGAGCGCGAGGAGCGCCGGCCGGCCGAGCGCCGCCGCCGCCCGCCGCAGCGGCGTCGTCCCCCCGAGGAGGAAGAGGAGTACGAGGCCTACGAAGAGGGCGAGGACTACGACGAGGGGTACGAGGGGGAGGAGCCCGAGGAGGAGCAGCCGCCGCCGCGTCGCCGGCAGCCCGAGCGGGCCCGCCGCCAGCCGCCGCGGGAGGCGCGGGAGCCGCGCGAGGAGCCGCAGCGCCCCCGCCCGGCGGCCCGACGTGCCCCGGAGCCCCCGCGTCGTCCGGTGGTCCGCCGCCGGCGTGAGGAGCGTGGCGAATGACGATCGCGACGAGCGGCGGCGAGGCCGGGGGCGCCCTGGAACGCGGGGGCGCCGCCTCGGGTCTCGCCGACGTGGTGGAGACCGTGCTGGACAAGGGCGTGGTGATCGACGCCCAGGTCACCATCGGCGTGGTCGGCATTCCGTTGGTGGAGATCAACGCGCGGGTCGTGGTGGCGAGCATCGAGACGTACATGAAGTTCGCCGAGATGACCGACCGGCTCGACATCTCCCCGAAGGAGGGTGCCGGTCTCTCCGGTCTGGTCGGCGATGTCACGGGCGCGGCCCGGCAGGTCACCGCCGGCCTTAGCGACACCGTCGGCGAGGCCGGCGGAGCCGTCCGGGAGTTGGGCGGCACGACAGGCGAGCTGGGCCGGACCGTGACCGGCGAGGTCCTGGACGCGACCGGACGCGAGCGGCCCCGCCGACGACGGAACGAGGAGCGCTGAGATGGCAGACGAGACCGGGTTGTTCATCTACGGCATCGTGCCGTCCGACGTGGAGCCGACCTCGGACGCGGCCGGGGTCGGCGACCCGCCGGGCGAGGTGACGGCGGTCCAGCACGGCGAACTCGCCGCCCTGGTGAGCGAGGTGGGGCTGGAAGAGGCGTTGGGCCGCCCGGCGGACCTCACCGCGTACCAGACGCTGCTGGACGGCACCGCCGCGGTGGCCCCGGTGCTGCCGGTGCGGTTCGGCACGGTGGTGACGGGGGAGGACGCGGTGATCGACCTGCTCGAGGCGCACCACGACCGGTTTGCCGACGCCCTGGCCGAGTTCGACGGGAAGCTCCAGTACATCCTGCACGGTCGCTACGACGAGCAGGCCCTGATCAGCAGGGTGCTCGCTGACAACCCGGGCGCCGCCGAGCTGGCCGGACAGGTGCGGGGCCAGCCGGTGGAGGTCACCCGGGAGCAGCGGATCCGGCTCGGCGAGATCATCGCCCAGGCGGTGGAGCTGCGCCGGGAGGCGGAGAACGCCCAGCTGATCGACGCGCTCACCGGAGTGTCGGTGGCGAATGTGGCCCGGCCGCCGAGCAGCGAGCTGGACGCCGTGCACGTCGCCTTCCTGGTCGAGGCGGACCGAGAGGCCGAGTTCATCGACGCCGCCGAGGAGTTCGCCGAGCAGCGCCGGGACCTCGTGCGGATGCGGCTGCTCGGCCCGCTCGCCCCGTACGACTTCGTCAGCGCGCACCAGTTGGCGGAGTGAGCAGATGGACATCCTCTGGGGGCTGCTGACCCTGCCGTACGCCCCGGTGCGGGGGCTGACCGCGGTGGTCAAGGTGATCGCCCGGGAGGGGGAGTCGCAGCAGCACAACCCGGTGAACATCCGGCGCGAGCTGGAGGACCTGGACCAGGCGGCGGCGGCCGGCGACATCACGCCGGAGGAGCGGGACCGGGGACAGCAGCAGGTCCTGGACCGGCTGACCACGCCGGCCGGCGGCGCGGGGCATACCCGTCCCGAGGCCGCCGGCCGACGGCAGCCGCCGGCCGGCCGGGAGACCGGACGGCGACGGACCGCCGGTCGACGGGCTGACCAGCGCGGGCGAGGGGAGTGAGATGACGGCAGCACGCATCCGGGGCGACGGCGACCGGGAGCGCTGGCGCGACCGGGGCGCCGGCGACGACGGCGGCCGGTACGCCGACGAGGAGTACGAGGAGGTGTCGGCCGCCGAGGCGGCCCGGGAGGGGTTGCGCCAGATCGTCGGGCTGACCGGCAAGGACCCGCTCGGCATCACCTCGATCCAGCCCACCGACGACGGCTGGCTGGTCGGGGTGGAGGTGGTCGAGGACCACCGGATCCCGGCCTCGACCGACCTGCTCGGCCTCTACGAGGTCGAGCTGGACATGACGGGCAGCCTGCTCGGCTACCGACGGTCCCGCCGGTACCAGCGCGGCAAGGGCGACGGGGGCTGAGATGACGATGCCGCGGACACCCTCGGTGGTGCAGAACTCGGCCCAGGTCCTGCCGGCCGGGAACGAGCCGGCGAACCTGGGCGACATCCTCGAACGGGTGCTCGACCGGGGCATCGTCATCGCCGGTGACATCCGGGTCAGCCTGCTCGACATCGAGCTGCTGACGCTGAAGCTGCGGCTGGTCATCGCCTCGGTGGACACCGCGCGGCAGATCGGCATCGACTGGTGGGAGCACGACCCGTGGCTCAGCTCGCGGGCCCGCCCGCCTGTCGAGCCGGGGCCGCGCGACCCGGAGGAGGTGGAGGCCTCACGGCGGCCCCGGGTGGCCGCCCGCGCCGAGCTGGAGGAGCCGAATGCGTACGACCGCTGAAACCACGCCGACGGCTGACGCGCCGGAGACCGGCACGGGCGTCTGGCTGCACGTCGTGACCGCCGACGTCGACCCGGCCACCCTCTCCGGGATCACCGGGATGGACGGCGCCCCGGTCCGCCCGGTCCGGGCCGCCGGCCTGACCGCCGTGGTCAGCGCCGCCCCGCTCGCCGAGTACGGCGAGGCGGCGCTGCGCCGCAACCTGGAGGACCTGGCCTGGCTGGAGCGGGCGGCGCGGACCCACCACACGGTGGTGGACGCCCTGTCGCGGGCCGGCGCGGTGGTGCCGGCCCGGCTCGCCACGGTGCACCGCGACGACGACCGGGTGGCCCGGGTGCTCACCGAGCGGCGCGACGAGCTGACCGGCACGCTGGCCCGGCTCACCGGCCGCGAGGAGTGGGGCGTCAAGGGGTACGTGGTCCCCGGCGCGGTGCCGCGTGGCGCGGAGCCCGAGGCTGGGGGCGGGGCCGGTGCGGCGTACCTGCGGCGGCGCAAGGCCCAGCTCACCGCCCGGGAGGAGGGGCAGCGGGTCGCCGCCGACGCGGCCGCCTCCGTGCACACCGCGCTGACCGGATACGCGGTCGCCGCCCGCCGGCACGCCCCGCAGGACCGGCGCCTCTCCGGCGCGGCCACTGCGATGGTGCTCAACGGGGCGTACCTGGTCGACCGGGCCGCTTTCGACGGCTTCTCCGAGCTGGTCGGGGCCCTCGCCGACCGGCACCCGGAGCTCCGGCTGGAGCTGACCGGGCCCTGGCCGCCGTACTCCTTCGTGGCCGAGCCGCCGGCCGAGCCGGCGCATACCGGGCGGGAGCCGGCGTGACCGCCGCACGGAGGCCGGCATGGCGCTGACCTCGCTCGCGCCCAGCAGCGCCGACGACCCGCTGGCCTACCGGCCGGTGGCGCTGGTCGACCTGCTCGACCGGGTGCTCGCCACCGGGGTGGTGATCACCGGGGACATCACCCTGGCGATCGCGGACATCGACCTGGTCCGGATCTCGCTGCGCGCGCTGATCGCCTCGGTCGGGGCGCTGGCCCCGCCGGAGCTGCCCGACGCGACCTCGGGGCCCGTCCTGGAGGTCGAGCCGTGACCGAGCGGGACGAGGCGGCGGACCTGGCGGCGGCGCTGGGGGAGCCGCGGTGGGAGGCCCCGCGGGTCCGCCCACTGGACCGCCGGCTCGCGGTGGACTCCGACTCGGTCGAGCGCGGCCTGGCCAGCCTGGTGCTCACCGTCATCGAGCTGCTGCGCCAGCTCATGGAGCGGCAGGCGCTGCGCCGGGTCGACCTCGGCGACCTCACCGAGGAGCAGATCGAGCGGGTCGGCGCCACGCTGATGGCCCTGGAACAGCAGATGGCCCAGCTCCGCGAGTACTTCGGCCTGTCGCCCGAGGACCTCAACCTCGACCTCGGCCCGCTGGGCCCCCTGCTACCCACGGACTGACGGCGGGGCAGCCGCAGCGGAAACCGCTGCCTACCCTGCCGCCGTGACCGTCGGACCCGTCCCTGACGCGTGCGGCACCGCAGGAGGCCGGCAGGCGAACAGGTCTCCTGAGGGCGACGCGCGGGACGCCCTCTCGGAGCGATCCGTCAGCGCCGCTGCTTGGCGTACGCGGCGAGCCAGGCGACCTGGGCGGGATCCAGGGAGGGGCGGACGCGCCGGCGGGCGGCCTCGACGTGGGCGGCGGTGACCGTGGCGGCGGTCAGCGACTCACGCATCGCGGCCAGGGCAGCCTCCCGGACCAGGGCGGCGCAGTCGGCCGCCGAGAAGCCGGCCAGCTCCTCGCCCAGCGCGGCCAGGTCCACGTCCGGGGCGAGCGGCACGTTCCGGGACGCGGCCCGGAGGATCTCCCCCCGGGCCGGTCCGTCCGGCGGCGGCACGTAGACCAGCCGTTCCAGTCGGCCGGGGCGGAGCAGCGCCGGGTCGACCAGGTCCGGTCGGTTCGTCGCGCCGACCACCACCACGTTGCGCAGCGCCTCCACCCCGTCCAGCTCGGTGAGCAGGGCGGCGACCACCCGGTCCGTCGTACCGCCGTCGGTGGCCTGACCGCGGACCGGGGCGAGCGCGTCCACCTCGTCCAGGAAGATCAGCGTCGGCGCCGCCTCGCGGGCCCGGCGGAACAGCTCCCGGACCGCGCGTTCGCTCTCGCCGACCCACTTGGAGAGCAGCTCCGCGCCCTTCACCGAGAGCACGTTCGCCCGGCCCGAGCCGGCCAGCGCGGTGACCAGGTATGTCTTGCCGCAGCCCGGCGGGCCGTAGAGCAGCACGCCCCGGGGTGGCTGCACACCCAGCCGGGCGAAGGTGTCCGGGTAGGTCAGCGGCCAGAGCACCGACTCGGTCAGCGTCTCCTTCACCTCGACCAGGTCGCCGACGTCGTCGAGAGTGACCGAGGCCAGCTCCAGGGTGGACGCGGCCATCGTGGTCGGCCGGACCACCTCCAGCGCGGCGGCGAAGTCGTCCATCGCCACCGTCGGCGTCTCGGCCGTCTTCTGCCGCAGCGCGGCGCGCACCCCGGCCTCGCGGACCAGCGCCGCCAGGTCGGCCGCGACGAACCCGGGGGTACGCCCCGCCACCTCGTCCAGCCGGACGTCCTCGGCGAGCGGCACCTGCCGGGTCAGCACGGTGAGCTGCTCCCGGCGCAGCGCCTGGTCCGGCAGGGGAACGGTGATCCGCAGGGAGAGCAGGTCCGGGGCGCGCAGCGCCGGGTCCACCGCCTCCGGCCGGCTGGTGGTGCAGACCACGGCCCCGCCGGCCCGGACGGTCTCGGCGAGCACCTGCCGGAACACCGTCGCCACCGGCCCGGGGCCGTCGGCCGGGGCGAGCGCCTCCACGTCGGTGACCAGCAGGACGGCGGGGCCGTCCCGGCGTACCGCGGCGGCGGCCTCGCGCAGCCGGCGGGCCGCCGCCTCGTTGCTCAGCGCGGCCACCTCCGGCGCCCAGACCGGGCAGACCCGGGCGCGGACCCGGGCGGCGACCGCGCGGACCAGCGCCGCCTTGCCGGACCCGGCCGGCCCGCTGACCAGGACGCCGAGTGAGACGGTGGTGCCGAGCCGGCCGAGCACCTCGCGGTGGTGGAAGCCCAGGTCGAGCAGCTCGGTCAGCTCCTCGGCCTGCGCCCGCAGCCCGGGCAGTTCGTCGACGCTCGGCGCCTCCTCCGCCCCGACCAGCTCCGGCGCCCCGGCCGGACCCGACGACGGCGCGCCGCCGGCCCGGTCACCTGGCGGTGGGCCGGTGAGCCGGCCGGTGGGGTCCTGGCCGACCGGGCCGGAGCCGCGGGTGGCCGGGCCGTGCTCCCAGCCGACCACGCTGTCCATGGTGACCAGCGCGCCGGCGTCCGGCTCGACGGCGGTGACGGTGAGCAGGGTGCTGGTCCAGGCGTAGCCGACGGTGTTGGCCAGGCTGCGCCGGGCCGCCTCGACCAGGCTGCGGACCGAGGCGTCGGGGAGCACGTCCTGCGGCAGCAGCGAGACGTCGTCCCCGGCGGTCACCACCTTGCCGAGCAGGGCGAGGCGCAGCATCTCGGGGGAGACCGCGGCGACGATCTCCACCGGGCCGGTCAGGGTGACCCGACGGGCGGGGGTCACCGGCAGCGGGCTGACCGTCACCTGCCCGCCGTCCCGGACGCCGAGGTTGCCCAGCAGCAGGTCGTCGGCGTACAGCAGGGCGGTGCTCGCGGTCGGCCCGGCCGGCGCGGCGATCCCGGCGGTGACCCGCCGGCCGGCCAGCCGGACCGGGTCCCCGGGGCGCAGCGCCAGCGCGGTCAGCACCTCGGGGTGCAGGCGGACGACGCCACGGCGGGCGTCCAGTGCCGCCGGCCGCAGGCTCGCGGTCAGGGTCAGGTCGGGTTCCGCCACCCGCCCGACAGTAGCCGCCGGCGCCACGCCGTGCCGGGCGGTGCCCGCCCGGCGGGCGTCAGAGCGGCCCGGTGTCCTCCAGCAGCGACGGATCGCGTCGGATCATCTCGGCCAGCCGGGCCGCCGGGTCCGCGCTCAGCCCGTCCTGCCCGGGGGCCGGCACGGTCTTCACCGACATCGGCCAGACCGGCGGCGGGGCGACCGTCGCCTCCGCGCCGACCGTCACGTCCGGCCCGGCCCAGGAGACCCGCAGCGGGTACGCCTGCCCGTCGTGCTCCACGCGCAGGGTGACGACCAGTCCGGGGTGCTCGGCGACGACCTGGCGGACCGCCTCGGCCACCTCCTCCACCGGGTCCCGGTCGACCGGGCGGGTCCCGCCCCGCAACCGGTACGCGCCGTGCCCGTCCCGGGGTGACCCGGCCGCCGCGGGCTCCTCCTCGGCGGCCTCCTCGCCCGGGCCGCCCGCGCGGCGGCGCAGCGCCTCCTCGCGGCGGGCCAGCCGGGCCAGTGTCTCGTCCAGATCACCTCTCATCACGTCCACCCCTTTCCATGAAACGGGTCGAACCGACGGTCGGTTCAGGCACCCCTCTCCCGGGTCGCCCGGTCCAGCGCGCGGTCCAGGACGACCAGCAGGGCATCCCGGACCGAGAGCCGGTCCCGGGCGTCGAACTGCACCAGCGGAACGTGGTCGCCGATCGCCAGCGCCCACCGGATCGCGGCCAGGTCGTGCGCGAGCCGCCCGTCGAAGGCGTTCACCCCGACCACGAAGGTCAGCCCAGCGCGCTCGAAGAAGTCGACCGCGGGGTAGCAGTCGTCCAGCCGGGCGCTGTCCACCACCACCAGCGCGCCGAGCGCGCCCCGGGCCAGGTCGTCCCACATGAAGCCGAACCGCGCCTGCCCCGGCGTGCCGAAGAGGTAGAGCTTGAGGCTGCGGTCGATGGTCATGCAGCCGAAGTCCATCGCCACCGTGGTGGTGGTCTTGGTGCAGCGTACGCCGGGGTCGTCGACGCCGATGCCGGCGCTGGTCATCTCCGCCTCGGTGGTCAGCGGGGCGATCTCGGAGATCGCGCCCACCGTGGTGGTCTTGCCCACGCCGAACCCGCCGGCGATCAGGATCTTCACCGGGATCGGCGGCCTGGTGGCCGGGGCGCCCGCGGTCGCCGGGGCCGGCGCCGCCGGTGGCCGGTACGGCGGCGGCGCGGGCTGTGGGGCCGGCGGTACGGCCCGGCCGGCGGCCGCGCCGGGTCCCGCCGGCACCCCGTACCGGACGGCGGCGCTGTTGGCGGCGAGCCCGCCGGTCGCGGCGGCGGGCCATTCAGGAGATCGCACGGAGTCCATCAATCACTCGCAGGACGATGTCGGGGTCAAGGGCTTCGGCGGCGCCCGCGTGCACGTCGAGGTGGCCGGCGGCCCGCAGGTCACCGACCAGCACCCGGGTCACGCCGAAGTGCATCCGCGTCCGGGCGGAGATCTCCGCGACCGAGATCGGGTCGGCGCAGAGCGCCACGATGGCCTGGAGTTCCGGGGCGAGCCGAGACGACACCGCCCACGACCCGCTCTCCGGCCGGGCGGTCACCTGGGTCTCCAGCCCGATCGCCGGGTCGGCGCCGGCCACCCGCCCGGCGGTCAGCACGAACGGACGCGGGCCGCTCGGCTGTCCGGGGTCCCGTTCGGCCTCGTCGGCGGGGTGGGGCGGGGCCGCGGGCGCCGGCTCGCCGGCCGGGGAGGGCGACCGCAGGTAGGGACGGATCCAGACGCCAGGTTCCGGGTCCGGTTCCTCGCCGGCCACCTCCAGGGTCATTGCTGTACGGCGTTCTTCAGCTCGGCGATGAGTCGCGGGCTCAGGGCGCCGCCGGCCCGGCCGGCGAAGAGGGTCATCTCGTACGCCACCGTGCCGAGGTTGGCCGACCGGTCGGCGACCACGCCGAGCACCGAGCCGCTGCTGATCGCGCTGATCAGCAGGTAGCCCTCGGCCATGTCGACGATCACCCGGTTCAAGCCGCCGAGCGCGTACCAGCTGGCCGCGCCCCCGGCCAGGCTGGTCATCCCGGAGACCACGGCGGCGAGTCGCTCGGCGTTGGATCGGTCCTTGATGGAGGACATCGCCATCAGCAGCCCGTCCGAGGAGACCGCGATCGCCTCCATCACGCCGGCCGTGCTGGAGGTGAACGAGTCGAGGAGCCAGTTGAAGGTGCGGGCCTCCGGGCTGAGTTCCCCGGTGTGCTGGTGGTCGACGTTGTCGTGCAGGAAGGGACTGGTCACCGTGATGATCCCTCTTCGTGGCGGTGGTGGTCTGGACCGACTTCGCGCAGCGCGCGGGCGACGCCCGCCTCGAACTCGGTGATGAGGTTGCGGACCTCGGCCGGGTCTCCGGGGTGCTGGCTGGTGACCGGCGCCTGGGGCGGGGCGACGGCCAGGTTCGCCCCGGGCACCCGTCGGCTCAGCCGGGGCCGGTCAGGGGTGGGCTCGACCGGGGCGGCGGTCCGCTCGGCGCGGCGTACCCCGGCCTGGAAGTCCTCCACCAGGGCGCGGACGGCGGACGGGTCGGCGCGGGAGGCGTCGACCGGCCCGGCCACCGGGACGGTCCGCGGCAGGCTGGCGCCGGGCACCCGCTGGCGGATCACCGGCCGGCCGCCGGACGCCGCGCCGGCGACCGGGGCGTCCACCGGGTAGGCCGGCGGCGGCACGGCCGGAACCGGCCCGGCGGGCGGCGTCGCGACGGGCGGCGTCGCGACGGGTGGCGTCGCGACGGGGGCCGGGCCGGCGGGGGTGGGCGGCGCGGCCGGCGCTCCGGCGGCCACCTCGGGGGCGGCGCCGAAGGCGTTCCACGACTCCGCGGTCTCCAGGCTGCGGGTGGCCCGGCTGAGCAGCACCGAATCGAAGCCCGGCTGGTCCTCGACGGCCGGCGGGACCGGGGCGGCGATGAGCGCGCGACCCGGGCGGGTGAGCGCGCCGAGCCCCCGCCGGTCCCGGGACGGAACGGTGGCGCGGGCCACCGTGACGCCGGCCCGCTCGGGCCGCCGGACCACCAGCAGCGCGGCGGGGATCTCCAGCCGGGCGGTCACCCCGCCCCCCGCGGTCGGGGCGAGGTCCACCGTCCAGCCGTGCCGGCGGGCCAGCCGGCCGACCACGAAGAGCCCGAGCACCTCGGTCGGGGCCAGGTCGAGCCGTTCCCGCCGGGTGAGCCGGGCGTTCTCCTCGGCGAGCCGCTCCTCGGTCAAGCCAATGCCCCGGTCCACCACGGTCAGCCGCGCCCCGCCGTCGGTCAGCTCGCCGCCCACCATCACCCGGGTGTGCGGCGGGGAGAAGGCGGTGGCGTTCTCCATCAGCTCGGCCAGCGCGAGCACCAGGTCGCCGACGGTGGCGGGCGCCGCCGACACCCCCGGCGGGACCTGCACGTCGACCCGGGTGTAGTCCTCGATCTCGCCGAGCGCCAGGCGGACCACGTCGGCGAGCTGCACCGGCGCCACGTGCCCGTCGGTGCCGCCCGCGCCGGAGAGCACGACCAGGCTGCCGGCGTTGCGGCGCAGCCGGCTGGAGATGTGGTCGAGCCGGTACAGGTGCTCCAGCCGCCCCGGGTCGGTCTCCTGCCGTTCCAACCGGTCGATCAGCGCGATCTGCCGGCCGACCAGGTTCTGCGTACGCCGGCCGACGTGGCCGAACATCTGCGCCACGTTGCGCCGGCCGGCGACCTGCCGTTCGACCAGCCGGGCGGCGGTGCTCTGCACCCGTTCGAAGGCGCGGGCCAGGTCGCCGATCTCGTCCCGGCCCCGGACCTCGATCGGGTCGAGCCGGACCGGTTGGCCGGCCTCGGACTCGTCGTCGACCACCCGGACCAGCTCGGCCTCGGCGACCCGGGCAACCCGGTCGGCGGAGCGGGTGAGGCGGGTCAACGGCCGGGCCACGGTCCGCGCGACGGCCATGCTGAGCAGCACCACGATCAGCAGGATCAGGGTGGCCGCCGCGCCGACCAGCCAGGCCGCGGTGAGCGCGTCCCGCTGGTCGGTGGTGGTCTCGGCGATGACGTCCGCGACGATCTTCTTCTCCACGAACTGGCCGAGGGTGATCATCGAGCGGACCGACGGGAAGAGGGCGTCCAGCGGCACCGCGGCGATCGCCGCCACCGGGTCCTTGACGCTGTCGACGAGGAAGGTGGGGGTGGTCCGGGCCGTCACCGCCGCGTCGTCCAGCATGGCCAGCTGGTACTGCTCGGCGGTGATCAGGCTGCGGAACCGCAGGTTGTCCACCTGGAGCGCGGCCATGCAGGCGATGTAGGCGGCGGCCGCCGTCGGGTCGCCGGTCGCCTTCACCAGCACGATCAGGGTGGCGCAGGCGCCCAGCCCCTCGTCGGCGCGGAGCAGCCCGTCCAGCGCGAGCACCTGCCGCCCGGCCGAGGTGTTGGTGTCCACCTGGAACGGCAGCCGCAACGCCTCGATCAGCGCCATGTCGACCGGGCCGAAGGCGTCCATGATCTGGGTCGGCGTCGCCTTCCCGGTCAGCACGGCCGTGCGCAGGTCGGCCAGCTTGCGTACGGCGTCGAGGGCGGCGGCGACCCGGTCCGGGAGGCGGTCGGCCCGCAGGTCGGCGACCCGGTCGTCGACTGCGGTCGACTTCCGGATCAGCTCGGTGCGGGTCACCCGGCCGAGCAGCAGGCCGACCGAGAGCAGCCGTTCCTGCTGGAGGTCCTGGACGAGGCTGCCGATCCGGCTGGCGACCCGGACGGTGGCGGCGATGTCGCCGGCCCGCTGGGCGGCGGCCACCCGGTCGAGCACCACCGGCACGGCCAGCCCGACCATGCTGAGCAGCGGAATGATCACCAGCAGGGCGAGCTTGCCCCGGATCCGGAGCCTACCGAGCAGCATCGAAGGGCCCCCACCGCTCGGGTTCGCCGGGCCGGCCCGATCCGACCGGTTGGAGTTGACGGGGCTCGGCCGGCGGCTGCCACGCCGGCAGCGCGCCCGAGTCGTCGCGCGCCCGCCGCTCGTCGGCCGCGCGCCAGCGGGCCCGCAGGTACGCGCCGATCAGCACCCCGATCAGGACGACGACCAGCAGGCCGGCGAGCGCGGCGGCGGCGACGGCCAGCAGGCGGTCCCGGTCGAGCCGGTCGATCCGCTCCTTCAGCAGGGCGTCGAGCTGGTCCAGGATGACCGGCTGGAGCTGCTTGGCGGCGGCCTGCGCGTTGAGCCGGGCGGCGGCCACCTGGGCGGGGTCGGTCGGTCCGCTGCCCGCCTTGCCGGTCGGCGCGGAGAGCGCGGCGAGCGCCTCGACGGAGCGCTGGTAGGTGTCGAGCGGGGTGAGCACGTTCGCGCCGAGGTCGGTGCTCTCCGAGTTGTCCACCGCGGCCCGCAGGTCGGCGACCAGGTCGGTCGCCGGTGCGAGGGCGGCCACCCGGAGGGCGGCCAGTTCGGCGAGGGTCTGCGGCCGTTCGGCGGCCGGGCGCTGCGCGGCCAGGGCGGTCAGGTCGGCGAGCCGGCCCGCCGCGACCATCGCCTCGGGCAGGTCGCGGCCGATGCCGTCCTGGAGGAAGAAGGAGTCGGACTGCGGGTCGCGGATCAGCCCGGAGCTGTCCCGGATTTTGCGGTGCAGGTCGAGCAGCAGGTCGGTGACCTCCCCGTACGCGGCGAAGGCGGCGGTGGGGTCGGTGAGCCCCCGGTCGGGCAGCGCCTCCAGCTTGGCGCGCAGCCCGGACCAGCGTTCGTGGCTGCGCAGCTCGTCCCCGACCGCGCTGTCGACGCTGGTCGCCTGCTCGACCGCGGCGGTCAGCGCGTCCCGGGAGACCGGCCGGCCGGTGACCGCGGCGGTCTGGGCGTCCACCAGCGCGTCGGTGACCGGGCCGAGGGCGCGCAGGTACTGCACGCCGAGCCGTTCCCGGGTCGCCAGGTCGCGGTCGTCCCCGGTCAGCCGGTGCGTCTGGGCGAAGAGCAGCCCCACCGGGGCCAGCAGGGCCGCCACGAGCAGCAGGGGCAGGACGCGGCCCGGTACGGAGGGCCGTCGACGGACCCGCGGCGCGGGGACTGTCATGGTCTGTCTCCTCCGGCGACGGCGGGGGACTCCTCCGGTGGCGGGGGTCGCCGACGCAGTCCCGTACACCGGACCGGAAAACTAGTCGACCGGCGCGGGGGTGTGACTGCCATCGTTGAGTCAGCTTGGCGTCACTTCGAGCGATGTCACGGTTCGTTGACCTTGCGGCCACAGAGCGTCCCGCGAGTCATGCATCATGGACGCATCGGAGGCGGTTTATGCGACTACATGTGAATTGACGCGATCCGAATTCATCTCGCTGGGATTCTCTGGACGTTGCGCGGTCGATCGGACTCGCCAGGCCGATCGGACCAACCGGACGGACGTACGGCGGATCTCAGGCAACGCTCAGGATCCGGCCCGTACCGTGTGCCGCATGAGATCACCGCTGTCGGCCGCGCGGGTCCGGCGTGCCCTGGCCACCCGCCGCCGCCGGGTCGTGGCCGCGTCGGTGGTGGTCGTCCTGGCGGCGGCCGCCGTGGTCTGGGCGGCCCGGCCGGAGCGGCCCGCCTTCCGGACCGAGTCGGCGATGGTGACCGTCCGCTCCGGACCGGCCGGCGACCAGCCGGTCGACCTGGACACCACGCTCTACCTGCCGGAGGACGCCTCCGCCGACCGGAAGGTCCCGGCGGTACTGCTCGCGCACGGCTTCGGCGGCACCAAGGACTCCGTCCGCTCGGACGCGGAGGACCTGGTCGAGCGCGGGTACGCGGTGCTCACCTGGACCGCGCGGGGCTTCGGCCGCAGCGGCGGCGAGATCCACCTGGACAGCCCCGACCACGAGGTGCGGGACGCGCAGCGCCTGCTCGACCGGCTCGCGGCCCGGCCCGACATCCGGACCGACGCCGCCGGCGACCCCCGGGTCGGCGTGGTCGGCGGCTCGTACGGCGGTGGCCTGGCGCTGCTGCTCGCCGCCCAGGACCGCCGGGTCGACGCGATTGTCCCGATGATCACCTGGAACGACCTCTCCCGCGCCTTCCTGCCGGAGAGCACCGGCAGGGCGCCCACCGAGGGTGTGTTCAAGAAGGGCTGGGCCGGCATCTTCTTCGGTGGCGGCGGCTCCGCCGGCTCGGGGCCGGCCGGCATCTCCGGCACCACCGCCGCCCAGCCGCAGGGGGCGCCGGCGTCGGCCGGCGCGCCCAGCCCGCAGCCTGGCGCGGGCCCCGGCACCGGTTCCGGGCGCGCCCCGGCCGGCGCCGCCGACCCGTCCTGCGGCCGGTTCGCCGCCGACGTCTGCGCCGCGTACCTGCGGATCGCCACCACCGGCCGGGCCGACGCCGGGGCGGTGGACCTGCTGCGCCGCTCCTCCCCGGCCGGCGTGCTCGACCGGATCAAGGCGCCCACCCTGCTGGTGCAGGGGGAGGCGGACACCCTCTTCCCGCTGGCCGAGGCGGACGCCAACGCGCGGGGTATCGCCGCCGCCGGCACCCCGGTGCGGGTCGCCTGGTTCACCGGCGGCCACGACGGCGGCGCGGGGCCGACCAGCGACTCCGACCGGGTGAAGTTCCTGACCGCGCAGTGGCTCGACCACTACGTCAAGGGAACGGGCGCGACGCCGGGCGACGGCTTCACCTTCTCCCGGATCGCCGGCTTCGACGCGCTGGACCGGGGCCTGGTCGCCACCGGCTACCGCACCGCCGACTACCCGGGCGTGACCGGGGACGCCCGCCGGGAGGTCGAGATCGGCGGCCCGACCCAGCAGGTCGCCAACCCGCCCAACGGCAATCCGGCGGCGATCTCCGCGGTGCCGTTCGCCGGGGCGCTGGGCTCTCTGCTGAACGGGGTGGCCGGCGACATCCCCGGCCAGCACGCCCGGTTCGAGTCCGCGCCGCTCGCCGAGGCGGTGGACGTGGTCGGCTCGCCGACGGTCCGGATCCGGGCCGCGTCGCCGACCGGCGAGGCGGTGCTCTTCGTCAAGCTCTACGACGTCGACCCGAACGGCGCCACCACGCTCCCCGACGGCCTGGTCGCCCCGGTCCGCCTCACCGGCCTGCCCAGGACCGTCGACGCGGCCCAGCCGGTCACGGTCACGCTGCCGGCGATCGTCCGCCGGGTCGAGGCCGGGCACCGGCTGCGGGTCGTCGTGGCCACCTCCGACCAGGCGTACACCACGCCGCCCGAGCCGACCGTCTACACGGTCGCCGCCGGCGGCGGCGCGCTGAGCCTGCCGACCGTCGACGGCGAGCCGATCCCCACCACCGCCGCCGTCTGGCGCTGGGTCCTGGTCGGGCTGCTCGCCGCGATCGCGGTCGGGCTCGTCGTGGTCGTCCTGGTCGCCCGCCGCCGGCACCGCCGCCAGGACAGCTCCGTCCACCCGGAGTACGCGGGCATCCCGCTCGCCGTCCGCCAGCTCCGCAAGGAGTACGCGGACGGTTTCGTCGCCGTCTCCAACGTGGACTTCGAGGTGCACCCCGGCCAGGTGGTCGGCCTGCTCGGCCCGAACGGCGCCGGCAAGACCACCACCCTGCGGGTGCTGATGGGGCTGACCCAGCCGACGGCGGGGGAGATCTACGTCTTCGGGCACCGGCTGGTACCCGGGTCGCCGGTGCTCTCCCGGATCGGCGCGCTGGTCGAGGGGCCGGGCTTCCTGCCGCACCTGTCCGGCCTGGACAACCTGAAGGCGTACTGGCGGGCGACCGGGCGGCCCTGGGACGACGCGCATTTCGACGAGGCGCTGGAGATCGCCGGCCTCGGCTCCTCGGTGCACCGGCGGACGAAGAACTACAGCCACGGCATGCGGCAGCGGCTGGCCATCGCGCAGGCCATGCTCGGCCTGCCGGAGCTGCTGGTGCTCGACGAGCCGACGGACGGGCTCGACCCGCCGCAGATCGCCGAGATGCGCCGGGTGCTCCAGCGGTACGCCACCGACGGCCGGGCGGTGCTGGTCTCCAGCCACCTGCTGGCCGAGGTGGAGCAGACCTGCACCCACGCGGTGGTGGTGAACAAGGGCCGGATCGTGGCGTCGGGCCCGGTCGAGGAGATCGTCGGCGACTCGCCGAGCGTGCTCTTCGAGGTGACCGACCCGGACGCCGCCCGGACGGTGCTGGACCGGCTGCACGGGGTACGGGTGCTGCCCGACGGCGACGGCGGGCTGGTGGTGGACACCAACGGCACCGCGCGCAGCGAGGTGGTGGCCGAGCTGGTCCGGGCCGGCATCGGGGTGGACCGGGTGGTGCCCCGGCGCCGCCTGGAGGACGCGTTCCTCGCCCTGGTCGGCGAGAACTCTCGGGGAAGCGGTGACCGGTGATGGCAGGCTCTTCGGTCGGGTCGCGGGACGCGGCCGGCGCGGTCGGTCCGGGCGGGGCGGCGGTCGGCTACCGGCCGTCGGCGACCCTGCCGTTCGCGGCGGAGTTCCGTCGGCAGGCGTCGCGGCGGCGTACCCAGCTGGCGCTCGGGTTCATGGTGCTGCTGCCGCTGATCATCCTGGTCGCGTTCCAGTTCGACTCCGGTGGCGACGAGGACAACGGGCGCAACGAGTTCGCCAGCCTGGTCGACCTGGCCACCTCGGGCGGGCTCAACTTCACCCTCTTCTCGATCTTCGTGTCGGCGTCGTTCCTGCTGGTCGTGGTGGTGGCGCTGTTCTGCGGGGACACGGTGGCCAGCGAGGCGAGCTGGGGCAGTCTGCGCTACCTGCTGGCCATCCCGGTGCCCCGGGCCCGGCTGCTCACGGTGAAGCTGCTGGTCGCGCTCGCGTACTCCGGTCTGGCCCTGCTGCTGCTCGCGGGCACCGCGCTGCTCGCCGGCACCCTCCGGTACGGCTGGTCGCCGCTGCGCAGCCAGGTCTCCGCCGAGCTGGCGCCCGGCGAGGGGCTGCTGCGGCTGCTGGCGGTGCTGGGCTACCTGGCGGTCGTCCTGCTGGTGGTGGGCGGGCTGGCGTTCCTGCTGTCGGTGACCACGGACGCCGCGCTCGGCGCGGTCGGCGGCGCGGTGCTGCTCTGGATCCTCTCCAGCATCCTGGACCAGATCACCGCGCTCGGCGGCCTGCGCGCCTTCCTGCCGACCCACTACAGCAGCGCCTGGCTGGGGCTGCTCTCCACGCCGGTGCAGACCGACGACGTGGTCCGGGGCGCGATCTCGGCGGTCGGCTACGCCACGCTCTTCTGGGGGCTGGCCTTCTGGCGCTTCACCCGCAAGGACGTCACGAGCTGAGTGTGATCAACGTCAGATAGCCGATGTGGCGATGTCCGGGTCGACCGGACACCGCCACATCGGCGGGATGCCCCAGTTGCTCGCCTCCGGGGGAAGTCAGGAGCGGGTGGGGGTGGTGAGGACCGCGTCGAGCAGGCCGGGGTAGCGGCGGTCCAGCTCGTCGCGGCGCAGCCGGACGTACCGGCTGGTGCCGGCGACCCGGGTCCGGGTCAGGCCGGCCTCGCGCAGCACCTTCAGGTGGTGGCTGCGGGTCGCCTTGGACACGCCGAACTCGAAGGTGCCGCAGGCGTACTCGCCGCCCTCGGCGAGGGCGCGCACGATCTGCAGCCGTACGTCGTCGGCCAGCGCCGCGAGCACGGCGGTGACCGGTACGTCGCGCAGTTCGGGTTCGTGCAGCTCCATGTGACCAGTGTAACCGTTGTTCGACATTCATCGAACAAGCTCCTACAGTCGGTGCCGTTGGTTCGACGATACTCGAACATAGGAGCTCTGATGCGCTCTCGTCACGCCGCCTTCCCGCTCTTCGCGGTGCTCAGCTGGGGTGTCATGTTCCCCGTCCTGGCCAGCGCCCTGACCCGGGTCGACGCGCTGAACCTCACCACCGCCCGGTACGTCCTCGCGACCGCGATCCTGCTCGCCCTGCTGCTGGCCCGGGAGGGCCTGGCCGCCCTGCGTGCCGGCGGCCGGCCCGTCGAGGTGGTGGCGCTCGGCGTGCTCGGCTTCGCCGGGTTCAACGTGCTGACCAACCTGGCGCTCGGGCACGCCGCCCCGCAGCAGATCGCCCTCTTCGCCGCCACCACCCCGCTGGTCACCCAGCTGGTCCGCTGGGTCCGGGACGGCGTCCGCCCCCGTCCGGTGCTGCTCGGGTTCTCGCTGCTCGCCCTCGTCGGCGTCGGTCTGGTGATCACCCGGGGCCGGCTCGACGGGCTGGGCCAGTTCGGTGCCGGCGGGCTGCTGATGATCGGCGCAGTGCTCGGCTGGGCCGTCTACACCCACGGCGCGAGCCGGTTCACCGGCTGGTCCCCGCTGCGCTACACCACGCTCACCGCGGTCGCCGGCACGGCCGCGATGCTCGCCGCCAGCCTCGCCGCCGACCTCGCCGGCTGGCAGCACCTGCCGGCCGCCGCCGACCTCGTCGCGGTCGCCCCGCAACTGGCGTACGCCGTGATCGTCGCCGCCGTCCTCGCGGTGCTCGCCTGGAACACCGGGGTGCAGCGGCTCGGCGCGGCCGACGCCGCTCTCTTCATGAACCTGGTCCCGGTGACCACCTTCGTGGTGCAGACCGTCCGGGGCTACCGGCCCGGCGCGGTGGAGCTGGTCGGCGCGGCCCTGACCATCGCCGCCCTGGTCGCGGCCAACCTGGTCACCCGCTCCCGCGCCGCCACCACCCGCGCCGCGGCGCCCGTCCCGGTGGCGGTCACCGACCGGCCGGCGGTGGTCGACCCGATCGCCGTGGTGGCGCGGTGAGGTGAGCGGAGCTTGGCGCTGGTGAGCGGCGCTGGCTCACAGCGTGGGAACCCCGCTCGGCAGCCGCGCGGTAAGTGCATAGACTCGGCGGCACAACTGCATACCTCATCCAGAGGGGCTGAGGGATACGGCCCGACGACGCCCCGGCAACCACCCGCGTGCTCGACGACGAGCGAGGAGCGGGCAGGTGCCAATTCCGTCCCCGCCGCAGGGTGCGATGCGGGGAAAGATGAGAGGAATTCCTCGACATGACGTCGACGCTTCCCGCCGCCCCCGGCATCGACACCACCCTCAGCCCGGCCCGCGCCCTGGTCTGCCGCGCCTGTTCCGCGCGCTACCCGCTGGCCGCCCAGCACGCCTGCTACGAGTGTTTCGGCCCGCTGGAGGTCGACTACGACGCCGCCGCGCTCGCCACCGTCACGCGGGAGCAGATCGAGGCCGGCCCGAAGAACCTCTGGCGGTACGCAGCCCTGCTCCCCGCCGGCCAGGACCCGGCCACCCGGGTGACCGTGGACCCGGGGCTCACGCCGCTGGTCGCCGCCCCGCACCTCGCCGCCGAGCTGGGCATCACCGCCCCGCTCTGGGTGAAGGACGACAGCGCGAACCCCACCCACTCGTTCAAGGACCGGGTGGTCTCGGTGGCGCTGACGGCCGCCCGGGCGCTCGGCTTCACCCGGTACGCCTGCGCCTCGACCGGCAACCTGGCCAACTCGGTCGCCGCGCACGCGGCCCGGGCCGGCGCGCCGTCGGTGGTCTTCATCCCCAGTGACCTGGAGCAGGGCAAGGTCGTCACCACCGCCGTCTACGGCGGCGACCTGGTCGCCATCGACGGCTCGTACGACGACGTGAACCGGCTCTGCGGGGAGCTGGTGGAGACCGACGAGTTCGAGGACACCGCGTTCGTCAACGTCAACGTCCGGCCGTACTACGCGGAGGGGTCGAAGACCCTCGGGTACGAGGTGGCCGAGCAGCTCGGCTGGCGGATCCCGGCGCAGGTGGTCATCCCGATGGCGAGCGGCGAGCTGCTCACCAAGATCGACAAGGCGTTCTCGGAGCTGGTCGAGATCGGCCTGGTCGAGGCGCCGGCCGGCGGCTGGAAGGTCTTCGGCGCGCAGTCGGCCGGCTGCAACCCGATCGCCACCGCGCTGCACGCCGACAGCGACACCATCACCCCGGTCAAGCCGACCGGCATCGCCAAGTCGCTGAACATCGGCGACCCGGCCGCCGGCCTCTACGCCCTCGAAGCCGTCCGCCGCACCGACGGCTGGATGGAGTACGCCGACGACGACGAGATCCGCGCCGGCATCCGGCTGCTCGCCCGCACCACCGGCGTCTTCGCCGAGACCGCCGGCGGTGTCACCGTCGCCGTGCTCCGCAAGCTGGTGGAGTCCGGCCGGCTCGACCCCACGGCGGAGACGGTCGTCTTCAACACCGGCGAGGGCCTGAAGACCATCGACGCGGTCGCCCCCGAGGTCGGCCCCACCCATCGCATCAAGCCGTCCCTCCGCGCCGCCCGCGACGCCGGCCTCCTCTCCTGACCCACCCGCCGCCCGCCCCGGGCCGGTGGACCTGGGGCTGGCCGGGTGGGGGACGGGCGGATCGCCCGGACGGGGGATCGGGCGGATCCGCCGGGTAACTGGCTTTTCGCTGTGAGTGTGGAAAACCCGCCGCTAAGGACTTGACGGGCAGGATTCGGACGGCGCAAGATGCTCCGTGCGGGAGGGCGTTTCGCCGGAGACTTTTAGTTCTTTCGACCCAGCGCCGATGGCGTTGTGCGATCGTCCCTCCCGACCAACTTCGCGATCGGGGCCAGCGTTAATTCGCTGGCCCCGATCGCTGTTCCTGGCGCACCCTCGCGGGTATGGGCATCACGATCGCGCCGTTCGACGCCGCCGACGAGGCCGCGATCGACGAGGCGTACCGGGTCGGCGCGGCGGCCAACGAGGCCGACCTGCCGGACTTCCCGCCGCTCTGCCGGCAGCGCTTCGACGCCGCCGTCCGGCATCCGATGCCGGGCAACGCGCCACGCTGGGCGCTGGCCCGGCTCGACGGCGTGCCGGCCGGCTACCTGGGGCTGGACCTGCCGCAGCTCGACAACACCGACAACTCGACCGTCGACCTGGTGGTGCATCCGGCGTACCGGCGCCGGGGCGTCGGGCGGGCGCTGCACGAGCACTGCCTGCGGCTGCTGCGCGAGCACGGCCGCAAGCGGGTGATGGGGATGGCGGTCTCGGCGCTGCCCGGGGGAATTGCCCGACCGGAGGCGGGCGGCGCGTTCGCCGCCGCGCTGGGCGCCCGCCCGGTGCTCGCCGAGGTGCGCCGTCGGCTGGCGACCGACCGGCTCGACCATGCCGCGCTCGACGCCCTGGCCGCCGAGGCCCGGGCGCACGCCACCGGCTACCGCACCGTCCGCTGGCAGGGCGACACCCCGGAGGAGTACGCCGCCGACGTGGCCTACCTCGACGGCCGGCTGATGACCGACGCGCCCCTCGGCGATCTGGAGTGGGAGCCGGAGCAGGTCGACGTGGCGCGGCTGCGGGGCACCGAACGGGCGCTGGACGCCCGGGGCCGCCGCCGCTACCACCACGCGGCGGTGCACGAGGCGACCGGCCGGGTGGTCGCCTGGACCCTGATCGACCGCGGTCCGAGCGACGACTGGCACGCGTTCCAGCAGATCACCATCGTCGACCCGGCGCACCGGGGGCACCGGCTGGGCCTGCTCGCCAAGGTGGAGAACCTGCGCTGGGTGCTCGACCACGAGCCGACGCTGCGGGTGATCGACACCTGGAACGCCGCCGAGAACCGGCACATGATCACCATCAACGAGCAGCTCGGCTTCCGCCCGGTCGACGCCTGGACGGACTGGCAGCTGACGATCTGACTTGTGACACGGCCCTACTGATCGCGGGGCTTTCTGTTGCATGATGGCGGGCATGACGGAGACCCCGCACCCCCTGTACGACAGGCACGCCGACACCCTCAACCGCGCGCTGACCGCGATCACGGAGCGCGGGTACTGGTCCGCCTACCCCGAGTCGCCCAGCCCCCGGGTGTACGGCGAGACCGCCGCCGCCGACGGCAAGGCCGCCTTCGACGCGTACCTGAACGGCGACTTCCCCCTCGACCAGCCCGGTGACGGCCAGACCGTCGCCACCGAGGCGAGCCCGTTCGGCCTGGAGCTGAACGTCCGCTACCCGCACGCGGCGGCCGACCAGCTCGTGGGCGCCGCCACGGTCGCGCTGCCGGCCTGGCGCGACGCCGGCCCGCAGGCCCGGGCGGGAGTCTGCCTGGAGATCCTGGACCGGCTGCACAAGCACATCTTCGAGCTGGCCAACGCGGTGCAGTTCACCAGCGGCCAGGCCTTCGTGATGGCCTTCCAGGCCGGCGGCGCGCACGCGCTGGACCGGGCGCTGGAGGCGGTCGCCTACGCGTACGCCGAGATGACCCGCCACCCGGGGACAGCCGGCTGGGAGAAGGCCGCCGGCAAGGGCGACCCGCTGCGGATGACCAAGACCTTCCACGTGGTGCCGCGGGGCGTGGCGCTGGTGATCGGCTGCAACACCTTCCCGACCTGGAACTCGTACCCGGGGCTCTTCGCCTCGCTGGTCACCGGCAACCCGGTGGTCGTGAAGCCGCACCCGCGCGCCGTCCTGCCGCTCGCCGTCACGGTGAAGTACGCCCGCGAGGTGCTCGCCGAGGCCGGCTTCGACCCGAACCTGGTGCTGCTCGCCCCCGAGGCGCCGGGCGAGAAGCTCGCCTCCACGCTCGCCCTGCACCCGGGCGTGAAGATCGTCGACTTCACCGGCTCCACCGAGTACGGCGACTGGCTGGAGGCGAACGCCCGGCAGGCCGCCGTCTACACCGAGAAGGCCGGCCTGAACACGGTGGTGATCGACTCCACCGACGACTTCGCCGGGCTGTGCCGCAACCTGGGCTTCACGCTGACCCTGTACAGCGGCCAGATGTGCACCACCTCGCAGAACCTGCTGATCCCCCGGAACGGCATCGAGACCGACCAGGGGCACAAGAGCTTCGACGAGGTGGCGGCGGGCATCGCCGCGACGGTCGGCAAGCTCACCGCCGACCCGGCCCGCGGCGTCGAGTTGACCGGCGCGATCGTCAACGACGGCGTGCTGGAGCGCCTCGACGAGGTCACCAAGGTCGGCGAGCCGGTGCTGGAGTCGCGTACCGTCGAGCACCCGTCCTTCCCCGGCGCGGTGGTCCGGACGCCGACCATCGTCAAGCTGGCCGCCGACGACACCGCGACCTACTCGCGGGAGTGGTTCGGGCCGATCTCGTTCGCCATCGCCACCGACTCCACCGAGCACAGCCTGGAGATCCTCCGCGGCACGGTGGGGGAGAAGGGCGCGCTGACCGCGGCGGTCTACTCGACCGACGAGGCGGTGCTGGACGCGGCCGAGGCGGCGGCGATCGACGCCGGCGTGCACCTGTCCTGCAACCTGACCGGCGGCGTCTTCGTCAACCAGTCGGCGGCGTTCTCGGACTTCCACGGCAGCGGCGCCAACCCGGCCGCCAACGCCGCGCTGACCGACGGCGCGTACGTGGCGAACCGGTTCCGCATCGTGCAGAGCCGCCGGCACGCCTGACCGGTGGTACGGCCCGTCCCCGGCCGGGGGCGGGCCCGTCCGCTCAGGCGGGGCGGCGCATCTGGAGTTCGCGCAGCGTCGGGATCTTCGGGTGCGGCACCCGCACGCCCGTGTCCACGAAACCCAGCCGCTGGTACGCCCGGTAGGCGCGGTCGTTGCCAACCACCACCTCCAGCATCAGCTCGGGCCGGCCGCACGCCCGCGACCAGTCCGCCACCGCGTCGACCAGTTCGGCGAGCAGCCCGCTGCCCCGCCAGGGCGGGGTGAGGTAGACGGCGTAGATCACGGTGAGGCCGGGCTCCTCCGGGGCGACGGTGCCGCCGGCGTGGCCGACGAACCGGCCACCGGGGTCGGCGACGAACTGGGCCGTCGCGGTGCCGTGCGCCACGGCGGCGACCCGGGCCGCGTAGTCGGCGTGCGGGCGGGCGGCGGCCTCCGCCACGGTCTCCAGGAAGGCCAGCGGCGCGTCGGCGAGCATCTCCAGCCGCAGCGCCCGCATCCGGGCGGCGTCCTCCGGGCGGACCCGGCGGACGGTGGCCGTCCGGGTGGCTGTCGTGGTCGGCGCGCTCGTCATGTCGCATGCATACCGGAGGGACGACCGTCCATGTCGCGCCGGGTCCGATCCTGCCCGGAATATGCCCGATTTGTGGTCGTGCGCGGTCGTCACTCCTCGTGTAGCGTGCGATTTCGGTCACCGATTCAGCGGCCGTCGCCGATCGCCGAAACGGTGGTCCGGGCGCGGCCTCGGCCGGCGTCCGGGCTTGTGGAACGCCGCGCAGAGTGAGGAAGTGCACCGTGGCACAGGGCACCGTGAAGTGGTTCAACTCCGAAAAGGGCTACGGATTCATCGCCGTCGACGGCGGGCAGGACGTCTTCGTCCACTTCTCCGCGATCGAGATGGACGGCTACAAGGCGCTGGACGACGGCCAGCGGGTCGAGTTCGAGATCGCCCAGGGTCAGAAGGGCCCGCAGGCCGAGCGGGTCCGCGTCATCGCCTGACCCGTCGCCGCCCGTCGGGCGGCTTTTCCACTCCGATCAGGGGCAGCGGTGCGGGCGCGCACCGGGGAAGATCATGAGCCGTTCCAGCCATCGCCGCTGAGGAGGGTTCATGTCCGACCAGCCCCCGTCGGGTCCCGTCGAGCCGGTCACCCCGGCGTCGCCCGGTGACCCGGGTTCCGCCGCGCCGGGCGGTCCCGGGCAGCCCGGAATGCCGGACCCGGCAGGCCCGGCCGGGCCGCCCCAGGGGTGGGTCCGGCCGACCCCGGGCGACCCCGTGTCCACCGGCCCGTACGCCCCCGGTCCCTACGGCCCTGGTCCCTACGCGGCCGGCCCGTACGCGGCCGGTCCCTACGCCCCTGGTCCCTACGCGGCCGGCCCGTACGCCGCCGGCCCCTACGCCCCTGGTCCCTACGCCGCCGGGCCGTACCCGGGCGGCCAGCCGTACGGCTGGTATCCCGCGGACCCGGGCTGGGATCCGAACGACCCGCTGGTCACCCCGCCGCATGCCGGCATCGGCGGCTGGTTCTCCCGCTGCGCGGGGGCGGTGCGGCGCGGCTCGCGCCTGCTGCTGCCGATCATGCTGCTCACCCAGGCGCTGCCGGCCGCGGCAACCTCGGTGCTCTCCCTCGCCCTCGCGCCCTCGGGCGAGGTCGGCACCGCCGCCGACGGCGCCCCGGTCCTGCCCGACGGCTACCTCCCGGACGTCCTGACCTTCTACGCCGCGTTGCTGGTCGCCGCCCTGGTTCTCGGCCCGTTGCAGAGCCTCGGCTGGGCCGCGGGGGCCTGGGTGGTCACCCGGCAGGCGGCCGGTGAGCCGGTCGGCCTCGGCACGGCGTTCCGGTTCGGGCTGCGCCGGATGCTCGGCCTCTGGGGCTGGACGCTGCTCTCCTCGCTGCTGATCGGGGTCGGCATGTGCTTCTGCCTGCTGCCGGGGCTCTACCTGGCCTTCGCGTTCGCCCTGATCGGCCCGGTCTACCTCTTCGAGCGGCAGAATCCGATCGGCCGCTCCTTCCGGATCTTCCACCAGCGGTTCGGCATGGTGCTGGGCCGGGTCGCGCTGGTCGCCGCGGTGCTGCTCGTCGGCGCCCTGGTCGGCCTGATGCTGCAGGCGGTCGGCCAGCTGCCGTTCGGCACGCACCCGATGGACGCCCCGGCCACGGCGGCGGGCGCGGTCGGGGTCGCCCTGGTGGCCGCCGTGCTGCTCGTCCCGGTTCAGGTGGCCCAGCTCGTCGGGCTCCTCGCCACGTACGCCGAGCAGCGCGCCCATGAGGGCCCGGTGAACGCCGCCCGACTCGCGGCGGAACTCGGCTGAGCGGGGCCATCGTGCTTGCACTCGGCAAGGGAGAGTGCTAAACAAGTCATTGGCACTCGCATACCGTGAGTGCCAATGGTCGGGGCGGTAGGGCCACGGCCACGCCGGCGTCTCGATGGCGCCGGAGTGGCACATGGCCGGTCGTCGCGGGCTGTCCGGCCCGACCGAGGAGACGTCGTCGTCGCCAGGTGGCGACGTCCCAAGGTGCGTACACCAGGCGGCCCATCCGGGGCACACACTCGGGTGGCCCGTGAGTGTCCAGGAGGACAACGCCGTATGGCCAAGATGATCGCGTTCGACGAAGAGGCGCGCCGCGGCCTCGAGCGGGGCATGAACCAGCTCGCCGACGCCGTGAAGGTGACGCTCGGCCCCAAGGGCCGCAACGTCGTGCTCGAGAAGAAGTGGGGTGCCCCCACCATCACCAACGATGGTGTGAGCATCGCCAAGGAGATCGAGCTCGAGGACCCGTACGAGAAGATCGGCGCCGAGCTGGTCAAGGAGGTCGCCAAGAAGACCGACGACGTGGCCGGTGACGGCACGACGACGGCGACCGTCCTGGCCCAGGCCCTGGTTCGCGAGGGCCTGCGCAACGTGGCCGCCGGTGCCAACCCGATGGCCCTGAAGCGGGGCATCGAGGCCGCCGTGGCCAGCGTCTCGGAGGAGCTGTCCAAGCTCGCCAAGGACGTCGAGACCAAGGAGCAGATCGCCTCCACCGCCTCCATCTCCGCCGGTGACAGCACCGTCGGTGAGATCATCGCCGAGGCGATGGACAAGGTCGGCAAGGAAGGCGTCATCACCGTCGAGGAGAGCAACACCTTCGGCCTGGAGCTTGAGCTCACCGAGGGCATGCGCTTCGACAAGGGCTACATCTCCGCGTACTTCATGACCGACCCGGAGCGTATGGAGGCCGTCTTCGACGACCCGTACCTCCTGATCGTCAACAGCAAGATCTCGTCGGTGAAGGACCTGCTCCCGATCCTGGAGAAGGTCATGCAGTCGGGCAAGCCGCTGCTGATCATCTCCGAGGACATCGAGGGCGAGGCCCTGGCCACCCTGGTGGTCAACAAGGTCCGCGGCACCTTCAAGTCGGTCGCCGTCAAGGCGCCGGGCTTCGGTGACCGCCGCAAGGCCATGCTGGCCGACATCGCCATCCTCACCGGTGGCCAGGTCATCAGCGAGGAGGTCGGCCTCAAGCTGGACGCCGTCGGCCTCGACATGCTGGGCCGCGCCCGCAAGGTCGTGGTGACCAAGGACGAGACCACCATCGTCGACGGCGCCGGTGACGCCGAGCAGATCCAGGGTCGGGTCAACCAGATCCGCGCCGAGATCGAGAAGAGCGACTCCGACTACGACCGGGAGAAGCTGCAGGAGCGCCTGGCCAAGCTGGCCGGCGGTGTTGCGGTGATCAAGGTCGGCGCGGCCACCGAGGTCGAGCTCAAGGAGCGCAAGCACCGCATCGAGGACGCCGTCCGCAACGCGAAGGCCGCCGTCGAGGAGGGCATCGTCCCGGGTGGTGGCGTCGCGCTGGTCCAGGCCGGCAAGACCGCCTTCGACAAGCTGGACCTGACCGGCGACGAGGCGACCGGCGCGCAGATCGTCAAGATCGCGCTGGACGCCCCGCTGCGGCAGATCGCCGTCAACGCCGGCCTCGAGGGTGGCGTGGTCGTCGAGCACGTCCGCAACATCGAGCCGGGTCACGGCCTGAACGCCGCCAACGGCGAGTACGTCGACCTGCTGGCCGCGGGCATCATCGACCCGGCCAAGGTGACCCGCTCGGCGCTGCAGAACGCCGCGTCGATCGCGGCGCTCTTCCTCACCACCGAGGCCGTCGTGGCGGACAAGCCGGAGAAGACCCCGGCCGCCCCGGCTGGTCCGGGTGGCGGGGAGATGGACTTCTGAGTCCAGTTCCACCGAACGCCGAAAGGGGGCGGGCCGCGTCAGCGGTCCGCCCCCTTTCCGTCCGTCACGTCGGCAGTGGTCGCTGGTTGCGTCGTTTGTGCTTCCGGTCGTACGGCGGCCGGATCCGGATCGGTTCGTCGACCGGTTGCCGGGCCTCCTCGGCCGCAGGTGCGTCGGCGCCGGCCATCTCCGCCAGCTGCTCGGCGTCGCCGTAGTCGAGCCGGTCGAACGGCAGTTGCCCGGGAAGTTCACCGACCGGTGGCCAGCTCGCGGGCTGGTCGTCGATCCCTTCGTTATCCGTGGTCATGGCTGCCTCCTCTACGGGCAACCGTAGGGCGCGGTCGATGACCGGGGCGGGCGAATGGCATTATTGGCGTCTATATCCTTTTCGCCCCTTTAATTATCCGACCGGGTGCCCGCCGATCGCCTTCCGGTACAGAAAGAAGACCCGCTCGATCCGGGCGCCGGCGCTGCCCGAATAGAACGGCACCGGCCCCACCCAGCCGATCTGCGCCGCACCGATCCCCGCCACCGCCTGGTCCCGCAGGCAGCGGCGGAGCAGCACCCCGCCGATACCGGAGCCCTCCGCCGCCGGGGCCGTCCCCATCGGCCCGAACCAGCTCGGCCGCGACGAGCCGTACGCGGCGAAGCCGAGGATCTCGCCGTCCCGCTCCGCCAGGTGCGCCCCGGCGTCCGGCCGCCCCACCGAGCCGGCCAGCTCGCCGTCCCACGTCCCGCCGAAGGTGGCGCGGGCGAAGGCGGCCAGCGCGGCCAGGTCCGCCGGCTCGGCCCGGCGTACCGTGACGCCCTGACCGGCCAGCCGGCGTTCGGCGGCCTCCGTCGAGCGCAGCGCCGGTGAGCCGTCCGACAGGTCCGCGGTCATGTTCCACGCCGTCCTGTCCTGCCGGTAACCGAGCCGGAGCGCGGCGCAGACCGCCGGGGTGTAGCGCACGTCGATGCCCGGCCAGGCGTAGTGCGGCGGATTGCCGGCCAGCAGCAGCTCGGCCGCGCCCAGCCCGGCGAGCCGCCGTTCCGCCTCGGCCAGCAGGGCCCGCCCGACACCCCGGCGGCGCTCCCCGGGCGCCACCGCCACCAGGTCGACGTGCCCGAGCCGCGGGTCCCGCTGCGAGGTCGACCCGACCAGCACCCCGACCAGCTCCGGCCCGCGAACCGCGCCGATCAGCAGCACCGGGCGGTCGGCCGCCGCCCGGGTGGTCAGGGTGTCCAGGATGGCCGGCGCCTCGGCGGCGTCCTCGGGCAGGTCGAGCGCCCGCCGGCAGAGGTCGACGACGGCGGGCAGGCGGTCCGGGTCCAGCTCGATGATCTCCGCGTCCATGGTCGCCGACCCTAGGTCATCCGGCGGCCCGGCGGCACCGCCGAATCGGCTCGGGCCCGCCCGGCCGCCCCGCTCACCCGGCGCGGGCCGCCCGGACGGCGGCGTACGCGTCGACCAGGCCGGCGCCGACCAGGTCCGCGTCGCCGCCGCAGCGGTCGGCGGCCGGGGGGACGGTGGCCGGGGTGGCGGTGTCCCGGAGGATCCGCCGGGTCCGGGTCAGGTCGCCGGCCAGCGCCGGGTTCGCCGACCACATCAACGCCACCACCCCGGCCACCTGCGGGGTCGCCATCGAGGTGCCGGCCAGGGTCGCGTAACCCCCACCGGGGTACGCGGAGAGAACGTCCGCGCCGGGAGCGACCAGGTCCGGTTTGGCCGCCCCGCCGGCCGCCGGCCCCCGGCTGGAGAAGCGGGTGAGCTGCCGCGCCCGGTCCACCGCACCGACGGTCAGCACGTCCGGGTACGGCCCCGGCGGGTCGGCCACCGAACCGCAGTACGGGCCGGTGTTGCCGGCCGCCGCGACCACCAGGATGCCCGCCGCGGCCAGCGCGGCGGTGGCCGGCCGGAGCGCCGCCGCGTCGCAGCCCTCGATCGGCGGGCAGCCCCACGAGTTGGTCAGCACGTCCGGCGCCCGGCCCGGCCGCCCGTCGGTGAACGGATCCCCGCCGTACGGGAACGGCGCCAGCATGAACTGGAGGCAGTCCAGGTAACGCGCCGGGCTGCCCAGATTGCGGTCCAGGTTGACGCAGCCCACCCAGGCGGCGCCGGGGGCGACGCCGATCCCGTCCCGCCCCACCGCGCTGCCCGCCGTGTGGGTGCCGTGTCCGGCCTGGTCGTTCGGGGTACGGGTGTGCGCCCACGGGTCGTACCAGGAGTCGTCGCCGCCGCGGAAGCCGGCGGCCAGCGCCGGATGCCGACCGTCGACGCCGGAGTCGGAGGCGCCGACCACGACGCCCGAGCCGGTCACACCCAGCTCGGACCAGACCCGGTCGGCGCCGATCAGCGAGATGTTCCAGGCCGGTCCGGCCGGCGCGGGCAGCCGGCCCCGGGCGGGCCGGGCCGCCGCCGGCAGCGGCCGCAGCCGCTGGCTGACCAGCACCCGGGCCACCTCGGGCCGCCCGGAGAGCCAGGCCCGGACCTCCGGCCCGCCGTCCGTCTCGATGGCGTTGACCAGGTAGTACGGGGTCGGGTGCAGGCGCAGCCGGGTCAGCTCCCGGCGCAGCTCCGCCTGGGTCCGGTCGGCCGTGGCCACCAACCGCCGGTAGACCTCGGCGGCTCGGACGTCCCGGCCGGCCCGGCCGGGCGCCCCGCTCGGGATGCCGCTCAGGTCGGCCTGTTCGCGGAGCACCACCAGCAGCCGGTCGCCGTACAGGCCGGGCTGCCCGGGGACCACGTGGACCACCGCGACCGCGGCGAGCAGGGCCGCGGCGGCCACCCCGGCCACCCGGCCGCGGGGCGTGCCGGCGCGCGGCCGGGCCAGCAGGACGCCGTACCCGACGGCGAGCAGCACCGCGACGGCGAACGCGGCGCCGGTCGCGACCGCGACCCAGAACGGCACGTCGCGGGTGGTCGCGAGGAGCACCGTGAGCTCCTCCGGGTCGGCGAGGGCCAGCGGGCCCAGCACGCCGAGCCCGACCAGCCAACGCACCGGGGCGCGGCCGAGCGGCCGGCCCGCGCGGGCGGCCACCGCGTGCAGCGCGGCCAGCACGAAGCCGAGCGGAGGCAGCAGGAACAGGGTGGGCAACTGCGCGCCGGACTGCCCGGACCCGGCCGCGACCAGCGCCAGGACGACCCCGGCGACCAGGCCGCCGACCAGCACCAGCCGGGCCGGCCGGGGCGGCGCGCCCACCGTGAACCGTGCCCAGAACGCCGCGTCGAGCAGCACCCCGGCGAGGGCGCCGAGCGCGGCGGCGGCGAGCCCGGCGAGCAGCGTCTCCAACAGGCCACCCAGCGCCCCCAGCCACGCCCAGGGCAGCAGCAGCGCCGCCCCGGCCGCCACCGCCAGCGGGGTGACGCCGCCCGCGGACGCGCCCGCGCCGCTGGCCGCCGCCGTGGCCCGGCGATGGTCGGGCAGCCGACCGAGAAGGGCCGCCAGCAGGGCGGCGGTGGCGGCCAGGGCGGCCAGGTACGCCTCCTGGTGCACCGGCGGCAGGGCCCGCAGCAGGGTCAGCGCGCCCAGCGCCAGCGCCCCGGCCAGCCAGACCCGGCCGGTGGCCCGCACCACCGGGGCGCGGGGGAGCAGGGCCAGCGCCAGCGTGGGCGCGCCGGCCAGCAGCACCGTGCCGAGGGCGACCAGGGGCCAGGTCGGCACCGCCCGGTCCAGGCCGGCGACCAGCACCGCCTGGTCGACGGCCCAGCCGGCCACCTGCCCGAGCACCGTCACCAGCGCGATCCAGCCGCCGACCAGCACCGCCGCCACCACCGGCCACGGGCCCGGCCGGTCCGGAGCGGGGGCCGGCGGCGGCACGGGCCGACCGGGGGGCGGCCAGGGACCGATCTCCATGCCGATCACCGTACGGTGCGGCCCGCGCATGCCGCGGGACCGCCGGGACGGTTACCGTGGACGGGTGCGCGACCCCAACGTGTCCCGATCCGCGGCCGGCCAGCTCTCCATCGCCCGCCGCGCCGACGACCTGCGCCGGCTCCGCGCCGAGCGGTTCGACGTGCTGGTCATCGGCGGCGGGGTGACCGGCGCGGGCGCCGCGCTCGACGCCGCCTCCCGCGGCCTCAAGGTGGCCCTGGTGGAGGCCCGCGACTACGCCGCCGGCACCTCCAGCCGGTCCAGCAAGCTCATCCACGGCGGCCTGCGCTACCTGGAGCAGCTCGAGTTCCACCTGGTCCACGAGGCGCTGACCGAGCGGGGGCTGCTCGCCACCCGGCTCGCGCCGCACCTGGTGCGCCCGGTGCCGTTCCTGGTCCCGCTCCCCGCCGGGCGGGGGCTGCGCGACCTGCCCGGGCGGCTCTTCCGGCGTTCCTACTATGGGGCCGGGGTGGCCGCGTACGACGCGTTCGCCGGCGTCTTCGGCGGCGGGCGCGGCATGCCGCTGCACCGGCACCTGACCCGCGAGGGCGCCCGTCGGATCTTCCCCAGCCTCCGCGCCGACGCCCTGGCCGGGGCGATCCGCTACTACGACGGGCAGGTCGACGACGCCCGGCTGGTGGTGACCCTGGCGCGGACCGCGGCCAGCCTCGGCGCGACCGTGGTGACCAGCGCGCGGGCGGTCGGCCTGATCCGCCAGGCCCGCGAGGTCACCGGGGTCCGGGTCCGCGACCTCGAGGCGCCCGCCGGCTCACCGGACGCCGAGTTCGAGGTACGCGCCCGCACGGTCATCGCCGCCACCGGCGTGTGGAGCGACGACATGTCCCGGATGCTCAACGACGTCGGGCTGCGCCCCGGGGTGCGGGTCCGGGCCTCCAAGGGCGTGCACCTGGTGGTGCCCCGCTCGGCGATCACCGGCGAGACCGGGCTGATCCTGCGCACCGCCACCAGCGTGCTCTTCGTCATCCCGTGGGGTGGCCACTGGATCATCGGCACCACGGACACCGACTGGCGGCTGGACCGGTCCCACCCGGCGGCCACCGCCAAGGACATCGACTACCTGCTGGAACAGGTCAACGCGGTGCTCGACCGGCCGTTGACCACCGCCGACATCGAGGGCGTGTACGCCGGGCTGCGCCCGCTGCTGGCCGGCGAGGCGGACTCCACCTCCAAGCTCTCCCGCGAGCACGCGGTGGTGGAGCCGATGCTGGGGCTGCTGCTGGTCGCCGGTGGCAAGTACACGACGTACCGGGTGATGGCCTCGGACGTGGTCGACCGGGCGGTCCACCGGCTGGGCTGGACCCGACCGTCCCGCACCGCCGACCTGCCGCTGCTCGGCGCCGACGGGTACGCGGCGACGTGGCGGGACCGGGCCGACCTGGCCCGCCGGCACGGGGTCCCGGTGGGAGTGGTCGAACACCTGCTGGAGCGGTACGGCACGCTCAGCCGCGACCTGCTCGCCCTGATCGACGCGGACCCGTTGCAGGGCTCCCCGCTCGCCGGCGCCCCGGAGTACCTGGCCGCCGAGGTCACGTACGCGGCCCGGGCCGAGGGGGCGCTGCACCTGGAGGACGTGCTGACCCGGCGTACCCGGATCTCCTTCGAGACCAGCCACCGCGGCCTGGACTCGGCGGAGCACGCCGCGGAGCTGATGGGCGCGGTGCTCGGCTGGGACGAGGCGACCCGGGCCCGCGAGGTGGCGCACTACCGGGCGCGGGTGGAGGCGGAGCGCCAGTCGCAGCTGATGGCGGACGACGTGGCGGCGGACGCGGCCCGGCTCGGCGCTCCCGACGTCCGGGGGTTCGCGGCGGACCGGGGTGTCGACGGCGACGTCGTTGAACTTCCCTCGTCCCCCCGGTAGCCGATCCGCCGGGCACCGGTAGGCGATCAGCGCACGGCCGGTCGGCGGGTACCGGCGCAACCTACGGTGGGGTAGGTTGCCGTGCGTGCTTCGCCCTTCATGGTCGCGTGTCGTCGTATTTTCGGTCGGCTTTCTGCTGGCGGTCGCCCTGACCGGTTGCTCGGTCTTCGACCGGGCCGAGGGGTCCACGACGCCGCAGCGCGGAGGCACACCCGCGGGCGAGGGGGCGTCGGCCCCCACCGGGCCACGCCGGGTCTCGCTGGTGCAGAAGCTCGGCGCGGACGGCCCGGTCCGGTCCCTGGACGTCGAGCCGAACGGCAGGTGGGCCTGTCGGGACTGCGCCGGCGACGGGGTGAACTCGACCGGCGAGCTCGCCCCGGACCAGGTGCAGCGGTTGCAGCAGATGCTGGCCGACCCGGGCCTGGCGAAGGAGACCGACGAGGCCCGCCAGTACAAGGGGGCCTGCATCGACGCGCTGACCTCCACCCTGCTCATCCCGTCGGACCTGACCATCACCTCGCAGGACTGCCCGGGTGAGGAGCGGCCACCGGTCGCCGGCGAGATCCTGCTGCTGCTCACCCAGGCGACGCCGGCCGAGGTCCGCGGCTGACCGCGCCCCGGATCGGTCGAAACCGGGCCGTCCACCCGGTCCGGCGGGGTGGGCCGGGTCAGAGCACCTTGCCGGGGTTGAAGAGGCCCGCCGGGTCCAGCGCGGCCTTGATCGCCTGGTGCACCCGGATCCCGACCGGGCCGATCTCCCGGGCCAGCCAGTCCCGCTTGAGCAGCCCCACGCCGTGCTCCCCGGTGCAGGTGCCGCCGAGCTCCAGGCCCAGCCGCATGATCTCGTCGAAGGCCCGCCGGCCGCGCTCGACGCTGGCCGGGTCGGCCCGGTCGACCACGATGTTCGGGTGCATGTTGCCGTCGCCGGCGTGCCCGACCACGCCGATCGGCACGGCGCACTCGGTGGCGATCCGGGCCACCCCGTCCAGCAGCGCCGCGAGCGCGCCGCGCGGCACCGCCACGTCGTCGATCACCAGCCCGCCGTTGCCGCCGGGGAAGGCGTCCGCGGCGAACTTCTCCATCGCCGGGTGAGCCAGCCGGCGGGCCTGGAGCAGGGCCGCCGCCTCCACCGCGTCGGTGGCCGTCCACACCTCGTCGGCGCCGGCCGCCTCGCACACCTCGGCGATCCGGGCCAGGTCCGCGGCGGCCCGGGACCCGGTGTCCACGGCGGCCAGCAGCAGCGCCTGCGCGTCGGTGCGCAACCCCATCGGTCGGTACGCCTCGATGGCCGTCAGGTGGGTCCGGTCCAGCAGCTCCAGCAGGCTCGGGCTCAGCCCCCGCTCGGCGATCCCGGCGACCGCCGTCCCGGCGGCCGCGGTCGAGCCGAAGACCGCGACCAGGGTCAACGACTCCGCCGGGGCGGGCCGCAGCGAGACGGTGATCTCGGTGATCACCCCGAGGGTGCCCTCGGAGCCGACGAAGAGCCGGGTCAGGTCGTACCCGGCGACCCCCTTGGCGGTACGCCGGCCGGTGCGCAGCACCTCGCCGGAGGCGAGCACCACGGTCAGGCCGAGCACGTACTCGGTGGTCACCCCGTACTTCACGCAGCACATGCCGCCCGCGTTGGTGGCGACGTTGCCGCCGATGGTGGAGGACTCCCAGGAGCCGGGGTCGGGCGGGTACCAGAGGCCGTGCCCGCGTACCGCCCCGGCCAGCGCCGCGTTGACCACGCCGGGCTGCACCACGGCGATCCGGCTCACCGGGTCGATCTCCAGGATCCGGTCCATCGCGACGGTGCTGAGCACCACCGCGCCGTCGACGGCGTTCGCCGCGCCGGCCAGCCCGGTCCGGGCCCCCTGCGGCACCACCGGTACGCCGTGCCGGGCGGCCGCCCGGACCACCGCCACCACCTGCTCGGTGTCCCGTGGCCGGGTGACCACCAGCGGCGTGCCGGCGGCGCAGAGGTCGGCCTCGTCCCGCTCGTGCATCCGGAGCAGGTCCGGGTCGGTCAGGACGGCGGCGTCGCCGAGCGCGGCCCGCAGGTCGTCGAGGAGGGGGGTACCGGCCATGCCGGGAAGGCTAGGTCGGCCGAAGCTGATCATCAACCGGCCCGGCGCGGCGGGCTAGATTTGCCGCCATGCTCTACCTGGACCGGCCGACCGTGCCGTGGCGCGGCCGGCTCTGGTCGCACCTGATCAGCGACGTCTCCTACGCCGAGCTGCACGCCTTCGCCGAGGCGCTCGGCGCGCCCCGCCGCGGCTTCGACCGGGACCACTACGACATCCCCGCCGAGCGCTTCCCCATGGCGGTCTGGCTCGGCGCCCACGTCGTCCCCAGCCGCGACCTGGTCCGCCTCCTCCGCGACGCCGGCCTCCGCCGCCCCAAACACCTCACCCGCCCCCGCCCACCCCACCCCTTGCGCGATCTTGCACTTCGGGCCCCGGATCTGGGCTGATCCGTCCGTTTCGCCCGGGCGCCAACCGCAAGATCGCCGGGGTGGGGGCGGGGTGGGGGTCAGGGGCGGAGGGTGGTCAGTTCGCGGGTGAGGTTGGTGCGGGCGGGGGTCTCCCAACGGGCGCGGGGGGTGGGGAGGCGGTAGAGGGCGGGGAGGGCCAGGAGGGACTCCAGGATCCTCGCGCGGGCGGCGCGGAAGTCCGGGTCGGGGACGTGGGCGTACTCGCGGCGGACGGCGGCGGCATAGCGGTCGTACACCGGTGGTGGGCTGGCCAGGACCGCCAGGTCGGCGTCGCAGAGCAGGGCCCCGTCCGGGTCGTCGCCGGCCACCGCGTGCCCGGCGGTGAGCAGCACCAGCCGGCGGACCTCGGCCACCGCCTCGGCCGGCAGCCCGGCGTCGGCGAGCAGCGCGCCCGCGAGGGCCGCGCTGGCCCGTTCGTTGGCGTCGCCGCCGGCCCGCGGGTCGTAGACCGCGTCGTGGCACCAGGCGGCCAGCCGGACCAGGTCGGGACGACGGGCGGCGGCCGCGTGGCCGTCGACCACGTCGAGCACCGCGGTCAGGTGGTCCAGGGTGTGGTAGTGCCGGTGCGGCTCCCGCCAGCCGGCCAGCAGCCGCTCCCCGGCCTGCTCCACCCCGGCCGGATCGGTCGCCCCGGCGCCCCGGGCGGCGTCCCGCCACCGCTCGATCAGCTCTCCCACCCGGTGCAGTCTGCCCCACAGCGAGGATTCACCGGGTGTGACGCGGGTAGTCCCCGCCATGGCCGTGGCCCGGGACCGACGACCGTCGTTCGTGCGTCGCACCTCCTTTAAGAACGGGATGGTGGACGTCGACGCGGCGCGGATCGCCGAGGCGATGGACCAGCTGCGCCACCGGGGGAAGGCCACCCTGCACGACCGGCTGCACCGGGTCCGGATGGCATTGGGCCTGGCCGTCCAGGCCGGGCTGGCCGCCGCGCTGGCCTGGATCATCTCCCACCAGTTCCTGGGCAACCCGCAGCCGGTCTTCGCGCCGATCTCGGCGGTGGGCACGCTGGCCGCGTCGGTGGGCCAGCGGCTGCGCCGGACCGTGGAGCTGATCATCGGGGTGGCGGTCGGCGTGGCCCTCGGCGACTTCCTGATCTATCTGCTCGGCGCCGGCGGTTGGCAGCTGGGGCTGGTGGTGACGGCCGCGATCCTGCTTACCATCTTCTTCGGCGCGAGCGTGGCCGTCGTGATCCAGGCGGCCGCCACCGCGGTGCTGATCGTGACGCTCAGCCCGTCCACCCAGAACCTGGAGATACCGCGCTTCGTCGACGCGTTCATCGGCGGTGGCATCGCGCTGGTGGTGACCGCGATCCTGCTGCCGCTCAACCCGCTCCGGGTGATCAACCGGGCCGCCCGGCCGGCGCTGGACCTGCTCGCCGGGCAGCTCGACGTCACCGCGGAGGCGTTGCGCAACCGGGATCGGCAGAGCGTCCAGCGCGCCCTGGACCGGCTCCGGGAGAACAAGGATGAGCTGGCGACGTTCACCGAGGCGATCGAGGGGGCGAAGGAGACCGCCACGCTCTCCCCGGTCCGCTGGCACCGGCGCGACGAGCTGACCCACTACGCCGAGGCGGCGGACCCGATCGACCGGGCGATGCGCAACAGCGGCACCCTGATCCGCCGCTCCGTCACCATGATCGAGGACGAGGAGCCGATCCCGGAGCCGATGCCGGACGCCGTCGCCCACCTGGCCGAGTCGGTCCGCATGCTCCGGCACGAGTTCGCCGTCGGCGAGGAGCCGGAGAAGGCCCGCGAGTGCTCGCTGCGCGCGGTGAGCGAGGCCGGCCGGGCGTACACGCAGGGGGTGGGCTTCTCCGGCAGCGTGGTGATCGCCCAGGTGCGTACCACCGCCAGCGACCTGATGGTCGCCTCCGGCATCGAGCAGGACGAGGCGAACCGGCTCGTCCGGCAGTCGTTCGGCGGCGAGAAGGAACAGCCGCCGGCCGGCCAGCCCGAGGAGGGCGCCGCGCCGAAGCCGCCGACGGCGCCCCCGCTCGGGTGATCCCGCTCAGCCCAGCGCGGCCAGGGCGGCGACCAGCCGGTCCACCTCCGCCACGGTGCTGCCGAGGCCGATGCTGGCCCGCAGCGCGGTGGGCGGCAGGTCCCGCCGGCCGCTGCGCGCGGCCGCCTCGGCGAGCAGCCGTCGGGCCAGCGGGTGGGCGCAGAAGAGCCCGTCCCGGACGCCGATCTGGTGCGCGGTGGCCAGGTGGGCGGCGACCTCGGCGGAGTCCCGCCCGGCCACCACGAAGGAGACGATGCCCACCCGGGGCGCGTCGGGTGCGAAGGTGCGCAGCTCCACGACGTGCGGCAGGGCGGCGAGCCCGGTCCGCAGCCGGGCCAGCAGCCGCTGCTCCCGGGCGTGCAGCGCCTCCCGGTCGGCCCCGGCGAGCGCGGCGCAGACCGCGGCGAGGGCGACCGCGCCGAGCAGGTTGGGGGTGCCGGCCTCGTGCCGGGCCGGGCCGGTGGTCCACCGCACGTCGTGGGTGGCCGCGCCGACGTGACCGGTGGCGCCGCCACCGGCCAGGTACGGCGGGGCGGCGTCCAGCCAGTCCGACCGCCCGACGAGCACCCCGGCGCCGAACGGCGCGTACAGCTTGTGGCCGGAGAGCGCCAGGTAGTCCACGTCCAGCGCGGCCAGGTCGACCGGCGCGTGCGGGGCGAGCTGGGCGGCGTCCACCAGGATCCGGGCCGAGTGCCGGTGGGCGACCCGGGCCAGCTCGGCCACCGGCCAACGCTCACCGGTCACGTTGCTCGCTGCGGTCACCGCCACCAACACCGGTGGGCCGGGCCGGGCCGCGCCGGCCACCGTCGCTCCCGACCGGGGGGCCGGCTCGCTCCCCGTGCCCACCCGGCGCAGCTCGCCGAGGGCGGCGTCCAGCGCCCGGACCGCCCCGGCGGGGCTCTCCGGCACCGGCAGCCGGACCGAGCCGCGCGGCCAGGGCAGCAGGTTGGCGTGGTGCTCCCCGGCGAAGGTGACCACGGTGGTGCCGGCGGGCAGCGCCCGGGCCAGCAGGTTGACCGCGTCGGTGGTGTTCCGGGTGAAGATCACGTGGTCGTCGGCGCGGGCGCCGAGGAAGTCGCCGACCGTCTGCCGGGCCCGCTCGTAGGCCAGCGTGCAGCGTCGCGACAGCGCGCCGGCGCCGCGGTGCACGCTCGCGTACCAGGGGAGCAGCTCGGCCACCGCGTCGGCCGCGGCCCGCGCGCACGGGGCGCTGGCCGCGTAATCGAGGTTGATCTGCCCCGGTACGCCGAGCACGCCGAGCGGGTCGGCGGTGGCCGGCCGGTCCGGCAGCGCCGGCAGCGCGGGCAGTGCGGGGACGAGGGTGACGGTCATGCCGGAACCTCCGGGGTCCAGGGACCCCGGGGTGTGGGCACCGGGACGGGGTCCGCGCTTGCCCAGCACGCCGTTCGGGCTGGGCCCGGTCATCACCCGGGGCACCCCACCGCGAACTCGACGAGGGTTGCCGGCCAGCAAGCCGGGGCTTCACGCTGGCGCTCGTGACCTGCCCGGCAGCATAGCGGCCGGAATGCGGCCGGACCAGAGGGGCGCGGGTGACTACGCTGACCGCATGGCCGACACCCCGCCCGGCGGACCCCCGCCGCCGATCGCGCCCGCCGCCCCGCCCTCGGCGACCCCCCGGATGCCGCTGCGGCGGCTCGGCTGGGGGCGGCTCCTGGTCCTCGCCGGGGTCGTTCTGCTGATCGCCGCCGGGGCGGTCTTCATGGTCTTCACCCTCGGCGAGAGCCTGGGCGCCCAGGCGCTGCTGGTCGGCGTGATCGCGGCGGTCCTGCCGGTGCCGGTGCTGGTCTCCTGCTTCCTCTGGCTGGACCGCTACGAACCGGAGCCGCTGAAGTACCTGATCTTCTGCTTCGCCTGGGGCGCGTTCGTCTCCACCGCCATCTCCCTGCTGGTCAACGAGACGTTCGCCGGGCTGTTCAAGCACTGGGGGCTGCCCACGGCGCTCACCGCCGTGCTGGTCGCCCCGTTCATCGAGGAGCTGACCAAGGCGCTCGGACCGATCCTGTTGCTGGTCTTCCGGCGCCGGGAGTGGTCCGGGGTCACCGACGGCCTGGTCTACTGCGGGCTCTCCGCAATCGGCTTCGCCATGGTGGAGAACATCCTCTACCTGGGCGGCTACGGCTACCGCACCGGCGTCGAGGAGTACGGTCCGGCGACCGGCGCCCGCCAGGTGATCGCCATCTTCATCGTCCGGATCCTGATCTTCGGCTTCGCCCACCCGCTCTTCACCTCGATGACCGGGGTGGGGCTGGGCATCGCCGCGCGGACCGCCGACCGGCGGGTCCGGGTGCTCGCCCCGATCGCCGGCCTGCTGCTGGCGATGATGCTGCACGGCACCTGGAACCTGCTGCCCTCGCTGGCCGCGGCGACCGGCCAGCCGCTGATCGCCCTGTACGGCTACATCGGCGTGATGGTGCCGATCTTCTTCGGCATGGTGGGGCTGGCGATCTGGCTGCGGGCCTGGGAGGGGCGGCTCACCGAGCGGACCCTGCCGGACTACGTACGGGCCGGCTGGCTCACCCCGCCCGAGGTGGCGGCGCTGGGCAGCCTGGGTCGGCGGCACGCGGCCCGCACCTGGGCCCGCCGGATCGCCGGCGACGGCGGGGTGAAGGCGATGCGCGGCTACCAGTTCGCGGCGACCCGGCTGGCGCTGCTGCGCGACGGGATGCGCCGGGGGCTGGACCGCAAGCCGGCCGAGCGGGACCGGACGGCCCGGGAGGAACGGGAGCTGCTGGAGGCGATCGCGGCGTACCGGTCGTTCTTCGTGGGGCGGGACCCGCAGGCGCCGGTGGGGGTCTGGGACGGTCAGCGCTACCACCTGCGCTTCCCGGACGGGTCGCAGCGGGCGGTGCCGGCCCCGGACGAGCCGGTGGTGCCGATCCCGGTGGTGCTGGCCCCGCCGCCGCCCCCGGCCTATCCGGCCGCCTACGGCCCGCCCGGCTGGTACGGCCCCCGACCTGCCGCGCCCTGGCCCCCGGGAACCTGATCGGCCGTCCGGCTGGTCCGGCGCCGAGCTGACCTGCCGCGCCCTGGCCCCCGGGAACCTGATCGGCCGTCCGGCTGGTCCGGCGCCGAGCTGACCTGCCGCGCCCTGGCCCCCGGGAACCTGATCGGCCGTCCGGCTGGTCCGGCGCCGAGCTGACCTGCCGCGCCCTGGCCCCCGGGAACCTGATCGGCCGTCCGGCTGGTCCGGCGCCGAGCTGACCTGCCGCGCCCTGGCCCCCGGGAACCTGATCGGCCGTCCGGCTGGTCCGGCGCCGAGCTGACCTGCCGCGCCCTGGCCCCCGGGAACCTGATCGGCCGTCCGGCTGGTCCGGCGCCGAGCTGACCTGCCGCGCCCTGGCCCCCGGGAACCTGATCGGCCGTCCGGCTGGTCCGGCGCCGAGCTGACCTGCCGCGCCCTGGCCCCCGGGAACCTGATCGGCCGTCCGGCTGGTCCGGCGCCGAGCTGACCTGCCGCGCCCTGGCCCCCGGGAACCTGATCGGCCGTCCGGCTGGTCCGGCGCCGAGCTGACCTGCCGCGCCCTGGCCCCCGGGAACCTGATCGGCCGTCCGGCTGGTCCGGCGCCGAGCTGACCTGCCGCGCCCTGGCCCCCGGGAACCTGATCGGCCGTCCGGCTGGTCCGGCGCCGAGCTGACCTGCCGCGCCCTGGCCCCCGGCGCCTGACCCGCTTCCGGCCGCCGGTGGTGGCGGCGCGGGTCAGGTCATCAGGCCGGTCATGAAGTCGCCGAGGCCCTGGAAGATGGCCATCAGCGCCGCCCCGATCCCCTTGAACATCTGTGCCGCGCCGTCCGGCCGGAACGCCATGAAGTAGATCAGGAAGGCGACGAAGCCCCAGAACAGCAGCTTCTTCAGGAATACCGGCATCGTCCCTCCCCAGGGCGCTGGAGGTGCCTGGCTTCCCGTCGGGAAGCAAGGCAAACGACGCCCGGGGTGGGGGAGGGGCTACAGGTAGAGGCCGGTCGAGCCGGTGGGCTCGTGCTCCACCCGTTCGGCGGCGACGGCGTGCACGTCGCGCTCGCGGAGCAGGACGTATCCGCGACCGTGCAGCTCGACCTCGGACCGTTCGTCGGGGTCGAAGAGCACCCGGTCGCCGGCGACGATCGAGCGCACGTGCGGACCCACCCCCACCGCGGTGGCCCAGGCCAGGCGCTTGCCCACGGCGGCGGTGGCCGGGATGACGATGCCGGCGGTGGAGCGGCGCTCGCCCTCGGCGCCCTCCATGCGCACCAGCAGGCGGTCGTGCAGCAGGCGGATCGGCAGGCCGGAGTCGAGGTTCTGGTCGGCGGTCACGCGAAGACGCTACCGCGTGCGCCGTGGCCGGTAGTGCGGTGGTTGAGCGGAGTCGAGCGGGGGCAATGTGTGGCGGAACCGCCCCAAGGTTGGTCGGACGGACGTATCCTGTCCCCCCCTGTGTCGTGGGCGGACCAGCTTTGCGGGAGGTGCGCTTGAGCCGCTTCGAGCGGGTACGTGGACGGCTCCGTCACGCGTACGAGTCGGGACGCGAGTCGGTGCGCTCGGGCCGTACCCAGCCGGCGGACGAGCCCGACGATCCGGGCGTGGCCTCGCCGGCCTCGCCGGGTCCGGTGGCGCCGGCCTCGGCGACGGTGGTGGGCGCGGAACCGCCGGCCGCGCTGCACAACTCCACCTCCAGCCGGGACGACGCCGACGTGCCGCACGCGCTGCGGATCGGGGCCGCCTGGTCGTGGCGCCTGATCGTGATCGGGGTCGTCGCCTGGGCGCTGCTCCGGATCGTCGGCACCATCCGGATCGTGATCATCCCGCTGGCGGTGGCGCTGCTGCTGTCGGCGCTGCTCGCCCCGGCGGTCGGCTGGCTGCTGAAGGCCCGCTTCCCCCGGTCGCTGGCGACCGGGGTGGTGCTCGTCGGCGGGCTGGCCGCGGTGGTCGGCACGCTGACCCTGGTGGTGAACGAGTTCATCCAGGGCGTGCCGGAGCTGAGCGAGAAGTCGTCGGAGGGCGTGCGGCAGATCCAGAACTGGCTCAAGACCGGGCCGCTGCACCTCTCCGACGGCCAGCTCAACCGGTACATCGACGAGGCGCAGGGCTGGGTCAACGGCAACACCTCGAAGGTCACCAGCGGTGCCCTCTCCACCGCCGCCACCCTCGCCGAGGTGCTCACCGGCACCGTCCTGGTGCTCTTCGCCACCTTCTTCTTCCTGCGGGACGGCAGCCGGATCTGGCGGTTCCTGGTCCGGCTGCTGCCGGTCGGCGCGCGCTGGAAGGTCGACGACGCCGGCCGGGCATCCTGGGCGACGCTGGGCGCCTACGTCCGGGCCACGGTGCTGGTCGCCTTCATCGACGCGGTCGGCATCGGCATTTTCCTGGTCGCCTTCGACATCCCGTTCGCCTTCCCGCTGGCCGCGCTGGTCTTCCTGGGGGCGTTCATCCCGATCGTCGGCGCCGCGCTCTCCGGCATCGTGGCGGTGTTGGTGGCGCTGGTCGACAGCGGGCCGATCAAGGCGCTGATCATCCTCGGGGTGGTGATCGGCGTGCAGCAGGTCGAGGGGCACGTGCTCCAGCCCTTGATCATGGGACGCGCGGTGGCCATCCACCCGCTCGCCGTGATCATCGGGATCGCCGCCGGCGTCGTCCTCGCCGGGATCACCGGGGCGCTGGTCGCGGTGCCGCTGATCGCGGTGCTCAACACGGCCGTCCGCCGGCTCGCCGCCCGGACCGTGCCGGACACCCCGCCGGACGCGGTGGTGGTCGCCTCCCAGGCCCCCTGAGTTGTTCGGAACGTTCCGTCAGCTCTTCCCGAGCCGTTCCAGGGCGCCCCGGGCCACGTCCGGCCGCGTGGTGTACCAGAACGGCGGCAGCGAACGCCGCAGGAACGGGCCGTAGCCGCGGGCGGCCTCCAGCCGGGAGTCGAGCACCGCGACGACGCCCCGGTCCCCGGTGGCCCGGATCAGCCGCCCCACGCCCTGGGCCAGCCGGACCGCCGCGATCGGCACGCTGACCGCGGCGAAGCCGGACCCGCCGCTGGCGTCCACCGCCGCGGCCCGGGCCGCCGCGAGCGGCTCGTCCGGGCGCGGGAAGGGCAGCCGGTCGATCACCACGAGCTGGCAGGCGTCGCCTGGCACGTCCACCCCCTGCCAGAGCGACATCACCCCGAACAGGCAGCTCGACCGCTCCTGCCGGAACCGGCGGACCAGCAGCGGCAGCGCCTCCTCGCCCTGGAGCAGCACCGGCAGGTCGGTCCGCGCGCGGAGCAGCTCCGCGGCCTGTTGCGCGGCCCGTCGTGAGGAGAAGAGCCCGAGGGTACGCCCACCGAGCGCCCCGACCAGCGCCAGCAGCTCCTCGCCGGCCGCCTCGGGCAGCCCGGAGACGCTGGGGCGGGGCAGGTGCGCGGCGACGTAGAGGATGCCCTGCCGCGCGTAGTCGAACGGCGAGCCGACGTCGAGCGAGCGCCAGCCCGGCCCCTCGGTGGCCGGCACGGTGCCGGTGGCGGCGCGGCTGCCGGGTGCCGCGGCGACCGGCGCGGGCACGGCGGCGTCCCCGCGCGCCGTGCTGGCGGCGAGGGCGGCGGCGGCCGGGGTCGGCGGGGCGGGCGGCGGCGCGTCGAGCCCGAGCGCCCGGGCCACCGTGTCGAACCGGCCGCCCAGCGCGAGGGTCGCCGAGGTGGCGACCACCGTGCGCTCGTCGTACAGGTGGGTGGCGAGGGTGCCGGCGACCGAGAGCGGGGCGACCACCAGGGCCCGGCGGCTGCCGTTGTCGGGCTTCTCCACCCAGGCCACGTCGTGGTCCGCCTCCTCCAGCAGTCGCTGGGCGGTGGTGGAGAGCTCGTCCAGCACCGCCTTCGCCTGCTGCTTCCGGACCGGGTCCGGGTCATCGGCCTTGACCTCGCCGATCGCCTCCAGCGCCGCCCGGGTCGCCGCGTCGAGCAGCGTGCACGCCTCGCGCAGCGGCCCCGGCAGCCCGGCGGTCAGCCGCCCGGCGGGCACCTCGGCCAGCCCGATGGCGAGGGCGTCACCGGCCTCGGTGAGCCGCTCGGCGACGTCGGGCCGGAGCAGCGGTCGGGCCCGCCGGGCCGACCGGTCGATCAGCTCCGGCACCAGCTCGGCCTGGGCGGCCGAGGAGACCCGGTCGGCCAGCTCGTGCGCCTCGTCGACGATGAGCAGCTTGTGCGGCGGCACGATGTGCCGGCCGGCGAGCATGTCGACGGCGAGCAGGCTGTGGTTGGTGACCACGATGTCCGCCTCCCGGGCCCGGGCCCGGGACGCCTCGGCGAAGCACTCCTGGCCGAACGGGCAGCGGCTAGCGCCGACGCACTCCCGGGCCGGCATCGACACCAGCCGCCAGGCCTGGTCGTCGACGCCCGGGTCCAGCTCGTCCCGGTCGCCGGTCGCGGTCTCCTCGGCCCAGTCGCGCAGCCGCTGGATCTGCTTGCCGAGCCGGCCCGCCTCGCCCAGCCACTTCGTCCCGCCGCCGGGGCGGGCCGCAGGGGCGTCGAAGAGGGTGTCCTCCGGCTCGTCCTCGGTGGAATTGTCCAGCCGGGCCAGGCAGAGGTAGTGGTGCCGCCCCTTGAGCACGGCGAAGGTGGGCCGCCGGCGGAGCAGCGGCTCCACCGCGTCGGCGAGCCGGGGCAGGTCGTGGTCGACCAGCTGGGACTGCAACGCCAGGGTGGCGGTGGAGACCACCACCGGGCCGTCCACGGTCAGCGCCGGGGCGAGGTAGGCCAGCGACTTGCCGGTGCCGGTGCCGGCCTGGACGAGCAGGTGCTCGCCGGAGGTGATGCTCCGCTCGATCGCCTCGGCCATCTGCTGCTGGCCCGGGCGGGTGGCCCCGCCGGGCACCGCGCCGACCGCCGCGGCGAGCAGGTCGTCCCCGCTCGGCCGGGTGCCCCGACCCTTCCGGGACGCGGCGGGACCGGTGGCGGTGCGGGGCGGAGTCACCGTGCGACGGTACCCGCCGCCGCCGACACCGGGCGCGCCCATCCGCCGCGTGGCGTCGTCGCCGTACGCGTTCGCGCGGGTCGCGTCCGGTTACCTGCCGATCGCGTCGCGTGGCCGGAATCGGTTAGGGTGCCACTCATGCCGAGCGACGTGGTCCGCGTGATCTACCGCAAGTACGACGGCAGCGCCCACCGCGACTACCCGGCCCGCCGGCTCGCCGAGGACGACCTCGGTGTCTGGCTCGGCGTGCCGGCCGGCACCGAGTCGGTCTACCACGGTCGGCCCTCGGTCGAGCAGATCCCCTTCGTCCTGCTGGTGCCGCACCACGGCTGGTGGACCGGCATGTTCAACCCGCCGCCGCGGACCAGCGAGGTCTACTGCGACATCGCCACGCCGGCCCGCTGGGAGGGCGACGACACGGTCCACCTGATCGACCTCGACCTGGACGTGGTGCGCCGCCGGGCGACCGGCCTGGTGGAGCTGCGCGACGAGGACGAGTTCGCCGAGCACCGGGAGCGTTTCGGCTACCCCGACGACGTGGTCGCCGAGGCGGAGTCGGCGGCCCGCTGGCTCTTCGGTGCGCTCGCGGACGGCACCGAGCCGTTCGCCACGTCGTACCGGAAGTGGCTGGCCCTGGTGGTCTGAGCCGCGCTCACCAGCGCGGCGGCCAGGCGTCGTCCGGGCCGAACGGCGGCAGCTCCGGGAGCTTCTCCGGGTTGAGCTGGTTGAAGACGCCGGTGATCCGCCCCTCGTGCACCGCGTACGCCATGACCAGGCGCAGCGTGCGGCCGTCCCGGTAGACGGTCTCCATCTGCCAGCCGAGGGCGCCGTCGACCAGCACCGGCCGGGCCAGCAGCGGGCCGGCGAACCGGCCGGCCTGGCCGAAGAGGCCGAGGATGAAGCGGGCCACCGCCTCGGCGCCCACCACCGGCCGGCGGGCCGCCGGGAAGTGCCCGCCGCTGTCGCCGACCATGACCACGTCCGGGGCGAGCACCTCGACCAGCCGGTCCAGCTCGCCGGACTCCACCGCCGTGGCGAACGCGGCGAGCACCCGTTGCTGCTCGGCCAGGTCGGCGGTGTGCCGGGGGACGTCCGGGCCGGTGACCGCGCGGCGGGCCCGGGAGGCGAGCTGCCGGGCGGCGGCGGGAGTGGTGCGGAGCACCTCGGCGATGGTGGCGAACGGCACCGCGAAGACGTCGTGCAGGACGAAGGCCACCCGCTGCTCCGGCGCGAGCCGCTCCAGCACCACCAGCAGCGCGGTGCCGAGCTGGTCGGTGCGGACCGCCCGCTCGGCCGGGTCCGGGGCGAAGCCGTCCGTGGCCGGTACGGCGGTCACCACGGGTTCGGGCAGCCACTGGCCGGGATAGGTCTCCCTGCGGACCCGGGCCGAGCGGAGCACGTCCAGGCAGATCCGCGAGCAGGTGGTGGTCAGCCAGGCCCTCAGCTCCCGGATCTGCGCCCGGGCCGCCGGGTCGGCGAGCGCGCCCGCGTAGCGCAGCCAGGTCTCCTGCACCGCGTCCTCGGCCTCGCTCCGGCTGCCCAGCATCCGGTGGGCCACCGCCGTCAGGTGCCCCCGCTCCGCCTCGAACTCCGCCGCAAGATCTCCCACCACGACATCCCTCCCCACTGACACATTCTCCCCTTCCCCGGCACGTCCCACCGCCCCCAAACGTGACGACCGAGGGCGGTCAGGGAGTTGTGCCTCTCATAGCAGACGCAGAAAGGGTGAAACGGGCATGGTCGGGGGGCGGGAGGGGCGTCGGGAGGCGGGGGTGGGTGGCGTGGGTGAGGATCGGGGGATGAGTGGAGTCGATGGGGTCGGGGCCGTGCCGCCACACGGCGGGACGATGCGGGAGCTGCTGCGGGTGAACCCGGACGGCGGGGCGGTGGACCTGCGGGCGGTCGACCCGCGGTCGACGCCGGGGCTGCCGGGGGCGGCGGGGAGCGGGAAGCGGCGCAAGGAGTGGGCCCGCGAGCAGGTCGAGCTGCTCGGCGTCGACCTGGGCCGGCAGCAGGAGATGCTGTACGCCGCCGCGCAGGCCGCGGCCGGCCCGGAGGCGCCGACCAGTGCTCCGACGGCGGCCGACGCCCAGCTGGACGGCGGTCGGCCGCGCCGCGTGCTGCTGGTGCTCCAGGCGATGGACTGCGGCGGCAAGGACGGCACCATCAAGCGGGTGGCCGGCGCGATGAACCCGCTCGGCCTGCACATCCGCTCGTTCGGGCCGCCCACCGAGGAGGAGCTGCGGCACGACTTCCTGTGGCGGATCCGCCGGGCCCTGCCGCCGCCCGGCTACGTCGGCATCTTCAACCGCTCCCACTACGAGGACGTGCTGATCGCCCGGGTCGGCGAGCTGGTCGACGAGCCCACCTGGCGCGCCCGGTACGACCAGATCAACGCCTTCGAGCGGGAGCTGGTCGACGGCGGGGTGACCCTGGTCAAGGTGATGCTGCACATCTCGTACGCGGAGCAGGGCGAACGGCTGATGGAACGGCTGACCGATCCGCAGAAGTATTGGAAGTACAACCCGAGCGATCTCGACTCGCGGGCCCGCTGGGACGACTACCAGGCCGCGTACGCCGAGGCCCTGGCCCGCTGCGACGCGGACGCCGCGCCGTGGTTCGTGGTGCCGGCGGACCGCAAGTGGTACCGGGACTGGGCGGTCGCCCACCTGCTCCGGGAGACGTTCGAGGGACTTGATCTGGGGTATCCGGCTGCCGGTTTCGACGTGGAGCGGGAACGCCAGCGGTTGCGGAGCGGGGACGAGATGCTGAAGGTGAACGGCGGGTGAACGAACGGTGAATCGGGCCTGACCAGGGGTGGGCCGGCTAATGCCGGGTTCCGCGGGGTACCTAGCATGCCCAGAGCAGACGCCCTCCGGGGCGGCGGCCACCCTTCCACCGACACGACGAGGTCCGTGCTGTGAAGTTTTCCTTCCGTCCCACCGAGGGCGCCTTCTACGAGCTCTTCACCAGGGCCGCGCAGAACCTGGTGCGGGGTACCGAACTGCTGAACGAGCTGGGCCTGCCCGACGTCGACATCCAGTCCGTCAGCGAGCGGCTCACCGAGGTCGAGCACGACAGCGACCAGATCACCCACGAGCTGTACAAGAAGATCAACTCTACCTTCATCACCCCGTTCGACCGGGAGGACATCTACCGTCTGGGCTCGCTGCTCGACGACGTGATGGACCACCTGGAGGCGGTCGGCAACCTGCTCTACCTGTACGGCCTGACCAAGCTTCCCTCGCTGCCGCGCGAGCTGCACGAGCTGGTGAACGTCCTCGACCAGCAGGCCAAGCTGACCGCCGAGGCGATGCCCCGGCTGAAGTCGATGAAGGACCTCGAGGAGTACTGGATCGAGTGCAACCGCCTCGAGAACGACGGCGACCAGGCGTACCGGATGCTGCTGGTCCGGCTCTTCTCCGGCGAGTACGACGCCCTCACCGTGCTGAAGATGAAGGAGGTCGCCGACGAGCTGGAGGCCGCCTGCGACGCCTTCGAGCACGTGGCGAACACCGTCGAGACCATCACGGTCAAGGAGTCCTGATCCTGTGAGTCCCGAACTCATCGCCGTGCTGGCGGTGATCGCGGTGGCCCTGGCGTTCGACTACACCAACGGCTTCCACGACGCCGCCAACGCGATCGCGACCAGCGTCTCCACCCGGGCGCTGACCCCCCGGATCGCCCTGCTGCTGGCCGCGGTCGGCAACTTCGTCGGCGCGCACTTCGGCGCCGGCGTGGCCAAGACCGTCGGCGACGGCCTGGTCACCCTGCCCACCGGGGTGGCCAGCCTGGGGGTGGTCTTCGCCGGGGTGCTCGGCGCCATCGCCTGGAACCTGATCACCTGGTACTTCGGCCTGCCCTCGTCCTCCTCGCACGCCCTCTTCGGCGGCCTGGTCGGGGCGACCCTGCTGGCCACCGGAGGGGTGGTGCAGTGGGCCAACATCGGCGAGAAGGTCCTCCTGCCGATGGTGCTCTCGCCGCTCGTCGGCCTGACCCTGGGCTACCTGCTGATGCTGGCCATCCTCTGGCTGTTCCGGAAGGGGCAGCCGGGCAAGCTGAACCGGGGCTTCCGCTGGGCGCAGACCGTCTCGGCGGCGGCCATGTCGATCGGCCACGGCATGCAGGACGCCGCCAAGACCATGGGCATCGTGGTCCTGGCCCTCTACACCGGTGGCTTCCAGGAGGACAAGACCCACATCCCCGGCTGGGTCTTCTGGACCTCGGCGACCATGCTGGCGCTGGGCACGTACGCCGGTGGTTGGCGGATCATCCGGACCCTGGGCCGCAAGATCATCGACCTGGGTCCCCCGGAGGGCTTTGCCGCCGAGACGGTGGCCAGCGCGGTGCTCTTCTTCAACGCCCTGGTGCTGAAGGCGCCGATCTCCACTACCCACACGATCACCTCGGCGATCATGGGTGTGGGCGCGACCAAGCGCATCTCCGCGGTCCGCTGGAACGTCGCCGGCAACATCGTGATCGCCTGGATCATCACGTTCCCGGCCGCCGCGGCGATCGCCTGCCTCAGCTACCTGGTGGTCCGGCCGCTCTTCTGACACCGACCGTTCGTTCGAGGGGCCTCCTGCCACGGCAGGGGGCCCCTCAGGCGTAGTCGACCCCGATGCGCTCCCGGATCCCGTCCAGCAGCGCCATCATCTCCAGCGTGACGGCGTGCGGGACCAGCGGGCTCTCGATCAGCCCGGCGGCCACGCAGCGCTGCACCTCGCCGGCCTCGTGCTGGTAGCCGCCGCCGGTCAGGTCGGCGGGGACGGTCTCCGGTTCGGCCCCGAGCCGGTGCAGCACCGCCGAGCCGGGCCGGTAGAACGGCTCGGGCAGGTCGATCCGGCCGGCGGTGCCGGTGATCGAGGCGGTGATCGCGGTCGCGCCGACCATCCCGCAGCTCAGCGTGGCGACCGCGCCCGAGTCCCAGCCGAGGACGACGCCGGTGTTCTCGTCCACACCCTCCGGGCTGAGCTTCGCCCAGGCCTGCACGTGCTGCGGCACGCCGAGCAGCAGGTGGGCCAGGCTCAGCGGGTAGACGCCGAGGTCGAGCAGCGCCCCACCGCCCAGCGTCCGGGCCCGCATCCGATGCTCGGGCGGGAACGGCCCGGCCGCCCCGAAGTCCGCCCGCACGCTGGTCACCTCGCCGATCGCCCCGTCCGCGATCAGCTCCAGCACGCGGAGGATGAGGGGGTTGGTCCGCATCCACATGGCCTCCATCAGGAAGACCCCGCGGGCCCGGGCGGTCTCCACCAGCTCGGTGGTGGTGGCCAGGTCGAGGGTGCAGGGCTTCTCCACCAGCACCGCCCGGCCGGCGGCGAGGCAGGTCATGGCCGCCTCGTGGTGGGCGGCGTGCGGCGTGGCCACGTAGATCACGTCCAGGTCCGGGTCCGCGGCCAGCTCCGTCCAGGAGCCGTACGCCCGGGGGGCGCCGTGCCGGGCGGCGAAGAGCTCGGCGCTCGCCGGCGTACGCGAGCCGACCGCGACCAGCTCGGCCCCCGGCACCAGCCGCAGGTCCTCGGCGAAGCGGCCGGCGATGTGTCCGGTGGCCAGGATTCCCCAACGCGTCATGCCGGCACGCTATCCCGGACCACCCGGCCGCCGGGAGGATGATCCACCCGCCGGGAACTAGGCTCGCGGGATGACGATCGACGGCTTCGCCGCACCCCCCGCCCTGGTGGAGCACGCCCGCCGGTTCCATGCCGAGGGCGGCACCCCGGCGGCACCCCGGGTCGCGGCCACCGTGCTGCTGCTCCGCCCCGCCGGCGCCGACTTCGAGGTGTACGTCATCCGCCGGGTCGCCGCGATGACCTTCGGCGGGATGTACGCCTTCCCCGGCGGCGGCGTGGACCGCTCCGACTCGCAGGCCCACCTGGACTGGGCCGGCCCGGAGCCGGCCGAGTGGGCCACCCGCCTCGGCCAGGCGCCGGACGCCGCCCAGGCGGTGGTCTGCGCCGCCGCCCGGGAGGTCTTCGAGGAGGCCGGGGTGCTGCTGGCCGGCCCGGCCGCCGCGACGGTGGTGGGCGACGTCAGCGGGGACGACTGGGAGGCCGCCCGGCAGGACCTGGAGGGGCGCCGGGTGGGCTTCGCCGACCTGCTCGCCGGGCGGCGGCTGACGCTCCGGTCCGACCTGCTGCTGCCGTGGAGCCGGTGGATCACGCCGGAGTTCGAGCCGCGCCGCTTCGACACGTACTTCTTCGTGGCCCTGCTGCCCGAGGGGCAGCGGACCCGGGACGTCTCCGGCGAGGCCGACCACACAATGTGGATCCGGCCCGCGGACGCCCTGGCCCGCGCGGAGGCGGGTGAGCTGACCATGCTGCCCCCCACGCTGGTCAGCCTGGCCCAGGTGGCCGCGGCCGGCGACCTGGCCGGCGTGGCCCGCGCGGCGGCCACCCGCGACGCCGCCACCCCGGTCACCCCCCGCCTCGACCTCCCCGAGCACGGCGAACCCCGCTTCCTCCTCTCCTGATCCCGGCCCCCGGGGACACGCCGAGGGGCGCCGGTCAGTGCGACCGACGCCCCTCGCGGACCGGGAACCAGCGGCTCAGCCGAAGCGGCCGGTGATGTAGTCCTCGGTCTTCTTCACGCTCGGGTTGCTGAAGATCTTCTGGGTGTTGTCGTACTCGATCAGCCGGCCCGGGTCGCCGGTCTTCTCGATCGAGAAGAAGGCGGTCCGATCCGACACCCGGGCGGCCTGCTGCATGTTGTGGGTGACGATGACGATGGTGAACTTGTCCTTGAGCTGGAACATCAGGTCCTCGATGGCCAGCGTCGAGATCGGGTCCAGCGCCGAGCAGGGCTCGTCCATCAGCACCACCTGCGGCTCGACCGCGATGGTGCGGGCGATGCAGAGCCGCTGCTGCTGACCGCCGGAGAGGCCGGCGCCCGGCTTGCCGAGCCGGTCCTTGACCTCGTCCCAGAGGTTCGCCGAGCGGAGCGCCCTCTCGGCCGCCTCCTCCAGGATCGACTTCCGGCGGACGCCGTTGAGCCGCAGGCCGGCCACCACGTTCTCGAAGATGCTCATGGTGGGGAACGGGTTCGGCCGCTGGAAGACCATGCCGATCATCCGGCGGACCGCGGTGACGTCCACGTCCCGGTCGTAGATGTCCTGGTTGTCAATGGTCAGGCTGCCCTCGACCCGGGCACCGGGGAGCACCTCGTGCATCCGGTTGATGGACCGCAGGAAGGTGGACTTGCCGCAGCCGGAGGGGCCGATCAGGGCCGTCACCGTCTTCGGCTCGACGGTCAGGTTGATGTTCTCGATCGCCTTGAAGGCGCCGTAGTACGCGCTGACGTTGTTGGCTTCGATGCGCTTGGCCATGGTGGCGGTACCTCCGGGGTTCATCGGCCGAGCCGGTTGCGACGGGCCAGCAACTTCGCCGCGATGGTCAGGACGAGTACGAGGGCGACCAGGGTCAGCGCCGCGGTCCACGCCCGTGCCGGCGAGTACTTCGAGGCCTCGCCGGCCTGCTGGTAGACGAAGAGAGCCAGCGACGACTGGTTGTTCTCGAACGGGTTGAAGTTGATCGCCGCGCCGCCGCCGGCGACGAGCAGCACCGGGGCGGTCTCACCGGCGGCCCGCGCGATGGCGAGCATGATGCCGGTGACAATGCCCGGCAGCGCGGTCGGCAAAACAACCCGCAGGATGGTCTTCCACTTCGGCACGCCGAGGGCGTACGCGCCCTCCCGCAGCGGCGCCGGGACGAGGCGGAGCATCTCCTCGGTGGAGCGCACCACGGTCGGGAGCATCAGCACGCTCAGGGCCAACGCCGCGGCGAAGCCGGAGAATCCCGGCCGCCCGTCGTTGAACCACGGCGAGACGATCAGCACCCAGAACGCCAGCACGAAGAGGCCGGTGACGATCGACGGGATGCCGGTCATCACGTCGACGAAGAACCGGATGGCGAAGGCGAACCTGCCCCGGCCGTACTCGACGATGTAGATCGCGCAGAGCACCCCGAGCGGGACGGTGATCAGAGTCGCGATCCCGACCTGCTCCAGCGTGCCGATGATGGCGTGGTAGGCGCCGCCGTTCGCGTCCCGGGCCCCGATGTTGTTCATCGAGCTGTTGAAGAAGTTCCCGTCGAGCCGTTCGACGCCCTTGCTGACCAGGGTCCAGACCACCGAGGCCAGCGGCAGCACCGCCAGCACGAAGGCCGAGTGGATCAGCGCGCTCCAGGTGCGGTTGCGGGCCGCCCGGCGCCCCTCGACCGCGTTCGCGGCGGTGAAGAGCCCGGCCAGGTAGCAGAGCGCGCCGAGGACCACCACCAGGACGGGGCCGCCGATGCCGAGGCCGTAGACGACCCCGGCGGCGACCAGCAGGGCCGCGACGGCGATGGCGGGCGCGGCGTACCTCGGCAGCCGCTTGGCCCGCAGCGTGGCCGGCTGCGCCGGCGGCCGCGGGCGGTGGTTCGTGACAGTCGTTGTCATGCGGCCGACTCCGTGAACTCGCGGCGGCGGTAGATGATCGCCCGGGCGGTGATGTTGACGATCAGCGTGATCGCGAAGAGCACCAGGCCGGAGGCGATCAGTGCGCCCCGGCCGGTGTCGTTCGCCTCGGCGAACCGGTTCGCGATGTTCGCGGCGATGGTGTTGCCGCCGCTCTGCAGGACGTTGAACGAGATGGCGTAGGTGGAGCCGAGGGTCAGCGCCAGCGCGATGGTCTCGCCGAGCGCGCGGCCCAGGCCGAGCATCACCGCGGCGATGATGCCCGGACGCCCGTACGGCAGCACGGCGGTGCGCAGCATCTCCCACCGGGTGGCGCCCAGCGCGAGGGCGGCCTCCTCGTTGGCGGTCGGGGTCTGCAGGAACACCTCGCGGGAGAGCGAGGTGATGATCGGCAGCACCATGATTGCCAGCACCAGGGAGCCGAGCAGGATCGAGTTCCCGTACGGGCCGTCGCCGAAGATCGGGATCCAGCCGAAGTACCGGTTCAGCCAGGCCGACAGGTCCGTGACCGGGCCGACGAGGTAGTCCCGGCCCCAGAGGCCGAAGACCACGCTGGGCACGGCGGCCAGCAGGTCGATCACGAAGCCGAGGCCGGTGCCGATCCGCCGCGGGGCGTAGTGCGTGAGGTAGAGGGCGATGCCCAGCGCCACCGGCACCGCGATGAGCAGCGCCAGCAGCGCGGTGAGCACGGTGCCGAAGGCGAGCGCGCCGATGCCGAACTTGGGCGGGTTGTCGTTCGGGAACCAGCCCTCGAAGGTCCAGAAGTCCTCGCTGTTCGCCTGCAGGGCCGGCACGGCCTTGGCGATCAGGAAGACCGCGATCGCCGCGATGATGACCAGCACGGCGGCGCCGGCGGCCAGGGTGAGGCCGCGAAAGGCCCGTTCGGCGCCGAAGGCCCGGGCCTTGGGCAGGCCACCGCCGCCGCCCAGTCCGTTCCCGATCGGGTTACGAGGGTTGCCTGAGGTCTCGGCCACACGCGCCGAGGCACCGGCGGGCCACTCGTGACCGGAGGTCACGCGGGTCCCGCCGGTGCCGGCGTGCGCCGAGCGGTGAGGGGTTTCACCCATCTGCTCGCTCGCTTCGAATTGAGGAGTTGGTGTTGCTATTCGACGGTCAGGAGAGGTTCTTGACCGCGGCCTCGACCTTGGTGCGGACCGAGTCCGGCAGCGGGGCGTAGCCCAGCTCGACCAGGTCGGCCTGGCCCTCGGCGCTGGCGGCGTGGGTCAGCAGGCCCTTGACCAGCGGCAGCTTGTCGGCCGCGAGGCCCTTGCTGCAGACGATCTCGTAGGTCGCCAGGACGATCGGGTACGCCCCGGCCTGCTTGGTGTTGTAGTCGATCGACATCTTCAGGTCGTCGCCCTGGCCCTCGATCTTGGCCCCGGCGATGGTCTTGCCGGCCGACTCGGCGGTGAGCTCGGCCCACTCGCCGGCGCCGTTCTGGACCTTGGCCTTCTTCAGGCCGGCGTTCTCGGCGTACGACCACTCGACGTAGCTGATGGTGCCGTCGGTGCCCTTGACCTTGCTGGCCACGCCGTCGGACTTGGCGGCGCCCACGCCACCCGGGGCCTTCCACGCCTTGGCGTTGCCGAGGGTCCAGTCCGCCTCGGCGGTCTTGGAGAGGTACTTGGTGAAGTTGTCGGTGGTGCCCGACTCGTCGGAGCGGTGCACCGCCTGGATCGCGGTGGCCGGCAGCTTGGCGTCCGGGTTGTCGGCCTTGATGGCCGCGTCGTCCCACTTGGTCACCTTGCCGGCGAAGATCTTCGCCAGGGTGGCCGGCTTGAGCTGGAGGTTGTCCACTCCGCTGACGTTGTAGACCACGGCCACCGGGCCGATGACCATCGGCAGGTTGAGGGCCTGGCCGCCCGCGCACTTGGCGTCGGCCTGCGGCTGCTCCTCCGGCTTGAGGGCCGAGTCGGAGCCGGCGAAGTCGGCGGTGCCGGCGATGAAGGCCTGGATGCCGGCGCCGGAGCCGGTGGGCTCGTAGTTGATCGTGGTGCCGGCGCACTTCTGCTGGTACGCCTTGATCCACTCGGCCATCGCGTTCTTCTGCGCGGAGGAGCCCTGCGCGTTCAGCGTGCCCTTGCCGCAGTCGACCGCGGCGGCGGAGCCGGAGGCGGAGGTGCCGGTCGGCTCGTTGTTGTCCGAGCCGCAAGCGCTGAGACCGAGCACCGCAGTGAGAGCGAGGCAGGCAATGGCGCCGTGCCGCTGGAGCTTCACCTGAGGGGTTTCCCTTCACGTCTTTGGTCAGTCGCCCGGACGAAGCCGGGTGCCGGCGCTGACCGGCTGACCTGAAAGTTAGAAGTGCCAGGTGGACGGTTCGCCGGTCGGAAGTGAACGGAAGATGAACAGGTGCGTCCGACAGGGTGGCCCTGAGCTGAGGAGGGGTTGTCCGTTTCGTGAACTCGCGGCCCGCTATCGCTATTAAGGCGATTTATCAGGACAGCCGTTATCTCGCCGAGTCCACCCCGTGACACCGCCGTGACCGATCTTCGGGGCGCGGAGTCGCCCGACCGGTCCCGCGGGGGTCAGCCGAGCTGGTAGTTGACGTGGCCGGACCAGCGGGCGAAGCCGAGCCGCTCGTAGAGCGCCATCGCCCCCGCGTTCGACTCGTCCACGTAGAGCATCACCTGGTCCAGGCCCCGCTGGTCCCGCAGGTACGCCAGCCCGGCGGTGGTCAGCGCCTTGCCGAGGCCACCGCCGTGCGCGGCCGGGTCGACCCCGAGCACGTAGACCTCGCCGATCCGGGCGGACCCGGGACGCTCGTGCACCTTGGTCCAGTGGAAGCCGAGCAGCTGGCCGGTGGCGGACTGCACGGCGAGCAGGAAGCCGGCCGGGTCGAACCACGGCTCGGCGAGGCGTACCCGCAGGTCGGCCAGGGCCCAGCGACCCTGCTCCGGGTGCGCGGCGAAGGCCAGTTTGTTGAGCGCCAGCCAGGCCTCGTCGTCCCTGCCCGGCTGGAAGGCGCGCAGCTCGACCCCGTCCGGCAGGCGCACCTCGGGCAGCGCGGCGGTGAGCGGCCGGCGCAGCTGCCAGAGCACCCGGGCGCGGGTGAAGCCCAGGTCGACCGCGAGCGCGGCGGCGGACGGGTGGTCGCCGTGCGCCCAGGCGCGCAGCGGCCCGGCCGCCGCGGCCAGCACGCCCCGGGCCAGTGCCCGGCCGGTGCCGCGCCGCCGGTACGTCGGGTGCACCACCAGTTCCACCCCGATGCCGGCGGTGGCGTCGGTGATGTCCAGGTGGGCGTAGCCGGTGAGCGTCGCGTCGGCGGCCCGGGCGGTCAGGTGCACCGCGGGCGCCTCCGGGTCGCGCAGCCGCAGCAGCACGTGCTCGTCGAGCGGGTCCGCGCCGTCGGCGTCCCCGGCCGTGCGGGCCAGCGCCAGCACCTCGGCCACCTCGACCGGCGCCAGCCGGTCGGCGCGGGCGACACGGTCGGCGGTCGGCTCGGTGCTGCTCATCCCGTCACCGTAGCGGCCCGCGCGCGGCCGCTCACGCCGGACGCGGGGACCGGCGGCGCGACTCCCGTCACGTCGTGCCGGTGGGCAGCGCCTCCAACTGGAACCGGGCCATCAGCTCCGGCAGGAGGTACCGCAGGGCCGTGACGGTGCCGGCGCGGTCCCCGCCGGCGTCGTGCATCAGCACGATCGAGCCGGGCCCGGTCTGGGTCATCACCGCGGCGGTGATCCTCCCGGCACCGGGCGCCATCCAGTCGGACGGGTCGACCGCCCAGTGCAGCGGCGCCATGCCCAGCTCCTCGCAGACCGACACCACCGGGTACGTCCAGGCCCCGCCGGGCTGCCGGAAGTACTCGATCCGCGCGCCCGGCGCCGCGGCCCGGATCGCCTCGTTGGTGCTGAGCAGGTCGGCCCGGATCGCGGCCGGCGACCGGGTGCCGAGGGAGATGTCGTGGTTCCAGGAGTGGTTGCAGAGGGTGTGGCCCGCGGCCACGACCTCCCGGATCAGCTCCGGGTGGCTCGCCGCGTTCTCGCCCACCACGCAGAAGGTGGCCTTGACGCCGTACTCCTGCAGGAGCGCGAGAACCTGGGGCGTGTACCGCGGGTCCGGTCCGTCGTCGAAGGTGAGCGCCACCCGGGCGGAGCCGGTGGAGACCAGGCTGCCGAAGGGCCCCTCGCCGCCGTCGGCCTGGTGCGGCCGGACCTCCGGGGTGGGGCTGGTCCCGGTCGGCTCCGGGGAGTCGGTCGGGACCGGCGGCTGGTCGGAGTAGTGCGGCTGGTTGACGCTCGCCGTCACGCCGGTGCCGTGTCGCGGCTGGTCGGGGACGAGGCTGCGGCCCAGCGCGTACGCCGAGCCGAGCAGCGCGGCCGCCACCAGGGTCACGATGCCGGTGGCGCGTAGCGTCCCCGGCATCAGAAGCCCCGACCGTTCTGATCGCGGCACGGACCTGTCGTCGCCCCCGTGGTCACCGCACGCACCGTCGCCCCCCTTGTCCGTTTGACCCGGCAGCCAGAGTAGGGCCGGTGAAGCGGGCAAAAAGGGCGGAAGTGAAACAGACCCCTAAACGGGTGTAATGGTCGAACGGCCGGTCAGACCGATAGCGGAGCGGGCTCCGACTCGGGCAGCGAACGGGACGGCGGCACGACGAACTTGTAGCCGACCTGGCGCACGGTGCCGATCATCGACTCGTACTCCGAGCCGAGCTTGGCCCGTAGCCGCCGGACGTGCACGTCGACCGTGCGGGTGCCGCCGAAGTAGTCGTAGCCCCAGACCTCGCGGAGCAGCTGGTCCCGGGTGAACACCCGGCCCGGGTGCTGGGCCAGGAACTTCAGCAGCTCGAACTCCTTGTACGTGAGGTCGAGCGGGCGGCCCTTGAGCTTCGCCGCGTAGGTGTCGGGGTCGATGGTCAGCTCGCCGGCCCGGATCGAGCCGCCGGCCCCGGCCGTCGCGTTGCTGAGCCGGCCGACCGCGAGCCGCAGCCGGGCCTCCACCTCGGCCGGGCCGGCCCCGGCCAGGATGACGTCGTCCACGCCCCAGTCGGCGTTGAGCGCGATCAGGCCCGCCTCGGTGACCACCGCGACCAGCGGCACGCCGAGCCCGGTGGCGTGCAGCATCCGGCAGGTGGCCCGGGCCTCGCTCAGCTCGGAGCGGGCGTCCACCAGGACCGCGTCCGGGCTGGGGCCGCTGACCAGCGTGCGGACGTCGCGGGGCGCGGTGCGGACCGAGTGCGGCAGCAGGTCGAGTGCCGGCAGCACCGCCGATGGCTCACCTGCGCGCGCGGTCACCAGCAGCAGGAGCTCCACACGATCACCTCCGTCCCGGCGGTCCTTCGACCGCGCGCGACCAGCGGCACGCCCAACCGGGGTGGCGCTGAGAACTTGCGTGGGTCCCGGCGTCGCTGACGGGCGGGTAACGGCTTGAGCGTAACCGATCGCCCGGGCTTCCCCTCCGCGCCCTTTCCTCTTTGTCTGATTTGCCCCTGATCGCAGCTCAGGTTTTAACGTTGCTGAAACCGTGACCTCCGCCGGGGCGGCCTGGTCTGGCACGATCGGGGCGTGTTTCCCTCCACCTCGCCAGAGACCGGCCGCGACCCCTGGTCCGGCAACGCCCGTCCGGGGCCGGCCGACCCCTCCCGTGGCTACCCGCCGGGCCCACGTACCGGCCCGGCCAACGACGGCGGGGAGCGGCGCGAGCGGGGCGGGCCCCGCCGGCTCCGCAAGAGCGGCCCGGCCCGGCGGCCCGACGACGAGCCCGCCGACGACGCCCCCGAGGAGGAGGTGGAGCCGGTCGCGGTGCGCCGATCGCTCGCGCTCACCGTCGCCGGGTTCGCCGCGCTGCTCGGCGTGGGCCTGGTGCTCGGCGCGCAGACCTCCGGGCCCGGGCACCGGCTGCCGTTCGCGTTCATCATCTTCGGCGTCCAACTGCTCTTCGTGCTCGCCTGGACGATGGCCATGCGGCCGCCCGCGCTGCTGCTGGTCGCCCTGGTCAGCGCCGGTGTCGCCGCGGCGGCCGACGCCGCCGCCGTGCAGTCGGAGATCGCCGGCCTGGCCCCCCTCGGGTACGCGGCGGTCGGCGGCTTCGTCCTCGGCGTGCTCGGCCAGCTCGTCCGCCGGGTCGACCGGGTCCGGGTGACCGACTCGCTAGGCAGCACACTGTTCATCGTGGTCGGCGTGGTCGCTTTCGGGACCCTGATCGTGCTGAGCCGGATCCCGGCCGGCACCCAGGCGATCACCATCTGCCTGACGGCGACGGGGGCCGCGCTCACCGTGGCCCGGTTGACCGACGCGGTGGCGCCGTGGCCGCGGCTCGCCCCCCAGGTGCCCCGGGGCGCGGCCGGCGTGGTCGTCGGCGCGATGATCGGCACCCTGGTCAGCGCGGTGCTCGGCAGCTACCTGGTCGGCTTCACCCCGACCAGCGCCGCCCTGATCGGCCTGGTCACCGCGGCCACCGCCGTGCTGGCCGACCTCGCCGTCGGGTACGCCGAGGCGGGCCGGCTGATGGCCGGCGAGCCGCCGACCATGTGGGTGGCCCGGCACATGCAGGGCCCGCTCGGCGGCTTCGCGCTGGCCGCGCCCGCCGCGTACGCCATGTGCGTCCTCTTCCTCTGAGCGGCGGTTGAGGAATCCACCCATCGGGTACTAGCGGTGCGCCGCAGGGCGGCGACCGGCAGCGAGCACAGGAGGCGGCGTGGCAGAGGCCCAGACGGCATACGAGGAACAGCCCCGGCGACGCGGCCGGAAGGCGCTGATCGGGCTCGTCGTCCTGCTGCTGGTCCTGGCCGGGCTGCTGGTCGTCGCCGACCGGGTGGCCGCCGGCGTCGCCGAGCGGGCCATCGCCGACCAGGTGCGGCAGGAGGTCGCCAAGCAGGACGCGCAGTCCGCGGCCCCGCAGGTCCAGGTCGGCGGCTTCCCGTTCCTGACCCAGGTGCTGGCCGGGAAGTACGAGCACATCTCGATCGTGCTGAAGGACGTGCAGGGCCCGGTGCGGGGCGACACGGTCAGTGTGCCGCGACTCGACGTGGACGCCCGCAACGTGCGGGCCTCGCTGGACACCATCCGTTCCGGCCAGGGCGACGTGGTCGCCGAGCGCGTCGACGGCCGGGGCACCATCACCTACGACAGCCTGGCCAAGCTGCTCGACCGGCCCGGCCTCACCCTCGGGGAGCAGGGCGGCAAGCTGGCCGTCACCGCCCCGGTGGACATCCTCGGCGTCAAGCTCACGGTCGTCGGCACCGCCGACGTGACCGTCAAGGGCAACAAGGTGGCGCTGCGCTTCAATGACCTGAACGCCGAAGGGCTGCCGAACCTGCCGCTGGCCCGGACGCTGCTGGCCAACTACGCCAAGGGCATCTCGGTGGACGTGCCCCTGCCCGAGCTGCCGTTCCAGCTCAACGTCCGCACGGTGGAACCGAAGCCGGAGGGGCTGACCGTGACCGCCGACGCGCGGAACGTACCGATCAATTCGGCCGGCTGACCGGCCACCCCGCTCCCTGCTTCCGCCCCCGACACCTCCGGTCGGGGGCGGCGGTGTCTCCCGGCCGGAAGCGGTGTCCCGGATGCTGGTCGGTCCGGTGGCGACCCAAGGGACGACTGGTAGGCTCCGTGCTCATGGGGACGCTCCTCACCAAACGGCGCGCGGTCGACCTGTGCCGCGTGGCCACCTGCCTGTGTCGCCCCGTCATCTGACGGCGGGGCTGTCCTCGGCCGCCTAGCGGCCACCGGCACGCAGGGTCCACGTACCCTCCGGTGCTCCCCTGATCGCCCGGCAGCGGCGCCGTCGCACGAACCCGTGATCCCGTTCCTAGCTCTGGGTCCCGCGCGTGGTGCGACAATCATCGACTTCGATCTCCGCGCGCTGGCTCACCATCCATCCTCACCAGGGAGTGATCTGATGAGTCGCGACACCGCACTCGTCTCGGCCGAATGGGCCGAGAAGAACATCGACGCCCCGGGCGTCGTCTTCGTCGAGGTCGACGAGGACACCTCGGCCTACGACACCGGCCACATCGCCGGCGCGATCAAGCTCGACTGGCGCACCGACCTTCAGGACCCGGTCCGCCGGGACTTCCTCAACAAGACCCAGTTCGAGGCGCTGCTCTCCGAGCGCGGCATCGGCAACGACGAGACCGTGATCCTGTACGGCGGCAACAACAACTGGTTCGCCGCGTACGCGTACTGGTACTTCAAGCTCTACGGCCACCGCGAGGTGAAGCTGCTCGACGGCGGCCGCAAGAAGTGGGAGCTGGACGCCCGCCCGCTGGCCACCGACAAGGTCGAGCGGCCGGCGACGCAGTACGTCGCGCAGGAGCCGGACACCTCGATCCGCGCCTTCCGCGACGAGGTGGTCGACGCCATCGGCACCAAGAACCTGGTCGACGTGCGCAGCCCCGACGAGTACGCCGGCCGGCTGCTCGCCCCCGCCCACCTGCCGCAGGAGCAGGCCCAGCGGGCCGGCCACGTGCCCACCGCGATCAGCGTCCCGTGGTCCAAGGCGGCCAACGAGGACGGCACCTTCAAGTCCGACGACGAGCTGCGCAGGATCTACGCCGCCGCCGGCCTGGACGACAGCAAGGAGACCATCGCGTACTGCCGGATCGGCGAGCGCTCCTCGCACACCTGGTTCGTGCTCCAGGAGCTGCTCGGGCACCGGAACGTGAAGAACTACGACGGCTCCTGGACCGAGTACGGCTCGCTGATCGGCGTGCCGATCGCGCTCGGCGACGAGCCCGGAAAGGCCTGATTCCCATGACTGCTCCCACCGCCGCCGGTTGCGCGGCCCCCGACCAGGCCGCGCCGTTGCCGGCCAGCCTGGACCTGGAGAAGGAAACCGTCATCACCGGCCAGGTGCTGGCCGAGTCCGGCGAGGTTGTGCCGGGCGCGTACGTCCGGCTGCTCGACTCCACCGGTGAGTTCACCGCCGAGGTGGTCACCTCCCCGGCCGGCCAGTTCCGGTTCTTCGCGGCACCGGGCAGCTGGACCCTGCGGGCGCTCTCCCGGCACGGCAACGGCGACACCGCCGTCACCGCCGCCCGCGGGATCAACGAGGTGACCGTCACGGTCGCCGCCTGACCCACGCTCTGATCGGCCCACGGGGCCGGTCGCCCCACCCGGGGTGACCGGCCCCGTTGCCGTCGGCTGTCCCGCCGGAGCCCTACGGGCCGGCGCCGGGGGCGGGCCGCCGCGTGACACGATGGCCCGGTGAACGGTGCTGTCCAGGCGGGGTACGCCCCGCCGACCGGTCCCGACCGGCCGGCTCCCGGCCGGCGGTGGCTGCGCTGGCTGCTGGCCGCGACCGTGGCGTGGGCGGTGCTGCTCGCCGTGCTGACCTGGGTCTCCGTCCGCGACGACCCGCCGACCGTCCGCGAGCAGCGCAACCTGGCCGAGGCCGGGCCGGTGGTCGACCGGGCGGTGGGTGAGCTGCTGGCGGCGGCCGGCGACGGCGGCGCGGCCCGGCTCGTGCCGGACGCGCTCCGGCGGGGCTGCCGGATCACCCCGTTCGCGGACGGCGCCACGCTGACCCGCGGGGTGGAGGTGCTCCTCGCCGACGACGACGTACGGGGGCTGCTCCAGCGGGTGGCCGACCGGCTGCCGGCCGAGTGGCGGGCCGGGGTCCGGGTGACCGGCGAGGGGCCGGTGCTGCGCGCCGATGCCGGTGAGTTCGTCGCCGTGCAGGGCCGCTCCGCCGGGCCGGGCCGGGTCCGGCTCACCGCCGACACCGGCTGCCGGCCGATCGGCGCCGGCTACCGCGCCCCGACCGCCGGTGGCGGCTCGGAGGCGGAGACGGCCACCGAGCTGCTGCGTCGCTTCGGCGGTGCGGAGGGCCCGGTGCAGGTCTCCGCCGCCCCCTGCCCGGACGGCACGACCGCCCGGACGGCCACGGCCGTCTCGGCGCCGAGCCGGCCCGACCGGCCGAGCCTGCCGGGCACGCTGTCGCAGTTCAGCGACGGCGCCCTGCACGTCAGTGCCACCGATGAGCTGTACGCCTACCGGTCCAGCAGCACCGTGGTGGCCGAACGCGCCGACGGGCGGGTCCGGCTCACCGTCTCCACGGTCTGCCGCCGCTGACCCGCGGCCGATCCCCGTCAGTGGCCCCGGTTGTGGTCGTGCGGGGAACGGCTGCGGCCGAGGGCGTCCACCCGGCCCCAGCGACCCGGGATGTCGAGCAGCTCCACCCGGCCCATCCCCTCGGGGACGGCGGGGTCGATGATCAGGTGCTCGCCCTGTGGTTCGAGGCCGAGCATCACCCGGAGCAGGAGCAGCGGAGTCCCCGCCGACCAGGCCTGCGGACTGCACGCGGTCGGATACTGCACCGGGTAGTCGGTGAGGTCCCGCTCGTACCCGGCGAACGCCTCCGGCAGCCGGCCGTCGAAGAACCGGGACGCGCCCAGCATCGACTGGCAGATCCGGCCGGCCTCCTCGCGGAACCCGTACTTCCACAGCCCCCAGGCGATGATCGAGTTGTCGAACGGCCAGACCGTGCCGACGTGGTAGCCGATCGGGTTGTACCGACCCTCGTCGTCGGCGAGGGTCCGCACCCCCCACCCGGAGAAGAGCCGGGGTCCGAGCAGGTGCTCGGCGACCCTCGCGGCCCGGGACTCGTCGACGATCCCGCTCCACAGCAGGTGCCCGATGTTGGAGGAGAGGGCGTCCACGTGCCGCCCCTCCGGGTCCAGGGCGAGCGCGTAGTACTCCCGCTCCGGAATCCAGAAGTCGCGGTTGAACCGCTCCTTCAGCGCCGCGGCTTCCCGCTCCAACCGGTCGGCGTACGCCGGGTCGTTCCAGAACGTCCGGGCCAGCCGGGCGCCGCGCAGCTTGGCGTCGTAGGCGTACCCCTGGAGTTCGCAGGTGGCGCGGGGGAACGCGGGCAGCCGCCCGTCGCGGTAGGAGATCGAGTCCCAGGAGTCCTTCCAGCACTGGTTCTGCAGGCCGGTCTCCGGGTTGCGGGTCACGTACCAGACGTACCCGGTGCCGAGCAGGTCGCCGTAGGTGTCGATCCAGTCCAGTGCCGCCCGGGCCTGGGGCTCCAGCTGCCGGACCAGGCTGGCGTCCCCGGTCCACCGCTCGTACTCGTCGAGCAGGATCACGAAGAGTGCGGTGGAGTCGGCCGAGCCGTAGTAGGGGGAGTGCGGCTGCTCCTCGAAGCCGGCCGTCTCGCCGTAGCGGAGCTCGTGCAGGATCTTGCCCGGTTCCTCGTCCCGGAAGTCGTCCAGCCGGCTGCCCTGGAGCCCGGCCAGCATCAGGATGGTGGCCGGGACCATCTTCGGCAGGAACGGCAGGACCTGCAACGAGGTGAAGATGCTGTCCCGGCCGAAGAGGGTCATGAACCAGGGCAGGCCGGCGGCGAGCAGGCGTACGCCCAGCGTGATCGACTCGTACCGGAGCGCGGCGAGGTCGTTCAGGCTGCGCCGGTACGCCCCCGCGAGCGGCTGGCAGTCGCAGCCGAGCTTCGGCGCCCGGTCGATCAGCTCGTCCTGCTCGGCGTGGATGGCCGCCGCCACCCGGTGTCCGCCGAGCGGCAGGGTGGCCCGGATGTCCTCGCCGCGGGCGCCGTAGATGACGGCGGCGACGTGCAGCCGGGTGGTCCACTCGCCGTGCGGGCCGACCCGGATCCGGAAGGTCATGCCCCGGTCGTCGATCTCGCCGCGGGTGGAGGTGCTGATCACCACCTCCCGGCAGAAGGCCTCCCGGCGGTAGCTGAGGCGGAGCTTGTCGTGGCCGACCGTCGGGGTGGTGCGCCCCTGCTTCCGCCGCTCGTGCTTGATCTCGAAGAGGTCGGCGAAGTCGGCGCCCATGTCGACCCGCAGGGTGAACTCGACCTCCTGCTCCGAGTGGTTGAGCACGGTCAGCTCCTCGGCGAAGCTCCCGCCGATCGAGCGGCTGCGGATCACCGAGGCCTTGGCGTCGAGGTAGTGCGTCGGCTCGCCCGGGGCCAGGAAGAACCGGGTCCGGTACGACTGGGCGTCGTCGATGGACAGGGCGTGCAGCCGCTGCCCGTCGAGGGTGAGCAGCCAGGTGGAGAGGAACCGGGTGTCGAAGGAGAAGAGCCCGGTGGGGAAGTCGAAGGACGGCTCGATGTCGCCGCGCCGGTCGCAGACCAGGAAGGTGTTGCCGTCGAGAATGCTGACCCGTTCCTTCATGCCGGCCGTCCGGCCTGCTCGCGGGCGGTCTCCCGGGGGTCGCGGGTGCCGGGCGGGTCGGGAAAGAAGCGCCGGAAGGCGAGGAAGAGCACCACCTGGCCGGTGAAGCTGCTCTCGTTGCGGAGCATGGCCGCCATGCCGTTGTCCCGGCCGGCGATCAGCCGCTCGAAGAGGTCGTGACTGCCGTACCAGGTGGCGTCGGAGGGCCCCAGCCCGCGATTGACCCGGGCTGAGCCCGGTCCCAGCTCGACCAGCCAGTGGTCGGTGCAGTTGGCGGTGGTCAGGTCGAGTTGGAGGGTCCCGCTGACCGGCCCGCGCAGCACCAGCGGGGCACGTGCCGGCAGCGCCGCGAAGAACTGCTCGATCGCCTCGCCCACATCCGAATCGTAGGCAGTGCCCCGACATGTCGGGTCAGTATCGGCACTCCGCCCGAAAAGGACATGACGGGCCCGGCTTGTCGGGCGGGCGTCAGTAGACCAGGGCCTGCGCGCCCTCGGCCATCGCCTCCTCGACGAAGACCGCCGCGCCGGCGATCCGGACGCCGGGGATCACGTCGCCCGGCCCGATGTCGCGCCGGGCGGCGCACTGCGTGCACGCGGTCACCCGGCCGGTGGCCAGGATCACGTGCAGCAGCTCGGCCAGCGGTGCCGAGTGCGGCAGCTCGAACTCCTGCGCCTTCCCGGGCAGCGCGAACCAGGTCGACTCGCCGGTCAGCCAGAGTGACACGTCGACCCCGGCGGCGGCCGCCGTGGCGGCGACCGTGAAGGCCTGGGCACACCGCTCCGGGGCGTCCGCGCCGGCGGTGGCCTTGACGACAAGAGTGCGGGCCATGGCGCCAGCATAGGATGGCCGGGATGGTTACCGAGATCGGGTTCGTCAGCCTGCTGGTCGCCGGCCTGGGCGCGCTCGCCGGTGGCCTGGTCTACGTCGCTGTACGCATTTCGAGAGGTAGATGGTGAGCGCGAACCCGTCGGATGAGAATCCCTTCCAGCCGCCGTGGCTGAACGCGCCGCCGGTCGACCCGTACCCGTACGAGGAGAGCCACGACCTGCGCATCGGCCCCAAGCTGCACCCGAGCCTGGACGGCCTGCTGCCGTACATCGGGGTGTGGCGCGGTCGTGGGCGCGGCGGCTTCCCCACCATCGAGGACTTCGACTTCGCGCAGGAGATCCGGATCAGCCACGACAGCCGCCCGTTCCTGTTCTACGAGTCGCGGGCGTGGATCCTCGACGAGCAGAGCCGCCCGGTGCGCCCGGCCGGCCGTGAGGTCGGCTGGTGGCGTCCGGTGCTGGACGGCGAGCGGGTCACCGACGAGCTGGAAGCGCTGATGACCACGCCGACCGGCGTGATGGAGCTGCACATCGGCAAGCGCAAGGGCACCCAGATCGAGTTCGCCACCGACGCGGTGGTTCGCACGGCGACGGCCAAGGAGGTCACGGCCGGCGCCCGTCTCTTCGGCATCGTCGAGGGCGCCCTGCTCTACGCCCAGGAGATGGCCGCCATGGGCCACGCCCTCAGCCCACACCTCTCCGCCCGCCTCATCCGCGTAGCCGGCTGACCCCTGCCCCTGGCCCGCCCACCGTGCGCTGGTTGGGCGGGTCAGGGGAGGGGGTGGGCCAGGAGGGCGTGGAGGGCCTGGGTGTGGGGGCTGTGGGGTAGCGGGGTGTCGTCGAGGGTGCGGATCTCGGCGAGCCCGCGGAGGGACGAGGTGAGCCAGGCGCCGTCCGAGCTGCGCAGCTCGGCCGGGGTGGTCAGCCTTTCCTCGGTGGCGAGGCCGAGGTCGGCGGCGTGGTCGAGGAGCCAGCGGGCGGTCACGCCGGGCAGGATGCCGGTGGTCGCGGCGGGCACCGTGCAGAGCGTCGAGCCGGCCAGCCAGACCACGTTCGCGCTCGGCCCCTCCAGCACGCACCCCTCGGTGGAGAGCCAGAGCACGTCGTCCACCCCGTTGCGGGCGGCCCAGCGGCGGGCCGCGGTGCTCACCCCGTACGAGGTGGACTTGATCCCGGCCGGCAGCCAGCCCAGCGTGGGTCGGGCCCCGGCCGGCACCCCGAGGGGGAGGGTGGCCACCGTCACCCCGTCCCGCCGGGCCCGCTTCGCCGCCGCCGGCACCTCGCCGAGGGTGGCCCAGACGGTCGGCGGTCCGCCGCCCTCCGGACCCCGGGTGCAGATCAGCCGCAGCGCCCCTTCCACCTCGACCGGCCAGCCCGCGCGGACCGCGTCCAGCAGGTCGACCAGGGCGCCGTCGGGCGGCAGCGGCAGCTCCACGGCCGCCGCGCCGGCCCGCAGCCGGGCCAGGTGGGCGTCGAGCAGCCAGGGTCGCCCGCCGCGCAGGTGCATCGTCTCGAAGAGCCCGTCGCCGTGCAGCGCACCCCGGTCGTCGCCGCGCAGCACCGGTTCCCCGGCCGGTACGACGCCCCGCCCGAGCAGGGCCACCCGCGATGCCACCACGACCGCCGAGCCTAGTGGCGTACGACATCGGCGACCGGTCCGGCGCGGCGGCCGAACTATGATCGGACGGTGTCCGAATCCTCCCTCGCGGAACTGCTCCGCTCCCGCGGGCTGCGACTGACGGCGCAGCGGCAGCTGGTCCTCCAGGCGGTGCTCGAGTTGGGGCACGCCACGCCGGAGCAGGTGCACACGGCGGTCCGGGAGGTCGCCGCCGGGGTCAACATCACCACCATCTACCGCACGCTCGAGCTGCTGGAGCGGCTCGGGCTGGTGACCCACACCCACCTCTCGCACGGTTCGCCGACGTACCACGCGGCCGGCGAGCACCAGCACGTCCACCTGGTCTGCCGGGAGTGCGGCGCGATCGACGAGATCGATCCCGAGCTGCTCCGCCCGCTCGCCGACCAGCTGGCCGCCCAGCGGAGATTCCAGGTCGACATCGGGCACGTGGCGCTCTTCGGCGTCTGCGGCCACTGCGAGGACGGGGAACAGAAATGATCGACATCGCGGGAGCGGTGACCGCCGAGGCGATCGACGAGGAGACCCGGGACCAGCCCGAGCCCGCCCACCGGGCGGCCGGCGTGCGGGGCGTCGCCGCCCACTACGGCGACCCGATGCGCGAGCAGCGCACCCTGGCCACGGCCGTCGGCCTGGTCGACCGGTCGCACCGGGGCGTCGTCGCGGTGCCCGGCGCGGAGCGGACCAGCTGGCTGCACACCCTGACCAGCCAGCACCTGGCCACGCTGAGCGCCGGCCAGGGCACCGAGCTGCTGGTGCTCTCCCCGCACGGCCACGTCGAGCAGCACGCCATGGTCGCCGAGGACGGCGAGACCACCTGGCTGGACACCGAGCCGGGCGCCACCGAGGGCCTGCTGTCGTACCTGGAGCGGATGCGGTTCTTCAGCAAGGTCGAGCCGCGCGACGCCACCGCCGACCACGCGCTGCTCTCCCTGGTCGGGCCGGAGGCCGTCGGCGCGCTCGACACCCTCGGCGTCGCCGGGCTCGCCGAGCCCGACCTGGTCGCGGTGCCGGGCCCGAAGTTCCGCGCCGGCGAGCTGCCGCCGCGGCCCACCGTCGTGTACGACGTGAAGCCGCTGCCGATCGGCGGTTGGGTCCGGCGGGTGGCGCTCGGCGTGGACCTGCTGGTGCCCCGGGACGCGATGACCCAGGTGGTGGACGAGCTGCACGGCGCCGGGGTGCCGGTGGTGGGGTTGTGGGCGTACGAGGCGGTCCGGGTGGCCGCCCGGCGGGCCCGGGTCGGGGTGGACACCGACCACCGGACCATCCCGGCCGAGGTCGGGCTGATCGGTCCGGCCGTCCACCTGGAGAAGGGCTGCTACCGGGGGCAGGAGACGGTGGCCCGGGTGCACAACATGGGGAAGCCGCCGCGTCGCCTCGTACTGCTGCACCTGGACGGGGTGACCACCGACCAGCCGCCGGCCGCCGGTACGCCGGTGACCCTGGACGGCCGGGCGGTCGGTTTCATCGGCACCGCCGTGCACCACTACGAGCTGGGCCAGGTCGCCCTCGCGGTGGTCAAGCGGAACGTGCCCGACGACGCCCGCCTGATGGTCGGCGAGACCGCCGCCGCGATCGACCCGGCGTAAGGGTGCCGTGCAGACGCCCGTGAAGCGGGAGTTCTTCCGCTCCTGCTGGCGGACACGGATGATTCTTCCGTCGTGACACGCTCCGGCCGTCGACCGCGGCTGGGCTGGCGTCTAGGATCGCCGGCATGACGACATGGACGTTGATCACGGTTGCCCCCACCGGCGCGGAGTCGGCCAAGGCGGAGGTGCCGGCGCTGCCGGTGACCCTCGACGAGCTGCTGTTGACCGCCAAGGAGTGCGAGGCGCTCGGCGCCGCCGTGATCCACGTCCATATTCGGGACGACGAGGCGAAGCCCACCCTGGACCAGGGGCGGCTCCGGGCGACGGTGGCCGCGCTGCGCGAGAGCACTGACCTCATCGTGCAGCTCTCCTCCGGCGGCGCGGTGACCGACCCGGAGGCGGCGCGGCTCGCCGTGCTGGACGCCGGGCCGGACATGGCCTCCTGCACCATGGGCACGGTCAACTTCGGCGACGACGTCTTCCTCAACCGCTGGGAGTTCATCGTCGACCTGCACACCCGGATGCAGGAGAAGGGCGTGGTGCCGGAGTACGAGATCTTCGAGCTCGGCCACCTGACCGCCCTCCAGCGCCTGCTCGGCAAGTACGGCCTGCCGCACGGCGGGCACGTGCACGTCGACTTCGTGATGGGCGTGCCGGGCGGGATGCCGGGCACCACCGCGACGCTGGTCGCCGCCCAGCAGATGCTCCGTGACCTGCCGGAGGGCACCACCTTCTCGGCGACCGGCATCGGACGCAGCACCATCCCGGTCATGCTCGCCTCGCTGTCGACCGGCGGGCACCTGCGGGTCGGCATGGAGGACACCGTCACGTACGCCAAGGGCCGGCCGGTGGAGTCCAACATGCAGCTGGTCGCCCGGGCCGTCGGCTTCGCCCAGCTCGCCCAGCGCCCGCCGCTGACCACCGCCGAGGCCCGGCAGCTGCTCGGCCTGTAAGCCCGCCCCGGCCCGGCACCCCTGTACGTCGGCGGTCGACGCCGCTGGTCACCCCGGTGTTGGGCCCGCCGGGCCCGTCGGTACCGTCCACCTCGTGGGAAAGACGTACGAGGGCGGCGCGCCGCTCGCCGAGGTGGTCCGGTCCGGCTTCGTGGAGGGGCTGCACCGCGGCTCGGTGGTGGTGCTGGACGCGACCGGCGCGACGGTGGCCGGCGTCGGGGACGTGCTCTCCCCGATCTTCCCGCGCTCGTCCAGCAAGCCGATGCAGGCGATCGGGATGCTCCGCGCCGGCCTGCCGCTGACCGACCCGGCCGACGTGGCGCTGGTCTCGGCCAGCCACGCCGGCGAGGAGTTCCACCTGGAACGGGTCGCCGCCCTGCTCCGCCGCGCCGGGCTCGACGAGTCCGTGCTGCACTGCCCGCCCGACCTCCCGGTCGGCGACGCGGCCCGGGAGGCCGTGCTGCGGGCTGGCGGCGGGCCGACGCGGATCCAGATGAACTGCTCCGGCAAGCACACCGGCATGCTGTTGACCTGCCTCGCGGCCGGCTGGCCGCTGGCCGGCTACTGGCGGCCCGACCACCCGCTGCAGCGCCGGCTGACCGCCGCGATCGAGGAGTTCACCGGCGAGGAGGCGGCGGCGGTCGGGGTCGATGGCTGCGGCGCGCCGGTGCTCGCCGTCTCGCTGACCGGGCTGGCCCGGGCGTACCTGCGGCTGGTCGCGGCGGAGCCGGGCACGGTCGAGCGGACCGTGGCCGACGCGATGCGGGCGTACCCGGAGCTGGTGGGCGGCACCCAGGCCGACGACACCCGGTTGATGCGGGGCGTACCCGGCCTCCTGACCAAGGTAGGCGCCGAGGGCGTCATCGTGGCGGCCGTCCCCGGGGTCGGCGCGGTCGCCCTCAAGATCGACGATGGCGCCGCCCGCGCCCGGATGCCCGTGCTGGTCTCCGCGCTGCGCCGACTCGGCGTCGACGCTCCGGTCCTGACGGAGTACGAGGACGTGCCGCTGTTCGGCGGCGGCCTCCCGGTCGGGGCGGTCCGCGCCGTCTGGTGAGCCGCGCGACCCGCGCTCGGCCGCCGCGGCTCGTGCTCGTACCGCGCGGCCCGCGCTTGTACTGCTCGGCCCGCGCTCGTCCCGACTCGGCCCGCGCTCGTACCGCTCGTCCGCCCGTCCGGCGCCCGGCGGCAAGTCGCGGTGTCCCGCCTGTGCGGGGGGACCGTCCGCGGGCGGCATCCCGCCCGTCCCGCGGCGACCACCGTGGTGAGCCTCATGACTGTCAGGCAAAAATCAGTCATGACGCTGCCCGGGGATGTGGCGCTCAGGGCGCGACACGCCGGTCGGGCGTCCCGCCCGGCCGCGGCGGAACCGACCGGGCGGGGCGGGTCAGGGCAGGAAGTCGAGCAGGGCGGCGTTGACCGGTTCGGGGCGTTCCAGCGGCAGCAGGTGGCCGGCGTCCGGGACGTCGGGCAGGCGTACCGCGTCGGCTGCCTCGGCGGCGATGCGATCGGCGAGCCGGCTGATGTCCGGTACGTCCGCCGCCCCGGCCCCGACCAGCACCGGCATCCGCAGCTCGCCCAGCCGGTCGATCGCCGGCGGATCGAGCTCGCCGACCTCGACGGCGCTCAACGCCAGCTCGGCGGCGAGCGCCCGCTGGTCCATCTCCCGGGCGAACCGGATCAGCTCCGGGTCCACGTCCTCGGGCCGGCGGGCCGGGCCGACCACCCAGAACCGCACCTCGCCGGCGGCGGACGCTGCGAAGTCCTCCGGGTCCACCTCGCCGACCAGGGTCTCCCAGAGTTGCTCGGTCTCCTCCGACCACTCGTTGCCGGAGACCGGGGCGCCGAAGAGGGCCAGCGCCGAGACCCGCTCCGGGTGGGCCAGCGCGGTGTCCACCGCGACCTTGCCGCCGAACGAGCACCCGACCAGGGCGGCCCGGTCGAGGCCGAGCGCGTCCAGCAGGCCGACCACGTCCTCGTGGTGGGCGAAGGGCGCCGGCGGCAGCGCGGAGTCGCCGTAGCCGCGCAGGTCGGGGGCGATGACCCGGTGCCGGGCGGCGAGCGCGGGGAGCTGCTCCCGCCACATCCGCCGGTCGGCGATGCCCGCGTGCAGCAGCAGCACCGGCGTTCCGGTCCCGACCTCGTCGTACGCGAGCAGGGCGCCGTTCACTTCGATCTTGGTCACGCCAGGACGGTACGTACCGGACACCGGGAGCGCAACAGTCGATCTGAGACCTTGCTAACTCCGGCTAGCGTTTTGCTTGCAGTTGCTAGCACTGCCCGATAGCGTCGAAGTATGGCCACCAGCAAGGACCTTCCCGACGTCGGCGGGTTCATTCGCGATCTGCGCCGCAACGCGAAGATCTCGCTGCGGCAGCTCGCCGAGCAGGCCGGCGTCAGCAACCCGTACCTCAGCCAGATCGAGCGCGGCCTGCGCAAGCCGAGCGCCGAAGTGCTGCAGCAACTGGCCAGCGCCCTGCGCGTCTCCACCCCGGCGATGTACCTGCGGGCCGGGCTGCTCGACGACAAGGAGGGTCAGGGGGTGCTCGCCGCGATCGCCGTCGACCCCGAGCTGACCATGGCGCAGAAGCAGTCGCTCACCCAGATCTACGAGACGTTCCGCCGGGAGAACGCGCGGCTCGCCGAGGCGACCGCCGCCGCGACCGCGGGCGCCGAGCCGGCGGTGCCGGCCGCCACCGGGCCCGCCGAGGCCCCGGAGGCACCGGCCACCGTCACGCCGGCCGCCACCGTCCCCACGACGCCGGACGGCACCCCGACCGAGGCGGTCCTCGAGTCGGTCGCCGTCACCGAGGCGGGCCCCGCTCCCGCCCCGACCACCACCGCACCCCAGAAGAAGACCGCGCCGAAGGCCGCCGGTGCGGCCGAGGAGGAGAAGTCATGACCCAGCCGAAGACCAACCGCATCCCCGCGCCGCTCTACGCCGCCGCCGGCGCCGGCGAGCTGGCCCTGCAGCAGCTGCGCAAGCTCCCGACCGTGGTCAGCGACCTCGGCACCAAGGTCGTCGCCGACCTCGGCGGCAAGGCCGTCGTCACCGGCTTCGAGCTGCGCCAGAAGGCCACCGAGACGCTGAAGACCGCGAACCTCACCGCGACCGGGCTGCGGGAGAAGGCCGTCCCGGCCGACCTCGACCTGGACAAGCTCCGCGAGGCCGCCACCCGGAACGCCGCCGCCGTGCTGGGCGCCGCCGAGGCCGCCCAGGAGCGTGCCCTGGCCGGCGCCCAGGCCGCGCAGGTGCGGGCCCTGGCCGCGTACGCCGAGCTGGTCGCCCGCGGTGAGCGGGTCGTCGGCGCCGGCGTGCTGGAGGCCGCCGACACGGTGAACGCGGACATCGAGGCGACGGAGGCCGACGTGACGGCGCCGGCCGCCGCGACCCCGACCGCCGCCCCGGTCGACGTCCCGACCCCGGCCGACGTGGCCGAGGTCGTCGAGGCCAAGCCGGCCGCCGCCAAGACCGCGCGGACCCGGGCCACCAAGGCCACCGCGGCCAAGGCCGCGACCGCCACCCCGTCGGCGAAGCTGCCGAAGACCACCAAGCGGACCCGCCCGGCCGCCGAGTAGTCGATTCCGGATCGACGGCCCCGGAAGCGTCCTGCGGGACGTTTCCGGGGCCGTCGGCATAAGCTTGCCGACATGGCATACGCCGCGCCGATCTTCGCGTACGAAGTCCGCTATGTGATCGAGCTGATCCTGCTCGTCTTCGCCCTGGTCATCGAGGGCGTGGCGCTGGTGCACGCCATCACCCAGCGCTCCGACGCCTTCCCCGCGATCGGCACCCTGCCCAAGGGCGGCTGGATCGCCATCCTCGCGGTCTGTCTGCTGCTGACCCTGCCGTTCTTCGGCTTCGGTGGGGTGCTGAGCATCTTCGGCCTGGTCGGCATCGCGGCGGCGCTCATCTACCTGCTGGACGTCCGGGTCGGGCTGCGCGACCTGCACGACGGCAAAGGCTTCTGGTGAGGGGTTTCCGCTGGCCCCCGCCGCCGGACGGCGGCCCGCGCACCTGGGGCCCCGGCCCCGGCGGGCCGCGCACCGGCCGTCCGGCGCTGCCGGAGCCGGAGACCGAGCTGGTCACCACCCCGCACGGGGTACGGCTGGAGCGGCTGGTCACCGGCGTCGGTGACCCGGTCACGGTCTTCGCGCACGGGCTGGGCAACGGCATCGCCACCACCCGCCCGTTCGGCAGCGCGGTCACCGGCCGCAGGGTCTTCTTCCAGTTCCGCGGGCACGGCCGTTCCGACTCGCCGCCCGGCCCGTGGAGCTATCTGGACCTGGCCCGGGACCTGCGGGCCATCGCCGACCTCGGCCGCGCGACCCGGGCCTTCGGCGCCAGCCTGGGCGCTGGCGCGCTCTGCCGGCTGCTGGTGGAGAGCCCGTCGCGCTTCGAGAAGCTGGTCTTCTTCCTGCCCGCCGTGCTGGACCAGCCGCGCGGCGAGGCGGCCCGGGCCCGCCTGACCGACCTGCTCGACGCGGTGGAGAGCGGCGACGCCTCCGCCCTCGCCGACGTCGTGTCGATGGAGCTGCCGCCCGCCGTGCGGAACACCCCGGCCGGCTGGGCGTACCTGCGGCAGCGGCTGGACCAGCTGCTGCGGGACGGGCTCGCCCCCGGGCTGGCCAGCCTGCCCGAGCAGACGCCGCTGCGGGACGCGGGCGTGCTCGCCCAGGTCACCGCCCCGGCGTTGGTGATCGGCTGCGCCGGCGACGACCTGCATCCGGTGCCGGTCGCCGAGCAGCTGGCCGCCGCCCTGCCGAACGCCACCCTGCACGTCTACGACCGCCCGAGCGTGCTCTGGTCGGAACGCGCCGACCTGCGGGAGCGGATCTCCGGGTTCCTCAACGGGTAACGTCGCCTGTCATGGGCGTCACACACCACGGCCGTACCCACCGCCTCGACCTCGCCGACCCCACCCTGCGCGAGTGGGAGTGCACGGTGCTGACGGCCGACCCCGAGCAGGGCATCGTGCTGGACCGGTCGGCCTACTACCCGGGCGGCGGCGGGCAGCCACCGGACCACGGGGTGCTGCTCTGGCAGGGCGTGCAGACCCGGATCGTCGGCACCCGCAAGGGCGACGACCTCTGGCTGATCCCGGCCGAGGGTGATCCGGTGCCGCCGGTCGGCACCGCGGTCACCGGCGCGGTCGAGGACGACCGCCGGACGATGCTGATGCGTACCCATTCGGGGCTGCATGTGCTCTGCGGGGTGGTGTTCCGCGACTTCGGCGCGCTGGTCACCGGCGGCAACATGGAGCCGGGCGAGGCCCGGATGGACTTCAACCTCCCCGAGGTGCCGCCGGACTTCAAGAGCCGGATCGAGGAGCTGGTCAACGCCGAGGTGGCCGCCGACCGGTCGGTCGCCGTCCGGGTGCTGCCCCGGGCCGAGGCCCTCGCCCTGCCGGACATCATCCGTACCCAGTCCAACCTGATCCCGCCGGACGAGCAGGAGGTCCGGATCGTCGACATCGTCGGGCTGGACGTGCAGGCCGACGGCGGCACCCACGTCGCCTCGACCGCCCTCATCGGCAAGGTCCAGGTGGTCAAGGTGGAGAGCAAGGGCCGGGCCAACCGCCGGGTCCGGGTCAGGTTGGCCGACTGAGGCGTACAGCCGCGCAGGTGTGCGCCCGAGGTGTCCCCGGCACCGGTGGGCCGGTGCCGGGGACGAGGGGTCAGACGAGGTCGACGCGTTCCCGCTCGACCGGGTAACCCGCCCGGGCGAAGACGGCGGCCATCGGGTGGTTGGTCTGGTCCGTGGCGGCCACGATCTCCGTCGCGCCGCCCTCGACCAGCAGGTGCGTGCCTTCGACCAGCAGGTCGTACGCGTAGCCGTGGCCGCGCTGCTCGGGAACCACGCCGACGAAGGCGACGATCGGATCGCTGTGGTTGCGGGCCGGCACGATGATGCCGACCAGCGTGCCACTCGCGGTCCGGGCCAGTCGCCACCAGTCACGGGGACCCGGCAGCCAGCGCAACAGGTCCAGTTCCTCCTGGGCCGCCGCCGCCGGCCCGGAGGTGGCGATGGTGTGGCGGGTGTGGGCGTCCAGGCTGCCCTCGCCGATGCGGCGGAGGACGTCGAGGATGACGGCGTCGTCGGGTTCGGGGTGGAACTCCAGCCGGCCCGGTCGGGCCGGCAGTCCGCAGTCTGCCGTCCAGCGGTACCGGTACCGCTCGACCAGCACCGACATGCCGGCCTTCGTCGCAGCGTCGATCCGGGCCTCGCCCTGCGCCCGGACGGCCGGGTCGTCGCGCCAGCCGGGTGGCAGTGAGATGGAGTACTCCGCCCGCAGCGGCGCGGTCCGCAGCAGCTCGACCGCCGCGTCGGCATCGGTGAAGTCGAACCAGTCGAGCGCCAGCGGCGCGGTGTCGCCGGGGCCGCCCCACCAGGCGGCGCGGGCCACGACGGTGTCGTCGCGGAGGGCGACCCAGGTCCATTCGGGGCGGTACTGGCCGGCGGCGGCCATGTCGAGGTAGCTCTCGCCGAAGGCGGCGCGGCCGACGAGAGCGGGGTCGGGCAGGGAGTCGAAGAGGTGTTCCTCGCCCGCGATGATCGGGCGAATGACCAGGTCGGTCATGGGGTCCTTCCGGGTGGTGACGTGCTCCCGGTTCAGGACCTCGGCGTCCTCGCCGTCGGGTGGGAGCACATGACTGTCGTGGTGGACATCGCGCTCACCTCCCTTTCGCTGATCGAGGACGCGGCCGCAGCCTAACGGCAGGGTCGGTGCCGGGCCAACTGGGTTTTCGGCCGTGAGCCGGAGGGCCGGGTGCTCCTCCCTCCGACCCTGGTCGTGAGGCCCGAGGGCTACGGCCGGGCCAGCTCCGGCGGCAGGTGGGCGGCCCGGACGTCGAGGAGCCACCGCTCGACGGTCTCCTCGTCCGGCCGCTCCGGCAGCGGGGTGCGGATCCGGTCGAAGTCCCGTTCCGCCTCGGCGACCAGCGCCTCCGCCTCGTCCAGCGCCCCGCCGGCGACCCGTTCGCCGAACGCCCGGAACCACTCCGGGTCGGCCAGCCGGATCTCCAGCACGCCGGTCGCGTAGAGCACCCGTCCCTGGTGCAGCAGCCGGGCCAGGTGCCGGGCGTGCTTCGCGGAGCGCCGCCGGCCACCCGCCGACGAGTCCCGGGCGGTCAGCTTCCGGAACTGCTGGCTGGCGTAGCCGAGGTAGGCGGCGCGGACCCGGGGCGCGCTGAGGAACGCCGACCGGATGCCGATCAGCCGCTCGCCGAGCTCGGTGCGGGTCTCGTAGCAGTCGTCCGGCAGCCACATCAGCTCGGTCGCCGTCGGGTTGCCGCTCAGCGCGAGGCGGCAGTACTTCCCCGCCTCGTGCAGCGTGACGTCCGGTTCGGTGGTGACCACCGACTCACGCGGCGGGTGCAGGCCGTGGAAGGCCACCGTCGGCGCGGCGAAGACGCCGATCCGGTCCACGTCCGATCCGGTGCCGGCCAGCCCGTAGGCCACCGAGCCGACGATCCCGGAGAGCAGCAGGTGCATGCCGGCCATCATGGCGGATCGGGAGGACCCGGAAAACCGGACTTCGGTTGTCAGGTATCGGTGACACCGTGGCGGGCATGACGAAACCGCTGACAGGAAAGATCGCGCTCGTCGCCGGGGCGACGCGGGCGCCGGCCGGCAGATCGCGGTCCAGCTCGGCGCGGCCGGGGCCACCGTCTACGCCACCGGCCGCACCACCCGCGAGCGCCGGTCCGAGATGGACCGGCCGGAGACCATCGAGGAGACCGCCGAGCTGGTCACCGCCGCCGGCGGCACCGGTGTGGCGGTCGCCGTCGACCACCTCGACCCCGACCAGGTACGCCGCCTGGTCGAGCGGATCGACGCCGAGCACGGCCGCCTCGACGTGCTGGTCAACGACATCTGGGGCGCCGACCCGCTGATCACCTGGGAGAAGCCGGTCTGGGAGCAGCCCCTCGACGCCGGCTTCCGCACCCTGCGGCTGGCCGTGGACACCCACATCATCACCAGCCACTTCGCCCTGCCGCTGCTGATCCGCAACCGGGGCGGCCTGGTCATCGAGATCGGCGACGGCACCAAGGAGTACAACGACGCCACCTACCGGCTCTCCGTCTTCTACGACCTGGCCAAGGTCTCGGTCAACCGGCTCGCCTTCACCCAGGCGCACGAGCTGGAGCCGCACGGCGGCACCGCGGTGGCGCTCACCCCCGGCTGGCTGCGCTCCGAGGCGATGCTGGAGCACTTCGGGGTCACCGAGGCCAACTGGCGGGACGGCGCGGCGAAGGACCCGCACTTCGTCATGTCGGAGACGCCGGCCTTCGTCGGGCGCGCGGTGGCCGCCCTGGCCGCCGACCCGGACCGGGCCCGCTGGACCGGGAAGTCCGTCGACAGCGGCGGGTTGGCCCAGGTGTACGGCTTCACCGACCTCGACGGCACGAGGCCGCACTGGCAGCGCTATCACGACGAGGTGCTCAAGCCGGGCAGGCCGGCGGACGACACCGACTACCGCTGACCGGTGTCCGGCCCGTCCGGGGCGTCGGAGTAGAGCGCCGCCGACCGGCGGGCCGCCTCGGCGAAGCGCGCCCGCAGCTCCGGCGGGTCGAGCACCTCCACCTCCGGACCGAGCCGGAGCAGCACGTCGTACGCCACCGGCACGGACTCGACGGGCAGCCGGGTCGCCACCCACCCCTGCCCGTCGGGTTCGCCCGCCCCGGCCACCGCCTCGTCGTACGCGAAGGGGGCCTCCGCGACGTGCCGCAGCGCCCGCAGGCCGGCGGGGCTCAGCCGGACGCGGACCTCGGCCCGCAGCATGCCCCGCAGGAACGCCTCGGCCTGCTCCCGCCAGTACGCCCCCAGGTCGAAGCCCTCGTCCCGGGCGAAGGCCTCCTCGCCCACCTCGACGCCGACCACCCGGTCCACCCGGTACGTCCGGTGCCCGTCGCCGACCCGGCCCACCAGGTACCAGACCCCGCTCTTCAACACCAGCCCGTAGGGCTGCACGGTGCGGCTGACCTCCCGGTCGCCGCGCCGGTAGCGCAGCTCGACCACCCGGTCCCGCCACACCGCCCGGGCCAGCTCGGCCAGCCACGGCGGCGGTGCCGCCTCCCGGAACCAGCCCGGCACGTCGAGGTGGAACCGCTGGCCGGTCCGGGCGGGCGCGTCCCGCAGGCTCGGCGGCAGCGCGGCGAGCACCTTCAGCTCGGCGGCGGCCACCGCGTCGGCGAGCCCCATCTCGCCGGCCGGACCGGGCAGCCCGGCCAGGAAGAGCGCCTCCGCCTCGTCCCGGGTCAGCCCGGTCAGCCGGGTCCGGTAGCCGCCGAGCAGCCGGTAGCCGCCGGTTCGACCCCGGTCGGCATAGACCGGCACCCCGGCGGCGGAGAGCGCCAGCACGTCCCGGTAGACCGTCCGCTCGGAGACCTCCAGCTCCCGGGCCAGCTCGGTCGCGGTCATCGTCTCCCGCGACTGGAGCAGCAGGACCAGCGAGATCAGCCGGGAGGCGCGCACCGGTCCATCCTGCCCGCGTCGCTTTCCCCGGCGCGGGGGCGGGGGACCGTTAGGCTCTGCGGTCGTGAACGCACCCCGCCTCGCCGCCCCGGTCACCGGCGCCGTCGGCCGGTTCCTCGCCGGCGCCGGGCTGCTCCTGCGCGGCCTCGGCCTCTACGTCCGCAGCCCCGGGTTGATGCTGCTCGGTATCATCCCGGCGCTGATCTCCGGCGCGCTCTTCCTCGCCGCCTTCGCCACCCTGGTGTACTTCGTGGACGACCTCGCCGCGCTGGTCACCCCGTTCGCGGACGACTGGTCGGCGACGCCGCGCGGTCTGGTTCGGGTGATCGCCGGGCTGGCCTTCCTGGGGCTGGGCGGGCTGCTCGCGGTGGTCACCTTCACCGCGGTCACCCTGGTCATCGGCGACCCGTTCTACGAGAAGATCTCCGAGCGGGTCGAGGAGCGGTACGGCGGCACCCCGGGCGCGGTCGACGTGCCGATCTGGGCTTCGCTGCGCCGCAGCGCCGTCGACTCGCTGCGCCTGGTGGCGATTTCCGCGCTGGTCGGCATCCCGCTCTTCGCGGCCGGCTTCATCCCGGTGGTGGGGCAGACCGTCGTACCGGTGATCGGGGCGGCGGTGGGCGGCTGGTTCCTCGCCCTGGAACTGGTCGGCGCGCCCTTCTACCGGCGCGGCATGCGGCTGCCGGACCGCCGCTCCCGGCTGAAGGCGGACCGGCCCACGGCGCTGGGCTTCGGCGTGGCGGTCTTCGTCTGCTTCCTGATCCCGCTCGGCGCGGTGCTGGTCATGCCGGCCGCCGTGGCCGGGGCCACCCTGCTGGCCCGCCGGTCGCTCGGCCAGCCCATCGAGGAGCGCTGACATGGAGATCACCCTGGTCGAGGGGGACATCACCGCCCAGCGGGTCGACGCGATCGTCAACGCGGCCAACTCCTCGCTGCTCGGTGGCGGGGGAGTGGACGGGGCGATCCACCGCAAGGGCGGGCCGGCGATCCTGGCGGAGTGCCGGGCGCTGCGCGCCTCCCGGTACGGCCGGGGCCTGCCCACCGGACAGGCGGTTGCCACCACCGCCGGCAACCTGCCCGCCCGCTGGGTGGTCCACACCGTCGGCCCGGTCTTCTCGCCCGGCGAGGACCGGTCGGCGCTGCTGCGGGACTGCTACGCCAACAGCCTGGCGGTCGCCGACGAGATGGGCGCCGCGACGGTGGCCTTCCCGCTGATCTCCGCCGGCATCTACGGCTGGCCGGTCGACGACGCGGTACGCCAGGCGCTGACCGTGCTCCGCGCGGCGGCCCCGGCGCACGTCAGCGAGGCCCGGCTGGTCCTCTTCAGCGCCGACACGTACGCCACCGCCGAGCGGGTGGCCGCCGCCGGCTGAGCCGGCGGCGCGACTCCGGCGGGTCACGCCACCCGCGACGCGGGCGGCCGTCCCGTCAGCTCAGCTCAGCGAGGCAGGACCACTGGGCGGCCGCCGGCCGGTAGCCGAGCCGCTCGTTGATCGCGAGCATCGGGGCGTTCGCCTCGTCGTTCGAGGTGTAGGCGACGGCGACCCCGGCGGCGCGGGCACGGTGCAGCGCGGCGAGCTTGGCCAGCCGGGCCAGCCCTCGGCCGCGGAACGCCGGCAGGGTGGCCGTCATGTCCGACCACATCCGGTCGCCGTCCCGCTTGACCAGGCTGAAGGCGACCAGCTCCCCGTCGACCTCGACGGCCGAGCTGGCCTCCCGATCCAGCCCGAGGTTGTCCCAGACCTCGTAGCGCCAGTTCGCGTAGCTGAGCGCGTCGGTGGGCGCGTCCCCCGGCTCGTCGGCGGAGGCCGCGACGTGCACGGTGTGCAGCCGGCGCGGATCGAGCCCGGCCAGCGGCGGCAGCCGCAGCCCGTCCGGGCCGTCCGGCAGCGGCGGCGTCGCCCGCAGGTCCAGCGCCGAGTAGCGCAGCTCCCGGCTCGGCGTGAAGCCGTGCCGGCGGGCGAACGGCAGCGACTCCGTCAGCGCCCAGGTCCGCACCCGGCGGATCCCCAGCGGACGGAGGTGGCCGAGCGCCTCGGCCAGTAGCGCGGCGCCGATGCCCCGACCGCGCTGCTCCGGATGGACGTGCAGCAGGGAGACCTCCCCGAAGTCCGCCTCCGACGTGCGGCCGTTGCGGTAGGCCGACACCCAGCCGACCACCCGGCCGTCGACCTCGGCCACGAACGCGGTCCACTCCTCGCCCGGCGGCGGTTCGGCGATCATCCGGCGGGTCGACTCGACCCCGCGCACCAGGTACGGGTAGACCAGCGCGCGCAGCGCCACGACGGCGGGCGCGTCGTCGGGGTGGGCGGCACGGATCAGCATCTCAAGCCACCTCGCGGACGGCGGCGACCGCCTCGACCTCGACGAGCTGGTCCGGGTAGCCCAGCACGGTCACCCCGAGCAGCGTGCTCGGCGGGTCGTGGTCGCCGAAGGCGTCCCGGACCACCTGCCAGACGGCCACCAGGTCGGCCCGGTCGGTCGTGGCGACGTACACGGTGGTCCTGACGACGTCGGGGAGCGCCGCCCCGGCGGCGGCCAGCGCGGTCTCCAGGTTGGCCATCACCTGCCGCGCCTGGGCGGCGGGATCACCGGGAGCGACGGTGCGGCCCACGGCGTCCAGCGGGCAGGCCCCGGCGGTGAAGACCAGCCGGGCCGGCGGGGTGACCCCGGCCGCGTAGGCGTACTCGGCGACGTCGGAGAGTTCGGGGGCGCGGATGAGGGTCACGGTGCCGGTCACCGGGCGACGGTAGCGCCGGCGGTACCGCACCGCGACGGGTTATCGGAGGGCCCTGGACCGGGGCCCCTCCGCCCGCGTCAGGCCGAGTCGCGGACGATGAGGTCGGTCGGCAGGATCAGCTCCTGCTCGACGTCCTCGCCGGCCGTCATCCGCAGCAGCTGCCGGGTCATCGCCCGGCCCAGCTCGACGATGTCCCAGCGCACCGTGGTCAGCGGCGGCTCGGTGTACGCCGCGGTCTCGATGTCGTCGAAACCGATCACCGCCACGTCGTCCGGCACCCGCCGCCCCGCCTCGCGCAGGGTGCGCAGGGCCGCGTGCGCCATCAGGTCGGAGGCGGCGCAGACCGCGTCCAGGTCGGGGTACGCGGCGAGCAGGTCCCGCATCGCCGCCGCCCCGGACTCCCGGGTGAAGTCCCCGAACGCCTCCCGGGCGGGCAGCCCGGCCGCGGCCATCGCCTCCCGGTAGCCGGTGAGCCGCTCGATCCCGGCGACCATGTCCTGCGGCCCGGCGATGGTGGCGATCCGCCGCCGACCGTTCCCGATCAGGTGCCGCACCGCCCGGGTGACCCCGCCGACGTTGTCCACGTCCACGTACGGCACCCGGGCGCCGTCGAGCGGCCGGCCGGCGCACACCACCGGGATGCCCAGCCGGGTCAGCACGCCCGGCAGCGGGTCCTCGCCGTGCAGGGAGGCGAAGAGCACCCCGTCCACGTGCCGCCCGGTGGTGTAGCGCTCGACCCGCTGGTGCCCGGCCGGCGAGCCGGCCAGCATCAGCACGAGCTGCTTGTCGGCCGCCTCCAGCTCCTGGCTGACGCCCCGGATGATGCCCGGGAAGACCTGGTCGTCGGAGAAGACCCGGGTGGCCTCCTCGGGCATGACCAGGGCCACCGAGTCGGTCCGCTGGGTGACCAGGCTGCGGGCGGCCAGGTTCGGCACGTACCCCAGCTCCTCGACCGCCCGGTGGACCGCCTCCCGGATCGACTCGGCCACCGTGGTGGAGCCGTTGACCACCCGGGAGACCGTGGCCCGGGACACCCCGGCCCGGCGGGCCACCGCCTCCAGGGTCGGTCGTTGTGCCGTCGTCATCCCCACCACCTCGTCACAGCCCGTTCCGGGAGATCACCTCCCGGTACCAGCGGGCACTCTCCTTCGGTGTGCGCCGCTGGGTCAGGTAGTCGACGTGGACGATCCCGAACCGCTTCCGGTAGCCCTCGGCCCATTCGAAGTTGTCCAGCAACGACCATACGAGATAACCGCGCACGTCCACGCCTCGGGCGATGGCCCGGTGCACGGCGCGCAGGTGTCCGTCGAGGTACGCCACCCGGTCGGTGTCGGCCACCCGGCCGGTCCCGTCCGGGTCCTCGGCGCCGGCCTTGTCCGGGAACGCCCCACCATTCTCGGTGATCATCAGCGGCAGCCCCGGGTAGTCGGCGCCGATCCGCTCCAGCAGCCGGGTCAGCCCGGCCGGCTCGATCATCCAGCCCATCTCGGTGAGCGGCCCGACCGGCGGCAGGAACTCCACCACGCCCTCCGTCCCCGGGTAGGCGCTGCCGCCCGCCCCGCCCGAACGTCCGGCGACGTAGGCGGGCGAGTAGTAGTTGACGCCGAGCAGGTCGATCGGGGCCGCGATGATCTTCTCGTCCCCGTCCCGGAGGAAGGTCGGCTCGACGTGCCGGGCGACGTGCTCCAGCACGTCCTCCGGATAGCCGGCGCCGGTCAGCGGGTCCAGGAAGATCCGGTTGTGCAGGCCGTCGACCAGGCGCACCGCGGCGGCGTCCGCCTCGCTGTCCGCGTCGGCCGGCTGCACGTCCGCCGGGTTGAGGGTGAGCCCGAGGGTCGCCACCCCGGCAGCGCGCAACGCCCGGGTCGCCAGGCCGTGGCCGAGCAGCAGATGGTGTACGGCGCGGAAGGCCGCCCCGGCGTCCCGCTCGCCGGGGGCGTGCACCCCGTTGCCGTAGCCGAGGTAGGCCGAGCACCACGGCTCGTTCAGCGTGGTCCAGGTCCGGACCCGGTCACCGAGCCGGCCGAGCACGGCGACCGCATAGTCGGCGAAGTGCTCGGCGGTCTCCCGGCTGGTCCAGCCGCCCCGGTCCTGGAGGGTCTGCGGCAGGTCCCAGTGGTAGAGCGTGACGAACGGGTCGATGCCCCGGCCCAGCAGCGTGTCCACCAGCCGGTCGTAGAAGTCCAGGCCGCGCGGGTTGACCGGGCCGGTGCCGTCCGGCTGGATCCGCGGCCAGGCGACCGAGAAGCGGTACGTCCGGAGTCCCAGCTCCGCCATCATGGCCACGTCGTCGGCGTACCGGTGGTAGTGGTCGCAGGCCACGTCGCCGGTGTGCCCCTGGAACACCTTTCCGGGCGTACGGCTGAAGGTGTCCCAGATCGACGGGCCGCGACCGTCCTCCTGGGTCGCGCCCTCGATCTGGTACGCGGCGGTGGCCGCCCCCCAGACGAAGTTCTCGGGGAATCGGAGCTCGCTCACGCGGTGCCCTCTTTCGTTCGCGACTGCGGGGCTCGCAGGCCCGGCTCACTCCTCGCGCTCACGCGGTGCCTTCTTTCGTTCGCGACTGCGGGGCTCGCAGGCCCGGCTCACTCCTCGCGCTCACGCCTTGACCGCACCTTCCATGATGCCGCCGATGATCTGGCGGCCGAACACGATGAAGACCAGCAACAGGGGAAGGGTGGCGATCGCCGTCCCGGTGAACACCTGTGACATGTCCTGGTAGTAGCCGTCGGAGAGGGCCCGCAGGGAGAGCTGCACGGTGGGGTTCTCCGGGTCGTTGAGGACGGCGTACGGCCAGAGGAAGTCGTTCCAGGTGGTCATGAAGGTGAGCAGGCCGAGCACGGCGGCGGCCGGGCGCAGCGCGGGCAGCACCACGTGGAAGTAGATCCGCGCCGTGTTGCAGCCGTCCATTCGGGCGGCCTCGATCAGCTCGGTGCTGACCGCCTGGCCCGCGTACTGGCGCATCATGAACACCCCGAACCCGGTGACCAGGGCCGGCACGATCACCGCCGGCAGCCGGTCGTTCCAGTTCAGCTTCGTCATCAGCATGTACAGCGGGATGACGCCGAGCTGGGTGGGCACCATCATGGTGGCGACGATGACCAGCAGCAGGGCGTTTCGTCCGCGGAAGCGCAGCTTCGCGAAGGCGAACCCGGCGAGCGTGGAGAAGAAGACCACCGAGACGGTGACCGTGCCGGCCACGATCGCCGAGTTGATCAGACCGGTGAGGAAGTACGCGTCGGTGTTCTCGAACAGCCGGGCGATGTTGGCGCCGAGGCTGCCGCCCGGGGTGACCGGCGGCGGCACCTGCCCCATCGCGTCGCTGGTCCGGCTGGCCACCACGAACATCCAGTAGATCGGGAAGATCGACAGGAAGGCCGTGAGGGTCAGCGCCAGGTACGTGAGCCGGCCGGCCGACCAGATCCGGGACATCAGTCGCCCTCCTTCCGGACGCCGCCGCCGAGCCGGCGCAGGAGCAGTACGTTGCCGGCCGCGACCACCGCGATCAGCGCGAAGAGCAGCCAGGCGATCGCCGAGCCGTAGCCGAAGTTGTAGTGCGGCGCGAAGGCGTTCTCGAACATGTACATGGTCACCGTCTGCGACTCGCGCAGCGGGCCGCCGCGGATCGCGTTGGTGCCGGAGTTGAAGAGGCGGGGCTCGGTGAAGAGCTGGAGGCCGCCGATGGTGGAGATGATCACCGCGAAGACGATCGTCGGCTTGAGCAGCGGCACGGTGATCGACCAGAACTGCCGGGACCGGCCGGCGCCGTCGATCGAGGCCGACTCGTACAGGTCGCGCGGGATGGCCTGCATGGCGGCCAGGAAGATCAGCGCGTTGTAGCCGGTCCACCGCCAGTCGACCATCGCCGAGATCGCGGTCCACGCCGCGAACCGGTTCGCCTTCCAGTCGATCGCGTCGACGCCGACAAGGTCGAGCAGCCAGTTGATCATGCCGAACTCGCGGCCGAAGAGCACGGCGAAGACGATCGCCACGGCGGCCGTCGAGGTGACGTTCGGGATCAGCACCGCCATCCGCCAGGTGGTTCGGGCCCGGAGCTGGCGGTTGAGCAGGTTGGCCAGCCAGAGCGCGAGGAGCAGCTGCGGGACGGTGGAGATGACGAAGATGCCGAGGGTGTTGACCACCGAGTGCCAGAAGTCCGGGTCGGCCAGCAGCTGGGTGTAGTTGTCGAATCCGATGAACGTGTGCTCGGCGCCGAGCAGGTCCCAGTCGTGCAGCGAGACCCAGAAGGTGTAGATCAGCGGGTAGCTCCCGAACACCCCGAAGAGCAGGAAGAACGGGGCGATGTAGAGGTAGGGCGAGTACCGGGTGTCGAACCGGCTGAGCCGGGCGGCCCGGGAGGGGCGGGGGGGCGCCGGTGCGACCGGCGGCCGGGCGTCGAGCTGGACGGCCATGGCCCGTGACTCCTTTCCGCCGTGCGGGCGGTACCCCGTCGCCGGGGCCCGCCCGCACGCCTGGCTGCTCGGGCTACTTGGCGGCGGCCTTCTTGGCGTTGTTCACCGCGTCGGTCCAGCCCTGCTCGGGGCTGCGCTGCCCCAGCTCCACGGTGCGGACCGCGTTCTCCACCTCGGTCCGGACGGCCTGGTTCTTCGGGCCCATGTAGACCGGCTTCAGGCTCTTGGCCCCGGTGGCGAAGATCTTGCCGACCGGCGCGTCCGAGAAGTACGCGTTCTTGGAGTCGACGATCGCCGGGTCCTCGAGCGCCTGCGGCGAGGACGGCAGCGGGCCCTTGGCCCTGAAGGCGCCGATCTGGCCCTTGGCGCTGGTCAGGAACTTTGCCAGCTCGATCGCCTCGGCCTGGTGCTTGCTCTGCTTCGGCACGGCGAGGAAGGAGCCGCCCCAGTTGCCGCCGTTGCCGGGCACCTGCGCGATGTCCCACTTGCCCTTGGCGCCGGGGCCGGCGTTGCCCTCGATGACCCCGGTCATCCAGGCCGGGCAGGCGATGGTGGCGAACTTCGACTGCTTGAACGCCGACACCCACTCCTCGGACCAGGAGCCGTACTTGCCGGAGAGGCCGGAGTCGACGATGTCCATCGTGGTGTCGTACGCCTGCTTGACGGCCGGGTTGCTGTCGACCACCAGGTTGTTGCTGGTGTCGTAGTAGCTGTAGCCCTGCGCGTTGCCGGCGGACTGGAGCAGGATGGTGTTGAAGGTGTTGGTCGCCGCGTCCAGGAACGACGCGCCGGTGTTCTTCGCCTTGAACTGCTCGCCGACCTTGATGTAGTCCTGCCAGGTCGGCCAGAGCTTGGAGACCGCGTCCCGGTCGGTGGGCAGCCCGGCCTTGGCGAAGAGGTCCTTGCGGTAGCACATCGCCATGCCGCCGACGTCGGTGCCGAGGCCGATCAGCTGCTTGCCGTCGGCGGTCAGGCCCTGGTTCCACTTCCACTCGAGGAAGTTGCCCTTGAGGTCGGCGGCGCCGTGGTCCAGCAGGTTGACGAAGTTCTGCGGGTTGGCCTTGTACTCGACCAGCAGGCCCTCCTCGATGGCGACGATGTCGCCGGCGCCCTTCCCCGCGGCCAGCCACTGGGTGAGCTTCGGCGAGTACTCGTCGAGGTTGCTGCCGGTGCCCCGCTCAACGATCTTCACGTCGGGGTGGCTGGCCATGTACTCCTTGTACAGCTCGTCGTAGCCGAACTGGCCGAAGACGTCGACCGTGAGCGTGATCGGCCCGTCGGCGGCGGACTTGTCGTCCCCGCCGCCGCAGGCGGTGGTGCCGAGCAGCGCGGTGGTGGCGGCGAGGGCCACCGCCGCCAGGCGGCGGCGCGTGAAGGTAGCCATCTCTTATCTGACCCCTCTAGGTCGTCCGGGTGGTGGAGAGTGGTTCGTTGACTCAGAGAGCGCTCTCACGAAAGAGTGGTGCCTGCCTCAATTTCTGTCAAGAGAGCGCTCTCAGACCCTTGTCAAGAGGGGTCGGAGTTCCCGGGGCGCGCCCGGAAACGGCGAAGAGTGGCCTTCCGGCGGGGGAAGGCCACTCTTTTCGCGAGGCGTCGCGCGTGCCCCGGCCGGGCGCCGGGGCCGTCGGCTCACCCGACCCGCAGGCCGTCGAGCAGGCTGCGGTCGCCGGTCACCCCGAGGGTGTCGAAGCTGACCCGGCCCCAGAGCGCGAGCAGCAGGTCGCTGGCGGTCGCGGTGACCTGGGCGCGGGCGTGGTGGTCCTCGTGGCCGAAGACGGTGGCGGTGTCCAGCAGCGCCACCCCCTCACCGCGCAGCCGCAGGTACCAGTCCTGGGCGGCGTCGGCGGCGGTCAGCTGCACCACCCCGTGCCAATGGCCGGGCGTCCGCCGCCGGCCCGCCGGCAGCCAGGTGTCCAGCACCTCGCTCACCCCGTCGGCGGCGAGCTTCGCCTCGATCGGCCCGCCCGCGGCTATGGCGAGCTGGGCGTCCCACCGGTGCACCGCCGTCTCGTGCGCCAACCGGCGCGGCCAGAAGCCCGCCTTCTTCGGCTGCGGCGCCCAGTTCCACGCCGGCGCCTCCGGGTCCAGGCCCTCGAAGATGGTCATCAGCTGGTCGTAGCCGTGCTGCCAGAGCTGGAGCGGGGTGACCCCGGCGGGCGGCTCGCCGGTCGGCCGGGCGGGCGGGTTGGTCGAGCCGGCGGCGACGAAGGAGGAAACCCAGTGGTAGACGCCGGCGAGGTGGAGAGTGAGGTCGGAGACCGTCCAGCCAGGACAGGAGAGCACCGGTGTCTCCGGCGGCGCCTCGGCGACGGCGGCGGCGAAGGCGGGACCCTCGGTCCGCAGCGCGCCGATCCAGAAGTCCTTGGTGCCGTGCAGTCTGCTCATCGCAATCCTCCCGGGGGTGACCGGGCCACCGGTGGGTGCCGCGGCTACCCCTCAGCCTAGGGTGAAAGGCGTGTCAGACGTCTACGCCGAACCGACGACCGGAGCCGACCCGACCGACCCGACCGACCCGGCCAACCTGGCGAGATACACCACGCTCCGACTCGGTGGCGCCGCCCGACGGTTGGAGACCGCTACCAGCGCCGAGGAAATCGTACATAAGGTGCAGGAGGCGGAGCGGCGGGACCAGCCGGTCCTGATCCTCGCTGGCGGCAGCAACGTGGTCATCGGCGACCAGGGCTTCCCCGGCACGGTGGTCCTGGTCCGTTCCCGGGGGCTCCGGGTGGTCGCCGAGGACGCCGAGACGGTCACCGTACGCGTCGAGGCCGGCGAGCCCTGGGACGAACTGGTCGCCGCCACCGTGGCCAACGGCTGGTCGGGGCTGGAATGCCTCTCCGGCATCCCGGGCTCGGCCGGCGCGACCCCGATCCAGAACGTCGGGGCGTACGGCCAGGAGGTCGCGGAGACCATCACCGGTGTCCAGGTGTACGACCGCACCGACGGCAGCGTCGGCCGGATCGACGCGGCGGACTGCGGGTTCGCGTACCGGGGCAGCATCTTCAAGTACAGCGACCGCTGGGTGGTGCTCTCCGTCGACTTCCGGCTGACCCGCTCGCCGCTCTCCGGCCCGGTGCGCTACGCCGAGCTGGCCCGGGCGCTCGGCGTCGAGGTGGGTGACCAGGTGCCGCTGGCCGACGCCCGCGCGACCGTGCTGCGGCTGCGCGCCGGCAAGGGCATGGTGCTCGACGCCGCCGACCCGGACACCTGGTCGGTCGGCTCCTTCTTCACCAACCCGGTGCTGGAACGCGAGGCGTACGAGCTGCTCCGGGAGCGCGCCGCCGACCTCGGCGAGCCGCCCTCCTGGCCGGGGGCCGGCGACGTGGTCAAGGTCAGCGCCGCCTGGCTGATCGAGAAGGCCGGCTTCGCCAGGGGCCACTCCGGCCCGGAGGGCGTCGCCATCTCCAGCAAGCACACCCTCGCCCTCACCAACCGCGGCGGCACCGCCAGCACTGCGGCCCTGGTCGCCCTGGCCCGCGAGATCCGCGACGCCGTCCACGACCGCTTCGGCGTCACCCTCCACCCCGAACCCGTCCTCATCAGCTGCACCATCTGACCCCCACTGACCCCCACCCTCCCGCGATCTTGCACTTGGTGTCCGGGAAAAGCGGACACAGGGGGCAAATTGAGGGCCCCGAGTGCAAGATCCCCGGGGTGGGGGCGGGGGGTCAGGTGGGGGAGATGGCGGGCCAGGGGAGGGTGAGTTCGCCCCGGCGCCAGCGGCGGGGGTGGTTGAGGATGGGCCAGCCTGAGGCGCGGACGGCGCGGACCGTCTGCAGCCAGCGGTGGCGGGGGCCGAAGGTGGCGTAGCCGGCGGCGGCCTGCCAGGCGTCGTCGAGGGCCCGGATCAGGTCGTGGATGCGTTCGCCGGGGACGTTGCGGTGGATCAGCGCCTTGGGCAGCCGCTCGGCGAGCTGGGCGGGGCTCTCCAGCGTCGCCAGGCGAGCCGCCAGGGTCAGCGTGCGGGGGCCGGCCGCGTCGAGCAGCACCCAGCTGCCGAGCCGGCCCAGCTCGTCGCAGGTTCCCTCGACCAGCAGCCCGCCCGGGGCGAGCCGGGCGGTGACCGTACGCCAGGCGTCGGCGACCTCGCCCTCGTCGTACTGGCGCAGCACGTTGAACGCGCGGACCAGGGCGGGGCGCAGGCCGGCCAGCTCGAAGCCGCCCCGGGCGAAGGTCAGGCCGGGCGGGTCGGCGGCCGGCTGGGCGGCGGCGACGCGTACCGGCTCGATCTCCAGCCCGACCACCCGGACGTCGGCGCGGACCCCGGCCGCCAGCCGGGCCCGCAGCTCGACGGCGGTGACGGGGGTGGCGCCGTAGCCCAGGTCGACCACCAGCGGGTCGGCCGCCGACCGCAGCGCGTTCCCGCAGGTCTCGACGATCCAGTTGTCCACCCGCCGCAGCCGGTTCGGATTCGTCGTCCCCCGGGTGACCACGCCCACCGGCTTCATCAGCGCGCCCTCGGTTCGCGACTGCGGGGCTCGCAAACCCGGCTCACTCCTCGCGCTTCACTGACCCACCCGGTGCACCTTGTGCTGGGCGGCCTGGGCCAGCGGGCGCACCACCAGCCGGTCCACGTTGACGTGGTGCGGGCGGGTGGCGCACCAGGCGATGCAGTCCGCGACGTCGTCGGCGACCAGCGGCTCGGCCACCCCGGCGTAGACCGCGGCGGCCTGGTCCGCGTCGCCGCCGAAGCGGACCAGGCCGAACTCGTCGGTCTTCACCATCCCGGGGTCGATCTCGATGACCCGGACCGGCCGCCCGCTGAGCTCCAGCCGCAGCGTGCCGGCGATCGCGGTCTGGGCGTGCTTCGCGGCGGCGTAGCCGCCCCCGCCCTCGTAGACGGTGAAGCCGGCGGTGGAGCTGACGATCACGATGGTGCCGGCGCCGGAGGCCTCCAGGGCCGGCAGCAGCGCCTGGGTGACCCGGAGCGTGCCGAGCACGTTCACGTCGTACATCCACTGCCAGTCGCCCACCGCGCCGGACTCCACCGGGTCCAGGCCGCGGGCCCCGCCGGCGTTGTTGACCAGCAGGGTGACCGGCCCGGGCGCGGCGGCGGCCGCCGCGGCCAGCCCGGCCACCGACTCGTCGGAGGTGACGTCGCAGGCCACCGCGGTCGCCGCCCCGCCCGCCGCCTCGATCTCGGCGACCAGGCCGGCGAGCCGGTCGGTACGCCGCGCGGCGGCGAGCACGTGGAAGCCCTCGGCGGCCAGCCGGCGGGCGGTGGCCGCCCCGATCCCGCTGGACGCCCCGGTGACGATCGCGACTGAGGTCATCCGGTCATTCTCCCCCCGGTCGTGGTTCCCGGCGGTGATGAGGTCCGTCACGCCGGGGCCCCGGGGCCACGCATTTCCAAAGCCCGATGGGGAAGATGACATCCGGCGTGGAGGTTGACCGAGAAGCGCCGGTCGTGCGGGACGGCATCAACCGTGGCAGAGGGAGCGGACGTGGCGGAATTGCACACCGGTGTCGGTCGTCAGCGAGGCACCCTGCCGTGGCCCCGGCCCCGCCGCATCGCCACCCTCTCCGTGCACACCTCCCCCCTGGACCAGCCCGGCACGGGCGACGCGGGGGGCATGAACGTGTACATCCTGGAGGTCGCCCGCCGGCTGGCCGAGGCCGACGTCGAGGTGGAGATCTTCACCCGGGCCACCTCCGGTGACCTGCCCCCGGTGGTCGAGATGGCGCCCGGCGTGCACGTCCGGCACATCACCTCCGGCCCGCTCGAAGGGCTCACCAAGGAGGAGTTGCCCGGGCAGCTCTGCGCGTTCACCGCCGGGGTGCTCCGCGCCGAGGCGTCCCGCCCACCCGGCCACTACGACCTGATCCACTCGCACTACTGGCTCTCCGGGCAGGTCGGCTGGCTGGCCAAGGAGCGCTGGGGCGTGCCGCTGGTGCACACCGCGCACACCCTGGCGAAGGTCAAGAACGCCCAGCTCGCCGCCGGGGACCGGCCCGAGCCGAAGGCCCGGGTCATCGGCGAGGAGCAGGTGGTCGCGGAGGCCGACCGGCTGATCGCCAACACTCGGGTCGAGGCCCGCGACCTGCTCGACCGGTACGACGCCGACCCGGACCGGGTCGCCGTGGTCGAGCCCGGCGTCGACCTGGACCGGTTCCGCCCGGCCGTCGGGGACCGGGACGCCGCCCGGCTCGCCGCCCGCCGCCGGCTGGGGCTGCCCACCCACGGGTACGTGGTGGCCTTCGTCGGCCGGATCCAGCCGCTCAAGGCGCCCGACGTGCTGATCCGGGCCGTGGCCGCGCTGCGCGACCGGGATCCCGCGATCGCCGCCGAGCTGACCGTGGTGATCTGCGGCGGCCCCAGCGGCAGCGGCCTGGACCGGCCGACCGCCCTGATCGAGCTGGCCGCCTCGCTCGACGTCGCCGACCGGGTGCGCTTCCTGCCGCCGCGGACCGGCGAGGACCTGCCCGCCCTCTACCGGGCCGCCGACCTGGTCGCGGTGCCGTCGTACAACGAGTCGTTCGGGCTGGTCGCGCTGGAGGCCCAGGCCTGCGGTACGCCGGTGCTGGCCGCCGCGGTGGGCGGTCTGGTCACCGCCGTCGGGGACGGGGTGAGCGGGGTGCTGATCGAGGGCCACGACCCGGTCGACTGGGCCCGGACGCTCGCCAGGCTGCTGCCGGACCGGCTCCGCCGGGCGGCCCTGGGCCGGGGCGCCGAGCGGCACGCCCGCAACTTCTCCTGGCACCGGACGGTCTCCGGCCTGCTGGCGGTCTACGGCGAGGCGATGACCGAGCACCGCAGCCGGCTCGCCGCCCGGTTGGCCGCCGACCCCGCGCTCTCCTGCTCCTGGTGAGGCCGGTGGGCGCGACGGTGCGGCCGTAAAGTGGGTCCGATGAGCCGTAGGAGCGACGTCGCCGCCCTCATCGAGTCCGTCTGCGCCGAGCGTGAGCTGGACTGGGAGTCGACCGGCGAGGGGTCGTACGCGGTGACCCTGCCGGGCACGCACAAGCTCAAGACGATCTGCAACCTGATCGTCGGCGAGCACGCGTTGCGGGTCGAGGCGTTCGTGATGCGCCAGCCGGACGAGCGCCGCGAGGAGCTGTGGGCCTGGCTGCTGCAGCGCAACGCCCGGATGTACGGGGTCTCCTTCTCCATCGACACGGTCGGCGACGTCTACCTCACGGGCCGGGTCAACCTGGCCGGCATCGACGAGGACGAGCTGGATCGGCTGCTGGGCGCCGTGCTGACCTACGCCGACGAGTCGTTCGACAGCATGCTGGAGATCGGCTTCGGCACGGCGATCCGCCGCGAGTGGGAGTGGCGGGTCAAGCGGGGCGAGTCCACCGCCAATCTGGCCGCCTTCGCCCACCTTTTTGAACCCTCCGCCGGTGCTCGGGCGTCCGCCGACAGCGCCACCTCGGTCACCGGAGGTTCGGACCCGTCCTGACGGGTATGCCGCACTGCGCGGTGCGGCACTGGGACCCACCGCGGGCCGAGGACGGAACTGTCGAGGAGCGTGTGTCCCATGGCTCAGCGAAGCAGCTCAGGTCGCGGCACGACTGCGACGAGGACCAAGCGGCAACCCGGCAACCAGACGCCGGGGACGCCAAACATCTCCGAGTCTGAGATCTCCCGGATGAAGGTCGACGACATTCGCGGCCAACTCCGCCGGCGCGGGGTCGCCGGGATCTCCGCCCTGCGCAAGCCGGAACTGGTGAAGACGCTGGCGAAGACCCTTCGGGCGGAGAGCCGAGGTGGTGGCGCCGCGCGCAAGCCGACCGGACCGGCGGGCCGCGCCGCCCCCACGAAGAAGGCGGCCGCGGCGAAGAAGGTCTCGGCGGCCCGGGCGAAGGCGGCACCCGCCGCGAAGGCCACCGGCGCGAGGGCGAAGGCCGCCCCGGCCCGGAAGAAGGCGGCCCCGGCGCAGAAGGCGCAGCCGTCCCGGGCGCGCGCGAAGGCGGCGGGTGGTGCGAGGGCGGCGCCACCATCGCGGGCCGGGGTTACGGCGGCGGCGAAGGCGACCCCGGTCCGGACCGGTCGATCCTCGGCCCGTTCGGTGCGGTCGTCCCAACAGGTCACCTCGCTGGAGGATCGTCCGGAGCGTCCCGGTCGGAGCCTGGTGACCGCCAACCACGAGGTGATCCGGCGCTGGGCGCGGGCCCGGAACGCCAAGCCGGCCACCATCGCCGGCACCGAACGGGAGGGCCGGCCGGGGGTGCTGACGTTCAACATTCCGGGCTACCGGGAGAGCAGCCGGATCCGGGAGATCACCTGGGACGACTGGTTCCGGACATTCGACCTCCGCGGGCTGAATCTCATCTACCAGGAGCAGCTGCGGGACGGCCGGCAGAGCAACTTCTTCCGTACGGAGAACCCGGATCGGGAGGACGCCTGAGGTTTACGGGAATGGCCGGCGGGAACCCGCTGTTGTCACATCCAAGGCCCGGAGCACGGACAGCCGGATTGCCGCCACGAGTGTTGTGACGGGCGAGACAGTGATCTGAGTTGAATCCGGAATCCGGGCGAACTAACTTTATTGCACCGCGCCACGCTTGGAATCGTTCGGGGGAGCGGCGGATCGATCAGATCCGCGCAAGCGAGGCGCGAGGGAACAGGTGGATCACGCCGTTGGGGGACGGTGCCGCCTGTGGAACCGGCGGCGTGAGCGGGCGACGCTTACGGGGGTGAGTGTCGCCCGCCGCCGCCGGGCGTACGGTGCGGGCGTCCATCACGACGGGGGTCGTGGTGGGCGCCCAGCGCCGTTTCTGGACCCGGCTCAGCGGCTGGCGGCCACGGCCTCCACCCTTCGTTCCCGGTCGCGCAGGGCGGCCACCCGGCGTTCCCGGGGCGGACCGGCGAGCAGATGGCCGACCGCCGCCACCAGGCCCAGCCCGCCGACGATGAGCCAGTGCCGGTCGCCCAGGTGCTGCAGGCTCAGCCCGCCCAGCGCGGGCGCCACGAACGCCGCCGCCGGGAAGGTCAGGTAGAAGACCGACTGGTACCGGGCGCGCAGCTCCGGCGGCGCCAGGTCGGCGTTGATCTGCGCGTTCGGCGGCGCGGCGAGCATCGAGCCGATCGTCCAGACCACCGCCGCGCCGAGGTAGAACGGCAGATGGTCGGCGACGGCCAGGGCGCCGAAGCCGAGCGCCATCAGCCCGGTGGAGACGGACAGCACGGTCGCCTTCCGGTACGGCTCGATCAGCCGGGGCACGAAGAGCTGCCCGAGCACGATCAGCGCGCCGCCGAGCGCCACCACCACGCCGTACGCCGACGGGCCCAGGCCGTCCGCGCGCATCGCCAGCGGCATGATCGTCGAGGTCTGCATGGTGAGTACGGCCAGCACGAAGGTCAGCCCGACGAAGGCCAGGAAGGTCCGGTCGGTCAGCGCGCTGACCAGCCCCGGCCGCCGCACGCCCGGGGCTGCCGCGCGTGCCGGGCCCTCGCGCAGGGGGCCGCGACCGCGGGCCCGGGCGAGCGTCTCGGGAACCTTCCAGGCGATGATCGCGGCGGCGGCCAGGGTGGCGGCGGCGTCCACCAGGAAGAGGGCGACGAAGCTCGCCTCGGCGAGCACACCGGCCAGCAGCGAGGCGACCGCCATGCCCAGGTTGAACGCCCAGAACTGCAGGTTGAACGCGCGCGAGCGGCGGGCCTCCGGCACCACGTCGACGATCGCCGCCACGAACGCCGGGCTGGGCATCGAGTGCGCCACCCCGACCAGCGCGGCGAGCACCGCGATGACCGCCAGGTGCCGGCTGAACGCCAGCCCCGCCATCAGGCCGGCGGCGCCGAGGTGCGCGGCGAGCAGGGTGGCCCGCCGGCCCCAGCGGTCGGCCAGCACCCCGCCGAGCAGCACGCCGACCGCCCCGCCGGCCCCGTACGCCCCGACCACCGCGCCGGCCAGCGACTCGGAGGCGCCGCGCGCCGCCGTGAGGTAGAGCGAGAGGAAGAGCACCGCGAACGCGCCAGCCCGGTTGATCAGCAAGCCGGACCAGAGGTACCAGAAGGTGGCGGGGAGTCCACCGGCCGTCCCGTCCCACCAGCGCCGCAGCCCCCGCACCCGTCCTCCATGAGGTTTGTCAACCGACCCAGGGGTCGACGCTAGGCAGTGCCCCGGCGGCGCGCCAGCGTGTCCCCGGTCACCGTGCCGCGCAGCGTACTCAGGAGGCGGCGCGGGCCGGCATCGGCTCGGTGGGCGCGGTCGCGGCGGCCTCGGCCGCCGCGGGGGCCGGCGGCTGGACGACGGTGACCGGCCGGACCGGCACCGCGGCCGCCCGGAGCTGGGCGGCCCGCCGCTCCCGGGCCGGACCCGAGACCAGGTGGGCCACCGCCGTCACCGCGCCGATCGCGGCGCAGCCGAGCCAGAGCGCGCCGTTGCCGACGTGCTCCCGGACCAGGCCGCCGAGGATCGGGGCGGCCGCCCCGGCGATCTGCCAGGAGAGCGAGAAGACGCCCTGGTAGCGCCCGCGCAGCGCGGCCGGCGAGAGCTCGGCGATGAGGGTGGAGTTGGACGGCGAGTTGAGCATCTCGCCGAGCGTCCAGATCAGCACCGTGACCCCGTAGAACCAGGCCGTGCCGGCGAACGCGGTCAGGCCGAAGCCGACGCCCATCACCAGCGAGGCGAGCGCGAGCACGTGGGACCGGCTCCGCCCCTTGATCAGCCGGGGTACGAAGAGCTGCCCGACCACGATCAGCACCCCGTTGAGCGCGATCACCGAGCCGTACGTGGCCGGGGTGAGGTCGGAGTCGCCCATCGCGATCGGCAGCATCGAGATGTGCTGGAGGAAGACCAGCGCGGCGAACAGGTTCAGCGTCACGAAGCCCAGGTAGACCCGGTCGGTGAGGATGGTCCGCAGCGCGCCGGGGGGCGCCGTCCCGCCCTTCGCGACGGGGGCGGCCGAGGCGGTGCGGGTCTCCTTCACCCGGGTGAAGATGATCAGCGCGGTGATCAGTGTGGTGGCCGCGTCGACCACGAAGAGCAACAGGTAGCCGGCCTGGGCGGCGAGGCCGGCGAGCACGGCGGCGCAGGCGAACCCGAGGTTGATCGCCCAGTAGTTCAGCGAGAAGGCGCGCAGCCGGTCCTTCTCCGGCACCACGTCGATCATCATGGCGCCGAACGCCGGCCGGGCGGCCTCGGCGAACGTGCCCAGCAGCAGCGCGCCCAGGGCCACCGCCCAGAGCGGCCGGGCCAGACCGAGCGCGAGCATCATGGTGGCCGCGCCCAGGTGCGCGGTGAGCAGGGTGGGTCGCCGTCCCCACCGGTCGGCCAGGGTGCCGCCGACGGTGGTGCCGACCGCGCCGCCGACGCCCCAGAGGCCGAGCACCAGGCCGGCCTGCGACGCCGAGAAGCCGCGCTCCTGGGTGAGGTAGATGGCGAGGAAGACCAGGACGAACGAGCCGAGCCGGCTGATCAGCGTGCCGGTCCACAGGTACCAGAAGGCCCTCGGCAGGCCGCCTGTCGTGTCCCGGAACCAACTCCGTACCGTCCGCAGCACGCCGCCCCCGTTTGGTAATGACCGATGTATCCCAAGCGCCTTACAACCTAGTCCCGCCCCGGAACGCCGGTCACCAGCTTTTCCACGTGGTGGTCGTCACGACCCGTCCCCGCGTGTTCACCGGCGACGTACGGCAGGATGATCGGCATGACTGCGAGCGAGGGGCCCACCGTCGGGACGCTGGTCCTGCTGCGGCACGGCGAGAGCGACTGGAACGCGAAGAACCTCTTCACCGGCTGGGTCGACGTCGACCTGACCGCCAAGGGCGAGGCGGAGGCGCGGCGCGGCGGCGAGCTGATGCGCGAGCACAGCCTGCTGCCGGACGTGGTGCACACCAGCGTGATGCGGCGCGCGACCCGCACCGCCGAGCTGGCGCTCAACGCCGCCGACCGGCACTGGATCGCGGTGCGCCGGTCGTGGCGGCTCAACGAGCGGCACTACGGCGCCCTGCAGGGCAAGAACAAGAAGCAGACCCTGGACGAGTACGGCGAGGAGCAGTTCATGCTCTGGCGCCGGTCGTACGACACGCCGCCGCCGCCGATCGACGACAACGACGAGTGGTCCCAGGTCGGCGACCCCCGCTACGCGCTGCTGCCGACCGAGCTGATGCCGCGCACCGAGTGCCTCAAGGACGTCGTCGAGCGGATGCTGCCCTACTGGTACGACTCGATCGTGCCGGACGTCCTGGCCGGCCGGACGGTGCTGGTCGCCGCGCACGGCAACTCGCTGCGCGCCCTGGTCAAGCACCTCGACCAGATCTCCGACGAGGCGATCGCCAAGCTGAACATCCCGACCGGCATCCCGCTGCGCTACGACCTCGACCCGCTGCTGCGCCCGCAGACGCTGGGTGGGACGTACCTCGACCCGGACGCCGCCAAGGAGGCCGCCGCCGCGGTGGCCAACCAGGGCCGCTGACGTACGCGAAGGAAGGCCCCGGTCCGTCGCGGACCGGGGCCTCCGTCGTCTCCGCTCAGCTGGCCGTGGGGCTGTTCTCCCCGGTGATCAGGTAGACCACGTGCTCGCCGGCGTTCACCGCGTGGTCGGCGAAGCGCTCGTAGAAGCGGCCGAGCAGGGTGGCGTCGATCGCCGTCTCCACCCCGTACGGCCAGTCGTCGCCGAGCAGCACGCCGAAGAGGCTCTTGTGCAGGTCGTCCATGGCGTCGTCGTCGCCGTCCAGTTCGGCGGCGAGGGCGGCGTCGGGCTTGGCCAGCACGGAGCCGATCTTCTCGGCCATCCGGTCGGCGATCGCGGCCATGTCGGTGAAGACCGGCCGCAGCTCGGCCGGCACCGCCGGGGACGGGTGCCGGCGCAGCGCGGTCTTGGCGACGTGGTCGGCCAGATCGCCCATCCGCTCCAGGTCGGCGGCGACGTGCAGGGCGGTGATCATGGCTCGCAGGTCGGAGGCGACTGGCGCCTGCCGGGCGAGCAGGTCGCAGACCCGCTCCTCGACGTGCCGGTACAGGTCGTCGATCTCGGCGTCCCGTGCGATGACGGCCTCCGACGCCTCGCGGTCGGCGGTGAGCAGGCCACGGGTGGCCTGGCGCATCGCCGCGCGCACCCCCTCCGCCATGTCCACCAGCAGTTGGCTGACAATCTGCAGGTCGGCCCGGAATTCGTCGCGCATCGTCACTTCCTGGGTTCGGTGGCCGTGGGTCGGCCCGGGGATCCGGTGCCGGTACGGCTTGAGCAGGTGCGCGACCCACGGTAGGCCGGGGGAGCGGACCCGAGGTGAACGAGGATGAACGACGCGGGGCCTGCGGGTGAACTTTCCCGGAAGTGAGAGTGATTCGTCCCGTTCTGGACGGTCCCCAGGTTAACAATGACCCTACGATCGCCGGGTGGAGTGGGCGGTGGCGGTCGTGGTGGCCCTGGCTCTGGTGACCGGACTGGTCGCCGGGCTGCTGCTGTCCCGACCCGTCCGGAACTGGTGGCACCGCTCACGGCTGTCCGGGGACGAGGGCTTCCGCCCGAGCGCAGGGAGGCCGGCGATGCCCGACGACCAGCGCGGCGGGCTCTCCGGGCTCGGCCGCAAGACGGTCGATTCGCTCCGGGCCGGCGTCGTGGTGCTGGACCCGGACGACGTACCGGTGCTGGTGAACCCGGCGGCGCGGGCGCTGGGCCTGCTCCGTACCGGCCCCACGCCCGGCTCCATCGCCGCGCACCCGTTGATCCGTACCCTCGCCGGGCAGGTCCGCCGCACCGGCGTCCGGCGGGAGATCGAGCTGGACCTGCCGCGCGGCCGGGACACCGCGGGGGACAACCCGCTCGGCGTGCACCTGCGCGCGATGGGGCTCGGCGCCGGGTACATCTCGGTGGAGGCGGCCGACGTCACCGAGTCGCACCGGCTGGCCCGGGTCCGGCGGGACTTCGTGGCCAACGTCAGCCACGAGCTGAAGACCCCGATCGGCGCGCTGCAACTGCTCGCCGAGGCGTTGATCGACGCTACCGAGCCGGCCGGCGACGGTGCGCCCGACCTCTACGCGGACCTGGTCGCCGCCCGGCGGTTCGCCGAGCGGATCCAGCACGAGTCGACCCGGCTCGGCCGGCTGGTGCAGGAGCTGCTGGAGCTGACCCGGCTCCAGGGCGCCGAGCCGCAGCCCCCGCCGGAGCCGGTCTCGGTGGACTGGGTGATCGCCGAGGTGATCGACCGGACCCGCACCGCGGCCACCGCCCGCCGGGTGGACGTGGTGGTCGACGGCGCGCGCGGCCTGACCGTTTACGGCAGCGACACCCAGATCGCCACTGCGGTGGCCAACCTGGTCGAGAACGCCATCAACTACTCGGGCGAGGACACCACGGTGCGGGTGACCGCCCGCACCACCGACGAGTACGTCGAGATCGCCGTCGCCGACCAGGGCATCGGCATCGCCCCGAACGAGGTCGACCGGATCTTCGAGCGGTTCTACCGGGCGGACCAGGCTCGGTCGCGCTCCACCGGTGGCACCGGCCTCGGCCTGGCCATCGTCAAACACATCGCCAGCAACCATGGCGGTCGGGTGGAGGTGTCGAGCACTCTTGGTGGGGGGTCGACGTTCACCCTCCGGCTGCCCGTCAGCCCCCCGGACGACCTGGAGGCGACACTCTCCTCCGCTGGGATCGAGGCCGGCCCGGCCGGGCTCCGGCAGGTCTGACCACAGGAAAGGAAACACCCGTTGAGCCGCGTACTGGTGGTCGAGGACGAGGAATCGTTCTCCGACGCCCTGTCCTACATGCTCCGCAAGGAGGGCTTCGAGGTCTCCGTCGCCGCGACGGGTCCCGCCGCCCTCACCGAGTTCGACCGGACCGGCGCTGACATCGTGCTGCTCGACCTGATGTTGCCGGAGATGTCGGGCACCGAGGTCTGCCGGCAGCTCCGGCAACGCTCGCACGTGCCGATCATCATGGTCACCGCCCGGGACAGCGAGATCGACAAGGTGGTGGGCCTGGAGATCGGGGCCGACGACTACGTGACCAAGCCTTACTCGCCGCGCGAGCTGGTGGCCCGCATCCGGGCGGTGCTGCGCCGGCAGAGCGCGGAGGTGGCCGACTCGGGCGCCCCGACGCTCGCCGCGGGCCCGGTCCGGATGGACATCGAGCGGCACGTGGTGACCGTCGAGGGAGCCGGCGTCCAGCTGCCGCTGAAGGAGTTCGAGCTGCTGGAGCTGCTGCTGCGCAACGCCGGCCGGGTGCTGACCCGGGGGCAGTTGATCGACCGGGTCTGGGGCGCCGACTACGTGGGCGACACGAAGACCCTGGACGTGCACGTCAAGCGGCTGCGCTCCAAGGTCGAGCCGGAGCCGTCCGCGCCGCGCTACATCGTCACCGTCCGGGGCCTGGGCTACAAGTTCGAGCCGTGACCGGCCGCGGCGGGGCCAGGTAGGTGCGATCGCCGCTGCCCGCCGTCGGGTGCCCGCCGTCCGGCGTCGCGACCCGCGGCAGGGGCGGCGGTCCGGCGCGGGAGAGTAAATGCCGGAGAGGCGATATACCTGAGCGGCATATTTATGCCTCTCAGGTATATCGCTTGTCGGGTGTTGTTGCCCTCCCAGGGTCGGGGTAGGCGGGGCCGGCTTGCCGCTTGTCGCGTTTCGGGAGGTCGCCGCCGGGCGGGACCGGCGTCAGCGGACGATCTTGACGTTGAAGATGCCGGTGCCGAGCTTGCCGTAGAGGCGCAGCCAGATCGGCAGCAGCATCTCGGTGCCCCGGGCCGTGGTGATGTCGCCCAGGTCGATCACGTCGGTGTGGCCGAAGCTGGTGAGCAGCTCGATGACGACCCGCTTCGCCTCCGCGTCGTCGCCGGAGACGAAGACGCTGTGGTCGCCGTCGGCGAGCTGCCGGGGGTGGATCATCAGGTCGGCGGTTAGCGTGTTGAGCGCCTTCACCACCCGGGTACGCGGGAAGGCCCGTTGGATCCGCTCGCCCAGCGAGTCGTCGTTGGCCACCGACAGGGTGGGCGGGAAGCCCTTGCTGAAGTCCAGCGGGTTGGCGATGTCGAGCAGGACCTTTCCGGCCAGCCGGTCCTCGCCCGCGGCGGTCAGGGCGGGCAGCGAACCGTCGCCGCTGGTCGCGTTGACCACCAGCTCCGCGTCGGCGGTCGCCTCGGCGTAGCCGGCCAGGCCGACCTCCGGGCGGGCGGTCGCCCACCCCGCCCAGTCGCCGGCCCGGGTCGTCGCGACGTCACGGGTGCCGACCGTGACCTGGTGGCCCAGCTCGGCCGTCCGGCCGGCGATCGCCCGGCCGACCATGCCGGTGCCCAGTACTGCGATGCGCATGTGTGTCCGTCCTCCGGTGATCGCGCGGCGCCGATGCCCGCGCTCGTTGGCACCGACCCTAACAGACAGGTCTGTCTACTGCGTCGCCGCAACCCTCCGTGACGGCTATCACCGTGCCCGGGGGCTTCCAGACGGACGGGTCTGTAGACTCCACCGGGCACCCGCAGGAAAGGAACGCCGATGCCCACGCCGCGTACCCCCGCCGGCTCCGCCCGGGAGCGCATCCTGGACACCGCGTTCCGGCTCTTCTACGCGCACGGGCCGCGCGGGGTGGGGGTGGACACGGTGATCGCCGAGTCGGGCGTCGCCAAGGCCACCCTCTACAAGCACTTTCCGAGGAAGGACGACCTCGTCCTGGCGTATCTGGACAAGGTCGACCAGGTCTGGTTCGGGGCGCTGCGGGCCGCCGCCCGGGAGGCCGGCGACGACCCGCGCGAGCAACTCGTCGGGATGTTCGACGCGCTCGTCGGCGCCTGCCGCCGGGACGGCTACCACGGCTGCGCATTCATCAACACCGCCGCCGAGTCGCCCGCCGGCAGCCCGGTGCACGCCCGTACCGTCGAGCACAAGAACGTCGTCCGGGCCTGGGTGACCGACCTCGCCCGGCGGGCCGGGGCGGAGCAGCCGGAACTGCTCGCCCGGCAGCTCACCCTGCTGCTCGACGGCGGGCTGGCCGGCGGGGTGCTCGACGGGGACCCGGCCATCGCCGAGGCGGCCAAGCGCAGCGCCCGCGCCCTCGTCGACGCCGCCCTGGGTCAGCCCACCCAGCAGTAGCGGCGCTCCGGCCGGCCGGCCGCGCCGTAGCGCAGGCTCACCGCGGCCCGACCGGTACCGGAGAAGTGCTCCAGGTAGCGGCGGGCGCTGACCCGGGAGATGCCCACCCGGTTGGCGCACTCGGCGGCCGAGAGGGTGCCGGTGTGTTCGCGGAGCGCGCGTTCGACCAGCTCGGCGGTCTCCGTGCTGAGCCCGCGGGGCAGCGCCGGGGTGGCCACCGAGCCGCTCCGGGAGAGCACCCGGTCGACGTCGGCCTGGTCGCTGACCACCGTGGCGCGCGGCGCGTTGCGCCGGGCCGCGTACTGCTCCAGCCGGGTCCGCAGCTCGTCGAAGCCGAACGGCTTGAGCAGGTAGTTGACCGCGCCGTAGCGGACCGCCCGGCGGACCGCCTCCGCCTCCCGGGCGGCGCTGATCACCAGGACGTCGCAGTCGTGCCGGGCGGCCCGCAGCCGGGTCACCACGTCCAGGCCGAACATGTCCGGCAGGTAGAGGTCGAGCAGGACCAGGTCGGGGCGGAGTTCGTCGACCGCGGCGACAGCCTGCTCGCCGGTGCTCGCGGTGCCGACGACCCGGAAGCCGTCGATCCGCTCGACGAAGCCGCAGTGGATCCGGGCCACCATGAAGTCGTCGTCGACGACCAGCACGTCGATCATCGCGCCTCCTCCATCGCGCGGGACACCGACATCCGGGCGGTGAACATCGCCCCCTCCTCGGTGTTCGTCACCGCGATCTCGCCGCCGCGACGGTTGCAGACCAGTCGGGTGAGCGCCAATCCGATGCCCCGCTCGCCGCCCTCGGCCGCCTTGGTGGTGAAGCCGTGCGTGAAGACCTCCTGAGCCAGCTCCGGCGCCACCCCGGGACCGGAGTCCCGGACGACGATCTCCACCGACGAGGCGTCCTGCCGCAGCTCGACCTCGACCCAGGCGGGCCGCTCCGGCGGGTCGCCCACGCCCGTCTCCCGGCCACCGGCGACCGCCTCGACCGCGTTGTCGACCAGGTTGCCGAGGACCGTCGCCACGTCGGCGGAAACCTCCGGCGCCAGCCGGTCGAGCCCGGTCCGCTCGGAGATCCGCAGCTCCACCCGACGCTCCGCGGCCACCGCCGACTTCGCCATCAGCAGCGCCGCCACCGCCGTGTCGTGGACCCGGCTGGTGACCGTCAGGTCCAGCGAGGCCCGGTGCCGGCTGAGCGCGTCGACGTACCGGACCACCTCGTCGTGCTCGCCGATCTGGATCAGCCCGGAGATGGTGTGCAGCTGGTTGGCGAACTCGTGGGTCTGCGCCCGGAGCAGTTCGGTCGTGCTCCGGAACGAGCCGATCTCGCGCTCCAGCCGGGCCAGCTCGGTGCGGTCCCGCAGCGTGGTCACCGAGCCGAGCCGGCGGCCGTCCTTGCGGACCGTCATCCGGTTCATCACCAGCACCCGGCCGCCCCGGACCACGACCTGGTCGCGCGCCTCCGGACCGCCGCCAGCGCCGGCCAGCACGTCCCGCAGCCGGCCGGAGATCCGCAGCTCGGCGAGGCTGCGGCCGAGACAGTGCTCGGGCAGGTCGAGCAGCCGCCGGCCGACCGCGTTGACCAGGGTGACCCGGTGCTGCGGGTCCAGCGCGATCACCCCCTCGGCGATGCCGTGCAGCAGCGCCTCCCGGTGCTCGGCCAGCCCGGCGATCTCCCGCGGCTCCAGACCCAGGGTCTGCCGCTTGATCCGGCGGGCCAGCAGCCACGACCCGACCACCCCGAGCGCGCAGGCGATGCCCAGGTAGGTGAAGAGGTACGACGACGCCCCCACCAGCCGCTCCGACCAGGTCGGCGACTTCACGCCGACCACCACCACGCCGAGGTACCGGCCGAGGTTCGCCTTCCTGGCGCCGAGCACCGGCACCTGGGCGACCAGCTCCCGCGAGCCGTCGACCGCCAGCTCGCCGAACCAGCTCCGGCCCTGCGCCACCCGGGGGTCGCCGAGCACCACCGGGCTGCCGACCAGCGTCGGGTTCGTCGAGGCGACCACCCGGCCCCGATCGTCCGCCACGGTCACCGAGGTCACCTGGTACTGGGTCGGTGTGTTCTGCACCAGCGGGGCGATCGCTTCGGCGGGTGCCGGCTGGTTGAGCTGGTCGCGCAGCAGCGGGCTGCCGGCGAGCTGCTCGCCGAGGTCGGCGACCCGGCGCCCCTCGACCCGGTTGAAGGTGGCCGCCGACTGGGCCAGCGACACGGCGGCCACGGCCACCAGCACCACGACGATGATCGCGAGCTGGAGGACCAGCAGCTGCCCGGCCAGGGTTCGGCGGCGGGACGTGATCGCGACCACAAAGACCTCAACTTCCGCTGGTGACACAACGCAGACTCGGGGACCGCCCGGAGGCCATCATCTTGCCGCTGGACTCATTCGAAACGGAAGAGAAACAAGATGGCAACTAGGAGAAACGTACTGGTCATGGGCGTCGCCGCGGCCACGGCGCTCGCCCTGGGTGCCTGTGGCGCCACCGCCGACAAGGGCGAGGGCGGCTCCGGTGGCGACGGCAAGCCGGTCACCGGACTGCGGATCATGGTGCCGAACACCCCCGGCGGTGGATACGACACCACCGCCCGGACCGCCGCCAAGGTGATGGAGGACGCCAAGATCGCCACCGGCGTGCAGGTCTTCAACCTGCCCGGCGCCGGCGGCACGGTCGGCCTTCAGCGGACCGTGAACGAGAAGGGCAACGGCAAGCTCGCCATGCAGATGGGGCTGGGCGTGGTCGGTGCCTCGTACACCTCCAAGTCCGCGGCGACGCTGACCCAGACCACCCCGCTGGCCAAGATGATCGAGGAGGCCGGCGCCATCGTGGTGCCGAAGGACTCGCCGTACAAGACGATCGGTGACCTGGTCGCGGCCTGGAAGGCCAACCCGAAGGGCCTCGCGGTCGGCGGCGGCTCCTCGCCCGGCGGCCCGGACCACCTGCTGCCGATGCAGCTCGCGAAGACCGTCGGCATCGACCCCCGCCAGGTCAACTTCGTCTCCTACGACGGCGGCGGCGAGCTGCTGCCGGCCGTGCTCGGCGGCAAGGTGGCCTTCGGGGCCAGCGGCTTCGGTGAGTTCCTCGACCAGGTGGAGGCCGGCCAGATCCGGGTTCTCGCGGTGACCAGCGAGGCGCCGATCGAGGCGCTCAAGGAGGTGCCGACCCTCAAGTCCGCCGGCATCGACCTGGTCTTCACCAACTGGCGGGGCATCGTGGCGCCGCCCGGCATCAGCGAGGCCGACAAGAAGGTCTGGATCGACGTGCTGACGAAGATGCACGAGTCGGCCGAGTGGAAGGCCGAGCTGACCAAGCGCGGCTGGACCGACGCGTTCGTCACCGGCGACGAGTTCGCCACCTTCCTCACCGAGCAGGACAAGTCGGTGGCCGACCTGCTCAAGCAGCTCGGGCTGGCATGACCGGCAGGACGACCCGACCGGACCGGGGCGGCGACCCGCCGTCCCGGCCCCCGGCCGTGCAGAGCTCCGTACCGCCGGTCCCCGACCAGGCGGGCGCGGAGACCGCCGTACCGCCGATCCCGGCGCAGGCGGGCGCGGAGCGTACGCCGGATCAGCCGGAGGTGGCGCGGCCCGCGACGGCCGACGTCCCGCCGACGGTCGCGGACGCGGCGGTGGAGGACGGCCCGGCGCCGAGGCCCGACCGGGCCCAGTACGGCGTCTGCGCGTTCCTCGCCCTGGTCGGCGGCCTGGTCATCGTCGACGCGCTGCGCATCGGGCACGCGGTGAGCAGCGCCGACCCGATCGGCCCGAAGCCGGTGCCGATCCTGCTCGGCGTGCTGCTGCTGATCGTCGCCGCGGTCTACGCGGTGGACGTGGCCCGCGGCGGCGCCGGCGAGCCGGAGGCCGGCGAGGACGTCGACCTGAGCAGCCCGATCGACTGGCGGACCGTGCTGCTGCTGATCGGCGCGTTCCTGGTCAACGCCGTCCTGATCGACCGGCTCGGCTGGGTGATCAGCGGGACGTTGCTCTTCTGGGGTTCGGCGTTCGCGCTGGGCAACCGGCACTACGTGCGCAACCTGCTGATCGCCGTCGCGCTGTCGTTGATCACCTTCTACACCTTCGCCATCGGGCTCGGCGTCAACCTGCCCGCCGGCGTGCTGCAAGGGATCCTGTGATGGACAACCTGGGCAATCTGCTCGACGGGTTCGCCAACGTGGTGACCCCGATGAACCTGCTGATCGCGCTGCTCGGCGTCACCATCGGCACCGCCGTCGGGGTGCTGCCGGGCATCGGCCCGGCGATGACGGTGGCACTGCTGCTGCCGGTCACCTACGGGATGGAGCCCACCCAGGCGTTCATCATGTTCGCCGGCATCTTCTACGGCGGCATGTACGGCGGCTCCACCACCTCGATCCTGTTGAACACCCCCGGCGAGTCCTCGTCGGTGGTGACCGCGATCGAGGGCAACAAGATGGCCAAGGCCGGCCGGGCCGCGCAGGCACTGGCCACCGCAGCGATCGGCTCGTTCGTCGCCGGCACCATCGCCACCCTGCTGCTGGTGGTGGTCACCCCGCCGGTGGTGCAGTTCGCGATCAGCCTCGGCGCGCCGGACTACTTCGCGCTGATGCTGCTCTCCTTCGTGGCGGTCACCGCGGTGCTCGGCGCGTCCCGGGTCCGCGGCTTCGCCTCGCTCCTGCTCGGCCTGGTCATCGGCCTGGTCGGCATCGACAAGGTGACCGGCCAGCAGCGGCTCACCCTGGGCGTCCCGCAGCTTGCCGACGGCATCGACGTGGTCGTGGTGGCGGTCGGCATCTTCGCCGTGGGCGAGGCGCTCTGGATCGCCGCGCACCTGCGGCGGCGGGCCGCCGAGGTGATCCCGGTCGGTCGACCGTGGATGGGGAAGCAGGACTGGAAGCGGTCCTGGAAGCCCTGGCTGCGCGGCACCGCGTACGGCTTCCCGTTCGGCGCGCTGCCGGCGGGCGGGGCGGAGATCCCGACCTTCCTGTCGTACGCGACGGAGAAGAAGCTGACGAAGCACCCGGAGGAGTTCGGCCGGGGCGCGATCGAGGGGGTCGCCGGGCCGGAGGCGGCCAACAACGCCTCGGCCGCCGGCACGCTGGTGCCGATGCTGGCGATCGGCCTGCCCACCAACGCCACCGCCGCGGTGATGCTGGCCGCCTTCGAGCAGTACGGCATCCAGCCCGGCCCGCTGCTCTTCGAGCGGGAGTCCGGCCTGGTCTGGACGTTGATCGCCAGCCTCTTCATCGGCAACCTGCTGCTGCTGGTGCTCAACCTGCCGCTCGCCCCCGCGTGGGCGCGGCTGCTGCGGGTGCCGCGCCCGTACCTCTACGCCGGCATCCTGTTCTTCGCCTCGATGGGGGCGTACGCGGTCAACGCCCAGCCGTTCGACCTCTTCCTGCTCCTGGCGCTCGGCCTGCTCGGGTTCGGCATGCGGCGGTTCGGGCTGCCGATCCTGCCGCTGATCGTCGGGGTGATCCTCGCCCCGCGCGCCGAACTCCAGGGCCGGCGGGCGCTGCAGCTCTCCGGCGGCGAGCTGCACGGGCTGATCGGCGGCTGGATGTCCTGGCTGATCTACGCCGCGATCCTGGTGGTGCTGCTCTGGCCGCTGATCGGCCGGTTCGTGGTCCGTCCACTGCGAGGAAGGTTGGTGACCGGATGACCGTGCTGGTGGGGTACGTGCCCTCGCCGCTGGGCGAGGCGGCCCTGGCGGCCGCCGTCGAGCAGGCCCGGTTCCGCGACGAGCCGGTGCTGGTGGTGAACACCTCGCGCGGCGACGCGTACGTCGACCCGCGGTTCGCCCAGGAGCCCGACCTGGACCGGGTGGTCCGGGAGCTGACCGCCGCCGGGGTGCCGCACACGGTCCGGCAGCTCGTCCGGGGCCGGGACGCGGCCGAGGAGATCGCCGAGATCGCCGAGGCGGAGGACGTGTCGCTGGTGGTGATCGGCATCCGGCACCGCACTCCGGTGGGCAAGCTGATCATGGGCTCGACGGCGCAGGAGGTCCTGCTCCGGGTGCCCTGCCCGGTCCTCGCGGTGAAGGCCGACTGAGTGCCGCCCGGGGGCCCGGCAGCCCCCGGGCGCGCCCAGGCGGGCCTGCTGCGGTGGTGGCGCAGCGGGCCCTGGTCGCCAACCGCACCCCGGCGGATCGGTACGACGCGGCCTTCGGCTACTACACCTTCGCCGCCTCGCTCGGTCAGGCGCTCGGCCCCGGCCTGATCGTGGTTGGGGTTGCGCGCGGTGGCGTCGATGGCCTCGCGGCTGCTGCTCGGTCGGCTGGTCGCCACCGTGGGTCGGCGCGCGCTGCTGATCGGCACCGTCGCCGTCTCCGCCGCCGGTCTCGGGCTGCTGCTGCCGCCCATGCCGTTCTGGGCGATGGCCGTCGTCGTCACGGTCGCCGGGCTGGGGTTGGGTGCGGGCCAGCCGCTGACGATGTCCTTCCTGGCCGAGGTCGCCCCGGCCGGGCTGCGCGGCCGGGCGATGTCCCTGCGGCTGACCGGCAACCGGCTCGGGCAGGTCCTCATCCCCAGCGCCGCCGGCGTGCTGGCGGCCGGCGCCGGGGCGGCCGGGGTGCTCGCCTGCACCGCGGCGGGGCTGGCCGGCGCGGCCGTCGCCGCCACCGGCCTGCACCGCCCACCCGTTCCCGAAACCGAGTGAGAGAGAGCAGAACCATGCAGATCCCGGAACCGGCCGCGACCGCCGACCGCTACGACCGCTACGGCGACGTCCTCGGCTCGTGCGACACCCAGCTGCGCCAGTTCGGCGGTCTCCGCGCCTTCGGCGGGCCGGCCGTCACCGTGCGCTGCTTCGAGGACAACGCCCTGGTGAAGTCGGTCGTCGCCGAGCCGGGGGAGGGCCGGGTGCTGGTGGTGGACGGCGGCGGATCGCTGCACACCGCCCTGATGGGCGACCTCATCGCCGGCACGGCGGCGGCGAACGGCTGGGCGGGCGTGGTGATCAACGGCGCCGTCCGCGACGTCGCCGCCCTGCGCACCCTCCCGATCGGCATCAAGGCGCTCGGCACGAACCCCCGCAAGAGCGCCAAGACGGGCGCCGGGGAGCGGGACGTGCCGGTGTCGTTCGGCAATTGCATCTTCGAGCCGGGCGCCGAGGTGCACAGCGACGACGACGGCGTCGTGGTCCTGCCGCCCGGGGAACGGCCGTAGCGTCCGCCGCGCCCGGTCAGCCCTCGCTGGCCGGGTGCGGGGCGACCTGACCCTGCCGCAGCCGGGCCGCGCACAGCTCGGCCAGCTTCGCGTACGCGGGGGCGCCGATCAGCGCGGTCAGCTCCGGGCCGTACGAGACGTACATCGGCTCGGCGCCGACGTGCGCGTCGGTGGAGGAGGTGCACCACCAGTCCAGGTCGTGGCCGCCCGCGCCCCAGCCCCGCCGGTCGAACTCCGACAGCGTCGACACCAGCACCTTGGTGTTGTCCGTCCGCTTGCTCCACTCCTGGTCGCGGCGGATCGGCAGCTGCCAGCAGACGTCCGGCTTGTACTCCAGCGGGTGCACCCCGTCGCGCAGCGCCTGGGCGTGCAGCGCGCAGCCGCCCCCGCCGGGGAAGTCGGCGTCGTTGAGGAAGACGCACGGCGCGTCGACGTCCCGGGTGGCGGTGCGCCGGGCCGGGTTCTTGCCGTCGATGGTGTCGTTCGCGGTCCAGTTCTTGAAGCCGCGGCGGAAGTGCTGCCAGGTCGACGGGGCGAGCCGCTTGACCGCAATGCGGACCCGCTTCTCGTCGTCCGAGTCGGTGAAGAACGCGCCGTGCGAGCAGCAGCCGTCGGCGGCCCGGCCCGCGATGATGCCGTGGCACCCCTTGCCGAAGATGCACGTCCAGCGGGACAGCAGCCAGGTCAGATCGGCCCGGACCAGGTGCTTCTCGTCCGCCGGGTCGACGAACTCGATCCACTCTCGGGGGAAGTCGAGCCCCACTTCCCGGCTGCGCGGGTCGTCGGGGTCGTCCACGAGTACCTGCAGCTCGATCTGGCCTGTCACCCGGACCAGCGTACGCGCGGTGCCTCCAACCGGCTGGCGAGCCGGGAAAACGTCTGAGGCCTAGGGTCATCAGCATGCGACTTGGTGTCCTCGACGTCGGTTCCAACACGGTGCACCTCCTGGTGGTCGACGCCCACCACGGGGCGCACCCCTGGCCGGCGCACTCGGAGAAGGTGGTGCTCCGGCTGGCCGAGCAGATCGGCCCAGACGGCGCGCTCACCGAAGCGGGCGCGGACGGGCTGGTCAAGGCGGTCGGCATGGCCCGGGCGGCGGCGGCCGGGCTGGCGGCCGACGACCTGCTCGCGTTCGCCACCTCCGCCGTCCGGGACGCCACCAACGCCGCCGAGGTGCTGGCCAGGGTCCGGGACGAGACCGGCGTACGGCTGGAGGTGCTCTCCGGCGCGGACGAGGCGCGGATGACCTTCCTCGCGGTCCGGCGGTGGTTCGGCTGGTCGGCGGGCCGGCTGCTGGTCCTCGACATCGGCGGCGGCTCGCTGGAGCTGGCGGCCGGGATCGACGAGGAACCGGACGTCGCGGTCTCGCTGCCGCTCGGCGCCGGGCGGTTGAGCCGGGAGCGCCTGCGGGTCGACGCGTCGGGCACCCTGTCGCCGCCCGCGGAGGCCGTGGAGGAGCTGCGGGAGCACGTCGACGAGCTGCTCGACCCGGTGGTGGAGAAGCTGGTGGCGGTGGGCTGGGAACGCCCGGTCGCCACCTCGAAGACGTTCCGGACGCTGGCCCGGCTGGCCGGCGCCGCGCCCTCCGGCGCCGGGCTCTGGGCCCGGCGCAGCCTGACCCGCACCGGACTGCGGCAGGTGCTGGGCTTCGTCCGGCACATCCCGCCGGCGCAGCTGCCCGGGCTGGAGGGGGTGAGCGCCGGCCGGGCCCACCAGCTGCTGGCCGGCGCGGTGGTCGCCGAGGCGGTGATGCGCCGGCTCGACGTCGACGCGCTCGACCTCTGCCCCTGGGCGCTGCGCGAGGGGGTCATCCTCCGGCGGCTGGATCAGCTCGCGCCGATGTGATCCTGGTCGGTCGTTCTGGGCGCTTTGCGGATGCTCGTCCTGATGCCGGGCGACGGGCCGGGCTACCCTGAGGGGCGTGACTTCCCGCGTCCCGGTGCTCCTCTCCAGTTCCTCGGTCTTCCCTGAGCGGACCGCGGCGGCGTTCCAGCTCGCCGCGGCGGTCGGCTACGACGGCGTCGAGGTGATGGTCTGGACCGACGTCGTCAGCCAGGACCCGGGCGCGCTGCGCGGCCTCGCCGACCACTACGGCGTGCCGGTGCTCTCGGTGCACGCGCCCTGCCTGCTGGTCACCCAGCGGGTGTGGAGCCCCGACCCGTGGGAGCGGCTGCGCAAGGCCGCCGAGCTGGCGGAGACGCTGGAGGCGCCGACCGTCGTGGTGCACCCGCCGTTCACCTGGCAGCGGGACTACGCCAAGAACTTCGCCGACGGGCTCGACAAGATCGCCGGGCAGTTCGGCGGGCTGCGCTTCGCGGTGGAGAACATGTACCCGGTCCGGATGGCCGGCCGGCAGTTCGTCCCGTACGTCCCGGGGTGGGATCCGACCGACACCGGCTACGCCTCGTACACCCTGGACCTGTCGCACTGTGCCGCCTCGCACACGGACGCGCTGGAGATGGCGGACCGGATGGGTGCCGGCCTGGCGCACGTCCACCTCGGCGACGGCACCGGCGAGGGGCGCGACGAGCACCTGGTGCCCGGGCGGGGCAGCCAGCCCTGCGCCGAGCTGCTCCGCTCGCTCGCCGGGCGCGGCTTCACCGGCTCGGTCGCGGTCGAGGTGACCACCCGGGGCGCGAAGAGCCGCGCCGTGCGCGAGGCCGACCTGCGCGAGTCGCTGGAGTTCGCCCGCGCCAACCTCACCGCCCCCTCCCCGGTCGACGCCTGAGCGGGGAGGGCGCCCCCGGTCAGCTGACCGGGGTGAGGGTCTCCGCCTGGGCCGGCACGGTGAGCTGGTCGCCGACGGCCGCCCGCTTGCGGGCCCGGTGGGCCGCCACATGCGAGCGGGTGGCGCAGCGCTCCGAGCAGAACCGCCGGCAGCAGTTCGACGAGGTGTCCAGGTAGACGTTGCCGCAGCGCTCGTCGGCGCAGACACCGAACCGGGCGCTGCCGTACTCGCAGAGCCAGACCGACAGGCCCCACACCGCGCCGGCCAGGTACTCCTGGCTGACCGAGGCGCCCCGGCTGGTGACGTGCATGTGCCAGTCGCTGGAGTCGTGGCCGGAGATGCGCGGCTGCACCGGGAAGGCCTCCAGCAGCGCGTTCAGCTCGGCCACCGCCTGGCCGTCCCGGCCCGAGGTGCCGTACTCGAAGACGTCGCGCAGGCGCTTCTGCGCCCGCCGGAAGATCGCCAGGTCCCGCTCCGCGACCTCGTCGCGCATCCACGCGTTGTCGTCCGGGAAGAGGGCCCGCAGGTCGTCGAGGTCGTCCAGACGGGCGTTGACGAGGTCAACGCCGGTCCGGGCGTACGCGTCGAAGTTCACGACACCAACGGTAGACGACTCACGGGGTACGTGGCGCGTCGATGTAGTGCGGCGGAAATCGCGCATAACCGTCCGTGATGAGGCTCTCGCTCTCGCGTACGCCCGCGCCGGCCGACTCGCCGTCGACGATCCAGCTCCCCAGCACCATCCGGCTGCCGGCGAACTCGGGCAGCGCGCGGAACTGCTGGTAGCAGAACCCCTCCTCGCCGTAGATGCCCGGATTGGTGATCTCGGCGCCGCCGGTGACGATCCGTACCGAGCCGCCCTCCCGGCCGAGCAGCGGCTTCGCCACGTACTCCGACATGCCGCGCGGCGAGTCCAGGTATGCCGGGAGCAGGTACTCGTGGTCCGGGTAGAGCTCCCAGAGCACGGCGAGCAGCGCCTTGTTCGACAGCAGCAGCTTCCAGGCCGGCTCGATCCAGGTGGTCGGGGTGCCCGGGTCCAGCGCCAGCGGCCCGTACGGCTCGGCGAGCATCCACTCCCACGGGTAGAGCTTGAAGCAGGTGGTGACCGGGCGGTCGGCGGCGTCGACGAAGCGCCGGCCGTCCCAGCCGACGTGCTGGATGGGCAGCAGCTCGACGTCCAGGCCGGCCTGGCGGGCGGTCTCCGCGAGGTAGCCGGCGGTGATCTGGTCCTCGCCGGACTCCTCCTCGTTCGACCAGACCACGTGCACCCGCCGGTCGTGCAGGCCGGCGCCGATCTTCGCCCACGCGCCGACCAGCCGCTCGTGCAGGCTGTTCCACTGGTCGGACCCGGGCCGGGTGTGCTCCAGCCAGTGCCACTGGACGATGCTCGCCTCGACCAGCGAGGTTGGGGTGTCGGCGTTGTACTCCAGCAGCTTCGGCGGCCAGGAGCCGTCGTACCAGAGGTCGAAGCGGCCGTAGAGGGTCGGCGGCGCCTCGCGCAGGGAGCGGGCGACCGCCTCGGCGGCCCAGGCCGGGATGCCGAACTCGGCGTACCGGTTGCGGGTCACCACGTGCTCGGCCGCGGCCACCGACATCCGGTGCAGCTCCTCGGTCGCCTCCTCCAGCCGGAGCACCTCGTCCAGCTCGAAGGCGTACGCCGCGGTCTCGTCCCAGTACGACATGATCCCGCCGTCGGGCAGCTCGGTGTCGACGTACACCAGGCCCTGGGAGCGGATGGTGGCGTCCCAGTCGGGGCGGGGGGTGCTGGCCTCGCGGCGCATCTCAGCCGCCGCAGGAGGCGAGGTGGGTGCCGAAGCCGCCGCGCTCGGGCACCGCCGCGGCGACCGGCTCCGGGGCGGTCCGGGCGGCGGCCGGCGCGGGGACCCGGAGCGCCAGCGCGACCGTGTCGCCACCACCGCCGGCCGGGCCCAGCGCGCAGTCGTCATCGTCGTCGTCGGTCAGGTTGCAGCCGGAGAGGGCGAGCGCCAGGGCGGTCAGCGCGCCGAGCTGCACGGTGGCCGACCGGAGCCGGCGTCGGGGGCGTGGTTCCACGTGAACGTTGTAGCCGATCCCCGCCACGTCGTCCGCCCGGCGGGCCCCTCGGAACGATGCGTGACGTACGCCCCCGCCCCCCGGCGCGGGTGGGTCGACGGGCGTTACTCTCGGCTCATGCTCCGTTCCGTCATCCTCGCCGCCTCCCGGTCATCCCAGGTCGAGCGGCTCGTCGCGACGGCCCCGTTCACCCGGGACGTCGTCCGCCGGTTCGTCGCCGGCGCCGGCACCGACGACGCGTTGCGCGCGACCCGCGGACTCGTCGCCGACGGTCTCGCGGTCACCCTCGACAACCTCGGCGAGGACACCGTCACCCCCGAGCAGGCGAACGCCACCCGGGACGAATACCTCAAGCTGCTGCGGCTGCTCTCCGCCGCCGGCCTCACCCCCGCCGCCGAGGTGAGCGTGAAGCTCTCCGCGCTCGGCCAGATGTTCGACGAGCAGCTCGCGTACGACAACGCCCGGGCGATCTGCGCGGCGGCCGACGCCGCCGGCACCACGGTCACCCTGGACATGGAGGACCACACCACCACCGACTCGACCCTGGACGTCCTGGCCAAGCTGCGCAAGGACTACCCGTCGACCGGTGCGGTGCTCCAGGCGTACCTGCGGCGGACCGAGTCGGACTGCCGGGAGCTGTCCGGCGCGGGGTCGCGGGTGCGGCTCTGCAAGGGCGCGTACAAGGAGCCGGAGTCGGTGGCCTACCAGTCCGCCCGGGAGGTGGACAAGTCGTACGTCCGCTGCCTGAACGTGCTGATGGCCGGCGACGGATACCCGATGCTGGCCACCCACGACCCGCGCCTGATCGCCATCGGCGAGGACCGGGCCCGCTGGTTCGACCGCGGCCCAAACCGCTTCGAGTTCCAGATGCTGTACGGCATCCGCCCGGAGGAGCAGGCCCGCCTGGTCGGCGAGGGCTACACCGTCCGCACCTACCTGCCGTACGGCGAGGACTGGTACGGCTACCTGATGCGCCGCCTCGCAGAGCGCCCGGCCAACCTGATGTTCTTCGGCCGGGCCCTGATCTCCAAGAAGTGACTCACCCGTTCGACCAGGCCCGGGTGCTCAGCACCAGGCGGTAGCCGTCCGGGTCGGCGAACGTCACCCCCCAGCGGTCCCAGTACGGGCCGGCGGAGACCCGCGTCCCGCCGGCCCGTTCCAGTCGGTCGGCCAGCTCGTCGTCGACGGGTCCGTCCAGGTAGAGGACGAACAGGTCCTCGGCGGTCGGGCTCGGCTCGACGGCGAGCTGGTCGCCGCCGACCAGTTCCAGGTGCCAGCCCGCGTCCGGCCAGCCCACCATCACCAGGTCGTGCTCGCCCGGCCCGCCGGCCGCGCCCCGGTGGAGCACGCGCAGACCCAGGCCCTCCACCCAGAAGCGTTCGGCCGCGGCCAGGTCGCGGCTGGGGCGGGCGATGCGGACGTGCGGGCTTCCCGAGGTCGTCATGCCTCCGATCATGAAACCTCCAGCGCGGTTCAGGTCAAGATCGTCGGTTCCGGGGAATCCGGTCGGGCGACCTCTCTTGACGACCGAAGCTAATGCCATTAGCCTGATGGCTATGCTGATTAGCCAGGTGGCGCGGGACGGCGGAACCATCACGTACGAGGTGCACGGGGAGGGGCCGCTGGTCGTCCTCTCGCACGGCATGGGAGAGAACCGGCGGTCCTTCCGCCACCTGATCCCCCTCCTGGTCCGGGCCGGCTACCGGGTGGCCTCGGCCGACGTCCGGGGCCACGGCGACTCCAGCCCGCACTGGTCGACGTACGCCCCGGCCGAGGTCGGCGCGGACCTGCTCGCCGTGGTCCGGGCCCTCGGCGGCGGCCCGGCCACCCTGGTCGGCAGCTCGTCCAGTGGGTCCGCCGTGGTCTTCGCCGCCGCCGACGCGCCCGAGCTGGTCAACGGCATCGTGCAGGTCAGCCCGTTCGTCGCCGAGCCGAAGCCCAACCCGTTCATGCGGGTCGCCCAGGCGGCGGTGCTGCGCAGCCCCCGGCTCTTCGGCATGTTCCACAAGACGCTCTTCCCGGCCGGGCGGCCGGCCGACGACGCCGCGTACCGCAGGGAGATGGTCGCCGGGCTGCGCGGCCGGATGGACGCCGTGCGCGGGGTGATCGCGCCGGTCGCGCCGCACTGGACCGCCCGGGCCGCCGAGGTGCGGCAGCCGGTCCTGGTGCTGATGGGTACGAAGGACCCGGACTTCAAGGACCCGGGTGCCGAGGCCCGGGCGGCCCGGCGGCTCTTCGCCACCGCCGAGGCGCGCATGATCGACGACTCCGGGCACTACCCGCACGCCGACCAGCCCGAGGCCACCGCCGCCCAGCTGGTCGAGTTCCTGGCGGTGACCACCCGTGCCTAGGGCCGGCCTCACCCCGCAGACCGTCGTCCAGGCGGCCGCCCGGCTCGCCGACGAGGTCGGCTACGACCGGCTCACCCTGGCCGCCCTCGCCAACCGGCTCGGCGTCGCGCTGCCCAGCCTCTACAAGCACGTCAAGGGCGCCGACGCGCTGAACCAGAAGCTGGCCGCGCTCGCCACCGCCGAGCTGGCCGACGGGATGATCGCCGCCGCGGCGGGCCGGGCGGGCGTGGACGCGCTGCGCGGGGTCGCCACCGCCTGGCGGGACTACGCCCACCGGCACCCCGGCCGCTACCCGGCGGCCCAGCAGGTGCCCGACGCCGCCGACCCCGACCACGTCGCGGCCGGCCGGCGTGCCCTCGACGCGATCTACGCGATTCTCCGCGGGTACGGCCTCACCGGCGACGACGCCGTCGACGCCGCCAGGATCTTCCGCAGCGCGGTGCACGGCTTCGTCACCCTGGAGGCGGCCGGCGGATTCGGCCTGCCCCGCGGCGTCGACCGCTCCTTCGACCAGCTGGTGGCCGCGTTGGACACCGCGTTCCGGGACTGGAGGTCGCGATGAAGGCCCCGTTGTTGGCACTCATCTTCCTGCTGGAGCTGGCGATGCTCGCCGCCGCCGCGTGGTGGGGCTTCACCCTCGACGCCGGGTGGTCCGTCCGCCTCCTCGCCGGGCTCGGCGCGCCACTGCTGATCGCGGTCGTCTGGGGCACCTTCTGCTCGCCGAGGGCCACCGTGTCGCTGCCCGCGCCCGCCAAGATGGCCGTCCAGGCCGCCTGCTTCGTCACCGGCGGCGTGCTCCTCGCGCTGGCCGGCCACCCGGTGCCGGCGGTCCTGCTGGTCGCGCTCTGGGCGGTGGACAAGACGCTGCTCCGCCTGGCCGGCGACCCGGCCTGACCCGCCCCCGCCGGCGCGCCTTTCTCGCGGTCGCGCGCTCGGGAGCTTCGCCCAACGTCCCGACCGCGACATCGGTGATTCGGATCCGACATCAGCTCCACAGGCGACCAGCACCATCACCCGCACCCGGAGGGGAGCGTCGCGGCCGATGCCGCCGGCGCGTGGCTCTGGCCGGATCGCCCGATCGGTCGTACCCTTCGCCGGTGACCGACGGCGACCAGCAGCCCGGTGAGGCAGCCGCGGACCGCGAGCCGGCCGTGAGCGGTGAGCCGATCGTGGTCGGTGCGCCGGTCGTCGGTGGCGGCAAGGCCGCGGACCCCCAGCCGGTCGTCGCCCTCGAGCCGGTCACCGCCTCCGAGCCGGTCACCGCCTCCGAGCCGGTCGCCGCCTCCGAGCCGGTCGTGGCGCCCGAACCGGCCGTGGTCGACGGGCCGGCCATCGGCCGGGCGCAGGTCGGGAGCCGGGGGCAGGAAGCGGATCACGGGCAGATCGCGGAGCGCGAGCAGCCGCAGCCAGCGTCGGCAGCGGCGCCGGCGCGCCGGCGGCGGTGGTCGCTCTGGGCGGCGATCGCGGTGGTGGTCATGGTGCTGACCTGCGCGCTGCCCTCGGTGCTCCTGGTCGGGCTGGTCGGCGACGCCGGGCGGACGGCCACGGGCGACGACGCGGCCACCGCCGCCGCCCGCCGCCTCGGCGTGCGGATGACCGGCCAACTCGACCGTCAGGCCGCCGCGTTGCTCGGCGGTGACCGCGACGGCTTCCTCGCCATCGCCGAGCCGGGGGCCCGCGCCGACCTCACCCGCCGGTACGCCGCGCTGCGGGCGCTCCGGGTGACCGTGTGGCGGCCGGCGGCGGACGGCGTGCCCCGGGCGGTCGCCGGCCGGCCGGGGGAGTGGCAGCTCGCGGTCAAGGTCAGGTACTGCTTCGTCGTCCCGGGCTGCACGCCCGCCTCCGTGGTGATCGGGACCCGCTGGCGGGACGCCGGGGAGCAGCCCCGGCTGCTCGCGGTCGAGGAGTCCGGTTCCACCCCGGCCGGCGCCCGGCCCTGGGAGGTCAGCGACCTGGCGGTGGCGTTCGGGACGCGGACGGTCGTCGCCACCACGCCCGCGCTGCGGGCCAAGCTGCCCGGCCTGCTCGCCCAGGCCGAGGCGGCGGCGAAGGTCGCCGACCTGTACGCGGTGGGCGCCCCACCCCCCGACCGCTACCTGGTCTTCTACGCCGGTCGTGGCGAGTGGCGGCGCTGGTACGGCGGCGGCCGTCCGCGATGGACGGCGGGCTACGCGGTCGGCGTCGGCGGCGGCCATCACGACGTGGTGCTCAACGCCGAGAGCCTGTCGCCCACCGGGGTCGACGACCTGCTCCGGCACGAGCTGACCCACGCCGCCTCGCTGCCCGACTGGGGGTACTCGGACAGGGCCACCTGGTGGCTGGTGGAGGGGCTGGCCGAGTACGCCGGCGCGGACGGTCAGCCGGTGGGCCGCTACGACGGACTGCCCGAGGTGCGGAAACTCGTCCGGGGCGGCTGGAACGGCCGGCTGGACGGGCTGACCCCGGCCGACGACGCGGCCGACGACCGGGTCGGGGGCAGCTACGGGGTCGGCTACCTGGCCGTCCGGCACCTCGTCGACCGGTACGGGGAGCAGCGGGTGCTGGACTTCTTCCGCGCGGTGGTCCACGACCGGCGGTCCGTCGAGGAGGCGTCCGACCAGGCCTTCGGCGAGCAGTGGTCCACCCTGCACGACGACTGCGTCGGGTACGTCCGGGCCGTCGCTGGCTGACCGGCGGCTGGCAGGTCGACAGTCGTCGACGGGTCGTAGCATGGGCCGGGTGGCCTGCACCCACTCGCCGCGGCCCCCGATCGGCACGCGGCCCCGCCTGCTCACCGCCCTCCTCGCCGTCGTCGCCCTGACCGGCACCACCGCCGCCTCCTGCGGCGACGAGAAGTCCCCCGTCGCGCTGGCCCAGGTCGGCCGGTCCGCCGTCACCGAGGTGATCGACGCCCCGGCCACGGTGACCGCCCGGGCCGCCGCGACCCTCACCGCGCCCGCCGACGGCACCCTTGCCAGCCTGCGCGTCCAGCCCGGACAGCGGGTGCGCCGGGGGCAGGTGCTCGCCGTCATCAGCTCACCGTCCGCCCAGGACCGGCTCCGGCAGGCCCGCGAGGCGCTGCGCGCCGCGAAGCGGGCCGGCCGGGGCGTCGGCGTCGGCGACCTGGGCGGCAGCCGGCGCGGCACGGACAAGGCCGCGGCCGAGGCGTTCGACGCGGCCCGGGTCGCCGCCGGAAAGATCGGCGACCCGCAGCTGCGGTCCGCGCTGTTGCTCCAGGTGGAGTCCGCGCAGCGGCAGTACGAGTCGGCCGCGCGCGCCGCCGACCGGGCGGTCAACGCGGTGCAGCGGGGCGTGGCCGGGCTGAACTCCGCGGTCGGCGCGCTGTCCAGCGCCCAGCGACTCCAGGCCCAGCAGGCGTACGACCTGGCGAAGGCGACCGTCGACGCGCTCACGCTGCGCGCGCCGGTCGACGGGGTGGTGCAGCCCGGCGGCACCCGGTCCGCGAGCGGGTCGGCCGACCTGGCCGGGCTGCTCGGCGCGGGCGGCGCGCCGGGGCTGGACCCGTCGGCGTTCGCGCCCGCGCAGGGCGGCCCGCCGCCCGGTGTGGACGACGCCGTGCCGGCCGGTGGACGGGTCACCGCCGGGACCCCGGTGCTCACCGTGGTCGACACCGGCGCGCTGGGGCTGCTCGCCGAGGTCGACGAGACGGATGTGCTCCTGGTCCGGGCCGGCGTGGCCGCCTCGGTCGAGCTGGACGCGGTCACCGGCGCGACGTACGACGCCCGGGTCCGCTCGGTCGACGTGCTGCCCAGCACCTCCGCCCGGGGCGGGGTCACCTACCGGGTGCGGCTGGCCCTGGGCGCGGGCCGCCTCGGCGAGGGGGAGGTGGCCCCGGCGCCCCGCCCCGGCATGAACGCCGTGGTCCACCTCCGGGTCCGCGAGGCGGCCGACGCCGTCGCCGTGCCCGCCTCGGCGGTCTTCTCCGCCGACGGCCGGGACGCGGTCTGGGTGCTGCGGGACGGCAAGGCGGACCAGGTGCCGGTCACCGTGGGCGTGCAGGGGCAGGACCTGGTGCAGATCGTCAGCGGTGTGCAGGCGGGTGACCAGGTGGTGGTACGGGGCGCGGACCACGTCCGCGACGGTCAGGAACTCCGGTGAGCGCGCGGAGTGAGCCGCTCCCGCGAGCCCCGAAGGCCGGCTCGGTGACGCCGCCGGCCGGGGTGCCGGCGATCGAGGCGGTCGACGTGTCCCGGACGTACCAGCTGGACGGGGTCTCGGTGCCGGCGCTGCGCGGGGTGTCGCTGACCATCGCGCCCGGCGACTACGTCGCGGTGATCGGGCCGTCCGGCTCCGGCAAGTCCACCCTGATGCACCTGCTCGGCGGGCTGGACCGGCCGACCGGCGGCCGGCTGGTGATCGGCGGGCGGGACGTGGCGACGCTCTCCGCCCCGGAGTTGGCGACGCTGCGCAACGAGACCATCGGCTTCGTCTTCCAGGCGTTCCACCTGCTGCCGCGGACGTCCGCGGTGGACAATGTGGCGCTGCCGCTGGTGTACCGGGGGATCGGCGCGCGGCAGCGGCGGGAGCGGGCGGCGGCGATGCTCGGCCGGGTGGGGTTGGGGCACCGGCTGCACCACCGGCCCAACCAGCTCTCCGGCGGCGAGCAGCAGCGGGTGGCCATCGCCCGGGCGCTGGTCACCGACCCGGCGGTGCTGCTCGCCGACGAGCCGACCGGCAACCTGGACACCGCGACCGGTGAGGCGGTGCTGGAGCTGCTGGAACGGTTGAACGCCGAGTCCGAGGTGGCCCTGGTGATGGTCACCCACGACCAGGAGGTGGCCGCCCGGGCCCGCCGGCGGATCGCCGTCCGGGACGGCCTGATCCGCTCCGACACGGTCACCGCGGGCGGTGACCGCCTCCATGATCGACCGCTGTCCGACCGCGACGGACGACCTGAGACACTGGACGCCGCTCCCAGCGCGGAGCCCCGGTCCGCGTCCGGAAGCGGCCCGGGGCACCCGTCCGGTGGCTCCGGTGGCGCCATCGGAGCCACCGGGCGCCTTCCGCGCCACGTGGATCGCGCCGGGGGTGCGTCGTGAGGGTGGCCGAGGCCTGGCGGGTGGCGCTGGACGCGCTGCGGGCCAACCGGATGCGCAGCGCGCTGACCATGCTCGGTGTGATCATCGGGGTGGCGTCCGTGGTGCTGCTGGTGGCGATCGGCACCGGCACCAAGCAGAAGGTCGAGCAGCAGGTCGAGGGGCTCGGCTCGAACCTGCTCCTGGTGGTGCCCGGCAAGATCGAGGTGGGCACCGCCCCGGTGGTCTCGCCGCTGACCCTGAAGGACGTCGACGCGGTGTCCCGGGTGGTCGGCGACCCGGGCCGGGTGGCCGTCACCGTCGCGTCCGGGGCCACCGCACGGGCCGGCAACCGGTCGGACTTCACCACCGTCCAGGGGGTGCTGGAGACCACCCCGACGGTCTTCACCCGGTCGCTGGCCCGGGGTCGCTACCTCACCGGGGCCGACGTGGACACCAGCCGGCGGGTGGCGGTGCTCGGCGCGTCCGTCGCCACCGCGCTCTTCCCCGACCGGGACCCGCTCGGCCAGCAGGTCGCGCTGGCCGGCGTGCGGTTCCGGGTGATCGGCGTCTTCGCGTCGCTCGGGCAGAGCCTCGGCGTGGACCGGGACGACGAGGTGCACGTGCCGGTGACCGCGGCGCAGCGGCTCTGGGGCACCCAGCGGGTCGACGGCATCGCGGTCAAGGCGCCGGACCGGGAGCGGATCGGCGAACTGGGCGACCGGATCGTCGCCGAGCTGTCCCGCCGCCACCCGGACACCGAGTTCAGCGCGGTCACCCAGCAGCAGATCCTCGGCGTGCTCGGCGACATCCTCGGCGTGCTGACCGGCGTGCTGGCCGCCATCGCCGGCATCTCGCTGCTCGTCGGCGGCGTCGGCGTCTCCAACATCATGCTGGTCTCGGTCCGCGAGCGGACCCGGGAGATCGGCCTGCGCAAGGCGGTGGGCGCCCGTCCCCGGGACATCGGCGTGCAGTTCCTGCTCGAGGCGGTGCTGCTCACCGCCATCGGCGGGCTGATCGGGATGGCCCTCGGCGTGGGCACCGCACTGCTGGTCGACGTGGTCTCGCCGATCCCGGCCGCGATCACCTGGTGGTCGCTGGCGCTCGCCTTCGGGGTCTCCGCCGCGGTCGGCATCGTCTTCGGGGTGGTCCCGGCCCAGCGGGCCGGCCGCCTCGACCCGGTGGTCGCGCTGCGCGCCGAGTGACCGCCGACGGTGCGCCGTCCCGGCAACGGGACGAGGCGCGCGCCGGGGAGGAAAACGCCAGGTCAACAGCGGGGAAACGTCGCCCCATCCATGATCAGTTGCAGGAAGGGATCGCGCCGGTCACAGCCGTCCCGTTACCGTACTGGTAACACGCGCGTTGCCCGTCCTGGCGGGAGCTCCCGTCCGGTGGCACGCGCCGGGCACGGGAATGGGTCGGTGAGCCATGGCCGGGTCACAGTCCGACGGTCGGCTGTCGGATGTCAGGTTCCTGACCGTCGCCGAGGTGGCGACGGTCATGCGGGTCTCCAAGATGACGGTCTACCGTCTCGTGCACAGCGGTGAGCTGACCGCGGTACGGGTGGGCCGGTCGTTCCGGGTGCCCGAGCACGCCGTCCACGAGTATCTCCGGGGCGCGTTTCAGGAGACCGCCTGACGCACCGCCGAGTGCGACGTAACGGGCATTGACGGGGGCGCGTTGGTCCTGCTGACGCACTCCGGCTACCCTGGACCCGACCGTGACCGCACCCTGGTGCGCCCTGCCCGTCACGCTGGTCCGGTCCGTTGTCCGCAAGCGGTCACCGACGCCACCCGTGGTGGTGTCTCCCGGTCCGCCCCGCACGTTGCATCGAAAGGCTGTCGTATGGGCTCGGTGGTCAAGAAGCGCCGCAAGCGCATGGCTAAGAAGAAGCACCGCAAGCTGCTGCGCAAGACCCGCGTCCAGCGTCGCCGTCTCGGCAAGTGACCGGGGCCGGGCCTCGGCCCGGCATCCGGCACCACTTGCCAACTGTCGACTCTCGGAGGCTCAGGTGATCAGGCCGCGGACGTCCCGGCTCGATCCCGCCTGCCAGCCAAGGCGCACGACATGACCCCCGGTGGCACCCCAGGTGCTCCGGGGGTCGTCGTCGTGACCGGGGTCGGCCGCTACCTCGGCGCCCACGTCGCCGCCCGGCTCGCCGCCGATCCCCGGATCGAACGGGTCATCGGCGTCGACCCGGCCACCCCCGGCCCCGAGTTCACCGACCTGCTCGACCGGGTCGAGCGCATTCGCCTCGACCTGGACTCCCTCGGTGGCCTCCTCGCCGACCTGGAGGTCGACGCCGTCGTCCACCTGGCGCTGGTCAGCGCCCTCGACCCGCAGCACGGCGGCCGGGCGGCGATGAAGGAACAGAACGTCATCGGCACCATGCAGCTGCTCGCCGCCTGCCAGCGGGCGCCCCGGCTGCGCAAGCTCGTGGTCCGCTCGTCGACCGCCGCGTACGGCGCGTCGTTCCGCGACCCGGCGGTCTTCACCGAGGAGACCGAGCCGCGCGAGGTGCCGCGCGGCGGTTTCGGCCGCGACATCCTCGACATCGAGGGGTACGTCCGCGGGTTCCGCCGCCGCCGTCCCGACGTCACCGCCACCGTGCTGCGCTTCGCGCCGTTCATCGGCTCCACCGCGGACACCACGCTGACCCGCTACTTCTCCCAGCCGGTGGTGCCCACCGTCTTCGGCCGCGACCCGCGGCTGCAGTTCGTCCACTTCGATGACGCGCTCGAGGTGCTGCACCGGTCGATCGTCGAGGAGCACCCGGGGACGTACAACGTCGCCGGCCCGGGCGTGCTCTCCCTCACCCAGGCGATCCGCCGGGCCGGCCGGGTGGCCATGCCGGTGCTGGAGCCCGGTCTCTCCGGCGCGGCGGCGATCGTCCGCAACCTCGGCTTCGGCCGCTACGGTCTGGACCAGGTCGACCTCTTCGTGCACGGTCGGGTGGTGGACACCACCAGGCTCGAGCGGGAGTACGGCTTCACGCCGCGCTCGACCGCCGCCGCGTTCGACGACTTCATCCGCGCCCACCACGGTGGCGTGGTGGTGAGCCGGGATCAGCTCGCCGCCGCCGAGCAGCTGGTGCTGGAGGGCATCCGGCAGGTCCGCTCGGCCGTGCGGGAGCGGTCGTGAGCGGCCGGGACGAGCGGCGCGACGGCCCGTACGACGTACCGCTGACGGTGACCGGGCCGGACGCGGAGCCGGCGCGGCGCAACGGACACCGCGGGACGACGGCCGCCGCCGCCGACCCGGCGGCGCACGACGAGCCGGACACGGCCGCGACGGACGAGCCGGACGCCGCGGCGACGGACGAGCCGGACACCGCGGCGACGGACGAGCCGTCAGTCGTGGCGGACGAGCTCTCCGCGGCGACGGAAGAGGCGTCCGTCGTGGCGGACCGGCGGTCCGGCGGCCCGGAGCCGACGGCGGTCGAGGAGCCGACGGCGGTCGAGGAGCCGGCCGAGGCGACGCCGAACGACGGGGCGGTGGCGCCGGCCGGGCCGGCGGTGCCGGACCGGCGGGACCAATGGGACCGTCGGGTCGCGAGCGGGCTGGCCTTCCTGCGGCGGCGGCTCTCCGGCGACTACGAGGTCGACGAGTTCGGCTTCGACCCGGACCTCACCGACGCCGTGTTCCACCCGCTGGTCCGGCTGCTCTATCGGGACTGGTTCCGCACCGAGGTCGGCGGCCTGGAGAACGTGCCGGCCGACGGGCCCGCCCTGGTGGTCGGCAACCACTCCGGCACGGTGGCGCTGGACGCGCTGATCCTCTCCGCCGCCCTGCACGACCAGCACCCGGCGCGCCGCTACCTGCGGCTGCTCGGCGCCGACCTGGTCTTCCGGATGCCGGTGGTCTCCGAGATCGCGCGCAAGACCGGCGGCACGGTCGCTTGCAACCCGGACGCCGAGCGGCTGCTCGGGAACGGTGAGCTGGTCGGCGTCTTCCCGGAGGGCTTCAAGGGCGTCGGCAAGCTCTACTCCGACCGCTACAAGCTCCAGCGGTTCGGCCGGGGCGGGTTCGTCTCGGCGGCGCTGCGTACCGGCACGCCGATCGTGCCGGTGGCCATCGTCGGCGGCGAGGAGATCTACCCGATGCTCGCCGACATCAAGCCCCTGGCCCGGCTGCTCAAACTGCCCTACTTCCCGGTGACGCCGACGTTCCCGTGGCTGGGGCCGCTGGGCATGGTGCCGCTGCCGAGCAAGTGGCTGATCGAGTTCTGCCCGCCGATCCCCACCGCGCACCTGAGCGACTCGGCCGACGACCCGCTGGTCGTCTTCAACCTGGCCGACCAGGTCCGGGAGACCATCCAGCAGACCCTGCACCGGCTCCTCGAACGACGCCCCGACCCGTTCGGTCCCTAGGGGACGGGCGTCGTCAGGGGGTCCGGCGGCGGCGGTGCAGCGCGAGGCCGGCGGAGACCGCCCCGGCGACCAGCCCGGCGGCGGCGGTGGACGGTACGGCGATCTTGACCGCGCGCCGGCCGGTGCGGAAGTCCCGGACGTCCCAGCCCCGCTCGCGGGCCTGCCGGAGCAGGGCGGCGTCCGGGTTGATCGCCACCGGGTGCCCCACCGTCGAGAGCATCGGCAGGTCGTTGGCGGAGTCGCTGTACGCGGCGCAGCGGGTCAGGTCCAGCCCCTCGACCGCGGCGAGCTGGGTCACCGCCTCGGCCTTGGCCGGCCCGTGCATCAGGTCGCCGACCAGCCGCCCGGTGTACGCCCCGTCGACCATCTCGGCCACCGTCCCGATCGCGCCGGTCAGGCCGAGTCGGGCGGCGATCACCCGGCCGATCTCCACCGGGGCGGCGCTGACCAGCCAGACCCGCTGGCCGCTGTCCAGGTGGCGTTGGGCCAGCTTGCGGGTGCCCGCCCAGATCCGCGGGGCCATCAGCTCGTCGAAGATCTCCTCGGCGAGCCGCTCGATGTCCGCCACCCGCCAACCGTGGATGAAGGCGAGCGCTGCCTCCTTGGCCTGCGACATGTCGCCGGCGTGCTCGGTGGCGAGCAGCCGGAACTTCGCCTGCTGCCAGGCGAACCGGGCCAGGTCACCGGTGGTGAAGTACTTGCGGGCGGCCAGCCCGCGGGCGAACCAGTAGATCGAGGCGCCCTGCATCATCGTGTTGTCGACGTCGAAGAAGGCCGCCGCGGTGGGGTCGGGCGTGGGGGTGACCGGCGCCTGATCGGTCTCCGACCAACCGGCGGTGTGGCCGTGGACGTCGGTGCTGACCGTGACCTTCCGGGTGCGGGCCACGCGACCTCCCTCCGCTCGACGACCGCGACACGTGTTCCACGGCGAGGGTAACCGGACACCGCTGGCGACCGGTCGTACGTGGGGGGAAATGTGGCGTGGACGGCTGCCGCGCCGGCCGGGTCAGCGCCCGCCGGGGCAGTCGGCCGGGGCGGGGCCCAGCGCGTCGCTGGCGGTGGGCGTCGGCAGCCCGCACGCGATCGCCGCGCGGAGCTCGTCGGAGCGCTTGCGTACGGCGTCGAGCAGGGCGAGCGAGCGCCGGGTGCGGTCCCGTTCGACGTGGTCGGCCCGGTCGAGCAGCCCGCTGACCGCGCGCCGCTGGCCGGTGACGAAGACGTTGACCGCGTCCAGGCCGGCCGGGTCGGTGCGCTGCGCCGCGACGGTGGTGAGCAGCCGTACGCCCTGGCGGGTGTCGGCGTCCATGTCGTCGAGGACGGCGCTGAACCCGATCCGGTCGTCGCGTACCGTGGCGGCCTCGTCGAGCCGGGTCCGGGCGAAGTCGAGGAAGAGCTGACCGCGGCTGATGTCCGAGCTGGCCAGGGCGAGCTGGGCGCGCTCGGTGGAGCGCTTCATGCCGTAGAGCGCGTCGCCGGGCAGCGCGTTCTCGCTGGCCGCGGAGATGCCGGAGAGGGCGACGGCCCCGGCGGCGATGCCGACCAGGATCGCGCCCCGGGCGCGGGCCCGCCGGGCGGTGACCGCCGGCAGGAGCGAGCCCCTGGTCCCGGTGCCCGCCGTCGCGGTCTCGGTCTTCGCCGCCGGGGCGCCGATGCCCTCCCGCTCGGCGGTGGCCACCAGCATCGCCCGGAGCCCGGTGCGGAACTCCGCGTCGACCTCGACGTCCGGTCGATCGGCGGTGAGCCGCCGGCTGACCGCGACGAGCGCGGCGAGTTCGTCGTCGACCCGGGAGCGCACGTGGTGACGTCGGCCGCCGTTGGCCTCGTCGAGGAGCTGTGCGAAGCGCTCGGCGCGCCGACGGGAGAAGAGGTCACTGTCCACCGCAGGCACCTCCTCTCGCTGGTCACGGCCGGTCCGGCCGTATTCGTCACCAGCGACCGGTGGCAGCGTGACGCCGACGGCCGACCCGTTCGGTCGACCGTGCCCGCCGGACCGGGTGGCCCGGGGACGCCGGGACAACCACTGGTCGCACCCGGAGAAACGGTTCGTGGCGGGTGGCGGTTACGGGGCCGGCGGAGGCGAAATCACCAAGAGTGATCGTCGTCACGGGTGGGGAGGCGCCGCGCGCCCGCCCACGGAAACGGGGGCGGGCCGGCGCGAACGACGTCTCTCAGGGCTGGAAACCGTCGGGCAGCAGCCGGGCCAGAGCCCGCACCGCCCGGTACTGCAGCGCCTTGATCGCGCCCTCGTTCTTGCCCATCGCGCGGGCGGTCTCGGCCACCGAGAAGCCCTGGAGGAAACGGAGCACGATGCACTCCTGCTGCTCCGGGTTGAGCTGCTTGACCGCGGTGAGCAGGGCGACGTTGGTGATGTGCTCGACGACCGCGGCCTCCGGGCTGCCCTCCGGCCCGCGGTCCTCCCGGTCGGCGTCGAGCACGTCGCCGGTGGTGACCTCGAGGCGGTAGCGGCCGGACTTGAAGTGGTCGGCGACCAGGTTGCGGGCGATGGTGACCAGCCAGGCGCCGAGATCCCGGCCCTGCCAGGTGAAGCTGCCGATCCGCTTGAGCGCCCGGAGGAAGGTGTCGGAGGTGAGGTCCTCGGCCAGCTGCCGGTTGCCGACCCGGAAGTAGACGAACCGGAAGACGGTGTCGACGTACCGGTCGTAGATCAGGCCGAACGCCTCGGCCTCGCCGGCCTGGGCGCGTTCGACCAGGGTCCAGACCTCGGTGGCCGGGTCCGACGGGTCGGGGCGGCTCGGGAAGCCGGTGGCGGTGGCCGGCGCGGCGGGCACCGCCGGCAGCACGGCCGTGTCGCCGGCCGGCACCGCCGGCAGGATGGCCGTCTCGCTGGTTGACGGGTCGGCGGCCGGCGGCGTCTCCGCGGCCCGGCGGCCCTGCGCCGGCATGGTCGGGCGGGACGGCGCGCCGACCCGGCTCGCGTTGCCGCCGGGTAGCGCCGGGCGGGGCGGCGCCTCGTTGTGGTGCGGGCGGTTGCGCACCCGGCGGGCGCCCTCGCCGCGGACGGCGAGGCCCGATGAGCCCTCCGCCGCGCCGCGCGGCGTCTGGTCCAGCCGCTCGTTGACCGGCGTCCTCGGTGTCGGACCGGTCAGACCGGCCGGCCGCTCCGCATAACCGAAGGTGGTCACCGGGCCTCCCCGATCCAGGCGGGGCACGGCCGCACCGGTCGCCGCGGCGTCGCGGCGGGACCGGGTACGCCCCGGTCGGGCAGGGCCGTTCCGGGACGTGCCGACGGGCGGCAGATCCCCTTGAGGTGCTGGTCCAATGCGCTCACAGGCACGGGGGCCTCCTCGGGCTGAGGGGTGTCGACTCACGGCAAATGGGGTGAGCCGACCCGAGTGATGATAGGGCCAACGTCACCCGCGCGTGGCAAGTCCGTTACACAGGGCGGAAGTATTTCCCTCCCTGTCGCACAAATGGCGGACCGGTTGTCCGTCGTGTGCGGTTGACTTTGCTGGCGGAAGCTGGTCCGGAGTGGAAAGTCCTGGTCGGAGTGGTTTTGGACCCCCACCTCGGCGTGTCGCGGCGGCGCTGTCTGGACGGTGTCGCGCGGGCCGGTCGGGACGGGTCGGGCGGGGCGTTCCCCGGTCCCGTCCGGGGGACCGGACGGGCCGCCCCGGGCGTACGGGCGCGCGGGCATGGTCGGCCGGCCGCCGCTGTGCCAGACTCAGCCACCGTGCAGGACGCAGCCGACAGCTCCGCGCCGAACCTCGCCGACCGGCTCTGCCGGGCGGCGCTCGCCCACGCGGACCGCCCCGCCTTGCACTGGCGGGACCACACCCTCACCTGGTCCGAACTGGACGCCGCGGTGACCGCCACGGCCCGGGCGCTCGCCGCCTCGGTGCCGGCCGGCCCGCCCGACGACCGGCACCCGCCCCGGGTGGCCGTGTCGTTCGGCAACACCCCGGACTTCGTGGTCAGCTACCTGGCGGTGCTGCGCGCCGGGCTGGTCGCGGTGCCGGTCAACCCCGGCCTCACCGCCCGGGAGCTGCGGCACGTGCTCGCCGACTCCGGCGCCGCCGTGCTGATCTGCGCCGGGGAGGTCCGCGACCGGGTCGCCGGGATCGCCGCCGAGCTGCCCGCGCTGACCGCCGTGCACACCGCCCCGCCGGTGATCGACGGTGACGGCCGGGAGGCGTTCCCGGCCCGGGGCGGCGAGGAGCTGGCGGTGCTGCTCTACACCTCGGGCACCGAGGGCCGGCCCAAGGGCGCGATGCTGTCGCACCGGGCGCTGGCCGCCAACCACGAGCAGGTCGGGCGGATCAGCCCACCGGTGGTCGGGCCCGACGACACCGTGCTGCTCGCGCTGCCGCTCTTCCACGCGTACGGGTTGAACTCGGGGCTGGGGGCGGTCGTCCACCACGGCGCGACCGGGGTGCTCGTCGAGGACCCCGGCCCGGTCGCGACGCTCGCCGAGCTGGCCCGGCACCGGGTCAGCGTGCTGGTCGGCGTACCGTCGATGTTCCTGGCCTGGGCCGAAGCGGAGCGTGACGCGGTGGCTGAGGCGATGGCGGCGGTCCGGGTGGCGGTCTGCGGCGCGGCGCCGCTGCCGCTGGCGACCGCGGCGCGGTTCGCCGAGGTCGCCGGTCGCCCGCTGCACGTCGGGTACGGCCTGACCGAGACCGCCCCGGTGCTCACCTCCACCCTGGTCGGCGGGGAGCCGAAGCCCGGCTCGGTCGGCCGTCCGCTGCCCGGCGTCGAGGTGCGCCTGGTCGGGCCCGACGGGGTCGACCTGTGGCGGGACGGCGTCGCCGCGCCCGAGGACGACCCGGACGAGCCGGACCTCTCCGACGACGGGCCGGGCACCGACCCGGGCGAGATCGTGGTCCGGGGCGCGAACCTCTTCGGCGGCTACTGGCCGGACGGCCGGGGCGGCCCGGACGGCGACGGCTGGTGGGCCACCGGCGACGTCGCGTACGCCGACGAGGACGGCGACCTCTTCCTGGTCGACCGGCTCGGCGAGCTGATCCTGGTGAACGGCTTCAACGTCTACCCGCACGAGGTGGAGCTGGTGCTGGACGCGCATCCCCAGGTGGCCGAGTCGGCGGTCCTGGGGGTGCCGCACCCGCGGACCGGGGAGACTGTCCGGGCGTACGTGGTGCGGACGCCCGGCTCCGCGGTGACGGAGGCGGACCTGCTCGCCCACTGCGCCGGTAACCTGGCCCGCTTCAAGTGCCCCACCGCCGTCGAGTTCGTCGACACGCTGCCGTACTCGGCGATCGGCAAGGTACGCAAGACCCAGCTCCGCCCGTCGGCGCCCCCGGTGCCGTCCCCGACGCCGCCGACCGAGATCCGCACGGAGGTACCCGATGTCCAGTGACGCCCGGCTCGCCCTGATCACCCGGCCCGACTGCCACCTCTGCGAGGACGCGAAGGCGGCGCTCGACCGGGTGGTGGCGGTCACCGGCGACCGCTGGATCGAGAAGGACGTGACCGGTGACGTGGAGCTGGAACGCGAGTACGGCGACCGGCTGCCGGTGGTGCTGCTCGACGGCAAGGAGCACGGCTACTGGCGGGTCGAGGAGGAGCGGCTGCTGCGGGATCTGACCACCCCGCAGCTCTGATCCTGTCGGGGGGCTCGATTATGGTGCTGCGATGACCCCTGCTCGGCACCACCTGGTGTGGGACTGGAACGGCACCCTCCTCGACGACCTCGACCTGGTGGTCCAGGCCACGAACGTCGCCTTCGCCAGCGCGGGCGGGCCGGCGGTCACCGCCGACGAGCACCGGGTGCGGTTCCGTCGGCCGGTCGCCGACTACTACGCCGAGATGCTGGGCCGGGCGATGGACGACGAGGCGTACGGCCGGCTCGACCGGATCTTCCACGACGCGTACCGGGCGGGGCTGACCAGCTGCGCGCTGGCCGCCGACGCGACCGCCGCGATCGCGGCCTGGCCGGGCAGCCAGTCGCTGCTCTCCATGTGGTTCCACGACGAGCTGGTGCCGACCGTGCACACCTACGGCCTGACCCCGCACTTCGCCCGGGTGGACGGGCTGCGGTCGGCGGTCGGCGGTGGCTCCAAGGCGGAGTGGCTGGAGAAGCACCTGGCGGAGCTGGGCCTGGCCGGCGGTGAGGTGGCGCTGATCGGCGACTCGCTCGACGACGCCGACGCGGCGACCTCCGTCGGCGCCCGCTGCGTCCTCTACACCGGCGGCATCTCCGACCCCGCCCGCCTCCGCGCCTCCGGCCACCCCACCGCCGACACCCTCACCGAAGCCGTGACCCTCGCGCGCACCCTCCCCTGACCCACCCCGGACCTCGTCGATGGGCTGTCAGGCGCGGAGGTGGGTGAGGACGGCCAGGACGCGGCGGTGGTGGTGGGTGGCGTCCGGGGGGAGGTTGAGCTTGGTGAAGATGTTGCGGACGTGCTTCTCGACCGCGCCGTCGCTGACCACCAGGGCGCGGGCGATGGCGGTGTTGGAGCGGCCCTCGGCCATCAGCGCCAGCACCTCGCGTTCGCGCGGGGTCAGCTCCCGTAGCGGGTCGTCGCGGCGGCGCCGGACCAGCAGCTGGCCGACCACCTCCGGGTCGAGCACCGTGCCACCGGCGGCCACCCGGGCCAGCGCGTCCAGGAACTCGTCGATCGCGGCCACCCGGTCCTTGAGCAGGTAGCCGATCCCGCCGCCGCCGGCCCCGCCGGTCGTCGCCAGCAGGTCGTCGGCGTACGACACCTCGACGTACTGGGAGAGCACCAGCACCGGCGTACGCGGCACCAGCCGGCGCGCCTCCACCGCCGCCCGCAGCCCCTCGTCGGTGTGCGAGGGCGGCATCCGGACGTCCACCACCGAGACGTCCGGCCGGTGCGTCACCACCGCCTCGACCAGCGCGGCGCCGTCACCGACGGCGGCCACCACCTCGTGTCCCGACTCGGTCAGCAGCCGGACCAGCCCCTCCCGGAGCAGTACGGCGTCGTCCGCGATCACCACCCGCATGGTTCCGGTGTCTACCACGCCGCGGCCACCGGGATGCCGGCGCGGCTCCCGGCCGGGCCGGCGGGGTCGGCCGGTTCACCGGGGCAGCTCGGCCCGGACCTCGGTCGGCCCGCCGGCCGGGCTGACCACGTCGAGCGTGCCGCCGGTGGCCCGGACCCGGTCGGCGATGCCGGCCAGCCCGTGCCCCTTGGCCAGGTGGGCCCCACCCGTCCCGTCGTCCCGTACGGCGATCTCCAGCCGGCCGACCCGGCGGGCGACCTCGACCTGGCACGAGGTGGCCTGGCTGTGCTTGGCGACGTTGGTCAGCGCCTCCGCCACCACGAAGTACGCGGTGTTCTCCACCGCCGGGTCGAGCCGTCCGGTGGGCGTGCCCAGCTCGGGGTCGATCACCAGCTCGACCGGGACCAGGGCGCGGGCGGCGAGGGCGGCCAGGGCGCTGGGCAGGCCGCGGTCCACCAGGATCGGCGGGGCGATGCCCCGGGACAGCGCGCGCAGCTCGCCGAGGGTCTCCCGGGTCTGGGTGACCGCCTCGTCCAGCGTCCGGCGGGCGGCCTCCGGATCGGCGGCGAGCTGCTGGCGGGCCCGGCTCAGGTCCATGGCGAGCCGGACCAGGCGCTGCTGCGGGCCGTCGTGGATGTCCCGTTCCAGCCGGCGCAGGGCGGACGCCTCGGCCGAGGCGGCGGCCCGCTTCTGCTCCTCCAGCGTGGTGATCCGGTTGCGCATCTCGGCCACCCCGGTCAGCAGGGAGCGGGCGAGGCCGGCCTGGAGCAGGGCGCAGGCCCGGGCCAGCAGCGGCAGGGTGAGGAGGCAGAACACGCCGAGCGCGGTGTTCAGGGCGATCCGCGCGCCGGCCCCGTCGCCCATCCCGAGGAGCTGGCTGAGGTCCTGGTCGTCCGGGCCGCGCGGGATGGCCCAGTCGTACCCGCCGTAGAGCGTGCCGGCGACGGCGACCGCCCACCAGACGAGGAGCAGCACGAAGGTCGGCAGCGCCACCAGCAGCTTGAGCAGGCCGTGCGCCAGGTCGAGCCAGGACTGCGCGTCGCGCATCGGGACGAAGACCCGCCGCCAGAGCTTCGCGCCCGGCTCGGGGACCAGGTACTCGGGGCGTACCCGGGGTTGGCGCAGCACGGCGGGGAGCCGCAGCCGCTCGATGTCGGCCAGGCCGCGGGCCACGTAGAGGGTGCCGGCGAGGACCGGCAGGCCGACGGTGGTCACCAGCAGGCCGGCGCTGAGTGAGATCCCCGCCACCACGATCACGAAGCCGGCGATGGCCAGGGGGAGGCCGAGCAGCACGTAGCCGGAGTCGCGCAGGAGCTGACGGGGGACGCCGCGGGCGGGTGCCGGGGCCGGCGTGGTGGCCAGGGGAATGGCGGTCATGCCATGAGGCTAGGGGCGGTGGGCCGGCCGGCCCCATCCCGTGCGCCGGCCTCTCCGAGGTGGGGTTCTCCCTACCGGGAGCGGGTCGGCCGGACCGGCGGCGGGGTGACACTCGACCCAGATTCGCGGTGACACAGCGCGACCGAGCGCGCGCGATTGGTCAGAGAAGTCGGGATTGAGCAATAATCGCCGGGCGGCGCCGATGGAGCGCGTCAGATCGATCTTGTGGAATGGAGGGGCAGGTGGAGGCGCGTCGCGGGCCAGCAAGATCGCGATTTGTGCACGTCTTCACAAGCGCCTACTCTCTAGTTCCGACGCGCCCTGCTAGCACAGCCGGCAACATCGGTCGCCAGCGGGAGTCCCGAAACGACCGGCCGCCGACGCTGGTCGAGGATCGCACCGCACGGAGTCTCATGAGTCAGCACCGTCACCCTGGCGCGCCCGGCCGAGCCGGTGCCGTACCGGCGCTCCCGGACCTGCCCGAGGCGACCGTCGCGCGCCTCCCGGAATACCTCCGCGCGCTGCACAACCTCGCCGACGCCGGCCACGAGACGGTCTCCAGCGAGGGCCTGGCGAACGCCGCCGGCGTCAACTCGGCGAAGCTCCGCAAGGACCTCTCCCACCTCGGCTCGTACGGGACCCGGGGCGTCGGCTACGACGTGACCCTGCTGATCGAGCAGATCGAGTCCGTGCTCGGGCTCACCCAGTGCCGCTCGGTCGCCCTGGTCGGCGTGGGTAATCTCGGTCACGCCCTGGCCGGGTACGACGGCTTCGCGAGCCGCGGCTTCCGGATCGCCGCGCTCTTCGACGCGGACCCGTCCCGGGTCGGCGAGCAGATAAACGGGCTGGTCGTCCGGCACGTCGACGAGCTGCCCCGGGTCGCCGTCGAGGAGTCGATCTCGATCGGCGTGATCGCCACCCCGGCGCCGGCCGCCCAGGCCGTCGCCGACCAGCTCGTCGCCGTCGGCGTGACGAGCATCCTCAACTTCGCGCCGTGCGTACTCTCGGTTCCGGAGGGGGTCGACGTGCGCAAGGTCGACCTCGCGATCGAGCTGCAGATCCTGTCCTTCCACGAGCACCGCAAGGCGTCGCTGACCGCGCTCCCCGGCACCGCCGGGTCCGCCCTCACCGCCCTGCCCGGCGGGCTCGCGGCCACCGACACCCAGGAGGCGATCGGCACGTGAAACTGCTCGTCGTCGGCGCGTCCTACCGCACCGCTCCGGTCGCCACGCTGGAGCAGCTGGCGGTCGCCCCCGCCGATCTCACCCGCACCCTGGACCGCCTGGTCGCCCAGCCGTACGTCGCCGAGGCCGTGCTCGTCTCCACCTGCAACCGGGTGGAGGTCTACGCGGCCGTCACCGGCTTCCACGGCGGGCTCGGCGACATCTGCGCCGTCCTGGCCGAGCAGGCCGGCGCCCCGCCGGCGGCGCTCGCCAACCACCTCTACGTGCACTACGACGCCGCCGCCGTCGACCACGTCTTCCGGGTCGCCGCCGGGCTGGACTCGATGGTGGTCGGCGAGGCGCAGATCCTCGGCCAGCTCCGGGACGCGTACCACTGGGCCAGCGGCGCCGACTCCGCCGGCCGGCTGCTGCACGAGCTGATGCAGCAGGCGCTGCGGGTGGGCAAGCGCGCGCACGCCGAGACCAACATCGACCGGGCCGGTCAGAGCGTGGTCACCGCCGCCCTGGACCTGGCCGCCGGCCTCCTCGACGGCGACCTCACCGGCCGGCCCGCCATGGTGGTCGGGGCCGGCGCGATGGGCTCGCTGGGCGTGGCGACGCTCTCCCGGCTGGGCGCCGGGCCGCTCACCGTGACCAACCGCGGCGCCGAGCGGGCCGTCCGGCTGGCCGAGTCGTACGGCGCCAGCGCCGTGCCGATGGCCGAGCTGGTCGACGCGCTCTGCACAGTGGACATCGTGGTGGCCGCCACCGCGGCCACCGAACCGGTCCTCACCCGCGACGTGGTGACCCGGGCGCTGGCCCGGCGGGACGCCGACCGGGGCCCGCTGGTCCTGCTCGACCTGGCCGTGCCGCGCGACGTCGAGGAGGGCGTCGCCGAGCTGGCCGGCGTCGAGGTGATCGACATCGACCGGATGGCCGCGATCCTCGCCGACGGGCCGGCCGCCGCCGACGCCGCCGAGGTGACCCGGATCGTCACCGGCGAGGTCGAGGCGTTCCTGTCCTGGCTGCGCGGTGCCGACGTGGCGCCCACCGTGGCCGCGCTGCGCGGCCGCGCCGACGACGTGGTCACCGCCGAGCTGCGCCGGCTCGTCCAGCGCCGCCCCGACTTCACCGACGACCAGCGCGCCGAGGTGGCCCGGACGGTGCACCGGGTGGTGCAGCGGCTGCTGCACCAGCCCACCGTGCGGGTCCGCCAGCTCGCCGCCGAGCCGGGCGGCGACCAGTACGCGGCTCTGCTGCGCGAGCTGTTCGACCTGGAGGTGCCGCAGACCTCCCCGGTCGACACCGTCCCCGACGTGGTCGAGACCGACGCGGTCGGACGGCCGTCGTTCGAGGTCGCGGACGTGCCGGTGACCGAACCCCACGTCCCGTCCACCGGAGGTGCGCGATGACCGCCCCCCTGCGCCTCGGCACCCGCGGCAGCGCCCTGGCGATGGCCCAGTCCGGCCAGATCGCCGAGGCCCTCACCACGGCGACCGGCCGCGAGGTCGAGCTGGTCGAGGTGGTGACCGCCGGTGACCGCTCCTCGGCCCCGGTGCACCGGCTCGGCGTCGGCGTCTTCGTCTCCGCCCTGCGGGACGCGCTGGCCGCCCGCACCATCGACTTCGCCGTCCACTCCTACAAGGACCTGCCGACGGCGGCGGCCCCCGGGCTGCACATCGCGGCGGTGCCGACCCGGCAGGACCCGCGCGACGCGCTGGTCGCCAAGGGCGGCCGGACGCTCGCCGAGCTGCCGCCCGGCGCGGTGGTCGGCACCGGCGCGCTGCGCCGCATCGCCCAGCTGCACGCGCTCGGCATGCAGCTGGAGGTCACCCCGATCCGGGGCAACGTCGACACCCGCCTCGGTCGGGTGCTCGGCCCGGACGCCGACCTCGACGCGGTGGTCCTGGCCCGGGCCGGGCTGGCCCGGCTCGGCCGGACCGACGTGATCACCGAGACGCTCGACCCGATGCTGATGCTGCCCGCGCCCGCCCAGGGCGCGCTGGCCGTGGAGTGCCGGGTCGACGACCCCGACCTGGTCGAGCTGCTCGCGGTGCTCGACCACGCACCGTCCCGCGCCGCGGTCACCGCGGAGCGGGCACTGCTGGCCACCCTGGAGGCCGGGTGCACCGCACCCGTCGCCGCCTACGGCGAACTCGCCGAGGGTGACGCCGGTGAGGAGATCTACCTGCGCGGGGCGGTGATCAGCCCGGACGGTACCCGTGACCTCCGGCTGTCCCGCACCGGAACGCCCGCCGACGCGGCGGAGATCGGCAAGGCACTCGCCGCCGAACTCCTCGAACTCGGCGCCGACTCGATCCTCGGCCAAGACGGACACGCCGGCCCGGGGACCCAGCAATTTGGGAGCACTGAATGACCCGCACCCGTAAGCCCGTAGGCCGCATCGCGTTCGTCGGGGCCGGCCCCGGCGACCCGGGCCTGCTGACCCGCCGGGCGCACGACGCCCTGGTCGACGCCGACCAGGTGGTGTACGACCGGGGAGTCCCCGAGTCGCTGCTCGACGCCGTCCGCGCCCAGGCCAAGTCCGACGCCCAGTTCAGCCCCGCCGAGGGCGTACCGGGGGACGTGGCGAAGGTGCTGATCTCCGCGGCCCGTTCCGGGCAGAACGCGGTGCACCTGGTCGCCGGGGACCCGTTCGGCCACGACTCGGTGGTCAAGGAGGTGCAGGCGGTCGCCCGTACCGCCGCGCACTTCGAGGTGGTCCCGGGCGTCGGCCAGGCCGAGGGCGTGGCCACCTACGCCGGGGTGCCGCTGCCGGGGGTGCGGACCGCCGCCGACGTCGAGGACGTCACCACGCTGGACTTCGACGCGCTGGCCGCCGCCGTCGGCCGGGGCTCGCTCGCCCTGGCCGTGGACGCGGGTGACCTGGCCGCGATCCGGGACGGCCTGCTGGCCGCCGGCGTGGACGGCACGACCGGCGTCGGGGTGACCGGCGACGGCACCGGCGAGACGCAGTACACCACCACGTCGACCGTGGACTCCTTCGTCGCGGCGGCGCTCGGCTTCACCGGCCGGGTGGTGCTCACCATCGGCGAGGGCGTCGGCCAGCGGGACAAGCTGAGCTGGTGGGAGAACCGCCCGCTGTACGGCTGGAAGGTGCTCGTCCCCCGGACCAAGGAGCAGGCCGGCGCGATGAGCGCCCGGCTGCGCGCGTACGGGGCGATCCCGTGCGAGGTGCCGACCATCGCGGTCGAGCCGCCGCGTACCCCGGCTCAGATGGAGCGGGCGGTCAAGGGCCTGGTCGACGGCCGGTACGCCTGGGTGATCTTCACCTCGGTCAACGCGGTCCGCGCGGTCTGGGAGAAGTTCGCCGAGCACGGCCTGGACGCCCGCCACTTCGGCGGCGTCAAGATCGCCTGCATCGGCGAGGCGACCGCCGACGCGGTCCGCGCGTTCGGCATCCAGCCGGAGCTGGTCCCGTCGGGGGAGCAGTCCTCCGAGGGGCTGCTGGCCGAGTTCTCGCCGCACGACGAGATCCTCGACCCGGTGGGCCGGGTGCTGCTGCCGCGCGCCGACATCGCCACCGAGACCCTCGCCGCCGGGCTCACCGAGCGCGGCTGGGAGGTCGACGACGTGACCGCGTACCGGACCGTCCGGGCGGCCCCGCCGCCCGCCGAGATCCGCGACGCGATCAAGTCGGGCGGGTTCGACGCGGTGCTCTTCACCTCGTCCTCCACCGTCCGGAACCTGGTCGGTATCGCCGGGAAGCCGCACGCGCGTACCGTTGTTGCCGTCATCGGGCCCAAGACGGCGGAGACCGCGACGGAATTCGGCCTGCGGGTCGACGTGCAGCCTCAGCACGCCTCGGTGCCCGACCTGGTGGAGGCGCTCGCCGCCTACGCCGTCGAGCTGCGCGAGAAGCTCGCCGCCATGCCGGCGAAGCAGCGTCGCGGCTCGAAGGTGCAGGGGCCGACCGCCCTGAGGTTCCGCTGATCGCTAGGGAGGCTCCCCATGTCGTACCCCGACATCCGGCCCCGCCGGCTGCGCCGTAACGCGGCGGTGCGGCGGCTGGTCTCCGAGACCCGCGTCGACCCGGCCGAGCTGGTCGTGCCGATGTTCGTCAAGGAGGGGCTGACCGAGCCGCGGCAGATCGCGTCGCTCCCGGGGGTGCTCCAGCACTCCCGGGACTCGCTGCGCAAGGCCGCCGTCGAGGCGGTCCAGGCCGGGGTCGGCGGGATCATGCTCTTCGGAGTGCCGGCCGAGCGGGACGCCACCGGCTCCGGCGGCACCGACCCGAACGGCATCCTCAACGTGGCGATCCGGGACGTGGTCGCCGAGGTCGGCGACGCCACGGTCGTGATGAGCGACCTCTGCCTGGACGAGTTCACCTCGCACGGGCACTGCGGTCTGCTCACCCCGGACGGCGACGTCGACAACGACGCCACCCTGCGGGCGTACGCCGAGATGGCGGTGGCCCAGGCCGCCGCGGGCGTCCACATGGTCGGGCCGTCCGGGATGATGGACGGCCAGGTCGGCGTGGTCCGCCGGGCCCTGGACGCCGCCGGTCACCAGGACGTGGCCGTGCTGGCGTACGCGGTGAAGTACGCCTCCGCCTTCTACGGCCCCTTCCGGGACGCGGTGGAGTCGGCCCTGGAGGGCGACCGGCGCACCTACCAGCAGGACCCGGCGAACCTGCGGGAGTCGCTGCGCGAGGTGGCGCTGGACGTCGCCGAGGGCGCCGACATGGTGATGGTCAAGCCGGCGCTGCCCTACCTCGACGTGGTGGCGGCGGTCCGGGCCGCGGTGGACGTCCCGGTCGCCGCCTACCAGGTCTCCGGCGAGTACGCGATGGTCGAGGCGGCCGCCGCGAACGGCTGGATCGACCGGGAGCGGGTGATGCTGGAGACGCTCACCTCGATCCGGCGAGCCGGCGCGCAGATCATCCTCACCTACTGGGCGGTCGAGGCCGCCCAGCTGCTCCACCAGCGCTACTGAGCGCTGACTGTCACCACCCGGGCCACCTCGGCCACGGAGTAGACCTTGCGGACCTGCTCGGGCAGCTGAGCCCAGACCAGGCGGAGGGTCGTGGCGTCGGCCCAGGCGGTGCCCCAGGTGCCGCCCGCCGTGAGGCCGTTGACGATGGCAGCGTTGCCGACGAACTGATCGGCCCGGCGCTGCCCGGTGGCGGTGTCCAGGATCGCCACCCGGTATTCCCGGCGGTGCCGATCCGGACCGTTCGAGCGGACGTAGGGGACCGCGACGAGGCTGCCGTCCGGGGAGAGCCGGATCGACTGCGCGCAGTCGCCGCCGACCACGAGGCGGGCCCGCCGGCTCCCGCCCGCCAGCCGGAGCACGTCGACCTGACACCGCTCCAGGGAGGGCTCGCCGCTCACCGCCACCACCAGGCCCTCCGCCACGTCCTCGGCGCCGAACAGCAGGTCGGCGCGGACCTTCGAGGCGCGGATCAGGGTCTTCTCCCGGCCGGTGACCAGCTCGTGGGCCACCAGTCCCACGTCGTCGCGGACGAGGTAGGCGTACCGCTCGTCGGCGCCGACGAGCTCGAGGCGCTGACCCTTGACCCTGACCTCCCGGCTGCGTTCGACCCGACCGTCCGCGCCCAGCACCATGAGTCTCATGGACAGGCCCGCCACGTTCGGGCCGTCCCTGCGCTGCACACCGGGCATGAGGTCGGTCAGCTTGAGGCCGACCAGCCGCCCGTCGGGCAGGGCCACGGTCTCCTCCCACCCGGCGGGGACCCGGTGCCGGACCACCGAGCCGTCGGCCATCATCTCGTCCGCGACGCCGCCGACCAGCCCGATCTCGGGCCCGCCGTTTAGCGGCTCGGCACTGCCGCCGCCTCCGGCGATGATGAGCCGCTGCGCCGGCACGGGAGGTGGGGTCGGCGTGGCGGGGCCGGCGCTGGTCGGCGGGATCGACGGCGCGGACACCGGAGCGGCCGCCCGGTCGTTGCCGGTGAACAGCAGGACGGCTCCGCCGGTGAGGGCGACCAGCACCGCCAGGCCGCCCGCGGTCGCCGCGGCCCGCCGACGACGCCGGGCACGGGCCCGTCCGCGTACGGTCGCCAGGTCCGCCGCGTGCGGCGGGGTGGTGCGCGCGGCGCGGTGGACCAGGTCGGCCAGGTCCTCGGGTACGACGTCCACGGTCACTCCTTCTCGTTCAGCGCCGCGCGCAGGCCGGCCAGGCCACGGGAGAGCCGGCTGCGGACCGTGCCCTCGGTCAGGTTCAGCACGGCGGCGGTCTCCGCCGTGGAGAGGTCCAGCAGGACCCGGCAGACGATCACCGTGCGCTGGCCGACGGGCAGAAGCTCCAGGGCCGACCGGGCGGCCAGGCCGGCCGGGTCGGGCGCCGCCACCGCTGCCTGCCAGTCGTCCGCCGGTGGCCGTTCCCGCCGGACCTTCCGCCACCACGAGGTGGCCCAGTTGAGCCCGACCCGGAACACCCAGCCGGCCGGGTTGTCGAGCTTCCGGACCCGGTCCCAGCGCGCGTACGCCCGGGCCATGGCCTCGTCGGCGGCCTCCCGCGCCACGGCCGGGTTTCCGACGGCCAGCGCGAGCGCCCGGTGGATCCGGTCCACGTGGTCCCGGTAGAACTGCTCGAACGGCAGCTCGGCCCCGGCACCGGCCGGCCCCGCGCGGTCAGGCGTCAGCTCTTCCACGACACTGGCCGGCGCTGCCGGGTGGCTTCCCATGCCAGGTACACGCCCGACCCCGGCCGGGTGTTCCATCCGTTCGCCCTCATTCCTGGCACTCGACGCGGCCGGCGGCCAACGCCGAGCGAGGATGCCCTCACACTGACCGGTGGCCTGCGTCCACGACCAGTAGTGTCCCGTCCTTTGCTCTGCTGCCCATCGGTCGTGTCCCGATCGCCGGGCTGGTCCGGCAGGCCCGTCGCCTCGCCGGGCTCGGACAGCGGCAGATGGCCCGGTTCGCCAAGGTGGCGCCGTCAGCCGTGGGCAGGGTCGAGGCCGGCGGGATGACGCCCAGTCTCCAGGTGCTCGAACGGCTGCTGGGGGCGACGGGCCTCTACCTCGTCGTGGTCGACCAGGAGGGCCGGGTGGTCCAGCCGATGGAGGACTGGGACGACACCCGCGACGGCGGTGGACGTACTGAAACGGCCCGTCGTCCAGCTGGTGAGCTGGACGACGGGCCGCCTCGGGGCGCAACGGTCAGTCGTCGTTGGTGATGGTGCCGACGGCGACCGGGTCGGCGAGCTGGAGGCCCGGCACGCCCGTCACGAAGAGCTTCAGCTGCTCGTCCGCCTCGACCTTCCGGTCACCTCGGACGGTCACCGGGAAGGCGATCGACGTCTGCCCGGCCGCCAGGGTGCGGCAGCCGACGTACGGGTCGTAGTCCGAGCCGGCCTGGGCGGTGGTGCCGTACGTGGTGGCGCAGATCAGCGCCGGCTCGGAGAGCGGCCGGGACACCGTCACCGTGAACGCGAGGGCGGTGTCGCCCTTGTCGCCCTCGGCCACCGCCACGTCGGCCACGGTCAGCGACGCGCGGGAGCGGAACCGGGCCACCTGCGGGTCGTGGTCGCTGGCGCCCCGGTCGCCGAGGCCCTCGGTGTCGGTCGGGTAGTCGGCGTTGATGTGCGCCGAGCGGATCTGCACCAGGTCGCCGCGGAGCTTGTCGTTGACGAAGAGGTTGTCCAGCGTCTGCGCCTGCCCGCTGAAGGTGTACGAGTACGCCGCGACCGGCACGTCCGCGACCAGGTCGTCCCAGAGGTTGTGCATGCCGGCCTGGTACAGCGGGCCGAGCTGGTCCGACGGGGTCGGGTTCGACTCGGTCGCGATCGGGTCGTCCGGGCGCGGGAAGACGTTCAGGTCGCCGCCGTAGATGACCCGGGCGTCCGGTTCGCTCGCCTCGATGGCCTTGACCAGCGCGGCGCCGTACGCGGCCTGCTCCCGCCGCTGCCCGACCCGGCTGTCCGGGCCGGACGAGAAGTGGTTGCTCAGCGCCCAGAGCGTGTAGTGCTCGGTCGAGCCGGGCGCCGCCGCCAAAGTGAACTTCCCGAGCTGCGGGGCTCGGGTGTAGACGTTCACGCCGTCCACCCCGGTGGAGCTGTCGACGTCGGCCGGCAGCACCGCGTTGAGTGCCTTCGGGTTCTGCACGTCGGCGTTGGCCGGCAGCCCCGCCGAGCGGTAGTCCACCGTCGGGGCGGTGCCCAGCAGCGGGTCGGTGGCGGTCGCCTCGGCCAGCGTCAGCCGGTCGGTGCGGTAGAGGAACGCCGAGGTGATGCCCCGGGCGTCCGCGCCGGTCCGGTCGTACGCGGCGGCGTAGGCGGGACCGCCGTTGGCCGCGATGGCCAGCGCGAGCTCCTGAACGGTGTCCGGCGCGCCGTCGGCGTCGTTCGTGGTCCCGCAGGCCAGCTTGCCGTCAGTCACCGTGCAGATGTCCTGGTCCTCGGCCTCCTGGATCATCACCAGGTCGGGGCTGTGCAGGGCGTTGACGATCTGCCGCGCCTCGACGCCCAGCCTCTCGGCGTACGCGGCCTCGCTGGCCGGCACGTAGTCGAACGGCGGGGTGACCCCGGTGCAGCCCGTGTTGCCGGCGAAGTCGCAGCCGTCGAACGGGTCGTCCCGGTAGTCGTACAGGTTCTCCAGGTTGTAGGTGGCGACCGCGACCTCGGCGTTCCGGTTCGCCGGCTGCGGCGGGTTGTTCTCCGCCGGGTCGGCGCCGCCGGTGAGGGTCAGCTGCTCGGGCTGGACGCTGTACTTGCTGAACGCGTACGAGATGGCGCCGTAGGCGTCCTCGGTCAGCGTGTCGTAGGTGCGGGCCTCCGGCAGCAGCGCGGTGGAGTCCCCGGCGGTGGCCTTCACCCCGCCCGCGCCCAGCAGGACACGCTGGTTGTTGCCGTTGTCGAAGAGCTGGCCGGGGATGTCGTCCAGCGGGTGCGCGTCCCGGAACACCCGGCGGGCGTACGGGTCGGTCCGCTTCATGATCGGGTCCTCGCGGTCCACCACGTAGATCTCGGAGTCGGCACTGGAGGCGTAGATGTGCCGCGGGGCGGAGACCCCGCTGCCCTGGCGGACCCGCATCCGGGCGCCCTCGTGCCGCTCCCAGAACAGGTCGGCGCCGGCCGCGTCGGCCGGCGGCGTCGCGTCGTCGACCCGCACGGTCGTGTCGACGTCCAGGCCGGAGTCGAGCTTGCGCACCAGGGAGGCGCTGGAGAGCTGGGTCTGGTTGAAGTACTCGGAGACCCGGCCACGCAGCACCACCTCGTCGCCGACGGTCGGCGCGTAGCCGCCGATCAGCGTGGTGAACGAGCCGGTGAAGACGAAGATGCCGTCCGAGCTGAGCGGGTCGCCGTCCTCGGTGCCCGTGCGGCTCTGCAGGTAGAAGCCGTTCTGGTCGGCCCCGGCGGTGGTGCGGGTGAGCGACTTCTGGGTGATCACGCCGCGCACGTCGTACAGGGTGGAGCTGGTGCCGTTGCCGCTGGCCGGGGCGAGCGGCGACCGCTCGGTGCGGCCGTTCTCGGCGTCGCCGGTGCGGCCCTGCACCTCGCCCACCGACAGCACGGTGGTGGCCTGCACGGTGAGCGTGCAGGTGGCGGTGGTGCCCTCGGCGTCGGTCGAGGTCACGGTGACCGTGTACGAGCCGGCCGGCAGGCCGGTGGCGGTGACCGTGGCGGTGGCGGTGCCGCCGGCCCCGGCGGCCGGGGTGAGGGCGGTACGGCTGACCGAGCCGCTCGTCGGGCTCGGGCTGACCGCGGTGACCGCCAGGTCGGTGACCGTGTCGTCGGCGTCGGTGGCGCTCACCTCGCGGGTCGCGGTGGCGCCGGACTCGACGGTGAGCGCGCCGCCGCAGGTCAGCGTGGCCGGCTGGTCGACCGGGCCGCCGCCACTGTCGACGGAGTGGCTGCCGAGGCCGTCGAAGGCGTCGGTCGCGAAGCCGGCCCACTGGGCGGCCGGGTCGAACGCGTCCGACGGGTCGATGTCGCCGGCGGTCACCGCGGGGAGCCGGCGCAGGGTGTTGTCGGCGGTGCTGGTGAGCCCGGTGCCCCACTCGGTGCCCGGGTCGACGCCGACCTGGCCGATCGAGTCGACCACCGCGCCGCCCTTGCGCAGCACGATCGCGTCGTCGCCGTTGAACAGCGAGCCACCGTACGTCTGGTCGGCCTGGGCGAGGATCGCCGGCGCGGCCGAGGAGGCGGCGAAGACGTACGCGTCACCGGCGGCCACCGTGCCGCTCAGGGCGACGTTCGTCGAGGTGGTGGCCCCGTTGAAGTAGAGCTGGAGCTGGTAACCGGCGGCGGTCAGGTCGACCGGGGCGCCGGTGCCGTTGTAGAGCTCGATCGCCTTGTTGTTGGACGAGCCCTCGACGTACTCGGAGATGAACAGGTCGGTGGGCGCGGCGCTGGCCGCGGGGGGTGCGACGCCGATGGCCGTGACGGAGACGGCGGCGGTGGTCGCGAGCGCGGCTAAGGTGCGGCGCGGGCGCATGAGGCCTCCACGATGGGTGGACGGGAACTAACGCACGTTAAGGGGCGTTCCTGTCCCCCGTCCATCCCCCGGTGGGCCGTTTGGTGAATATCCGTCAGGAGTGGGCGTCGAGGCGATGCACCAGCTCGGCGACGTCCACACCGTACTCGCACCAGTCCCGGTCGGGCCGGTAGCCCAGCTCGGCGTTCACCTTCAGCATCGCCTCGTTGGCCTGGGCGTTCCAGGTCTGCACCTCGACCAGCTCCGGCTCGGCCGAGCGCAGCTCCAGCAGCATCCGGGCCTTGATCGCCCGGTCGATGCCGTAGCCCCGGTGGTCCTGCACCACGATCGTGTCGTACTGGTCGGCGCGGGTGGGGTGCTGGGCCGGCACCACCACCTCGGTCAGCCCGGCCACCTCCCCGCTCTGCTCGTGGATGGCCAGCACGATGTACGGCTTCATGCCGCGGCGGTGCAGCGTGTCGAGGCTGTCCCGGAGCCGCTCCGGGTCGTACGAGCTGGGGCGCAGCTCGCCGTCGTCGACGTCGCGCACCTCCGCCTTGGCCCGCGCGTACGCCTCGATCACGTCGTCCGGCGGGCCTCCCGGGCAGAACTCCAGGTGGTAGCCGGCCCCGATGCCGGTGGCCATCTCCGCCAGCGCCGGCCAGTCCACCGCGCCCAGGTCGAGCACGCTGCGGGTCTCCACGTACTCCCGGTTGAAGCCGAGCGCCTCGTAGAAGGCCACCGCGGGGGTGTCCCCGACGACCTCGACGCCGATCGACTGGAAGCCCTCGTCCCGGATCCGGCGGGCGGCCAGCTTGACCAGGGTGCGGCCCAGCCCGGTGCGCCGGACCGACGGGTGCACCAGCACCTCCAGCACGCCGATCCCGCCGAGCAGCAGCACCTGGACCTGGCCGAGGATCCGCCCGGGGGTGCCGTCGGCGGCCGGCTCGGCCTGGGCGACCCAGGAGATCCGCCGTTCACCGGGCATCACCTCGGAGAGGTATTCCCGCAGGGAACTCTCCCGCCAGGGCGGATCCTGCGGGAGGTCGGCCGCCAGGACCGCGTTCAGCGTGTCCAGCAGCGACGCGATCTCGGCGGACGACGCGTTCCTGGGGTCCCACTCGCGCACCATCACCCGTCTAGCTTGCCGTCAACGGCTGCCGGGGGGAAGTGTCCAGTTCTCCAATGTGCGCGGACGATCACTTCACGTATGGCTGAGCCGTCCGTACTCGTTTGCCCGATCGAAGACATTCTGGGCGTATCGCCGGACATCGTTATAGGAGAGGATGGCACCCCACCAGTCACCAGGAATGGTCATGTTCCGGCCGCCCTTGCAGAGGTAGTTGCCGGCGGCGAGGGCGGCGTCGTCGATGTCGTGCGGGTCCCGGCGGCCGTCGTTGTCCGCGTCCGCGCCGATCTCCTGCCAGGTGGTGGGGATGAACTGCATCGGGCCGAGCGCCCGGTCGTAGACGGTGTCGCGGTCGAGCTGACCCTTGTCGGTGTCGAGGATCCGGGACCGGCCGCCCTGCCCGTCCAGCGGGTCGCCGACGATCTCCGGCTCGGCCCTTCCGGTCGACTTGAGGGTGGCGCCGTTGGCCGACCCGTGCGCGGACTCGACGTACCCGATGGCGGCAAGGGTGGTCCAGCTGAGCTGGCAGCTGCGGTGCGTCTCGGCCAGCACCAGCTCGGCGTAGCCGTACGCCTGCATCGCCACGGCCGGGATCTCGGTCCGGGCGCTCATCTGCTGGGCCCAGGCGGCCAGCGCGTCCGCCGGCCGGCCGGTCGGCGCCGGACCGACGACCGGCCCGGTGGGCCCCCCGCCGGGCAGCGGCGTCCCCGCCGGCGAGAGCGTGCCGGGCAGTCCGGTCGCGCCGGGCAGACCCGGGGGTACGGCGGTGCCGGTCGCCCCGGGCAGCGCACCCCCCTCGGGTACGCCGGTGACGGAGACGCTCGCGGTGGCGTCCACGGCCACCGGGCGGGACGGCCGGGCCGTCTGCGGCACCAGCAGCGCGCCCGCCGCCGCGGTGGCGCCCACCAGGGCGAGCAGGAACACCCCGGGCAGGGTGGCTCGCCCGCTGGGGCGGCGGGACCAGGCCCGGGTGGCCCGGGCCGCGCCGACGGCGAGCTGCCGGGGTGCTGGCACCCGCACCGCGAACGGCACCCGTCGACGCCGCCGGACCGGCTCGGCGGGCGGCGGCCCGGCGTCAACGGGTTCGGGCGGGGTGATGACCTCGCCCTCGGCGGGCTTCGGCGTGGCGGCGACGGGCTCGGGCTTCGCGCCGGCAGGGGCCGGCTTCGCGGACCTCAGCCAGGAGCGTCGGGGGCGGGGGACCGGTGTGGACTCCGGGGCGCGCCCGAGGTCGTCGGGCGGTGCGGCCGGTCGCAGGGGCCGAACCGTCGATCTGTCCTCGCCGTCCACCACCCGTCGAGTATCACCCATGTCCGCCCGGGCGTCAGGCCCGGTCGTACCCTGGTGGCATGCCCCGGTACGAGTTCCGCTGCCGCGCCTGCGGTGACACCTTCGAGGTCAACCGGCCGATGGCCGAGGCCGGCCAGCCCGCGTCCTGCCCGCAGGGGCACCCCGAAACGGTGCGGCTGCTGTCCACCGTCGCGGTCACCGGTCGGGGTGGCGCCGGCCCGGTCGGTGGGGCGTCCGCCCCTTCCGGCGGTGGCTGCTGCGGCGGTGGCTGCGGCTGCTGACGTCGGACCGGGCCTCGGCCCGGCGGCCGACCCGGTACCTTGCCGGTGACGAGATCCGGTGGCACCTTGGGTCGGAATGTGCCCAACCGTTCTCACGATGCGTGACGGCGTGACCATAGGGCAGCATGAAGCCGACGTCAGGGGCGGAGGTTCCACGCATGTCGCCACGGATCCACCTCCCGAGCGGATGGGTGACCTTCGTGTTCACCGACATCGAGGGCTCGACCCGACTGGCCCAGCTGCTCGGTCCGGGCTACCGCCCGGTGCTGCGGGAACACCGTCGGCTGCTGCGCCACACGCTGGCCGGCACCGACGGGGCGGAGCTGCTGACCGAGGGTGACTCGTTCTTCCTCGCCTTCGCGGACGCGGCCGCCGCGCTCACCGCCTGCCTGACCGCCCAGCGGGCGTTGGCCAGCCACGACTGGCCGACCCCGGAGGCCACGCCCCGGGTCCGGATGGGCCTGCACACCGGCTACGCCGAGCCCCGGGACGGTGAGTACGCCAGCCCCGAGGTGCACCGGGCCGCCCGGGTGGCGGGCGCCGCGCACGGCGGGCAGGTGCTCTGCTCGGCGGCGACCGCCCGGCGCGCCGACCCGCTGCCGGCCGGGGCGTCCCTGCTGGACCTCGGGCTGCACCGGCTGCGCGGCTTCGACGACCGGGAGCGGCTGTTCCAGCTGGTCGCGCCGGGGCTGGAGCGGCGGTTCCCGCGACCGCGCACCGCCGACGCGGTGGCGCACAACCTGCCGACCCAGATCACCTCGTTCGTCGGCCGGGAGCTGGAACGGGCCGAGCTGAGCGGGCTGGTCGAGACGTACCGGCTGGTGACCGTGCTCGGCGCGGGCGGCGCCGGCAAGACGCGGCTGGCGGTGGAGCTGGCCTGCGGGGTCGTCGAGTCCTATCCGGACGGGGTCTGGTTCGTCGACGTCGCCGCGGTGACCGATCCGGGGCTGGTCGCGTTCGAGATCGCCGCCGTGCTCGGGCTCCGCCCGGAGCCGGGCCGTCCGATGGTGGACACCCTGGTCGAGTACGCGGCGGCCCGCCGGATGCTGGTCGTGCTGGACACCTGCGACGCCCAGCCGGCGGCCTCGGCCGAGGTGATCTCCCGGCTGCTGGCCGGCGGGCGGGGTGTCCGGGTGCTCGCCACCAGCCGGGAGTCGTTCGGCCTGCCGGGTGAGGTGGTCTGGCGGATCCCACCGCTCTCGGTGGACCCGCGGCCGGACGGCGCGGAGAGCGACGCGGTGGCGTTGCTGCTGGACCGGACGGCGGCGGCCCGGGGCGGCCGGCCGCCGGACGCGGCCGAGCAGGCCGACCTGCGCCGGGTGGTGCGGCGGCTGGACGGGCTGCCGCTCGCCATCGAGCTGGCCGCCGCGCGACTGCGGGTGCTCTCGGTCGGTCAGCTCGCGGAACGCCTCGACGACATGCTGGGCACCCTGGACGCCGGCCGGGAGGAGCCCGAGCCGCCCCCGGCCGAGGCGGGCTGGTCCGGCAACCAGCAGGACACCGTGGACCTGGTGGCCGCCGCGGCCGGGGCCAGCCCGCCCACCCCGGCGAGCCGGGCCGTGCAGCGGTCGGCCAGCGAGCGGCACCTGACCATGCAGGCGACGGTCACCTGGTCGTACCGGACGCTCGGGGCGCGGTCGGCCCGGCTGCTGCGCTGGCTGGCGGTCTTCGCCGGCCCGGTGGACCTGCCGACGGTCCAGTGGCTGCTCGACGCCGACCCGCTCGACCCGCTCTCCGTGCTGGTGGACAAGTCGATGGTGCTGGCCGAGCCGCACGCCTCCGGCAGCACCTACCGGATGCTCGACCCGATCCGGGCGTACGCGGCGCGGCGGCTGGCCGAGGCGGGTGAGGAGCAGACCGCCCGGGACCGGCACGTCGCCTGGTCGCGGCACGCGTTGGAGCGGGCGCACCTCGGGCCGGACGGGCGGCCGGTCACCCTCTCCCTCTACGCGCTGGACCCGCTCGCCGGGGAGCTGCGGGCCGCGCTGCGCTGGAGCGCCACCGGTGGCAGCGCCCGTTCGGGATTGTGGCTGGCCGGCGGGCTGGACCAGTGGTGGCGGGAGCGGGGGCTGGCCCGGGAGGGGCGGCTCTGGCTGTTCCGGCTCTACGGCCGGATCGCCGAGACCGGAGAGGTGATCCCGGAGGCGGAGCTGGCGGCGGCGTACCACCTGCACTCGCTGCACGCCGGCGCGGACGGTGAGTTCGCCGAGGAGCTGCGCTACTCGCAGCGGGCGGAGGCCGCCGCCCGGCAGGCGGGCGACCTCGGCCTGCTCGCCCGGGTCCTCGCCGACCGGGCCGCGCCGCTGGTCGACATGGGACAGTTCGCGGAGGCCGAGCGGGTCTGCCGCGAGGTGATCGAGTGGGCGCACGAGCAGGACGTGGTCTCCGACGCGCTGTTCGCCATCTACAACCTCGCCGAGCTGCTCTGGCGGCGGGGCGCGCTGGAGGAGGCGGCCGAGCTGCTCGGCGCGGCCCGCCCGGTGGAGGCGGCCCGCCCGGCCGAGCGGGGCCGCAGGTCGGTGGACATGCTGCTCGGCATGGTGGCGCTGGCCCGGGGGGATCTGGTCGCGGCGCACGAACACCTGCTGGTGGCGCTCCGCTCCCGGATGAGCCACGGCTACCTGGGCCGGGCCTGCGACACGGTGAACGCGATCGCGGTGCGCTGCGCGCTGGGCGGCGACCCGGTGACCGCGGCCCGGCTCTTCGGGGCGGCGCAGGCGACCCGGGCGGACCTGCGGGCCACCCCGGGGATCTACGGCCCGTACTGGCTGGACCAGCAGGCGCAGCTGCGCCGGGTGCTGGGCGACGGGACCTTCGACGCCGCGTACGGCGAGGGCGGCGAGCTGGCCCTGGAGGAGGCGGCGGCGCTGGCGCTCGGCGTGGAGCACCCCGACCTGGGGGTGGACTCGCTCCGGTTCGGCGCGACCGGCGCCCCGGCTCCCCGCCGGCCCGACCAGGCCCCCGATCCCCACCCCGCCTCCCGGCCCCACCCCGCCTGACCGACCCCTCCCGGCCCTCCCGCGCGCCAGCGCGTGACCAAGAGGTTTGCGTCCAGGACCGGCTGGATCCCGACGCAAACCTCTTGATCAACGAGCGGTCGGGATCAGGAGCGGGCGGCGGCGCGGCGTTCGGCGTCGGCCTTCATCCGGGCGGCGCGGTCGATGTCGGACTGCTGGACGGCGGCGACGGAGCCGAAGACGCTGACCGCCTCGTAGTAGGTCCAGGCCAGGCTGTAGCAGGCCGGCCGGACGACGATGTTGTACGTAGCGCAGACCCGCTTCAGGTCGGCGTAGAAGGCGCTGTCCAGACGGGACTTGTTGGCGGAGAACTGGCCCATCGCCTTGTAGTTGCGGTAACCGAAGTCGTGCCGGTAGCAGGAGAGGCTGAAGTTGAAGCCGAGCGGGTTGTCCGGGCTGGAGGAGCAGTAGTCGGTCGACCAGTCGAAGGCGTACTCCGACCAGGCGGCCTTGTTCAGTCGGCCGGCGTTCCAGGCGTTGTAGCTGGTGGCGCTGGTCTGGGTCCAACTGGAGAGCACCGCGAGCTTCTGCTCGGTGCTCACCGCGGCGGATGCGGGGGAGGCCACGCCCAGCGCGGTGAGCAGCGCGAGCGTGCCGGAGATGAGGAGGGTGGCGAGGCGTCTGGACACGGTTACCTCCGCGGGGTGTGCGGTACGGCGGTTACCGGCGGGTCACCGGATGTCGATCAGTGTCGATCAATAGAGGAACGTCGAGCGATGTTCCGCGCGAACTGTTGATGACATGCGCCGAAACAGACCAATGCCACGTCCCGCTCCGTCTCACGGTGAGTGCGGCTCCGCAGGCCGGTCACGGGGTGAACGGCGGGACGCCCGGGGCTCGTCGCGAGCCCCGGGCGTCCCGGTCCGACGGCGGCCGGCCGGCCGCCGCGGGTCGTCAGTGCACGAAGCGCGGCGGGCTGGCCGGCCCCTCGTTCCAGACCCGGTCCAGCGCGGTCACGTGGTACGTGTAGTGCTGGCCGGCCTCGGCGGTCCTGTCCACCCAGGACTGCACGTCGCCCGCGTCGCCCCGCACGGTGGCGACCAGGTGCGACGCGTCGGCGAAGTCGCAGCGGTCAGCGATGCCGGTCCCGTCGAACCGGTAGACCGCGTACGAGGTGGCGGTGCCGAACGGGCCCTCGCCGTCCGCCGGCTGCCGCCAGGTCAGCCGGACCCCGTCGGCCTGCCGCTCGGCGCCGGTCACCACCGGGGCGAGCAGCGGCTGCGACGGCAGCTGCGCCATGGCCGGCACCAGCGCGGGGCGGGAGTAGTGCTCGGCGGCGTAGATGTCGGTCGCCCCGAGGCGGTTCGCCCTCACCTGCACCGCGGAGAAGTGCACGTTGCCGAGCACCTCCGGGTACGACCGGTTGAGCGTGAGGTGGTTCGACAGCTCCCGCGGGTTCTGCCAGTACGGCCCGTACGCCGGTTCACCGCTCTTGTAGTCGGCCTGGCCGATGTAGAGCTGCACCCGGGTGCCGTGCACGGTCTCCGCCCACCAGGGCACCAGCCGGGCGTAGTCGGCGGCCGGGTACTGGCCGATGTACCAGTAGAGCTGCGGCACCACGTAGTCGATCCACTCCTGCTTGACCCACTTGCGGGTGTCGGCGGAGATGATGTCGTACGACTGCGAGCCGGTGGTGTCCGAGCCGGCCGGGTCGGCCGACTTGTTGCGCCAGATGCCGAACGGGCTGACCCCGAACTTCACCCACGGCTTGGCCGCCTTGATCCGACCGCTCATCTCCTGGATGAGCAGGTTGATGTTGTCCCGCCGCCAGTCGGCCTTGTCGGTGAAGCCCCGGTTGTAGGCCGCGAAGGTGGCGTCGTCCGGCACCTGGTACGTGCCGCTCGGGTACGGGTAGAAGTAGTCGTCGAAGTGCACGCCATCGATGTCGTACCGGCTGACCGCGTCCATCATCGCGGTCTGGACGAACTCGCGGACCTCGGGGATGCCGGGGTTGTAGTAGAGCCGGCTGCCGGCGACCCCGGCCGGCGGGTAGGCGAAGACCCAGTCCGGGTGCTGCCGGGCCGGGTGGTTCGGCGCGAGCTTCGCGAGGTCCGCGCCGGCCCCGGCGGGGGCGGGCATCGAGACGCGGTACGGGTTGAACCAGGCGTGGAACTCCAGGTTCCGCTTGTGCGACTCCGCCACCAGGAAGGCCAGCGGGTCCCAGCCCGGGTCCTGGCCGCGCACCCCGGTCAGGAACTCCGACCACGGCTCGTACGCCGAGGGCCAGAACGCGTCGGCGGTCGGGCGGACCTGGACCACGACGGCGTTGTGGTGCAGCTTCTGGGCCAGGTCGAGCCAGCCCAGGTACTCCGCCTGCTGGGCGGCGATCCGGTCCGGCGCGGTCTGCGACGCCTTGGTGGGCCAGTCGATGTTCACCACGGACGAGATCCACATCGCGCGGAACTGACGCTTCGGGGTGGCCGGGTCGCTGGCGCAGGTGGTGGAGGTGGGGGCGGTGGGGGCGGTGGTCGTGTCGCTCTCCGCCGCGCTCGCGGGGGTGCCGGCGACGAGCGCGCCGAGCAGCGCCACGGCCAGCCCGGCGGCTCCGAGCCGAGTTGCCTTCATGTGGTGCGATCCCTTCGTTGGGCTCCCGGGCAGGTGTCGGTCGGCGACGGACGCCGGGCACATCCGGCAAGATTCGCCGCAGAACATCTGTCGCTGGTAGAAAACTTTCACTATTCCCAGAGCGGCGCAAGACCTCCGGCCCGATCGATCTCCCAGGTCGGACCGAACGTCCGAGGTGACCCACCGCACACGGCGGTTCGTGACGTTTCCGACAGGCGCCGCCGGCTCGGCGCCGTCGACCTGCGCCCCGACCTGGACCGGCCGTTCAAGGTGCCGTTCTCCCCGGTGCTGCCGATCGTCTCCGCGCTGGCCTGCCTCTACCTGATGCTCAACCTGTCGGTGGAGACCTGGCTCCGGTTCCTGGCCTGGATGCTGCTCGGCGGCCTCACCTACTTCGGCTACGGGTACCGCCGCAACCGCCTGGCCCGCCGCGAGGCTGCCCCCGATCACGCCGAACCACAGGTTTCTGCAACGCTGTAAGCAACGTTGTAAAGGGGTGCGGACGCGGTACAGTGCCGGCAGTCCCGACACCGGAGGATTGGCAGTGCGGCACAGGCTCAAGGACGTCGCCGAGCGGGCCGGCGTGTCGGTGAAGACCGTCTCCAACGTGGTCAACGGCTACCTGCACGTCCGGCCGGACACCCGGGCCCGGGTGGAGGAGGCGATCGCCGAGCTGAACTACCGGCCCAACCTCTCCGCCCGCAACCTGCGCAAGGGGCGGACCGGGGTGATCGCCCTGGCCGTCCCGGAGCTGGACATCCCGTACTTCGCCGAGCTGGCCCGGCACGTCGTCACGGCCGCCGCCGCGCACGGCTGGACGGTGCTGATCGACCAGACCGGCGGCGGCCCGGAGCAGGAACGCAAGGCCGCCAGCGGGATCGGCGACCACATGATCGACGGCCTGATCTTCAGCCCGCTGGCGCTCACCGCCGACGATCTCACCGGCCTCGACGGCATGCCGATGGTGCTGCTCGGTGAGCGGATCGACCACGGCCCGGCCGACCACGTCGTGGTCGACAACGTGGCCGCCGCCCGGGAGATCACCGCCCACCTGATCGGGCTCGGCCGCCGCCGGATCGCCGCCATCGGCTCGCAGCGGACCCCGGAGGGCGCCAGCGCCCGGCTCCGCCTGGCCGGCTACACCGCTGCCCTGGAGGAGGCCGGCATCGGGTACGACGAGAAGCTGGTGGCGCCCGCGCCGGCCTGGCACCGCGCGGACGGCGCGGCCGCCATGCGTGACCTGCTCTCCTCCGGCGTACGCCCCGACGCCGTCTTCTGTTTCAACGACACCCTCGCCCTCGGCGCCCTGCGCGCCCTGCACGAGGCGGGGCTGCGGGTGCCCGAGGACGTCGCGGTGGCCGGCTTCGACGACATCGAGGACGGCCGGTTCTCCATCCCCACCCTCACCACCGTCGCCCCCGACAAGGAACGCATCGCGCGGCTCGCGGTGGACCTGCTGGCCGGCCGCCTCGACGGCGACCGGGAGGCTCCGCCCCGCGAACTCACCGCCCCCCACCGCCTGGCCACCCGCGAGAGCACCACCGGCCGCCCCTGACCGCCCGCAGCCCGCCCCGCCCGGCGCGCCTTCGCCGGACCGCGGGATGGGGCCCGTGGGCCGGGCCGGTCAGTCGAAGAAGCGGGCCAGGTGGGTCCGGGCGGGCGCCGGGTCGTCCGGGCCGAGGGGGGTGAGGTCGGCGAAGATCGACGCGCCGTCGCAGCCGGAGTGCAGCGGGTACCAGCGGGGCGTGCCCGGCGGGCGCTGACCGCAGATGCCCTTGAACGTCTGCACGTCCAGCAGCCGGACGTGGGTCGGGTCGGCGACCGCGTTCACGTGCCGCCACCAGGGGCTCATCACGTGCAGCACGCCGCCCGGCCGGAGCGTCCGGTGGCACTCGTCCAGCAGCGGCAGGAAGTCGATCAGGTGCTCCAGGATGTGCACCGCGAAGAAGACGTCCACCGAGTCGTCGGCCAGCGGCAGCGAGCCGGAGAGGTCGGCCACCGCGTCCACCCCGGGCGCGGGGTAGATGTCCAGTCCCAGGTTGCCCGGCCACTGCTTGGTCGCCCCGCAGCCCAGGTCCACCACCACCGGGTTTCGGCCGCCGATGCTCACCTTGCACCAGACGCCGAGCACGCCGGCGAGCCGGCCGACCAGGTCACGGACCAGCCGCAGCTCGGCCGGGTCGGCGACCTCGCCGGCCAGGTGCGCGACGCCCCGGTCGAAGCGCACCTCCACCGCCAGCGCGCGCAGCCGGTCGTCGTGCCGGGCCAGATCCGCCCACGCCTCGGCGAGGAATCCGTCGACCGCCCGCAGCCGCTCGGCCGAGGGTGCGGATTGGGCCATCGCGACCATGAGCCACCTCCGGGCCGCCCGTTACCCGCATCTCCGCCCGGTATGCCTGGATCATGAAGATCCGCATCGCCGTCCGCCCGCCCGCGCCCCTGCGGCCCGGCGGGTGGCCGCCGGCATGGCGCGGTCGCGTCTTCGGCCAGGTACGGCCGGCGCCGGCGATCGCGGCCCGCGCGGGTGGCCCCGGCGGCCGGCGTCTCCCGGTGAGCGATATGCCTGACAGGCATATTCATGACTCATGGGTATATCGCTCACCGGGAAACTGCCGGCCGCGGCGCGACACGCCGGGCGGCGCGGGCCGGCCCGGGCCCCGGCGAGCGTGGTCCGGCCGGGCCGGGCCGGGCGGAGGCGGCAGGTCAGCCGGAGATCGTCCGCCGGGCGGCCCGACCCGCGCCCCGCATCCGCTGGCGGGGCTGCGGGGCGGCCGTCCGGGGCCGCTTGAGGTGGTACCGGTGCAGCTCGTTGTGGCCGGGCAGCGACGGGTCCTCGCTCATCGCAACCAGTTCCCAGCCCTGGTCGCCGGCCCGGTTCAGGTGGGCCAGCGCGGTGTCGCCGTACGGGGTGACGTCGACCATCGAGCCGTCCGGGCCGTACCAGATGAAGACGACCTCCCACCCGATGTCGGTGGTGGCCGCCTGGCGGCGACGGACCAGCAGCGCGTACTCCCACTTGAGCATGGGCTCATTGTCACCCCGCGCGCGTCAGCCGGCACGGATCAATCCTCGGCGATCCGTCCGGCGTCCACCCGCAGCCGCCGGTTGACGCTCACCGCGTCCAGCATCCGGCGGTCGTGGGTGACCAGCAGCAGGGTGCCCGGGTAGGTCGCCAGCGCCGACTCCAGCTGCTCGATCGCCGGCAGGTCCAGGTGGTTGGTCGGCTCGTCCAGCACCAGCAGGTTGACCCCGCGCCCTTGGAGCAGGGCCAGCGCCGCACGGGTCCGCTCGCCCGGCGAGAGGGTCGCCGCCGGCCGCAGCACGTGCGCCGCGCGCAGGCCGAACTTCGCCAGCAGCGTCCGCACGTCCGCCGGCGTCAGCTCGGGTACGGCGGCGCCGAAGGCGTCCAGCAGGGGCTGGTCGCCCAGGAAGAGCCCACGCGCCTGGTCGACCTCGCCGACCACCACCCCGGGACCGAGCGCGGCGTGCCCCTCGCCGAGTGCCAGCCGGCCCAGCAGCGCCGCGAGCAGGGTGCTCTTGCCGGAGCCGTTCGCCCCGGTGATCGCCACCCGGTCCGCCCAGTCGATCTGGAGGTCCACCGGGCCGAGGGTGAAGCCGCCCCGGCGTACCACGGCTCCGCGGAGCGCGGCCACGACGGCGCCGGCGCGGGGCGCGGCGGCGATCTCCATCCGCAGCTCCCACTCCTTGCGCGGCTCCTCGACCGCGTCGAGCCGCTCGATCAGCCGCTCGGTCTGCTTGGCCTTCGCCGCCTGCTTCTCGGTCGCCTCGGCGCGGAACTTCCGGCCGATCTTGTCGTTGTCGGTGGCCTTGCGGCGGGCGTTCTTCACGCCCTTCTCCATCCAGGCCCGCTGGGTGCGGGCCCGGGCCTCCAGCGCGGCCCGGGTGTCCGCGTACTCCTCGTAGTCGGCGCGGGCGTGCCGGCGGGCCACCTCTCGCTCCTCCAGGTACGCCGCGTAGCCCCCGCCGTAGTGCCGGACCTGCTGCTGGACGAGGTCCAGCTCCAGCACCCGGGTCACCGTCCGGGTCAGGAACTCGCGGTCGTGGCTGACCAGCACGGTGCCGGCGCGCAGCCCGGTGACGAACCGCTCCAACCGGTCCAGCCCGGCCAGGTCGAGGTCGTTGGTGGGCTCGTCGAGCAGGAAGATGTCGTACCGGCTGAGCAGCAGGGAGGCCAGCCCGGCCCGGGCCGCCTGACCGCCGGAGAGACCGGTCATCGGGTGGTCCAGGTCCACGGTCAGCCCCAGCTCCGCGGCGACCTGCTCCGCGCGTTCCTCCAGGTCCGCGCCGCCCAGGCCGAGCCAGCCCTCCAGGGCCTCCGCGTACGCGTCGTCGGCGCCGTCCGCGCCCGCGGTGAGCGCCTCGGTGGCGGTGTCGAGCGCGGCCTGCGCCGCGGCGACCCCGGTGCGCCGGGCCAGGAAGTCGCGGACCGTCTCGCCCGGCCGGCGCTCCGGCTCCTGCGGCAGGTAGCCGACGGTGGCGCTGGGCGGGTTCAGCGAGACGCTGCCCAGCTCGACCGGCTGGAGCCCGGCCAGGGTACGCAGCAGCGTCGACTTGCCCGCCCCGTTCACCCCCACCAGCCCGACAACGTCCCCGGGGGCGACCACCAGTTCCAGGTCGGAGAAGAGCAGCCGGTCACCGTGCCCGGCGGCGAGGTCCTTGACGATCAACGTGGCGCTCATGAGGAGACCGAGCCTACCGGCGGGGCGGCCGGCGGCCGATCCGATGACCGGCGCTCCGCCTGGAACAGACCTGAGGGAGACTCACGGCGTGGTGACCACTCTCGCGATCGACTGCGGCGGCGGCGGGATCAAGGCTTCGGTGCTGGACGCCGCCGGGACGATGCGGGCCCGGCCGCTGCGGGTGCCCACGCCGTACCCGCTGCCGCCGGCGCTGTTCGTCAAGACGCTGCTGGATCTCGGCGCCCGGCTGCCGGCGGCGGACCGGCTGACGGTCGGCCTGCCCGGGATGATCCGGCACGGCGTGGTCGTGGCGACCCCGCACTACGTGACCCGGTCCGGACCGCGCAGCAAGGTCGACCCGGACCTGGTCGCCGAGTGGTCCGGGTACGACGCGCGCAGCGGGCTCGCCGAGGCGTTCGGGATCCCGGCGCTGGTGCTCAACGACGCCGAGGTGCACGGCGCGGGCGTGGTCGCCGGGACCGGCTGCGAGCTGGTGCTGACTCTCGGCACCGGGCTGGGCAGCGCGCTCTTCGACGGCGGGGTGCTCGCCCCGCACCTGGAGCTGTCGCACGCCCCGGTGCGCTGGGGCACCACCTACGACACCTACGTGGGGGAGCCGGAGCGGCGCCGGCTCGGCGACGCGTTCTGGTCCCGGCGGATCCGGCAGGTGGTCGACGGGTTGCGCCCGGTGTTCCGCTGGGACCGGCTCTACCTGGGTGGGGGGAACTCCCGGCTGATCCGCCCGGAGCAACTGGCCCGGATGGGGGACGATGTCGTGGTCGTCCCGAACACGGCCGGAATCGTCGGCGGTGTCCGGGCCTGGGAGCTGGTGGGCGACCGGCTGGATCCGACCCCCTGACGCAACTTCCACCACAGGAACACTCGCGGTACGGCCGGTGTTGTGTCAGCGTCGGACAAAGGGCGGCGCGACACGAGGAGGTGGGTCGAATGGATCTTCTGACGGACTACCGGCGGGCGACCATGTTCTTCGAAACGGGTGACCCGGCCGGGGCGGCCCGGCTGCTCGAGCCGATCGTCGAGGCGGAGCCCGGCAACTCCTCGGTGCGGCAGCTGCTGGCCCGGGCGTACTTCCAGTCGGCCCAGCTCAACCGGGCCGAGGAGCAGCTGCGCGAGCTGGTCCACCGGGACCCGAGCGATCACTACGCGCACCACGTGCTGGGCCGGACGCTGGAGCGGATGAACCGGTACGCCGACGCGCTGCGGCACCTGCGCATCGCGGCGGCCATGTACTCGACCCACACCGACTACACGACCGCGCTGCGCCGGGTGGAGAGCCGGGTCGGCGGCGGTCGCTGACGGCGCACGCGTACGGACGGGGCAGCCCTGGTGGCTGCCCTGTTGCGTCTCCGGCGCGCCTACGATTGCGGAGTGAAGCTCAAGCTCGATCTCCACGACATCTTCAACAAGGGCCAGGACATCGACCGCGCGCTGCGCGGGATCATGGACGAGGCGGTGGCGAAGAAGGCCACCCTCGTGGAGATCATCCCCGGCAAGGGCTCCGGCCAGCTCAAGAAGCGGGTGCTGCGCTTCCTCGACCAGAAGGACGTCAAGCAGCTCTACCACCGGGTGGAGAAGGACTCGAAGAACTTCGGCCGCCTCTTCGTCCACTTCCGCTGGAAGTAAGAGTCCCGGCTTGCCGACCTCCCACGCTATCCCCGGCATGGTCTCTGACCTGCCGAAACGCCTTCCGTCGGTTTCCGGCATCTTCCGCCGTTACTCGCGCTCGGTTGTGCCGGATCTGTGCCCGGGCCCTGAACCAATTGATTGCCGGCAAGGCGGTTGCTGACAGTGCGGTAAGCACGTCGCGGGCCCTGGCCGGCCGTCTGAGGTTCATAACGGTCCCGTGGGTTGCTGTACCTCCGTGATGTACGGCAACCGGGCCGAGGCGTCGCTTCGGCTACGCAGGTCAGCCGGCGGGATTCAACCGGTGGTCGTCAAGTTAGCTTGACGTCAAGGTGGCCTGACGGCATGCTGAACGCATGACAACACCAGAGGACCTCGAACGACAGTTCACCCTCCTCACGGCAGCAGCCCGCTACGACGAACTCCGCATGCGAGACGCGCTGGCACCCCCGACGCAAGACCCAGCGGATAGGGACGAGGGCACCCGCGCATTGACCAAGGATGAGGCGCTGGAACTCCTTGCGCTAGGCGAGGTGATCATGCGGAAGGCCAGCTATGGTCGCCAGCTGACCGTCCGCACCGCGCGAGCAGCAGGTGCCTCCTGGACGCAGGTCGGCGCCGCTCTTGCCACAAGCAAGCAGTCGGCGTGGGAGACGCACATGCGTTGGCTGGAGGAGCAAGGCATCGCAGCGGCCCAGGCTCGTTGACGCACTCGACGGCCAGCCAAGCGACGTGGCCGTGCGGTCTCGCGGCTGACGTGGAGCGCACTGTAAATCCGTCGCGAAAGCTACAGAGGTTCGAATCCTCTACCCGCCACCAGGTGCGAGAACGGCCCCTGACCAGCAGAGATGCGGGTCGGGGGCCGATCTTGTCTAGTCCCGCTGAGTCCAGCCGCTACCCGCCATCGCTCACAGTCCGGGGACGTATCGGGGGGAGCATCGGAGGATCATCCGTCGGGAAATCGGACACCGCCGGCGGGCAGCTTAGACGCCATGCACCAGCCGGAAGCGCTGGGCCAGCACGAGCGTGTCGTCATCGACGGTGAAGCCGGGTCGCCGAGCTCTGCGCGCACTTCCGCGCTGTGCCAGAACGTCTCGTGCCCCGCCCGCCACTGTGCCACCGACTCATCACCCTCGCCCTCGTCGAGGGCGTGTTGCAGGTCAACATCGGCCAGCCGGACCACGCGCACCTCGGTCAGCTCGATCACCGCAACCGGCCGGTCCTCCGAGTCCACCACCGCCGATCGTTGGCCGACCTCCGGCAGCGGCTCCTTCGCGCGCTCATATCCGAGCACCAGGGCGGAAGTCGAGGTCTTCGCGCCGGACAGGATCGCGGTCACCAGTTTGTCCCGTAGCGGCCCGGGAAACGCGAACTCCGCCCGCGGAAGATCATCGAGGCCCATGCCAGGAAGGGTACGCGGGCGGTTAGCCGCGACTGACGTCTCGCTTACAAGGCGCTTCCGGCAAAGGTCGCAGCGTCCGCTGACGCCCACGGGATCCGGCTCCGAGGCAACACCCGTCCGCACTCGTCCGGCCTCGGCCGCCACCGTTGATGTCAACGACTGATGTCAGGTCGCCGCTGATGTCGGCGCCGGCCCAAGTTGGACGGCGGTGGCGTGTGAGTCGCCACAGCCTCGGGTATCGCATCGACATGGAGATATACCAAGAGCATCGACTGGCCACACGGGCCGCTGTCCTGTTCGGCATCGTTTTGCTGACCATCGGCATCGTGCAGTTCGTACGGTCTGGGGAGTTCCACTGGTTCATGGCGCTCTGGGTCGCGGTCGGTGTCGGGATCATCGTCATGCGCGTGCTGCAGCTGCGTGCGCATCGCAGGACCGGCGTGTACCGCAAGAGGTGGGGCCGCATAGGCCTTTGAACCGACGCAACAACAGCACGAGGACTGCGCCCGAAGGCCCGTCGCTTCGACGGCAACTCGGGCTGGCTGCGGCCCCCATTTGGCGCACCTGCGATCCGCGCATTACGAGTCAGTCCCGGGGCGCTGGTCAGCCGTTTGGTCGTCCTGTTCGACGTGGTGTCCGCGTCCGCGCTCGTCCGCTGTCGCTCGCCGGTTTGGCTGCTCGTTTGGCTGCTCGGCACTGGCAGAGGTCGTCGGGCACACCGGCCCGGCTGACCGGGTCTAGCATGCGCTCCATGACGACCGCCGATGTCGATCCAACCCCTGCACCGGGTTCTTCCGGCCGGACCTTGACGCGTGCGCAATTCGCCCTGGCCGCTGTCTACGTCGGCGCCATCGGTGTCGCCCTCGGCCGGGCCGCGTCTTTCTCCGGGTACCTCTACCTGCCTCATCAGGGCGACGAGTACACCGGCAGCGCTAATCTCTGGCCGGGCCTCTGGGCGCCGGCGGCGCTGGCGATGATCGTCGTGATCGGCGTAGCGCCGTACGTCGCTGCAGTGGCAGCGCTCGTCGCCGTCACCCGGCTCCTGACGGCCGGGATGCGGACCTCCGTGCACCGGCGAAGCCTGATCGTTAGCACGGTTCTCGCGACCCTCGTTGCCGCCTCCTCGTTGACTCCACCGGTCAAGGCCCTGTTCAGCTGGCTCCTCGACTAAGACACGTTGGCAGCTGGCCGGCCTCATCTCGCGCCTGGCTGGCCGCGTCGCCCGCTGCTCGCGCCACTGGCCGCCACGTTGAGCCAGCCAAGATCGAGCCGCGACGTCTCGCTTACAAGCTCTGTGCGCCTCGTCCGCACGCGTCCGGCAAGGGGTACACGCTCGGAGCATCGTTCGTGCCAGCACTCGTCAGGGTGCCGCCGTCCGGTGGCGTTGCTGTCAGCGTTGCTGTCGACAGCCGTCCGCCGGCGAGCCAGGCCAACCCCAGCTGGGGAGCCTGGTCCGGGTCCGCTGCTGACTCCGCCTACAGGTGGCAAATCCCTTGCCGGCCGGACTGCGAACTGCAACGCTCCGTCGGTGATCGACAAGCCTGGCGTTGACGAGCGGTTGCTTGCGGCTGAGGTGGCCGACGCCTGGGCCGTGGACCTCGCCGACCTCGTGTTCATGCCGGTCGGGCTCGACGGGCATGCATGGGCGTACCGGGTAGACACGCCCGACGGCGAGCGCTATTTCCTGAAGATGCGCCGCGGCGAGTTCACCCAGGCGGCCGTCCTGCTGCCCGGCTTTCTCCGAGCGCAAGGCGTCAGGCAGGTGGTAGCGCCGATCGACCTTCCAGACGGCGGAGCCAATCACAGGTTCGGGGACTACCAGCTGCTGCTCTACCCATTCCACGACGGCGGCAGCCTGTGGGGCCGCGGCCTCACCGACCGCCAGTGGATCGAGTACGGCGAGTTCCTGGGTCACCTGCATGCGGTCACGCCGAGCGCCGACATCGCCGCCGTCCTGCCGGTCGAGACCTACCGATCAAGCGCCGGCGAGCGGCTGCAAACCCTCGGCGGGCAGGCTGCGGCGAGCGAAACCCTCGGCGCTCTCTGGGACCGGTACGGCGCCGCGCTGCATCGGTTGTCGGAGACGGTCGACGACTTGACCTCACGCGTGGCGCAAGCTCAACACGTCATCTGCCACGCCGACATCCACCCCGGCAACCTGATCGCTGACGGCGACGGTCCACTGCACGTCGTGGACTGGGATGCGCCGATCCTCGCGCCGCGCGAGCGGGACCTGATGTTCATCTACAGCCAAGACTTCGGCGACCACCCGATCAACGCGCACCGCGCCGACCTCTTCCGCCGAGGCTATGGGCCGCTAGAACCAGACCAGACCATGCTGAGCTACTACCGCAGCGAGCGGCACCTCGACGACGTCGCCGCATTTCTCCGTAGCATCCTCAACCCCGAGGCCAGTCCAGAATCTCGAGCCAACGACCTGTACTGGCTCACCCGCATCGCCGAGACCATCGCCGACCCCAGCTACGCGCCCTGATCTGCCTGCCACCAGTTCACCAACTACAGGTAAGGGGTTCTGGGCTGGCCTGGTGAAAGGGCCGGCTACGCCTCGTTACCTGGCCATACGTCGTCGCCAGTAGTGGCCGTTGGTCGCTCACAGTCGTCCTCCGACGGCCTGGTCACGGCCTGGTCCTCGTCCACCCACCCGACGCGCAAGGGTTGCACGCTGTTACCCCCTCGCTTGTACGTTCTGGGCGCATGGTCCGGCAGGGTCCAACCGCGTCCACGAACTCCGACGACTGTCCGCCCGGACTTGGCTGGCCGCCACCAGCCCCCTCCGTCGTTTCCGCAGCTGCACCGAGTTTGGCGCCCACAGGCCAAAATGAGCGAGTCCACGCTTACAACAACCCCGGGATGGACCATGACAGATCCTGGCCGGTTTCGCCCCATACGGGGTGTGACAATCGCGGCGCTTGCCACGTTGGTCGCAATAGCGGCTACCGCCTCCGTTTTTCTCCTGTTGTCGCTGGTTCAAGGTGTCGGCAACCAGGCGGAGGAGGTTCGGCTACAGATTGAAGCAATCAAGACCGGCCTCACCGTAGGTGCTGGGACCGGCGGAGCATTGGCACTCCTCTTGGCCGCGCGCAAGCAGTGGCTAAGCGAGCGCGAGCACTTGTTGCAGATTCGGGTGTCCCAAGTCGGTGAGCGTGACGCCGAGGAACGCCGAGTAACCGACCTCTACGCAAAAGCGGCTGAGCTCCTAGGGCATGAGCGTCCCTCTGCCCGCATCGCCGCCCTGTACGCTCTCTCCCGCTTGGGGGAAACCAACCCGGCCCACAGAGACACCGTAATTAACCTAATTTGCGGCTATCTCCGCCTTGCGCCCCCCATCGATCCGGCTGACGCAAGTCCATGGTCGTTTCGAGACGAGTTGGAAGTGCGTTACACCGCGCAGCGGATATTGAAGACACATCTGACAGGTAGCGACGTCGCTGAGCGGTGGGAGCCGGTCGAGTTGGACCTTACCCAAGCAACGCTCTACGACTTCGATCTGGAAGGGCACGGCCGGGGAAAGCGCTGGCGGGTCCGGTATGTCGACGACACCGGCCAGCCCAAGCAAAAGCTGTTCGAGCGCAGGGCCGACGCGGACCAGTTCGACGTGAACACGCGGGCCGATGTCTCCCGGGGCCAGTACGTCGACCCGGTCGCCGGCAAGGCTTCCGTGACGGCCTACGGCGAGCAGTGGCGCGAGCACCAGTTGCACCGTGATGCGACTGTGGCGCGCATCGAGATGACCCTGCGCGTGCACGTCGAGCCGATCCTTGGTCGGATGCAGCTCGCGCAGGTCCGCCCGTCGCACATTCAGGCCTGGGTGAAGGACCGGGCGAAGGTGCTCGCGCCGTCCTCGCTGCGAGTCGTGTACCACGTGCTGGTCGGCATGTTCGACGCGGCGACACGTGACCGGATGATCGGCCGTAGCCCGTGCGTCGGCATTCGGCTACCGGAGATCGAGCGCGTAGAGCGGTTCATTCCCACGCCGGACCAGGTGCATGCTCTCGCCGATACGTTCAGCGTCAAGCCGGAACCGGGCAAGCCGAGCCGGGAGCGGTACCGGGCGCTGGTGTACCTGGCTGCCGGCGCCGGCCTCCGTCAGGGCGAAGCTTGGGGCCTGGAGCTGGAGCACGTCGACTTCCTGCGCCGGGAGATCCGCATCGTCCAGCAGCTTGTCACCCCGCCGCGTAAGACGCCACGGCTCGCGCCAACGAAGACAGCGACCAGTCGGCGGACCGTGGAGATGGGCCAGGTGGCATGAACGCGACCACGGGCGCCAGCACGACCAGCAGGGGCAGCCCGATCAGTCGTGACAGGGCGACCCGGCTGAATGACAGGTAGTCGAGCCGGGCCCGGCCGGCCAGGTAGATCGCCGGCCCGCAGAGGATGACGGCGGACCAAACCAGGTTGGGCTCGGCGAACGGGTGGTTGATGATGATCGCGTCGCCGACCGCGCTGAGTACGATGCCGCCGGCCATCAGCAGGTGGGCGTACGAGGCGGACTGGATGAACACCGCTGGCGTGGTGCTCGTTGCGATCACGGTCGGGAGTAGCAGCCCCGCCCGGTAGAAGTAGATCCGCCACAGCAGCGTGGTAATCGCGAACGCCAGCACGAACGCGATCACTCGGTCCCGCTCGAAACCGAGCGCGGCGAACTCTCCGCCTGCTGCCAGGATCGTCTCGCCGAATGCAATGATCATGATTTGCTGGTACCGCTCGGCGAGATGCGCTGCGGAGACCTCCTGCAGGGTGATCCGGGCCGGTCCAAGTTTGGGCAGCCGGAACTCCAGCCGGGTCATCGTGTAGCCGAGGCCCGCCGCGAGGATCGCGGATGCTGCCCTCGGTGAGTGCGCCCGCGATCCACAGCGCTCCCGAGAAGGCGGACCAGATGAGTTGCTGCAGCGAGCCGATCGCTACCTCCCGGCCGCGCATCGCGACCGTGACGACGAAGGCCCGACCGACCTGGATGATGACGTAGGCGGCGGCGAAGATCATGCCGTCCTCGCCGAACGCCTCGGGTATCGCGCCCGCCATGATCAGGGTGCCGAGCATGATCGGGATGATCACGAGTTGGATCGCCGGTTGGGCGGGGTCTAGGCGGTTCGTGGTCCAGGCGGTCATGACCCAGACCCACCAGAACGCGGACAACAGGATCACGGTGTGCAGTGCGCCCGACCAGGTGAGGTTGTCGAACAGGGTGTGCGACAGCCGGGTCAGCGCGAAGACGAAGATGACGTCGAAGAAGAGCTCGACGTATGTCGCGCGCTGCGGTTCGGCCTGATCACGCAGCAGGTCGCTCGTGTTGCCGGCGGTCATCGGCGCGCCCGTTCTGTCGCCTTTGCGATATCTGTGCCATCAGTCGTACCACGCGTCGCACCACTGCGAGCTCCTCGAGGAGTTCTCAGGGGCGCCGACGAGGCAACCAGGAGATCAGTACCGCTGGAAGTGACCCCCTTCCTCGTCCGGCTTCCCGGTGGCGAGAGGCGGCCGCCCGTAGGTCGACCGCCTCTCGCGTGACGGGCGCGGGTCACACCGAATAGGTCCGGGCCACCGCCAGCATCTCGGAACTGTGCGAGCCGGCCACGCCGACATCGGCGGGCCGGGGGCGGAAGCCGGGCAGGCCGTCCAGCCCGTCGCTGACGTCCATGACCCGGATCCGGACCCGCTCGTCCTTGCGCAGCAGCTTCAGGGTGACCTCGATCCCCTGCGGCGGGGGCGCGTGGAAGGTCAACCCCGCGGTCCACGGTGGGTTGGGCGGTGGCCCGGAGAGAGAGTTCATCCGACCTTCCGCCTCGGCGTCCAGCACGTCCGCGGTATCTCCGTCCACGTGCACCGTGAGCAGGCGGACCTGCCGCTGGGGGGTCACCCGCAGCCGCAGGATGCGCTCGTCGCCGTCGCCGGTGTCGCTCAACACCTCCAGCTTCGGAGCGGGCAGGTTGGCCGGCTGCGCGGGCCCCGAGCGCAGTTCCGCGTCGTCCAGGCCGGGGAACTCGTCACCGACCCGTTCCACCCCGGCGACGTACTGTGCGGTCCACGGCTGCGGGTCCTCCTCGTGACTGAGCCAGCGCGCCTGCCGGGTGTCGGCGTCCATTGCGTACATCAGGTGGGTCGGCGCGGGGTGCGCCGCGTCGAAGCGGTCGACGGCCAGCCCCACCCCGGCGAACACCGTCGCCGCGAGCGCGGCGGCGCCGACCGGCAACGCGCCCAGCCGCCGGGCGCGGAGCGCGAGCATCCCGCGCTGCCCGCCGGCCTGCGGGTGCAGCAGGTCGACCACCGGGAGCGCGGCCAAGCCGAGCAGCACCGCGAAGAGGGCCGCGACCCCGCCCATCGCCATGCCCAGCGCGGGGAAGAGCAGCACCACGGTGGGCAGCAGGATGACCACGCCCACCGCTCCGGCCGCGGTCACCGCGACCACCGGCCACGGCCCGTCGATCCGGGTGTTCAGCGCGACGAGGCCAGCGACGACGCCGGCCAGGGCGGGCACGACGGCCAGGTACGACCCGCCCGGTGCGAACAGGGAGAGGGGCACCCCGAGCAGTGCCAGCCAGGCCAGCCCGCCGATCGCCAGCGCGATGGGCCCGGCCCAGCGCCGGACCAGCGAGTACCAGCCGAGGAGCACCGTCGCGGCGAGCGCCACCACGGCGAGCCGGTACCAGGTCGGCCGGTACGGGTCGAGCAGCTCGGCGTGGCCGGGGCGGATCGCCGTGACCGCCGCCCAGAACAGCTGGGCGGTCAGCGGGGCGAGGACGATCGGGACCAGCGCCAGGCCCAAGCCGGCGAACAGGCGGCCCCCGGTGGTCCGGCCCCGCGACCGGGCGAACAGACCCAGCGCGAGCACGCCGATCACCCCGGCCAGCGCCAGCGGCCAGGTCAGCCAGCCCGGATAGCGGACCAGCCCGCCCGGCACCGGGAAGTAGGTGGCGTCGTCCCCGGACCAGAGCGTCGGCAGGTCGGACCGGCCGAGCGCCCGGGCCAGGCCGAGCGCGTTGTCGCCGTGCTGCTGGAGGCTGGCCTGGTCCATCAACTCGGGGGTGTCCAGGGGCGTGTGGTAGATCGCGCCACCGTCGATGTAGGCCGAGTTCAACCCGATGAAGCGCGGACGGTCGTCGAGGTCGTACTGGTCGCGGAACGGGGTGAAGTCGGTGTCGTTCGGCAGCAGCCGGTAGATCTCCACCGCGAACGAGGTGCCCACCGGATGTGGCGCCGCCTGGCCGAACAGCTCCACCAGGTTCGCGTTGTTCCGCGACGTCTCGAACATGATCACCGGCCCGGTCGAGCCGCGCGCCTCGAGGTTGAGCACCACCCCGCCGTCCTTTGCCAGCGGATGGCTGGAGACGAAGGCCGACGCGCCGCACAGGCACGCCTCCTCGGCGTCGGTGAGCACGAAGACGATGTCGTTACGGGGGCGGGGGCCGGTGGTCAGCGCGCGGGCCACCTCCAGGATGGTGGAGGTGCCGGCGGCGTCGTCGTTGCCGCCCGGCCCGGACTGCACCGAGTCGTAGTGCGCGACCAGGAATATCCTGCCGGTCGGGTCCGTGCCGGGAAGTCGGGCGACCACGTTGCGGACCCGGCCCATCGAGTAGTTGCCGTTGCCCCGCTGGAGCTGGCCGGCCTCCGGGGCGACCGTGTCCTGCACCTCGGTTTCCAGGCCGAGGCCGCGCAGCACCCCCACGAGGTGCTCGCGGACCTGGTCGTTGGCCGGGCTGCCGGCGACGTGCGGCCGGGCCGCGACGACCCGCACGTTCCGGTACGCCCGCTCGGCGCTGAAGTCCGACGCCGGCGCGTCCGCCGGGCGGGGCGTCGGGGTACGCAGGTCGACCAGGACGCCGGCGCCGACGGCGAGCAGCGCGGCGAGCGCGGCGACGGCGGCGAGCGGCCGGCGGCGGGGCCGGGCCAGCGCCCGGTCTGCGGGGCGGGGCCGGGCCAGCGTCCGGTCGGCGGGACGGGTGAGGGGTGCGCCCACGGGAACTCCTCGGGGGTGGGGCCAGGGGTGGGATCATCCTGCACCCACCGGCCCCGATCGGGGCTCCCGCCCACCGGGGACCGGTGGACGAGCGGCGCGTGGGGGGAGGCCGCGACCCCGGGCGTAACGTCTGCCGTCCGCTTTGTCGCTATGGGGGTGGTGAGCCGGCCCGGGCCGCCCGTGCGCCCGTGCCGACGCCGCCGTGTTGTGTGCGACCGTTGTCTAATACAGGATCAGCAGGGCACTCGGAAGGAGCCCGACATCACCAGCGAACTCCCGCGCCTCGCGGCGGTGACCCGGCCGCATCGGGGAGTCGGCATGGCCGGCTCCTCCGTCGTGCCGTACCCGCACGGCGGCCTGGCGCGGCACGCCAACCTGCCGCCCGGTGAGCGGCTGCGCGTTCTGCTGGTCGAAGACGACGAGGGCGACGCCTTCCTGGTCAGCGAGCTGCTCGCCGAGACCAACTCGATGATCGACCTGCTGGTCGCCACCAGCCTGAGCGAGGCCCGGCAGCGGGTGATGGGCGTCGACTGCGTCCTGCTCGACCTCGGCCTGCCCGACGCGCAGGGGCTGGACGGGCTGCGCCAGGTGCTGGAGATGTCCAGCGGCGCCGCGGTCTGCGTGCTGACCGGCCGCTCCGACGAGCACCTGGGCATCGTCGCGGTGGCCGAGGGCGCCCAGGACTACCTGGTCAAGGGGCAGGTCGACGGGGTCCTGCTGACCCGGGCGCTGCGCTACGCCGTGGAACGCAAGCGGGCCGACGAGAATGCCCGCCGGCTCCGCGAGGTGGAGCTGCGCCAGGCCGAGTCCGCCCGCCTGGAGCGGGGCCTGCTGCCCCAGCCGCTGATGACCACCGACCAGGTGTCGGTGCACACGTTCTACCGCCCCGGCCGGCACGCCGCCCTGATCGGCGGCGACTTCTACGACGTGGTGCAGACCCGGCCGGACCGGATCGACCTGATCGTCGGTGACGTCTGCGGGCACGGCGTGGACGAGGCGGCCCTCGGCGTCGAGCTGCGGGTGGCCTGGCGGGCCCTGGTCCTGGCCGGGGTGCCGGACGACGAGGTGCTGCCCGCCCTGGAGCAGGTGCTGATGAGCGAGCGCCGGCTCCAGGAGATCTTCGCCACGGTGGCGACCGTCCGGCTCGACCTGGCCGCCAACCGGGCCACCGTACGACTCGCCGGTCATCCGCCGCCGCTGCTGCTCAGCGGGGGTAAGGTCGCGCCGGTGCCGGCCAAGAATGGTCTGCTGCTCGGCGTACGACCACGCCGGCCCGTCGCGTTCGATCTGGAGTTCGACACCGATGACTGGTCCCTGCTGATGTACACCGACGGCCTGATCGAGGGTCGGGTGGGCAGCGGTGACGACCGGCTGGACGTGCCGGGGCTGACCGAGCTGCTCGCCGATCCGGCCAACCGGGCGGTGCCCCTGGCCGAGCTGCCGGCCTGGCTGGTCGGCCGCGCCGAGCAGCTCAACGGCGGCCCGCTCGCCGACGACGTGGCCATGCTGCTGGTCGCCCGGGGCGGTGGCCGGTGAACTCGTACCAGCAGGGCTGGACGCTGCGCCGCCGGGTGGTCGCGCTGCTCACGGTGGTCCTGGTGCTGCTGCTCGGGCTGGCCGCCGCCGAGGCGGTGGTCGCCGCGAAGAACCGGCAGAACATCGACGCCGTCCTGGTCAAGACCGGTCCCCTCCGGGTGCAGGGCCAGGAGCTGTTGAGCGCGCTGCTCGACCAGGAGACCGGCGTCCGCGGCTTCGCGGTGAACGGCGACCGCAAGGACCTGGCCCCGTACGAGGCGGGTCTGCAGCGGGAGCGGGCCACCGTCACCGCGATGGAGCAGCTGGCCGCCGACTATCCGGGGGTGCTGCGCGAGCTGCGGGTCGTCGAGGAGCAGGCGGCGCGGTGGCGGTCGGGCGTGGCCGAGCCGGTGATCACCACGACCGAGCGCAGCGGCCCGGCCGCCGGGCAGGCGCTGATCACCGACCAGACCCGGCAGCAGTTCGACGGGATCCGCGCCGCGGTGGGCCAGCTCCAGGACGAGATCCTGATCGTCCGGCAGCAGACCGCCGACAAGGTCACCCGGACCGGCAACGTGCTGGTCGTCCTGCTGATCATCGCGGCCCTGGTGGTGGCGGTGGCGGGCGTGGTCATGGTGCTCTCCCTGGACCGGATCCTGATCCGGCCGCTGGCCGGGCTGGTGGGCCAGGTGCGGGAGGTCGCCGCGGGCGACTACGAGCACCACATCACCGGTGCCGGGCCGCCGGAGTTCCGCCGGCTCGCCGACGACATCGACGGGATGCGGCAGAAGATCGCCCGCGAGCTGGCCGAGGTGCGCGAGGCCCGGGAGCGCATCGAGTGGGTCAACAGCCAGCTGCAGAAGCAGGCCGAGGAGCTCACCCGGTCCAACCGTGACCTGGAGCAGTTCGCGTACGTCGCCTCGCACGACCTCCAGGAGCCGCTGCGCAAGGTGGCGAGCTTCTGTCAGCTCCTCCAGCGCCGCTACGCCGGCCAGCTCGACGAGCGGGCCGACCAGTACATCGCCTTCGCGGTCGACGGCGCCCAGCGGATGCAGCGCCTCATCAACGACCTGCTCGCGTTCTCCCGGATCGGCCGCCTCACCACCGGTTTCACCGAGGTCGACCTGAACAAGGTGATGGGCGACGTGGCCGGCCAGACCGAGGCCGCCCGGCAGTACGCCGGCGCCGAGCTGACCTGGGGCGAGTTGCCGGTGATCCGCGGCGAGGAACCGCTGCTGACCAACCTGCTGGCCAACCTCGTCAGCAACTCGATCAAGTTCCGCCGCCCGGACGTGCCGCCGAAGGTGCACGTCTCGGCCCGGCTGGTCGACGACGAGTGGGAGATCACCTGCCAGGACAACGGCATCGGGATCGAGCCGGAGTTCGCCGACAAGATCTTCATGATCTTCCAGCGGCTGCACGCCAAGGACGCGTACCCGGGCACCGGCATCGGCCTGGCCATCGTCAAGAAGATCGCGGAATACCACGGCGGCCGGGTCTGGGTGGACACCGGCACCGAGGAGGGCACCGCGATCCGCTTCACCCTCCCCGCCCTTCCCGAGGACGTCGAGGCGGCGAAGGCGGTGACCGCGGCGGACGCGACCGACGGGACGGCGGTCGGCCCGGAGTCGACCGGGGACGGGACGGTGACCGGTGACGGCGCCGACGCCGCCGGGGACGCGCCGGTCGGTCGGCAGCCGGGCGGGTCGGAGCGCGAAGACGCGCCCGACGGGACGGCCGGACACGGTACAACGGGTGGCATGAGGGAGACGGTGGGATGACCGTGCCGGCAGACGGCAAGAGCCCGATCGAGGTCCTGCTGGTCGAGGACGACCCGGGCGACGTGCTGATGACCCAGGAGGCGTTCGAGGAGCACAAGCTCCGCAACCGGCTGACCGTCGTCTCCGACGGCGCCGAGGCCCTGGCCTACCTGCGGCGCGAGGGCCAGTACGCGGACGCGGTGACCCCCGACCTGATCCTGCTCGACCTCAACCTGCCCCGCCGGGACGGCCGGGAGGTGCTCGCGGAGATCAAGAAGGACGAGCAGCTCTGCCGGATCCCGGTCGTGGTGCTCACCACCTCGCAGGCCGACGAGGACATCCTGCGCAGCTACCAGCTGCACGCCAACGCCTACGTGACCAAGCCGGTGGACTTCGAGCGCTTCATCTCGGTGGTCCGCCAGATCGACGAGTTCTTCGTCAGCGTGGTCAAGCTGCCGCCGCGTGGCTGACCCGCTGCTCGACGACGTCGGCGAGCTGCTGCGGGAGGCCGCGGCGAAGGTCGTGGTGCCGCTGTTCCGCCGGCTCGACGACGCCGACATCGCCGAGAAGGCCCCCGGCGAGGTGGTCACCGTCGCCGACCGGCGGGCCGAGGAGCTGATCGCCGCCGAGTTGCGGCGGCTGCGCCCCGGCTCGGTGGTGGTCGGCGAGGAGGCCGTCGCCGACGACCCGCGGCTGCTGCGGCACCTGCGCGGCGCCGGTGACGTCTGGCTGGTCGATCCGGTCGACGGCACCTCCAACTTCGCCGCCGGCCGGCGGCCGTTCGCGCTGATGGTGGCGCTGCTGACCGACGGCGAGCAGGTCGCCTCCTGGGTGTACGACCCGCTGGCCGGCAACCTCGCCACCGCCCGGGCGGGGGAGGGCGCGTACCTGGACGGGCTGCCGGTGCGGACGACCGGCGCGGTGCCGGCGGTCGGCGCGCTGCGCGGCACCGCGATGACCCGGTTCCTGCCGCCCGACGCCCGGCGGACCGCCGAGACGGGTGGCCGGCGGATCGGCGAGCTGCTCCCCGGCCAGCACTGCGCCGGCCGGGAGTACCTCGACATGCTCACCGGCGAGCAGCAGTTCGTGCTCTTCTGGCGGACCCTGCCCTGGGACCACGCGCCGGGCACCCTGCTGGTCCGGGAGGCCGGCGGGGTGGCCCGCCGCTTCGACGGCGCGGAGTACCACCCGGCCGACGACGACCGGGGGCTGCTGGTGGCGGTGAGCGAAGAGGTGTGGACCGAGGTCCGGGCCGCGCTGCTCGACGGCTGAGCGGCGCTCCGCGACGCTTCCGGCACGCTCCGTCGATGATCGGTGTCGTCCGAGGTCGGGGGCCTGGCGCGCCCGCCCCGGTCCGGTATCGTGACCGGCGGTCTCCGCCAGCAGGCCGCCGTCCGGCGCCGGTGGAGCCGCCGCCGCGCAGTGGGTCAACCGGGGGCCGGCGGTCGATGGAAGGACGCTTTCGTGCCCAGGACCAGGCTCATCCGGCGGCGCGTCCGCCGGCCGTTGCTCGCCCTGCTCGCCGCGACGGCGCTGCTGCTCGGCGCCGGCCTCGCCCCGGCCGGGGTCGCCGCGGCCGCACCGACCCCGAGCGCCCCGAACGAGGGCGGCAGCAAGCAGCTCCGCGCGGCGCTCGACGCGGCCGCGCGGGGTCACATCGAGGCGAAGGCCCGCCTCGACAACTCGAAGCGCCGACAGGTGGCGCTGACCGGGCAGCTCAAGCAGGTCGAGCTGCGCCTGGTCGAGCTCAACTCGCAGGTCGGCGAGGTGGCCGCGCAGTCGTACCGGCTGGGCCGGCTGACCCCGGTGTCGATGCTGCTCGCCAGCTCCGACCCGAACGCGTTCCTCAAGCGGGCCGCCGAGCTGGACGTGATGGCCCAGCGGGACAGCAAGCGGCTGCACGCGTTCACCGAGGCCAGGGCCGAGGCCGCCAAGGCCAAGGCGGCGATCGACATCGAGGTGCGCGAGCAGCAGAAGCAGCTCGCGGTGCTGGCGAAGAAGAAGCGGGACGCCGAGATCGCGCTGGCCAGGGTGAGCTCGGGCAGCAGCTCCGGGTTCAGCGGCGGCTCGACCTCCGCCAAGCCGGCCCCGCGTAACCCGGACGGCTCCTGGCCGTCGGAGTCCTGCTCCGTCAACGACCCGACCACCTCAGGTTGCATCACCCCGCGCACCCTGCACGCGCTCCAGCAGGCCCAGGCGGCCGGCTACAAGCGGTACGTCTCCTGCTTCCGCAGCGGCGGCGACGGCGAGCACCCGAAGGGCCGGGCCTGTGACTTCTCCGCCGCCAGCGGCGGCTTCGAGGACGTCTCGGCGACGGGTGGGGACAAGGCGTACGGGGACAGCCTGGCCAACTACTTCAAGAACAACGCGAGCCGGCTCGGCGTGATGTACGTGATCTGGTACCGGCAGATCTGGATGCCGAACACCGGCTGGCGGTCGTACAGCGGCGGCGGCAGTCCCGCCGCCGACCACACAAACCATGTTCATCTTTCGATGTACTGACCCGGTCGCCGGGGAGGCTGCGTAGCATCGCGACGGTGAGCAGCTCATCGTCCGACGTCGTGGTGGACTCCGCGCCGACCGCGCCGACGCCGCCCCGGGCCCTGCCGAACGGGCTCGCCGCCTTCCTGGTGTTCCTCTCCAGCGGGGCCGTGCTGGTCCTGGAGACCGTCTCGCTCCGCCTGGTCGGCCCGTACGTCGGGGTCACCCTCCAGGTGACCAGCTCGGTGATCGGCATGGCGCTGGCCGCGATCGCGTACGGGGCGTGGATGGGCGGGTTCCTGGCCGATCGGCGGGACCCGCGTACCCTGCTGGCCCCGGCCCTGGTGCTGGCCGGCATCGCCACCGCGGTCACCCTCCCCGTCGTCCGGTACGCCGGTGAGGCCCTGCGCGGCGGCGCGGCGAGCGCCGTGCTGCTGCTCACCGCGCTGGCGGTGCTGGTGCCGGCGGCGCTGCTCGCCGGGGTGACCCCGCTGGTGGTCAAGCTCCAGCTCGCCGACCTGCGCCGCACCGGGCAGGTGGTCGGGCGGCTCTCCGGCATCGGCACGCTGGGCGGGATCACGGCCACCATGGTCACCGGCTTCGTGCTGGTGGCCGCGCTGCCCAGCACGGTGATCGTGCTGGGGCTGGCGGCGCTGCTCGGGGCCACCGGGCTGGCGCTCGGGGTGTACCTGCGGCGGCGGGCGGGGACCGGGCTGCCCGGTCCGGCCCGGGCGAAGGCCGCCCTGGCGGTACTCGGCCTGGCCGGCGCCGGTCTCGCCACGGTCGCCCCGAACCCGTGCGACGTGGAGACCGCGTACCACTGCGCGAGGGTCGAGGTGGACCCACAGTGGACGCAGGGGCGGACGCTCTACCTCAACTCCGCCGAGCACTCGTACGTGGACCTGGCCGATCCGACGCACCTGAAGTACGCGTACACGCAGTGGATGGGCCTGGTGGCCGACGCGGCGGCGCCCAAGGGGCAGCGGCTGGATGCCCTGCACCTGGGCGGCGGTGGCTTCACCATGCCGCGCTACCTGACCGCGACCCGGCCGGGCACCGCCAACCTGGTGTTCGAGATCGACGGCGGCCTGGTCGAGCTGGACCGGCGCGAGCTGGGTGTGCGCACCGGCCCGGAGCTGCGCGCCGCGGTCGGGGACGCCCGGGTGCTGCTCGACGCCGAACCGACCGACAGCCGGGACCTGATCGTCGGTGACGCCTTCGGCCACCTGGTGGTGCCCTGGCACCTCGCGACCCGGGAGATGGCCGCCGAGATCCGCCGGGTGCTCCGGCCGGACGGGATCTACGTGCAGAACGTCATCGACCTCCCGCCGGACCGGTTCATCCGCGCCGAGCTGGCCACCGTGGCCGCCGAGTTCCGGCACGTCGCGCTGGTCGCCCCGCCCGGCGCGATCGCCGGCCGGTACGGCTCGAACTTCCTGATCGTCGGCTCGGACGCGCCGCTGCCGCTGGCCCGGATCCAGGTCGGGCTGCGCACCCTGCCCGAGCAGGCGAGCCTGCTGCACGACGACGAGCTGACCGCCTACGTCGGGGACGCGCTGGTGCTGACCGACGACTACGCCCCGGTGGACCAACTGCTCGCTACCGCCTGATCGGGTGACTTTCCTGACCGATTACGACTCTTCAGGTGTAGGTGGGATCACCCCGGGCAACAGGACTGACCATGGGTGGAGCGGTCAGGAGCGGCGAGCAACTACTGGGTGAGCGGTACCGGCTGATCGAGCAGCTCGGTGCGGGCGGCATGTCGGTGGTGTGGCGCGGATACGACGAGGTGCTCGGCCGCCAGGTCGCGGTCAAGGTGCTCGCGTCCCGACTGGCCAGCGACAAGGCCTTCCGGCACCGGATCCGCATCGAGGCGCAGGCCGCCGCGCGGCTCTGCCACCCCAACATCACCAACGTGTACGACTACGGCGAGTCCGAGCAGGTCGGGCTGACCGTGCCGTACGTCGTGATGGAGCTGGTCGACGGTGGCCCGCTGAGCAGCCGGCTCGGCCGCGGCGGGCAGCTGCCCTGGCGCGAGGCGGTGACCATCGGCGCGGAGGTCGCCTCGGCGCTGGCCACCGCGCACGCCCGGGGCGTGGTGCACCGCGACGTCACCCCCGGCAACGTCATGCTCACCCCGACCGGGGTGAAGGTCGTCGACTTCGGCATCTCGGCGCTGGTCGGGGAGAGCGAGAACGGCCCGGACGGCGCCCTGCTCGGCACCCCCGCCTACCTCGCCCCGGAGCGGCTCGACAAGGGCCAGGTCTCCCCGGCCACCGACGTGTACGCGGTCGGCCTGCTGCTGTACCGGATGCTGACCGGCCGGCTGCCCTGGCAGGCCAGCACCACCACCCAGATGCTCCAGGCGCACATGTACAACGACCCGGACCCGATGCCGCCGGTGGTCGGGCTGCCCGACGAGGTCGAGGAGCTGGTCCGGCGCTGCCTGGCGAAGGGTCCCGCGGACCGGCCGACGACCGCCGACGTCGCCCGTACGCTCGCCGAGGCCGCCGGCATCGCGGCGATCGTGCCGGTCTCCCCGGCGCTGGGCCAGTTCGACCCGGCGCTGCTGGAGAACGCCGGGACCACGATCCTGCCCTGGTCGACGGCGACCGACGCGCTGCCCTTCTCGGCCTTGCGGACCCGGACCCGCCGGGCGGCGACCCGCCGGCGCAGGGTCGAGGCCGGGGTGGCCGCGGTGGGCCTGGTCGCGGTCACCGCCGCCATGTGGGGGATGACCTCGCGGACCTCGGCCAGCGGGGAGATCGAGCCCACCGAGGCCCGGATGGGGCTGCCTGAGCCGGCCCCGTGCGAGGTCGACTACGTGCTGCGCCGGGACTCCGGCCGGGACTTCGCCGCCGAGCTGACCCTGACCAACACCGGCGGCCGGGAGCTGCGGGACTGGATCATGAGCTTCACCTTCCCGGGCCGGCAGACGGTGACCCAGGCCCAGGCGGCGGTGCGGCAGCACGGGCAGACGGTGCTGCTTGAGCCGCCCGCCGCGGACGCCGCGCTGGCGCCGGGGGCGTCGAAGAAGGTCGCGCTGAGCGGCTCGTACACCGGAAACAATCCGCTGCCGGTGCAGTTCAAGGTCGGCGAGAGCACCTGCGGCGTGCAGGTCTCCGGGGTGGCCGGGTCGACGCCGACGACCGCGCCGCCGACGACCAGGGCGCCCGCGAAGACCACCGCGAAGAGCGGCTCGCACTCGTCGGGCAGCTCCGGCGGGGGTGGGCGGGCGAAGTCCGAGAAGTCCGGCAAGGGCAAGGACGGCGGCAAGGGAAAAGGATAGTGGCCGAGGGCAGGGGAGGCGGCCACGGCGGCAAGGGGAAGTGACCGTGCGGGTGGCGCTCAGGACAGCGCGGCGAAGCGCTGCACCTGCGCGATGCTGCCCTCCACGATGAGCACGCTGCCCTTCTCCAGCACCGTGTCCGGCTCGGCGTAGTGCAGGCGTTCGCCGGGCAGTTTGGCCCCGACCACCCGCACGCCGTACCGGTCCGCCGGGGGCAGCTCGCGCAGCCGCCGGCCGACCAACCCCTCCGGCACGCGCACCTTGGCGATGGCGAAGTCGTCGCCGAACTCGATGAAGTCGAGCATCTTGCTGACAATCAGGTGCGCCACCCGCTCGCCGGTCTCCGCCTCCGGGAAGACCACGTTGTGTGCGCCCACCGAATCCAGGATCTTGGCGTGCTTCGCTGAGTTGGCCCGGGCCCAGATCTGCGGGATGCCGAGCTCGGCCAGGGCCAGCACGGTGAGCACGCTGGCCTCCACCGAGGCGCCGATGGCGACCACCACCCGGCGGAAGTCCGCCACGCCGAGCTGCCGCAGGGCGCCCTCCTCGGTGGAGTCCGCCTGCACCACCCGGTCCAGCTGCTCCGACCAGCGCTGCACCGTGTCCTGACTGTGGTCGATGGCGAGCACCTCGTGGTCGAGCTGGGTCAGTGAGCCGGCCAGGTGGCAGCCGAACCGGCCCAGGCCGATCACCACGACGCCGCTCTCGTTCGTCTTCCTAACCGACAATGGGTTGCTCCTCCGGATAGCGGTACATGCGTCGCCGGGTGTTCAACGCGATCGCGGACCCGAGGGTGAGCGGGCCGACCCGGCCGATGTACATGAGCGCGGTGAGGACGTACTGGCCCGGCTGCGACAGCTCCGGGGCGATCCCGACGGACAGACCGGTGGTGCTGAAGGCCGACGTCACCTCGAAGAGCGCCTGGTAGTAGTGCACCCCCACGGTGATCAGGACCAGCAGCACCGTGCCGGCCACGACCAGGGCGACGCTGAGCAGGGCTACCGTGAGTGCCTGCCGCTCGCTGGCGCGCGCCACCCGACGACGGCCGACCGACACGTCCGGCTCGCCGCGCAGTTCCGCCCAGATCACGAAGGCCAGCAGGAAGAAGGTGCTGACCTTGACGCCGCCCGCGGTGCTGGCGCTGCCCCCTCCGATGAACATCAGGATGATGAGCAGGGGGTAACTCGACTCCGTGAGCTGGTCGATGTTGATCACGTCGAAGCCGCCGGTCCGGCTCAGCGCGATCTGGGTGAACGCGGCCAGCACCTTCCCCGGCGCGTCGTACGTGCCGATGGTGGCCGGGTTGGTCCACTCGGCGGCCAGCAGGTAGCCGAAGCCGACCGTGATCAGCGTCAGGCTGCCCCAGACGGTCAGCTTGGTGGCGACCGCCCATCGGACCGGTCGCCGCCATTCGCGGACGGCCTCGAAGAGGGCCGGGAAGCCGAGCCCGCCGATGATCGCGCCGAAGCCCAGCGGCAGCGCGACCCACGGGTCCCGGGAGAACGCGACCAGCCCGTCCGAGTAGAGCGTGAAGCCGCCGTTGTTGAACGCCTGGATCGAGTGGAAGGCGGCGGACCAGAGCGCCGACCGGGGCGGGTAGTCGTAGACCAGCCAGAGCCGGCCGGTGATGAGCGCCGTCATCACCGCCTCGGTGACGAACACGGTCGCCGCGATCCCCATCAGCAGCCGGCGTACGTCGCCGATGCCGAACTCGGTGGTCTCCGCCTGCACCAGCAGCCGGTTGCGCAGGCCGAGCTGTCGGGACACCACCAGGATCACCAGCGCCGCACCGGTCAGGATGCCCAGGCCGCCGACCTGGGTGAGCACGGTGATCATCGCCAGTCCGAAGCCGTTCCAGTAGTTCGGGGTGTCGTTGACGGCCAATCCGGTGACCGAGACGGCGGAGGTGGAGGTGAAGAGCGCCGTGGCGAACGGCGTGTAGTGCTGCTCGCTCGTGGCCCAGGGCAGCATCAGCGAGCCGGTGCCGAGCAGGATCACCGCCAGGAACCCGAACGGCACCAGGCGCACGGGGTGACGGAGCAGCCGACGCACCACGCAATCTTCCGTCCGGAGATTCATCGGCAGGTCAGGAACCGACCAACTGCTGGTCAACCGGGACCGGTCTGCTGGGCGCATCCCTCGACGACAGGAGACGGCGTTGCGACGTACCCTTTCCGCCCTCGGCGTGGCTGGCGCGCTGCTCGCGGCGGCCGTGATGGTGCCGGCCGTGGCCGCCCAGGCCGATCCGGAGCCCGACACCGCGCGGTCCCGCGCCACCCAGCGGCCCATCGTGATCGGCCACCGGGGCGCGAGCGGCTACCGCCCGGAGCACACCCTGGAGTCCTACCGGCTGGCGATCCGGATGGGCGCCGACTTCATCGAGCCGGACCTGGTCTCGACGAAGGACGGCGTGCTGGTCGCCCGGCACGAGAACGAGATCTCGGGGACGACCGACGTGGCGGCCCACCCCGAGTTCGCCGCGCGCAAGGCCACCAAGACCATCGACGGCGTCGCGGTGACCGGCTGGTTCACCGAGGACTTCACCTTGGCCGAGCTGAAGACGCTGCGGGCCAAGGAGCGGCTGCCGCAGGTCCGGGTGGCCAACACCGCGTTCGACGGGAAGTTCCAGGTGCCGACCTTCCAGGAGGTCATCGACCTGGCCCGGGCCGAGTCGAAGGCCCGGGGCCGGACCATCGGCGTCTACCCCGAGACCAAGCACCCCAGCTACTTCGCCTCGATCGGGCTGGCGCTGGAGGAGCCGCTGGTCGCGGTGCTGAAGGCGAACAAGCTGACCCACCGGCAGGACCCGGTCTTCATCCAGTCCTTCGAGACGGCCAACCTGCGCAAGCTCGACGGCATGATCGACGTGCCGCTGGTGCAGCTGATGGACGCCGCCGGCCGCCCGTACGACTTCACCGCCGCCGGTGACGTCCGCACCTACGCCGACCTGGCCAAGCCGGCCGGCCTGGCCTGGATCGCCGGGTACGCCGACGGGATCGGCGCGAACAAGAACCTGATCGTCCCCCGGGACGCGACCGGTCGACTGCTCGCCCCGACCACGCTGATCCGGGACGCGCACCAGGAGAAGCTGGTCGTGCACGCCTGGACGTTCCGCGCGGAGAACCAGTTCCTGCCGGTGGACTTCCGGATCGGGGCCGACCCGAACGCCCGCGGCGACATCACCGCCGAGTACGAGCTCTTCTTCGGCCTCGGCCTGGACGGCGCCTTCGCCGACCAGCCGGACACCGCCGTCGCCGCCCGCGCCGGCCTCGCCTGACAGACGTACGCCGTCGGCCCGCCACCCCCGTTGGGGCGGGCCGACGGCGTCGGCGGGTTCCCGCCGATGTCAGGCCGACGTCTCGGACAGCTCGAACGCCTGGGCCAGCGGCCCGTCCGTCCGCCGAAGGGCGCCGATGGCCCGGCTGGCGCGGCTCTTCACCGTCCCCGTGGAGCAGCCGAGCTGGACGGAGATCTCCTGCTCGCTCAGCCCGGCCCAGTACCGCATCACCAGCACCACCCGCTGTTGCGCGGGAAGCGCGCGGAGCGCGTCCAGCACCAGCCGCGCCGTGTCGCGCGGCTCGTACGGGTCGGCGTCGCGGCGCTCCGGCAGCTCGCCGGTGGGGATCTCCCGGCGCCACAGCCGCCGTCCGGCCCGCCAGGCCGCCCGCACCATCACCTGTCGGGTGTACCCGTCGGCGTCACCGTCCGGGTGCAGCCGGGACCACGCGCGGTACGTCTTGACCAGCGCCTCCTGGGTGAGGTCCTCCCCGTGGCCACGGTCGCCGGTGAGCAGCGTGCCGTGGCGGACCAGGGCGGCGTACCGGGCGTTGACGAACTCGGCGAAGCCGGCCGGGCCGGTCGGGGCGGCCATCAGCGTGCCCCGGGGGCGAGCAGGCCGCGGAGCTCGGCCAGGAAGCCCGGCGGAAGCCAGACCCGGCCACCCATCGAGGAGGTGGCGAAGGCGCAGTCGTCGGTGCTGCTGATCGCGACGACGGCCTGCGGCAGCCCGGACGGGTAGCTGAAAGTCAACCTGACCATGTCCTTTCCGGCCAGCCGCCACCCCGGAACCAGCTCCGGCGCCGAGGCGCACGGCAGCTCGCCGTCCCGCACGACCCGGTCGAGCCCGCGCAGCCGGTCCAACACCCGGGAGACCGCAGACGCGTCGGTCGAGTGGATCTGATCCTGGCTCCTAACTGCCAGGTATGCGCTCGACGCGGTCTCGGGCAGGACCAGCCGGCGCGCGGGCACCGGATCGGAAGTGACCGAGGAGACGAAGGCAGGCACGGACTTCGACGTCATCTCCCAGGCGAGGTCCGCCCCGGCCCAAGGCAACTGCACCTCGCTAACGACGGACCACTCGTGGCGCTGCGACGCCCGGACGTTGTTCACCTCGTTGTCGGTGAGCCAGGCCGGCTGTCCCCCGGGCAGGACGACCTCGCTGAGGCCCTCCTGGAACTGCCGCGGCCTGCCAATTCGCCCCACGGGCGGTTGCCACCACCGCACGTGGATCTGTGCGGGAACCTTCGGGCAGTCCATGCCGCTCGGACGGTAGCCAACGTTGATCAGCACGGAGCCCTCGGGGATCTGGCAGTCGCTGAGCGGCTCAGGCGGGTCGCTGAGCACCTGCCAGCCGTCGGGAACGGGCAGGATCAGTCCGTGGATGCGGACCGCTCCGTCGACCACAGTTGCCGCCACCTTGGGCCGCTCGTACGCGCCCTTGGTCGGCGCGATGCTCGGCAGGGCAGGCGGAGTGGGGCCGGCTGCGGCGGAAGGGTCGGTGCCGGCCGGTGTCGTGCCAGCGCCGCCGGCGACCAGGCCTCCGGTGGTGAGCAGGGCAACGGCGACCACGCCGGCCGCGCCGGCGGTGGCCAGGTGCCGCCGTCGGGCCGCCCGGCTCCGGCGTAGCACCTCCGGCACCGGATCGGCGGCGCGTGGCCGGGCGTCGGCGACCGCCGCGTCCAGCAGCGATCGGATGCGTTCCGTCATCGGTCCCCGTACCTCCCGTTGTCGATGTCCCACCTATCTGAAGACATCGGGGAGCGCGGAGGTTCCATCCGGGTCCACCGAGCCGACCGGACGTGGTCCCGCCGGTGGCGAGGCGTCGAGGGCTTCAACGGGTGGTGGGCCGGTTGTCACGCGAGGGCTCTGCCGTCGCGCGGGGGATTGTGGCCGGGACGCCTAAGGCTCCGAGCGCTCTGCGACGTAGGTGCCCCGCCCCGGTTGTCCGGTGATCAGCTCGCGGTCGTGCAGCAGTGACATCGCACGATAGGCGGTGTTCATGCTTACGCCATATTCGTCGGCTATCTGCCGAGTAGTGGGCAGCTTGTCGCCGGGCTTCAACTCGCCACTCTTGATCTTCGCGGTGAAGTCGTTGGCGATCACTTTGTAGGGCGCTGTCGCTGTGGGCATCGGGACTCCGGTTGGTTCGGCGAGTCCGATCCTGCCTTACTTACTCAAGTAACTGCAACAAGTTGCCGACGCGTCGAAAGTAGAGGGTCGACCAACGCCATATACTGGTGTAGGTTGCTGATGTCCGGCTCCGGTTGGTTCGGCAAACCGCGGGGTCGGACCTCGGATTGGCTCCGGGGTCGTATCGCCGATATTGGCTGCGGTCGCGGGGCCGGCGGTCCGGTCCGCGTCCCCTTTCCGCGGGCCGGGCCGCCTGCCAGCGCGACTGCGGGAGGAAGGTGGTCATGCGCAACGTGCTGAACCTGTTCCGGTCGGCGCGGAGGCGGCCGGCGTCGAGTCGGCCGCAGAACGGCGGCTGGTACCGGTCGGAGTCCTGTCGGCCGCTGAGCGTGGGGCAGATCCGCGACCGGCACTTCCGCACCGTGCGGCACGGTCTCGACCCGACCGAGGTGCACGCCTTCCTCTACCGGGTGGCCGGGGACCTGGCGATCGTCCGCCGCGAGTTGGCCCGTACCGCGGAGGAGAACGTCCGGATCAAGCGGGCGTTGCGAAGCTGGCAGTCCAGGTTCACCCCGGGGAGGCGCTGATGGGCCGGGAGCGGTTCGTCGTCCACCTACCGGTGCTCGCCACCGACCTCGACGGGGCCCGACGCTTCGCCCGGGGCATCTGCCGGGCGCTCGCCGTCCTTTCCGACGTGGACCGGGCCGAGACGACGGTCTCCGAGGAGGACGCCCAGCACGTACGCCATCGGGTCTACTGCGACCGGTTGCTCGACGGCGGCCGGCGCTGCCCGTTGCCGGCCGACCACGACGGCGAGTGTGGGCCTCGCCGGCAGCGGTAGCCGAAGGTCCGGTTTTCCGGCTCTGCGGTGGCGGGGTGCGACACACCGCCGTCGCGGGTGGTGGCGGCGACGACCATCACCCACGGGCGTCATCACCGGCGGTGGCAGGCTGTTGTTACGGCCGGCCACCCCACTACGGTTACTTGTGTGTTTCGGCCACATAGCCCGTGCGTGACGTCACTTCTAGCGTGAGCCGACAAATGAGTTCCCCCTGTCCTCACCTGGAGTCGCAATGACGGTCCGGCACACGCGACGGGTGTTCCTCTCCGCCGCCACGATGATGGCGGCGGCGATTGCCGCCACGGCCTGTGGCAGCCCGCAGGACACCGCCTCCGGCGGCGGCGACAGCGCCGCCCCGGTCAAGGTTGGTCTGGTGTATTCCCAGTCGGGGCCGCTGGCCAGCTACGGAAAGCAGTACATCGAGGGGTTCAAGGCCGGCCTCGACTACGCCACCAAGGGCACCGGCAAGGTCGGTGACCGGAAAATCGAGCTCACCGAGGCCGACGACGCCGGTGACCCGGCCAAGGCGGTCTCCGCGGCCAAGGACCTGATCGGCAAGGGCTCGAAGATCATCGCCGGTTCCACCTCCTCCGGCGTCGCCCTCCAGGTCGCCCCGATCGCCGCGCAGAACAAGGTCCTCTTCATCTCCGGCCCGGCCGCCACCGACGCGGTCACCGGCGCGAACAAGTACACGTTCCGGTCCGGCCGGCAGTCCTACCAGGACGTGGTGACCGCCAAGTCGTTCATCGGGGACGCGACCGGCAAGAAGGTGGTCGTGTTCGCCCAGGACGGCGCGTTCGGCGACGCGAACGAGGCCGCGGTCAAGAAGGTGATCGGTGGCGCCGGCGCGACCGTCAGCAGCGTCCGGGCCCCGGCCAGCGCGACCGAGTTCACCCCGTTCGCGAGCCAGATCAAGGCCGCCAAGCCGGACCTGCTCTTCGTCGCCTGGGCCGGCACCACCGCCCCCGCCATGTGGCAGACCCTCGACCAGCAGGGCGTGCTCTCCTCCACCACGGTCGTCACCGGCCTGGACATCCGCGCCTCCTGGCCCACCTTCGGCGCGGCCGGCGGCAAGATCTCCTTCCTGTCGCACTACTTCGACGGGGCCAGCGACACCGAGGCCGCCAAGGCCGCCAAGGCGAAGATCCCCGGCGGGACCCTCGACCTGTTCCACCCGGACGGCTTCGCCGCCGCGCAGATGGTCGTCCGCGCGGTCACCGAGGGCGGCGACGACGTGGACAAGATGATCAAGGCGCTCGAAGGCTGGCAGTTCGACGGGGTCAAGGGCCCGATGACCATCCGCGCCGAGGACCACGCGCTGCTCCAGCCGATGTACCAGGCCAAGCTCTCCGGCAGCGGCACCACCTTCACCGCGGCCGCCCAGAAGAGCCTGACCGGCGACGAGACCGCCCCGCCGGTCACCCAGATGAAGGGCTGAACGTGCTCGCCACCCGCGGTCTGACCTGGCGGATCGGCGAGGTCGCCATCGTCGACTCCGTGTACCTCGATCTCGCGCCCGGGGAGTTCCTCGGCGTGATCGGGCCGAACGGCGCCGGCAAGACCTCGCTGTTCAACCTGATCACCGGCCTGCGCCGGCCCACCGAGGGGCGGATCCTGCTGGACTCCGAGGACATCACCGCCCTCCCGCCGCACCGGCGGGCCCGGCTCGGCCTGGGGCGTACCTTCCAGGCGTCCTCGGTCTTCGGCTCGCTCACCGTGCGGGAGAACGTCCGGCTGGCCGTACAGGCGCACCGGGGTGGCTCGATGAAGCTGTGGCGGCGGGCGGCGGCCGACCGGGAGGTCGCCGCCGCCGCCGACGCGGCGCTCGACCGGGTCGGCCTCCACCACCGGGGTACGGCGCTCGCCGGCACCCTGGCCCACGGCGAGAAGCGCAAGCTGGAGATCGCCCTGCTGCTCGCCGGGGAGCCCCGGGTGATGCTGCTGGACGAGCCGATGGCCGGGGTCAGCGCCGAGGACGTGCCCGAGCTGGTCGAGGTGATCAAGTCGCTGACCGGCGACAGTGGCCGGTCCGTGCTGATGGTGGAGCACCACATGGACGTGATCCTGGAGCTGGCCGACCGGATCGCCGTGATGCACCACGGCGCGCTGCTGGCCTGCGACACCCCGGACACGGTGATGGCCAACGCCACCGTCCAGGAGGCCTACCTGGGGGAGTCGCTATGAGTGTGGAACCCGTCCTCGCGGTCGACGACCTGTCGGTGCGGATCGCCGGGCTGCACATCCTCCAAGGGGTGTCGTTCACCGTCGCGCCGACCGGGGTGACCGTGCTGCTCGGCCGCAACGGGGTCGGCAAGACCACCACGCTGCGCGCGATCGTCGGGCTGACGCCCCGCAACGGCGAGGTCCGCGGCACCATCCGGATGGGCGCGCAGAGCCTGCTCGCCCGCCCCACCCACCGGCTGGTCCGCGGCGGGCTCGGCTACGTGCCCGAGGACCGCTGCGTCTTCGCCGGCCTCACCGTCGCGGAGAACCTGCGGCTCGCCGAACGGCGGGGCACCACCCCGGCGTACGACAAGGTCTTCGCGCTCTTTCCGGAGCTGGACCGGCGCGGACGGCAACGGGCCGGCTCCCTCTCCGGCGGGCAGCAGCAGATGCTCGCGATCGGCCGGGTCCTGCTCAACGACAACCGGCTGCTGCTGGTCGACGAGCCGACCAAGGGGTTGGCGCCGAAGGTGGTGACCGAGGTGGCCGAGGTGCTGGAACGGGTGGCGGAGTCGGTGCCGGTGCTGCTGGTCGAGCAGAACCTGGCCGTGGTCCGCCGGCTGGCGAAGGACGCGGTGGTGCTCTCCGCCGGCAAGGTCGCCTGGACCGGGAACGCGCAGGAGCTGCTCCTGGAGACAGCGCTGACCAAGTCGCTGCTCGGGGTGGGCTCCGGGGAGGTGCACGCGTGAGCGACGTCGTCCTGCTGACGCTGACCGGGCTGGGACTGGCGGCGCTCTACTTCCTGGTCGCCTCCGGGCTCTCCCTCGTTTTCGGCCTCGCCGACGTGCTCAACTTCGCGCACGGCCTCTTCCTCGGCGTCGGGGCGTACGCGACGTGGTGGGCGGCCGGCAACCTGCCCGGCGCCGGCTCCGACGGGTTCGGGTTCGTGGTGGCGGTCGCCTTCGGCGTGCTCGCCGGGGCGCTGGTCGCGGTGCTGGTCGAGCTGGTGCTGATCCGGCCGCTCTACTCCCGCACCATCGAGCAGGTGCTGGTCACCGTCGGACTGTCGCTGGCCGGGGTGGCGCTGCTCCAGGCCACCTGGGGCGCCGACCCGCGCCCGTTCCCGCGGCCCGCGTGGACCCGGGACGTGACCGGCGTCCTCGGCGCGAACGTGCCGAACGCCGGGCTGCTGCTGATCGTCGCCGCGGCGGTGGTCCTCGGCGGGCTGCTCGCCTTCCTCCGCTGGACCCGGTACGGCCTGGTGATCCGGGCCGGCGTGGAGAACCGGGAGATGGTGACCGCACTCGGCATCGACGTCCGCAAGGCGTTCACCCTGGTCTTCGCGCTCGGCGGGGCGGCGGCCGCGCTGGCCGGCGCGCTCGGCGGGGTCTACTTCGGCACCGTGTCGCCCGGGCAGGGCGGCTCGCTGCTGATCTTCGCCTTCATCGTGGTGGTGATCGGCGGGATGGGCTCGGTCGTCGGGTCCGCGTACGCGGCGGTCGCGGTGGGGCTGCTGCAACAGTTCGTCAACTACTACGGTACGTCCGGCCTGGGTGACCTCTGCGTGGTCGGGCTGCTCGCCGCGGTGCTGCTGCTGCGTCCGCAGGGCCTGGCCGGAAAGGTGGCTCACGCATGACCAACTCCGTGGTCGAGGCGCCCCCGGCGCAGGTGCCCGACGAGCTGGCCCCCGGGCATTCCCGCTGGCACGGGGTGCGGCCGTTCCTGCCGCTGGTCGCCCTGGTGGTGGCGGCGATCGTGCCGTACTCGACGGCGAACCTGCCGGGAATCTTCGAGGGCCCGCTGAACTCGCCGGGCACCCTGCAGCTGCTCGCCATCTGCCTGGTCTTCGGCGGTCTGGCCGCCGGCTACGACCTGCTCTTCGGCCGCACCGGGATGCTCTCCTTCGGACACGCCCTCTACTTCGCCGCCGGCGTGTACGGCACCGACATCCTGGTCACCCGGGCCGGGCTGCCGCTGTGGCAGGCCGCGCTGCTCGCGATCACCGGGGGGACGATCCTCGCCGCGCTGCTCGGGGCGGTGGCGCTGCGTACCGTCGGGATCGCCTTCGCCATGGTGACGCTGGCCTTCGCCCAGGTCGGGGCGATCCTGGTGGCCCGCGACTTCTACGGCTGGACCGGCGGCGAGGAGGGGCTGCCGCTGGACGTCTCCGGGTTGCCCCCGGCCCTGGTCGGGGTGGCGAACACGGTCAACCTGTACTGGCTGGCGCTGGCGTACCTGGCGCTGGTGGTCTTCGTGGTGCACCGGGTGAGCGGCTCACCGACCGGCCGGGTGCTGGCCGGGCTGCGCGACGACGAGCGGCGGATCGGGGTGCTCGGCCTCGACCCGTACCGGTTCAAGCTGGTTGCGTTCACCCTGGCCGGCGGGCTGGCGAGCGCCGGCGGGGTGGTCTACTGCCTGATCGTCGGCGGCGCCTCCCCGCACATCACCTCCTCCGAGCTGACCCTGTCGCTGCTGGTCATGGTGGTGCTCGGCGGTCCCGGCACCCGCTGGGGACCGGTCCTCGGCGGCATCCTCTACATGTACCTGGACCACCGCCTCACCGCCTTCGGCACCAGCGACGCCGTCAACAACCTCCCGGCGTTCCTCAGCCACCCCCTCTCCCAGCCCCTCTTCGTCCTCGGCACCGTCTTCATCCTGGCCGTCTACTTCTTCCCCGGCGGCCTGACCAGCCTCCGCACCCGCCTCCACCCCCTCCTGACCACCCTCCACCGCCGCCCCTAACCCCCCGCCCCCCGGCCCCCCCGCCCCCCGGCCCCCCGGCCCCCCAGACCCCGTTGATCATGAAGTTATTGTCGCGACACGCCGTGGTCGCCGGCGATAACTTCATGATCGACGGGGTCTGAGCGCAGGGGAGGCGGTAGTGGTGGAGCGGTTGGCGGTGGTTAGTGGGGGTGGGACCGGGATCGGGGCGGGCGTGGCGCGGGGGTTGGTCGCCGACGGGTTCGACGTGTTGATCGTGGGGCGGCGGGCGGGGGTGCTCGACGCGGCTGCGGAGCGGATCGGGGCCGAGGGTGGGCGGCCGGGCGCGGTCCGGGCGGTGGCCGCTGATCTGACCGATCCGGGGCAGGTTGACCGGGTGGTCGAGGCGGTCGGGGGGCGGGGCGTGGACGCGGTGGTGAACAACGCCGGGGGATACCTCGGTGGGGACACCGGCACGCTGGCCGGGACCGCGGCGCACTGGCGGGCCAACCTGGACGCCAACGTGCTCACCGCGGTGCTGCTCACCGAGGCGCTGCGGCCGGTCCTGCGCCGCCCCGGCGGCCGGGTGGTCCTGCTCAGCTCGATCGCCGCGCAGCGCGGCGGCGGCGGGGCGTACTCGGCGGCGAAGGCGGCGCTGCACGGCTGGGCGTACGACCTCGCCACCCAGCTCGGCAGGGAGCAGATCACGGTCAACGTGGTCAGCCCCGGCTACGTCGCGGAAACCGAGTTCTTCGGCGACCGGATGACCCCGGAGGGGCACGCCGCCCGGGTGGCGGCCACCCTGGTCGGCCGCGCCGGCCAGCCCGACGACATCGCGGCGGCGGTCCGCTACCTGGTCGGCCCGGCCGCGGGCTACGTGACCGGCCAGGTGCTCGGCGTCAACGGCGGCTCGGTCCTCGGCCGCTGAGGCCGCCCGCCCCGCTGACGACGAAAGGGCGGCGGCCCCCCGTGTGGCCGCCGCCCCCTGCGTCGTGGGTCAGCCGTTCAACATCTCGTACGCCATCGCCGGCGCCTTCGTCGCCGCGCTGCCGGTCGGCACGGTGATCTTCGGCGTGCTGCCGTAGTCGGCGTACGTGACGACGTACTGGTACGCCTTCCGCTCGCCGCCCGCGGGGATCTCCAGCACCAGCGAGGCGAGGTGCTCGTCCGGCCCGACCAGCGCGGTGAACGGCACGTGCTTGCCGGCCTCGCCGAGCGCCGCCGCCTCACCGTCCTCCAGCGCCTTCGCCGCCTCACCGCTGGTCACGTCGATCAACCCGACGTACTTCCCGAGGCCCTGCTCCTCGACGGAGGTTGCCGCCTCGATCAGCGGGCCGGCGTTGCCCTGGTCGGCGCCGTCGAAGGTCGGCACGCTGTCGCTGTCGGTCAGCTTCGACTTGTCCAGCACCATCCACTTGTTCGGGAACTTCGGCAGGCCGGGGTGGCCGCTGAACTTCGCCTTCATCCAGATCTTGTCCTCGATGACCAGGAACGACATCTTCATCGTGATGCCGTCCTTGTCCGGGGCCATCACGGTGTTCACCTCGAATGCCTTCGACTCCGGGTCGATCCGTCCGGTGAGGTTGCTGGACGCGTCCTTGCCGGTGAACCGGAAGGCACCTTCCGTACCGTCCGGGACGGCGTCGAGGAGGGCCTTCTTGGGCGTGGCGGTGGGGTTGGCCGGCGGCGCGGCGGCCGGCTCGGTCTTCGGCCCGCAACCCCCGAGCAGGGTGGTCGCGGCCAGCATGGCGGCGACCGTGCCGACCGCCCGTCGGATGGTGCCGGCGCTGCCCGTTGCCTGTGTCATCGCACTTCTCTTTCTCGCTGCGTGGCTTCTGCCGAGGACGATGCTGCGGGCCGGCACGGCGGTTTGGCTGCCGATATGCTGCCGTCCGGCTGCCGGGCACTGCCGTCCGGCGACCATGGGGGTGTCAGGAGCGGAAGACTCGCATGTCAGCAACGCTGCGTTTCGAGGTCCTCGGGCCTCAGCTGGCCTGGTACGGCGACCGGGAACTCGACCTCGGCCCGGGCAAGCAGCGGGCCGTGCTGGCCGTGTTGCTGCTCTCCGCCGGCCGCCCGGTGCCCACCGGCCAGATCGTCGACGCGGTCTGGCCGGAGGAGCCGCCCGCGAACGGCCCCAACGTGGTGCAGAAGTACGTCGCCGGGCTGCGCCGGGTGCTGGAGCCGGACCGTTCCCCGCGTACGCCCGGGCAGGTGCTCAGCCTGACCGACGCGGGGTATTTGCTCCGGATCACGCCGGAGGCGGTGGACGCGGTCCGCTTCGAGCGTGGCGTCCAGCGGGCCCGCCAGCGGCACGCGGCGGGGCGTACGGCCGAGGCGCTGGCCGAGCTGACGGCGGCCCTGAAGCTCTGGCAGGGCGAGCCGTTCACCGGGTTCGCCGGGCCGGTCTTCGAGGCCGCCCGGCACCGGCTGGTCGAGCTGCGGGCCGTCGCCCTGGAGACCCGCGCCGACCTGGAGCTGGAGAGCGGGCGGCACCGCGAGCTGGTCGGCGAACTGGTCGAACTGGTCGCCGAGTTCCCGGTCCGGGAACGGCTGCGGTACCAGTTGATGCTGGCGCTGCACCGCGGCGGCCGGCAGGCGGAGGCGCTCGCCGCGTACCGCGAGTTCGCCGCCCTGCTCCGGGAGGAGTACGGCATCGAGCCGGGCGAGGTGCTCCGGGAGCTGCATCGCCGCATCCTCCGCGCCGACCCGACGCTGGTCCCGGCCCGGATCCCGGCCCAGGCGGTGTCGGATCCGCCGGCGCCCACCGAGGGGCTCCCGGCCGCCGTCGCGGCGTCCGCGCCGACCTCGGGTGCGGCCGACCCGGCATCCCGGCCCGACGTCCCTGCACCGCGGGAGGACGACGCCGCAGCCCTGGCTGACGTCTCAGTGCCGCGGGGGGTCGAGGCCGCGTCTCCGGCCGACGTCTCAACGTCGGAGGGGGTCGACGGCGGGGCCGACGTCCGGGCACCGCGAGAACCGGAGGCGAATTCCCGGGCCGTGGTCGCGGGACCGCCCGAGGCCGATGGTGGGCCCCGGTCCGACAGCACGGCATCGCGCGAGGTCGACAGGGTTTCCCCGGCCGTCTTCACCGCGTCGCCGGCGGCCATTGCGGGTTCCGGCGCCGCGCCGGGGGCGGCCGCCACCTGGCCGCCGCCCGTCGTCCCCGCGGCGGAGTCCGCCACGGCGCTGCCGTCGGGTTTCGCGCCGTCATTCGGCGCCGGCCCGGCAGGGCTCCCCGGCACCGGCCCGACGTACGGCCCACCGCCGGCGTTCCCCCCACCGCACACCGCGTTCGCCGGTGGCCGCCCGCCCCGGCGGGCCCCGGTCTGGCTGAGCTTCACCAGCACGATCATCGGTACGGCGGTCACCCTCCTCAGCTTCGGCTTCCTGACCTGGGTGGTGCTGCTGCCGTACGCCGTCTGGCGGCGGAGCTGGCGGACCGCGATCGCCGCCGCCTGCTACCTCGCCCTGGTGGTCGCCTTCGTCGTCGCCTTCGGAGATCTGGAGGCCGAAGCGGAGCCGAGCGACCTGGACATGCTCACCGTGCTCGGCCTCGTGATTGCCTGGCTCGGTGGCGCGCTGCACGTCGTCCTGCTCAACCGGGGTGTCTGGGCGACCGTCACCGGGCGGCGGCGGGACCGGCCGGGCGAGGCGCGGCGACTCCTCCGGGAGCAGGCCCGGTACCTGCTGCACCACTACCCGGCCGCCCGGTACGACCTGCGCATCGGCCGGCCCGACCTGCCCCGCACCTTCGACGACGGCGGGCTGGTGGACATCAACGCGGTGCCCGAGCAGGTGGTCGCGGCCCTGCCCGGGCTGACCCCGGCGCAGTACCAGCAGGTCGTCATGGACCGCTGGCTCCGGGGCCCGTTCACCTCGATGGAGGAGCTGGCCGGCCGCTGCCTCCTCCCGCCCACCCTCACCGACTCCCTCCGCGACCTCCTCGTCTTCCTGCCCCCACCCCCGCAGGATTGATCAAGAGGTTTGCGTCGGTCCGGGCCCGGATCGTGACGCAAACCTCTTGATCACCGGGAGTGGGCGCGGGCGGTGGAGGGGTGGTGGGCCTTGAGCGCTGGTAGAAATGCCGGATGAGCCAGGATCGGGCGACGGTACGGGAGCGGGCCGAGGCGGTGCTGCGCCGGCTGGCCGGTGAGCACGCCCGGCTGCGGGAGGACCAGTGGCGGGCGATCGAGGCGCTGGTGGTGGACCGGCGCCGGGTGCTCTGCGTGCAGCGCACCGGGTGGGGCAAGTCGGCGGTGTACTTCGTCGCCACCGCGCTGCTGCGGGAGCGCCCCGACGCCGCCGGCCCGACCGTGATCGTCTCCCCGCTGCTGGCGCTGATGCGCAACCAGGTGGAGTCGGCGGGGCGCGCCGGCATCCGGGCCCGCACCATCAACTCCGCCAACCTCGACGAGTGGGACGAGATCACCGGCGAGATCCACGCCGGCGCGGTGGACGTGCTGCTGATCAGCCCGGAACGGCTCAACAACCCGGACTTCCGGGACACCGTGCTGCCGAAGCTGGCCGCCACCACCGGCCTGCTCGTGGTGGACGAGGCGCACTGCGTCTCCGACTGGGGGCACGACTTCCGGCCGGACTACCGCCGGCTGCGTACCTTCCTCGGCAACCTGCCCGAGCGGACGCCGGTGCTGGCCACCACCGCCACCGCCAACGAGCGGGTCACCGCCGACGTCGCCGAGCAACTGGGTGACGCCTTGGTGCTGCGGGGCACGCTGGACCGGGAGTCGCTGCGGCTGGGCGTACTCGACCTGCCGAGCCCGGCGCACCGGCTGGCCTGGCTCGCCGACCACCTGGACCGGCTCCCCGGCTCGGGCATCATCTACACGCTCACCGTCGCGGCGGCCGGGGAGACCGCCGAGTTCCTGCGGGCCCGGGGCTGGTCGGTGGCCTCATACACCGGCCAGGCCGAGGACGCCGACCGCCGGGCCGCCGAGCAGGACCTGCTCGACAACAAGATCAAGGCGCTGGTCGCCACCAGCGCGCTGGGCATGGGCTTCGACAAGCCGGACCTCGGCTTCGTGGTGCACCTCGGCGCGCCGCCCTCGCCGATCGCCTACTACCAGCAGGTCGGCCGCGCCGGCCGGGCCGTGGAGCACGCCGAGGTGCTGCTCCTGCCCGGCGTCGAGGACGCGGCCATCTGGCGCTACTTCGCCTCCCTGGCCTTCCCGCCCGAGGAGCAGGTCCGCGCGGTGCTCGCCGCGCTCGCCACCGACCGGCCGATCTCCACCCAGGCCCTCGAACCGGTCGTCGACCTGCGCCGGGCCCGGCTGGAGCTGATGCTCAAGGTGCTCGACGTGGACGGCGCGGTCCGCCGGGTCCGCGGCGGCTGGCTCGCGACCGGCGAGCCGTGGGTCTACGACGAGGCCCGGTTGCGCCGCGTCGCCCAGGCGCGCACCGCCGAGCAGCAGGCCATGCGGGAGTACGCGACCACGCCCGGCTGCCGGATGCGCTATCTGCGCGAGTGCCTGGACGACGCCGGGGCGGGCGACTGCGGCCGGTGCGACCGCTGCGCCGGCCCGCTCTTCGCCGCCGAGGTCTCCGACGCCGCGCTGAGCGCCGCGCAGACCTTCCTCGGCCGCCCCGGCGTGGAGATCGCGCCCAAGAAGCTCTGGCCGACCGGTCTGGAGGCGGTGGGCGTACCCCTGAAGGGCCGGATCCCCCCGACCGAGCAGGCGCTGCCCGGGCGGGCCGTGGGACGGCTCTCCGACCTGGGCTGGGGTGGGCGGCTGCGCGGCCTGGTCGGGCCGGAAGCGGCGGACGGTCCGGTCCCGGACGACGTGGCCGCGGCCGTGGTCGAGGTGCTGAAGGCCTGGGCGCACGGCGACGACCCGTGGCCGCGCCGCCCGGTCGCCGTGGTCGCGGTGGGCTCCCGCACGCGCCCCGCGCTGGTCGACTCCCTCGCCGAGCGGATCGCCACCGTGGGCCGGCTGCCGCTGCTCGGCCGGGTGCTCCCGACCGGCCCGGCCGGGACCGGCGGACCGCGCGGCAACAGCGCCCAGCGGGTACGCGCCCTCCACGACGCCTTCACCGTCCCCGACGAGCTGGCCGCCGCCCTCGCCGGGCTGGACGGGCCGGTGCTGCTCGTCGACGACCTGGTCGACTCGGGCTGGACGGCGACGATGGTGGCCCGGCTGCTGCGCCGGGCCGGCGCCCCCGACGTCCTGCCCCTCGCCCTCGCCGTGGCCGGCTGACCCGCCCGGGTCGCCGGCGGCGCGATCCCCGGGGCGGTCGTCCGTGGCGGAGGAAAAGTTCCCGGCCGGCCCGGAATGCGAGCGTCACCACCGTCACCGACCGTGCGCGGGCCGGCACCACGTCCGGCGGTACCGTGGGGCCATGACCGAGCAGCGACCCGTCACGCAGACGTACGCCGTCACCGGGATGACCTGCGAGCACTGTGTGCGGGCGGTCACCGCGGAGCTGACCACCCTGCCCGGCGTCGAGGAGGTCCGGGTGGACCTCTCCACCGGCACCGCCACCGTCACCAGCGCCGACCCGCTGCCGGTGGAGTCGGTCCGGGCAGCCGTCGACGAGGCGGGCTACGAGTTGGCCGGCGGCGTTGCCTGAGCCGTCGCCCGCCGGACCGGCGGCCCCGGCCGACCCCGTGCTGGCGGTCGGCCCCGGCGTCCCGGTGGGGGAGCCGCCCGTCGGGCCGGACCGGGCCACCCTGCGGTTGGCGCTGGTGGTCGGCGGGCTGCTGCTCGCCGTGCTGCTCGGCTTCGGCCTCGGCCGGCTGAACCCGCCGCCGAGCACGGCGTCCGGCGCGGCCCCGGCGGCCGGCGGGCACACCCACCCGCCCGGCACCGGTGTCCATTCGCACGGCGGGGCGGCCGTCGACCAGGGCACCGCCGCGGACGCCGCCGGCCTTTCGGTCAGCGCGGCCGGCTACACCCTCACCCCGTCGACCGTGGAGTTCCCGGTCGGCCGGGCCGGTGAGCTGCGGTTCCAGATCCGGGACGAGCGGCGGCGGGCGGTCACCCGGTTCGCCGTCGTGCACGACAAGCCGATGCACCTGATCGTGGTCCGCCGCGACCTGACCGGATACCAGCACCTGCACCCGACCATGGCGGCGGACGGCACCTGGTCGGTGCCGCTGACCCTGACCCAGCCGGGCGTCTGGCGGGCGTACGCGGACTTCACCGCGGTCGCCGACGACGGCGGGCAGACCGCCGTCACGCTCGGGACCGACCTGACCGCCCCCGGCGGGTACGCGCCCCGCCCGCTGCCGGCGCCGGCCACCACCGGCACGGTCGACGGGTTCACCGTCGGCTACGAGGGGACCCCGAAGGCGGGGGAGTCGACGCCGTTGCGGTTCCGGGTCCGCGCCGGTGACGCCGCCGCGCCGCTGGAGCGCTACCTCGGCGCGTACGGCCACCTGGTCGCGCTCCGCGAGGGCGACCTGGGCTATCTGCACGTACACCCGGAGACCGGGCGGGACGGCGATACGGTGACGTTCCAGCTGACCGTGCCGGGGCCCGGCCGCTACCGGATGTTCCTGGACTTCCAGGTGGCCGGGGTGGTGCACACCGCCGGCTTCACGGTGACGGTGCCCTGACCGCTCAGCCGGCCCGACGGACCGGGCGGCGGGCCAGGTAGCGGAGCAGGTCACGGATGTGGTGCTTCTCCTCGGCGGGGACGCTGGGATCGGCCAGCCGCTCCAGGATCACCCGGACGTCCGCCTCCACCGGCGCGTCCTCGGCGCGGCGACGCGGCGTGGGGCCGGCGTCCGGCAGCCCGAGGGCCCGGAAGGCGGCGGCCACCGGCAGGTCGAGGGCGGCGCAGAAGCCGCGCACCTTGGCCAGCTCGGGGTAGTCCTGCCAGTCACCGGCGAGCCAGCGAAACACGGTGGACCGGCCCACGCCGGTGTGCGTGGCCAGGTCGGTCACCGTCCAGCCGCGCTCTTCGCGGGCGTCGTCGATGGCGCGGCGCACGAAACGCGCGAACGCCATCTGCGGCGATACCTCTGCGGAACCCATATCCCTGCGGGGTCTTCCTTCCCGACCGGAGCACCGGACGATGCGCCTAAGAGGGTAGTACGACCCGACGCGGAGGCAACCGACCGATCGGTCCGACCGTCCCGTGGGCGGGACTGCCGGGGCCGGCGGGGCGGCTCCGCCTTCGGGCGGGGGCGTCGGGAACCGCGGCGCCGAGCGGCGCCGTTAGGCCGGCGGCCCGTCGGTCGCCGCCCCGGAGAGCAGGGTCTCCAGCCGCGGCGTGACGTGCCACTGGTCGACCAGCTCCCGGTACTCCGCCCGCTGCGCGTCGGTCGGGGCCGTCCCGGTCCGGCGGGCCCGGATCAGCAGGTTCCGCGGGGTGTGCCGGGAGTCGACGAACTCGACCACCTCCGCCCGGTAGCCGTGCAGCCGGAGCAGCCCGGCCCGGAGCGCGTCGGTCAGCACGTCCGCGAACCGCTCCCGCAGGATGCCCTGCCGGGTGAGCAGCTCGTACGGCGCGGGCGCCGGCCGGGAGCGGAGTTGGGCCGCGATGTCGTGGTGGCAGCAGGGCGCGGCGAGCACCCAGCGGGCGCCCCACCAGACGGCGCGGGCCAGCGCCTCGTCGGTGGCGGTGTCGCAGGCGTGCAGCGCCAGCACCAGGTCCGGGGCCGGCTCGACCACCGCGTCGGCGATGGTGCCGGCGACGAAGCGGACCTGGTCCGCCCAGCCCAGCCGCTCGGCCAGCTCGGTGTTGCGCCGGCGCTGGTCCTCGCGTACGTCCACGCCGACCAGCTCCACCTCCAGCCCGCGGGCGGTGAGGTACCGGTGGGCCGCGAAGGTCAGGTACGCGTTGCCGCAGCCCAGGTCGACCACGCGCAGCGGGCCGGTCAGGTCGTCCGGCAGGGTCGCGGCCAGCGCCCGGAGGAACGCGTCCACCTGGCGGCGCTTCGCCGCCGAACCGCCGATCTCGGCGAAGATCGGGTCGCCCGGATCGAGCAGGTAGTCCTTCTCCCGGTCGTGACCGCCCGGCTCGGCCGCCGGCCGGCTGGCCGCCGCCCGGTGCACCTGCGCCTCGCCCGACTTGGTGACCCGCAGTTGCAGCGTCGCGTCGGCAGTCTCCACGTGCCAGTTGCCGAACGGCTCGGCCAGCAGCGCGTCAATTGCCGCGCCGGCCTCCGCGCCGGGCGCCACGTTCCGCGTGTACGGCCGGGCTCCGTCGGAGGTGGAGATCTGCAGGCGCGGGCCGGCCTTGAGGGTGACCGGCCGCAGCTCGGCGCGGACCACCGAGGGCCGCAGCCCCCGGCGTCGTCCGGCGGCGACCGCCCGGGTCAGGGCGGGGTCGAGCAGCAGCGCCTTGACCTCGGTCAGGGCGGCGTCCAGCGGTTCCGGCATCGCTCCATCATCCTTCCCGGCCGCCGGCTTCCCCGGCGGGCCGGTCGTGAGTGTCCTGTGGCACCCCTCCGCCCCGCTCGCGGTGGCAGGGAGTGCCGGTGCTGGGTGTCCTCTCGGCATGCTTTGCTCTGCTTCAGCCGCCGCAACACCTGGCGGGCGATGGTGTTGCCTCCGCTGCAGCAGAGCAAAGGGCGCCAGTGGGGTGTCCCTCCTCCGAGCGCCGGCAGCCCGGCCCGGCCGCGTGGGCCCCGGACAGCCGACGTCCCCCGTACCGGGGGACCGGTGCGGGGGACGTCGGGGTGTCGCAGAGGTCAGTCGGCGGTCGCCTCGGCCGGCGTACCGGCGCCCGAACCACCGGCACCACGGCGGCGCCGGCGGCGACGCGGCTTCGCGGCCGCCTCGCCCTCGGCGGAGGCCGCCGCGGCCGGCTCGGCGCCGCCCTCGGCGGTGATCACCGCGGTGGGCTCGCCGGCCACCGCCTCGCCGGCCCGGCGACGCCGCCGGCGCGGGGTACGGGTGCCCTCCTCGGCGGAGGCGTCGGCGGGCGTTCCGCCCGCCGGCGTGGCCGCCGCGTCGCCGCCCCGGCCCCGGTCACGCTCGCGGTCGCCGCGCTCGCCCCGGCCACGGCTCTCACCGCGTCGGGAGCCGCGGCTCTCACCGCGCCGGGACCGGCCACCGCCGAGGTCCTCCTCGACCTCCGCCGCCAGCCCGGCGCGGGTGCGCTCGGCGGTCGGCAGGGTGCCGGTGACGTCCCGGGAGATGTCCAGGTCGGTGTAGAGGTGCGGAGAGGTGTGGTACGTCTCCGCCGGCTCCGGCATCTCCAGCCCGAGCGTCTTGTCGATGATCCGCCAGCGGGGCATGTCGTCCCAGTCGACGAAGGTCACCGCGACACCGGTCGCCCCGGCCCGGCCGGTACGACCGATCCGGTGGGTGTAGGTGTCCTGGTCCTCGGGGCAGTCGTAGTTGATGACGTGGGTGACGCCGGTGACGTCGAGCCCGCGCGCCGCCACGTCGGTGGCGACCAGGATGTCGATCTTGCCCGCGCGGAACGCCCGCAGCGCCCGCTCCCGGGCGCCCTGGCCCAGGTCCCCGTGGACGGCGGCGACCGCGAAGCCGCGGAAGTCGAGGTCCTCGGCGACCCGGTCGGCGGCCCGCTTGGTCCGGGTGAAGATCATGGTCAGGCCGCGACCCTCCGCCTGCAGGATGCGCGCGACGATCTCGACCTTGTTCATCGAGTGCGTGCGGTAGACCAGCTGCTGGGTCTGCGGCGACGGGCCGGTCTCGGCGGTGTGCCCGGCGTGGATGGTCACCGGCCGGCGCAGGAAGCGCCGGGACAGGGCGACGATCGGGTCCGGCATGGTGGCCGAGAAGAGCATGGTCTGCCGGTCCTCCGGCAGCATCGCGAGGATCTTCTCGACGTCGTCGAGGAAGCCCAGGTCGAGCATCCGGTCGGCCTCGTCGAGGACCAGCGCGCGCACCCGGTCGAGCCGCAGGTGCTTCTGCTTCTGCAGGTCCATCAGCCGGCCGGGCGTGCCGACCAGGATCTCGACGCCCCGGCGGAGCGCCTCGATCTGCGGCTCGTACGCCACGCCGCCGTAGATCGGCAGCACCCGGATGCCCCGCGTGCGACCGGCGGCGTCGAGGTCCTTGGCGACCTGGATGCCCAGCTCGCGGGTGGGGACGACGACCAGCGCCTGCGGCACGCCGTCGCCGCCCTCGGCGGGGGCGAAGACCCGCTCCAGCAGCGGTACGCCGAAGCCGAGGGTCTTGCCGGTGCCGGTCGGCGCCTGGCCGATCAGGTCGACGCCGCGCAGCGCGATCGGCAGCGCGTACTCCTGGATGGCGAACGCACGGGTGATGCCGGCGGCGGCCAGCGCCTCGACGGTCTCCTGGCGGGCGCCGAGTTCGGCGAAGGTGGGAGCTTCCGGACGGACCGGAGCGGTGGGAGCCAGTTCCTGGCCCGCGTTGTCCTGAATCTGCTCGCTCATATGGATTTGGGGGTGCCCTCTCGTGGTGCGCCCCGTCATGTCCTCAGGGCGCGATCGGTGTGGCGCGGGCCACACGGTCGGGCGGAATGCCGAGCCGGACCGGGCCGCACGCGCGCCGCGGGTCGGGTGCGACCAGTTCACTGATCGGATCGACGCCCACGGCAACTGTTACATACTACCTGAACCCCCTGGTGGCCGTCCCTGTTCCAGGCGGCGGTGCGGCATCCGGGGGTTACCGGTGTGACCTGCGCCACAAGCCAGCGGGACCGCCGTGTCACGCGGGCGGACGGTAGCCTGCGCTCGTGTCCGCCCCGACCGCGCCCGACCCCGCCCTCGTCGACCTGCTCGGCCTGGTGGCGTACGGGGAACTGCTCGCCTTCGACCGGCTGGCCGCCGACGCCCGGCTCGCCCCGGACCTGCGCCGCCGGGCCGCGCTGAGCGAGATGGCCGCGGCCGAGATCGGCAACTACCGGCGGATCGCCGACCGGCTCTCGGCGCTCGGCGTGCCGCCCGACGACGCGATGGCCCCGTACGTCGGGCCGCTCCAGGCGTACCACGACTCGACCGAGCCGAAGGACTGGCTGGAGGCGGTGACCAAGGCGTACGTCGGCGACGCCATCACCGACGACTTCCTCCGGGAGATCGCCGACGGCCTGGCCGAGCCGGACCGCCAGCTCGTCCTCAACGTCCTGCACGACTCCCGGTACGCCGAGTTCGCCGCCGCCGAGATGCGGGCGGCGATCGAGGTCGACCCGCGGGTGGCCAACCGGCTCTCGATGTGGGCCCGGCGGCTCGTCGGGGAGGCGCTCTCCCAGGCCGGGCGGGTCGCGGCCGCGGACCGGGGCGCGCTCACCGCGCTGATCACCCGGCGGGAAGGCGTGGACGTGCCGGCGCTGTTCCGGCGGCTGACCGCCGCGCACACCGCGCGGATGACCGCCGCCGGGCTGAACAACTGAGCCGCCCCCGGCGTGCCGCGCGGCAGGGACGCGGGCGCGTCACCTGCCGCGGCGACCGGATCGTCAGCGGACGGTGAACCCGACCGCGCGGGGCGCGGCCTCCGCGATCTCGACGTAGGCGACCTTGTTGACCGGCACGATGACCCGCCGGCCCTTCTCGTCGGTCAGGGAGAGGGTGCCCTCGTCCTTGGCGAAGGCGTCGGTCACGATCTGCTCGATCTCGGCCGGCGTCTGCGCGCTCTCCAGGACCAGCTCGCGCGGCGCGTACTGCACGCCGATCTTGACCTCCACTGTGCCTCCTCAACTGGGGCGAAAAAGCCGCCTTGGGAAGGCTATCCGATCTGGCGGCCCGATGTTCAGGCTGACTCACCTTGCAGCGGGAAGCTGGCGATGCCCCGCCAGGAGAGCGCGGCGACCAGCGCCTCCGCCTCGGCCTTCGGCACCTGCCGGCCGCCGGCCAGCCAGAACTGCGCCGCCGTCTCCGCCGCCCCGACCAGGCCGGAGGCGAGCAGCTCGGCGTGCGCTCGGCTGACGCCGGTGTCCGAGATGATGGTGTCGGTGATCGCCGCGATGCAGCCCTGCTCGACCCGCTCCACCCGCTGCCGGACGGCCGGGTCGTTGCGCAGGTCCGACTCGAAGACCAGGCGGAACGCCTCGCTCTCGTGGTCGACGAAGTCGAAGTACGCGCGCACCGACGCGCTGACCCGCTCCTTGTTGCTGTTGTTGCCGCGCATGGCGTCCTGCACCCGGGCGACGATCGCGTCGCAGTGCGTGTCCAGCAGCGCCAGGTAGAGCTCCATCTTGCCCGGGAAGTGCTGGTAGAGCACCGGCTTGGAGACCCCCGCCCGCTCGGCGATGTCGTCCATCGCCGCAGCGTGGTACCCCTGGGCGACGAACACCTCCTGGGCGGCCGCGAGCAGCTGCTTGCGCCGCGCCGAACGCGGCAGGCGGGTGGGCCGGCCGGCGGTCTGTGCACCGTTCCCCACAGCGGTCATGGGAGCCTCCGAGTTTCTTCGTACGAGCCGGCATTTATCACCCGAACCGGTCCGGGTTCGTGACCCGGCCCGGAATTGGCCCGCCGCTGTAACTTATCGCCACTGTCACCACACGGTAGCCTCACCGGGGGCGACCAAGGAGCGCGCGGTGACTGAATCAGGGCAACCCGGAGCCGCCACCCCGGGAGAGCACGGCGACGGGACGGGTCAGCGGGACGACCTGGCCCGTTCCGTCAGCGGGTGGGCGCCCCGGGCAGCCGGCTGGTCCCGCGGCGGGGAGGCCGGCCGCGAGCCGGGGCCCGTCTGGCGGCGCCCCGAGCCCACCGCCGGCTGGGCCGCCTCGTCCACCCGTCACGGCGACCTGCCGGCCCCGCTGGCCGGCCTGCCCGCCGAGGAGCCGCCGGCCCGGGTCAACGGCCGTCCCCACGTCAACGGCGTACGCCACGCCGAGGAGGAGCCGCCCGTGACCCGCCAGGCGCCGGTGAGTGCCCCGCCCGCAGGCGAGCCGCGGCGGGATCTCGACGCCGACCGGCTGGTCGTACCGGCCCAGCGGCCGGCCCCCGCGGTGGAGCAGCCGTCCGCCGACGCCGAGCCCGGCCCGGCCCGGCACGCCTCGGACGACCCGCCGGCCAGCCGCGGCTCCTCGCGCTGGGCGGAAGGGACCGTCCCGTCCTCCGCGCCGCCGGCCGTGCAGGTGCCGCCGGTCGGCACCGCCGCCGCCGGGTTCGAGGTGCCGCCCGGCTTCCACGCCCCGATCGTCGAGCGCGGCGCTCCCGAACCGGCCCCGTCGCTGTCCCGCGGGTGGACCGACCGGCTCCCCCCGGAGCCGCCCGCCACCGAACCGGCCGAGCGCCGCGCCGCGTCCGCCGAGGAGCCGGGGTGGCGCGCCGAGCCGGCCGACCACCGGGCCGCGTCCGCCGAGGAGCCGGCGTGGCGCGCCGAGCCGCCTGAGCACCGTGCCGCGTCCGGCGAGGAGCCGGGGTGGCGCGCCGCCGAGCCGGCCGACGAGCGCCGCGCCGGGCCCCCGGCGGAGCCGGAGTGGCCGGGTCCGAGCTGGAACCGGCCGAGCTGGGGCAGCGGCTGGGCGCCGCCGTGGCCCCGCGACGACGAGCCGACCGGCCGCCGCGCCCGCGACGAGCGGGCCGTCGAGTGGGCGCCCGAGCCGACCCGGCCGTACGAGCCGGTGCGCGCGGAGCCCGCCCCGCCGTACGAGCCGGTGCGGGCCGAGCCGGCGCCGGCGTACGAGGCGCCGCCGGCCGAGCCGGTCCGGCCGTACGAGGTCGCCCGGACCGACGTCGAGCCCCGCCCGCCGTACGAGCGGGAGAACACCGACCGACCGTCGTGGGCCGGCGGTGCCCCCGCGGCCACGCCGTTCAGCCCCCCGCCGCACGCCGCCCCGACCAGCGCCCCGCCGGTCCCGCGCAGCGCCTCGCCGGTCCCGCGCAGCGCCCCGACCAGCGCCCCGCCGGTCCCGCGCAGCGCCCCGACCAGCGCCCCGCCGGTCCCGCGCACCGCCCCGGCCAGCGCCCCGCCGTACGCGGCGCCCGCCAACGTCGCGCCGGCGCCCCGGGAGGCGCCCGGCGGCGCCCCGGCGTACGCCGTCCCGGCCAGCGCTCCGCCCGCCGCCTACGACCCGCAGTCCGCCGGGCCCGATCCGGTCCTCCCCGGGGCCGCCCGGTCCGCCGAGGAGCGGAACGTCCGGCCGTTCCGACTGCGTCCAGAGGCCGGGGAGGTCCCCGCGACACCTCCCACCGGGACGGGCGGCCATCCGCCGCCCCCCGCCGGCCCGGGCCCCGCCACCGCCACGAGCGGAGTGGCCCGCTTCGACCGCGCCCCGGCGCCCGCCCCGACGAGCGCACCCCCCTACGCGGCCCGCCGGTCCGCCCCCGAACCGGTGCCGACGGCCGAGCCGGTCGCCGACACCGGGCCGGACGACGCGGCGTTGGCGATACTGCCGCAGCGCGTCCCCGCCGAACCGGACGTGCCCGTCGTGCCGGAGCCGCCAGCCGTGGAGCCATCCGCCGAAACCCCCGAACTCGCCCGGATCGCCACCCACCTGCGTCGTGACGACGAGCCCGCGCCGCTGCGGGAGCGACCCGAGGGGTTCGACGTCAACGCCATCCTCGACGCTGTCCGGGAGGTCGCCGGCGTCCGGGACGCCGCCCTGCGCCGGACCCCGGCCGGCGCGCACAGCCTCCGGCTCGACCTGACCGACGGCGCCGACCCGGCCGAGGTGAGCCGCCAGGTGGCGCGGCTGCTCCAGGACCGGATGGGGCTGGCCGCCGCCCCGCAGAACCTGCCGGGGATGCCGGCCACGCCGCCGCCCCCGGTCCGCCGTCGCTCCGCCGAGGGGCGCGCCGACCGGGGAGCCGCGGAGGCGCGGCCCGCCGAGGAGCGCGCCGACGCGTCGCGTACCGGCCCGGCCCGGGCGGACGCGCGGGCGGCGGAGAGCCGCTTCGGCCAGGAGCCCGAGGGGCGGGCCGGCCGGGCCGCCGACACCTCCGCCGACGGGCGGGAGGGCCGGAACGAGCCACGTGCCGAGCCGGAGTCGCCGCGCCGGCGCCGCCAGCTCGCGCCCCACCGGGGCCGGGCCACGGTGGAGGAGACGTCGCTGGCCGCCGCGCCGGCCGGTACGCCCACCGCCAGCCCGGCGATGCTCGGCACGTCGTACTCCGGTGGCCAGATGACCACGACGGAGACCGCCCCCTCCCGACCGCTGGACACCGGCGGCGCGCCGGGGCCCCGGGTGGTGATCGACCACGTCCAGGTGAGCACCTTCGGCCTCGACGCCACCGTCGAGGTACGCCTGATCGCCGGCGACGAAACCGCCGAGGGCCACTCCACCGGCCCGGCGGTCGACGGCTACGTGCTGCGGCTCTGCGCGGTGGCCGCCGCGGCGGCCGTGGACGAGCTGCTGCGCGGCGCCGCCCAGCCGGCGGACCGGGGGCGCTGCTTCGTGGAGCACACCGCCGTGGTGCCGTTCGGCAACTGCGAGGTCGCCACCGTGGTCGTGCTGCTGGTCTGCGACGGGTGGGTGGAGCAGCTGGCCGGCTCCGCGCTGGTCGCCGGTGACCCCCGGCAGGCGGTGGTCCGGGCGACGCTGGCCGCCGTGAACCGCCGGCTCGAGGCGTTGCTGGCCTGATCCGCGGCCGGTGTGGGTCGGGGGTGGCGTGGGAAACACTGGGAGCATGAAGCGTGCCACCCTCTGGCCGGACCATCTCCTGCCGGCGCACCACGTGCCGCCGCCCTGGCCCGGCCGTGCGGTACGCCTCGATGGCACGGTCACCTACGTACGGGACACTCCGGCCACCGCGCCCGGCGCGGAGCCGGCGCTCTACGTGCACGGCCTCGGCGGCTCGTCGCAGAACTGGACGGACCTGGCCGGTCTGCTCGCCGACCGGCTCGACGGCCAGGCCATCGACCTGCCGGGCTTCGGGCGCAGCGAGCCGGGCCGGCGCTACACGATCCCCTCCTTCGCCGAGCGGGTGGTGCGCTGGATCGAGCACAGCGACCGGGGACCGGTGCACCTCTTCGGCAACTCGCTGGGCGGGGCGATCTCGGTGCAGGTCGCGGCGTCGCGGCCGGACCTGGTGCGGACGTTGACCCTGATCTCCCCGGCGCTGCCGTTCCTGGACTTCCGGCGGTCCCTCCAGGGGCGGATGCTGCCGCTGCTGGCGATCCCCCGGGGCGAGCGGCTGGCCGCCTGGCGGCTGGCCCAGCTCGCTCCGGAGGTGACGGCCCAGCAGGTGATGGAGGCCTGCGTCGCCGACCTGACCCGGATCAGCGAGCAGCGCCGGCAGGAGGCGGTCGAGGAGATCCGGATCCGCTACGAGGCCGCGCACTACGCCGCCGCGTACGTCCGGACGTTCCGCGGTCTGGTCTCCAGCTTCCTGCGGTCGTACCTGCCCGGGTCGGGTTCGCTCTGGCGGCTGGCCGCCACGGTGCGGGCGCCCACGCTGGTCGTCGGCGGGCGGCACGACCGGCTGGTCGACGTCCGGGTGGCGCCGCAGGCCGCCCGGGTGATCCCGGACAGCCGGCTGCTGATGCTCGACGGGGTCGGACACGTGGCGCAGCTGGAGGTGCCGCGCACGGTGGCGCGGGCGGTGCTGGGGCTGCTCGGCGAAACGGAGGAGAGCGCCCGGGGCCACGACATGGCAGGCTGAGCCGGATGCCCAGCTCCCCCCCGCCACGCCACGGTGCCGCGCGGCCCGCTCCCGCCGTCCGTCCGACCGCTCGACCCGCCGCGCGCCGCTGGCGGCCGGCGATCGTGGTGGCCGCATTCCTGGTCGCCGCCGGGGTCGCCGTCGGTGTCGCGGTGCAGCGGCTGCCGGCCAGTGCCGGGGTGGTGGTGAACGACGAATGGGCCGCCCGACCGGCCGCCCGGTCGGCCGTGCCCACGCCGCCCCCGTCGCCGTCCGGGTCGCCGTCCGGCCGGCCCGTGCCGAGCCCGACGACCCCCGCGGAGCCGGTGCTGAGCCTGCCCGGCCCGGTGCCCTCGGCGGGGCGTGGCAGCTTCGGGTACGACGACCGCCAGGGCGGGGTGCTGGGCCGGTCGGGCACCCTGCGGCGCTTCCGGGTGGCGGTGGAGAACGGCTCCGGGGAGGACGTGCTCGCCTTCGGCGACGCGGTGCAGGCGGCGCTCGCCGGGCCGGGGAGCTGGGTGGACGGTGGCCAGCTGCGGTTGCAGCGGGTGCCGGCCGGTTCCGGCTACGACTTCACGATCTACCTCGCGACGGCCCGTACGGCGGGTCAGATGTGTCTGGCCGGGGGCACCGACATCCGGATCGGCGGGCGCCCGTACACCTCGTGCCGGACTCCGGGCAAGGTGATCATCAATCTGGACCGCTGGCGGCTGTCGGTGCCGCACCTGGTGAAGGCCGGGTTGCCGCTGGACCGCTACCGGCTCTACGTGATCAACCACGAGGTCGGCCACCAGTTGGGGCACCGCCACGAGCGTTGCCCGGGGGCGGGCCGGCCGGCGCCGGTGATGCAGCAGCAGACGCTCTTCCTGGACGGCTGCACGCCCAATCCCTGGCCGTATCTGGAGGGGCGGCGGTACACCGGGGCGCCGGTGTGATCGTCCTGCGGACGGCAACGGGAGGCGTTTGCGGCAAGAGCGGTAAACATGGCTGAATGCCCGAATTGCATGGCAGGCTGAGGTCATGACGTCGTCGTCCCCTTACGACCCGCCTGCCGAGCCCGACCGGGTGTCGGCCCCTCCCGGCCGTCCGCCCCGGCTCGACTTCGACCGCCCCCCGGCGGCGACCGGTCTCCCGCGGCCGGTCGGGCCGAGCCTGCGCCGGATGCGGCGTCGCCGTCGTCGTACCGTCCTGCTGCTGGTCGCCCTGCTGGCGGTGGCCGGCGCGGTGGCCGGCCTGACCGAGCTGGTCCACCGGCGGGCGGATCCGCCGGCCGGGAATCCACGGCCGGCGAACGGGTTCGGCGCGGGCGCCCGGGTGGAGCCCGGCCCGTACCCGACCGGGGCCTCCGGCAGCTTCGCCGCCGCCGACGGCCGCTCCCCGATCCGCGGGTACGACGGCCCGCTGCGCCGCTACCGGGTCGCCGTAGAGCAGGGCGCCGGGCAGGACGTGGACGTCTTCGCCGCCACGGTGGACGAGGTGCTCGGCGACCGGCGCAGCTGGATCGGCTCGGACGAGCTGCGGGTGCAGCGGGTGGCCGAGGAGGCCGCCGCCGACTTCACCATCTACCTGGCCACCCCGGCGACCTCCGAGCGGATGTGCGCCGAGGGCGGGCTGACCACCGAGCGGTACACCTCCTGCCGGATCCCCGGCCGGGTGATCATCAACCTGGCCCGCTGGATGGAGTCGGTGCCCGACTACGGCGCGCCGCTGGAGGTCTACCGCACCTACGTGATCAACCACGAGGTCGGGCACGAGTTCGGCGAGGAGCACCAGGCCTGCCCCGGGCCGGGGGCGCCGGCCCCGGTGATGCAGCAGCAGACGTACGGGCTGGACGGCTGCGTCGCGAACGCCTGGCCGTACGTCGACGGCTCCCGCTACTCGGGCGAGCCGGTCGACGGGATCTGAGTTATTCCCGCTCCCGCATGTCGGGCGACGTGTCCCTCCTCATGGCCGACCGGTGCTCCGCCGAGCGACAATGGCGCGGTTCGCCACCGCCGATCCCGGGGAGTCCACCGTGTCGTTGCCCCCGCTCGTCGAGCCCGCCGCCGAGCTGACCGTTGACGAGATCCGCCGCTACTCGCGCCACCTGATCATCCCGGACGTCGGGGTCGAGGGGCAGAAGCGGCTGAAGAACGCCCGGGTGCTCTGCGTCGGCGCCGGCGGTCTCGGCTCGCCGGCCCTGATGTACCTCGCCGCCGCGGGCGTCGGCACGCTCGGCATCATCGACTTCGACACCGTCGACGAGTCCAACCTCCAGCGCCAGATCATCCACGGCGTCTCGGACGTCGGCCGGTCCAAGGCCGAGTCCGCCGCGGCCTCGATCCGGGAGATCAACCCGCTGGTCAACGTGGAGATCCACAACACCGCGCTGGACCGGGAGAACGTCAAGGAGATCTTCTCCCAGTACGACCTGATCGTCGACGGCACGGACAACTTCGCCACCCGCTACATGGTCAACGACGCGGCGGTGCTGCTCGGCAAGCCGTACGTCTGGGGTTCGATCTACCGCTTCGACGGTCAGGCGTCGGTGTTCTGGGCCGAGCACGGCCCCTGCTACCGCTGCCTCTACCCGGAGCCCCCGCCGCCCGGCATGGTCCCGTCCTGCGCCGAGGGCGGCGTCCTCGGCGTGCTCTGCGCCTCGATCGGCTCGATCCAGGTCAACGAGGCGATCAAGCTGCTCGCCGGCATCGGTGAGCCGCTGGTGGGCCGGCTGATGGTCTACGACGCCCTGGAGATGGAGTACCGCAAGATCAAGGTCCGCAAGGACCCGAACTGCGTGCTCTGCGGCGAGAACCCGACGGTCACCGACCTGCTGGAGGACTACGAGGACTTCTGCGGCGCGGTCTCCGAGCAGGCGCAGGAGGCGGTGGTCGACGCGACCATCACCGCGCTGGAGCTGAAGGAGTGGCAGGACGCCGGCAAGGACATCTTCCTGATCGACGTCCGCGAGCCCGCCGAGTACGAGATCGTCCGGATCCCCGGCTCGACGCTGATCCCCAAGGGCGACATCCTCTCCGGCGAGGCCCTGGTGAAGCTCCCGCAGGACAAGCAGATCGTGCTGCACTGCAAGTCCGGCGTCCGCTCCGCCGAGGCGCTCGCCGCGCTGAAGGCGGCCGGCTTCCGCGACGCCGTGCACGTCCAGGGCGGCGTGCTCTCCTGGATCAAGCAGATCGACCCGTCGCTGCCCGCGTACTGAGTCGTCTCTCGAAGGGGCCCTTCCGTCGCCGGGAGGGCCCCTTCGCGTTCCCGCCGGTGGGCCGGGTCACGTCGGCCGAGCTACCGAGGCGTAACCGCGTTTGCGCCGGTAGCGTTGCCGCCGTGGTCGACTTGGACGCCGCGATCGGCTTCGTCGTGGCTCATGGTGACGCGGTGGACCGCGCTCGCCTCTCCCGGCTGCGCACCGGGGCGCCGGTGCCGGTCGAGCTGCTCGACGCGGCCGAGGCCGGGCAGACGCCGGGTGGCGGCTGGCCGGCCACCCTGGGCAGCGACGTCGCCTCCGTCGACGCGACCTGCTTCCGCCTCGGCGAGCTGGACGACCTCGGCGCGCTCGGTCGTCCGGCGGCCCGGCACGCCCTGGACTGGCTGGCCGTCCGGCAGCTCCCCGACGGCGGCTGGGACGAGGACCCGGCGCTGGCCGCGTTCGCCCCCGAGTGGGCCCGTCCCGGCGACCCGGAGGCCCAGCTCTACCTCACCGCCAACGCCGGGTTCTGGCTGACCGTCGCCGGGCTGGACGCGCGCGCCGCCGGCCCGCTGGACCACCGCGTCGGCGGGGCGTACGCCGGGGTGGTGCAGGCCGCGGCGCAGGCGCTCGCCGCGCAGCTCGCCCCGGACGGGAGTTGGCCGTCGTTCCTGCCCGCCGGCTGGTTGAGCGCGGCGGTGCTGCACCGGCAGCAGATGTACTACGAGTCGGCGCGGATCCAGGCGGTGCTGGCCGAACGGATCCCGGAGCTGTCCCCGGCCGACGTGGCGTGGCTGGCCGCGACGCTGCGCCGGGTCGAGGTGGGCGAGGAGCAGTGGCTGCTGGTCTCGGCGCGCAAGCGGCTCGCCGAGACGCAGCGCAGCGACGGTGGCTGGGACAGCGACGACGGCCACCAGTTCGACGTGCACACCACCCTGCGGGCGATCCGCGCCTGCCGCCCGGCGGTCGGGTCGGCCACCCCGGCCGGCTGAGCGGCGGCCGGCGTCAGCGCAGGTGCCCGTCCCCGGTGACCACGTACTTGGTGCTGGTCAGCTCGGGCAGCCCCATCGGGCCACGGGCGTGCAGCTTCTGGGTGGAGATGCCGATCTCCGCGCCGAAGCCGAACTCGCCGCCGTCGGTGAACCGGGTGGAGGCGTTGACCATCACCGCCGCCGCGTCGACCCGGGCCACGAACTCCCGGGCGGCGGGCTGCGAGTCGGTGACGATCGCCTCGGTGTGGCCGGTGCCGTAGCGGCGGATGTGCGCGACCGCCGCGTCCAGCGAGTCGACCACGGCGACCGAGATGTCGGCGGAGAGGTATTCGGTGCCGAAGTCCTCTTCGGTGGCCGGGACCACCGCGGCCGAGTACGCGGCCACCCGGGCGTCGCCGTGCACGGTCACCCCGGCGTCGGCGAAGGCGGCCAGCATCGGCGGCAGGAACGCGTCGGCGACGTCCGCGTGCACCAGCAGCGACTCGGCGGTGTTGCAGGTGGAGAGGCGCTGGGTCTTGGCGTTCAGGGTGACCGCGACCGCCTTGGTGAGGTCGGCGGCGGCGTCCACGTAGACGTGGCAGTTGCCCACCCCGGTCTCGATCACCGGCACCGTCGACTCCTCGACCACGGTGCGGATCAGCGACGCGCCGCCGCGCGGGATCAGCACGTCGACCAGGCCACGGGCGCGCATCAGCTCCTTGACCGAGTCGCGCGAGCTGGCGTCGAGCAGTTGCACCGCGTCCGCCGGCAGCCCGGCCCCGGCGACCGCGTCGCGGAGCACCGCGACCAGCGCCGCGTTGGAGTGCGCGGCCGAGGAGGAGCCGCGCAGCAGCGCCGCGTTGCCGGACTTCAGGCAGATCCCGGCCGCGTCCACGGTGACGTTGGGGCGGGCCTCGTAGATGATGCCGACCACCCCGAACGGCACCCGGACCTGCCGCAGCTCCAGGCCGTTGGGCAGGGTCGAGCCGCGGACCACCTCACCGACCGGGTCGGGCAGCGCGGCCATCTGGCGCAGCGCGTCGGCGATGCCGGCCACCCGGCCGGCGTCGAGCGCGAGCCGGTCCAGCACGGCCGCGGTCAGCCCGGCCTCCCGCCCGGCCGCCAGGTCCGTCGCGTTCGCGGCCAGGATCTCCGGGGTACGCGCCACCAGCGCGTCGGCCATCGCGACCAGCGCGGCGTCCTTGACCGTACGGGTGGCGACGGCCAGCGCCTCCGCCGCGTCCCGGGCCCGCCGGGCCTGCTCGACGACGCTCATCCTGCACTCCTCACAGCAGTACGAGGTCGTCGCGGTGGACGACCTCCCGTTCGTACGCCGGGCCGAGCGCCGCGGCGAGTTCTCCGGTGGAGCGGCCGAGCAGCCCGGGCAGCTCCACCGCGTCGTAGTTGACCAGCCCGCGGGCCACCGGAGCGCCCTCGGCGTCGACCAGGTCGACCGGGTCGCCGGCGGTGAACGCGCCGTCCACGGCGGTGATCCCGGCCGGGAGCAGCGACTTGCGCCGGCCCACCACGGCCTGCACCGCCCCCGGGTCGAGGTGCAGCCGGCCGCGCGGGGTGGTGGCGTGGGCGAGCCAGAAGAGCCGGGCGGCGGGGCGCCGCCGCTCGGGGTGGAAGAGCGTGCCGACCGGCTCGCCGGCCAGCGCCGGGGCGGCGAGCGGGGCGGCGGTGAGCACCACCGGGATGCCGAAGCCGGTGGCGATCCGGGCCGCCTCCACCTTGGTCACCATGCCGCCGGTGCCCACCCCGGCGCGGCCGGCGCCGCCGATGTCGATGCCGGCCAGGTCCCGGTCGTCGCGGACCTCGGCGATCCGGCTGCTCTCCGGCCGGGTCGGGTCGCCGGTCCAGAGCGCGTCGACGTCCGAGAGGAGCACCAGCAGGTCGGCGTGGACCAGCGCGGCCACCAGCGCGGCCAGCCGGTCGTTGTCGCCGAACCGGATCTCCTCGGTGGCCACCGTGTCGTTCTCGTTGACGATCGGCACCGCCCGCAGGTCGAGCAGCTTGCGCAGGGTGCGGTACGCGTTGCGGTAGTGCACCCGCCGGGTCACGTCGTCGACGGTGAGCAGCACCTGCCCGACGGTCAGCCCGTGCCGGGCGAAGCTGGCCGCGTACCGGCCGATCAGCAGGCCCTGGCCGACGCTGGCGGCGGCCTGCTGGGTGGCCAGGTCGCGCGGGCGCCGGGCCAGCCCGAGCGGGGCGAGGCCGGCGGCGATCGCGCCGGAGGAGACCAGCACCACCTCGCGGCCGTCGGCGGCGAGCGCGCCGAGGGTGTCGACCAGCGCGGCGACCCGGGCGTCGTCCAGCCCGCCCGCCGCGGTGGTCAGCGAGGACGAGCCGATCTTGACGACGATCCGCCGGGCCGCCGTGACTGCTTCGCGCACCCGACCATTCTGCGCGGTCGGGTCCGCCGCGCCCGCCGCCGTTCCCATATCGTGGCAGCTCGTGACACCTGACGAGTACGTCGAGGCGGTGCTCGACCTGGTCGAGCGGATCCCGCCGGGCCGGGTGATGTCGTACGGGGCGGTCGCCGACGCGCTCGCCGAGCGCTCCGGGCGGGCGTCCGCCCGGCTGGTCGGCTCGATCATGGCCCGGCACGGGGGCGGGGTGCCCTGGCACCGGGTGGTGAACTCCGCCGGGCGGCTGCCGCCGGGGCACGAGGTCGAGGCGCGGGACCGGCTGCGGGCCGAGGGCTGCCCGTTGCGTCCGTCCGGGGTGGACATGGCGGCGGCGGCCTGGTCGCCGGAGGAGGGGATGTGACCCGGGCCATAACGTGAGTAACATTCGGCCCCATGAACAGGCCGCCGGGAAGCCCCGCTTCGTCGGATCGACAGCCTGGTCCGTCCCCGGCCGACGTGCCGGTCGTCCCCGCGCCGCGCGCTGGCGCCGATCCGGTCGGCACCGAGATGCCGCCGCCTGCCGGGTTGTCCCGCCGGGTGCACGTCGGCTACGCGCTGGGCTCGCTGGTCACCGGCGCCTTCGGCACCGTGCCCGGGCTGCTGCTCCTGCCGTACCTGACCGACACGCTGGGCGTCGCCGCGGGCATGGCCGCCCTGCTGGTGCTCCTGCCCAAGGCGTGGGACGTGCTGGTCAACCCGGTCGCCGGGCGGATCTCGGACCGGACCCGGTCCCGCTGGGGCGCCCGCCGGCCGTACCTGCTGCTGGGTGGGCTGGCGCTGGCCGTGCTCTTCGCCGGGATCTTCGCCGCGCCGTTCGGCACCGGGCCGGCCGCCGGGGCGTACGTGGCGGTGGCGTTCCTGGCCACCGCGACCGCGTTCGCCTTCTTCCAGGTGCCGTACGTGGCGATGCCGGCCGAGCTGACCGGCGACTACGCGGAACGTACCCGGCTGATGAGCTGGCGGATCGCGGTGCTGGCGCTGGCCATCCTGGTCTCCGGGGCGGTGGCCCCGGCGGTGGTGACCGCCGGCGGCGAGGGCGTGGCGGGGCACCGCTGGATGGGGCTCTTCGTGGCCGCGCTGATCGTGGTCGGCGCGGTCGGCGCGTTCCTCGGCACCCGCGCCGCGCCGACCGGCACGGTGGGGGAGAGCGAGCCGAGCCTGCGCGTCCAGCTCGCGGTCGCCGCCCGCAACCGGCCGTTCCGGGCCCTGCTGGCCTGCTTCGTGGTGCAGTCCGCCGGGGTGGCGACCGTGCTGGCCGGGGTGAGCTACTTCGCCGACCAGGTGCTGCGCGACCCGGAGACCGGGCCGACCCTGCTCTTCGCCTGCTTCGTCGGGCCGGCGCTGCTGGTCATGCCGCTCTGGACCCGGGTCGGCGCCCGGCTGGGGAAGCTCGCCGCGCTGGTCGCCGCGTCGCTGATCTTCGCGGCCGGCGCGCTCGCCCTGGTCGCCGCGCCGGTGCTGCCGGCCGTCGGGGTCTACCTGCTGGTCGCGGTGATCGGCGTCGGCTACGCCGGCCAGCAGGTCTTCGCGCTGGCGATGCTCCCGGACTGCATCGCCTACGACACCGCGCGCACCGGCCGGCGCCAGGCCGGCGTCTTCACCGGCGTGTGGACCGCCGGGGAGACCTTCGGCCTCGCCCTCGGCCCCGGCCTCTACGGCCTGGTCCTCCAGCTCTCCGGCTACGTCTCGTCCTCGACCGGTGTCGCCGCCACCCAGTCCGCCACCGCCCGCCTCGGCGTCCTCCTCGGCTTCACCGTCCTCCCCGCCCTCCTGGTCGGCGCCGCCGTGCTGCTCCTCCGCCCCTACGACCTCACCCCCTCCCGCCTCGCCGCCGCCACCCCCACCGCCTCCGCCGATCATCGGGTCGTGGTGGGGGAGGAGAACCGCTGACCGCCACGAGAAGGGCGCGACAAGTCGATGATCGACGAGGAGAGGGCGGGCGCGTTGCCCGTCGAGGGGGTGCCCGCGGAGCGGGTGCTCGACGAGATCCGGGAGTTGCGGGGGCTGGACCGGCCCACGCACGGGGGGCGGCTGTTCGCGTACGTGTACGACCCGGGAGTGGCCGGGCTGGACGAGCTGGCGCACGCCGCGTACGCGGAGAGCGCGCACGTGAACGGGCTCGACCCGACCGCGTTTCCGTCGCTGCTGGCGATGGAGAACGCCCTGGTCGGGGCGGCGGCCCGGCTGCTCGGCGGCGGGCCCGGCACGAGCGCGCCGGACGTGGTCGGCAGCGTCACGGGCGGCGGCACCGAGTCGCTGATCCTGGCCGTTAAGGCGGCCCGGGACGCCCGGCCGGAGGTCACCGAGCCCCGGATCGTGGTGCCGGTCAGCGGGCACGCCGCGTTCGCGAAGGCGGCCCACTACCTGCGGGTGGCCCTCGATCCCGTTGAGGTCGACCCGGTCACCCTCCGCCCCACCGTTCGGGACGTGGCCGCCGCGATCCGGCCGGAGACCGTGCTGGTGGCCTGCTCCGCCCCCTCGTACGCGCACGGCGTGGTCGACCCGGTCGCGGAGATCGCGGCGGTCGCCGCGGCGGCCGGGGTGCGCTGCCACGTGGACGCCTGCTTCGGCGGCTGGACCCTGCCCTGGCTGCGGCGCCTCGGCGCGCCGGTGCCGCCGTTCGACTTCGCCGTCGACGGGGTCACCTCGATCTCCGTCGACCTGCACAAGTACGCGTACGCCCCGAAGGGGGTGTCGGTGCTGCTGCACCGCGATCCCGGACTGCGCGCGCCGCAGTACTTCGCGTACGCCGACTGGCCCGGGTACACGATGGTCAACCCGGTGATCGCCTCCACCCGCTCGGGTGGCCCGATCGCCGCCGCGTACGCCACGCTGCGGCACCTCGGCGAGGACGGCTACCTGCGGCTGGCGGCACTCACCCGGGACGCGGTGGCCGGGCTGGCCGACGCGGTGCGCGGGGTCGACGGCCTGCGGCTGATGGCCGAGCCGGAGTCGAGCGTGGTCTGCTTCACCAGCACCGACCCGGGTCTCGACCTCTTCGTGCTGGTCGACGAGCTGACCGCCCGGGGCTGGCACACCCAGCCGCAGCTCGCGTACGCCGACCTGCCGGCCAGTGTGCACCTCACGGTGACCGCGGCGGTGGCCCCCCGGGTGGCCGAGTTCGGCCCGGACCTGGCCGACGCGGTCGCCGCGGCCCGGGCGGCCGGACCGGTCGTGCTCCCGCCGGAGCTGCTGGCACTCGTCCGCAGCCTGACCCCGGAGGCGCTCACCCCGGAGCTGATCGCCGGGCTGGCCGCGGGCCTCGGCCTCGGCGCCGCCCCGGCGGGTGGGGGGAACCCCGCGCCGGGATCGGCGCGGGCCGGCGCGCCGGTGCCGGACCGGATGGCGGTGGTGAACACGCTGCTCGACGCCGTCCCGGTGCGGCTGCGGGAACGGCTGCTGGTGGAGTTCGTCGGCCTGCTTCAGAACCCGACCTACTGACGGGCACGGCCCGGCCGGAAGGGTCCCGACCGGGCCGTGACCACGGCGGTCAGGCGCCGACCCTGATCGGGAAGGTGACGGTGTTGTCGGACGGATCACCCTCCGGTGCCGCCCCGCCCTCGTAGTAGGTGCTCACGGCGAAGGTGCCGGTGCCCAGCAGGCCCGGAGCGGTTCCCGCGGGGGCGGTCAACAGGACCCGGAAAATCCGCTCCTCGCCCTCCGTGAACGCGCCACCCGGCACGAGGAAACCGGTCGAGAACACCGGCATGTCCGGCGGGTCCATGTCGACGATGTCCACGCCGGTCGGCAGCGTCGCCGCCACGTCCAGGAAGTGGTTGGCAGCATCGCTGTCGTACCGGGCGGTCACCGGCAGCCAGCCGGCGAAGGTGCCGTCCGCCTGCTGGACGAGCCGGGCCTCCCCGGTGGCGATGGCGGCCTCCGTCGTCCGGTCCTGCCGGTACGGCCGGCGGCCCTGCCGGCTGCCGTCGGTGGAGCGGAACAGCGTGCGGAACGTTGCGCTGGTCGTCACCGGAGCGTCGTGGCCGACCTGGACCGCGACCTGACCCCCGCGGGCGGACATGGCGTACGGGCGGGTGTGGGTCAGCACCTCGAAGCGGGCGGTGTAGGTGCGGCTCTGCCCGGCGCCGAGGCTCACCATGCAGTCGAAGGTCCTGACGTACTGCTTGGGCACGACCACCATGCAGAACTCGTTCGAGAGGGTGCCCCGCCAGGAGCCGGCGACCGGCTCGGTGATCAGGAGGTGCGAGACGGGCTGGTCGCTGTGGTTGGTGACGGTGATCGGCAGGGTGCCCTGGTAGCCGCGCGCGGTCGGCTCGAGCACCAGCTGGCCGACGACGGGCGTCGCGCCGCCGGTCGTGGCGGAGACGGTGGACGCGACCGCCGGGCCCGCCGACGCCACCAGGACGACGGCCGCGCCGAGCCCGCCGGCGACGGTACGGATGAAGATGGTCATGGAGATGCCTCCGAGTTCCCCGTGTCGTCCCCTGGGTGGGACGCTCGCCGGTACCACGGCCGATACCGGGCCCCGGTTGCGCCCGGCCGTTGTCCCCAATCGGACAGCTGCTGTGCGTCCCGAGGCGCTGGCCCGGTCGTCCGGACACCCGCGACGGCCCGGCCGAAAGGAGTTCCGGTCGGGCCGTCGCGCGTTCGCGTTCAGTTCTCGAACCGCACCTCGAAGGTCGCCGACCGACCGGTGCCGGGAACGACGGTGCCGTTGCGGTCGGCGCCGACGTCGAGCCGGATCGTTCCCTCGCCGTTCGGGCCGTCCGCCTTGCTGCGGAAGGGGAAGAGCGTCCATCGTCGTTCGCCGGCCGCCAGCGGCTCCGTGACGCAGGTTGTCGTCGTCGACCCCTCGATCACCGCGACGCAGTACTCCCACAGCTCCGTGTACGCCTCGTCGCGGTCGTTCCGGGGAAAGCTCACCAGCGGATACTCGACCGCCGCACCGGTGGCGCCGATCTCGACGGCCATGCTCGCGACCCGCCAGCCGTCGGCCTGCCGGGCGCCGTAGAGCAGCGTCTCGGCCGTGAGCGTGACGCGCGGTCCCGGCGGCGACGTCGTCGGCGGCGGCGGCATGACCGTCGGACCCTCGACCTGGACGAAGCGTCCACGGTCCCACCGGTAGCCGCGCCACTGGCGCCGCACCGGATCGCCGCAACAGGCCTGGACGTCGGCCACCCGCACCCGCACCGTCCCGTCGGTCCGGACGGCCGTCTCCGTGATGTCGTCGAACCCGTCATGGGTCCGGATGACGCCACCGAGCGTGCTGATCTGCCCGGCGCTGTCCCGGTCGAAGACCACCAACTGCTTCGCCACGACATCGCCGAACAGGCACCCGATCAGTGCGACGGTCTCCGCCGCGCCGTCGCGGTCCACGTCCCCGTACCTGAGGTCCAACAAGGCGGGGCGGGACTCCCGGGTGGAGGCGGGCAGGAGCCGGACCGGCTCGGTGCGGCACGTCGCCGGTGCCACCGGCGGCCAGGCTGGCAGGTCGACCGGGGTGCCGAGCAGTTCGGTCCGGCTGATCCGGCCGTTCGGTGCGGCCGGCGTACCGCTCGGCGCCGCCGACGGGGCGGGAGAGAACGTCGGCGTCGGCGTCGGGCTGGGCGACGGGGTGGGCGAGCCGGTCTGCGCGGGCGGCGCCGGCGGCCGGGACCCGCGGCCGAGCGCCGCCCAACCCGCCACCGGAGCGGCGACGGCGAGCACGGTGGCGGCGGCGACCAGACCCGCCGCCCGCCGCCGTCGGCGTCGCACCGTCCCCCGGGCCGCGTTCGGGCCGGCCGGGTCGACCGCCGCGAGCAGGGTCTGCCGGTACGCCGCGAAAGCGCCGTCCAGCAGGACGTCCTCGGGCTCACTCATGGTTGTTCACCTCGATGGTCACGCTCAACTGGGTCGCCAGTGCCGCACGACCCCGATGCAGCCAGGACTTCACCGTGCCCTCGGGCACCTGCTCCTGCTGCGCTATCTCGGCGATGGAAAGGTCGGACAGGTAGTGCAGGACCACCGCCCGGCGATGATTCGGCGGCAACAGCGCCAGCGCCGCGATCAGCGCCACCCGGTCGGGACTCGGGCCGGGGGCGTGCTCCTCGCGCTGCCGGCGGAGGAAGCTCTGGGCCGTGCGGAGGCGACGCCACCGACTGGTGGCGAGATTCCAGGCCACCCGGCGGACCCAGGCGACCGGATCGTCGTACCGGGACACCCGGGACCAGCGGGCGAAGGCCCGGCAGAACGCCTCCTGCACCAGGTCCTGCGCCTGCGACAGGTCACCGCAGTAGGCGGTGAGCTGGAGCGTCAACGACCGGAAGTGCGCGTGGTACAGCTCGTCGAAGCCGACCCCGTCGGTCCGCTCCCGGCCCTCCCGCCGGCCGGCGGCCCCCTCGGGTGGAGGCTCGTCCAGCCTCGGTTCCCCCGTTGCCATCATCTGGTCCTCCCCGTCGCCGCCGGCGCGGTCGACGCTCGTCACACGTGTCGATGCTCCAGACGGTTGCACCGGTTGTCGCCGGAGCGCTGTGGTTGACTGTCAGATCGGGGACACGCGAGGGAGGCCCGAGGTGCAGCTACCGGCGGTGCTCGGCGAGCCGATCCGGTTCGTGCTGAACTGGGGACGGCGTTACTCGCTCTGGGTGTTCAACTTCGGGCTGGCCTGCTGCGCCATCGAGTTCATCGCCACCAGCATGGGCCGGCACGACTTCATCCGGCTCGGGGTGATCCCGTTCGCCCACGGGCCCCGGCAGGCCGACCTGATGGTGGTCTCCGGCACGGTCACCGACAAGATGGCCCCGGCGATCAAGCGGCTCTACGACCAGATGCCCGAGCCGAAGTACGTCATCTCGTTCGGCGCCTGCTCCAACTGCGGCGGCCCGTACTGGGACTCGTACTCGGTGACCAAGGGTGTCGACCAGCTCATCCCCGTCGACGTCTACGTGCCCGGCTGCCCGCCCCGGCCGGAGGCGCTGCTGCACGGCATCCTCCGCCTTCAGGAGAAGATCGCCGCCGAGCAGTCCGGCATCGGCGGCGTCAGCCGCCCGGACCGGCTCGCCCCGCCGGTCGACGCCAACCCCGCGGAGACCGCGCCGCGCCCGGTGGCATCCCTCACCGCGCCACCGGTGCGTCCTCCGGCCGGCTGAGGCCGGCGGTGGCCGCCGGGGATTAGCCTGCGGACCATGACCCAGTCCGCGGAGAAGCGCTCCGCCTTCATCGTCGACGTGCTGACCGAGGAGTTCGGCGCGTCGATGGCGCTCGACCCGGCGGCGTTCCGCCGCAAGTTCCGCAAGATGGCGGCCTCCCCGTTCGCCTTCTACCGGGGCAGCGCCTCGCTGTTCTACGCCGACCAGCGCGGCGACTTCGCCGACGACCGGTTCCTCGACGAGCGGACCAGCCGGGTCTGGATCCACGGCGACCTGCACGCGGAGAACTTCGGCACGTACATGAACGCCTCCGGGCAGCTGGTGTTCAACGTCAACGACTTCGACGAGGCGTACGTCGGGCCGTTCACCTGGGACCTCAGGCGCTTCGCGGCCAGCGTGGCGCTGCTCGGCTACGCCAAGGCGCTCTCCGACCGGGTGATCGGGGAACTGGTCGGCGGCTTCGCCCGCTCCTACCTCACCGAGCTGCGGGCCATCGCGGCCGGCGGGGACGACGCGATCGGCTCGATCACCCTGGACAACGCCGACGGCGTGCTGCGCCGGGTGCTCCAGCAGGCCCGGCTCAACACCCGGGTCGAGCTGCTCGCGACGCAGACCACCATCGACAACTACGACCGCCGGTTCTCCCTCGGCGACGGCGTGTTCGAGGTCGACGGGGAGACCCGGGAGAAGGTCCGCGCCGCCTTCCACGACTACCTCGGCACCCGGCCGGAGTCCGCGATCCGGCTGCGTCCCGTCGCGGCGAACATCAAGGACGTGGTGCTGCGCAAGGGGGTCGGGATCGGCTCGGCCGGCCTGCCGTCGTACAACCTGCTGCTGGAGGGGCACACCCAGGCGCTGGAGAACGACGTGGTCATCTACATGAAGCGGGCCCAGGTGCCAGCGGTGGCCCGGTACATCGACGACGAGCGGGTCCGCGGCTACTTCACGCACCAGGGCCACCGGACCGCCGAGTCGCAGCGGGCGCTCCAGGCGTACGCCGACCCGTGGGTGGGCTTCACCGAGCTGGACGGGGCCGGCCAGCTCGTCGCCGAGGTGTCGCCGTACGCGGCGGACCTGGACTGGGCCGACGTCAACGAGCCGGAGGAGCTGGCCGGGGTGCTCACCGACCTGGGGCGGGCGGTGGCCCGGATGCACTCGGTAGCCGACGACGAGTCCAGCCACGACCTGGTCGACTACTCGACCGAGGAGGCGATCGTCGCCGCCGTCGACGCCGACCCGGAGGGCTTCGTCCGGCACCTGGTCGACTTCGCGCACGCGTACGGCGTCGAGGCCCGCCACGACCACCAGCTCTTCGTGGACCTGTTCCGCAACGGCAGGCTGCCCGGCATCTGAGCCGCGCCCCGTCCGACCGCTCAGGCGGTGAAGTCGAGCACCACCTTGATGTCGTCCGGTCCGGGGGTGTATGCCTCGGCGTACGCCCCCACCGGCACCCGACGGCTGATCAGCGAGCTCAGCCAGGCCTGGTCGGCCCGGGCGAGCGCCTCGGCGGCCAGGTCCCAGTGCCGCCGGTTGGCGTTGACCGAGCCGAAGACCACGTTGTTCTCCAGCACCAGGGCCCGGTTGAGCGCGCCCGCGTCGAAGTCGATGGTCCGGCCGCCGCTGGACACGCCGGTCAGGCAGACGATGCCGGTCGGCGCGGCCTTGCACATCGCGTCGAGCACCACGACCGGCGCGCCGGTGCACTCCACCACCACGTCCGGCTCGAACTCCAGCTCACCCACCGGCGTGGCGTGGTAAGTCGCGCCGAGGGACCGGACCAGCTCCGGTTTCGGCCCCTCGGTGGCCCGGTCCAGCACGTGCACCGACAGGCCGCGCTGGGTGGCGAGCAGCGCGGCCAGCAGACCGATCGGCCCGGCCCCGGTGACCAGCACGGTCTGCGGCTTCCACTCGGCGCGGCGACCGATCCGCTCGATGTGGTCCCAGGCCTTCGCCACCACGCTCGTCGGTTCCAGCAGCATCCCGACCGGGGCGAGGACCGGGTCCAGGCCGACGGCGAACTTGGGCTGCACCCGCCACCGGTCCCGGGCGAACCCGGGCAGCGCCTTGATGCCGTGCTCGGTGTACTGCCCGTTGCGGCACATGTCCCACTCGTCCACCGCGCAGTTGGGGCAGGGCACCGGGTCGGGGTGCCGGACGATGCCGGCCACCAGGTCGCCGGCCTGCAGGGTGCCGGTGGGGTCCTCCAGCACCCGGCCCAGCGCCTCGTGGCCCAGCACGAGCCGTTCCTGGCCGGGCGGCGCCTTCCCGTAGGCCCCGGCGATGATCTCGAGGTCGGTGCCGCAGACGCCCACCGCCAGCGCCTCGACCAGGATCGCGCCCTCCTCGGGAGCCGGCTCGGGCCAGTCCTCGGTCAGCTGCAGCGAGTTGGGGACCTTGGGAGACACAGTCACAGCGCGCACGGGTTCATCTTTCCCCGCCCGGAGCCCGCCCGCGGGCAAAGCGGCCAGTTGCCCGGGCCGGGAGCGCGGGCGGCCCGACACGGGTGCGGGCCGCCGGCCATAGGATCAGCGGCATGACTCCGGAAGAGGTCGGCCAGCGGCTGGTCGCGCTGCTCGCGTCCGTCGATGCCACCGCGTCGGTCTCCGGCGGTCAGGGGTATGCCCGCGCCACCGTCGACGTACCCCCGGCGAGCTGGCGGGACGCGGTGCGTGCGGCCCGCGACGACGCCGAGCTGGCCTTCGACTTCTTCGACTGGCTGTCGGCGGTCGACGAGCTGGCCGACGGCTTCGACGTGGTGGTCCACCTCTGGTCGACCGGCGGGCGGCACGGGCTGCTGCTGCGTACCCGGCTGCCCCGGGAGGCGGCGACCGTGGCGTCGGTGGTCGACCTCTACCCGGGCGCGGCCTGGCACGAGCGGGAGACGTACGAGATGTTCGGCATCTCGTTCGACGGGCACGGCGAGCTGAAGCCGCTGCTGCTGCCGCCGGAGTTCGAGGGGCACCCGCTGCGCAAGGAGTTCGTCCTCGCCTCCCGGGTGGCCAAGCCCTGGCCGGGCGCCAAGGAGCCCGGCGAGTCCGAGGCCGGCGGCGGCCGGCGGCCGATCCGCCCGCCGGGCGTGCCGGCGCCGGGGGAGTGGGGCACCACGCCGACCCCCGCCGGCGCGGCCGGCGCCGGCGAGGGCCCGCGCGGTGGTACGCCCGCCCGCCCGGCCCGGGAACGCCCCGCGCGGCCCGCCCCCGGCGACCGCTCGGCCCGCCCCGCCCCCGGCGAGCGCCCGACCCGCGCGGCGGCCGACGGTCCCGCCCGGCCCGTACCCGGCGAGCGCCCGACCGGGCCCACCCGCGCCGAGCCGGCGGCCGGCGACGAGCCCACGGCCGAGGAAGGAAAGGCCTGATGCCCACCTGGTTGGAGCTGGTCCTCCGGGTGGCGGGCGTGCTGGTCGCGTTCCTCACCCTGCCGCTGGTCGTCGGGCAGGTCGAGCACAAGGTGATGGCGCACATGCAGGGCCGGCTCGGCCCGATGTACGCGGGCGGCTTCCACGGCTGGGCGCAGTTGATCGCCGACGGGATCAAGTTCGTGCAGAAGGAGGACGTCACGCCGCGCGACGCGGACCGGGCGGTCTTCCGGCTGGCGCCGGCGGTGGCGCTGGTGCCGTACCTGCTCGCGCTGCTGGTGATCCCGCTCGGCCCGGGCGACCTGGTCGGGCAGCCGCTGGACATCGGCCTCTTCTTCGTCCTCGCCGTGGTGGGCGTCGGCGTGGTGGCGGTGCTGATGTCGGCGTGGGCGTCGGCCAACAAGTACAGCCTGCTCGGCGGGCTGCGCGGCGCCGCCCAGCTGCTCGGTTACGAGCTGCCGCTGGTGCTGGCCGGGGCGTCGGTGGCGATGGCGGCGGGCACGCTCAGCCTCTCCGGCATCGTCGAGGCGTGGCGGCCGTGGTGGCTGCTCTGGCAGGCGCCGGCGATGGTGGTCTTCTTCGTCGCCGGGCTGGCGGAGATCCGGCGGCCCCCGTTCGACATGCCGATCGCCGACTCGGAGCTGGTCTTCGGCTACATGACCGAGTACACCGGCCTGCGCTTCGCCTTCTTCCTGCTCGCCGAGTACGTCGGCATCGTGGTGATCGCCGCGCTGACCACCGTGCTCTTCCTCGGCGGCTGGCAGGGCCCGTTCGGCGACGAGTGGCTGGGCTGGCTCTGGACGCTGCTGAAGGTCTTCGCCGTCGCCTTCGTGATCATCTGGCTCCGGGTGTCGTACCCCCGCCTCCGCGAGGACCAGCTCCAACGCCTCTGCTGGCTGGTCCTCGTCCCGCTCTCCCTGGCCCAGCTCGTCCTGACGGCCGCTGTCCGCCTCGCGCTCTGACCGGGCAGCGGCCGACGCTCAGCGCAGCGGCGTGTGGGCGGGGTCGACGCGTTCGGCCGGCGGGGGCGGCGGCGGCGGGGTGCCGTCGCCGAAGGGGCGGCCGCCGAGGGCCTCCCGGCCGTGTGGGGTGAGCCAGCCCGACAGGTCGGGGCCGAGCGGGACGACGCCGGTCGGGTTGATGTCCCGGTGCACCTCGTAGTAGTGCCGCTTGATCTGGTCGAAGTCGATGGTGTCGCCGAAGCCGGGAGTCTGGAACAGGTCCCGCGCGTACGCCCAGAGCACCGGCATCTCGGTGAGCTTCTGCCGATTGCACTTGAAGTGGCCGTGGTAGACCGGGTCGAAGCGGACCAGGGTGGTGAAGAGCCGCACGTCCGCCTCGGTGATCGTCTCCCCGACCAGGTACCGCTGCCCGGCCAGCCGCTCGCTCAGCCAGTCCAGCCGGTCGAAGAGCCGGTGGTACGCCCTCTCGTACGCCGCCTGACTGCCGGCGAAGCCGCACCGGTAGACGCCGTTGTTCACGTCGGCGAAGACCACCGCGTTGACCTCGTCGATCTCGTCCCGCAGCCGCTCCGGGTAGAGCTCCGGTGCCCCCTCGCGGTGGTACGCGGTCCACTCGGTCGACAGGTCCAGGCTCATCCGCGCGTAGTCGTTGGTGACCACCTGCCCGGTCGGCACGTCCACGATCGCCGGCACGGTGATCCCCCGCTCGTACCCGGGGAACCGCTTGAAGTACGCCTCGGCCAGCCGCTCGATGCCGAGCACCGGGTCCCGCCCGCCCGGGTCCAGGTCGAAGGTCCAGCTCCGCTTGTCGTGCGTCGGCCCGGCCACCGCCATCGAGATGGCGTCCTCCAGCCCGAGCAGCCGGCGGACGATGATCAGCCGGTTCGCCCAGGGGCAGGCGCGGCTGACGGCCAGCCGGTACCGGTCGGGCTCCACCGGCCAGCCGTCCCGCCCGTCGGCGGTGACCCGGGTGGCGATGTAGCGCTGGTCCCGGGTGAACTCGCCGCCCGGCTCGACGTACTTCCCGCCGGTCCGGGCCAGGATCCCGTCGCCGTCCTCGCTCACGCCGCCTCCTCGCCGTCGTCCACCGCGCCGGCCACGCCGACGTTCCCATCATGGTCGCTCGGGGGTCCCGGAGCAGCCCCGGCGTGAGAAGCGGGGCTAGGCTGCCGCGGTGACCGATCTGGAGACGGCGGCCCGACGCTTCATCGTCGACGTGTGGAACGGCGGGCGCGAGGAGACGGCGTACGAGCTGATCGCCGAGGACTGCCCGGGGCTGGGCGGGACCGGGCCGGCGGCGACGCTGGCCTGGCACCACGACCGGCGGGCGGCCTTCCCGGACCTGCGCTACAAGATAGTCGAGCTGGTGGCGGCCGGGGACCGGGTGGCCGTGCACTGGCGGGCCGCCGGCACCCAGGCGGGCCAGTTCGGCCCGGTGCCGCCGACCGGGCGGGTGGTCAGCTACTCCGGGGCGACGTTCCTGCGGTTCGACGAGACCGGCCGGATCATCGACGTGTGGAGCGTCAACGAGCTGTTCCAGGTCCTCCAGCAGCTCGGCGTCGAGATGCTGCCCCCGCTCCCCGGCGTCACCGACCCGGGGGCGTGATCCGCTCGGGCGGCAGGTTCACCGAAAACGGCACTCCGGTGTCGACGAACTTCGTCCACCGCCCGGTCTCCGGGTAGACCTCGTTCGCCGGGCCGGTAAGAGCCGGGTGGTGGTCGCGCGCGCCGGGGGCACAGGGCAGGATGGGCGGCATGAGCGAGCGCAGCGGGATGCCCGGCGAAGGGCTCGTGAAGGGGCTCGCGGTCACGTTGAAGACGATGACCCGCCCCTCGACCACCCAGCAGTACCCGGACGTCGCCCCCGAGCTGCCACCCCGGTCCCGCGGCGTGATCGCGCTGCTCGAGGAGAACTGCACCGTCTGCATGCTCTGCGCCCGGGAGTGCCCGGACTGGTGCATCTACATCGACTCGCACAAGGAGGAGGTGACGGTGCCCGGCGCCGCCCGCCCCCGGCAGCGCAACGTGCTCGACAAGTTCGACATCGACTTCTCGCTCTGCATGTACTGCGGCATCTGCGTGGAGGTCTGCCCCTTCGACGCGCTCTACTGGTCCCCGGAGTTCGAGTACGCCGAGCACGACATCAAGGACCTGCTGCACGACAAGGACCACCTCGGCGAGTGGATGGCCACCGTCCCGCCGCCGCCCGCGCACGACCCGCACGGTGATCCCTCCAAGGAGGAGACCACCGCCGCGCGGAAGGCCGCGGCCCCGGCCCGCCCCGCCGCCGTACGCCCCGAGCCCGGCCCCGCCGCCGACGGAGGTACGGCCCCATGACGGGTGCGGACCTGCTGCTGCTCGCCCTCGGCGCGGTGGCGGTCGGCGCGGGCGTGCTGGTGGTGAGCACGAAGCATCTGGTCCGGGCCGGGCTCTACCTGGTGGTCTGCCTGGGCGCGCTGGCCGGTGACTACCTGGTGCTCACCGCCGAGCTGGTGGCCTGGGTGCAGGTGCTGATCTACGTCGGCGCGGTGGTGGTGCTGCTGCTCTTCGCGGTGATGCTGACCCGAGCGCCGATCGGCGCCTCCGACGACCTGGACCGGCCGGGCTGGCCGGCCGCGCTGATCGGCGGCGGCAGTGGGCTGGGCCTGGCCGTGCTGCTGGTGGACGCGTTCCGCTGGTCCCGGGTGGAGCTGCCCGCCGCGGGCACCGCCGACCGCCTCGGCGAGCAGGTCTTCCGCTCCTGGGTGCTGCCCTTCGAGGTGCTCTCGGTGCTGTTGCTCGCCGCCCTGGTCGGCGCGATCGTGCTCTCCCGCCCCGACATCGGCCGCCGCCCGGGGACCACCCCCGCGCCCGGCGGGCCGGGTCGCCCGACACCGGTCGCGACGACCCGGGCCGGTGCGGTCGCCGGGACCGCCGCCGAGGAGGGTGGTCGCGGGTGAGGCCGGTCGTCCCGTACGTCACCGCCGCGCTCCTGTTCGGCCTGGGCGTCTTCGGCGTGCTGCGCCGCCGCAACGCCGTGCTGGTGCTGATGGCCGTCGAGCTGATGCTGAACGCGGTCAATCTGATCCTGGTCACCGCGGACACCACGGTCCGGGCCCAGCTGCCGCACGCCGGGCAGGTCTTCGCGCTCTTCGTGATCGTGCTCGCCGCCGCCGAGATCGGCGTCGGGCTGGCCATCGTCCTCCAGCTCTACCGGCTGCGGGCCAGCGTCGCCGTGGACGAGGTGCCGCTGACCGAGGCTCCGACGCCGGTACCGGCCGGTGTGACCGGGGTGCCCGCCGACCGGTCGGGCGCGGGGACCGTGGGCGGCGTCGACGGGCCGGAGGTGCGCGGATGAGCGAGGGCATCGGGCGGCTGGCGTCGCTCGTACCGCTGCTGCCCGGCCTGCCGTTGGCCGCCGGTCTGGTGGGGCTGCTCCTGCCGCCGTCGCCGCGCGGCGCGGCGACCGGCGAGGACCGGGCCCGGCGGGCGGCGATCGCGCTCGGGGTGGCCGGCGCGGCCGGGGCGCTGCTCGTCGCGCTGGCCCTGCTGAGCCGGGTGGACCACCTGGTCGAGGCCTCGACCACCTGGGTAGACCTGGGCGGGCTGCGGGTGACCCTCGGCTACCGGCTCGACGGGGTGGCCGTGCTGGTCGCCACGGCCGTGGCCGCGGTCGCCCTGGCCGTGCAGGTCTACTCGATCGCCTACCTGAAGCGCGGGCCGCACGACGACGTCGAGGTGGACCACCGCTACCCGCCGTACGCGGCGCAGATCAGCCTCTTCACCGCCGCGATGCTGGTGGTGGTGGTCTCCGGCGACCTGATCATGCTGCTGGTCGGCTGGGAGGTGATGGGCATCTGCTCGTACCTCCTCATCGCCCACGACCGGCGGCTGCCCGAGGCGCCCGGCGCCGCGGTGAAGGCGTTCCTGGTCACCCGGGTCGGTGACGTGGGCTTCCTGCTCGGCATCGCGCTGCTCGGCGTCTCCGCCGGCAGCTTCAAGATCGCCAACGTGCTCGCCCATCCCTACTCCACCGGTACGCTCACCGCCGCCTGCCTGCTGCTGCTCGCCGGGGTGGCCGGCAAGAGCGCCCAGTTCCCGCTGCACACCTGGCTGCCGGACGCGATGGCCGGCCCGACCCCGATCTCCGCGCTGATCCACGCCGCCACCATGGTCGCCGCCGGCGTGTACGCGGTGGCCCGGCTCTTCCCGCTCTTCGAGCGCGCCCCGGTCGCGCTCGCCGTGCTCGGCGTGATGGGCGCGGTCACCCTGCTGCTGGGCGCGTTCGCGGCCACCGCGCAGGACGACATCAAGCGGGTGCTGGCCTGGTCGACGGTCTCCCAGATCGGCTACATGACCGGCGCCCTCGCCGTCGGCGCGCCCACCGCGGCGCTGTTCCACCTGCTCACCCACGCCGCGTTCAAGGCGCTGCTCTTCCTCGCGGCGGGTGCGGTCATCCACGCCGTGGGCACCACGCTGATGTCCAGGATGGGCGGCCTGCGCACCGCCATGCCGGTCACCTTCTGGTGCACGCTGGTCGGTCTCGGCGCGCTCGCCGGGGTGCCGCCGTTGTCGGGCTTCTGGAGCAAGGACGGCGTGCTCGCGGTCGCCGAGGCCGCCGCGCTGGACGGCGCCGGTCCGACGCCGCAGTGGGTCGGCTGGCTGGTCTGGCTGGCCGGGCTGCTCGGCGTCGCCGTCACCGCCTGGTACGCCACCCGCCTGCTGCTGCGCACCTTCTTCGGCGCGACCCGGATCCCGCTGGCGCACCCGCACGACCCGCCCGCGCTGATGCGCTGGCCGGTGCTGCTGCTCGCGGTCCCGGCCGCGCTGCTCGGCCTGGCCGCCTTCTGGGGGCCGTTCATCGGGCGGATCTTCGCGCCGGCCACCGAGGCGGAGCTGACCGACTTCGGCGACTCGCTGACCCACCTCGCTCCGGCGGTGCTGCTGCCGCTGGTCCTGCTGCTGGTGGGCGCGGGCGTCGCCTGGGCGGGCTGGCGCCGGGACCCGGCCGCCGACCCGGCCCGCTTCCTGGGTCCGCTGCGGCCGGTGTTCGCCCGGGCGTTCCGGCTCGACGACGTTCAGCAGGCCCTCGTCGTACGCCCGACGAACGCGCTCGCGAGGGCCGTCCGGACCGGCGACGAGCTGGGGGTGGACGGCCTGGTGGAGGGGAGCGGCCGCGCCGCGACGGGCCTGGGCGGCGGGCTCGCCGCGCTGCACCGCGCGGCCCTGCCCCGCGCGGCGGCCGGCGTACTCGCCGGCGCGCTGCTGATCGGTCTCGCCGTCGCGCTGATCGGAGGGGCACCGTGAGCGCGAGGAGTGAGCCGGGGTTGCGAGCCCCGCAGTCGCGAACTGAGGTGGCGGCGTGAGCGCGAGGAGTGAGCCGGGGTTGCGAGCCCCGCAGTCGCGAACTGAGGTGGCGGCGTGAGCGCGAGGAGTGAGCCGGGGTTGCGAGCCCCGCAGTCGCGAACTGAGGTGGCGGCGTGAGCGCGAGGAGTGAGCCGGGGTTGCGAGCCCCGCAGTCGCGAACTGAGGTAATGACGTGAGTCTGGGACAGGTCCTGCTGGTCGCGGTGATCGCCGTGCCGGCGCTCGGCGCGGTCGCGGTGGCGGCCATCCCGCACGACCGGGCAGCCCGGTTGACCGGCGCGGTCGCCGCCGCGCTGACCCTGCTCGCCACCCTGCCGCTGGTCGGCGGCGACCACGGCTGGTTCGGCTACGGGCCGCGTCCCGCCGTGCAGCCCTGGCATCAGCTCGACCTGCCCTGGGTGCCCGGCCTCGACCTGCGCTTCCACCTCGGGGTGGACGGGATCTCCTGGCCGCTGGTGGTGCTCACCGCCCTGCTCACCCTGCTCTGCTGCGGGTACACGCTGTGGCGGGTGCCCGGCGGCGGCAGCGGTCGGGTCCTGGTCGCGTTGCTGCTGGTCGTCGAGGTGGGCATCCTCGGCACCTTCCTCGCCCTCGACCTGGTGCTCTTCTTCCTCTTCTTCGAGGTTGTCCTGCTTCCGATGTACGCGATCATCGCCGGCTGGGGCGGCGACGACCGGCGGCGGGCGGCCCGGAAGTTCGCCCTCTACACACTCTTCGGCTCGGTGCTGCTGCTGGTCGGCGTCTACGTGGTGGTCGCCGCCGCCGGCACCGCCGACCTGGTGACGCTGACCGGCGGGGCCGGCCTGTCCCGGGGCACCCAGCTCGCCGCGTTCACCCTGTTGGCGCTGGCGTTCGCGGTGAAGAGCCCGCTCTGGCCGCTGCACTCCTGGCTGCCCGACGCGCACACCCAGGCGCCCACCGTCGGCAGCGTCATCCTCGCCGGGGTGCTGCTCAAGATGGGCACGTACGGCCTGATCCGGGTGGCGGTCGGGGTGGCCCCGGAGGGCGCCCGCTGGGCCGCCCCGGTGCTCGGGGTGCTCGCCGTCGCCGCGATCCTGATCGGTTCCCTGGTCTGCCTCGCTCAGGACGAGCTGAAGCGGCTGATCGCGTACTCCAGCGTCGGGCACATGGGTTTCGTGCTGCTCGGGGTGGCCACGCTGACCGCCACCGGCATCCAGGCGGCGTTGATCGGCAACATCGCGCACGGGGTGATCACCGGCCTGCTCTTCTTCCTGGCCGGGGCGGTCAAGGACCGTGCCCACACCGGCGCGCTCGCCGAGCTCTCCGGGCTGCGGGAGACGGCGCCCCGGCTGGCCGGGCTGCTCGGGTTCGCCGCGGTCGCCTCGCTCGGGCTGCCCGGGCTGGCCGGCTTCTGGGGCGAGGCGTTCGCCGTGGTGGCCGCCGTCCGGCGGGGCGGCGGGCTCTGGACCACCCTGGCGGTGCTGGCGGCGATCGGCGGGGCGCTGACCGCCGCGTACTTCCTGCGGCTGCTGCGGCAGGTCACCCACGGTCGGCCCAGCCCGGCGGTGGGCCGGCTGGCGCCCGGGCTGGCCGGGGCCGAGCTGACCGCGTGGGCCCCGCTGGTGCTCCTCGCGCTCGCCGTGGGCCTGGCTCCCGCGCTGGTGCTCGGCTACGCGACCGGCCCGGTGGACGCCCTGGTGGCGGTGCTCCGGTGACCGCCGCGCGGGTTCGGTGGAACACCATGGGTGTCTCCGTTGCCCGGACGCACCCATGGCGTTCCACCCGCGACGGCGCCGGCCTGCGGTCTGCGGCCGTCCGGGGGGCTGGCGTGGGGGCGACGACGACGGGCAGGGGCCGGGGCATCGACCGGAGCGGGGTGGCGGCGTGAGCCTGGTGCAGAGCGTGGACAACGTGGCGCTGCTGCCGGCGTACCTGGCCGCCGGCACCGCCGTACTCGTGCTCCTGGCCGACCTGTTGCTGGCCCGGGCCGGCGCGACGGTGGCCGCGGCCGCCGCGGGCTCCGTCGCCACCGCGGCGGGTGCGGCGGTGGTCGGGGCGGGCGGCGAGCGGCGCACCTTCTGCGTCGGCGGTGACTGCTCCTGGGTCTTCAACGGCCGCGCTGCCCTGGTCGCGGCGGTCTTCGCGCTGCTCACCCTCGGGGTGCTGGCGTTGTCGGGGCCGCTGCTGCGGGCCGGCCGCACGCCGGTGGGGGAGTACTGCTTCCTCCTCGCCTGCGCGATGACCGGTGGCGTGGTGCTCGGCGCGGCCGGCGACCTGATCACCCTGATCGTGGCGCTGGAGACGCTCACCCTGCCGCTCTACGTCCTGGTCGGGCTGCGCCGGGGCAGCCTGGCCAGCGCCGAGGCGGCGGTGACCTTCTTCGTGGTCAGCGTGGTGGCGACCACGCTGACCCTGCTCGGCGCGGCCCTGCTCTACGCGGTGACCGGCGGGCTGCACCTCGATCGGCTCGGCGCCACCCTCACCGGGCGGCCGGAGCTGCTGGACCTGCCGCTGACCACGGTCGCGGTGGCGCTGGTGGTGCTCGGCCTGGCGTTCAAGGTGGCGGCGGTGCCGTTCCACGCCTGGGCCCCGGCCACGTACGACGGCGCGCCGCTGCCGGTGGCCGCGTACCTGTCGACCGCGTCGAAGCTGGGTGGGGTGGTCGCCCTGCTCGCCGTGGTCCAGCGGGCGCTGCCGGCCACCGTCACCGGTCCGGTGCTGGCCCTGCTCGCCGTGCTCACCATGACCGTCGGCAACCTGGTGGCGCTGCGCCAGCGGCGTACCGTCCGGCTGCTCGCCTGGTCCTCGGTGGCCCAGGCCGGCTACATCCTCGCCCCGCTCGGCGCGCTCGCGCTGGCGGTCGGCCGCACCGCCGACGCCCGCGCCGGCGCTTACGCGGCCGCGGTCGCGTACGCGATCTTCTTCGTGGTGCTGGAGCTGGCCGCCTTCGCGGCGGTGGTGGCCCTGCGCCCGGCGGACGCCGACGGCGGCACCCTGGACGACCTGCGCGGGGCGGCCCGCCGGCACCCGTGGGTCGGCGGCGCGCTCGCGCTCGCGCTGATCGGGCTCGCCGGGCTGCCGCCCGGGCTGGCCGGGCTCTTCGCCAAGGTGACCGTGGTCCGGTCGCTGCTGGACGGCCACGCCGGGTGGCTCGCCCTGGTGGTGGCGGTCAACGCGGTGCTCGGCCTCGCCTACTACCTGCGCGTCGCGGCCACCCTCTGGGCCGCCCCGGACGCCGCCGCCCGGCCCGCCCCGGCGGAGGGACCGGCCGGGGCCCGCCCGGCCGCGAGCGTCGGGCTGGCCCTGGCGGTTGCGACCGTGGTGGCCGTGGTGGTCGGTTTCGCCCCGCAACTCCTGCTCGACCTGGTGGCCCGCTGATCCGGCCGGCGCAGCCGGCCCGCAGCCTTTTTCAGCCAACTTTCAGCCATGAGCAGGATGGTTGACGGGTACCGGGTTGTTGAACCGGTCAGCGGATTCCCGTGCGGGTCCGCGCACCGAAGGAGCGATCGTGCATCACAACCGTCTGAAGACCGCAGCGCTGCTCGGCCTGTTGACCTCGCTGATCCTCGCGGTCGGCTACTGGTTCGGCGGGAGCGGTGGCCTCGTCATCGCCGTCGTCGCCTCGTTGGTGATGAACGGCGTCACCTACTTCTGGTCCGACAAGCTCGCGCTGCGCTCGATGCGGGCGCAACCGGTCAGCGAGGCGGAGTTCCCCGACCTGTACCGGATGGTGCGTGAGCTGGCCACCGAGGCGCGGCAGCCGATGCCCCGCCTGTACGTCAGCCCGACGTCGCAGCCGAACGCGTTCGCCACGGGGCGCAACCCGCAGCACGCGGCGGTCTGCGTCACCCAGGGCATCACCGAGATCCTCGACTACCGCGAGCTGCGCGGGGTGATCGGACACGAGCTGTCGCACGTCTACAACCGGGACATCCTGATCTCCAGCGTGGCGGCCGGGCTGGCCGGCATCATCACCTTCCTGGCGAACATCGCCTGGTTCATCCCGCTGGGCTCCTCCGACGACGAGGACGCCCCGAACCCGGCCGTGCTGCTGCTCACCCTGATCCTCGGCCCGATCGCGGCGACCATCATCCAGCTGGCCATCAGCCGGAGCCGGGAGTTCCAGGCCGACCAGTCGGGTGCGGCGCTGAGCCGGGACCCGCTGGCCCTGGCGAGTGCGCTCCGGAAGATCCACATGGGCACCCAGGCGCGGCCGCTGCCGGCACAGGGGCAGCTGACCAGCACCGCCCACCTGATGATCGACAACCCGTTCAAGCGGGGCGGCGGCATCGCCGCGCTCTTCTCCACCCACCCGCGGATGGAGGAGCGGGTCGCCCGGCTGGAGCAGATGGCCGCCAACAGCGGTCCGGTGCAGTTCCAGCGCTGACCCACGCCGACACCTCCGCCCGCGTCCGGTCCGGTCGCGGGCGGAGTCGTGTGTCGGGGCACTAATCGGTTCCCTCCCGTCGTGCCCGGCGTTAGGGTCGAAACGTCTCTCACCCATTACATCCTCGGAGGTCGACCGTGGCCGCACTGCGCCAGTACCTGGGCGTCTGGCGGATCCCCGGCGCGCCGATGCTGCTGATCCTCGGCATCATCGGTCGGCTCGGGATCGGCATGACCCCGCTGGCGCTGCTGCTCGTCGTCGAGCAGGTGACCGGGCGGTACTCGCTCGCCGCGGTCGCCGGCGGCATCTACGCGCTCTCCGGCGCCGCGCTCAGCCCGGTCGCCGGGCGGGTCGCCGACCGGGTCGGCCCGACCCCCGTGCTGCTGGCCACCGCCGTCGCCCACCCGCTCGCGCTCTTCGGGCTGCTCGGGGCCAGCCGCTCCGAGGCCGGCAACCTGGGCCTGATCTACCTGGCCGCCGGGGTCGCCGGCGCCACCTACCCGCCGCTGACCGCCGCCATCCGCGGCGCCTGGAACGACCTCACCGGCCCCACCTCCGGCCGGTACCACCTGCGCAACACCGCGCTCGCCGCGGAGACCTCGCTCTTCGAGATCGTCTTCGTGCTCGGCCCGCTGCTGGTGGCCGCGTTCGTGCTGGCCGCCGACGCTGCCGCCGCGCTCGTCGGCGCCGCCGTGGTCACCCTGGTCGGCACCGCCGCGGTGGCCCTCGGCCGGGTGATGCGCGGCTGGCGGCCGCACCCGCGCGAGCACCACGCCAAGGGCCTCGGTCCGCTGCGGGTGGGCGGCTTCCCCGCGCTGCTGCTCTGCGTCGCCAGCCTCGGCATCGCGTTCGGCGCGGCCGGGGTGATCGTGCCGGCCTTCGCCGGCGACGCCACCGCCGACGACCCGGAGAGCCTCGCCGGCGTGCTGCTGGCCGTCTGGGGCATCGGCAGCGCCGCGGGCGGCTTCTGGTTCGGCGTACGCCGGCCGGCGGCCAACATGACCCGCCAGTTCGCCTGGCTGCTCGGCGCGGTGGCCGCCAGCTTCGCCGTCTTCGCGGTGATGCCGGGCCCGGCGGCGCTGGGCGTCGCGCTGGTCCTCGGCGGCGCCACCATCGCGCCCGCGCTGACCCTGGAGAACACCCTGGTCGGGCGGATCGCCCCGGCCGGCATGCTGAACGAGGCGTACACCTGGGTGGTCACCATGTCGGTGGCGGCGAGCGCCGCCGGCGGCGCGGTGGCCGGCCTGATCGTCGACCACGCCGGCGGCGTGCCCTGGGCGTTCCTCTTCGCCGGGTCGGCGGTCGCCGTCGGCGCCGCGGTCGCCGCGCTCCCCGCCGGCCCCATCGCCCGCGCCGAGGCCACCGCGGTACGCGCCGAGCACCCGGTCGCCGCCTGAGCGCGGCTCACCCGGACGACCGCCACCACCTCGTCCACCCCGGCCAGCGTCCCGAGCGCCGCGGTGGCTCGGCTGGCGGGTCTCAACGCGTCCCGGGTGGGTACAGCACGGGAGTGTTCGTCTTCTTCTCGAACCGGATCGGCTGCCTGGGGTCGATCCTGATCAGCGCCATCCTCACGGTGATCCTGCTGTTGATCTTCTCGCGCTGACCGGGCTCGCCGGCCGGGCCGTCCACTCACGTCAGGTGTCGTAGAGCCCGTCCCACGGCTCCTGAAAGCCGAGACGATCCGGATACAGCGCGACCCAGTCGACGTGGCTATCGTCGCCTGCCCGATCGCCGGACTCATCGATCAGGCCGAAGGCGACGCCGTCCTGGTGGGTCTGGAACAGTTGTACCGCAATGTCGCCGTACAACTTCCCGGACACTCGATCAACGTACTGCACAGGAAGAATGCGCGGTTGGTGCCGGCCTCGGTAGGACTGGCGCGATCAGCGGCGCGAATTGAGGGCGGCCAGGGCTGCGGCGAACTCCTCGGGTGGGAGGACGACCCGGTTACGGTGGCGTGCCCGGGAGCCTCGGCGCCAGATCGGTGTCTCGAGCTCCCGCTCGGGATCGCGGGCCGAGACCCAGATCTGCCAGGCGTCGTAGTTGGCGGCCTGGCCTGCCCAGGCGCGGGTCACCTGCGACCAGGGAATGACGCGCGTACGGAGCACCGTGCGAATCTTGATGCCGTGGTCGCTGACGTAGACGCCGACCAGCACCACCCGCCACAGCACGACCTCCCACGTCACCACGAAGAGGACGACGGCCGGCAGTGCGGCCCCAGACAGCCCCCTCGAAGCGGCGCCGCAGAGCGGGAAGAGGCCGGCCACGGACATCCCGGCGGCGACGACGTAGCGCAGGGTGTGGAGATCGTCCTGGTCGCCTTCGTATGGCCGGACCCAGTTCGGCATGGGCCGCATCGTACGGACCTCCCAGTCACCTGCCTGGCAGCCGACCGGGCTCGGTTGCCGAGGGACGTAGGACTTCGGTCCTCGGGCGGAGCTACTGGCGTGGCGGGATGCGATAGACGGACACGTGGGAACGCGACTCGGCCGTGAAGTCGGCTCCGGCCCAGTCCGCATGCCTGGTCTCCAGCTCGAACCCGGTCAGTTGCGCCATGAGGTCGAGCTCGGCCGGCCAGATGTAGCGGTGCGGACTGCGGAACACCTGAGCCTGTGTGCCCTCACCGAACGTGAAATGGTGGGACACGACGTGCTGGCGCAGGACGTCGTAGGTGTCCAGGCCGATGTAGCCGGGCTCGGAATGCCAGACCGTGGCTTGCTGGCCCGGCGGGAGCTTGCGCAGCTCAGGTACCCAGAGCTCGATCACGAACCGGCCGCCGGGCGTGAGGTGTCGGGCAGCGTTGCGGAAGCACGCGACCTGCTCGGCCTGGGTGAGCAGGTTGGAAATCGTGTTGTAGACGAGGTAGACGAGCGAGTACTTCCCCGGGGCGACGGCAGTCGCCATATCGCCGACGATCACGGGGATCGTCGCTTCGTCCGCCTTCGTTCGCAGCTGGTCGATCATGGGAGGTGACAGCTCGATGCCGGTGACGGGCACCCCTCGCTCGGCGAGTGGGACGGCCACCCGACCGGTTCCGACGGCGAACTCGAGCGCCTCTCCGTCGCCTGCGAGTTCGGCGAGGCGCTCCACGGTCGGCCCCAGAACCTCGGGCGCGAACATACCGGTGCCTGGCGTGTCATAGCGCTGGGCGGCGTTGACGTCCCAGACGTCCTCCTGCTGCATGCCGCCAACGATCGCGATGGATCTACCCGTTGTCCAGCGATTTCGGACCCTGCAGGGCGCCACCACCGCCGTCATGCGGCGTCACACACCAAGGGCCGGGCTTGCGGTGTCTTGTCCGGTCTGGGTTACAGCGGCGTAGGTGACGCTTCCGAGCAGGGCGCCGAGTCCGGCGAACAGATCGACGGCGGGTGGCGGCGGGGAACCATTCCCGCCTGTCATCGACCCGGGCAAGCCGAGCAGAGCCTCGCCCGGCGCGCCAGCGTCCGAACCTGCGTCACGGTCCGCGTGACGCGGCGCACCGGGCGACGGCCCTTACCTGTAGTTGGTGAACTGCAGCGCGACGCCGAAGTCCTCGCCCTTGAGTAGCGCGATGACCGCCTGGAGGTCGTCCTTCTTCTTGCCGGTGACCCGGAGCTGGTCGCCCTGGATCTGCGCCTGCACGCCCTTCGGGCCCTCGTCACGGATCTTCTTGCTGATCGCCTTCGCCTTGTCCGTCTCGATGCCCTGGATCACCTTGGCGTCGATCTTGAAGACCTTGCCCGAGGCGCGGGGGTCGCCGGCGTCCAGCGACTTGAGCGAGATGTTCCGCTTGACCAGCTTCTCCTTGAAGACGTCCAGCGCCGCCCGGACCCGCTCCTCGGTCTCCGCCTGGAGGCTGATCGCCTCCTCGCCCGACCAGGAGATCTCGGCGCCGGTGCCGCGGAAGTCGAACCGCTGCGCGAGCTCCTTTTCCGCCTGATGGAGGGCGTTGTCGACCTCCTGGCGGTCGACCTTGCTCACGATGTCGAACGACGGGTTCGCTGCCATGCTCATGCTCCTGCTGTCCGGCGGTCTGAAGGTCTTCCGTCGCCCGCTGACCAGCGGCACGACCCCCTGACGGTACCCGGTTGCGGCCGCCCCGGGGGCAGCCGCTATCCTTGCTACCGCTGCCGCGCACGGCGAGGTGGCGACGCCCTGGCGGGTTGCCCGAGCGGCCAATGGGAGCGGACTGTAAATCCGTCGCGAAAGCTACAGAGGTTCGAATCCTCTACCCGCCACCAGGTGCGAGAACGGCCCCGTGAGCTGCGGAAACGCACTCCGGGGCCGTTCTCGTTCAGTCCAGCGGAGTCCAGCCCGGTCCGGCGCTCTGTGGCTGTCCACGGGAACATAGCGGGAACAGACGATCTTGCGTTGCGGCGGCGAATCGCCCGGACCGCGCCCGCTTCTGCCCGCGAGAAGGCGCTCACCCCGGCCCAGGTCGCCTCACCGCTCGCCCGCCGGTCGTACGACCTGCGCCACGCTGCCGCCTCGCTCTGGCTCAACGCAGGTGTCCCGGCGACTGAGGTAGCCCGCCGCCTGGGGCACAGCGTCGCCGTTCTGCTGCGGGTGTACGCGAACTGCATCGACGGGGGAGAGGACGGGGTGAACGACCGCATCGGCGACGCGCTGGGTGACCGGTGGCGGTGAGGCGTGCCTCGCGGAGCGCGAAGAACCCCTGCCGTGCTGTATGCGGCTCAGCCCCGGTAGACACCGCCGCTGCGGTGCGCTGCCCTTGCGAACTCGGAGAAGTCCACGTTGGAAATCAACAGGTTGGTCTCGATGGAGTCCAGCTCTCCGGGCACGACCCGGAACGGCTCTGCGGCGTCCCGCTCGTTGAGGCCAATGGCGAGGATGGGATGTTCCGGCGATGAGACGGTCACCGCGTCGACGACGAACACCACCGGATGGTTGTACTCGTGGGGGTAGGCGCGGGGGAAGGCGCGGACCAGCGCCGGCACATCGAGGCCGGCCAGCCTCGGATCCTCGACAAACTCGACGTTTGCTCCGAAGCCCTTTTCCGTCTCCTTGGAGATCTCCTCTTGAAGCTGGGCCCAGAGCGCATCGTCGCTGAAATCCGCACGGATCACTGGAACGCGGTGCGTGTCGGGCAGGTAGGCCATGGCCGCAGTCTAAGCTGGACCGGCCTTCCCGCTGCGGGAACATTACGGGAACATGAGCTTTAGGCCCGGCTCATACGCTAGGAAACGCCTGGTCACGCGCGGTGCGGCACCCAAGATCCCGCGCTCTCTGTAAATCCGTCGCGAAAGCTACAGAGGTTCGAATCCTCTACCCGCCACCAGGCAACGGCAAGGCCTCTGACCTGCGGAAACGCAAGTCAGGGGCCTTTGTCGTCTCCCGCCGCGGTTGACCGTTGTTGTCCCCTGCCCGACCGGCCGATCGGGCACGCAACGGGCACGTTGGATCTTGGGTTCCCGACAATCGTGGGTCACGCCCTGGTCCTCGGTCTCGCGCGTGGCGGGGGGTGGGTCGCGATGGACTTTCTCCATCCAGTCCCGGGATCGCTCCGGGGACCTTCCATGCCCACCCCCCGTGGCCGCGCTGTCCCACGAAGGGTGGCTGAGACCGGCCGGTCAGTAGGACACCGTACGTGCCTTCTCTGACAATCAGCAGGCGGCCCTCGTGCCGGGCCTCGCACCGGGTCTCCGGCCGGCTGGCCGACGCACTTCCGATTCGCGGACCGGTGACCTGGCCCTTCCAACAGAGCCGCCTGACGGACGACCTACGCATTACGAGATCAAACTGCCCGTGCCGCCGACCTGGGCGCATGGGGGTCTGGCAGCGTAAATCCTTCCGACATCCCTCAACGCCTCCCCATCGTCTGTGGACCTCTTGCGGACTGGATGCGGACCGCCTCTGCTAGGCGGACGGGGACGGGGCCTCCGGTGGGCGGCCGGCGGCGCGTCGAGCGTCCGCGACGGCGACCCCGAGCAGCACGACCGCAGCGGCGATGGCGGCGAGCAGCGGCGGGCCGAAGAACAGCGGCGGCGCCAGCAGGACCAGAACGCCGATGCCGACGAGCCGGCGCACGGCGAGCCGGTTGAAGACGACCCGTTCCAGCCGACTGCGGCCGAACAGGAAGACCGCCGGCCCGCCGAGGATGACGAAGAGCCAGGCCGGCACGGAGGGCCCCTGGGGATTCGCCAACACGATTTCCGAGCCGGCCGCGGCCAAGGTGATGCCGAGCACCATGAGCAGATGGGCCACGCCGACGATCCCGCCGGCAGCTGCCCGGTTCGTCGACATCTCGACGGCCTCGGCCAGCACCTGGCCAGCGCGATAGAAGTAGATCCGCCACATCAGCACGGACGACAGGAATGTGACCACCAGGGCCGCCTTTGCGGCGAGCGTGGTGGGGTGGGTGGCGTAGGTGAGGCCGATGGACAGCACCGTCTCGCCGAGCGCGATCAACAACAGTTGCTGGTAGCGCTCGGGGAGGTATCGGCTGCTGGACATCGCCCACGCGCTGGTCGGTGGTCGGCCCATGCCGGGTACCGGCCATCTGAACCGCGCTACGACCAGGTCCACGGTGATGGCGATCAACCACAGGGCCAGCCGGTAGTTTCCGCGCATCGCCGCCCCGGCGAGCCAGATGACGCCGGAGATGCTGGCCCAGATGGCCAGGCGGGTGTAGAGCGCCCGTACGTTCTCGTGCTCCCGTAACAACGGCCGGAGCACCAAGGGGCGTCCGATGTGCAGCACCACGTACACAATGGCGAAGGTGGCGCCGCGTTGCTCGAACTGGTACAGGGACGTCGCCATGATCAGCAGGCCGAACGCGCTGACCAGGACCAGCAGCTGAATCCAGCGGTTGCGGTAGTCGAAGCGGCTGGTGAGGTACGCGGTGGTGGTCCAGAGCCACAGCAACGGCAGGGCAAGAACGACCGTGTACAGCAGCGACAGCCAGCGCAGGCGCACGTTGTCGGAGAGCAGGTCCGGCACGATCCGGCTGACGACCCCGACCAGGGCGAAGACCAGCACCAGGTCGAAGAACAGCTCCAGGAAGCTGGCCTGCTGGGCCTCCTCCTCGCCGCGCATGATGCCCCCGGTCTGCGCCGGCTCCGATGGTCGCCCCATCCGCCCATGGTCACGGGAGGATCGCCTTGCGCGCACCGATTTCGCCCGTTTCATCGACCGGCGGTGACGGCGGTAAAGGCTGCGGTGCCCTCATTCTGAAACGACCAGTTAGAGCCGAACCCACTCTCCGAGTCGTGCCGCTGGTGCGCCGTCGATGAAGGCTGCGATCACCGCCGTTGCCTTGGCCACGCTCAGGACGAAGTCACCCGAAAATGTGCAGTCGTCGGAGAGCACTGGGACTTCGACGGTTTTCGTCGCGGACAGCCGGCCATCCCCCGGAAGAAGGCGGCAATCATCTGGGGACTCGAACAGATGCATGACTGCGTAGTCCCCTCTGAACGAGAACGTCAAGAGGGGGTAGTCCGCCTCGACGCGGCGTACCTCCGCATACCCCTCTCCGGCTCCCAGAAGGTGCTGAAGCCGGGACATGAAGCCGTCGGCGTCAGACCGGGTTTCCGTGGAGGCGGGATCGCCACTTCCGGGATCGGTCGCGATCCAAGCCACATCCATGTGTGTCTCTCCATCAGGCGAGCCGAGGCGTCGAGAGTTCAGGCCGCGCCTTGCCGAGCGGTAGTCGGGCCACGACGGACCACTCGTACATGCGCCGGTCGCGGCTCAGCGCCACGCTTTTCGTGATGGGCCTGACGGCCCGGGAGGCTTTCGTCGACCGTCTCGGCGGGCTCTCCGGGCCGGTCGTGTTCGCGGCCTTCTACGTGATCGCCCGTAGTGGCGCCCCTCGTGTTCGCCACCGCAGCTGGCGTGGCGGAACCGGGCACCCGCCGGCGGCTGTGGAGAGCTTGGCCGGTGCTCGTGTCCGGCGAGCTGGCACTGCTGGTTACCGGCGACGGGCGGTCAGCCCGGCCAGGGTGACGGTGACCAGGCGCTGGACGGCCTCTGGACGGGGGACGGTGCCGGCTGCTGTGAGGGCATGCAGGCAGTAGGTGGCCAATTCGTCGGTGGCCACGTCGTCGCGGAGATCGCCGTCTCGCACAGCCTCGGCGATCAGGTCTTGGACGAAGCCGCGTAGTCGTTGCTGGGCGCGGTCGACGTGTTCGCTGCGATGCAGCAGCGCGGCGAGTTCGCCGCCATGGTGGCGCGCCGAGTGGTGCTGGATGTGCGCGTAGGTGTGCAGGACAGCTTCCAGGCGCGCGATGGCTGGGGCGGCGGGGTCGACGGCGGCGGTGAGCTGGTCGAGGTGTGTGGTGATCTGGCGTTCGTGCCAGGCGGTGAGAACGGCCTGCGCGTCCGGGAAGTACTTGTACAGCGTGGCGCGTCCGATGCCGGCCTGTTGGGCGATTTGCGACATCGTCACCGCGACCAGCCCGTGCGTGGCCACCAGGGCGGCCATGGCGTCCATGGCGGCGTCCCGAACCGCTGCGCGGTGTGCGTCGATCGTCTCGGTCCACAGTTTGGGCACACCCGTATCCTACACGTCGTTCACAAGAAGAACAGGTTGCGGTTGACGCAGACAGATTGTCTCTATAATTTTGGGGACGGGCCATGACCTGCCGGGTGACCCGCCACCTTTCCAGCCTGACGCTCGACTGCGCCGGGAGCCAGCCCGCGAACCGCCGAGGCAGGCTCTCGGCAGCCCATGACCGAGAAGGAACACCGTGCCAGTCCTGCAAGCCCAGATCCAGACCGACAGAGCCACTCGCTACCTCGTCCAGTTCTGCAAGCACGCCGCCGCCATGGGCAGCGGTGGCCACTCTGCCCGCATGCACTTGCACATGCGCCGGGAGGTGCAGGTGGCCGCGGAGTGGACCGACACCAGCGGAAGTGTCACCTTCGGCCCGTGGGGCCGGGCCAGGCTCACCGCCGACGGCAACTCCCTTACTGTGCGCATCGAGGCTGCGGACGGAGACCGCCTGACTCAGATCCGCGACATCATCACCCGCGATTTCGAGCGGTTCAGCCGCCGCGACCCTCTGGCCGTAGCCTGGCAGCGGCTCGAATCCCCCGATTCGGCCCCCCTCCGAGACGCCGTCGGCGTGCCATCTGGACAACGGCGGGGCTTCCCGCGATCCCACCTCCAGACCGCTGTCCTCGCGTTGGCCGTGGTCCTGGTCGTCGCTCTGCATGTGGGGCTGGCGGGCTCGATCGTGGCGGAGTCGCGGTGGACCGGCCTAGCCGCGAACGTCGTCGTGGCGCTCGTTGCTCTCAAGATCGCGCTGATCGCCGTGGCCCGCTTCAAAATCCGTCAGCGCAGGGCCACCAAGCGCCCTGACCACACCTGACCCGGACTGCGTCCACGCCGCGCACCGCTCTCGGGGGCTAGACGGGAGTCCATGCCCCGGCCAGCTCGCCCGGCGAGCCTACGAGGGCCGTCCCTGACCCCTCGCTTGTAAGAACTGCGCGCCTCGTCGGCCTGCGTCCCGGGGTGTCTCCCGCCTCGGCCGACCGCCCGTGTGACGCTGGCCGTGGATCTCTTCGTCTTGGCCTGTTGGTGTCAGCGTTGCTGTCGCCTGCCTGGCCGCTTCAGAGGTCTTACGGCGCCTCGTCGTCGCTGACGGCCCGATGGAACAGGATCGTGTCCTTGCCCATCGGGTCGAAGATCCCGACCTCCTTCCCCTCGATCGTGACCGTGTGCTCCACCGGGCGACGTTCAGTGGAGGGAGAGTGTCCTTCGTCCGGGCGACGTTCAGCGGTGCGGAGACGTCCTTCCTCAGGGCGGCGTTCAGCGACAAAGTGGTCGACTTCGACCGGGCGGACCTTGGTGTCCCCCCAAGTTCGATACTCGGCCGAGTGGACAGGCTTCGGCCGGTCTGAATCGGTCTGACGACTGATTCTGTGTCGGGCTTGTGTCGTCGCCCCGTCGCGCAGCAACAAACGACCTGGTCAGCGCCCTGGCGTTAGCGCTCTGTAAATCCGTCGCGAAAGCTACAGAGGTTCGAATCCTCTCCCCGCCACCAGGTGCAGAGATGGCCCCGTGAGCTGCGGAAACGCGCTCCGGGGGTCTTTCTCGTGGAGTCCACGGGAGTCCAGCCCGATCCGGCGCTGCATGGCCCTCTACGGGAACATGGCGGGAACGGGGATCCTGCGAGCGTTGCCCGTCCGCTGGCCTCGGACCGGCTCCTGCCGCCAGCTCGTGATGGGTGCCGTTGACCCTCGGCCTGACGGCGCTGCACGACCCGGAAGCCGGGCTCGCCGGTCAGGTCCGCGTCGAGCCGCCATCCCAGCTGCAGCTGCGGCTCCTGCGCGCCGACGTCGTCCGCGATGTACGTCGCGTCGCGCGCAGGCCGTGGCTGTGCAACAGGCCGACGGCCAGTTCCGCCTCAGTGCGGCTGGGACGACCGCCACCGTGACCGGCGCCCACGACAGAAGGCAGTAAGCCGGTCCGGGCCGGACCAAGCGCGAAATCGCGTTTCGGTCCGCCGGTCGCCGGGCCGCTGCGAGACTGGGCGCGCGCCAGCCCCGCCGGCGCCCCGGCGCCGGTCGACCCGACCCGGCAGGTGGAGATGTCGAACGACAACGAAATCCGCCCCTTCCGGCTCGACACGCCGGAAGAAGCGATCGCCGACATGCGTCGCCGGATCGCGGCCACGCGCTGGCCCAACCGAGAGCTGGTCACCGATCGCTCCCAGGGCGTGCAGGTGGCGACGGTCCAGGAGCTGGCCCGCTACTGGACGACCGAGCACGACTGGCGCGCGTTCGAGGCGAAGCTGAACGCCCTGCCGCAGTACACGACCGACATCGACGGCGTGGAGATCCACTTCATCCACGTGCGGTCGCAGCACGAGAACGCCCTGCCGCTGATCATGACGCACGGCTGGCCAGGCTCGGTCGTCGAGCTGCTCGGGGTCGTCGGCCCGCTCACCGACCCGACCGCGCACGGCGGCACCCCCGAGGACGCCTTCCACCTGGTGCTGCCGTCCTTGCCCGGCTACGGCTTCTCGGGCGAGCCGACCGAGCTCGGCTGGGAGAACGGCCGCATCGCCCGCGCGTGGGCGGAGCTGATGGACCGCCTCGGCTACCCGCGCTACGTCGCCCAGGGGGGCGACGTGGGCGCCGCCGTCACGGACGCAATGGGCCGCCAAGGACCCGAGGGGTTGCTCGGCATCCACGTCAACTTGCTCGCCGGGGCGATCGGTCTCAAGGACCAACTGCCGGCGGAGTCCGAGCAGGAACGCGCGGCGCACGACGCGCTCAACACATTCACGACGGACGGCTTCGGCTACTTCCTGGAGCAGTCCACCCGGCCGCAGACGATCGGCTACTCCCTGCTGGATTCACCCGTCGGGCTGGCGGCCTGGATGCTCGACCACGACACGGACAGCTACTACAAGATCTCCCGCGCGTTCGTCGACGGCAAGCCCGTGGGCGGCCTCACCCGGGACACCATCGTCGACAACATCACGCTGTACTGGCTGACGGGCACCGGCGCCTCGGCCGCCCGGTGGTACTGGGAATTTGGACGGTTCCTGGCCGCAGCCGGTGCGGCCGGCCAGGCTCCTCCGCCGGTCTCGGTTCCGGTCGGCTTCACGACGTTCCCCGGCGAGCTCTGGGCTGCCCCGCGGAGCTGGGTCGAGACGGTCTACCCCGACCTCGCGTACTTCAACGAGGTCGACAAGGGTGGCCACTTCGCCGCCTGGGAGGAACCGGAGCTCTTCTCTGCCGAGGTGCGGGCCGCGTTCCGGCCGCTGCGGAAATCCTGAGCCCGCTCCGGTTCGCGCGTGATCCTCCTGGTCAGTGAGCCGCCGCACGCGTACGGGATCTGCCACCGTCGCAGCCTGACCGCAACAACGCCGTAGGCCAGGCAAGGTTTACGGCGTGTCAGCAACACCGTGAACGTTCGTGGTCACGGCACTAGTGCGGTGCGCCAGAAATTCGCCTGATAAGTGGGTATGGTGGTGGGATGCCGAGGACTGGGCGTCCCACCCCGCCGCTGACGTTGACCGATGAAGAACGTGCGACATTGACCCGATGGTCGCGGCGGGCGAAGACGGCGCAGGTCCTCGCGATGCGCTCCCGGATCATTCTGGCCTGCGCCGATGGCGGCTCGAACACTGATGTGGCAACGGCACTGGGTGTTCATCTGTCCACGGTGGGGAAATGGCGTCGCCGATTTTTGAAGCTGCGGCTGGACGGACTGATCGACGAGCCGCGGCCGGGTCGTCCTCCGTCCATCGGTTTGGACCGGGTCGAAGAGGTCGTCGTCGCCACCTTGGAGCAGACGCCACGTAACGCCACCCACTGGTCGCGTACCTCCATGGCGGAGAAGTCCGGACTGTCGAAGTCCACCGTCGGACGGATCTGGCGGGACTTCGGCCTCAAGCCGCATCTGGCCGACACGTTCAAGCTCTCCACGGATCCGCAGTTCATCGAGAAGGTCGTCGACGTGGTCGGGCTCTACCACAACCCGCCCGAACGGGCCGTGGTGCTCTGCGTGGATGAGAAGTCGCAGATCCAGGCCCTGGACCGGTCCCAGCCGGTGCTGCCGATGATGCCCGGCATGCCCGAACGCCGCACCCACGACTACGCCCGCAACGGCATCACCAGCCTGTTCGCCGCGTTCAACATCGCCGACGGCACCGTCATCGGCGAACTGCACCGCCAGCACCGCGCGACCGAGTTCAAGAAGTTCCTGGCCACGATCGACAAAGCCGTGCCAGCCGATCTGGACGTGCACCTGGTCTGCGACAACTACGGCACCCACAAGACCCCCGCCGTGCGGGCGTGGCTGGCCCGCCATCCCCGCTTCCACATGCACTTCACACCGACCGGTTCCTCCTGGATCAACCAGGTCGAACGCTGGTTCGGCTACCTCACAGAGCAGAAGATCCGCCGCGGCGCCCACAAGAGCGTTCACAGCCTGGAAGCCGACATCCGCACCTGGATCGCAGACTGGAACACCAACCCCAGGCCCTTCACCTGGACCAAGACCGCCGAGGAGATTCTCGAATCACTCGCACGATTTTGTAGGCGGATTTCTAGCGCAGCACACTAGCGAGATGTCTCCTGCCATCCCGTCAAGCATGTGGTGGGACACCGCGACCGACAACCACAGGCTGCGCCCGCCACCAGGCAACGGCAAGGCCCTGATCTGCGACTGCGGATCCGGGGCCTTCGTCATAATTGTCGCAATCCGGCCAGGCTCCCGAGTCGCGTTCGTTCCGGGCGGCGGACGACCGCCGGACCGATGTCGGGGATCGGTCAACGTGCCGGTGGACGACCGGTTGCGTGTCCGCTACGGGTGGTAGAGGATCTAGGTGCCAATTCTGGCGCTAGGTCGGTTTTTGGGACTATGGCACGACGGGGGAAACGACAAAGATTCTGGCCACATGACTGACCCGCCCAACCAGACGGCTCGAGCAGCTCCTGCGAGCGTCTCGCGGGCGCTGCTGCAACTTTCCAGGCCGAGCGTGCTGTGGCACCATCATGGAATCTCCATTGTTTTCTGCACCCCCTGCCGACAGGAGCACAGTCATGTCTGGTCGTAGGTCCGGCCGGCTGCTCGGCGTGACGCTGGCGCTCGTTGCCCTTGCCGCCCTGGCTGGCGGTGTCATCGGTGAACCCGACCTGCACCAGATGGAATACGACTGGTCCGCCGCGATCGTGGCCACGCTCGTTCCGTAACCTCCCCGGGACACTCGCGTCCTGGCGGCTTCGGCCAGGCGTCACTCTGTGAGGAGCGGGATGGCAACGAGTCGACCGTCGGCGCGGAGGACGACGGATTCAGCCTGGCTGATCACCGGTCCGCTCGCACTGATCACCGTCGTCGGCCTGGTCATCCTCAGCCTGGCCACCCCGCCGACCGCGCGGGACGCCCTGGCCGCACCGGTGCTGCTGTTCGTCCTGGTGGCTGCGGGCACTCAGGTCCTCCAGTTCATCGTCCTCCGGCAGGGGCTCTCCGTCACGTTGACGGAGATCCCGCTCGTGCTCGCTTTCCACTATCTGCAGCCGGTCACCGTCGTCCTGGTCGCCGCGCTCGCCGCGCTGATCGGTCAGATGAGACGCCGCCTGACGCCGACCAAGGTGTGGTTCAACGTGGCGAAGGCCGGGGCGGCGGCGACCGTCGCCAGCCTGGTGCTGCTCGCCATGCCGCCGGTCGAGGGCGTCGGGCCGCCGACCTGGGGCGTGCTCTTCCTCGCGGTGAGCACGTACACGCTGGTCACGCTCGGCGCCGTGGGTGGCGTGATCAGCCTGCTGCAGGGCTTGCAGGCGGGCTGGCAGGTGGTCCGGACGGCGGCACCCACGCTGCTGGCCGCGGCGGTCAACGTCACCATCGGTCTGGTCATCCTCATCGTGCTCAGCAGCAGCGGCTGGGCGATCCTCCTGCTCGCAGCGGTGGCGGTGGCGGTGGCCTTCGTCTACCGGTCCTACTCGCGGTTCTTCCGGCAGCACCGCACGCTCGCCGACCTGTACGACCTGACCAAGGCAGTGACCCAGAGCGGCCAGGACGGCACGCTCGTCGACGCGCTGCTCGGCCGGATCCGCAGCCTCATGCAGGCCGAGTACGCCACTCTCTGGCTGCCGCCGCAGGGGCGGCATCCGGAGGTCCTGCTCACCGCCCGGGTCGACGACCCCGGCCTGCTCGACTTTGCGCCCGGCCCGCCGGCGATCCGGCAACGGGTACTTCAGTCGGGTCAGCGGGTGGCGGCCGGGCGGAAGCTGGGCGACGACCCGGATCTGGTCAGGTCCGCCTCCGGCCCCGCCAAGGACGTCCTGGTCGTGCCGCTGCGGTCCGGCCAGGCCGTGATCGGCACGCTGGAGATCGTCAACCGGCTGGGCGACACCAACCACCTCACCTCGGCCGACATCCCCGTCTTCGAGACGGTGGCGGCGCACGTCGCGGTCGCCCTGGAGAATTCCCGGCTGGTCGACCGGCTGCGCCACGACGCGTACCACGACGCGCTGACCAAGCTGCCCAACCGGCGGCGGATCACCGGCGCGCTGGACGAGGCGGTGAAGATCCGGGCGCCCGGCGAGGTGGTCGCCGTGCTGCTCTTCGACGTGGACGGGCTGCGCCAGGTCAACGAGTCGCTGGGACACGCCGCGGGCGACAAGGTCCTCGTCGAGGTGGCCGAGCGCCTGCGCGCTTGCGCCCCGTCGTCCGCCCTGGTGGGCCGGGCGGGCGGCGACGAGTTCCTGGTCACCCTGCGGCTGGAGAACGCCGAGGCGGCCCTGGAGCTCGCCGCCGAGCTGCGCGAGCAGATCCGCGACGAGATGGTCTTCGACTCGCTCACCCTCGACGTGGACACCGCCGTCGGGGTGGCCGTATACCCGGATCACGGCAGCGACGCCGCGACCCTGCTGCAACGGGTCGACCTGGCCGCGACGGCGGCCAAGGCGGTGCCCGGCAGCGTGCAGCTGTTCAACCCGGCGCTGGAGTCTCGGTCGCTGCGCCGCCTCGGCCTCGCCGGCGACCTGCGGCGCGCCCTCGACGAGGGTGCGCTGGAGGTCTACTTCCAGCCGAAGGTGACGTTGCGGGACCGGCGGCTGCTCGGCGTCGAGTGCCTGGCCCGCTGGGAGCATCCGACGCACGGCACGGTCGCCCCGGAGGACTTCGTCGCGGTGGCCGAGCACACCGGCCAGCTCGGCCGGCTCACCGAGGTGGTGCTCCGGGAGGGGCTGCGGCGCAGTCGGGACTGGGCCCACGCCGAGCAGCCGCTCGCCGTCGCCGTCAACCTCTCCGCGCGTACGCTCACCGACCCGCACTTCCCGGACCAGGTACGCGAGCTGCTCGACGAGTACGGCGTGCCGCCGCAGCGGCTCACCTTCGAGATCCGCGAGGCCGGGGTGCTGGACGGCACGGACCGGCCGATACCGACCCTGCACCGGCTGCGTGACCTCGGCGTACGGCTCTCGGTGGACGACTTCGGGACGGGCTCCTCGTCCCTGGCCTACCTGCGCCGGCTGCCGGTCCACGAGGTGAAGGTGGACCGCTCGTTCGTGCAGGGCATGGCGACCGACCCGGGCGACCTGGCGATCGTCAACGCGGTGGTGACGCTCTCCCAGCAGTTCGGCCTCGCGGTGGTCGCCGAGGGGGTGGAGAGCGAGCTCACCCTCGAACTGCTCCAGGACATCGGCTGCGAGATCGGCCAGGGCTTCCTGTTCAGCCGGCCGCTGCCGTACGAGCGGCTGGAGGCGTGGTTCGGCGCCCAGGTGGAGCCGGAGGCCGCCGCCGAGGCGCCCCGGCTGCGGGTGGTCCCGGACCGTTCGGTGACCCTGCTCTGAGCTGGGAGGACGCGGATCACCCCGGGTATGGGGGGATCCGATTTCACCTCGGCGGCGGGGTCGTGTACTGTTTCCTCTGCGCGACGCCCTTCGGGGTGATCGGGTAGGCCCCCTTAGCTCAGTCGGCAGAGCGTCTCCATGGTAAGGAGAAGGTCTACGGTTCGATTCCGTAAGGGGGCTCACAGGGTCCGGCTGGACCCGCCACGGCGGTGTAGCTCAGATGGCAGAGCAAGCGGCTCATAATCGCTGTGTCGCCGGTTCAAGTCCGGCCACCGCTACTCTCGTCCGCCGGGCTTCCCGGCGGTCGGTGGGATGGGCGCCACAGGCGCCCACTTTGCATGTCCGCGCCGTCAGTGCGTAGGCTGATGCGCCGTAGTTGTTATCCGTTAGCGAGGAAGGCACTCCGCCGTGGCGAAGGCGACCGATGTCCGGCCGAAGATCACTTTGGCGTGTGTGGAGTGCAAGGAGCGCAACTACATCACGCGCAAGAACCGTCGTAACGACCCGGACCGCATCGAGCTGAAGAAGTTCTGCCCCCGGGACGGCAAGCACACCATCCACCGCGAGACCCGCTGACCCGCGGCCGGCTCGGCCGGCCCGGTCCCGCAGCAATTCCGAACGCCGATCCACACGGACGACGGCCCCGAGCCGCCGCCCCGTACGGATCGGCGTTCGTGTTTTCCGTGTAGGTTCGCGGCATGTCCCTGGACCCGTCCTTCGTCGGCCGGACCTACCCGCCGACCGCCCCCTACCAGGTGGGCCGAGAAAAGATCCGTGAGTTCGCCACGGCCATCGGCGCCACCGACCCGGCCCACCACGACCCGGAGGCGGCCCGCGCGCTCGGGCACCCCGACGTGGTCGCGCCGCCGACCTTCCCCGTGGTGGTCACCATGGCCGCCAACCGGCAGATCATCGAGGATCCGGCCCTCGGCGTGGACTACAGCCGGGTGGTCCACGGCGACCAGCGGTTCGCGTACACCCGTCCGGTGATCGCCGGTGACGAGCTGGTCTGCGTGAACACCATCGAGGACATCACCAGCCGGGGCGGGCACGGCTTCCTGACCACCCGCACCGACGTGCGCACCGCCGCCGGCGAGCCGGTGGTCGCCGTCTGGTCCAAGATCGTCGTACGCGGGGAGGCCTGACATGGAACTGCCCACCCAGACGTTCCGGGTGACCCGCGCGGACCTGGTCCGCTACGCGGGCGCCTCCGGCGACTTCAACCCCATCCACTGGAGCGACCGGTTCGCCACCAAGGTGGGACTGCCGGGGGTGATCGCCCACGGCATGTTCACCATGGCGCTGGTCGGCCGGGCGGTCACCGCCTGGGCCGGCGCGCCGGACGCGGTGGTCGACTTCGGCGTCCGGTTCACCCGCCCGGTGGTGGTCCCGGACGACGACCAGGGCACCGAGATCGAGGTCGCCGCGGTGGTCAAGGAGGTCACCGAAGACGGTCTGACCAGGCTCGACGTGACCGCGACCTGCCTGGGGGAGAAGGTGCTCTCGCAGGCCCGGGCGACCATCCGGACGCCCCGCTGAGGGGTGTTCTGACGCGCTGGTGGCAGACCGGTTGGGAAAGTCGTACGACTACCCGTACACTGGTCCGCCGTGGGGCAAGTGACCCCTGCTCGGCCGTGCGTGGTCGAGTGGGGTGCGAGTTGCCGCACAGGGGTGTAGCTCAATTGGCAGAGCAGCGGTCTCCAAAACCGCAGGCTGCAGGTTCAAGTCCTGTCACCCCTGCGCCTCAGGCCTGACCGTTCCCGTGGGTCGCGCCGCCGAACGGCGGCGTTCGGCCCGTGGTGGTGGCATCGGCGGGGTGGTTCCGAGGCAATCGGGCCCTCCCGGTCGGTCCGCCGGCCGCGGCCCGTCGCGGGACGGTTGGTCCGGCCGGCGTGACCAAACGCCGCGCACGCCCATCGGCGTGCGACCCGATACCCCGCACGGAGGGCGAAGTGGCCGAGAGCAAGCGGCGCGGCGAGGACGCCGGCGACGAGCGTGAGCGCGAAGACGCGGTCGTCGACGACGTGGCCGACGACGACGCCACCGACGCGGACGAGCCGGTCTCCCGGGGTGGCACCGCGACCCGCGCGCGGGCCCGGGCTGAGTCGGCCGACGGTCGGAAGACCCGCAAGGACACCGACCGGGTGGGCCTCTTCGCCCGCATCGCGCGGTTTTTCCGCGAGGTCGTGGCCGAGCTGCGTAAGGTCATCTGGCCGACGCGCAAGGAGCTGCTGACCTACACCGCCGTGGTGGTCACCTTCGTCGCCGTGATGCTGACGATCGTGGGCCTTCTCGACTTCGCGTTCGCGAAGGGCGTGCTGTGGGTCTTCGGCAACCCCAGCTGACCGGCTGACTGTGCCGATAGTGACGGAAGTGAGCGAGCGTGCCTGAGTACGACGAGACCGCCGAGACCACGGACGAGCAGTCCACGGTGGCGACGGCGGCCAACGATGAGTCGGTCGAGGCCGCCAGCGAGCCGGAATTCCCGACCACCGAGCCCGCGCCGGACGAGGAGTACGACCCGGTCGCCGAGCTGCGCCAGAAGCTGCGCTACGCGCCCGGCGACTGGTACGTGGTGCACTCCTACGCCGGCTACGAGAACAAGGTCAAGACCAACCTCGAGACCCGGATCACCTCCCTCGACATGGAGGACTTCATCTACCAGGTCGAGGTGCCGACCCGGGAAGAGGTCGAGGTCAAGAACGGCAAGCGGTCCCAGGTCCAGGCGAAGGTCTTCCCGGGCTACATCCTGGTCCGGATGGAGCTGACCGCCGAGTCCTACTCCTGCGTCCGGAACACCCCGGGGGTCACCGGCTTCGTCGGGGCCACCGACCGGGCCGACCGCCCGGCGCCGCTGAGCCTCGACGAGGTGCTGAAGTGGCTGGCCCCGGCGGTGGAGGCCGTGGAGAAGAAGGCGAAGCCCGAGGTCAGGGTCCTCGACTTCGAGGTCGGCGACTCGGTCACCGTCACCGACGGCGCCTTCGCCTCGCTGCCGGCCACGATCAGTGAGATCAACGCCGACCAGCAGAAGCTCAAGGTGCTGGTGTCGATCTTCGGCCGGGAGACGCCGGTCGAGCTGAACTTCAACCAGGTCGCCAAGATCTGACGTACGGTCGCACCGGCGGCGGGCTTCGGCCTGCCGCCGGTGCGTCGTTTCGCCCTCCCGTCGGACCTCGGCGCGGAGGGCGGCGGAAGTCTGCGCTACCCTAGAACGTCGTCGTTGTCGCATCGCGCTGACCGTGCGTGCCCGCGACCCGGCGCTTTCCCAGTTCCAAGCCCCAGGAAGAGACATGCCTCCGAAGAAGAAGCTCGTCAAGACGTTCACGCTTCAGCTGAAGGCGGGCCAGGCCACGCCGGCTCCGCCCGTCGGCCCGGCGCTCGGTCAGCACGGCGTGAACATCATGGAGTTCTGCAAGTCCTACAACGCGCAGACCGAGTCCCAGCGGGGCGACATCGTCCCCGCCGAGATCAGCGTGTACGAGGACCGGACCTTCACCTTCGTCCTGAAGACCCCGCCCGCCGCCCGGCTGCTGCTCAAGGCCGCCGGCGTGGAGAAGGGCTCGGGCGTCCCGCAGAGCCAGAAGGTCGGCTCCGTGACCCAGGCCCAGGTGCGTGAGATCGCCGAGAAGAAGATGGTCGACCTCAACGCCAACGACGTCGACCAGGCTGCGAAGATCATCGCCGGCACCGCCCGGTCGATGGGCATCATCGTCAACGACTGACGTCGGTCAGCACTTTCCCGCTCAGTTCGTGGGAGGGCGCGCGGTGACCGCGGCCCGCCATAGACCACAGGAGTAACCAGAAATGCAGCGCAGCAAGAGCTACCGCAAGGCCGCCGAGGTCATCGACCGGTCGAAGCTCTACACCCCCGCCGAGGCCGTCAAGCTGGCCAAGGACACCACCAACGTCAAGTTCGACGCCACGGTCGAGGTCGCGATGCGCCTCGGCGTCGACCCCCGCAAGGCGGACCAGATGGTCCGCGGCACGGTCAACCTGCCGCACGGCACCGGTAAGACCGCCCGCGTGATCGTCTTCGCCGCCGGCGCGAAGGCCGAGGAGGCCGCCGCGGCGGGTGCGGACGAGGTGGGCACCGACGAGCTGGTCGCTCGCATCCAGGGTGGTTGGCTGGACTTCGACGCGGCGATCGCCACCCCGGACCAGATGGCCAAGATCGGCCGGATCGCGCGGATCCTGGGCCCGCGCGGCCTGATGCCGAACCCGAAGACCGGCACGGTGACCATGGACGTCACCAAGGCCGTCTCGGACATCAAGGGCGGTAAGATCACCTTCCGGGTGGACAAGCACTCCAACCTCCACCTGATCATCGGCAAGGCCTCGTTCTCCGAGACCCAGCTGATCGACAACTACGCCGCCGTCCTCGACGAGGTGCTCCGCGCCAAGCCGTCCGCGGCCAAGGGCACGTACCTCAAGAAGGTGGTCCTGACCACCACCATGGGCCCGGGCGTTCCGGTCGACCCGAAGCTGGTGAAGAACCTGCAGGAGGGCTCGGCCGAGGCCTGAGCACGGCTCCCGTAACGGGCCCCGCCACGACACCGTGGCGGGGCCCGTTCGTTTGTCCGCTGTGGCAGGCTCGCGGCATGCGGCTGGAGAACGTCTGGTTGCGGTACCACCGGCGCGGCCCGTGGGTGCTGCGGGAGACGGACGTGCGGATCGGTCCGGGTGAGGTCGCGGTCGTGCTCGGCCGCAACGGGGTGGGCAAGTCCACGCTGCTCCAGGTCGCCGCCGGCGTGCTCCGGCCGACCCGTGGCCGGGTGGTCGACCGGCCCGCCGCCGTCGGCTGGGTCCCGGAGCGCTTCCCGGCCGACCAGCCGTTCACCGTGGCGCACTACCTCGCCGCGATGGGCGGGATGGCCGGGCTCGCCGCCCCGACCGCGCGGGTCGCCGGCACCGTGGCCCGCCTGCGCGCCGACGGCCACCAGATCCTCCGGGTACGCGCCGGTGGCGGCGCCGCGCCGGGTGAGCCGGGCGCGGGCGGTCCGGCCCGGGAGGCGGCCCGGTGACCGCGCTGGTCCGGCTGCGGCTGGCCGCCTTTCTGCGTACCGGACGGGCGCTGGCACCGGTCCTCGCCGGCCTGCTCGCCCTCGCCACGGTGGGCGTTGCGCTGGGCGGCGGCCTGGGCCGCGGTGGCCCTCGCCGGTTACGCCTGGCGACGCCGCTCCCGGGCCTGACGGCGTGACCGGGCGCACGCGGGGGGCGATTTGGCGGTACGCGGACACGTCGCGTAGCCTGGGGAGGTAGTTCCACCCAGAGACCGCTGGTCACCGTGCTCCGGCACGGTCGAAGGTTCCGCGATGACGGGCGACCCGCGCAGGGCGGCAAGCGAAAATCGGTTCTTACCGTGGTCCGCCGACCATGGTGATCAGGCCGGCCCTCGCCCCGCGCGCCCTGCGCCGGGGCTTTTCTCGTTGTCGTGATGCCTCCGGCGCCGTCGCAGAGCCTCCGCTCGTCGACGGCGACCAGCCTCGAGCAACGAGAGAGGAGGGACATGGCGGACAAGCCGATCCGGGCCGACAAGGCCACGGCCGTCGCTGAGCTGACCGACAGCTTCCGCAACGCGGGCGCTGCAGTGCTCACCGAGTACCGTGGTCTGACGGTTTCCCAGCTCACCCAGCTGCGGCGCTCGCTCGGCAAGGAGACCACCTACACGGTCGCGAAGAACACGCTGGCCAAGCGTGCGGCGACCGAGGCGGGCATCTCCGGCCTCGACGAGCTGTTCACCGGTCCTACCGCGCTGACTTTCGTTTCGGGCGACGTCGTCGAGGCGGCGAAGGGGCTTCGCGACTTCGCGAAGGCCAACCCGAAGCTCGTCATCAAGGGCGGTGTCTTCGAGGGCAAGGCCATTTCCGCGGCCGAGGTCACGAAGCTCGCCGACCTGGAGTCCCGCGAGGTGCTGCTGGCCAAGCTGGCCGGCGCGATGAAGGGCAACCTGAGCAAGGCCGCGGCCCTGTTCCAGGCTCCGCTCTCCAAGACCGCCCGTCTGGCGGCTGCCCTGCAGGACAAGCGCGAGAAGGAGGGCGCCGAGGCGGCCTGAGGCCTCCCGGCGCACCCACGTTCTTAGTTTTCACTTTTAGAAAGGACGCCAGACATGGCGAAGCTCAGCACCGACGAGCTGCTCGACGCGTTCAAGGAGATGACGCTGATCGAGCTCTCCGAGTTCGTGAAGCAGTTCGAGACGACCTTCGAGGTCACCGCCGCGGCCCCGGTCGCGATGGGCGTTGCCGCCCCGGGTGCCGCCCCGGCCGAGGCCGAGCCGGAGAAGGACGAGTTCGACGTCATCCTCGACGCCGACGGTGGCAAGAAGATCCAGGTCATCAAGGTCGTGCGTGAGCTGACCGGCCTGGGCCTCAAGGAGGCCAAGGACCTGGTCGAGGCTGCTCCGAAGGCCGTCCTGGAGAAGGCCAACAAGGAGACCGCCGAGAAGGCCAAGGCCAAGCTCGAGGGCGAGGGCGCCAAGGTCACCCTCAAGTGACCTTGAGTTCGACCTGACGCGCGTCCGGCTCACGTGAGCCGGGGCACACCGCGTCGCGGCGGGCGGTGATCCGGGAACGGATCGCCGCCCGCTCTGGTTGGTGGGTTCCGGTGGCAGCGGCGTGAGCAGGGCGTCCGGCGTCCGGCGTACCCTGTACAGCGGGGCCGGTCGGTAGTCCGTCGGTGGGAAAGACACCCCGACCGGTAACCGGCCCTTGACGCGAGACCGGGCTGGCAGGCACGCTGACACCAGCAAGACCTTCCGCGCTTGCAACGGCCGCCACTTGGGTAATGGCAGCGGCAGCACCACCGCCGCCATACCCGAGCGGCCCGGCAGGAACGTCGCGTTCCGAGCGGCCCGTGAGACCCGTTTTCCAGGGTCCCGAGGCGAGTTCCGCGATGACCTGCGGGGTGGGCTGGACAGCGGTTAGCCTCTCGGCTACACTGCTAGTTTGCGCTGCCTTCCGACTTGACCCCTGCTCGGAAATGTCCGTTTACGGATAATTCTGGTGGGGTCATTGGAGTGCACGCGTACCAGCCGTTCTGCAGCACCGGTCCTCGGAAGGACGCATCTTGGCAGCTTCCCGCCCTGCGAAGACCAGTCGTACGTCGAGCGCTTTCGCTCCCCGCCGAGTTTCTTTCGGCAGGATCACCGAACACCTCGAGGTCCCCAACCTCCTCGCCATCCAGAACGAGTCCTTCGACTGGCTCGTCGGCAACGAGGCTTGGCAGGGCCGGTCGGCGGACGACCCGCACGCACGCTCGGGTCTCGCGGAGATCCTCGAAGAGATCAGTCCCATTGAGGACTTCTCCGGCACCATGTCGCTCTCCTTCTCGGCTCCGCGCTTCGACGAGGTCAAGGCCTCGATCGAGGAGTGCAAGGAGAAGGACCTGACCTACTGCGCTCCGCTGTTCGTGACCGCGGAGTTCACCAACAACACCACTGGCGAGATCAAGAGCCAGACGGTGTTCATGGGTGACTTCCCGATGATGACGCCGAAGGGCACCTTCGTCATCAACGGCACCGAGCGCGTCGTGGTCAGTCAGCTCGTCCGATCCCCGGGCGTCTACTTCGACAAGCAGCCGGACAAGACCTCCGACCGCGACCTCTCCAGCGTCAAGGTCATCCCGAGCCGGGGTGCCTGGCTGGAGTTCGACATCGACAAGCGCGACACGGTCGGCGTCCGCATCGACCGTAAGCGCCGGCAGGCCGTCACCGTCCTGCTCAAGGCCATCGGGTGGTCCGCGGAGCAGATCCGCGAGAAGTTCGGCTGGTCCGAGCTGATGATGACCACGCTCGAGAAGGACCACATCGCCGGCCAGGACGAGGCGCTGCTCGACATCTACCGGAAGCTCCGCCCTGGCGAGCCGCCGACCCGTGAGAACGCCCAGACCCTGCTCGACAACCTCTTCTTCAACCCGAAGCGGTACGACGTCGCCAAGGTCGGTCGTTACAAGTTCAACAAGAAGCTCGAGCTGAGCGTGCCGATCACCACCGGCACGCTGACCGAGGACGACATCGTCGCCACCGTGGAGTACCTCTGCCGGCTGCACGCCGGTGAGGACGGCTACGAGGCCGACGACATCGACCACTTCGGCAACCGGCGCCTGCGTACCGTGGGCGAGCTGATCCAGAACCAGGTCCGGGTCGGCCTGTCCCGGATGGAGCGGGTCGTCCGCGAGCGGATGACCACCCAGGACGTCGAGGCGATCACGCCGCAGACCCTGATCAACATCCGCCCGGTGGTGGCGGCGATCAAGGAGTTCTTCGGCACGTCGCAGCTGTCCCAGTTCATGGACCAGACCAACCCGCTGGCGGGTCTGACCCACCGGCGCCGGCTGAGCGCGCTCGGCCCGGGTGGTCTGTCCCGGGAGCGGGCCGGCTTCGAGGTCCGTGACGTGCACCCGTCCCACTACGGCCGGATGTGCCCGATCGAGACGCCGGAAGGCCCGAACATCGGCCTGATCGGCGCCCTGTCCACCTTCGCCCGGGTCAACCCGTTCGGCTTCATCGAGACGCCGTACCGGAAGGTCGTCGAGGGTCGGGTCACCGACCAGATCGACTACCTGACCGCGGACGAGGAGGACCGGTTCGTCAAGGCCCAGGCCAACGCGCCGCTGAAGGCCGACGGCACGTTCGCCGAGGACCGGGTCCTCTGCCGCCGTAAGGGCGGCGAGACCGAGGACGTCGTTCCCGCCGCGGTCGACTACATGGACGTCTCGCCGCGGCAGATGACCTCGGTCGCGACCGCGATGATTCCGTTCCTCGAGCACGACGACGCCAACCGCGCCCTGATGGGCGCGAACATGCAGCGTCAGGCGGTGCCGCTGGTCAAGGCCGAGGCTCCGCTGGTCGGCACCGGCATGGAGTACCGCGCGGCCGTCGACGCCGGCGACGTGGTCGTCGCCGAGGTCGGCGGTGTGATCGAGGACCTCTGCGCCGACTACGTGACGATCCACCAGGACGACGGCCACCGCCGGACGTACCTGCTGCACAAGTTCCGCCGCTCCAACGCCGGCTCCTGCGTGAACCAGAAGCCGGTCGTCTTCGAGGGCGACCGCGTCGAGGCCGGTCAGGTCATCGCCGACGGTCCGTGCACCGACGAGGGCGAGATGGCGCTCGGGCGCAACCTGCTGGTGGCGTTCATGTGCTGGGAGGGCCACAACTACGAGGACGCGATCATCCTGTCGCAGCGCCTCGTGCAGCAGGACGTGCTGACCTCGATCCACATCGAGGAGCACGAGGTCGACGCCCGGGACACCAAGCTCGGCCCGGAGGAGATCACCCGCGACATCCCGAACGTCAGCGAGGAGATGCTCGCGGACCTCGACGAGCGCGGCATCATCCGGATCGGCGCCGAGGTCGTCCCCGGCGACATCCTGGTCGGCAAGGTCACGCCGAAGGGCGAGACCGAGCTGACCCCGGAGGAGCGGCTGCTCCGCGCGATCTTCGGTGAGAAGGCGCGTGAGGTCCGGGACACCTCGCTGAAGGTGCCGCACGGCGAGACCGGCACGGTCATCGGTGTGCGTACCTTCTCCCGCGAGGACGGCGACGAGCTGCCGCCGGGTGTCAACGAGCTGGTCCGGGTCTACGTCGCCCAGAAGCGCAAGATCCAGGACGGTGACAAGCTCGCCGGCCGGCACGGCAACAAGGGCGTCATCTCCAAGATCCTGCCGGTCGAGGACATGCCGTTCCTCGAGGACGGCACCCCGGTCGACATCGTGCTCAACCCGCTGGGTGTGCCCTCCCGGATGAACATCGGCCAGGTCCTGGAGACCCACCTCGGCTGGGTCGCCAAGACCGGTTGGAGCGTGGACGGCGACGACGCGGCGTGGAAGAAGCAGCTGCGCTCGATCGACGCCCACGAGTCCGAGCCGGACACCAACGTGGCCACTCCGGTCTTCGACGGTGCCCGCGAGGAGGAGATCTCCGGTCTGCTCTCGTCGACCCTGCCCAACCGGGACGGCAAGCAGCTGATCGGTTCCTCGGGCAAGGCGCAGCTGTTCGACGGTCGCTCCGGCGAGCCGCTGCCGGACCCGATCGCGGTCGGCTACATCTACATCCTGAAGCTCAACCACCTGGTCGACGACAAGATCCACGCTCGGTCGACCGGCCCGTACTCGATGATCACGCAGCAGCCGCTGGGTGGTAAGGCGCAGTTCGGTGGTCAGCGCTTCGGTGAGATGGAGTGCTGGGCGATGCAGGCGTACGGCGCCGCCTACGCCCTGCAGGAGCTGCTGACGATCAAGTCCGACGACGTCCTCGGCCGGGTGAAGGTCTACGAGGCGATCGTCAAGGGCGAGAACATCCCCGAGCCGGGCATTCCGGAGTCGTTCAAGGTGCTGCTCAAGGAGCTGCAGTCGCTGTGCCTCAACGTCGAGGTGCTCTCCAGCGACGGTGTGGCCCTGGAGATGCGCGAGACCGACGACGAGGTGTTCCGGGCCGCGGAGGAGCTGGGCATCGACCTGTCCCGGCGCGAGCCGAGCTCGGTCGAAGAGGTCTGAGTGAGCGGTCGGGAGCCGGCTCGCCGGCTCCCGACCCCACCCACTAGCTAAGCAGTACAGACGACGACATAGGGGACATAGTGCTCGACGTCAACTTCTTCGACGAGCTGCGCATCGGCCTTGCCACCGCTGACGACATCCGTCAGTGGTCGCACGGTGAGGTCAAGAAGCCCGAGACGATCAACTACCGCACGCTCAAGCCGGAAAAGGACGGGCTCTTCTGCGAGAAGATCTTCGGTCCGCAGCGGGACTGGGAGTGCTACTGCGGTAAGTACAAGCGGGTCCGCTTCAAGGGCATCATCTGCGAGCGCTGCGGCGTCGAGGTGACCCGTTCCAAGGTCCGTCGTGAGCGGATGGGGCACATCGAGCTGGCCGCTCCGGTGACCCACATCTGGTACTTCAAGGGCGTGCCGAGCCGGCTGGGCTACCTGCTGGACCTCGCCCCCAAGGACCTCGAGAAGATCATCTACTTCGCCTCGTACGTCGTGACGAGCGTGGACGCCGAGTCGCGTCACCGTGACCTCTCGACCATCGAGAACGAGATCCTGGCCGAGAAGCGGCAGGCCGAGAACAGCCGCGACTCGGAGATCGAGAAGCGGGCCGCCAAGCTCGAGGCCGACCTGGCCGAGCTGGAGGCCGAGGGCGCCAAGGCGGACGTCCGGCGCAAGGTCAAGGAGGGCGGAGAGCGCGAGATGCGCCAGATCCGCGACCGGGCCCAGCGCGAGATCGACCGCCTCGACGAGGTCCTCGACACCTTCCGCAAGCTCGAGCCGAAGCAGCTGGTCACGGACGAGCTGCTCTACCGCGAGCTGCGCGACCGGTTCGGCGAGTACTTCACCGGCGGCATGGGCGCCGAGGCCATCAAGGCCCTGGTCCAGAACATGGACCTCGGGGCCGAGGCCGAGAGCCTGCGCGAGACCATCCGCTCCGGCAAGGGCCAGCGGAAGATCCGGGCGCTCAAGCGGCTGAAGGTCGTCGCGGCGTTCCAGAACACCCGCAACTCGCCGCTCGGCATGGTGCTGGACTGCGTTCCGGTCATCCCGCCGGACCTGCGTCCGATGGTGCAGCTGGACGGTGGCCGCTTCGCGACCTCCGACCTGAACGACCTGTACCGCCGGGTGATCAACCGGAACAACCGCCTCAAGCGGCTGATCGACCTCGGCGCGCCCGAGATCATCGTCAACAACGAGAAGCGGATGCTCCAGGAGGCCGTCGACGCGCTGTTCGACAACGGCCGTCGCGGCCGGCCGGTCACCGGTCCGGGCAACCGCCCGCTGAAGTCTCTCTCCGACATGCTCAAGGGCAAGCAGGGCCGGTTCCGCCAGAACCTGCTGGGCAAGCGCGTCGACTACTCCGGCCGTTCGGTCATCGTGGTCGGCCCGAAGCTCAAGCTGCACCAGTGCGGCCTGCCCAAGCAGATGGCGCTGGAGCTGTTCAAGCCGTTCGTGATGAAGCGGCTGGTCGACCTCAACCACGCGCAGAACATCAAGTCCGCCAAGCGGATGGTCGAGCGGCAGCGGCCGGTCGTGTGGGACGTGCTGGAAGAGGTCATCGGCGAGCACCCCGTGCTGCTGAACCGCGCGCCGACCCTGCACCGGCTGGGCATCCAGGCCTTCGAGCCGCAGCTGGTCGAGGGCAAGGCGATTCAGATCCACCCGCTGGTCTGCACCGCGTTCAACGCCGACTTCGACGGTGACCAGATGGCGGTGCACGTGCCGCTCTCCGCCGAGGCCCAGGCCGAGGCGCGGATCCTGATGCTGTCGTCGAACAACATCCTCAAGCCGGCGGACGGCAAGCCGGTCACCATGCCCACCCAGGACATGGTCATCGGCCTGTACCACCTCACCCACCTCACCCCCGGTGAGAAGGGCGAGGGCCGGTCGTTCAGCTCGGACGCCGAGGCCCGGATGGCGTTCGACAACGGTGAGCTGCACCTGCAGGCCCCGGTCAGGATCCGGCTGCGCGGCGTCACCGGTGTCGACAACGGCGCCGGCGCCGAGCCGTGGACCGCGCCGGAGGGCTGGGTTGAGGGCGAGGCGCTGACGGTGGAGACCACCCTCGGCCGCGTGCTGTTCAACGAGACGCTGCCGCAGGGCTACCGCTTCGTGAACTACGAGATCCGCAAGGGTCAGCTCTCCGCGATCGTCAACGACCTCGCCGAGCGCTTCCCGAAGGTGGCGCTCGCGGCCACCCTCGACGGGCTCAAGGAGGCCGGTTTCCACTGGGCCACCTGGTCCGGCGTGACGATCGGCATGGAGGACGTCATCGCTCCGCCGCGCAAGCGGGAGATCCTGGAGCGGTACGAGAAGGAAGCCGACCGGATCGACAAGCAGTACCAGCGTGGTCTGATGACCGCCGAGGAGCGCCGCGGCGAGCTCATCGAGATCTGGACCAAGGCGACCAACGAGGTCGCCAAGGAGATGGACACCGCGCTGCCGCAGGAGAACCCGCTGTGGAAGATGATCAACTCGGGTGCTCGCGGTAACCTGCTCCAGCTCCGGCAGATCGCGGCGATCCGTGGTCTGGTGGCCAACCCCAAGGGTGAGATCATCCCGCGGCCCATCAAGGCCTCGTACCGGGAGGGTCTGTCCGTGCTGGAGTACTTCATCTCCACGCACGGTGCCCGTAAGGGTCTCGCGGACACCGCCCTGCGTACCGCCGACTCGGGTTACCTGACCCGTCGTCTGGTGGACGTCTCGCAGGACGTCATCATCCGCGAGGAGGACTGCGGCACCGACCGGGCCATCCCGATGCAGATCGGCGAGCGGCTCGACAGCAAGCTGGTCGTCCACACCCACGCCGAGACCAGCGTGCACGCCCGGACCCTGGCCGACGACATCAAGGGGCCGGACGGCAACGTCGTCGCCGAGCGGGGTCAGGACCTCAACTCGATCCTGGTCGACAAGATCGTCGCGGCCGGGGTGGAGACGGTGCGGGTGCGCAGCGTGCTCACCTGTGAGTCGAAGCTCGGCGTCTGCGCGGCTTGCTACGGCCGTTCGCTGCCGACCGGCAAGTCGGTCGACATCGGCGAGGCGGTCGGCATCATCGCCGCCCAGTCCATCGGTGAGCCGGGTACCCAGCTGACGATGCGTACCTTCCACACCGGTGGTGTCGCGGGTGAGGACATCACCCAGGGTCTGCCGCGTGTGCAGGAGATCTTCGAGGCCCGGGTCCCGAAGGGTAAGGCGCCCATCGCCGACACCCCGGGTCGGATCCGGATCGAGGACGGCGAGCGGTCCCGGAAGATCATCGTGGTGCCGGACGACGGCAGCGACGAGATCGTCTACGACAAGATCTCCAAGCGGGTCAAGCTGCGGACCCACGACGGCGGTCACGTCGAGGTCGGCGAGAAGCTCACCGAGGGCACCATCGACCCGCACGAGCTGCTCCGCATCCTCGGCCCGCGCGCGGTCCAGGTCCACCTGACCCAGGAGGTCCAGGAGGTCTACCGCTCGCAGGGTGTGCTCATCCACGACAAGCACATCGAGATCATCATCCGCCAGATGCTCAAGCGGGTGACGGTCATCGACTCCGGCTCGACCGAGTTCCTGCCGGGCGTGCTGGTCGACCGGGCGCTCTTCGAGTCGGAGAACCGCCGGCTCGTCGGCGAGGGCGGCGAGCCCGCCGCCGGTCGCCCGGTGCTGATGGGTATCACCAAGGCCTCGCTGGCCACCGACTCCTGGCTCTCGGCGGCCTCCTTCCAGGAGACCACCCGGGTGCTGACCGACGCGGCGATCAACTCGCGCAGCGACTCGCTCGTCGGCCTCAAGGAGAACGTGATCATCGGTAAGCTCATCCCGGCCGGTACGGGCATCAGCAAGTACCGCAACGTCCGGGTCGAGCCGACCGAGGAGGCGAAGGCCAAGGTCTACTCGATGACCGGCTACCCGGAGACGGACTACGGCTTCGGGCCGGCCAGCGGCCAGGCGGTGCCGCTGGACGACTTCGACTTCGGGTCGTACCGCTAAGCAGTAGGAAACGACGAGGCCCCCGGCGTCTGCCGGGGGCCTCGTCGCGTCTCGGGGTGCACTGCGGGCGCTCAGTCATCCCGTACGGCTGGCCCTGATGGAGGCCCTCGGCGAGGGCCCGCTGACCGCCACCCAGGCCGGCGAGCTGATCGGGGAGATCCCGACGACCTGCTCCTTCCACCTGCGGCAGCTGGCCCGCTACGGCTTCGTCGAGGAGGCGGGCGGCGGTCGCGGGCGCGCCCGGCCCTGGCGGCTGACCCGGCGGAGGCGGTCCGCGCCGGCCCGGCCCGAGGACCCGGACTGGACCCGCGCCTCGCAGGCTCTCGACCGGGTGCTGCTCGACCGGGTACGTCCAGCGGCTGCGCCGCTTCGTCGACGACGCCCCCACCTACCCCGGCGAGTGGTAGCAGGCAGCCACGGGCCAGCAGCACCTCTTCCACCTCACGGCGGCGGAGCTGGCCGAGTTCGGGGCGGCTTACCGGGAGCTGGTGGCCGGGTTCACCGCCCGTTTCGGCCACCCGGAGGTGGCGGATGTCGACCCGACGCCTGCTGGCTGACCGCCGGGCCGGGCGGTACCTGACCGGGCAGACCCTCTCCCTCGTCGGCGACAGCTCCATGTGGCTGGCCTGCGGGATCTGGGTGAAGGAGCTGACCGGCAGCAACGGCGCGGTCGGGCTGACCGTCGAGGCGATCGCCCTGATCACCCTCCTCCAGCGCAGGGCACCGGAACGGCTCCAGGGCCGGGTGTACGCCGGCTTCGAGGTGGCCGCTACCGTCCCGCAGACCGCATCGATCGGGCTCGGGGCGTACCTGGTCGGGGTGCTCGACAACCGCGCGGTGCTGCTCACCGAGGCGGCTGCGGTGGTCTGGCCGCGCTGCTCCTGCTCCGCGCCGCGCCGCTGGCGGCGGGGGAGACGGCGGTGCCGATCACCCGGACGCCGGTTCCGGCGGGGGAGACCGCGGCCGGTCGGCCTCGTCGAAGCCGCCAGCGCGGCATGATGGTGGGCATGACGACCGCACCCGGGCCGGTGCCCGTCGCCCAGCAGGGGCCGCGCCATCCGCTCGACCCTGAGCCGACGACGTCGACGAAGGCCCGCGCGGTCTTCGCCCTGGGCCTGATCGGGGCGTTGACCGGGATCTTCGTCGGCGGGGTGGTGCCGTCGACGATCGCCCTCCTGCTCGCCCGGCAGGCCCGCCGGGAGGCGTACGCCTCGGGCGGCTTCCTGACCGGTGGGGACTGGCTGCGGCGCGGGGAGCGGCTGGCCTGGACCGGCCTGGTGCTGGCGGCGGTGGCGGTGGTGGCGACCGTGGTGATCGGGGTGGTCCGGCTCGCCGACGCCCCCTTCGGGCGCGACTACGCCCCGAACGTCGACTGACCGCCGGGGGGAGGCGTCCGCGCCCGGCCCCGCCGACGGGACCGGCGACGGTAGCCTGGCCGGTGTCCGCCGCATCGCGGTGGGCGAGGCGCGTCGACAGGAGGACCTCGTGACGGAACCGGCCGCACCGTCGGGCGGTGAGCCGATCCGGCCCGGGTCGGACCCGGTCGACTCCGCTCCGGACGCGGGCCCGACCAGTCCGTGGGCCGCGCCGGGCGCCGGGATCGACGAGGGGCCGAGCGCGCCGCCGGAGGTCGCCGCCGTCGGGTACGCGCCGCCGCCGGTCCGCCCGTCCGCGCCGTCCGCCGGCCAGCAGGGGCCGCACCCCGGAGGCTGGCCCGCGCCGGGGGAGCAGCCCTGGTCCGCGCCGCCGGTCGGTCCGTCGTACGGGCCGGTCCCGGGGCATCCGCAGCCCCCGGCCGGTTGGCCGGGAGGGTCGGCGTACCCCCAGGTGGCGCCCGGTTTCCCCGGCGCCGCGCCGCCCGGCGTCGGTTGGGGGCCGATGCCGCCGGCGGCAGGTCCCCGGCCCGGGCCGGTGCCGCCGCCTCCGCGGGAGCCGGCCCGCCCGCCGAAGCGGGTCGACCCGGTCCCCGGCACGCCCTTCGGCGTGGTCCACCTGGACGTGCCGCCGGTGACCTCGGGGCTGGCCATCGGGTCGCTGGTGACCGGGATCGCCGCCATCCTGGTCTCGCTCCTGGTGCTCTGCTTCGGGCTCGCCGGCCCGGACTACGGCGGTGCCTGGGCCGCCGGGGCGTTCACCGTGCTCGGCGCGCTGGCCGGGACGGCGGCGATCGTCGCCGGTCTGCTGGCGCGCCGGCAGATCCGCCGGCCGGCGCCGCCACCCGCAGTCCGCTTCACCGGCAACGGGCTCGCCGTCGCCGGCCTGAGCTGCGGCGGGGCGGGGCTGCTGCTCAGCCTGCTCGGGCTCGGCCTGGCGCTGGTTGTCCAACTGACGTGGTGATCGGAGTCACCTTCCAGCCGGAGTGTCCGTGACCTCGCCGGCCGGGCGGACCCGGGAGTCCGGCCTCCGGGCGGAACCGGGGCCGCCGGGCCGCACCGCGGGGAAGCCGGTACACTTGTAACCGTAGGTGCCCATCGCGGGTGGGCAGGCATGACGGGCCCGGCCGGCGGGCTGCGACGCAGTTCCCCCGACCGCTCCGTTTTGACCTGCGCGGCTGTGGTAGGTACTCTTTCCCCTTGTGCCCGGGCCAGCCCGGGCAATGCGTGCGTGCGCTGGAGCCGGTCCACCGGTGATCGCGCGGAGCACGATCAAAGCCAAAGATCCGGCGCTCGGTGATCCGCGTGCCGGTGACACACCCGGTACGACGCGCGAGCGCCGCCACCGGGACCGTGATCCGGGCGACACGCCCGACCGCGGGTGCTGGGACCACCGTCAGGTGGCCCTGGTTGGAAGGTAAGAGAGCCGTCCATCAGGCCGGCTACGAGCAGACGGTGCGGCCGCGAAAGCGGCCGAAGGGAGCGGAGAAACCCGGTGCCCACGATCCAGCAGTTGGTCCGAAAGGGCCGCCAGGCCAAGACGACCAAGACCAAGACCCCGGCGCTGAAGGGTTCCCCTCAGCGGCGCGGTGTGTGCACCCGCGTGTACACCACCACCCCCAAGAAGCCGAACTCGGCGCTCCGCAAGGTCGCTCGTGTCAAGCTCAGCAGCCAGATCGAGGTGACCGCCTACATCCCGGGCGTGGGTCACAACCTGCAGGAGCACTCGATCGTGCTCGTTCGCGGCGGCCGGGTGAAGGACCTCCCCGGCGTGCGGTACAAGATCGTCCGCGGCTCGCTGGACACCCAGGGTGTCCGCAACCGCAAGCAGGCGCGCAGCCGTTACGGCGCGAAGAAGGAGAAGAGCTGACATGCCGCGTAAGGGACCCGCTCCGCGGAAGCCGCTGGTCGCTGACCCGGTGTACAACTCGCCCCTGGTCACCCAGCTGGTGAACAAGATCCTGATGCGCGGCAAGCGTCAGCTCGCCGAGCGCATCGTGTACGCCGCCCTGGAGGGCTGCCGCGAGAAGAGCGGCACCGACCCGGTCGTCACCCTCAAGCGGGCGATGGACAACGTCAAGCCGACCCTCGAGGTCCGCAGCCGCCGCGTCGGTGGCGCGACCTACCAGGTTCCGGTCGAGGTCCGTCCCGCCCGGGCGACCACCCTCGGGCTGCGCTGGCTGGTGACGTACTCCAAGGCGCGTCGTGAGAAGACCATGGTCGAGCGGCTGATGAACGAGCTGCTGGACGCGAGCAACGGCCTGGGTGCCGCCGTCAAGCGGCGCGAGGACACGCACAAGATGGCCGAGTCGAACAAGGCCTTCGCGCACTACCGCTGGTAACACCCTGGTTCCGGCGCTTGACCGGCGCCGGAACCGCCACCAGTTGTGTCGAGACGACGATAAGTAGGGATTGAAGTGGCCGCCGCAGACGCGCTCGCCAACGTACGCAACATCGGCATCATGGCGCACATCGATGCCGGTAAGACCACGACCACCGAGCGGATCCTGTTCTACACCGGTATCACGTACAAGATCGGTGAGGTCCACGAGGGCGCTGCCGTCATGGACTGGATGGAGCAGGAGCAGGAGCGTGGTATCACCATCACCTCCGCTGCTACCAAGTGTGAGTGGAAGGGCCACACGATCCAGATCATCGACACGCCCGGTCACGTCGACTTCACGGTCGAGGTCGAGCGGTCGCTGCGGGTGTTGGATGGTGCGGTCGCGGTCTACGACGGTGTCGCCGGCGTGGAGCCGCAGACGGAGAACGTCTGGCGTCAGGCCGACAAGTACCACGTCCCCCGGATGTGCTTCGTCAACAAGCTGGACCGGACCGGCGCCGACTTCTTCCGCTGCGTGCAGATGATGATCGACCGGCTCAACGCCACCCCGCTGGTCCTCCAGATCCCGATCGGGCTCGAGGGCGACCACATCGGCGTCGTCGACCTGATCGGCATGCGCGCGCTCACCTGGCGCGGGGAGACCCAGAAGGGTGAGGACTACGCCATCGAGGAGATCCCGGCCGAGCTGGCCGACTCCGCGGCGGAGTGGCGCGAGAAGCTGGTGGAGACCCTGGCCGACGTCGATGACTCGGTGATGGAGAAGTACCTGGAGGGCGAGGAGATCTCCGCCGAGGAGATCAAGGCCGCCATCCGGCGCGCCACCATCGCCAGCAAGGCCAACCCGGTGCTCTGCGGCTCGGCGTTCAAGAACAAGGGCGTCCAGCCCATGCTCGACGCCGTCGTCGACTTCCTGCCGTCGCCGCTGGACGTCCCGGCGATCGAGGGCACCGCCACCGACGGCGAGACGCCGCTGCAGCGGAAGCCGTCGAAGTCCGAGCCGTTCTCCGGCCTGGCCTTCAAGATCCAGACCGACAAGCACCTCGGCAAGCTCACCTACGTCCGGGTCTACTCGGGCGTGGTCGAGACCGGCACCCAGGTGGTCAACTCCACCAAGGACCGCAAGGAGCGGATCGGCAAGATCTACCAGATGCACGCCAACAAGCGGGAAGAGCGCGGCTCGGCCCAGGCTGGCGACATCATCGCGGTGCAGGGTCTGAAGCAGACCACCACCGGCGACACGCTCTGCGACCCGGCGAACCCGGTCATCCTGGAGTCGATGACCTTCCCGGAGCCGGTCATCGAGGTCGCGATCGAGCCCAAGACCAAGGCCGACCAGGAGAAGCTCAGCACCGCCATCCAGCGGCTGGCCGAGGAGGACCCGACCTTCCGCGTCAAGCTGGACGAGGAGACCGGTCAGACGGTCATCTCCGGCATGGGCGAGCTGCACCTGGACATCCTTGTCGACCGGATGCGCCGCGAGTTCAACGTCGAGGCGAACATCGGTAAGCCGCAGGTGGCGTACCGCGAGACGATCCGCCGCAAGGTGGAGAAGATCGAGTACACCCACAAGAAGCAGACCGGTGGTTCCGGCCAGTACGCCCGCGTGATCGTGAGCATCGAGCCGCTGCCGCTGGACAACGACTCGCCGACCTACGAGTTCGCGAACGCCGTCACCGGTGGCCGCATCCCCCGGGAGTTCATCCCTTCGGTGGACGCGGGCGCCCAGGACGCCATGCAGTACGGCATCCTCGCCGGCTTCCCGCTGGTGGGTGTCAAGCTGACGCTGCTGGACGGCCAGTACCACGAGGTCGACTCGTCCGAAATGGCATTCAAGATCGCCGGCTCGATGGTGATGAAGGAGGCGGCCCGCAAGGCCGACCCCGCGCTGCTCGAGCCGATGATGGCCGTTGAGGTCACCACTCCTGAGGAGAACATGGGTGACGTCATCGGCGACCTCAACTCCCGCCGTGGCATCATCCAGGCGATGGAGGAGCGCAGCGGCGCCCGCATCGTGAAGGCTCTGGTGCCGTTGTCGGAGATGTTCGGCTACGTCGGCGACCTGCGGTCGAAGACCCAGGGCCGGGCTAGCTACAGCATGCAGTTCGACTCCTACGCCGAGGTTCCGCAGAGCGTCGCGAAGGAGATCATCGCCAAGGCTACGGGTGAGTGACGCTCACCTGAGTTGATCCGATGGTCCGAGGCTGGTCGCGGGAGGGTGCTCCCCGCCCGCGGCCACCTCGGTCGGGTTGTGTGAGACCGGGCCTGTAGGCTTCACCGCCGCAGAACCCACCAAGGCTCTCCGGCCGCCAGGCCGGAAAGGCTGTCGACAGAGTCCTAAGCGCCGACCGGCGCGCCGGGGCGAACGAACCAAGAAGTCCACAGGAGGACACCAGTGGCGAAGGCGAAGTTCGAGCGGACTAAGCCGCACGTCAACATCGGCACCATTGGTCACATCGACCACGGTAAGACGACGCTGACGGCGGCCATCACCAAGGTCCTGCACGACAGGTACCCGGATGTCAACCCCTACACGCCTTTCGACGAGATCGACAAGGCGCCGGAGGAGAAGGCCCGCGGTATCACGATCTCGATCGCACACGTCGAGTACCAGACCGAGGCGCGGCACTACGCACACGTCGACTGCCCCGGTCACGCCGACTACATCAAGAACATGATCACCGGTGCCGCGCAGATGGACGGCGCGATCCTGGTGGTGGCGGCGACCGACGGCCCGATGCCGCAGACCCGCGAGCACGTGCTGCTGGCCCGCCAGGTCGGTGTGCCGTACATCGTCGTGGCGCTGAACAAGAGCGACATGGTCGATGACGAGGAGCTGCTCGAGCTCGTCGAGCTCGAGGTCCGCGAGCTGCTGTCGGCGCAGGAGTACCCGGGCGACGACCTGCCGGTCGTGCGCGTCTCGGCGCTGAAGGCGCTCGAGGGCGAGCAGGAGTGGACCGATCGGCTCATGGAGCTGATGAACGCGGTCGACACCGCGATCCCGCAGCCGGAGCGCGAGACCGAGAAGCCGTTCCTGATGCCGATCGAGGACGTCTTCACGATCACCGGTCGTGGCACGGTCGTCACCGGTCGCGCGGAGCGCGGCATCCTCAAGCCGAACGAGGAGGTGGAGATCGTCGGGATCCGCGAGAAGTCGCAGAAGACGGTCTGCACCGGCATCGAGATGTTCCGCAAGCTGCTCGACGAGGCCCGCGCGGGCGAGAACGTCGGTCTGCTGCTGCGTGGCATCAAGCGCGAGGACGTCGAGCGCGGCATGGTGGTCGTCAAGCCGGGCACCAGCACCCCGCACACGGAGTTCGAGGCGACCGTCTACATCCTCTCCAAGGAGGAGGGTGGCCGGCACACCCCGTTCTTCCAGAACTACCGTCCGCAGTTCTACTTCCGGACCACGGACGTCACCGGCGTCGTCACGCTGCCCGAGGGCACCGAGATGGTCATGCCGGGTGACAACACCACCATGACCGTCAAGCTGATCCAGCCCATCGCGATGGAGGAAAACCTCAAGTTCGCGATCCGGGAGGGTGGCCGGACGGTCGGCGCGGGTCGCGTCACCAAGATCATTAAGTGAGCTAGGTAACCCCGATTAGCGTCGCCGCCGGTCGTGCGGCATACTAGTCAGGTTGCGTAACGACAGTTCGTCGACCCGCGTCCGGCTCAGGCTGGACCTCCGGGACGGAGAGCAGTCGCGCGTAGGGTGGTTGACTGCCCAGTGCGGTCAACCACCCTCGCACGGCGCCCAGGTCGCGTTGACGCGATCGGCGCCAAGACCCACCGCGTGGTCAGAGGATCGCTCCGGAGTCCCGGGGCGGAGCCTGGCCCGAGGGCGCGACACGCCCGACCGCGGGGGTCGGCGAAGTGGGGCTGTACCAGCCGGTACAGGCGCCCGCAACACAGCGGCATCGAGAGAAGGAACAGAAGCCACCATGGCGGGACAGAAGATCCGCATCCGGCTCAAGGCCTATGACCACGAGGTCGTCGACTCCTCGGCTCGGAAGATCGTCGAGACGGTGACGCGTACCGGGGCGCAGGTCGCTGGCCCGGTGCCGCTGCCCACGGAGATCAACCGTTTCTGCGTCATCCGCTCGCCGCACAAGTACAAGGACTCGCGCGAGCACTTCGAGATGCGCACGCACAAGCGTCTGATCGACATCATCGACCCGACCCCGAAGACGGTCGACTCGCTCATGCGCCTCGACCTGCCGGCTGGCGTCGACATCGAGATCAAGCTGTAGGGACCGGACAAATGGACAGGCAAGTCAAGGGGATCCTGGGCGCAAAGCTCGGCATGACCCAGGTCTGGGACAACAACCGCGTTGTCCCCGTGACCGTGGTTCAGGCCGGCCCGTGCGTCATCAGCCAGGTTCGTAGCGCCGAGAAGGACGGTTACTCCGCGGTCCAGCTGGCGTACGGCACGATCGACCCGCGCAAGGTCAAGAAGCCGATCAGCGGGCACTACGCGAAGGCGGACGTGGCGCCGCGCCGGCACATCGTCGAGCTGCGCACCGCGGACGCCACGGACTACTCGCTGGGCCAGGAGGTCACGGTCGAGGAGTTCCCGGCCGGCGTCACCATCGACGTCACCGGCAAGACCAAGGGCAAGGGCTACGCCGGCCCGATGAAGCGGCACGGCTTCCACGGTCTGAAGGCCAGCCACGGTGTCGAGCGCAAGCACCGCTCGCCCGGCTCCATCGGCGCCTGCGCCACCCCGGGTCGTGTCTTCAAGGGCACCCGGATGGCCGGCCGGATGGGTGGCGTGCGCTACACCGTCCAGAACCTGACCGTCCAGGCGGTCGACACCGAGAACAACCTCCTGCTCGTCCGTGGCGCCATCCCCGGCCCCAAGGGTGCGCTGGTCCTGGTCCGTACCGCGGCCAAGACCAAGGTGAAGAAGGGCGGTGCGGCCAAGTGACCACCGTTGACGTCCGCAACGTCGAGGGCGCCAAGAGCGGCTCCGTCGAGCTGCCGGCCGACATCTTCGACGTCCAGGCCAACCTCGCGCTGATGCACCAGGTCGTGGTGGCCCAGCTCGCGGCGGCCCGGCAGGGCACGCACAAGGTCAAGACCCGCGGCGAGGTCGCCGGTGGCGGCAAGAAGCCGTACAAGCAGAAGGGCACCGGTCGTGCCCGCCAGGGCTCGATCCGCGCGCCGCAGTTCGCCGGCGGTGGCGTGGTCCACGGCCCGGTGCCGCGCGACTACAGCCAGCGGACCCCGAAGAAGATGAAGGCCGCCGCCCTGCGTGGCGCCCTCTCCGACCGGGCCCGCGCCGGGCAGGTGCACGTCGTCGAGGCGTTCGTCTCGGGCGAGAAGCCGTCGACCAAGGCCGCGCTGGCCACGCTGACCAAGCTGACCGAGGCCCGTCGGGTCCTGGTCGTGCTGAGCAGCACCGACGAGCTGAACTGGGTGTCGCTGCGCAACGAGCCGCGGGTGCACCTGATCGAGGCCGGCCAGCTCAACACGTACGACGTGCTGGTGGCCGACGACGTGGTCTTCACCAAGGACGCCCTGGACGAGTTCCTGGGTGTTCCCGCCGAGACCACCGAGGAGGGTGGCAAGTGAGCACGATCGCCGATCCGCGGGACATCATCATCGCGCCGGTCGTCTCGGAGAAGAGCTACAGCGAGCTGAACCGGAACTGGTACACCTTCCTGGTGCACCCGGACGCGCACAAGACCGAGATCAAGATCGCTATCCAGCAGATCTTCAACGTCCGCGTCCTGACGGTCAACACGCTCAACCGCCAGGGCAAGCGCAAGCGCACCAAGACCGGCTTCGGTCAGCGCAAGGCCACCAAGCGGGCGATCGTGAAGCTGGCTGACGGAGACCGTATCGAGGCCTTCGGCGGCCCGGTCAGCTGAGGGGTGTAGACAATGGCTATCCGTAAGTACAAGCCGACGACGCCGGGCCGGCGTGGCTCGAGCGTCGCCGACTTCGCCGAGATCACCCGGTCGACGCCCGAGAAGTCGCTGCTGGCTCCGCTGCCGAAGAAGGGCGGGCGTAACGCCCACGGCCGGATCACCACGCGGCACCACGGTGGCGGCCACAAGCGCCAGTACCGTCTGATCGACTTCAAGCGGGTCGACAAGGACGGCGTGCCGGCGAAGGTCGCCCACATCGAGTACGACCCGAACCGCACCGCGCGGATCGCGCTGCTGCACTACGCCGACGGCGAGAAGCGTTACATCATCGCGCCGAAGGACCTGAAGCAGGGCGACGCCGTCGAGTCCGGTCCGGGCGCCGACATCAAGCCGGGCAACAACCTGCCGCTGCGCAACATCCCGGTCGGTAGCACCATCCACGCGGTGGAGCTGCGTCCCGGCGGTGGCGCCAAGCTGGCCCGCTCGGCCGGCGTCGGCATCCAGCTGCTCGGCCGGGAGGGCGCGTACGCGACCCTCCGGATGCCGTCCGGTGAGATCCGGCGCGTCGACGTCCGTTGCCGCGCCAGCATCGGCGAGATCGGCAACGCCGACCAGTCGAACATCAACTGGGGTAAGGCCGGCCGGATGCGGTGGAAGGGCAAGCGCCCGACCGTCCGTGGTGTCGCCATGAACCCGGTCGACCACCCGCACGGTGGTGGTGAGGGTAAGACCTCCGGCGGTCGCCACCCGGTCAACCCGCAGGGTAAGCCCGAGGGCCGCACCCGTCGTAAGGGCCAGCCGAGTGACCGGCTGATCGTCCGCCGCCGCTACGCCACGCGTAAGCGCGGCTGAGGGAGATAAGACATGCCTCGCAGCCTGAAGAAGGGCCCGTTCATCGACGACCACCTGCTCAAGAAGGTGGAGACGCAGAACGAGAAGGGCTCGAAGAACGTCATCAAGACCTGGTCGCGGCGCTCGACGATCATCCCGGAGATGCTGGGTCACACGATCGCCGTGCACGACGGACGCAAGCACGTCCCGGTGTTCGTGACCGAGGCGATGGTCGGGCACAAGCTCGGCGAGTTCGCGCTGACCCGCACGTTCAAGGGTCACGAGAAGGACGACCGGAAGAGCCGTCGGCGCTGACGCCGCGGGCATACGGATAGAGGAACAAGGGGTTACAGCGATGCCAGGAAAGGGCGACGCTCCGGTGCTTCCGGGCGCGCGGGCGGTTGCGCGGCACGTGCGCATCTCGCCGATGAAGGCGCGCCGGGTGGTCAACCTCGTCCGCGGCCTGCCCGCGAAGGAGGCGCTCACGGTGCTGCAGTTCGCGCCGCAGGCTGCGAGCGAGCAGGTGTACAAGGTGCTCGCGAGCGCGATCGCCAACGCGGAGAACAACGAGCGGCTGGACCCCGACGCGCTGCTCGTCAGCGAGGCGTTCGTCGACGAGGGCCCGACCATGAAGCGGTTCCGGCCGCGGGCGCAGGGCCGGGCGTACCGGATCCGCAAGCGCACCTGCCACATCACCGTGGCGGTCGAGGCGGTCGCGCCGGCCGGACCGAAGAAGTCCGCGGCGAAGAAGGCCGCCCCGGCGAAGCAGGCCGAGGCCGCTGAGGCGGAGAGCAAGACGGAGGGCGCCGAGTAATGGGTCAGAAGGTTCACCCCACTGGATTCCGGCTCGGCATCTCGACCGACTGGAAGTCCCGCTGGTTCGCGGACAAGCTCTACAAGGACTACATCGGCGAGGACGTCAAGATTCGCCGGATGATGTCCAAGGGCCTCGAGCGCGCCGGCATCTCCAAGGTCGACATCGAGCGCACCCGGGACCGGGTCCGCGTCGACATCCACACCGCCCGGCCGGGCATCGTCATCGGCCGTAAGGGTGCGGAGGCCGACCGGATCCGCGGCGAGCTGGAGAAGCTCACCGGCAAGCAGGTGCAGCTGAACATCATCGAGGTGAAGAACCCCGAGTCGGACGCGCAGCTGGTTGCCCAGGGCGTTGCCGAGCAGCTGTCCAGCCGGGTCAGCTTCCGTCGGGCGATGCGCAAGGCGATGCAGTCGGCCATGAAGAACCCGGTCTGCAAGGGCATCCGGGTGCAGGTCTCGGGTCGCCTCGGCGGCGCCGAGATGAGCCGGACCGAGTTCTACCGCGAGGGTCGGGTTCCGCTGCACACGCTGCGGGCCAACATCGAGTACGGCTTCTTCGAGGCCCGTACCACCTTCGGCCGGATCGGCGTGAAGGTCTGGATCTACAAGGGCGACGCCGTCCCGGGCCGGGAGGCTCCGGCCGAGGCCGGTCCGTCCCGCCCGCGCCGTGACCGCGGTGAGCGCCCCGAGCGGCCGCGCCGTGGCCGGTCGGGTTCGTCCGGCACGACCGCCGGTGGCACCGAGGCCGGCCGGGCTGCCGCGACCACCATCGCGCAGCAGGCCGAGACGCCGAGCGGCGAGCCGGTTGACGCCGGCGCTGTCGCCGCGACCGCGTCCGCTCCGGCCGCCACTCAGCCGGCAGAAACGCAGCAGGAGGGCTGACAGATGCTGATGCCGCGCAAGCCCCCGAAGGGCTTCCGCAAGCCGCACCACCCGGACCGCCACGGCGCGTCCAAGGGTGGTAACCGGGTGGTGTTCGGCGAGTTCGGGATCCAGGCTCTCGAGCCGGCGTACGTGACCAACCGGCAGATCGAGTCGGCGCGTATCGCGATGACCCGTCACATCAAGCGTGGCGGCAAGGTCTGGATCACGATCTTCCCGGACCAGGCGCTGACCAAGAAGCCGGCCGAAACCCGGATGGGTTCCGGTAAGGGTTCGCCCGAGTGGTGGGTCGCCAACGTCAAGCCGGGGCGGGTTCTCTTCGAGATGTCCTTCCCCAACGAGCAGATCGCGCGAGAGGCGATGCGTCGCGCGATCCACAAGCTCCCGATGAAGTGCCGGATTGTTACGCGCGAAGTGGGTGAATCCTGATGGCAGCGGGCGTTAAGGCGACCGAGCTGCGTGAGCTCTCCGAGGAGGAGCTGGTCACGAAGCTTCGGGAGGCCAAGGCGGAGCTGTTCAACCTCCGCGTGCAGGCCGCAACCGGGCAGCTGGACAACAACCGGCGGCTGCAGGTCATCCGTCGGGAGATCGCCCGGATCTACACGATCATGCGTGAGCGCGAGCTGGGTCTCTCGGCCGCGCCGACTGAGGTGACTGCATCATGAGCGAGAACACCACCGCCGCCGCGCGGGCCCGCCGTAAGGTGCGTGAGGGCCTCGTGGTCAGCGACAAGATGGAAAAGACCGTCGTGGTCGAGGTCGAGGACCGGGTCAAGCACGCGCTGTACGGCAAGATCATGCGCCGGACACGCAAGCTGAAGGTGCACGACGAGCAGAACTCCGCCGGGATCGGCGACCGGGTTGTGATCATGGAGACCCGGCCGCTCTCCGCCACCAAGCGTTGGCGGCTCGTGGAGATCCTCGAGAAGGCCAAGTAGCGAAGGCTCGAGCTCGGCCGGCAAGGTCGGGCGCAGGTTCCGCCAGGCTCCGGCCGCCTTCGGGCGGCCGGAGAACCGGCAGACATAGGAGATAGACGTGATTCAGCAGGAGTCGCGACTGCGCGTCGCCGACAACACGGGTGCCCGGGAGATCCTGTGCATCCGGGTTCTCGGTGGCTCCGGTCGGCGCTACGCGAGCATCGGCGACGTCATCGTGGCCACGGTCAAGGACGCGATCCCCGGTGCCGGTGTGAAGAAGGGCGACGTCGTCAAGGCCGTCGTCGTTCGCACCGCCAAGGAGAGGCGGCGGCCGGACGGCTCGTACATCCGCTTCGACGAGAACGCCGCCGTCATCATCAAGGACGGTGGGGACCCGCGCGGTACCCGCATCTTCGGCCCGGTGGGTCGGGAGCTGCGGGACAAGCGGTTCATGAAGATCATCTCTCTCGCGCCGGAGGTGTTGTGACCGTGAAGGTCAAGAAGGGCGACACGGTCGTCGTCATCGCCGGCAAGGACAAGGGTGCCAAGGGCAAGGTCATCGCGGCCTACCCGCGGCAGGACAAGGTCCTGGTCGAGGGCGTGAACCGGGTCAAGAAGCACACTCGCATCAGCACCACTCAGCGTGGCGCCAAGACCGGTGGCATCGTCACCCAGGAGGCCCCGATCCACGTCTCGAACGTGCAGGTCCTGGACTCCGACGGGAAGCCGACCCGCGTCGGTTACCGGATCGACGACAACGGCCAGAAGGTCCGCATCGCGCGTAGCACCGGTAAGGACCTGTGATGACCACGGCTACCGAAACCAAGACCATGCCGCGCCTCAAGGAGCGGTACCGCAACGAGATCGTGGCCGAGCTGCAGAAGCAGCACGCCTACGGCAACCCCATGCAGGTGCCGCGGCTGGTCAAGATCGTCGTCAACATGGGTGTCGGCGAGGCTGCCCGGGACGCCAAGCTGATCGACGGCGCGGTCCGCGACCTGGCCACGATCACCGGCCAGAAGCCGCAGGTGCGGCGGGCGACCAAGTCCATCGCGCAGTTCAAGCTGCGTGAGGGCATGCCGATCGGCGCGAAGGTGACCCTGCGCGGCGACCGGATGTGGGAGTTCCTGGACCGGCTGCTCTCCATCGCGCTGCCGCGTATCCGCGACTTCCGCGGCCTGGACGGGCGCAAGCTCGACGGGCACGGCAACTACACGTTCGGTCTGACCGAGCAGTCGGTGTTCCACGAGATCGACCAGGACAAGATCGATCGCCCGCGGGGCATGGACATCACGGTGGTCACGACCGCCACGACTGACGACGAGGGCCGGGCGCTGCTCAAGCTCCTGGGCTTCCCGTTCAAGGAGAACTGAGATGGCCAAGAAGGCGCTGATCATCAAGGCGGCCGCGAAGCCGAAGTTCTCGGTTCGCGCGTACACCCGCTGCCAGCGGTGCGGGCGTCCGAAGGCGGTCTACCGCAAGTTCGGTCTCTGCCGGGTGTGCATCCGGGAGATGGCCCACCGCGGTGAGCTGCCCGGCGTGTCCAAGGCTTCCTGGTAATAGCCCGGCGCGCTCCGGCGCGTCAGCTGAACTGTCTCTTCGCCGTAGGCCCCGGGCAGTGCCCGGGGAACCCCGGCGAGAAAGGTTGACGAATTCATGACGATGACCGACCCGATCGCAGACATGCTCACGCGTCTGCGTAACGCCAACCAGGCGTACCACGACCAGGTGACGATGCCCTACTCGAAGATCAAGGCGAACATCGCCGAGGTCCTCAAGACCGAGGGTTACATCGCCACCTGGTCGGTCGAGGAGCCCGAGGAGGGCGCCGTCGGCAAGCGACTGGTCGTCGAGCTGAAGTACGGCCAGAACCGGGAGCGGAGCCTGGCCGGCATCAAGCGCGTGTCCAAGCCCGGTCTGCGGGTTTACGCCAAGTCGGACGGGCTCCCGCGGGTGCTCGGCGGGCTGGGCGTGGCGATCATTTCGACGTCCCAGGGGCTGCTCACCGACCGGCAGGCCCGCAAGCGGAGCGTTGGCGGGGAAGTCCTCGCCTTCGTCTGGTAACGGGAGACAGGTAGAAATGTCGCGTATTGGACGTAAGTCGATCCCGGTGCCAGCCGGCGTCGAGATCACGATCGACGGGCAGACCGTGAAGGTCAAGGGCCCGAAGGGCGAGCTGAGCCACGTCCTCGCCGAGCCGATCAAGGCGGAGCGGGGCGAGGACGGCGTGCTGCACGTCAACCGGCCCAACGACGAGCGCAAGGCCAAGGAACTGCACGGCCTGAGCCGGACGCTGGTCGCCAACATGATCGTCGGAGTGACCGAGGGCTACCGCAAGAGCCTCGAGATCGCCGGCACCGGTTACCGCGTCACCGCCAAGGGCAAGGACCTGGAGTTCGCGCTCGGGTTCTCGCACCCGGTGCTGGTGCCCGCCCCGGACGGCATCACCTTCACGGTGGAGAGGCCGACCCTGTTCCACGTGGCCGGCATCGACAAGCAGCAGGTCGGCGAGGTCGCCGCCAACATCCGGAAGATCCGCCCGCCGGAGCCCTACAAGGGCAAGGGCGTGAAGTACCAGGGCGAGGTCATCCGCCGCAAGGCTGGAAAGGCAGGTAAGAAGTGAGCGCCACGCTGCTCAAGCGCCGCCGCGGCGTCGCCGCCAAGCGCGCCGTCGGGCGTGCGCGCCGGCACTTCCGGGTCCGCAAGAACGTCAGCGGCACCACCGAGCGTCCCCGCCTGGTCGTCACCCGCTCCCTGCGGCACATCGTCGCCCAGATCGTGGACGACACCAAGGGTCACACCCTGGCGTCGGCCTCGACCCTGGACGCCTCGCTGCGCGGCGCCGAGGGCGACAAGAGCGCCCTGGCCGGCAAGGTCGGCGCCCTGCTCGCCGAGCGGGCCAAGGCCGCCGGCATCTCGAAGGTCGTCTTCGACCGCGGTGGCAACCGGTACGCGGGGCGGGTCGCCGCGCTTGCCGACGCCGCCCGCGAAGCCGGGCTCGAGTTCTAGAAACCCCGTCACGAGAGAGAAGGAAGGCTGCTGATGCCAGGTCAACAGCGCCGTGGCGGCGGGTCCGGTGGCAACGAGGGTGGTCGCCGCGACAACCGCCGTGAGGGCGGCCGCGGAAACGCGCCCGTCGAGAAGACCCCGCACCTCGAGCGGGTCGTCGCGATCAACCGCGTCGCCAAGGTCGTGAAGGGTGGTCGTCGCTTCAGCTTCACCGCCCTGGTGATCGTGGGCGACGGCGACGGCACCGTCGGTGTGGGCTACGGAAAGGCCAAGGAGGTGCCCGCGGCGATCGCCAAGGGTGTCGAGGAGGCCAAGAAGCACTTCTTCAAGGTGCCGCGGATCGGCCAGTCGATCCCGCACCCGGTGCAGGGCGAGGACGCGGCCGGTGTGGTGCTGCTCAAGCCGGCCTCGGCCGGTACGGGCGTCATCGCCGGTGGTCCGGTGCGTGCCGTGCTGGAGTGCGCGGGCATCCACGACGTGCTCTCCAAGAGCCTCGGCTCGTCCAACCCGATCAACATCGTGCACGCCACGGTGGCGGCCCTGAAGGGGCTCGAGTCCCCGGAGCAGGTCGCGGCCCGTCGTGGTCTGCCGGTCGAGGACGTCGCGCCGGCCGCCATGCTGGCGTCGCGGGCGGGGGTGGCGCGCTGATGGCACGTCTCAAGGTCACCCAGCTCCGGTCCGAGATCGGGACCAAGCGCAACCAGCGTGAGTCGCTGCGGTCGCTCGGTCTCAAGCGGATCAACGACGTGGTGGTCAAGGAGGACCGGCCCGAGATCCGCGGCATGATCTTCACGGTCAACCACCTCGTGAAGGTCGAGGAGGTCGAGTAATGACGATCAAGGTTCACCACCTGCGCCCGGCCCCGGGTGCCAAGACCGCGAAGACCCGCGTGGGTCGCGGTGAGGGCTCCAAGGGCAAGACCGCCGGTCGCGGTACCAAGGGTTCGAAGGCCCGGAAGAACATCTCGGCGGCGTTCGAGGGTGGGCAGATGCCTATCCACATGCGCCTGCCGAAGCTGAAGGGCTTCAAGAACAAGTTCAAGGTCGTCTTCCAGGTGGTCAACCTGGACCGGCTCGCCGAGCTCTTCCCGAACGGCGGCGAGATCGGCCCGGTCGAGCTGGTCGAGGCCGGCGCGGTCCGCAAGGGCCAGCCGGTCAAGGTCCTCGGCACCGGCGACCTCGGTGGGGTGGCCCTCCAGGTGTCGGCGCACGCGTTCAGCGCGTCGGCCAAGGAGAAGATCACCGCCGCCGGTGGCTCGGTCACCGAGCTGTAAGGCAGAGGTACCCGTGGCGCCCGCTCAGTTGTCCAAGACTGGGCGGGCGCCATGGTCTACCCGGCCAGTGTGCGCCGGGTAACATCGGATTCGGTTTATGTAGCCGGGCACATCTGCCCGGACCGGGAGCGGGCTGTTAGAGTCCCATCCCAGCTATGGATATCGGGCGCTCGCCCGGCACCCACCCCGCCCCGCCAGGGATCACCGGCGGCCCGCCTCGCGCAGGAGGAAGAAGTTGCTGTCCGCCTTTCTCAGTGCGTTCCGTACGCCTGACCTGCGCAAGAAGCTGCTGTTCACAGTAGGCATCATCGCGGTCTACCGGCTCGGCGCAACGCTGCCCAGCCCAGGTGTCTCGTACGGCAACGTGCAGAAGTGTCTCGACACCATCCAGGGCAGTGGCACCGGCGTGCTGAACCTGCTGGACCTGTTCTCCGGTGGCGCGCTGCTGCAGCTCTCGGTCTTCGCGCTGGGCATCATGCCGTACATCACCGCGTCGATCATCCTGCAGCTGCTGACGGTGGTCATCCCGCGGCTGGAGCAGCTCCGCAAGGAGGGCCAGGCCGGCCAGGCGAAGATCACCCAGTACACCCGCTACCTGACGCTGGGCCTGGGCATCCTCCAGTCCTCGGCGTTCGTGGCGCTGGCGCGCTCCGGGCAGCTGTTCCAGAACCGCTGCGACCAGTTCCCGATCGTCCCCAAGGGCACCGGGATCCCGGACTGGCTGACCCTGACCATCCTGGTCATGACGATGACCGCCGGCACCGGCGTGGTGATGTGGCTCGGTGAGCTGATCACCGACCGGGGCGTCGGCAACGGCATGTCCGTCCTGATCTTCACCTCGATCGCGGCCCGGCTGCCCAGCGAGGGCTGGAAGATCAAGACCACCAAGGGCTGGGGGATGTTCGCCCTGGTGATCGTGCTGGTCCTGCTGGTCATCACCGCGGTCACCTTCATCGAGCAGGCGCAGCGCCGAATCCCGGTGCAGTACGCCAAGCGCATGATCGGCCGGCGGATGTACGGCGGCACCTCCACCTACATCCCGCTCAAGGTGAACCAGGCCGGTGTCATCCCGGTCATCTTCGCCTCGTCGCTGCTCTACCTGCCGCAGCTCGCGCTCCAGTTCTTCGACCAGACCAACCCGGGCAAGACCCAGGCCTGGTTCCAGAACCACATCGTGAAGGCGAGCGCGCCGGAGCACATCGCGATCTACTTCCTGCTGATCATCTTCTTCACGTACTTCTACGTGTCCATCACGTTCAACCCGACCGAGGTCGCGGACAACATGAAGAAGTACGGCGGCTTCGTGCCGGGCATCCGCCCCGGCAAGCCGACCGCCGAGTACCTCGACTTCATCCTCAGCCGGATCACCCTGCCGGGCGCGCTCTACCTGGGCGTCATCGCGATCCTGCCGAACTTCTTCTTCATCTGGCTGGACAGCCAGCAGTTCCAGAACTTCCCGTTCGGCGGCACCGCTGTGCTCATCATGGTCGGCGTCGGTCTGGAGACCGTGAAGCAGATCGAGAGCCAACTCATGCAGCGGAACTACGAAGGGTTCCTGCGGTAGATGCGACTCGTTCTGGTTGGCCCGCCGGGCGCGGGCAAGGGCACACAGGCGGAGTTCATCGCCGCCCACCTCTCGGTGCCGAAGATCTCGACCGGTGACATCTTCCGGGCCAACGTCTCGCAGGGCACGCCCCTGGGAGTCGAGGCCAAGCGGTACATGGATGCCGGCAAGCTGGTCCCGGACGAGGTCACCATCAACATGGTGCGGGACCGGCTCGCCGAGCCGGACGCCGCCGAGGGCTTCCTGCTCGACGGCTTCCCGCGGACCACGCCGCAGGCCGCCGCGCTGGACAAGCTCCTCGCCGACCTCGGCACCGCGCTGGACCTGGTGCTCGAGCTGGTCGTCGACGACGACGAGGTGATCCGGCGGCTCTCCGGCCGGCGGACCTGCCGGGGCTGCGGCAAGATCTGGCACGTCGAGTTCGATGCGACCACCCGCGAAGGCGTCTGCGACCGCTGCGGCGCCGAGCTGTTCCAGCGCGACGACGACAAGCCGGAGACGATCGCCGCCCGCCTCCGGGAGTACGCGGAGAAGACCGCGCCGCTGGTCGACTACTACGGCGCACAGGGCAAGCTCGTCGGCATCGACGCGACCGGGCCGGTGGAGGACGTCACCGTCCGCGCCATAGACGCCCTGCGCTCGTACGGCGGCTGACGTCCCGCCGGGTCTCCGGCGGATAGAGTGCGAACAGCGGGGTACGTCCGACGTGCCCCGCTGTTCCGCGCGACGAAAGGTAACGGCTCCGATGCGTCGTCCCCAGCTGGACATCCAGCTGAAGACTCCCGACCAGATCGAGAAGATGCGGGCCGCCGGTCTGGTGGTCGCCCGTGCGCTGCGTCTGATGCGGGAGGCGGTGGCGCCCGGGGTCAGCACCGCCGACCTCGACGCGATCGCCGAGTCGACCATCCGCGAGGCCGGTGCGATCCCGTCGTTCAAGGGCTACCACGGCTTCCCGGCGTCCATCTGCTCCTCGGTCAACGAGCAGGTCGTGCACGCGATCCCGTCGTCCCAGCAGGTGCTCCGCGAGGGGGACCTGATCTCGATCGACTGCGGCGCCGTGCTGAACGGCTGGCACGGGGACGCCGCCATCACCGTCGGGGTCGGCGAGGTCGACCCGGCCCTGCTGAAGATGGCCGCGGTCGCCGAGGACGCGATGTGGGCCGGGATCGCCGCCGCCGCCCGGGGTGCGGCGAGCGGCAAGGGGCGGCTCACCGACATCTCCCACGCGGTGGAGACCGCGGTCCGCAAGGGCGGCCGGTACGGCATCGTCGACGGGTACGGCGGGCACGGCATCGGCACCGAGATGCACCAGGATCCGCACGTGCTCAACCACGGGCGGCCGGGCAAGGGCCCGCGCCTGGTCCCCGGGCTGGCGCTGGCGATCGAGCCGATGATCACCATGGGCTCGCCGCGCACGGTGGAGCTGACCGACGGCTGGACCGTGGTGACCCGGGACCGGTCGATGGCGGCGCACGTCGAGCACTCGATGGCGCTGCTGGACGACGGCGTCTGGGTGCTGACCGCCGAGGACGGCGGTCGCGCTCGCCTCGGTGACCTGGTGACCGCCCGCCAGTCGGCCGACTCCCCGGCCCGCTGACGGCCGATCCCCTTCGGGCCCCTGCTGCTGCCGGCGGCTGGGGCGACAGGCTCCCGGCCGCTTCGTCCGCGCTGTCCGGATCCGGCTGCGGCCGCTGCGGCCCGCTGGGGTTGGTGGCGGAGCGGTGGCATGCTTGCCGGCATGGACGGGCGGGACGGCATGCGGGCGGCCGACGCGGACCGGCAGGAGGCGGCGGAGCGGCTCCGGGTCGCGCTCGAAGAGGGCCGGATCGACCTCTACGAGTACGACGAGCGGCTGCAACGGACCTACGGCGCGAAGACGTACGGGGAACTGGGCCAAGTCCTGGCCGACCTCCCCGGACCGGCGCCGCTGGAGCGCTCGGGGCTGGCTCCGCGCCAGCCGGGCCCGGCCGACGTCGCCGCGCCCGTGCCGCCGGCGGCCGCCCCGGCGCCGGCGTCCGGTCCGGTGCCGTCCGGCGTCCGGGGCAACTGGCTGCTCGAGGTGTGGATGCCCTGGCTGCGGGTCGCGGTGATCCTGAACGCGATCTGGCTGCTCTCCGCCGTCGGCGCCGGGGAGCTGATCTTCTACTGGCCGCTCTGGGTGCTCGGACCGTGGGGCGCGGTGCTGCTGATGCGGACTGCGGGCGGGCTGGCGGGTGGTGAGCCTCGCCACCGGGACGACCGCGGGAGCGCCGCCGGGGCCGCCGACAGGCCCGGCGGGCGGGGGAGCGGTAGCGTCATCGCCCGTCCCGGCGCGGGATGCGCCCGGGGTGTCCGTTTTCCCCGGGCGGGTGACGTGCGGGCCGGCCGGTTTGGCGACGGCCCGCAGGCGGGCGTACACTTTCAGATCGGCGCACAGCGTCCACTCCGGCATGCCCACCCTGCGCTTCGGTGGGAGTCGGAGCCGCGGCTGGCTCGGGCCCGGCGATTCTCGTCGGAGCCCGTGTAAGACGTTGTGGGCCGTCCGGAGTAACCGACGTCAGGACAGCGGAGGACATGCCGAAAAAAGACGGAGCCATGAGATCAGAGGGTCGGGTCATCGAGCCCCTGCCCGAACGCCATGTTCCGGGTGAGCTCGCGAACGGTCACAAGGTGCTGGCTCACATCAGCGGCAAGATGCGGCAGCACTACATCCGCATCCTGCCGGAGGACCGGGTCGTCGTCGAACTCTCGCCGTACGACCTGACCCGCGGGCGCATCGTCTACCGCTACAAGTAAAGC